>MGTU01000017.1 GCA_001799615.1 Elusimicrobia bacterium GWA2_61_42 | reverse complement strand
GGCGGCCCACATGCCCAGCGCCAGCGCGAAGGCCACCGGCATGTCCAGCATGGCGCGGCGGCTGTACTTGGCGAAGAAGGTGCTGGAGCAAAGGATCAGCACCGTCAGCAGGGCGGTCTGCCGGTCCCAGGCGGTGCGCACCATTTTATAAGCCAGCACCAGCGTGAGGAAAGCGGTTAAAGCGCCCGGGAAGCGGGCCCAGTAGTCGGAAACGGAAAAGAGCTTGAAGACCACGGCCTCCATCCAGAAATACAGCGGCGGCTTCAGGAAACTCTTAAGGCTGCCGGCGTGCATGGTGAACCAGTCGCCGGTGAACAGGATGGATTTGCCCATGGCCGCATGGGTGATGTCGTCCATTTCGGACAGGGTCATATCCCCCAGCCTGAAGAAACAGAACAGCAGCAGGCAGGCGTACAAAGCCGTATCGCCGGAGAAGAAAGAACGCCAGTCCCGGGCTTTCCCTTGCTCCGTCATGCGGCCCTCTTGAAAAGCTCTAGCTTGGCCAGGCCGCTTTTCTGTACCAGGAACTGCGCCAGGATCACCAGGGTGTGCAGGCCGTACTTCAGGCTGCGGCTGAAATTTATCGACGAGGCCTCCTCGAAATACTTGGTCTCCACCGGGATGTCCCCCATCCGGTAGCCGAAGTAAGAGGCCTGCACCAGGAACTGCATGTCGAAGGCGAAGTCGTCGGTGTTGTGCTCCCAGGGAATGCCTTCCAGCACCTTGCGGGAATAGGCGCGCATGCCGCTATGCCATTCGCCCAGGTTCTCGCCGGTGGCCACGTTGCACAGCAGGGAAAGAAAGCGGTTGGAGAGGTATTTGTAGAACGGCATGCCCCCCGCCAGCGTCTCGCGGCGGGTGCGGATGCGGTTGCCCAGCATCATGTCGCAGATATTGTTGCCGATCACGCCGGCCAGGTGCGGGATCACCTTGGGGTTATACTGGTAGTCCGGGTGCAGCATCACCACTATGTCGGCGCCGGCCTTAAGGGCTTCGCGGTAGCAGGTCTTCTGGTTGCCGCCGTAGCCTTTGTTCTCCAGGTGCGGGATCACGGTAATGCCGAAATTCTTCGCCACTTCCACGGTCTTGTCCGTGGAGCAGTCGTCCACCAGGATGACGTTGTTGCGGTATTCTTCCGGGATATCGGCCAGCGTGGCCGCCAGGGTTTTCTCGGCGTTGTAGGCGGGCAGGACTATCATCACTTTAGGCATTTGGTCTCCTTGATAAAAGCGCGCACGGCCTCTTCCCAGGCGGGAATAGTTATTCCCAGCTCCCGGCAAAGGGCCTCATTGGACATGGCGGAAAAGCGCGGGCGCCGCGCCGCCAGGTTAAAATCGGACATTTTGGCCGGCTGCACTTCTTTGTCCAACCCGTACTCTTTTAAAATTAGTTTGGCCCAGTCGTAGCGCGAGCAGCTGCCGGTATTGGTTAAATTCCAGGTGCCGGTAAGGCCGCGCTTCAAGGCTTCCAGGGTGACGTTCACGATGTCTTCGGTGGAAGTGGGCCCGGCCACCTCGTCGGCGGCCACGCGCAGCGGGCCGGCATTGGCCGCCCAGCCTTTGACCTTATGGATGAAGTTCTGCGCGCCCTGCCCGAAGACCCAGCTGAGCCGCAGCACCAGGCTGCCGGGGGCCTGCAGCGCGTACTCCTCGCCTTTCAGTTTGGAGTGCCCGTAATTGCTGAGGGGGCTGGGCTTGTCCGTCTCGGTGTAGGGTGAAGATTTCTCTCCGTCGAAGATGTAGCTGGTGCCGTAATGCACCAAAGTGGCTTCCAGTTTGCGCGCGGCCAGCGCCAGCAGGCGCGGGCCCTCGGCGTTTACAGCAAAAGCGGCGGCGCTGTCCGTCTCGGCTTTGTCCACCAGGTTGTAGGCCGCGCAGTTCAGGATCAGGGCGGGGCGGTACGGCATTATGGCGGCCATCACCGCGTTGCCGTCGGAGATATCCAGCGTGTCCAGGTCTGCCGCGGCGTAGTCCCAGCCGTTGGCCTGGAAGCGGCGCACGAAGGCGGCACCCAGCTGGCCTTTTGAGCCGGTGATGAAGACGCGCATCAGAGTTTGGCGTCCTTAAGGCGCGGCAGGGCGCGGTCCTTGGCCGACAGCAGCGGGTCCTTTACGCCCCAGTCTATGCCGATCTCCGGGTCGTTCCAGCTGATGCCGGCGTCGCATTCCGGGGCGTAATAGGCGGTGCACTTGTAAATTATTTCAGCCGTGTCGCTCAGCACCACAAAGCCGTGGGCGAAGCCCGGCGGGAGGTAGAGCAGGTGCGCGTTGGCGGCGCTGAGCTCGGCGGCGGCCCAGCGGCCGAAGGTCGGGGAGCCGGGGCGGATGTCCACGCCCACGTCCAGGATGGCGCCCGCGATGCAGCGCACCAGCTTGCCCTGCGCGTGCGGGGTGCGCTGGTAGTGCAGGCCGCGCAGCACCCCTTTGACCGACCTGGAAAGGTTATCCTGCACGAACTCTTCGGTTATGCCGGCCTTTACGAAATCGCTTTTCTTGTAGTTCTCCACGAAAAAACCGCGCTCGTCGGGGAAAATGCGGGATTTAACCAGCACCAGCCCGTCCACTTTCAGTTTTTCGAATTCAAAAGGCATGTCTTCTCCGGGAAGTAAAATATTACTTTGCGTCCTCGCTGGCAACTTTGCGCAGGTACTGGCCGTAGCTGTTCTTGTTCAGGCCGTCGGCCAGGCGCAGCAGCTGCTCTTTGCTGATATAGCCCATGCTGTAGGCTATTTCCTCGATGCAGGCTATCTTAAGGCCCTGCCGGCTTTCCACGGTGGCTATGAATTCGCCGGCTTCCAGCAGGCTTTCGAAGGTGCCGGTGTCCAGCCAGGCATAGCCCCGGCCCAGCAGCTCCACTTTGAGGGCGCCGCGCTTAAGGTATTCTTTGTTCACGTCGGTGATCTCAAGCTCGCCGCGGGCGGAGGGCTTTATGGCTTTGGAGGTCTTTACCACGTCGTTGGGATAGAAATATAAGCCGGTCACCGCGTAATTGGATTTGGGCTTGGCGGGTTTTTCCTCTATGGACAGCGCGTGCCCGGCCTTGTCGAAGTCCACCACGCCGTAGCGCTCCGGGTCGTTCACGTAATAGCCGAACACGGTGGCGTTCTTGTCCTTGGCGGCCGCTACGGCCTTCTGGAAGGCCTCGGGCAGGCCGTGGCCGTAGAAAATATTGTCGCCCAGCACCAGGCAGGCGTCGTCGGAACCTATGAAGTCCTCTCCTATCAGGAAAGCCTCGGCTATGCCGTTGGGCGCGGCCTGTTCTTTGTAGGTAAGCTTAAGGCCCCAGGCGGAGCCGTCGGCAAAGATATCTTTAAAACGCGGCAGGTCCTTGGGGGTGGAAATTATGAGTATTTCCTTTATGCCGGCCAGCATCAGGGCCGACAGCGGGTAATAGATCATGGGCTTGTCGTAGATGGGCAGCAGCTGTTTGCACACAGCACTGGTAATAGGATAAAGCCTGGTGCCGGAACCGCCCGCAAGAATAATTCCTTTCATAGTTCTCCTCTACGCTGTAATTACTTCACGATGTCTTTAAGGAACGGCAGCGCCTTGTCCTTCTCGGACAGGATCGGGCTTTTAGTGGGCCATTTTATCTTAAGGTCCGGGTCGTTCCAGCGCAAGCCGGCGGCGTGGCCGGCATTGTACTCCTTGGAGCACTTGTATATTACTTCCGTCCCGTCATTGATGATATAAAAACCGTGGGCGAAACCGGCCGGCACGTAGAGCATCAGCCCGTTGGCGTCGGAAAGCTCTATGGCGAAAGTGTGCCCGAAAGTCCTGGAGCCGGGGCGCAGGTCGGCCACGGCTTCGAACATGCTGCCGCGGCCGCAGCGCACCAGCTTGGCCTGCCCGTAAGGCGCGCGCTGGTAATGCAGCCCGCGCAGCACGCCCCTGCGGGAGATAGAGCGATTCTCCTGCACAAAAACGTCTTTTATGCCCGCTTTGAGGAACTCGGAGGCCTTATAGCTTTCGCTGTAAGAACCCCGCTCGTCGCTGCCCACCTCGGGTTCTACTATCACAAGCCCCGGTATTTTAGTTTTGGTAAAAACGAATTTCATAAATTTATTCCGCCGATCATTTCCGCATCCTGATAACTTTAACTTTATGCCAGTCCCAGGCGTGCTTTATTATGGTCTCCAGGGAGGCGTACTGCGGCCGCCAGCCCAGCGCCTTGCGGGCCCTGGCGGCGGACGCCACCAGCGCGGCGGGGTCCCCGGCGCGGCGCGGAGCCATCTGAACCTTGATCTTTTTACCTGTTACTTTCTCAACCGTTTTTATGACTTTCAGTACGGAAAAACCTTTGCCGTTGCCCAGGTTAAAGCCGCCGCTTTGCCCCCCCTGCTGCAGGTAGCGCAGCGCCAGCAGGTGGGCCAGGGCCAGGTCCGCCACGTGCACGTAGTCGCGCACGCAGGTGCCGTCCGGGGTCTTATAGCTGCTGCCGAAAACCTTTATCTCGCGGCGCAGCCCGGCGGCGGCGTCCAGCACCAGGGGGATCAAATGCGTTTCCGGCTCGTGCGCCTCGCCTATCTCGCCGGCGGGGTCCGCGCCGGCCGCGTTAAAGTAGCGCAGCGCGGCGTATTTCAGGCCGTAGGCCGCGGCGTAGTCCGCCATTATCTGCTCCATCATCAGCTTGGTGCGGCCGTAAGGGTTCACCGGGCTGAGCGGCAAAGTTTCGCGCATGGGCAGCGCCCGGGGCGCGCCGTAAACCGCGCAGGACGACGAGAAAACAAGATGCTTAACCCCGGCGGCGCGCATGGCGTCCAGCAGGTTAAGGGTATTGGCCACGTTATTGCGGTAGTACTTGGCGGGGTCCGTCACGCTCTCGCCCACGTAGGCGTGCGCGGCAAAATGCATTACGGCGTCAAAACGGTATTTCTTGAAACAGCGGGCCAGGTCGGCCGGGTCGGCCAGGCTGCCCTTAAAGAATTCCCCCCAGCGCGCCAGGGAGCGGTGCCCGGTTGAAAGATCGTCAAAAACCACGGTTTTCAGGCCGCGGTCAGCCAGCAGTTTATTGGTCTGGGCGCCGATATAACCGGCCCCGCCCACTACAAGCACCCTATTCATAACTATATGATAACAATTTTAAAGGAGGGCTCTCTATAACCGCGGCACGCGGTTAAACTTTAAGGATGGGCGCCGCGGAAATCAGCTTTTGATACCCCTCAGGGTATTTAACCGCAAAAACCGGCATAACCTTCTTCAGCTTGCCCAGCCAGAATTGCCCGCGGGCCGCTATGGCCTCATAGGCCAGCAGGATGTCCCCCGGCCGGTCTTCAGCCAGCACGGAAAACAAGGCGGAAGCCTGTGAAAGGTCTTTGGCGGCTTTGACCTGCAGCGCAGCGGCGCGCTCGCGGCTTATGATCAGCTTATGAAAGGCGAACCTGGCCGGGTTGGGCAGGTTAACCAGAACCCCTTCGCTGTTGACCACGGCGGCTCTCTCTGGGGCTTCCAACAGGTAATCAAGGAAAGGCAGCGGCTGGGCGGCGGTATTAAGCGCGGCGATAAACACCGGCTTAAGCGCCTCTTTCGCTCCCGGGGTAAGGATATCCACCGTAAGCGTACTGCCGCGCACCTTAAAGGACGTGGAGGGATTTTTGTGGTCAAGCTGCGGCACCGGCAGGAACCCGAGCCGCAGGTTTTCAAGCGCCGCGGGCACGTCGGCCTTGCCTCCTGGCAGGGCGATATTTATATTCTTCGAGGCGGCTATGTCTATATCCTGGGTTTTCGCCGCGGCCTCCCAGTTCACGCCCAGCATATTCCCCATGGCGGAAAACGCATGCGTGCCCACCAGAACTCCGCCGAGCCGGAACACTCCCCCTGCCGCCAGCGCCGCCAGCACCCTGGCGTGCGCTGCGTCGGCGTGCAGGCCGCCGCCGGCCCGTATCTGCGCGCAAAGCTTCTTCACGCGGTCCAGGTCCGGCTTTAAAAAGACTTTCTCTGCCTTGAATTTAGCCGCCAGGGCGTCAAGCGCGGGCGACTTGCGGCCCAGGTAGATCTGCCGCTGGGCGCCATTAAGCCCGAAGATCTGGAAATAATAATAGCACTCGCCTTTCACTTCTTTGGTCGTGAAAGATCCCTTTAACGCCCCGATAGAGTGCCGGGCGTCAAGCGCGGTCAACTGGTCCAGCAGTTCCGCGTAAAGCGTGCTTGTTTCGGGTGAAAGCCTGCGCATTATCCCTCCATGGAATAGTTATACGTATATTATACACACTCTACGTATAACTTCAAGCCCCCCACTCAAAATAAAGTAGCCTGTCCCCATTTATTTAACGGGCTGCAGTTCGGATGGCGCGGAAGGCGGTTTGCGGGCGGCCTGGCGTTTGCGGCGCAGGGACTGTTCGCTCTGGAAGACCCGCCGCACGGTCTTCAGCAATATGGACAGGTCCAGCGCGAAAGACAGGTTCTTAATGTAATACAGGTCGTAACAAAGTTTTTCAAAGGTGTCGTCCTCGCTGTCGGTAGCGGAGGAATTTATCTGCGCCCAGCCGGTAAGGCCCGGCTTTACCAGGGTGCGCATGTGGTAGTCCGGCAGGTCCCAGGCCTGCTTTTCGCCCACCCAGGTGGGCCGCGGCCCCACCAGCGCCATCTCGCCCGTTAACACGTTCCAGAACTGCGGCAGTTCATCCACGCGGAATTTGCGCAGCAATTTCCCCACCCTGGTAACGCGCGGGTCGGCCTGTGCGGTATTCCACAGGTAGCCGGCGCTGTCGGCGCCCACTTTCATGGTGCGGAACTTCCAAAGCCGGAAAGTGCGTTTAAGGTAGCCTACGCGCGGCTGGGAATAAAAAACCGGACCGCCGTCTTCCAGCTTTATGGCCAGCGCTATCAGCGGCAGCAAAGGTGAAAGCAGGATAACGCCGAGCCCCGCCAGCAGGAAACCGTTGAAGTTCTTTATCCAGATGTAAAAAGTATTCCTGCGGTGCAGCACGTGCTCCAGCATCCACGCGTTCTTGTTGGTGGTGAAAGGCGCCACTTTTTTATGCAATTCCTCGTAGAAATCCGTATAGGTCCACACCGGCACGGCGTTGTCCACGGCCGCGGAGAGCACCTGCTGGTTAGCGGGGTCCGTGCCTATCTGTTCCTGGTCCACCACAATAAGGTCGGCCATATCGCGCAGGGATTTCCCGCCGGCCACCCCGCCCCAGCCCAAAACAGCCTCGCGCTTAACTACCTTAAACCGGTTGTACCGGTGGCTTTGCAGATCGTCCATCAACTGGCCGATGATCTCGTTATTGCCCAGAAAAAGAGTTTTAGTGGCGAACATGGGAGTGGCTATAATGCTCATCCACAGGCGCCGCCAGTAAATACCGGCTATCAGCGTTATCAGCAAGGTCAGGAAAAGGTAGGTTTTAGGGGAAGCAAAAAAAGTTCCCGAGAAATAATAGATGAAAACCGAGGCGGTAAACGTGTACAGGAAGGCCAGCAAACTCTCGCCGATGATCCCCGGCAGGTCGCGTATCTGGCGGAAGTCATACAAACCCAGTATGCCGTTCACGCCTAGGTAAACAGGGAGCACAAAAGAAAAGAACACTACATGCTCTAAATAATAATGCGGCGAGAACAGCGCCGGCCTTCTTATGGCCAAGGCGGCGGCCAAAGCAAAAAAGAAAATGGCGATATCGCCCAGAACAAGAAAAACCTTATAGACACTAACGCGCATAGGTCTATTTTACTATTTACGGGGTTCTAATTGGTGTAACACAGGTCACACCGCTATCAAGGGAGGGCTTACCGCGGCCTGTCGGAGAACTGTTTCAATTTATGCAGCGGTTTACAGATAAAAGTAAGCGGATTTGCCGGCAGGCCATTATGCCGCCACGCCCGGTAATTTTCAATAAGCATTTTAGGGGTGTTCAGCAAGCCGGCCCGGCTTGTCCCCCCGCAGCGCATTTTAACCAGCACTTCGGGCAGATAAGAACAGGACACCTTATGGCGATAAAGCATGCGCAGCATCAGCTCATAGTCGGCAGCCAGCGGAAAGTCCAGGTTATACAGGCCGTGCTGTTCGTAAACTGACCGCTTCAGGAAGAAAGCGGGGTGAGGCGGCATCCAGCCGCCCTTAAACCGCTCCGGGGCATAAGCGCCCGAATGCCAGTAGCGCACTATCTTCTCCGGGTTGGCCCTTTCCACATAAACCAGGTCCCCGTAGCAGCTGTCCGTGCCGCTCCTGGCCATAAATTCCGCCACTTTGGCCAAAGCAGCAGGTTCGGAATAGATATCGTCGGAATGCATAATCCCGATAACATCCCCGGTAGCCAGCCTTATCCCCTTGTTTAAAGCGTCGTAGATCCCCTTATCCGGCCCGGTTATAAGGTTGCTGACCCTTTTGCCATGCGCCTTAACAATATCCAGCGTATTATCCCTGGAGCCGCCGTCCACAACAATATGCTCCAGCTCCGCATAAGTCTGCGCCGAAACGGAGTCCAGCGTATCTGCCAGGGTGGCGGCAGAGTTATAACAGGCGGTGATTACCGAGATTTTCATGTCTTAGTTTTAGGCGAGAGAGCTACACTCGAGGCCTTAAGGGAATCAATAAGCCACGCATAGCTCTCATCCCAGTTCTTATTCGACCATATATTCTCATAGGAAGCCCGGGCATTAGAGGATAGCATCTCAAAATTATCCCGGACAAATTCCATCGCTTTCAGCAAATCGTCGTTTGAATACGCTGTGGGCAGTATATAACCATTAATACCATGTTGAATATGCTGAGTAAACCCGGGGGAGTTTGGGGCAATTACAGGCGTGCTGTTCATATAACAAACAGGGATTACCCCGCTTTGTGTAATATCAGCGTCAAGCCTAAGCACGGCATAGCTTTGAGAAACAATTTCGCTTATTTCAGGATCTGATATGATTTTTTTATTAATAATTTTCAGATATGGCAAAGCCGCTTCGTCTACGTGCCTTATAAAACCATGGATATTGCTGGAACTTATAATAGCGAAACCAATGTTCTTTTTCCGGCGAACGGTATAATTAACCAATGAGACAAACTTATCATGTCCAGTAGCATTATGAGCAGTTCCGACAATGCTGAAATATTTCCTTGGCGCAGCTGTTTGCGGTACTTGATCCGGAATCATCAGCGGGGCGATCACATTCAGATTCGTATACCAAGGAAAGCGCTTTTTAAGAAGATGGGATGAATATACAGAAGGAGAAATCACAATATCCATTTTTCTCAGGGTCAAAGCCTGGATCCATTCCGTAATCTGGTAAAAAACGTATTTAGCCCAACCATAAACCCTTTTGTCCTGCTTGTACGGATCGTGTAAAAAAAGAGCACTTTTACAATCAGGGAATTCTCTTTTTAATTTTCCTGCAAGAAGCGGATTAAGAGGATGTGGATTGTAAAAAAGAAGGAATAAGGGAGGTTTTACAGAGAACAATGTGAAAATATTTTTAAAACTCACGTTCTGAAGAGTTTCCAACATCAGGCCAAAAACCCCTTTGCCTGTTTTTATATATACAGTCCCAGGCATCTCTTCCCCAAGAGCCGCGTATTTATCGGCCAAAAGATAGGCGACATCAAACCCATGTTTGCGGATATTTTCCCCGATAAGTTGAAATTCCTTTTTCAATCCTGGGGCGAATTTCAATGAAACGATGTAAACGGCATGAATACGAGCCATAAGCTAATCCATCTCTTTAATTCTTTTGAATAATCGCCATATAACTTTCTCCTTTATCCCATGGGAAGAAACCCCACACCGCCATGGGGATATGGTTTAAAAGAGAAAATGGGAATACCTGCAAAATTTTAAAGCCTGTAAGCCCTGTCGTTCCATCTTGAATTACATTAAAACCGGCTTTTTTAAAGATATTGCGCCACTCGGCTGGGGATTTTAATGATATATGATCATAGCGAATTCCTTGCCATTTTTTCGCCAATACTTTAGAACAAATTCCCTCAGGGTTGGGCGTGGAAATTAAGAGTATCCCCTTAGGGCCCAAAACACGGTTAACCTCCCTTAAGAACGACATAGGTGTCTCCAGATGCTCAATAACCTGCAGGGAACTGACAACATTAAAAGATGAGTCAGGAAAAGGTAGGGAATGCCCGTCGTGGTGGACAAGTGTTGTTCTTGTTAAGTGCCTTGACGAGAAGTCGATCAGAGATTTATCTGAATCAAGACCACAAAGATCTGCCTTCGGAAACCATTTCTCTATATAACGCAAAAAATAGCCAGGCCCAGAACCTACGTCCAGGAATTTGAATTGTGACTTTACGTTAAACTCGCCATATTTTTCAAGGCATTCACCCCAAACCCTATACGCAAAGCCACGCTTTACAAATGTTAAATAGTCCCCAATTCGGCTTTTGGGCAGATATGGAGAAGAAGACTCTATTCCCATTGCAATTCCTTGGTTTGGGTGCCTGAGATGATATCTTCATACGCTTTCGCCATAAGAGCGGCAACATTATTAATGTCGTATCGGGTTTCTGCACAAGCCCTTGCATGGGCAGATATGGTTCTGAGTAAATCCCGATCTTGAGATACTTTTCCAAGCAATACCGAAATCTCTTCAGAATTCTGTTCTACAATAAATCCAGCTTTATCCTGTTCCACCTCGCGCCAAATACCGACATTTTTAGTGATAAGAACAGGTAAGCCAAAGGACATTGCCTCCACTGCGACCATACTAAAGTTTTCCCCATAACTCGGCAGGACAAAAAGGTTAGAACTGGAATAATAGTCCGATATGCCTGCAGCTGTGACGGGATTAACCCAAATTATTCGATTCTGTATTCCCGCTGAAATTCTTTTTAGATATCCTGCGTACGCCAAGTCATCAGAATAACCAACAAGAAGAAGAACCAATTTCTCCAACCCCTGGCGAGACATAGCTTTGATTACAAAATCCAATCCCTTCTGCCGGTGTATCCGGCCGGCATATAGAAGGACAAATTTATCTAATCCTATCCCCATCTTCTCCCTAATATTCAGTCCGTTAACTTGGGAATTAACGCCATTGGGCACCACAAAGCCCGGCACATTACGTAACTTGCCAATGATAGGGACTGTTAACCGCCGCTCTTCTGCGCATGTGTAATGAATAGCAGAGGCGTACCTGAAAGTTTGCTTGCCGAACAAGTTCCAATAAATCTTCTTCTTAAGAGTTTTCTGTGTCAGCGTCCACGGGTTAAGGCTGCCATGCAAACTAATCAGATAAGGGACCTTAAAATTACAACAAAACCGCGCGACATCAACTTGCATCCATTGCCAAACGGCGGAAACATGCACCACATCAAAATCCCGCACTGTAGCTAGAATCTTTTTAGAAAGCGTCCTGGAATAGAAGTTACCGCTTCTACCGAGACTGGAGCGAAAATAATAGACTTTCACACCGCCGACATTAACCTCTGCGTTAAGCGGGACATCAAGTTGCCCCCCTTTACCATCAGCGTTGGTTGTATATACAGTGACATCAACGCCCTTACTGGCCAGAGCGCGACAAAGGTTTGCGGTAGCAGTGACAGTACCACCGAATGCCCAGGCAGGTTCATATGATGGGATTACATGGAGAATCTTCATTGCTTTGCAGACTCTTTTTCCTGCAAAAGATCCAACACGATAGCTTCGATATGCGCTACTGCTTCTTCAGGAGGAACAGAGGTTTGAATAACATATGTGCGGGCGAATTTATCGATCATATTGTCACATATTTTCTGCTGTCTTTCTATTTCAGACACCGATAATTCTGGTTTCCGTTTGTGGATTAATTCCGGATCACTTTTTAGATAAATAACCGCATCTGGCCTAGGTAGTAGTTTAGCAATACTAAAAATAATAAACCTCGGGCAGTTAAGAAATTGTTTTAGAAGGAGGTAGTCATAAAAATAACGATCAAAAATCATCAACCCACCATAATATCTAGTCTTCCATACAAGGAGATGACCTAAAAAATGGTTAAAACCATAGTATAAAGGATAAATTGTCGCCCGAAATAGATTAAAAGGCGAAGGGCTTACTGGCAGGGGAGATGACTTAATATTACTCCCCCTCCAAAACAGAAACCTCTTTAATTCCGGCAGATAGGGAAAATGGGCATGGAAATATGTTTTTTTTTGGAAAAAACGCTTTATTTCAGAATTAATAAGCGAATTAGCTAATGTTGTTTTCCCTGAACCATCTGGACCAATGAATACCAGGAAAAGCCCTGTCTTTGGAGAAAACAATCGTTTAAATAGTCCCGCAACATACAAAGACAAATACCTGTAAAAGCTCCGGCACTGTAAAAAAGCAGCTCTAAGAAATAACATTAGCCTTAAATGTGCACAGTTTTGTTCCAATCTTTTCCAATTAGCTGTCTGAGCGGAATTCAAAAGCATATAGGAGATGCCTTCTCCGAATGGTTTTCGTAATACCGCCAAGAATGAACTGGGGTCCGCATTCGAGTAGTCGGTAATGCTCTGTTTATACTTCTCCTGGACTGTTGAGTGGTATAAAAGATTCTTCAAAAGCATTGTTGCTGCCTGTACACCTTTATGTGGGATATAAAAACCATTCGGATGGAGCTCAATATTTCTCAAGATTTGGCTTTCATCCACATAAACAAGCCCTTTCCAATAAATAAAAGTCCAACAATCCAAATGAATTGTCTCAATTGTGCGGCTGACGCGAGCCAGGAAATAGTTCCCTTCCCCTTTGAAACTTAGCCGCGGGGAATAATTAACGACCCGCCACTCCAACTCTTTCGCTAATAGATAAACAGCCTCTGCAAATCTTTGTTGTTCCCCATCTTTAACCCAGATATCGATGTCATTCCCGATTTCTATCGGGAGTTGCTCATAATTTCTAAGGACACAATACCCGATCTGTTCCCTGTTAAGAATCGCAAATAAATGCGACAAATAATCCACAGACGCAGAAGATCGGGTCATAAATTAATTGCCGCCAGATATTGTTTGGCGACTACAGACGAATTAAAAGAATACTTTTGGATTTGCGCAAACACTCGCAAGTGCTCTCTTTGGATATTCTCTACTAAAGTATTCTGAAGAAGGCCTACGGCAGATTGGACAAAATTAACCGGTGAAAGCAGGAAGTCACTCTCGCCATAAATATCCGGTATATTCCCATAAGGTTTCGTCAACACTGCACACAAAGATGCCATGGATTCCAGCAACAACAAGGGGGTATCAATAGTACTGCTTAATCGCTGGTAAGGCTGAATAAACACATCAGTATCCGCAAGAACATCCCTAACAAATTGTTCGGTTTCAAGAGAATACCTGTTACGGTCAACTGCGACATATTTTATCATGCGTTGTTTAGCAAGTTGTTCGTGAATCACCCTGGACTGTGACTCCCTTTCGCAGCGAATTCCGTAGATACAGCACTCATATTTAGGGGAATCACGCAAAGCCTCAAATATTCTTATCGCCTCATCTATTCCCTTACCAGCATCTATGCGCCCCAAAAAAGTCAATCTGATCCTTTCGCCCATCAATTTATTGGCTGGTGGCAAAAAATAATCTTCCGGGACTGGTGGCAGGATATGAACAACATTTTTATTGTGTTTCCCCACATAATCGTACTGACGCTTCGAAATACAAATAAGTTTCCCGTTATATGGTGATATTCTTGCCTCATAAAAATAGGCTTTTCTCTTCAGCCAAGAATCCGGCCAATTGAAATAAACAAAATGGAACTTTATATGTAGTCTGTTCGTATATCTAAAAAAAGCCCATTTCGTCCTATCTAGCGCCTCGACATATAAGGCTGTAACATGACGATACCCAGACGACAGTAATCGTAATGCCTCGGATAATGTTTTGACATACAAAACACGAAAGCCTGGCCGCACAGCCTCCATGGATGTTAATGGCGCATTGTAGACAACCCAGTCGACATCAACCCCAAGATCAACAACTGCAGAGGAAAGACGCCTGGCAAACGACTCAGTTCCCCCAATTCGGGAATATTCCAGGGCGGCGTAAGAGGCAAAGAAAGCTATTTTCATTTTACAGGGAACACTTCCTGCCAAGACTTACCATTGTTTTTTTTGAGGTCAATCCATCCGCGCAAATAATCCAAACGCACCATTCTGTATATTTTATGAAGAACCCGGAGGAGCAGAATCAAACGCCAATTGACCCTTGGGAGATAACGGATACGCGTTATAGTCGTTTCAGGATTCTCAAAGGCTTTTTTGGCACCAGCTCGGAATGTTCCAGTTTTTGAAAGCGTATGCATCCGAAATGCACCGAGGTAGTCATCTATATGACAAACCTCTGCATTTGCTAAACAGAATTTATGCCAAAGATCTATATCCATTGAGTAGTGAAGCGAAATATCAAGCCCTCCCACTTTCTCAAAAAGTTTTTTTTTAAAAAAGACCGCGGGAGCTGTAAAAACGCCAACCCCATATTTTAAAAAAGACCAGTTTTGCTTCGGGGTTCGAATACATCGTGTAATATGGTCTGTTTCATCTATATATACAGTGTTGGCAGTTATAATATCAACCTTTGGGTATCTCCCACTACAATCAGCAACCTTAACAAGGGCATCCGCAAAAAGTACGTCATCTGCGTTAACCCAGCACAGCCAATCCCCAGATGCTTTAGCAAAGCCCCTATTTATGGCATCACTTTGCCCCTTATCAGCACAACTCTCCCAGTAAGACAAATGGTCCTTATGTTTTTCAATTATTGAAACCGTCTCATCTTTGCTTGCACCATCCATAATAATATATTCAAAATTGCAGTATCTCTGATTAAGAACTGCTTCAATAGTGCGGGAGATAAATTTCCCTTGATTAAAAGAAGGGGTTACAAGACTAATCTTAGTCAACTGCATATTTTTTTGTTTCCCTGGCTTGGCTATTAATCTGGGATGATACGCCCCACAAGGCACCATATATCAATCCTGTGACATGAGAGGCTGGAGATGTATTCAACATGCTCCCGAACATATTTAACACATCACCTAATGCCACTGCAACCGCAAGCAACGCAATCCTGTTTACATACACAGATGGGTTCATGGACAAAAGGCGTTTGGATCGTAGCATTGTGAAGAGAGGCAGAAATATTAGATATAAAGAAAATCCGATTAAGCCAAAATGAGCTAAATAACTAGAAACAGCCACATGGTCTAATGCCCCTATAACAAAATAATTACTTGAAGTATCCCCACCCTCCCGAAACACCTCTGTAAACTCAGGTGGATAGCTAGTTCCAACACCGATAAACAAAGGGGATTTAAGCCAAAGCCCCATTTCTGTTTGTATCCCTAACCAACGGGTGAGATAAGATCGTGTACGGGAACCATCATCTGTTAAAGACTCGATCCTTCCCCCAACAATGTCGGATAATGACCAATTTTTATACAAACCATTAGAGATCAACAATACTAGAAAACCTATGACAACAATCTTTATCATAGTTTTATGAAACTTCACATGTTCTCTAAATAGAAAAGCGAAAGCAATAATTGTGACGACAAAAACAAGATAAAGTTGTCGTGTTTGGGCCATGATAAAACTGATAGCGATTAATATTAGTCCAAAATAGTACATATTGGACATTAATCTGCTATTTCCCACACTTTTTGAGAATAGTGCAACAATCAGTAAAAAATACCCGCCATTCATTACATATGATATTGTACGGAGTTCAGCAGCGCCCATGCGCCCCATAGACGTAACCCCAGCTAAAAACGCCATATGCTGCATAGCCGCAAAAAATGCACCCAAAAAAAGTGCCCAATAAAAATATTTAGCCCGCGCCTCAGAACGCACAATATTATTGGATGCCAGGAAAGCTAATGGGAAGATACAAACAGACCATATTGAGCGCATAACATAAGGCTCTAAGCCATAGGACACAATCGACTGCAATGACGCCACAAAAATTACAGCCACAACGCA
This sequence comes from Elusimicrobia bacterium GWA2_61_42, assembly GCA_001799615.1. Classification (GTDB taxonomy): domain Bacteria; phylum Elusimicrobiota; class Elusimicrobia; order Elusimicrobiales; family UBA9959; genus UBA9959. The sequence continues at coordinate 51,688 of MGTU01000017.1, read as the reverse complement.
TAAAAGAATTCTAGGTAAAGTAATCGCTTTTTTATTATAAAAAGACTGTGAAAGTATAGACAGAAAAGATATCCATAGCAATAAATCTGCAAGGTTTAAATATGGGCCAAAAACATCAGTCCGAGTAAACACAGCTGCATGGAAATTTTTAGCAGCAAGCCCAAACACGGAAAAGATAAAAGCATAAAATGGTCGCAGAAAAATAAGAATACCGCCTACAACCAAAACACCATAAAATAAACTAATAGGATAACCTTTATCCGGAAATTGTTGGTATAAGAAATCCATAGTCAGCTAAATCCCAAACTGCACCAAGTTTGCATTATCGCCCACTTGAGAAGACTAACAATATTTAATCTATCGCTAATAACTATTTCTTACGTGCAACAACGACAATATTAACAGCTTCTGGCTGAGCAATACGTAGAATAACAAAGCCATTTGCTTCAAGCAATTTATACAGCTTAGAAGGCACTATTTGGTTCAAATGCTGATTTTGAATGTTTCCGATATCACCGTAGAACCAGTGAATAAGTCCAAAGATATCTCGATGCATCCATTTATCCGCTGGAGAACCAAAATCCTCATCTATAGGGAACCCTAGCTCAACGAACTCATCCTTATGAGATTCGACAACAGGATCAAACCAAAAGCCATAAGAAACACCTAAGATATTCGGGCACCGCAAACTAAGCAAACCATCAACCTTAAGTATCCTGTTCCATTCGAAGACTTGTTGTTTAAGATCCTCGAATGAGAGATGCTCAACAACATGATTGGAGTGAACATGTGAAATACTCTTACTTGGGACAAAAGAAAGATCGTGGATATTAGCGACAATCTTTCTTTGGACATTAGGACTATCAACGAAATCTATGTTTACAAAACCCTTAAGGTTTTTAGCGCCCCCTCCGATATTAAGCTTATCGTGACCTTCTTCCAAGAATTGCGCCATAATCCGCTTAACACTTTCATCATTACGTAAAACCAAATTCCTACACACACATATAGATTTAAAATAGTTTTTAGAGCGAAGCCAGATAACCCGGCAGTTTACGAGCAAACACAAAGCCTGACTACTAATCAAGTTAAGTAGTGGGAATCGGCCTCCCCAAAATCCATTTGCCATATAATTAATCCACTCTGTTTTATCTCAAATATATGCGCGCTTTAATTTGGTGCAATACAATACGGCAAATATACTTCAAAAATGAACTAGAGATTTTTTTATTCGAAGTTCCCTCAATGCCATAAAAGTCTCTGGCACACGGGAAAATAGTCCAAGACAGCCCGTCAGCCATGGCACGGTGTGCTGCACGGGCTAAAACATGCTCAAAATATATCCCAGCCGAGTCATTAATTAAATCCAAGAATGGAACAAGATATCCACTTAAAAAGCTGGGGGTAGCCAAGAATACACGACTATCCGCAAAAGATAGAGAATGGGACAAATCACACAAAACATGAACATCAGTAATTCTAGATGCTCCGTCAATAATTTTTTGCACATTGTTAATTATCAAACGCCCGGTCACTTTTAAAACAAAATCCGCGTCACGCACAGCTGTCGAGTGCTCTAGCGCATATGAGATTATGCGCATCTCCCCATAACCTTTCCCTAAACTCGGCAGGGGCGGTTGCCCGTAAAACGACAGGAATTCAATAGTTTTTCCATATGTATTATTAGTTCGCACTAATTCGCGCAATTCCGCCAGATCGGCTCCTGAATTTTCACAAAAGACAATATTTTGCAAGGACTGGCATTTTAGCCAAAACAGTAATGCCTTTTTATAGTCAGCTAACCGCTGCGCAGGGTTCTTTCGCTCGACCAAACAAGTCTCACCTGGATTAATACAGGCTGTTAATAAAACCACAATATTCTTTTTCGAGCGTGATTTAACCAGCATATCTCAAAATCCTTCAATATTTTAGGGACAAGAAAGTTGCGCGAAGATTTGGTCTCTTGTGCCCCTCAGGAGTCCCAATATACTGCTTCTAAATTGTCGTGCCCTCAGCATACTTGTTATTGTGGTTGCCTCAGCAAGATGCATGTCTTCTATAGTTAAATTAGCAGATGAGAACATTTTTTTTGCAGAATCAAATGAGAAATAGTGTAAATGTCCATACGGTCGCACCATATTCCATGCAGTTTTGCGTATTCGCGCTGGGCGTGAATCCTTGCAAGGAAAAGAACAAAACACAACTGCATGTTTAGCAAGCATGCATCTTAATTTAGATAATAGCTCTACGGGGTCGTACACGTGTTCCAGAACATCCTGCAAGACGAGAACATTAAACCGCAGATTATTAGGAAGATTCTCGAGATTGCTGACAATTGTAGAATCAACAACCCATTGCCCTGGGTCAACGCCATAACAGTTATACCCCATTACACGGAATTGCCGTAGAAGTGCCCCTCCACCAGGACCGATTTCCAAGTAGTTCCCAGTTAGGTTATTAACCCGGCCAAGAACATACCCAGAAAATGCGTCTACAGTAATTTTAGTTAAATACTTTTGCTTTGCCCCTGAGGACACCACAAAAGGAGACGCTTGGCCATATAATTTAGACAATACTTCCTGATTTGGCACCGGGCTGTGCCACCAATGACCGCAAGTACTACAGCGCCGCAAATCTACGATTTCAGAAGCTTTAGGATCGATAGTTGGGACTACACCAATAATCCTAGAACTGTTTCCGCAAATAGGGCACCATATTCGTATTTCTTTTTTCATGACGTTCTAAGCAGACCCGGAAAATCGTATATATGTCAACTCCGCTGCCAATAAATCCCCCAGTTGTCAATTGGCATAATTACATCTGCAATCCCTTCTTTATTTCTAAAGTCATTAACGGCCTGCCTGCAAGGCTCTGCCGCATAATCATCTACGATAACAAATCCCCCTTTGGACACCTTCGGGTAAAGGCTCACAAGTGCCTCCATAGTAGACTGATACATATCGCCATCGAGGCGCAATAATGCAAGACGTTTTATTGGAGCACCAGGCAGGGTATCCTTAAACCAACCACTAAGAAAGCGAACTTGTCCATCAAGCAAGCCGTATAGTTCAAAGTTCCGTTTAACCTCCTGTATAGAAACCGCTGTAAACTCCCGCTGATAACATATATCCTTCCTATCTGCGGGATATGCAGCATCCGGCCTTGGTAGTCCACAAAAGGAATCTGCGGCATAAACAACCCGATCAGTAATAGAGTAAACTTTCATCAAGGCCCTCATAAATATTACTGCTCCCCCCCGCCAAACGCCAGTTTCAATAAAGTCGCCGGGAACATTATTAGCAACTATTGTTTTAACACAGTTTTCAATATTGTTAAGTCTTTTTATTCCAATCATTGTATGCGCATATTCTGGCCAATCTTCCCCAAGAATACGTCGTTCTGGATTGGGAGCGATCTTACGGACAATGGCAAGACCGGACCACCTGAGAAAGCTGACTAAACCTACAACCAAGAAACGCTTAAAGGATTGAGGCATTGTTGAGGGGTCGATAGCCCTAGTACGCTCAAGCCATAAGGAATGTGTAAGCGTTTTCTTAAGTAATTCAAGATACAGTTGAGAGATTTCGTTTATTTGCATGCAGCTATCTCCTTAGGACAACGCGACGGGACTCTCTAAGCCACATCTGTGGATACTGCTATAGGAGCGGGTTGCTCGTGAGAGTTAACATATTTAACCAAAGCAATGGTTCCGCCGAACGAGAGCATTACCATGCAAACATTCGCAAAACCCAGGCCCTTTGCTCCGTATTCAGGGATTAAAAAATATGACAATAAAACAAATAAAGGCCCTAATGGCAAATTTATATACAAAAACGAAAGCCACATCCTACCACTATTCTGAATGCGCTGATATATCGAACTTGTTGTTGCCTCGAACACACCAGAAATTAGAAGCAGAACTAAGACTACTTTCCCTGCCCCAAAATCTTTTCCAAATATCTCGAGGACATACTTACCCCAAACCCCCAGAAAAGCGGCCATTACTGATACCGACAAAAAAACACAGACAACATTAAAATTATATATCCGCGAATATTGAGCAGAATCCCTATTTCCTCTAACATTATTGAGGATAGACGATGCGACAGTGTTCATAACGACCGGAATAAAAAGCAGTAAACTCTTAACATTCATTGCGGCAGCAAAGTGTGCCATTTCCGCATATCCACTTGGTTGACGGACCAAGATATAGTTCCCCATCCATATCATCGGAATCGAGTAATACCCTGCGATTGATGCAGGTAATGCAAATTTCAATACAATTGCTTTCTCAGCTGTGAAGCTCCCATAATATTGTGGAATAATCCCCTGCCTTTGTATTTCCATACGCAAACTTCCGTTATGGATGATGCAGCGTATTAATGCACTTATACTGAGGCCTAGTATGGCACCATTTACCCCACCATACAATGCCCCAAGAGAAACTGATACAACCGCAATTATGCCGCTAAAAACACTTGCCTTGGCAAGAATGGCATATGACTCAAGTCCGGAAAGAGCACCCAATTGATATCCATTTATTGCAGAAAAAAATAAAAAAATAGATCCTATTAGAAAAGCTTTTGAAAGATGCGGGACATGCAAAACTGATTTAGATATCCAAGGCGCAATTCCAATGAGCAAAAGTGCTCCCATGATAGCCATAAATATGGAGACGAGAGAACATAACCCCATAATACGACCAGCACGCTCTGGGGCGATAGAGCGATACTCTGCAATATATTTTGAGGCAGTATATCCGGTAGAAAGCTGTGACAGCGCTGTCAATGTGAGCAGTGTGCTTTGAACCATCGCATATTCTCCAAAACCTTGTTTCATGAGAATACGCGCGACAAAAAGGTTAGAAAACAATGTGCTTCCCTGATTAAACGCAACTGCAATTAAATTTAAAGTTGTTCCTTTAATTAATCTATCCCGTAGTCGCATAATATTTTCACAACACTTTCCCTAAACGAGCAATTTTTCAAAAAGAAGAGTAATTATTTGAGACTACTGCAAACTAAACTACTGCAACCCCAAGAATAGTTATTCAAAGTAAACCCGATTTTCTTTCTGCATTAGAAAATCCTAGTTTCGTAAAATTAATTATTAAGAAACTGATTTATACCATAAGATTGTATTTTTAAGACCTTTTTCGAATCCATTTTGGGATTCAAAACCAAATTCTTTCTGAGCTTTTGATGTGTCCAGCATCCTACGCGGCTGGCCATCGGGCTTCGAGGAGTCCCACACCAGTTTGCCGGTAAAGCCGGTAAGTTTAGCTATAAGTTCCACCAGGTCTTTTATTGTTATTTCAAAGCCGGCACCTATGTTCACGGGGTCCGGGGAGTTATACTTCTCCGTAGCCAGCACTATAGCCTCGGCGCAGTCTTCCACGTACAGGAATTCTCTTGTGGCTTTGCCAGTGCCCCAGACAGTTATTTCTTTGGCCCCGCTGCTTACGGCCTCAACACACTTTTTTATAAGGGCGGGGATAACATGGGAGGAGGCGGGATCGAAATTATCCCTGGGGCCGTAGAGGTTTACGGGCAGCAGGTAGATGGAGTTAAAGCCATACTGCTGGCGGTAGGCCTGGCTTTGCACCAGCAGCATTTTTTTAGCCAGGCCATAGGGGGCATTGGTTTCTTCAGGGTAGCCGTTCCATAGGTCTTCTTCTTTAAACGGGACGGGCGCGAATTTGGGATAGGCGCAGATAGTTCCAAGGGCTACGAACTTTTCCACGCCGTTCAACCGGGCCTGCTCCATAAGCTGGGCGCCCATCATTAAATTGTCGTAGAAAAAGCTGCCGGGGTTCTCCCGGTTGGCGCCTATGCCGCCTACTTTGGCGGCCAGGTGGATGACGACATCAGGTCTTGAGTCGGCAAAGGCCCGTTTTACGGCATCGGCCTCTACCAGGTTATAGTCCGCTTTTCTGGGGATAAAAATGTCTTTACAGCCGCGGGCTTTGAGTTTTTCGGCCACATAAGAGCCAAGAAAACCCGCCCCGCCGGTAAGCATAACTCTTTTTTTGGCGAGGTCGATCATAAACAAGTAAAGCTGGGCTAAGACAAACTAGGATTTAAGCGCGGGAACTTTATGGTGATGTTTCTTTTCACCTTCGGGAGCGTCCGGGCCGTAGTTGTAGTTGTACTGGTAGTAGCCGTAGTAGGAATAAGACAACCCGCCGAACTTGGACATGTTCACCACAGTGCCCAGCACCTTAATGCCGGCGTTTAGCAGGCGCTTGGTGGCGGTTTTAATAAGGGGCACGCGGGTCTTACCAAAGGCGGCCACAAAGACGCAGTTGCTGATATATTTACCCCACAGCAGGGCGTCGCTTATGGGAAACATAGGCGGGCAATCTATTATTACGCGGTCGTAATCTTCACCTGCCCAGGCCAGGAAGGCGGACAGGCGCGGGGTATTGAGCAATTCCGCCGGGTTAGGCGGGCGGGGCCCGCAAGTTAAAATTGAAAGGTTGGGCACATCGGTGGCCTGTATAAGCGGGCGGAGGTCTTCTATATTGCGGCCGCCGGCCAGGAAATCGCTTAATCCTTTGGCGTTGGAGACTCGGAATAATTTATGCAGGTTGGAGCGCCGCAGGTCACCGTCCACGACAATAACTTTCTCCCCCGCCTGGGCTATGGCCACGGCCAGGTTGGCGGCCACATAGCTTTTACCTTCACCCTGCACTGTGCTGCTTACGATCAAAGCTTTGTTCTTGCGGCCAACTTCGGCAAAGTCCACCATGGTGCGCAGGTTGCGGATGGATTCGCTGATAAGGGAATGTTCCTGCAGGATAAGGTGGTTATAAGCGGTAGCTTCTTTGGTCTGGCGGGTAAGCGGCACAATACCAAGGAAGGGCAGGCCCAGTTTATTTTCAACATCTTCCTGCGTACGCACGGTCTGGTCGATAAACTCCACCAGGGCGGCGCCAAAAAGACCCAGAACCAAGCCGCCTATCAGGGCCAGCAGCATATTGAACATCTTGCGCGGCTTAATAGGCTGAAGCGGCGGCATGGCGGCGTCTATCAGGCGGATATTGTTGCCCATCAACTGGCCGCTCAGGTCTATTTTAAGGCTTTGTATAACTTTATCTGTTTCAGTTTTGATCTGACCTTGCACTGCCTGCAGGTTGGCCGTTAAAGACAAGACCTGGGGGTGTTTGGCGGTGTAGCGGCCGGAAGCCTCGGCTACCTGCGCCTGCAATTTGGCGGACTCGCGCTTTAGGTCCATGATAAGCGCGTTGTTTACCACCGCCGGGAGGCTTTCATAAATGGCGCGGGACTGGTTGCCCGCCCTGTCTGCCTGTAGGGCATTAAGCACGTCTTTGGAGATGAAAAGCTGGTTGGAGAGGTTCTGCTCTATGAACACCTGGGCCACGGTGTTGGCTATGTTTGCGGCCAGGCGGGGGTCATAAGAATCCACTTTCACGTAAACCAGGCGGCTGCGCGGTACAGGGGCTATGGCCACGGGCTTTATAAGCTTGCGGTAACCGTACACGCCGGCAAATTCCGGGATGGTCTCCAGGTTAAGGCGCTTATAAACTGTTTTTAGCAGGGCTTCACTTTTGAGAAGCTTATACTGGGTTTGGTAGTAATCGTCGTTGCCGCGCTCTACGGTAGGGCCGCCCTGGTAGATGGTATTGTTGCCGCGTTCTTTTTCTATGACCAGCAGGGATTGCGCCTGGAAGACGGGGCGGGTGTTGAAGGTAACCACCGCGGCTATAATAACCACAGACACAAACACGGAAAGCGCCACCCAGCGCCGGCGCAGTATCAGGTCCAGGTAATAGGAAATGTCGAATTCCAGTTCTTTTTCTTCGGTCATAATAAAAAAGGGAGCCGCTTTTTAGATTAAAAGAAACTCTGCGGGATATAGACGGTGTCGTTAGGTTCCAGGAAGATGTCGGCGCTTTTGTCGCCCTGCTTGGTAATGCGGGAGATCTCCACGGGGATGTTCAGGTTCTGGCCGTTGGCGTTCCGCAGCACCTTGGTGCGGTCCGGGGCGGCCAGGTCGGTAAAGCCCCCCGCCAGAGTTATGGCCTCCAGCACGGTAAGGCGGCGCTCGACGGGCAGCTGTATGGAGCCGGGCTTTTTAACCTCGCCCAGCACGTAGATCTGTTTGTTGCCGTACTCTTTGATAAGCACGGTTACCTGCGGCTTTATCAGGAATTCCGACAACTTCTCGGCCAGGAAGCTTTCGGCCTCGGGCACGGACAGGTCCGCCAGTTTAAGGTTGCCGGCCAGGGGGAAGGTGATGGTGCCGTTGCCGCTGATGCGGGCGGTGCGGGACATGTCGGTTTCTTTAAAAACGGTTATTTCTATCAGGTCGCCGGCCTGGATTTTATAGTTTACCTGGCTTTGGTTCTTGAGGTCCTGCGCGGTTTGTATTATGCGCTGCTCTATGGCGGCCTGGTCGGCCGACGCCTGCTGTTGGGCGGGCTGTTTATTATTAACGGTAGGCCTGGGTATGCACCCGGCGGCCAATATAAGTAAAGCTAATGAGACCCCAATTTTCATTTATATATTATACCAAATATAGGGTTTTGGGCTGTGTTTAACCGGATACAGGGAGAGAAATGAAAAATCCCCGGCCGGCGGGGATTTTTCATTGAGCGGAGCCGCTTTTATGAGGGCGCGGATTCGCTGACCACCGGGGGTTCTTCCACAACCTTCTCTTCCTCCACCGTCTTGGTCTCTATAACGCTGGTAGGAGGGGTTACCACCTCGGGGATGGTTTCCTCAACTACGGGTTCTTCTTTAACGGCCTCTACGGGCGCGGCCGCGGGTTCTTCCTTCACGGCGGCGGCGGCCTGCTCGGCGGCTTTCTTCTGCTCCGCCTGGTCGGCCTTTATGTCGGCCTTTTCTTCTTTGATAGTTTTAGGTTCTTCCGGCTGCTTCACTTCGGCCGGCAGCGGGGCGGGCTGGTCCACGCCTTTTTCAGGGGTGACAGCCACGCGCTGGTTGGGCGCCAGGGTGACGGTTCTGTTCTGGGCGTCGGAAACCTGGATGACCCCGGAGAACAGGTTCCACACCGTCTGGCCGGCGGGGTCAACTTCCACCTCGAACACCGTGCCGCGCACGGCGCAGACGGCGGAAGGGGTGCGCACCGTGAATTTGCGGTTGGCGGCCTTACGTATCCAGGCCTGCATCCTGCCCACCAGCATTTCCACCGAGTTCTCCTCGGCGCTGACCTTGTTGAGCGTAAAGGTGGAATCCGCGCCTATGCGGATCTTGGAGCCGTGCTTAAGGTAAAGTTCGGCTTTGGCTTTGGCGCCGGTCTTTATTTTGTCCCCGGCCTCTATAAGCTGGGGCACTTTTACCAGGGCCCAGGTTGTGGTGCCGGATTTAAGGTATTCTACCGTGCCTTTAGCGGTAAAGATCTTGCCGGTGAAGGCCTCGTCCTGCGCCGCGGCCGGGGCCACAAAGGCCGCCGCCAGGCATAAACTTAGTAGGTATTTCATATTTTCCCCTTTCTGTAAGGTAACACTAGGCTATAAAATAATCCGCGCATTGGCAAGCGTCAGGGGCGGCTGCCCGCCGCCGGCAAGGTTTCGGCGCCCGGCTTTGGCAGGGCGGGGTTGTAGCAGCGGTAGAGCTGGTACCGCAGTTTTTCTTCCAGCCGGTTAAGGCTGTAATTTGCCGGCGCGCGGCGCAGGTACGGCGCTATGGCCAGCTGGGAATTGAGGAACAGCGGGCAGGCGGCCGCTTTATCCGTGAGCGCCTGGTTATAATAATCCCCGCCCAGGCGGAAGGCGGTTTGCGGACTTGGCGCCCATTTGAGGGCGTCGGCATGGAATTTTATTTTCTGGTCGAAAGGCGCGTCTTTAGCCAGCTGGCCGGCGCGCCAGGCCGCGTACTGCGGGATAGCCCAGGCCGCCAGCATTACGGCCAGCGCCGCCGCCGCAGCGGCGCGCGGGCGCGGCGCGGGGATCGGCGCCGGGAGATCCTGGTCCTCGTCGGAGTGGCGCGGCGGGCCCTCCACGGCCGGCTTGGAGGCCAGCGCGCCCAGCAGGGCGTAGAACAATAAAGCGTTGGCCGGCATCTGCCCGCCGAATTCCACCAGGTTATGCGCCGCGCCGGCCGCGGCCGCGCCCAGCGCCCCCCCGCAAAGCGCCTTTATGGTGAACGAGCGCCCGCCGGCCCAGCTGCGCGCGAAGCGATACAGCGCGGCCAGCAGCCCGGCCAGGTAGATAAGACCGCCGGCAAAACCCACCTGGAGGAAAAGCTCCAGCCAGTCGCTGTGAATATGTTTTACAAGTCTTTCCGGGGGCATGTCCTGGCCCTTATAAAGCGGGAAGGCGTGTTCTACCGCACCCAGGCCCACGCCGAAAGCCGGGAAATCCTTGAGCATTTCAAAACTGCTTTTATACATCGAAAAGCGCATCCGGATGGAACTGTCGAAGGCGCCGCCGTCGAGACCCAGCAGCCTTTTGTTCTGCGCCACGAAGATACCGTAGCCGGCCAGCAGCAGGGTCAGCCCGGTAAAAGCCGCAATCTTGAATTTCCTGGTCTTAAGGAAGCCGGCGGCGATGAAACCCGTTACGGCCGCCGCGAAGGCGAAAGAGTGCAGCCCCCCGCGCGAACCCGTGCGGTAAATGCCGTAGACTACGGCGCACAGCATCACGAATTTAAGGAACTGCACGGCCAGCAGGTCGAAGAACCGCGTATGGCTTTGCTGCGCCGCCAGGGCCCTGAAGCCCGAGAAGAATAAGCCCAGCCCGGCCATGGCGGCCATGGCCAGGAAAGAAGCGCCGTGGTCCCGGTTTACGAAGGGCCCGAAAGAATCCCCCCGTACCCGGCGCAAGCCGTAGATGATATGGTTCTCGCCGGTCTTCTGTAACATGCCGATAAGCGCTATCAGCACGCCCATGGCGAAGACGGTCCACAGCAGGCGCTTTAACTGCGCGGGCGTCTGTATTATCTGCGGCACGCAGTACATTACCGCGGCGTAGAACAGCCAGGTGACCACGGCGTTAAGCGTGGCCGGGCGCCAGACGGTAAAAATAAAAGAAGCGGGCGCGTTTACCGGGTTTTCCGTTATGCCCTGGAGCAAACCGATGGCGGCCACGGCCAGCACGGCCGGCAGCAGGTTCTTATAAAGCGGGTTGGGGTTAAGCGCACGGCCGGTTACGTAGAGATAGGCCGCCAGGCCGAAGAAAACGCCGTAAAGCGGGCCGAAAGCCCAAGGCTCCACCGCCGCAAAAGCCAGCGGCGCGAAAACTATAGAGCCCAGCAGTAAGATCTCCATCGATAAAATAATTTTACCTTATTTCCCCCTTGAGGCTGGGCCCGCTGCCGGGGCGGCGCCCCGATAATAAGGTAAAATTTACACATGAAAGTGCTTTTTGTGTGTACCGGCAACATGTGCCGCAGCCCGGCGGCCGAAAAACTGCTTAACCTTTACGGCGCGGCGGCGGGCTTTGAGGCCCGCTCGCGCGGCACAGGCGCGCAGCCCTACTGCAGCATGCCCGCGCAGGTACAAAGATTCCTCAAGGGCGCCGGGGTAACGGACCTGACCCACAAGCCCGCCCTGGTTACGGAAGCGGACATAGACTGGGCCGACCTGGTGCTGGTGATGGAAGACGCGCACGCCGGGATCCTGGCGGAGAAGTTCCCCCAGAGCATGCGCAAGACCCGCCTGCTGACGGGCGCGGACCTGCAGGACCCCATGCGCAAAAGCGACGAGGTTTACCAGGCGGTGCTGACAAAGATACAGCAGGCCGTTAAGGCTTTGGCAGCGCAGGGCGCGCGCAGTAATTAATTAAAGGTATATAAATAAAAAGGCCGCCGGTTTTAAGCCGGCGGCCTTTTATTTGCCTGGGGTGTTAGAACAGGGCTTTCACGCCCAGCGTGAAGACATTGTCGAAATACTCGAAGGCGTTCTCATTGGAGGCGCGGTTCTTGTAGGTGTAACCGGCGTCGGCCTTAAGCCATTTCTGGATGTTGTACTCGGCGGTAACGCGCACATTGGTGTTGGTGTCCAGGCGCTTGGGGCCGGCGGCGGTGGTCCTTTCGGGATAGGCGATGGTCTCGTAGTTGAAACCCAGGCCGGCCTTTATTTTGCGCACCTGGCGGCTGAGGGCAAGGTCCGCCACGGTGGCGGTGTAGAAGCGGCTGTTGACGTAGGAAGATTCCACGTTGGCGCGCTTGCCGTAGAAGATAACCTCGGTCAGCTGCAGGGGCTTCCAGACCAGCTGGGCGCTGTAGCCGCCGGTATTTATTTTATTATCGGCGGTGGCAAGGTCGTTGGCGTATTTGCGGTACTGCATGCCGGCCTTCACGGTGCCCACCAGCTTGGGGGCTATGTTGCCGGTAAGACCCAGGTCCACGTTATTGTAGGTGGAGTCGCCGGCTTCGTCGGCGGCTTCTTTGTAGGCCAGGGTGCCGTAGCGGTAAGCGAGGAACAGCTTGGTTTTGGGCTGCAGCTTGTAGGTGACGTCGCCGCCTACCAGCGTTTCCTGGCGGTCCAGGGTGTTGTTAGCGACGGCCAGGTAGTTGTGGTAGGTGTGCTGGGCGGAGAGGCCGAAACCGAATTTACCGCGGATGGGGGCTTCTATGTCCAGGGCGGCGGTGTTCTGCACGCGCAGGGCGCGGGCGGTCAGTTCCGAGGTGGCCTGGTCGGTGGTCTGAGCGTAGCTGTCTTCCAGCTTTACGGCGATGCTCTTGGGCAGGCGGGCTTCGACGCCCAGGCTGGCCATGTGGTGCGTGGCGTTGTTGACGGAGGGCACGCGGGAGTAAGAGAGGAACTCCATGGTGTAGGCGCCTTTCAGGTCCAGGCGGGAACCCACTTTGGTAACCAGGCCCACGCCCAGGCCGGTGCGGTTGATATTGGCCGATTTGCGCTGATCCTTGGTAAGGTAAATGTTGCTGTCGTAGCTCTGCTGCACGGAGACCAGCGGGTTTATTTCAAGGGCGCCGTACTTAAGGTTCTGCATGGCGCCCGCGTTGGCGGCGGTGAGTATAAGGGCTGCGGTTAAAATATTCTTCATTAGTTTCTCCTTTAAATTCTTTCCGCTTTAGGGCATTGATTCGCTTACAGCGGGAACTTCAGTAACTATCGCGTCCTGTGCCGCTTCCTGCGTGGGAATAACGGTTGCGGGCGGTATCACCACCACGGTCTGGTCGCCGTTCTCGATGGGTTCCGTGCCGGAGGTGTCTTCGGGCGCGGGCACCACGGTAACGCCCGGGGCCGGGGTACCGGCGGACGGGGCGGGCGGAGGCAGGGGGATGTTTATGGTATCGCCGGCCTTGACGGCCTGCGTTTCGCCGCCGGAAGCGTTGCTCACTACGGCATTGCCTTTCTCCACCACTATCTCCACGTTGCCCTTGGTGGTGGTCATTTTAATTTCGCTGTTGGGCGTAAGCACTACGTTATGGCCGGATTCGCTCTTTAAGGCCACCGGGGCGCCGGCGCCCAGGGCAACGTTAACCTGGCCGTCCGTGGTGCTGACGGTAAAGTTGGAGCCGGTAACGGCGCTGATGGTTTTGCCGCCTACTTCCAGCTCCATGGCGCCGTTCACTACGGCAAAGCTCATTTTATTGTCTGTGATCACGGGAATGGCGTCGCCGGGTTTAAGGGTCATCACTATTACGCCGTTCTTCATCACATTTACTACGCCGGAGATCTTGGTGATCTTCATGCCTTTGGCGGGCACGGCCGCAACGGCCGGGGCCACCGCGGGCACGGCCGGGTTAGCCGGGGCCTGCGCTAAAGCGTTTACGCTGAAAGCGGTCACGGCCGCTATGGCGATAAGGGGTAACAATTTCATTCACTGCCTCCGGTACTGGTTAATATCGTTATTAATGTTACCTTGAATGGCCGTCGGGTGTCAAGGCGTTATTGTGATTTTTGTGATTTAGCCGGGACAGCCTTTCCGCCCGATTTGGTAGAATCTATTCATGAAAACCGCTTTTTTGCTCTTAAGCCTTTACGCCGCCTCCCCCTGCCAGCTGGCGGCGGGCGAATTCTTCCCGGTCTGCATGTACGGCATAACCAAGCCGGCCGAGCTGGCGGTTTTAAAGAAAGCGGGGTTCAACTGTTTCCAGAGCTACGAGCAGGCGCCGGAAGCGCTGGCCGCGCTGGCCGCCGGGGCGGACAAGGCCGGGCTTAAGATGGTGGCCATGCCCGACCGGGTAATAGGCTCGGCTTTCGACAAGCAGGCCCGCAAGTGGCCTATGCTGGCCTGGTACCTTTACGACGAGCCCGAAGTGCGGCGGCTGCCGCTGGCGGACCTGCAGGCGCTGGACAAGCGGGTGAAGGACTGGGCCCCCGGGCAGCGCACGGCTTTTGTGATGGGCGCCGGCCTTGCGGCCTTTACCTACGGCGGCGCGGCGGACGCGCTGATGGTGGACTGGTACCCGGTGCCGCATTTGCCGCTGGAATCCGTGGGCCAGCAGGTGACGCTGCTGAAAGAAGGCGCCAAGGTCATGGACGCCGCCAACCCCGCCAAGCCGGTGTGGGCGGTGCTGCAGGCTTTCGACTGGATGGAATTCCCCCAGCGCAAGGCCCGGCGGATAGGGCGCTTCCCGGCCGCCTGGGAAATAAGGTTTATGACTTACCTGGCGCTGGCGCGCGGGGCCAACGGGATCTTTTATTTTAAATACGCCAGCCAGGACAACAAGCCCCTGCCCGAAACGCCGGAACGCTGGGCCATGTTCGAGGCGATGGCGGCCGAAGTTAACCGCCTGGGCCCGCTGCTGGCCAAAGGCAAGACCGTGGAACCGCCGCCCGGCCTGCCTGGAGCTTTATCCGCCACCGTTTTCAAGGCCAGGGGGCATAAATACATGATCTTGCTGAACCCCGCCCTGGCCAATGTGCCGGTGGACGTGGAGGCCCTGAAGGGCTGGCGCCCGCTCTTTGAGGAAAAACGCTCCATAGCGGAGCTGCTGCCCGGCAACAAACGCAACTATTTCCCCCCCTACCGCGTCCTGATCCTGGAAAACTGACCCGGAGGTTCAACCTCCGTTGGAGGTTGAACCTCCAAACCCGTTTAACGCCAAAAACCTGCCGAAGATGACTTTCGGCAGGTTTTTTGGTTTGGAGGTTGAACCTCCGGACCTATTTATTGAGCAGGATGATGTCGGTGCGCTGCTGGGCGTAGGTGTCTTCCAGGCCTTCGAAGGCCAGCAGGTTCTCGGGGGACATCAGCGCGGACTTCAGGAAATTCTTGACCAGCTCGGCCTGCAGGTCGGCCAGCTCCTTGGTCTGCGCGTAAACCTTCACCCGCAGCGGCATGTTGTAATAGCGCCGCTTCACCAGGTCCGCGGTGGCCGCCAGCAGGGGCTCGCCGTTCTGCTTGTCCACTGCGCGCGCGCTCTTGTTGGAGCCGAACAGGGAGGCGGAGTCCAGGCTGATGGTGAGGTTGCCGCCCTTCTGGTAGACTATGGCCGTGAATTTCACCAGCTCGCCTATGATGGTCTTGGGGGAGCCGTATTCGTCCACAAAAACATAGACCGGGGCGTAGCTGTGGCCGGCGCGCACCCATTCGCGCTGGTCGTTCTCGCCGCTCCAGCTGATGACCTCGGGCGGCAGGCCGTTGCCCGTATACTTGTGGAAGATCTTGCCTTCCTCGTCGGTGATGGACAGCGTCCACTGCAGGTCCTTGGCGGTCTTGTCCGTATAGGCGCGGCTGAACACTTCCTCGAACTTGCGCCGGGGGTACAGCGTGATGACCGTGCGGTCGCTGAAGGAGGTGCGCCAGGGCTTTATCACGCGCGCGCTCAGCAGCTTCTCGGGGTGGTTGCGCGAAAAGCTGACGAAGTCGGCGGATTCGAAAAGGAAAAGCTTCTTGTCGGCTTCCAGCGAAGGGGCGATGCTTTCGAACTTGTCGGCCTTGACCTTGAGCGGCGGTTTTTTGGTGCGCAGTTCCTCGGAGGATTCGGACCTGATCACCACTTCCTCCGGCACCTCGTTAAAGGTGGTGGTGGAAGTTTCCTGCGCCGCGGCGCGGGCCGCCAGGAAGAAAAGTACGGGTAATATTTTAAGCATAGAGTTGTCCTAGTCCGACAAGAACCTGAAAGTGATGATGCCCCACTGCTTGGTGCCGGGGCCGGTGATGGGCTCGAAGGTCCAGCGCTTTATGGCGTCGGCGGCCAGGCGGTCCAGCGCGCCGTAGCCGGAGGTTTTCTCGACGGTAGCGTTGTCCAGCACGCGGCCCGAATTGTCCACGAAGAACTTTATGGAGACGGCGGCTTCCAGGATACCGCGGTCGCGCGCCCAGTCCGGGAAAGACGGGGCGTAATACTTCAGCACCTTGCGCCTTGAAAGGGGGCCGGTGATCTCCAGGCGCTGGGAGGGCGCGTCGGCGGCGCGCAAAGTTTCGTTGTGGCGCTGGGACAGCGTGCCGGCCGAAATGACGGGCTGCGGCCTGGCCGCCAGCTGCACGCCGGCCGAGCGCGCCTCGCTGAGGCGCTGCGTGGCGCCGGCGATGACGGGGGCCTGGCGGGCCGAGGCCACCGAACCCTGGCGCTCGCTTAAAGCCTGCGGGCCGCTGGCCGAGCGGCGGGCTTTGTCCACGGCCAGGTTCAGCTCCTGCATGGTCTGCGGGCGCACGGCGGGGCCGGCGTCCTCGAATTTCAAACCCTTGGGCATTTCGGGCGCTTTTTTAAAGCCCACTTCCTCGAGCTCTATGCGCGGGGCCATGGCCTGGGCGGAGCGTTCGGCCTTTATGTCCAGGCCGGCGTCTTTTATCCCCCCGTCCACGCGGCGATTGGCGTCCATCTCCAGCCTCTGGGCGGCGGTCACGCGGCCGGAGCGCTCGCTCAAAGTCTTGGGCAGGTCCAGCGCCGGGCGGTGGCGGTCCGGGGTCTTAATGTCTATCTGCGCCATCCGGGGCGCTTCCGGCGCGGCTATCTTGGGGATGACCGGCAGGGCCATCTTCAGGAAGCTCAGCGTTTTGTTCTCGGGGGCCTTCACCTGCGCCTCTTTTTCCTGCATTATCAGGTCCACGTTGCTCAGCACCACGGTGCGGGCCTCGGGGCGCAGCAGCACGAAATAGAAATAAAGGAAGAACAGCAGGGCGTGGAAGGACGCCGAGGCTATGATGGAATAGGTGACCGTCTTTGAATTTCCCTGGTACATCGCTATTTTTTCTTCTGCTCCGTGGCAATGGTGATGCCGGTGGCGCCGGCTTCCTTGGCGCGCTGCATGGCGTCGGTCAGGATGCCGTAGGGGGCTTCTTCGTCGGCCTTTATGATCACCAGGCGGGCCCCGCCTTCCTTTATGATCTTGTCTATGCCCTCGAGGAAGGCCGGCTGGTCGGTGAAGACCTTTTCGTTGACGGCGTACCTGGCCCCCGCCGCTATGGTCACCGTCACCTTGTCCTTCTCCTCGCCTTCCTGCGTTTTGGCCTTGGGCAGGTTCACCTTGATGGCCGGGTCGCTGAGCAGCGGCGCCGTCACCATGAAAATTATCACCAGTACCAGGCACACGTCCACCAGGGGCGCCACGTTTATGCCGGTCATCATCGTATCGTCGTTTTCAACTTTAAAGGACATATCAGTTCTTCATCAGCGCCATCTTGAGCGCCCCGGCCTGCCTGGCTTCGTCGAGCAGGCCCACCACCTGGCCCACCTTGTTCTCGGTGTCGGCCTTCACTATCACGAATTTGTCGTCGCTCTTGACCAGGGCGCGGGCCACCTCGGCGGGGTAATTCTCGCGCAGGATCTCGCTTCCGTTGAGCGTCAGCCTGCCCTCTTTGTTCAGCCGCACCTGCACGCTTTCCGACAGCGACACCTTGCCTACCTGCGCGCTGGCCTTGGACTGCAGCACCTTGATGCCGGCGGTCAGGGCGAAGGGCGCCACGGCCATGAAAATAATGACCAGCACCAGCGACACGTCCACCAGGGGCGTGAGGTTGATGTCGGTTATGGGCTCGTCGGCGTTATTGGAGGATCCGGCCATTCAGGTTATTTGGTCTCCAGCATTATCAGCAGGCGCGCGGAGAAGATCTCCAGCTCGCTCGAGATCACCTTGGTTTTGCGCATGAAATAGTTATAGAGGATGACGGCGGGGATGGCCACGGCGAGGCCGCCGGCGGTGGCGACGAGCGCCTCGGCGATGCCTTTGGCCACCACGGCGGGGCCGCCGGAGCCGGATAGCGCCAGGTCGCGGAAGGCCTTGATGATGCCCACCACGGTGCCGAACAGGCCGATGAACGGGGCGATATTGCCCATGGTGCCCAGCACGCCCAGGTTGCGCTCCATGTTAAGGCGCTCTTCCTGGCGCTTGGTGGCCAGCAGTTCTTCCAGGTCCTTGCGGCCCATGTGCCGGTGGTCCAGCGCGTAGTGGAACAGGCGGGAAACCGGCGAGTCTATTTTGGCGGCGTATTCCTTGGCCTTGTCCGTCTTGCCTTCCTGCAGCAGGCCGCTGACGTGGGCCAGGAAGACGTCTATCTTCTTCTGGCGGGCTTTGCGGAAGTAGAACCAGCGCTCGAAGGCGAAAGTGAGCGACAACAGCGAGCAGAACAGCAGGATGATCAGCGTGAAGCTGTCCCTGAAAATAGCCAGATAGTTTATGTTTTCCATTGTTGGTCCTTTGAGCTCTTATTGCTGCGCCGCGGGGGCGGCGGCTTTCTTCTTCAGGCGGCGCACTTTTTTCTTTACGGGCGCGGCTTCGTCGGAGACCGGCTCCGCCACTTCCTCTTCCCCCCCGTCCATGCCGGGCAGCGTGCGCTTGGCGGGCGGGGCTTCTTTGGCGGGCGCGGCCTTGCCGCGGTTCAGCAGGGAGCGGGCGCGCTCGGCGGCGGCGCGGGCCACTTCCGGCTTGCCCGAGTTGCGGGCGATGTCTTCGTACACGCGCGCGGCTTCCTGGTAGTTCTTCTCGGTCTCGTAGATCTCGCCGAGCTTCACCAGGCCCTGCAGGCGCCAGGCGCTGCCGGCCGGCTTCTGCTGGCTGAGGCGCTCCCAGTAGTCGCGCGCCTCGTCGGGCTGCAGGTTGTCGTAATTCATCTCGCCCATGTAATACATGGCTTCCAGGCCGTCTTCCTTGCCCTCGGACTCGCCGTAGATCTGCGTCAGCGTCTTGAGCGCGCCGGCCAGGTCGCCGCGGGTCTTCTGGATGTTGAAGATCTCCCACAGCGCGCCCAGCGCGTCGTCGGTCTTGCCGGTGAGGTCGTAATACTTGCGGTAGGTTTCCTCGGCCTTGTCGGTGTCGCCGATGTTCTTGTAGCACAGCGCCAGGTTGAACAGCGCGGGCTTTATGTATTCGCTGCCGGGGTACAGCTCGGCCAGCTTGGCGTAGGCCCTGGAGGCCTCCTCGTGCTTTTTCTGGTTGTAGTAGGAGTTGCCCAGGCGGAACAGCGCCACGGGGTGCTCTTTGGCGTCCTGGTAGTTGGCCGCGAACCGCTCGAACACGGCGGCGGCGTTCTCCATGTCGCCGGTCTGGAAATAGGCTTCGCCCAGGTAGAACTGCGCGTCCTTGATGGACGGGTGGTCGATGAAGTCCACGCTGAATTTCTTAAGGCTCCCTACGGCGCCGCCGAATTCCTTCTTCTCGAACTGGCGTCGGCCCAGGCGGAACAGGGCCTCGCCGGAGGTTTTGTCGGCGGGCTGGCGGGCGGCCAGGGCCTCGAACCAGGCTTTGTAGTCCAGGGCGGCGTTGCGGTCGAACACGGCCTCGGCCAGGTCGAAGGCGTCGGAGGCTTCGGGCGCCTCGGGATAGGCGGCCACGGCGGTCCTGGTGTGGTCGAGGGCCTGCGCGTCCTGCTTGAGGTTGTAGCGCACCTGCGCGAGGCGCAGCCAGGCCAGCGGCAGCTTGTCGCTTTTGGGGTAGCGGGCGATGATTCCCTCGTAGGCTCCGACGGACTCCGCGTATTTCTGCGCGCGGAACCAGGTGTCGCCTATCTGGAAATCGGCCAGCTCGGTCTCGGGGGCCGTCGGGTAGTCGCGGCTCAGGCGGCTCCAGGTCTCCACGGCCTGGCTGTAGTAGCGCAGGCGGTACAGGGCGAGCCCGGCGCGGTACAGCGCCGTCGGGGCGTAGGCGTCGCGCGCCTGCTCGGCGGCGAAGGCCTCGTACATCTGGTAGGCCTTCTCGTATTCCTTGCGGTTGAAATTGCTGTCGGCCAGCGCCATGGCGTCGGCCCCGGTGGGCTGCTCGGCGTCGGCGAAGGCCGCTTTAAGCGTCTTGAGCTTCTCCCGGGCGCGGGCCGCGCCGTCGGTGTCCCCGGCCAGCGCCATGCACCACACCAGGCCGTCCTGCGCGTACAGCGCGGACACGTCGTTGGGATAGATGCGGGCGATGGTGGTGTAGATGTTGCGGGCGTCGTCCACCAGGTTCATGGCCATGTAGGCCTCGGCCACGTACAGCAGGCTCAGCGCGCGCCACTTGGAGCCCGCCGGCGGCAGGTGCTTGAAGATGAACTGGTAGGAGGTGAGGATGCTGTTGAAATTGCCGCGGTCGTATTCGGCGCGCAGGATCATGAACAGCGCCTGCTCGGCCACTTCGCTCGCCGGGGCCATGTCCACCGCGTTCTGGAAGGAGCGCAGCGCCTCGTCGGTCTTCTTCAGTTCCAGCAGGGCCGTGCCCTTCAGGTAATAGGCGTTCTTGGCCAGCGCGTGCGTGGGGTACAGCACCAGGAAGCTCTCCAGCGCGTGCACGGTCTGCAGGTAATCGCCCAGCAGGTACTGGCACCAGGCCAGCTTGTAGCCGCTGGCGGGCGCCACGGAGGAGCTGCCGTAGCCGGTGGTCACCTTGGTGTAGGCGAACAGCGCGTCGCGCGTCTGCTTGTTCTCCAGGTAGCTCTCGGCGATGAAGAACTGGGCGTAGGACGCGAAGAAGTCGCGCGGGTTCTTGTCTATCACGTTCTGGAAATTGGAGCGGGCGCTGGGGTAGTCTTTCTTGTTGAACTGGGAAGCGCCGATGCGGAACACGGCGGCGCTCTTCAGCTTGGAATTGGGGTATTTCTTCAGGAAGCCCTGGTACTTGGAGATGGCGCCGTCGAAGTCGTTGGCGTGGAAAAAGGAATCGGCGGCCAGGAACTCGGCTTCCTCCCTGAAGTCGGCGTTGGGGAAATCCTTCAGGAGCTTTTCGAACACGGAGGCGGCCATGTAGGTCTTGCCTTCGTAGAGGTAGGCCTTGCCCAGGAAGAACCGGGCTTCCGGCGTGGCCAGCTGCAGGAACAGCTTCTGCGCCGAGGGGTAGTTCTTGCGGTTCAGTTCTATGACGGCCCTGGCGAACACCACCGACGGCTCCTTGTTGTAAGGCAGCCAGGTTTCCTCCAGGCGGAACAGGTTGGCCTGCGCCTCCTGGTAGCGGCCGAGGGCGATGTTGGCGTACACGGCGCCCAGCAGGCTTTCCGGCACGATGTAGCTCTTGGCGTACTTGTCCTCCACCTTCAGGAATTCCTTAAGCGCGCGCTCCCAGTTGCCCATGTTGTAGAAGGCCTCGCCGGTGCGGTGCTGGGCGCTGGCCTCCAGGCCGCTGCGGGAATAGTCGTTGATGGCGGCGGCGTAGGCCTCGGCGGCGGAGTTCAGCTCGGCCAGGGCGGCGGGGTTTATGCCGGCCAGCATCCTGTCGTCGGAAGTCATCTTGGAAAGCTTTTCCTGGCGCAGCAGTTCAAGGCCTTTGGCCATGTAGGCCTCGCCCTGCATGAACCGGGCGTCCGGCGCGCGCTGGCTTTTGGGGTACTGCTTTATGTATTTCTGGAAGGTTTCTATGACCGCGGCGCGGTCGGTGGCGCCCTCGTAAAGGCCCGCCAGGTTGCGAAAGGCCGCCTCGTCCTCGCTGAGCAGCGACAACTGGAGCTGCGCCCCCGCCGGCAGGGCGAAAGCCATCATTAACGCGATCCCAATAAATTTTTTCAAGCTGTTACCTCGATCCCGATCCGGAAGCCGTTTTTCGGCCCCCTTCCCCCATAATTTTAACAAATATAAACGCGTTTATACATAATGGGGACAGGCTACTTTTTCAAGCCTCACCTGATTTTCTCGGCCGCCCTATAGGGTGCAGGGTGGCCTCCAGGTTATAATCAAGCGCGACCTTTTTTTGCCATTGTTCATCCCCGTACGGGGTTTGCCTGGAAATGCTGCGGCGCATCTTCTCCAGCTCGGCCTCATTCAAAGGAGTATCCACGTAATGTGTCCAGTCTTCCGGAAGTTCCACCGGCAAACAGCTTACAAACCGGCAGGGGATCAATCCGGCACTTTCAGCATGAGAAGACCAGGGCCATGCCGCAGCAGTAGTAACAATTCCACCACGGACCGGGTTGCCCTCTATGTATCTATCGACCGTAATAATGTGCGAATCCTCCTCCACAATAAAACTTTTAAACCGGCCCTGCCATATATGTCCTGTGCTGCCGTAATGAGTGTGGTACCTCCGCACGTGGCTGGTCATTAACCACTGCATGCACGAACTAAGGTCCTTTGCCTGATACGGGCTCATCAAAAAATGGAAATGATTCGGCATCAGACAATAGGCGTACAGTTTTACCGGGTGCCGGGCAATCGCCTCCTTAAGCAGCCGGATAAAAGAAATGTAATCGTCATCCTTATGAAAAACCTTATTTCTAGCATTACCGCGGTTTATCACATGATATACCTGGTTGTCCCCAAAACCTCTTGGTATTCTTGGCATAACCCACCCCCCAGCAGGACATTCTGAAGGCTTTTAATAATGTAGCCTGTCCCCATAATATAACAGAGGAACCCGACAACGTAGTGTCGGGTTCTTTTGGGCACCGGACAGGCTACTTTTTACAAAAAAGTAGCCTGTCCCCCTTTAATAGGGGCTGGCGAGGGCGCGGGTGGAGGACTCGGTGACGGCTTTGGTGATGAATTCGTCCAGGGAGACGCCGTAGACGCTGCGGTTGCCGCGGAGACGCAGGGTGATGTTGCCCGCTTCCTTTTCCTTCATGCCCACCACAACCAGGTAGGGGAACTTGTGCATGGCGGAGTCGCGCACCTTGGCGTTGATGGTCTCGTTGCGCAGGTCGCTGGCCACGCGCAGGCCCGCCGCCTTCAGCTTGGCCTCCACCTCTTTGGCGTAGCCTTCCGCTTCGCCGGTGATGTTGAGGACCTTCACCTGGACGGGCGCCAGCCACATGGGGAAGTTGCCGGCGTAATGCTCGATGAGCACGCCGAAGAAGCGCTCCAGCGAACCCAGCAGCGCGCGGTGCACCATGTACGGGCGGTGCTTCTGCCCGTCGGCGCCGGTGTATTCCATGCCGAAGCGTTCGGGCTCGTTGAAGTCGAACTGGATGGTGGTCATCTGCCATTCGCGGCCGATGGCATCCTTGACCTTGAGGTCGATCTTGGGGCCGTAGAAGGCGCCGCCGCCCTCGTCCAGCTCCACCTCGACGCCTTCTTTCTTAACGGCCGACATAAGGCTCTTCTGCGCCTCTTCCCAGCGGGCCGGTTCGCCCACGGCGCCAGCGGGGCGGGTGGCGAGATAGGCTTTGATGTCCGTAAGGCCGAAGGCCTTGAGCATGTTCATGCTGAAGCGCAGCACCTCGATGGTCTCGGACTCGATCTGTTCGGGCGTGCAGATGATGTGGGCGTCGTCCTGGGTAAAGCCGCGCACGCGCAGCAGGCCGTGCAGCACGCCGGCTTTCTCGAAGCGGTAAACGGTGCCCAGCTCGGCCCACCTGAGCGGCAGGTCCCGGTAAGAGCGCGAAGAGCTCTGGTAGATCTGGATGTGGAAAGGGCAGTTCATGGGCTTGGCGTAGTACTCTATGCCGTCGATGTCCATGGGAGCGTACATCGAATCCTTGTAGAAGCCCAGGTGGCCGGAGGTCTCCCAGAGGCCCGCGCGGCCGATATGCGGCGTGTTGACCAGGTCGTAGCCGCCCTTAAAATGCTCGTCCTTCCAGAAGGTCTCGATCTCGTGGCGGATGCGCGCGCCGTTGGGGTGCCACAGCACCAGGCCGGGCCCTATCATCTCGTTGATGCTGTAAAGGTCCAGCTGTTTGCCGAGCTTGCGGTGATCGCGCTTGGCGGCCTCTTCCTGCTGCTTGAGGTAGGCGTTGAGCTCGTCGGGCGTTTCGAAAGCCACGGCGTAGATGCGCTGCAGCATGGGGTTCTTCTCGCTGCCGCGCCAGTAGGCGCCGGCGATGGACACCAGTTTGAAAGCCTTAAGTTTGCCGGTATGCTCCACGTGGGGGCCTTTGCAGAGGTCCTCGAAGGGGCCGTTGCGGTAAACGCTGATGACGGAACCTTCGGGGAGGTCGTTGATGAGCTCCACCTTGTACTTCTCCCCCTTCTCGCCGAAATGCTTGAGAGCGTCGGCGCGGGAGAGTTCCACGCGCTCGAACTTCTGGGCCTGGCCGAGGATATGCTTCATCTTTTTCTCGATGAGCGGCAGGTCTTCGGGGGTGAAGTGGTGCGGCAGGTCGAAGTCGTAATAGAAGCCGTTCTCGATGGCGGGGCCTATGCCGAATTTGGCGCCGGGGAACAGCTCGGCCACGGCCTGGGCCATCACGTGGGCCAGGGAGTGCCGCATTTTCTGCAGGAGTTCTTCTTTGTTGTCGTCGGCCATATTGTCCTTTGCTTACTTACCGAATCGTTTCTGCACTTCCGCCCAGTTCACCGCCGCCCAGAAGGCGCGGGCGTAGCGCAGTTTGTCCGTCTGAAAATCGTACATATAGGCGTGCTCGAACAGGTCCAGCACCAGCAGCACGGTGGTCCCGGCGGGAACGCCGCCGTCGTGCTCGTTTATCCAGACGTTGTGGAAGCGCCCGGCGGGAGCGTCGTAGACCAGGGCGGCCCAGCCGATGCCCCGCAGCTGCGCCAGGGCCTGGAAGGAGGCCTCCCAGGCCTCGAAAGTGCCGTACTGGGCGGTCAGGGCGGCGCGCAGGGAAGACCCGGCCGGCAGGGGCGCGGCGCCGAGATTGGAGAAATAAAGTTCGTGCAGGCGCATGCCGTTGAATTCCCAGCCGAAACGGCGCTTGAGCTCGGCGTATTCCGGCGAGGCGGTCTTATTTTCGCCTTCCAGTTCTTTAAGGCGCTGCAGCAGGGCGTTGGTGCTTTTTACGTAGCCCTGGTAAAGTTTGAGATGCACCGAGGACATGCCGAAGGAGAACACGGCGCCGGACAGCATGACGGGGTATTCCCTGGCGTTGTAGAGGGCGTAGCCCTGGGCGGGAGCGAGCATTTTGAAGGACGCCTGCGCTTTAAGCGCGGCGGGGGCGCCGAAGGCGAGGACCGCGGCCAGGATAAGTTTTAACATTTTTCCTCCAAAAAATAGCCCGCCAGTTCCCGGAGCGGGTTCTAACGGGCTCTGACTGTTCATTTAAATCTGGTGCCCAGTACAGGGATCGAACCTGTGACCTTTCCCATGTCAAGGGAACGCGCTACCGCTGCGCCAACTGGGCCTCTGCCGCCCCCTCGCACGCATGCTCAGGGTAATCAACTACGAAGATATTATAACAAAAAGCGCGGGCGACTTCACTTTTTAGCTGCGTACCGGGCCACTATTATGGAGCTGAGGCCGCCGCGCGGGGTGAAGTCGCCGGTGACGGTGCAGGACCTGGGCTTTATGGCCTTGATCACGTCGTCGAGGATGCGGTTGGCGATATTCTCCATGAAGATGCCGCAGTTGCGGTACTGCAGGAAGTAATATTTCAGGGATTTCAGTTCCAGGCAGAGCTTGCCGGGAACGTACTCTATGGTGATGGTGCCGAAGTCGGGCAGGCCGGTCTTGGGACACACCGACGTAAATTCCGGGTGGGCGATCTTTATAACGTAATCCCGGCGGTACTGGTTCTCCCAGGCCTCTATGGGCGGCAGTTTTATGTTCTTTACGCTCTGGGCCTGGCCGGAAGTGTAGCCGAAGGAAGTGCTTGAAGGTTTCATGGTTTTCTCCTTAAAATTCACGCCGCAGCCGCAGCGAATTCATCACGACGGAAACAGAACTTAAAGCCATGGCCCCGCCGGCGAAATAAGGCGGGATGATAATGCCCCAGGACGGGTAAAAAGCCCCGGCGGCCAGGGGGATGAGGACCACGTTATAGGCGAAGGCCCAGGTGAGGTTCTGGGTTATCACGCGCCTGATGGCCTTGGAGATCTTTACGGCCGTGATGACGGA
The DNA here is from genome assembly GCA_001799615.1 of Elusimicrobia bacterium GWA2_61_42. Lineage (GTDB taxonomy): Bacteria > Elusimicrobiota > Elusimicrobia > Elusimicrobiales > UBA9959 > UBA9959. Next base: position 25,663 of record MGTU01000017.1, on the reverse strand, counting down.
GCGCAGGTCGTTGTGCATCAGGGTGATGTCGCTGGCCTGCGCCGCCACGTCGGTGCCGGAGCGCATGGCCATGCCGATGTCGGCCTCGGACAGCGCGGGCGCGTCGTTAAAGCCGTCGCCCACCATGGCGGTCTTGCGGCCCAGCGCCTTGTAGCGCATGACCAGCTGGCGCTTCTCCTCGGGGAAGACCTCGGCGTGAAAAGTCTTTATGCCTATGGCGGCGGCGGCCGCGGCCACCACGGCCTGGCGGTCGCCGGAGGCCAGCACCGGCTCGATGCCCAGCGCTTCCAGCTCCTTGATCAGGCCGGCGGCCTCGGGGCGCAAAGTATCGCCCAGGCGCGCGAAGCCCCTGAAGTTCCCGCCCAGCGCCAGCAGCAGCATGGAATCCGGCGAGGCGGTGATCTCCGCGCCGGCGGCGGCCGGCACGCTCAGGCCCAGCTCCGTGAACCATTTAAGGCTGCCGGCCAGCAGTTCCGCCCCGTCCAGGCGGGCGCGCACGCCTTTGCCGGGCACGGCCTCGAAAGCGGTGACGGCGCGCGGCTTTACCCCGGCTTCCCGGGCGCGCTGCCGCACGGCCTCCGCGAAGGGATGCTCGGACTTTTCCTCGGCCGAGGCCAGCAGTTCCAGGAATTCAGGTTCGGACACCTCGTGCGGCCGCAGCGCGGACAGGCGCAGACGGCCGTCGGTAAGGGTGCCGGTCTTGTCGAAGATCACCACGTCCACTCCCGAAATGCGCTCGAGCACGTCGGCGTTGCGGATCAGGATGCCGGCGGAAGCCGCCCGGCCGAAGCCGACGGCCACGGCCATGGGCACGGCCAGCCCCATGGCGCAGGGGCAGGCCACGGCCAGCACCGCCGCGAAAATATTCACCGCCCGCGCCACCCCGTCGTAGTGCAGCCACAGCCCGGCCGCCGCGACGGCCACCAGGAACACGGCCGGCACGAACCACGCGGAGATCCTGTCCACCAGGTGCTGCACCGCGCTCTTCTCGGCCTGGGACTCCTCCACGGCCTTTATGATCTTCATCAGCACGGTGTCCTCGCCCACGCCCTCGGCGAGGAATTCAAAGGCGCCGGTCTTGTTGATGGTGCCGGCGTAAACGCGCGACCCCGCGGCTTTTTCCACCGGGAAGGACTCGCCGGTAAGCAGGCTTTCGTCCAGGTCGGAGGCGCCGCCGGTCACCTTGCCGTCCACCGGCACCTGTTCGCCGGGGCGCATCAGGATGACGTCGCCGGGCAGGATGTCGGTGACGGGCACGGTCTCCTCGCGGCCGTCCTTAAGCCGGCGGGCGAACTTGGGCGCTATCTTGAAAAGTTTGGAAACGGCTTCCCCCGCCTTGCTCTTGGAGCGCGCCTCCAGCCAGCGGCCCAGGTTTATGAAAGTAATCAGCATGCCCACTTCGTGCCACTGGGCGTGGTAGTGCATGCCTTCGGGCGGGAACAGCGTAAGGTAGACGCCGTAGAAAAAAGTGACGCTGGTGCTCAGCGAGACCAGGGAATTCATGTCGGCGGTGCCGGCTTTCAGCGCGCGCAGGAACCCGGCGTGAAAATGCCAGCCGGCCAGGCCCCAGGCCGCGGCGGCGGCGGCCAGCATGGTGTACGGCGAGAAGCCGAAGAAATAATCCAGCAGCAGGAACCCGGTGAGGAAGAAAGCCAGCAGGAAGCGGGAAAGGAACACGTTCTTTTCCAGTTCCAGGCCGGCCAGGGCGGTGTTCTCCGCCAGCACCACCGATTCCGAAAAGGCCAGCGCCTTGTAGCCCAGGGCGTCGATCTTGCCCGAGATGGCGGCCCCGTCGAGCAGCGCGGGGTCGTAGGAGAGGAAAGCGGTTTTGGACGGCAGGTTGACCGACACCCGCACCATGCCGGGCAGGGCGCCCAGGCCTCCCTCCAGCCGGGCCACGCAGGAAGCGCAGTGCACGCCTTCCAGCGGCACCACGGCTTTCTTTAAGTTTATGGCCGTCACGTTTTTTCCATCAGCGTTTCACTTCCAGCAGCCAGGTTCTTTCCACGTCGTCCAGGCTTTTCCAGACGCCGGAATAGGTCAGCTCCAGCGCCTTGTCCACCGACGTGCCGTCGCGCAGGCGGGACAGGAACAGGGAGAAATTAAAAGACCCGCCCTGGCGGATCATGAAGCCGGCCACGGACCCCACCTGGGCGTACCAGCGGTCCACGCCGCGCTGGCTTTCGCTCTGCGGGGCGAGGTTGACCATCTGGGAAAAAGGGATGGGGTTGGGCGCCACCGAATCGGCCACGCGGGCCGCGTAGTAACCGGCGGAAGCCTGGTTGGAACGGCTTTCCTCGTAGACGGCCACGCCCTCGTTGAGCCAGCGCAGCCCCGCGGCCTGCGAAAGGCCCATGAACTCGTTGAAGACCAGGTGGGTCATCTCGTGGCCGATAGTGGCGCGCAGGCCGTCGCTCTCGTAGAGCAGCAGCGCGTTGCCGTAAGCCGCGCCCCCGGACCAGTCGGGCTGCCCGGTCTTCAGGCGGTACTCGGAGGCGTCACGGTAGACCGCCACGTTATAGGGGCGCGCGGGCACGAAGGAATAAAGGCCCAGGTCCTGCATGATGCGGGAGTAGTTCTCCTCGCAGAGCGCCGCGTACAGCGACGCGCCCGACGAGGAATAGGCCTGCAGCGAGAAATGCGCGCTTTCCTCGGTCTTAAAGCCGGGGTCCAGCCCCTTGTAAGGGCTTTCCACCGGCAGCCTGGCGGCTTCCGGCGCGGGTTCGCCGCCGGTGGGGATCTCGACGCAGGCGCAGCAAAGGAGCAGCAGCGGGAACAGGATCTTACGCATCAGCGGAGCTCCATCATCTGGCCGTCGATCTTCAGTTTGGAGACCTTGATCCCGTACGGGTTGTCGGAGAGGTCCACCCTGAAGGTGAAGAGGTTCAGTACATAGTCCGGCGCCGTTACGGGCCCCAGCGTGAACTCCAGCGGCCTGGCCTCAAGCACGCTGTCCTTGGCGACGGACAGGGAGAAATTGGCCTCCAGGTCGCGGCCGCGCGCCTGCGCCGAAACTTCCAGGGTCTTGTCCAGCGTGACCTTGATGCCGGACAGGAACGGGAAGCGTTCGGCCAGGTAGCTTTCCACCGCGTAGGAACTGATGCGCGCCGAGCGCACCTTTATGCCCGTTACGCCGGAGGGCACGAACGGGTCCAGGCCGGAGCCGGCGACCGAGAGGCCGGAAATGTCGGCGGTGAGGCCGTAGATGTCCTTGCCCCGGACCACGGCGTAAGGCGCGAAAAGTTCCGCCTGGCCGTAGACGCCGGTGGCGGGATCGAAGTCCTTCAGGGTCAGCGTGCCTTCCTCTATCTTGAGCCCGCCGAAGGAGAGGTTCCTGACGCGGTGAGAGCCTTCCTGCAGGAACTGGATCCTGCCCGCCAGCTTCGCGTAGACCTCGGCCCTGGAACTGTCGGCGAAGTCCAGCTCGGCCTTCTTTTCAAAAAGGCCGGGGAACCACGGTTCCGTTTTAAGCTTGAGGAAAGCCAGCGTCGACGGGGACGGCGGCTCGCCGAAGCGCGGGGCTTTATAGACCAGCAGGAAAGCGCAGGCCGGGCAGGCCGGGTCGTCCGAGAATTTCACGGGGGCGGCGTCTTTGGCCACCGCGAAACGCAGGCTGCCCGAGTTGAAGGCGGCGTCGGCGCCGTAAATTCCCACCAGCCCCCCCGCCGCGGGCAGGTTGGAGCGCACCAGGCCCAGCAGTTCGCCGGCGCGGTATTCTTTGGAAGGCGGCACGGGCAGGCCGGCCACCGGGTAATGGCCGACGGAAACTGTCCTGACGAAGCCGCACTGGTTAACCGCGCCCAGCGCCAGCACGAAAATGAGCAGGTATCTGCGCAGCTTATGGGGAGTCATTACCGGCAGCGCCACCGCGAAAGGCAGCAAGGCCGGGTACAGCAGTTCCGGGTGGCTGCCGCGCACCAGCCAGGTAAGCAGCAGGTAAGGCGCCCAGCACCACGCCGCTACCACGCCCTTCTTCTCATAGGGCATGAAGACGGAAAAATACATCCAGGTCAGCCCGACGGCGCCCAGCGCGAACAGCGGCAGGCCGGCCGAGGCCGCGCCCAGGCCGAAGTAATGCCAGAAACCGTTATACGGCCCCCACAGCGGGACAAAGCCGGCGGCCAGGGCCGCCGCGAGGAACAGGTACCAGGGCAGGTTCAGCAGCGCGCCCGGCACAAAGCCCTTGAACAGCTCGTCGCGGGTATAGGGGCTGGCGAAACCGGCTACGATGAACGGCACCAGCGGCAGGGCGTACAGCCAGAAGAACCTGTGCGAGTAAAAACCCAGGCCCATGAACACCGCGAAGGCGAAGGTCCATTTGGGGTGTTCGAAATCGTCGGAGCGGATATAGCAGGCGTAAAGCGCCGCGACCATGGCCATCAGCGCCAGGTCCGGCGACGGGCGGCGGGCGGTCTCCAGCACGAAAGGCAGCGCCAGCGCGAACGCGGCGCCCAGCCAGCCGGCCAGCGTGGGCCGGCTGCGGCGCACGGCCAGGAAAACGGCCAGGCCGAGTACCAGCAGGAAGAAAGAATTCACCAGGATCAGCGCCAGGTTCAGGTCGCGCGTGACGTAGTTGAGCACCGGCACGTAGGACAGGTAGTAGAGCGGCGGGTTGAGCGAGAGCCCGGAGAACTCCGGCTTGATCAGCGCCCAGAAGCCCTGGCTCTGGAGGTAGTCGGCGTAGCGCAGCACGGCGTTGAAGCTGTCGGAGTCGGCCTGGGTGAAGAAATAACCGCGGCGCAGCGCCCACTGGGCCAGCAGCAGGGCGTGGAACAGCCAGATGCCGGCCAGGCCCAGCAGCCCGACGCTGAGCTTTTCCTTGTGCGGCATCATCAGTTCTTTCTCGAACAGGATGCTCTCGAAAGTCATCCTGTTGGCGAGGAATTTTTTGCGCCAGGGCGAGAGGTTTTGGTCTTCGGCCATTGTCAGTTCCTTTTTGAGCGGGTTTTGCCGCGCTTTTTGCCGGCGGGCGCGGCGGGGTTTTCCAGGGCCGCCAGGCGGGCCTGGTAGGCGGCCGCGTGCTGCGGCGCCAGCCCGGCGGCGCGCAGGTAATGTTCGCGGGCCAGGGGCGCGTTCTTCAGGGCGGCGTAAACGTCGCCCAGCAGGCCTTGCGCCTGGTAAGAATCGGGTTTAAGCTCCGCGGCGCGCGCGGCGGCCTCCAGCGCGGCCGGCAGTTCCCCGGCCTTGTATAAGGCCAGGGCCAGCCAATAGGCGAAACCGGGATCCGCCGGCTTGAGCTCCACGGCCTTTATCAGTTCCTGCGCGGCGCCGGCCGGGTCGCCCATGGCGTACAGGGCTTTGCCCCGCTCGAACCAGGCCAGGGCCGCGGCCGGGTTCAGCGCCAGCACGGCGTCCAGGTCGGCCAGGGCGGCGGGCAGGTTGCGGGCCTTGCGGGCGCACAGCGCCCGGTGGTAATAGGCCAGTTCGAATTTGGGATTAAGCTGCAGCGCGCGCGACAGGTCCTCGCTGGCGCCGGCGCAGTCGTCCAGCTTGTAGCGGGACAGCCCGCGGTTGAGCATGGCGTAAGGGTAGCCGGGGCTGGCTTCCAGGGCCGCCGTCAGGAGTTTGACGGCCTCGCCGTAATTCTCGGCGTCCATCAGCATGGCGGCCAGGTTATTATAGGCGGGCAGGTAGGAAGGGGAGACCTCTATGGCCTTGCGGTAATCCAGGCCGGCTTTCTGCTTGTCGCCCTGGCGCTCGTAGAGCATGCCGCGCGACGTGAGGGCCTCGGGGAAGTTGCGCTTAAGCAGCAGCGCCCGGTTGTAGCTTTCCAGCGCGGAGGATTCCTTGCCGGAGGCCAGCAGCGCGTTGCCCCTGGCGAAATAGAATTCCGGCGTCCGGTTGCAGCCGGCCAGCCCGGCGGCCATTACCGCTAAAAAAATAAGTTTTTTCATTTCAGCAGTCTCCCTGTTTCGCCCCCGCGGGTCCGCTTTTATCGTCCCGCATTCCCCAGGCCATCAGCACGGCCCCGGCGGTAATGGCGCTGTCGGCCACGTTGAACACCGCCGGGAAGAAAGAGAAGTCGAAAAAATCGACCACGAAACCGTAGGCCAGCCGGTCGTAAAGATTGCCCAGCGCCCCGCCCAGCACCAGCGCCAGTCCGGCGGAGGCGGCGCGGCCGTGCGCCTGGATGCGCCGCCTGACGAACAGCAGCACGGCCACCAGCCCGGCGCTGAACACCAGGAAGAACAGGTTCTTGTCGCGGAAAAGACCGAAGGAAACTCCGGTGTTCTCGGCGTAGGTGAGCCGGAAGAAAGACAGCACCTGTACCGATCTCATATACAGGCGCTCCAGCACCCAGCCCTTGGTCAGGCGGTCGAGCAGGAAGATGAAAAGCACCGTGGCCGGCGTATAGAAACGCTTCATTATTTAACGGCGGCCTCCAGGGCCCCGGCGCAGCGGCCGCAGACCTCGGCGTGGCGCGGGTCGGCGCCCAGGTCGCGCCGCCACTGCCAGCAGCGGGGGCACTTGGCGCCTTCGGCCTTGCTCACCCGGACTTCCAGCTCCGGGGCGGCCGCGTCGAATTCCACGGCGGCCTCGGACACTATGGCCACCTGGGGCCACAGCGGCAGCGCGGATTCCAGGAACAGCTTCATGCCGGGATCGCAGGTACGGAGGACGATCCTGGCCTCGAGCGAAGAGCCCACGGCGCCGGTCTTGCGCACTTCCTCTATGGCCTTGGTAACGGTCTCGCGCACCAGCATCACCTTCTCCCAGCGCTCCAGCAGGGCCTGGTCCGCCCAGGCGGCGGGGAACTTGGGGTAGTCGGAAAGGAACACGCTGTCTTCCAGCGACGGGTCGATCTCGGCCCTGGCGGTCAGCCAGGCTTCCTCGGCGGTGAAGGACAGCACCGGGGCCGACATCTTGAGCACGGAGACCAGGATGTCGTACAGCACGGTCTGCGCCGAGCGCCGCTCGACGGAGTCCGGGCTGAACGTATAGAGCCGGTCCTTGAGCGAGTCCAGGTAGAAAGCGGACAGGTCCAGGATGCAGAAGTCCGCCACGGCCCGGATGGCCTGGCGGAACTGGAAGGCTTCGTAATGCTTCTCCACCGAGGCCACCGTGACGGCCAGGCGGGCGCGGATATAGCGGTCCGTCTCCACCAGTTTGTCGTCGGCGACGCGGTGTTTGGCGGGGTTGAAGTCGCTGAGGTTGCCCAGCAGGTAGCGCACCGTATTGCGGATCTTGCGGTACATGTCGATGGGGCCCGACAGGATCTTCTCCGAGATGCGGATATCGTCGGCGTAGTCGCACAGCGCGGCCCAGAGACGCAGGATCTCCGCGCCGTATTTGGTTATGATCTCCTGCGGCGGCAGCACGTTGCCCATGGACTTGTGCATGGCGCGGCCGTGTTCGTCGAGCACCATGCCGTGGGTCAGCACGGCCTTGTACGGCGGATGCCCGTTCAAAGCCACGGACGGGATGAGAGAGGTCTGGAACCAGCCGCGGTGCTGGTCCGAGCCTTCCAGGTACAGGTCGGCGGGATAGAAGTCGCCGGGCCCGAGCATGCCGCCCTTGAGCACCGCGTACCAGGACACGCCGGAGTCCAGCCAGACGTCCATGATGTCTTTTTCCTTGGCGAAGCGCTCCCCGCCGCAGGAACATTTGTGGGGGCCGGGCCCCAGCAGCTGCTCCACCGGTTCGGAGAACCAGAAATCGCTGCCTTCGGCCTTTACGCGCTCTTCCATGCGTTTGAGGAAAGCGGAGTCGGTCTGCACCTTGCCGCAGTCCTTGCAGTACACGGCGATGATGGGCGTGCCCCAGTAGCGCTGGCGCGACAGGCACCAGTCGGGACGGGTCTTGAGCATGGCGGCCATGCGGCCGTGGCTGGCTTCGGGCAGCCAGCTGACGCCGTCGGCCGCCTTCTGGAGTTTCTCGCGCAGGCCGTCCAGGTCCACTTTCAGGAACCACTGTTCGGTGGCGCGGAAGATCACCGGCTGCTTGCAGCGCCAGCAGTGCGGGTAGCTGTGTTCGATCTTCTTCTGGGCCAGCAGCAGGCCGTCGGCCTGCAGGGTCTCGACCACCTTGGGGTTGGCCTCGAAAACTTTCATCCCCTCGAAGATCCCGGCGTCCGCGTTGAACTTGCCGTCTTCCTTGACGGGGCAGAAGATCTCCAGGCCCCATTTCTTGCCGGCGTGGAAATCTTCCTCGCCGTGGCCGGGGGCGATGTGCACGATGCCGGTGCCGGTGGACATGTCCACGAAATCGGTGGCGATGACCGGGCGCGCGAAGCGGCGCGCTTCGGGCAGGTGGGACGCCAGGCAGTGGGTGTACTTAAGCCCCACCAGTTTCTCGCCGGGGATCACGGCGCCTTTCACGGCCTCCAGGCCGGTGGCGGCCAGGAAGGCGTCGGCCAGTTTGTCGGCCACCAGCAGGTACTGCCCGCCGGTCTCCAGCACGCGGTAATCCTCGGTTTTGGCGACCGCGGCGGCCATGTTGGACGGCAGCGTCCACGGCGTGGTGGTCCAGATAACGATGGAGGCGCGGTTCTTGGCCACGGCGTCCAGGCCGTCCGGCAGGGTTTCCAGCGGGAAGCGCACGTAGATGGACGGGGAGGTCTTGTCGGCGTATTCCACCTCGGCGTCGGCCAGGGCGGTCTCGCACGAGACGCACCAGTAGATGGTCTTCTTGTCGCGGTGGATGTGGCCTTTCTCCAGCAGCTCGCGGAAGGCCCCTATGACGGCGCCCTCGTAGGCGTTGGTCATGGTGACGTAGGGCTTGTCCCAGGCGCCCTGCACGCCCAGGCGCTTGAACTCCTCGCGCTGGATGTCCAGGAAACGATTGGCGAAGTCGCGCGCGCTGCGGCGGAAAGCGGGGATGTCCTCGATATGGCGCTTGCCCATCTTCATTTCTTTCAGCAGGGCCTGCTCTATGGGCAGCCCGTGGCAGTCCCAGCCGGGCACGTAAGGCGAGTAATAACCCGCCATGACGCGGGATTTTATGATGATGTCCTTGATGATCTTGTTGAAGGCGTGGCCTATGTGGATATGGCCGTTGGCGTAGGGCGGGCCGTCGTGCAGGATAAAGGGCTTGGCGCCGCGGCGCTTCTCCAGCATTTTGCCGTAGAGGTCCATCTTGTTCCAGGCGTCGAGGATGCCGGGCTCTTTTTTCGTCAGGTCCCCCCGCATGGAGAAGGAGGTGTTGGGGAGAAAAACCGTTTTGGAGTAATCCGTGTTCTGAGTGGTCATTTTCTGGGCGTCCTTTATTAAAAACAATACTAATTATACAAAAAAGATCCGCCGGATTAAGGCCCCGGGCCTCCGCGGAGCCTTCCATGGCCCGTTTTGCCCGCCATGTGCTACAATGGTTGCATGTTCTTCAACAACGCGCACTGTCTGGTCACCGACTGCGGCTCCGTCCCGGCTGACGACGCCGGCCGCCTGGAATACCTGCGGCTTATCGAGAACGCCCGGCGGGATTTCGGCCTGAAACTGGCGGCCTACGCGCTGCTGCCGGACAGGACTTTGCTTTATTTCGTGACCCCCGGCGCCGACCTGCACTCCGTGATGGGCGGCATAAACAGGGACAGAACCCTGCCCGGCTACGCCGCCGGCCACTGCAAGTACAAGCTGATCCAGCCGGAGAAACTCTCCGCCGCGCTGGCCCGCTTCATCCATACCTCCCCGGTAAAAGCGGGGCTGGCGGCCAAACCCGAAGACTACAAATGGTCCAGCGCCGCGCAGTACCTGGGTCTGGCCGAAGGCCCGGCGGACAAGGACATAGTGCTGGCGACCCTGGGCGACAACCCGGAGGCGCAGCTGGCTAAATATTCGGAATTCATGGCCGAGCCCGTGCCCGGCAAGTTCTGGCGCCCTTTCGACAAGAACCGCGACGCGGTGCTGGGCGACAGGGATTTCATGACGGCGCATTCCCCCCACCAGAAATAAAAAAACCGGCGCGGGTCTCCGGCCGGTTCAACCTTTACAAGGTCCCTCTTAATCCGTCTTCATCAGCGAGATCTCTATGCGCCGGTTCTTGGCGCGGCCCTCGGCGTTGGCGTTGTCGCCTACCGGCCGGTGCTCGCCGTAGCCTATGCCCGCGAGCTGTTTGGCGCTTATCCCCTGCTCCGCCATATACTGCAGCACGCTGTAGGCGCGGGCCATGGAAAGTTCCCAGTTGGAAGCGTACTTGCCCCCCTTTATGGGCACGTCGTCGGTGTGGCCCTCGATAAGGATGTCATTGGGCGTCTTTTTGAGCGCCGCGGCTATGGGCGCCAGCACGTTCTTCGCCGGCTCCTTCAGGTCCGCGCGGCCCGAGCCGAACAGCACGCCCTCGGTGAGCACCAGTTTTACCTTGCGCTCGTTGGACTGGATCTGCACCAGGCCCGAAAGTTCGCTGGCCTGCACGGATTCCTTCAGGTTCGATTCCAGCTCGGACTCGTTCTCCTGCGCCTTCGCCCGTTCCAGGCGCTTCTCGTCCACCTTGCCGCCGAAGGACCGCTGGATGTTGGCCAGCGACTCCTCGTATTTCCTGCTTTTGGTCTTGTCGGTCTTGGCCACGGAAAAAGAGAACAGCATCAAAAAAAAGATCATCAGGTAGCTCATCAGGTCGCCGTAAGTGACGGCCCAGAGAGCCCCCTTGTTCAGCTGGTTCTCCAGCTCGTCGCGGCGGCTGCGGTAGATCATACGCGGTTCCCGAAGATGTCCTTAAAGCGTTCTTCCACCCCGCGCTTCAGCTCGCCGAGCCTTTTGCTTTCCGCCTTGAGCGTTTCAAGGGCGGCGGCCAGGGCTTCGAATTTTTTGCGGACCAGCATGCCCGAAACGCCTATCAGGCGGTCGAGCTTTTCGGGCTGCACGTCCTTAAGCAGGCCGCTCATCTGGGCTTCGGTAAAGGCCAGCCGCTCCAGGACGCTGTCCAGGTCGGACCTGAAGCCGTCCATGACGCCGGCGGAAAGCAGCGCGTCGGCGTATTTGGCGCCGAACCTGTCGAAGCGTTCCTCGCTGTCCTTCTTCGCGGCCGCGAAGAGCTCCCCGCTGCCGGCCTTCAGGCCGTTCTCCAGGGCGAGGGCGGTCTGCTCCAGTTCCTGCGCCCGGCGGCGCGCGTCGGCTTCCAGCGCCGCGCCGGCGGCCTGGGCTTTAAGCAGGCCGGCCTGCGCCAGCTTTTCAAATTCTTCCGCCTTTTGGGCGGCCAGCTCAGCCTGGGCGAGCATGGCCTTCCGGGTTTCCTCCGCGGCGGCGGCCGCTTCGCGCCGCAGCGCTTCCGTTTCGGCCGAGACCTTGCCGCGCAGCAGTTCGAGTTCGCCGCGGACGCAGCCGCCGAAAAATTCTTTAAAGGATTCCGCTTGTTCCCGCATGGCGGCGAGGAACTCGCGGGAGGAGATTTCCTGAGCCGCGGCGGCGTCGCCGGCGCTCTTGTCCTTCAGGCCCGCTTCAAGGGCGCGGGCGGAGGCTTCCAGTTCCCGCTCCCGGAGGCGCGCGGCGGTTTCCAACTCCTGCGCCCGGAGGCGCGCGTCGGCTTCCAGCGCGGCCCCGGCGGCCTGGGCCCTAAGCAGGCCGGCTTGCGCCAGCTTTTCAAATTCCTCGGCCTTTTGCGCGGCTAAAGCCGCCTGGCCGCTCATCAGCCGGCTGGTCTCCTCGAGGGCGGCGGTCATTTCGCGCCGCACCGCCTCGCTTTCGGCAGCGACCCGCCCGTGCAGCAGTTCCATCTGCTCGCGCACGCAGTCGCCGAAAACTTCTTTAAAAGCCTGTTCGTTCTGCTTCAGGGAAGCGAGGAACCCGGAGGCGGCGGCTTCCTGGGCGGCGGCGGCGGCGCGGCCGTCCGCAGCTGCCCGGGCGAGGAACTCCTCGCGGGCGCGCTTGACATCGCCGGCGTCGGGCTGCCGGGCCGCCAGGGCGGACAGCTTGTCCTCCAGCCCGCCGAGGCGCTCGGCGAGATCCTCTATGGCCGCGGCGGACTTCTCCGACCGGGCGGAGGATTCGTCCCGGCGCTTGGCCTCCATGGCGAGCACGGAGGAATAAAATTCCATCAGTTTCTTTTCCAGCTCTGCGGCCCGGGCCCAGGACTTTTCCAGCTGGTCGTGCATCTGCCGGTCCATCTCGGAATACTTCTGCTGCTCCCGCACGGCCTTCAGGAGGTCCTCTATCTCCCGGCGGGCGCTTATCTTGGATTCCTCGATGTTCTTAAGCTGGGAAGCGGAAAGGGAAGCGGCGAGGCCGAAATCGGCGAGCCGGCGCTCCAGGTCCTCTATCTTGCGGCAAAGCGCGTCCGAATTGGCGGGACCGGGCGCCGCGGCAGGCAGCGACTGCGTGGCGGAAGGAAGGGAATGCGCGGCCAAGGGCGCGGGCTGCGCGGCGGCGGGTTTAAGCTGCGCGCCGAGCTTTTTCTCCAGCTGGGCCAGGATATTCCCCTCCAGCGCGTCGATCTTCTGCTTCAAAGCGGTGATCTCGGGCACGGGCACTGGCGCGGGCGCCGGCGCGGGAGCGGGCGCGGGCAGGATGCTCGCGAAAATAGAATCTTTTTTAGGCGCTCCGCCCCGGGAGGGGCTGTCGGGGGTCATACCGTTCCCCCTTTACCCGGCCCGGCCGCGGCCGGCTCGCTCCCGTTCAGCTCCGGAACAGCGGAAAGCGGGTTCGCCACGCGCCCGTCGCTGATAAGCTTCAAAGCCGAAACTACGACGGCCTCTACCGCGGCCTCGGTCTTCCCGGCGGAAGGCGCGCCGTATTTCATGGTCTGCTCCAGCATGGCCCAGGTTTTGTCGGTAAGCTGCGTCTTAAGCCTTTCCTTGAAACCCTGCGGGAAATCCCAGAGGGCCAGCGCCCAATCCTCTACCTTCACGTAAGAAGCCAGCATGGAAAGCTCTTTGTCCGAAAATTTCATCAGGTCTTCCGGCAGGAAAACGCGGGGGCGCACCTCGCGCGCTATGTCGGGGTGGCGGGCCTGCAGGCTGTCCAGCATTTCCCTCTTGGCCCGCAGGTTCATCCTGGAAAGAGCCTCTATCACCTTGCTGACGCCGCCGAAGGCCCCGGCCAGGCGCTTCTCCAGCTCTTCCCGGATGGTGATTATCACGTCGGGCTCCACAAAGCGCACGCGCGCCATATTGGAAATGACCTCCATGGAGACTTCCGCGGGCAGCTTGCGCAGGAATTCCGTCTTAACTTCCTCGGGCAAGTGCCCCGCCACCAGGGCCACGTTGGCGGGGTCCTCGCCCGCCATCAGGTTCACCAGGAAATCCACCTGCGCGGGCTTCACGTTGAACACCAGGCTGTCGCTTGCGCCCGGTTCGCCCCCGCCCTCCGCGTCCTTCTTCTCCAGGCCGGACAGGTCCAGCTTTTCCAGCCCGGGCAGCGGCGGCCCGCCCCCGCCCATGCCGGCCATGCTCTTGCCCATGTCCATGGTGATCTGGTGGCTCTGCTGGGCCTTGGCCATGGTGTTCATGGCGCCCGCCAGTTTAAGGAAGCCGATAGCCACCACCACCAGCGCGATGATGCCGATAACGGACAGAATGCCGTACTTGAAGATCAGGCTGACCGCCTCGGGCGTGTACCAGATGGTGCGCCAGGCCGGGGCGAAGGGCGTCTTTATAATGGTCAGCTCGTCGCCGCGCTCGGCGTTGAGGCCCATCACTTCGGACACTACGCTGCGGACGTTCTGCGAGTCCGCCTCGGACATGGTCTTATTGAGTATTACTGAAACAGTCAGTTTCTTTATAAAGGAAGCCGGGAAGATCAGCTGCTTCTGATAGGACTTCTTTTCCCCCTCGGCCGCCTCCATGGCGGGGAAGCCGGGCAGCAGGTATTCGTTCAGGGGCTGGCCGGCGTCCGTGGAGGCGCTCTCCCATTTGAACATGCCGCCCTTGCCGGCGGTCCCGACCCCGCCGGAAGTGACGTCGAATTTCTCCGTGCGGGTAAAATCCATGGTGGCCTGCACTATCACCTTGGCCTGGTTGGGGCCCAGCAGCTTCAGCAGCACTTCGTCCATCTTCTGTTCCTGGGCCTTCTCGTAGCGGGCCTTGTCGTCGAGCGGAATGTTCTGCGCGCCCAGGAAGCCGGGGCGGAAAGAAAGCAGCGCCAGGAGCCCCAGGGCTCCCGCTTTCATCGCTCTTATCCGCGCACTTGTTCTCATAATCTTTTCTTCCGCGGCCGCCGTCAGCCAAGGTAAGACTGCATCCTGCGCTCCACCACCAGCGGGATGCTGCCTTTCATTATTTCCAGCACCCCCTCCAGGATCATCGACTGCATCTTCACCTGCATCCAGATCCTGGAACGGATCTTGCCGGCCACCGGCACGCAGACTACGTTGGCGAACAGTATGCCGTAAAAAGCCGAGGTGATGGCCACGCCCATGGCGGAGCCGACCGATTCCGGGTCGGAGAGCTGTTTAAGCACGCTGATGATGCCCATCAGGGTGCCCAGCAGGCCGAACATCGGGGAAAGCAGGCCGAAGGTGCGGTACACGTTGGCGATCTCGTTCATTTCGTCGGCCGCCTGGTTGATCTCCTGCTCTATCACGTGCTTCACGAAGTGCGAATCGTTGTATTCCAGCGCGGCCGAGGCCACGCGGACCAGGAAGCCGCCGGCGAGGGTGGGGTCGGCGTCCTTCAGCGCGGAGAGGCCGGTGGCGCGGCACTGCTCGGCCAGCGCCACCATCACGGGAACGGTGCGCTTTATTTCGGCGGTGTCGTCGGCCAGCATCAGCACGCGCAGCTCGGTCAGCGCCTTCACCAGGTATTTGAAAGGCGTATTGATCAGCATGGCCACCATGCTGCCGCCCAGCACGACGAAGACGGCGTGGAGGTTGAGGAGCGAGCTCGTTATCTGCCCCGAAGAAAAGCCGAAGAACACCAGGGCAATAAAAGCTATCACGCCCAATATCGTGCTGTAGTCCATAGTTCAGGCATCCTTGCTGACCGCGTAAAACGCCGCGAATACTTATTAATTATAGGAAACCGATGTTTCAGAAAAGTTATATCCTTGTTGCCGGCCTGTGCCGCGGCGCGCTCAGGCGGCCGGCACCTTGAAGTAAAACGTGGAGCCCTTGCCCAGCCCGGGGCTGGTGGCGCCGATATCGCCCTTGTGCGCGCGGATGATCTCGGTGGCGATGGAAAGCCCGAGGCCCCAGCCCTGCTTGCGCAGCTTCTCGTCCTTCTGGTACCGCGCCTGGTAGAATTTACCGAAGATCTTCTTGGTCTCGCTCGGGTGGATGCCGATGCCGGAATCCTTGACGTAGGCCGCTATGCCGCGGCCCTCGCGCCGCAGCGAAACCTCGACCTTGTGCCCCGCCGGCGTGAATTTTATGGCGTTGTTCAGCAGGTTCATGAGCACCTGCGACAGGCGGAACTTGTCCCCGTTTATCATCACGCCTTCGCTCAGTTCCCCCACGACCAGCTCCACGCCTTTCTTCTGGGCGTTGATGCTGAGGGCGGGCAGGATGTCGCGGGCGAGCTCGGCGGAGTCGAAAACGGCTTTCTCCATCTTCAGCTTGCCGGCCTCGATCATGGCCAGGTCGGTAAGGTCGGCTATCAGGCGGCCCAGCTGGTCGGTGGACGAGACGATGTTCTTGAGGTACTGCGCCTCCCGCTCGCCGGGGATCCTCTTGATCAGCAGTTCGCTGAAGCCCCTGATGGAGGCCAGCGGCGTGCGCACGTCGTGCACCACCATGGAAAGGAACTTGGATTTCATCTCGTTAAGGCTGGCGAGCTCCTGGTTGGAAAGAGCGAGCTTGGAGGAAAGCGCCTCGAGCTGGCGCGAGCGCTGGAACACCTGCCCCTGCGCCATGGCGATCTGCACCATGTACTGCTGGATCAGCATGTTGGAAAAGCGCTGCCGCTGGTTCAGCGAGCTGGACTGCATGAAACCGGATACCTGGGAAACGACAAGGATCCCCGCCCCCGCCATCAGCAGGACCATAGGCAGCAGTATCACGATGGCGAATTCCATAAGTTCAGGGCCTCGGCGCCCGCGGGGTCATTTCCAGCCCTGGGCTTCCATGAACTGCCTGACGACGGCGTCGTTAGGGCGCAGTTCCAGGGCTTTCTCGTAAGCCTTGCGGGCTTTGCCCTTGTCTCCCATCATGTAGTAAGCGGAGCCCAGCCGGGTCCAGCCCAGCGGGTTGCTCTCGTCGAGCAGCGTAACCTCCTCGCATTCCTTGCCGGCCAGGTCGAACTGCTGGATGTAGAAGTACTTGGCGGCTTTTTTAAGCTTTTCTTTCACCAGCGCCTGCCGCGGCAGGATCTCGTCGCGGGAGACCTTGTTGTCGGTGATCTCGCCCAGCCCGTAAAGGAGTTCCTCGAACACGCTGTCGCCGCGCATGTTGGCGCCCAGGGCCGCGTGGGCCAGCAGGAAGCCTTTTATGCCGCCGGCCTCGACGTAAGCCATCACGGCCTCGTGGGCCACTTTGGCCTGTTCGGTGTCTTTCTGCAGGGCCTGTTCCCGCGCGGGACTCTCTTTAAGGCGCAGGCGCCCGGAAATTTCCGCCAGGCGCCCGGCTTTGGCGCCCCACTCGCCTTGCTCAAGCTGCGGCTCCAGGCCGAAAGCGCTGGCGAGGTTGGCCTGGGCCGACACGTAGCGGCTGGCGGCCAGGTCTTTTTTCGCGAGCTCCAGGTAATCCGCGGCGTAGTCGCCGAGTTTTTCTATTTTTTCTTTCGGCGCCATCAGTTTGGCGCCGCTTACCCTGGCGGTGGCGCCGGCCAGCGGCTGGCGGGCCTTGGGCGCGCCGAAGCGCATGGAAAGGCCTATCTTGTGCATCTCGCCCAGGTCGCCGAAAGGCGACATGGAGTAATCCAGGTCCAGGAAGGAAAGGCGGAAACCGACGCCGGCGCGCAGCCCTGAGCCTATCTCCTGGCCGGTCTTGAAGCCGGCGCGGAACGAAAGCAGCTGGAACATGAAATATTCCGCCCCGGCGCCCACGGTGTATTTGTCGTCGTTGGAGACCGTCTGGTCCAGCGCCAGGGTAAGCGTGTGCGCGTTGCCGGGGTGGCTGATCCACGCCGCGCCCAGGGTGGCCGACAGCGGCAGCGGGAAGGACAGCTTGTCGTATTTCAGGCCGGTGCCGAGATTCTTAATGTCGAGGGCGAAGCGGAATTCCTGCGCGGCGGCCTTGTTCATCCAGTAGCCGGAAGGGCGCAGGTAGTAGATGGCGCCGAGGTCCGCCGCGAAAGCGCTGGCGGTCACTTTATCCAGGCGCGAGCTGATGGCCTTCAGGTTGACGCCCACGTTGAACAGCGGGCGCTCTATCTCGTCTTTCAGCAGCGTGCGGGCGTAAGCGCCGGCGAAAGCTGTTTCAGCGGCGTCCACGTTGCGGGTTTCCCAGCCTTTGGCGTCGTAGCCCTGGAAAGGCGCCACGCTGAGGCGCGAGATGCTGAGGCCCAGGGTGGAGCCGTAGCGCAGCGGGTACGCGAAGGAAACGTACTGGTGGCTGACCGACTCCATGGAGGCGTTGTAGGTGGCGCCCAGCTCTGGCTGTTCCAGGGAGGCGAGACCTGCCGGGTTCCACCAGGCGGAGTAGGCGTCCTCGGTCACCGCGGTATAGGCCTCGCCCATGCCGGTACCGCGGGGGCCCGGCGAGAACTTCAGGAAAGAACCGGCGGAAGAGCCGGGGTCGCCGGCCGAGGCGGGAACGGCAAAAAAGCCGCCGGCGCAAATTACAAGCGCCGCGGCCGCGTTTACCAGTCTCTGAGCGTTCCCGTTTCCCATAGATTAGATATCTATAGTTTACGGGTTAAAGAAGCGTCAATCCCGAAGAAATACCGAAATAAATGCTAAATATTTATTCCCCCGGCACGAAGGCAATCGTTAATATTTACGCCAGTATTTTATGCCGGTAGCGGTTTTAACCTTCAGCTTGGAAGCTTTAGGGTCTTCCGCGTCCACAAGCCCTATGGCGTAGTTAACCCCGCCCTTGTGGATCCTGAGCGGCGGGACGGTGTCGCAATAGGTAGGCTGGCAGGCGATAAGCACGTTCTGAGTTCCGTCGAAGACGCGCAGCCCGGCGTCGAAATAAGTGACCGTCCTGGTGCTGCCCAGCAGCTGGTACTCCGTGGCCACTCCCCCCCCGTTCAGCGCCTGCACCCAGAAGTAGAACGTGGTGCAGCCCTTCAGCGCCACGGCGGAGGTGGAGGTGGCCACCAGCGCGCCCGCGGGCCCGACGGAAGGCCCGTACAGGGTGCCGGTGTGGTTGGCGGCGGTGGAGGCCTGGAGGCGGTACTGCGTGTGGCCGGGGTTGCCGTTGGCCAGCCAGGAAACGACGGCGGACGAGAAATACACGCCCCCGAAAGGCTCCGCGGGCACGGCCGGGATCTCCGCCAGGGTGGAAACCGTGGCGCCCGCCGAAAGCGGGCTGTACCTGCTGAAATCGTCGAGCGTCCAGACCCTGAAATAGTAGGTGGTGTTTATACCGAGCCCCGTGTAAGCGTAGAAGCGCTGGCTGCCGGCCGCCACGCCGGTGGTGGCGATAGCGACCGTATTGACGTAGGCCGGCAGCGTGGCCGTATTAGTGCTCCAATAGTTCCCCTCCGCCCAGGCCGCTACGGAAGAGTACTGTATGGTGAAGCTTGCGTTATCCAGGGTTCCGAGGTAGCCGTCGTCGCCTGTGGCGTACCAGGCCAGTTTCAGCGCGGTGGCGCTCTCGGGCGTGCCGGAGATAGCGTTCACTTTGTCAGGCGCCGAGCTCACGGCTATGGTGGCGAAAGCCTTGTTGTTGTTGTCGTCGCTTTCCGGGAGCTTAAGGTCTTTGTCCACCGCGACATAGACGTTCCGGTATTCTTCGGGCGCGGCGGCCGTGCAGCTCATTGTCGAGACGGCGGTCTTGTTCATGTTGATGGCGGAGATGGTAGAGACGCCTATCAGGGTGCCGCCGGCGTCCGGGTCCCCCCTGTAGTAGGAAACCTCGACGTTACTGGACTGGTTGACCTTGAAAGAGATGTCATAGGAACTGGCCGTCCAGGAGAGCCCCAGGCTGGTGCTGTCTGCGGAACTGGCGGGCGTATAAGGGTTGCCGGAAGTCTGGGTGAACAGCCCCCAGCCATTGGGGCGCGGCACGTCGCTTCTGGCGATTATCCAGTAGGCGTTACCCGCCGCCAGCACGGGCAGCCGGACCGGATCGTTGAACGTGAACTTCACGAAAGCAGGGGCGGCCGGCGGGGCATAGGACGCTATGGTGGAAGCCAGCACCACGGCGCCCACACTGGGAAGAGTGAGCGTACCCGTCGTTATATCCACGGTGCAGCTGTCCCCGGTAGTCCCGTAATCCTGCATCATCAACTCCACCGACACCAGGCTCCGGTCCACCGTCGCCACAAAAGCCTGGGCGGAGGACAGCCCGGCGTCGATATAGAAATAGTCGTTATTTACCAGCTGGCTGTGCATCACCTGCTGCGGAAAATTCTGATTAAGATTGCGTATCGTGGCTGAAATGGCCACGTTCTGGCCGAAATTGGCGCTGGCGGGAACGAAGCTTATATCTGTGTTAATGAGCGCCAGGTCCGGCAGGGAAACGGCCGTACCGGTCCTGGCCGAACCCAGGGCGGCATAATTCGGGCTGAAATTCCAGTTAAGGGAACCGGCGCGGAAATAATACAAAGTGTCGGAATACAGGACCTGGACCGTAAGGGTGGACGGTGAGACTCCGTTTAACGTCGAGGAAGAAAAGATATCCCCGGTGAAATCGCTGGCGGTAGAAGCCTGCAGCACGTACCCCGCGCAGGCCGCGCTTGAGGGCGAGGCGGGAAGGGCCAGCCAGTTGGCGGTGACGCTGGTGATATTTATCTGGAAAACCTGCCCGTACGAAACCCGCTGCGCCAGGGTTGAAGTGGAGGCGATAACGGGAGAATAAGAATAAATGCCCCCCGGGTTAGCGGCCCTGGTCTTGAGGTAGTAAGTAGTATTGGCCAGCAGCCCCTGGATCTCAGCCTGGAGAATTTTCGTGGTGGAAGAGTGCACCGGCGTGTCCGCCGCGAAATTGGTGGAAGAGAGTTCCAGGGTATAATCGGTACCGGCCGGGTTGGCCGGGCTGCCGGAAGTCCATTGCGCCGTCACGGAATAACTGGACACCGCAAGGGCGGCTGGAGCGCCCTGGCCCGGCGGGCTGGCCAAGGTAGGCGTTGACCCCGCCAGCAGGTAATTAGGCATGGCGCCCCAGTTCAAGGAGCCGACCCTGAAGTAATAAGCGGCATTGGGCCCAAGCCCTGACACCGTAAGCGTGGAGAGGGCGAACGACGGTGTTAAGGAAGAAATGACCAGCCCGGTGAAATCAGAAGAAGTGGAGGCGCCCAAAACATAACCTTCACTGGTGGAGGAAGAAGGCGTCACCGGCAGGGGCAGCCAGGAAACCGAGACGCTGGTTACGAAAACTCCCTGGAATTGCGCGGCGCTGACCAGGCCCGCCAGGGTGGAGGTGGACAGCGTTTCGGCGTAATAGGTGGTGTTCCCCCACACCGCCCCTGCCCTGACATAATAGACGGTATTGGAGGACAGCGCCGGCTCATAGACGGTCAAGCCTTCGGCTGTCCCGTCTACGGTCTTGGAGGAAAAGACGGTACCGGAGAAATCGGAGGAGGTGGAGGCCGAAAGCAGGTAGCCGTTCTCCGGGTCGGAAGGGACCCAGCTGACGGTCAGGCTCGACGTGAACACCGACAGCACCCTGGGGTCTATCGGCGGAGAATCGGGATAAGGCGACTTGGTGCACGTGCTGGCGGCCAAGGCATAGTTAGGTTCCAACTGCCAGTTCAAGCTTGCCACTTTGTAATAATAAGTGGTTTTGGGGACCAGCTCCGTCAGCGTCAGCGTGCTCGCGTTCACGCTCCAGGCGGAGGAAGAGTGGATAATACCGGTAAAGTCAGACGCCGTAGACGCCGCCAGCGTATACCCCTCGCACGTAGAACTGGAAGGCGAAAGGGGATGCCGCACCCAGTTAAAAGTAACGCTGGTGAGGTTGACGGCGTAAACCTGGATGCCGGTGACAGGTTCCGCCAGGGTCGGGACCGCGGCGCCGTTGGAAAGCAGGCTGTACCTGCCCACGTCGTCCTCAGTCCAGAGCCTGGAATAGTAAGTGGTGTTGGGCAGGAGACCCGCCTGGTTATGCCGGCGGAGGCTGAGCGCCGCCACGTTGGTAGTGGCCAGTTCAACCGTGTAAACATAAGCGGGAACTGCGGCGGTATTGGTGCTCCAGGCCAGCCCCTGCGCCCAGGCCGTCACCGAAGTATACTGCAGCGTAAAAGCGGAATTATTCAAGGTCCCCGCGCTGCCGTCGTCACCCGTGGCTTGCCAGGTCAGGGAGATCTCCTCCTTGCCATACCCGGAGCCGGCCAGGTCGCTGACCTTGTCGGGCGCGGAGCTTACCAATATCGTATTGGCGGCCTTGTTGTTCGCTTCGTTGGCTTCGTCGAGCTTGCCCGCCCGGTCCAGGTACACATAAATATTCTTGCCTTCTTCGGGGGCGGCGGCAGTCCAGGTCATGGTAGAGACGCCGGTGCGGTTATATCTGGCCGGAGCTATATTAGAAACGCCTATCAGGGAGCCGTTGGTGTCGGGGTCACCGTCATAATAGGAAACTTCGACTTTGGAGGATTGGGAGACCCGGAACAGGTTATCGTAGGAAGAGTAGCCGGTCCAGCTGGCCCCCAGGTTATCGCTGTCGGCCTGAAGCCGGTTCGGATAAACGTCGCCGGGCACCTGCAGCCACCTGTAACCTTCCGAACTCGCCTCCCAGTTCTTGGCTATGACGTAATACTGGTCCGTACCGGGCAGCACCGGCAGCAGCACAGGGTCGTTGAAAGTAAACCTGAGCCAGACATAAGCCGCGCTGGCGGTATAAGCGGTAGTGGAAGCCAGCACCTGGGCGCCCGCGCTGGGGGCCGCGTAAGTGCCGGTGGTGATATCGATGGTCAGGGAATCCGTGACCAGTGAGCCGCCGTTATACACGTAGAGTTCCACCGCGGAAACCGCTCCTGTCAGGTTGCTCCCGCCGCCGAATCCCTGGGACGACCATTGGGCGGAGTCGATCTGCCAGTTGCTGCCTGCCAGGATGGTGTCGTATTTCTCCAGGCTTACGAATTCCTGCAGCGAGCTGGCGGAGTTGTGTACCACGGCGGAAATGGCGACGGTCTGGCCGAAATCCGCGCTGCCGGGCACGAAGGTTATATCCCCGGAAGCAAGCGTAAGATCCGGCACCCTCGGTTTAAGGGCTATGGTGAGGTAAGCGTGGGTGGTGGAAGCTCCGGCGGCGGTAGTATTGCCGGTCGAGCCGGCTGCGGCTTTTGTGCCGGTGATAAAAGCGATACCGCCGCCGACGCCGCCGGCGATGGTTTCGTCGTGCTGTTTCGTCAGGTTGGTTAAATTGGCGTTAGTCTCGGAACTTAAAGTAGGGGTTTTGACCGCGTCCTCGTCCAGGCCGATAGCGTTAACTATCAAAGTACCGGTCATGGTGGTGGTAAGGGCGGGAGCGCTTAACGAGGCGGTGGCGACCGCGTCCACGCCGCCCGCGGACAGGTGAACGGGCGACTCGGGGTCTACGCCGCGGAAATTGGCGATAATAGCGGTGGTATGATTGTTGGTATCGGCCACCGCAACGCTTTCCTCCGCTCCGGAAGCCGCCTTATAAAAAACGGCCAGCCTCACGCCGCCTATCGCCGCCGCCGTGCCCGTGTACTGGGGCGAATTAACCACCTGGGTCCAGCCGGCCGGAGTGGCGATGGCTTCGTTAGCAGACTCTACGAACAGCAGGAACAAGTCGCCCGCCTGATAAGAGGCCGGCACCGCCACGGTCAGACCGCCGGTACCCGACGCGAACGCGCCTTTCCCCACAAAAGTCGGCGCGTTCAGCTGTACCGGCAGCGTGTAGGCCGTAGCGCCGTTAGAAAGGGGGCTGTACTTACCCTCGTCGTCCTTGGTCCAGAGCCGGAAATAATACGTGGTTTCCACTGTCAGGCCGCTTTGCCGGTAATAGCGCTGGCTGAGCGCCGCCACGGCCGTAGTGGAGATCTCGGTGGTGCGCACATACGCCGGCACGCTGGCCGTATTGGTGCTCCAGGCGTTCCCCTCGGCCCAGGCCGCCGCCGTCGTGTATTGGATGGTAAAAGTGGAAGAATACAGGCCGCCGCTCGAGGCGTCATCACCGGTAGCGTGCCAGTTTAAAAGGATATCGCTTGTGCTGTAGCCTGCGGCCGCCAGGTCGGCAACTGCGTCCGGAGGCCCGGTGTCGGGCGGGATCGTCACCGTTATCGTGTTAAAAGCTTTATTATTGTCTTCATCGCCCTCAGTCGCTTTCAAGCCTCTGTCGATATGCACGTAAATATTATGGTCGCCTGCCGGGCCGACGGCCGTCCAATCCACCGTTGAAACGACGACTGCCGGGTACGCCTGGGGCGCTACGACGGAAACGCCTATCAATCCCCCGCCCGCGTCGGGATCCCCGTCATAGAAATAGACCTCGGTGCCGCTGGACTGGTAAACGCGGAACACCATATCGGTGGTCTGCGTAAGCCAGCTGGCGCCCTGGTTCGTGCTGTAGCCGGCGTTGCCGTTGGCGTAAGCGTCGGTGTTCTTCGCGTACCAGGCGTAACCGTTCACGGAGGTCTCTGTATTATAGGCGACGATATAATACTTGTCCGAGCCGGGCAGCACTGGCAAAGTGACCGGGCTGTTGAAATTAAACCTGGTCCAGGCGGCAAGCGTCGCGGTCGAGGTAGCCACGGTGGAGGCCAGGACTTGCGCCCCCACGCTGGGCAGGGTGCTTGTGCCCGTGGTGATCCTGACGGTCAGCGCCTCGTTGGCGGGCGTACCCATGTTGTAACCGTATATCTCAACGGCGGTGATAGCCCCGCCCGCGAACGAAGTCCCGTTGCCGAAACCCTGGGACTTCCACATGGTATTGTCCACCTGGTATTTTACGATCACCTGGTCGTCCAGCAGGTCGAGGGCCTCCGGCGTCCGCTCGGGCGTTGAATACTTGAGATTGTGTATGGTAGCGGAAGCCCTCACGGTTTCATATTGGTTCGCGCTGGCTTTGGAAAAGATTATGTCGCCGGAGCTGAGGTTAAGATCGGGGTAATAGGTTATGATCACCCTGCCGGCAGTGCCATTGCCGCCTGTCATAGGGGTTCCGTCCCCGGAACCACCGCCGCCCGCGCCGAATCCCGCGGCCGGCGCATTCGCGCCGTTAACACCCAGACCTCCGCCATCACCGCCGTACGAACCTTCGGTCGGGGCGTACAGCGACACGAGGGTTGCCCAGGTGGCGGGCTCGTTATCGGCATCCGCATTTGAACCGGCCGACGAGCCGCCCGGGCCTCCCAGGCCGCCGGTGGCATTGTTGCCAGCGCCGCCATTAGCGCCGGAGTATCTGACATCCCCTATGCCCGCGGCCGCCGTACCGCCCAAGCCTCCGGCGGGCGGGACGCCCGTCGAGTTGCAGCCGGGCAGGCCGCCCGGTGAAAAAACAGTACCTTCGGCGGAAAACCAGCTGGGCCCGCCGCCCTGCCCGCAAGCGCCGGTGCCGCCTATACCGCCCGAGCCCACGTTTACCGTATAGCTGTTGCCGGGGGTGACCGCGATATTTTCCTTTCTTGAATAGGCGCCGCCGCCGCCGCCGCCGGCGCCGTCACTGGTGAGGTTTTGCCCGCCGCCGCCGGCGCCGCCGCCCCAGACCTCGACCAGAACCCTGTTCACCCCCGACGGGGCTACCCAGGTACCGGAAGCCCAGTAGATCACGTGCTCGGCGTAACGCGCCTGAACGGGCTGGAGCAGGCCGGCCAAAAGCAGCAAGGGAGCGGCGTATTTAGCCGCCCTCATAAAAAACGAAGAAGGCTGTCGAGGCCTTTTTATTTTATTGTCCGGGAAAAGCATAACAAAGCTATCTTAGCGCGGGTCCTTAATCCGTTCTCAGCCAGATCTGGCCTGTTACGGGGCTGTCTGGGTCGCTGGTACGGTTCTCTATTACGAGGTTTTTGATATTGGTAACGCCCGCCGCGTCCACCGCAATGCTATATTGCCCCGCGGTAGCGCTGGTGGAAACGTACAGGGTGTATTTGCCGGCTTCGTAGGCCTGCACGTGCAGTTTGGCCGTCGGATCGATAAGTCCTACGCCCACATTACCGGCCGCCGTAACGGTAAGGGTTCCCGCCCCCACCTGGAACAGGCCCTGCGGCGTGGTGGTGCCTATGCCGACAAAGCCGTCTTTCACCACGAAGGTGGACTGGCCCACGGAGAAAGCGCTGCCGGTTATGGTCATGGTGGCGTCGCTGGTCAGGGTAACGGCGGCGGCGGTCTCGGAGAACGCGGAGTCGCCCAGCCCCGACGGGGTCATCCATTTGGCCAGCCTGCCGTTGGAACCGGTGCCGCTTACGCCGGTGCCGCCTACCACCACGTCCACCCAGGAAGCGGAATCGGTGCCGGTAGAGAGTTTTAATTTATTATCGGTAGGATTGTAATAAACCCGGCCTTTTGCCGCGGCCGCGGGCGCCGAATCCAGGTTGGCCAGCGTGATATAACCCAGCGCGGAGAAAGTGGAAGCGTAAAGGTCGCCGAACTGCGTATCGCCGGAAACATGCAGCCTGGCCGCTGGCGCGTTAGTGCCGATGCCGATATTGCCGGTGTCCAGTTTGCCGTAGAGCGCGCCGCCTATATTGAGTTCGTTGTTCGCGCCGGCGGCGGAAGTGTCCTTGCCGTAGCCGATAACGATGTTGCCGGTGCCGGTAGTGATGTTATACCCGGCCTGGAAACCGATGAGGATA
>MGTU01000016.1 GCA_001799615.1 Elusimicrobia bacterium GWA2_61_42 | reverse complement strand
CGGGAGGCGGAAACCGGCACAGGCATGGGAACATCCGCGCCAGAAAAACCTTTCAGCTCCCCCATCGCCCCGTCATCGCCCACGGCGTCGCGGAGATCGGGAGGAACACCGGTGACCGAGGGAACATGGTCCCTCACCGCTAAAATCCCGAGCCCGAGAAGCGGCAGAACAGCCGCGGCAAACATGATTTTCTTATTCATAATCGCACCCTCCGACCTAAGTTTTAAAGCCTTGCACTGACTTGCCGCGACAGATTTATAACCAAGGACCAGGGATTCAAGCGTCCAGAGGCTAACGACTGGACCTCACGAGGCGGAACCCGATGTGGTTGTTGCGGGAGCCATGCTCGTTGAGGCTGCGGTTATCGGCCCGCAGGTAACCGGCGACAACGTTGAGGAAGGAGCCGCCACGAATCACCCGGCCGGAGCCCGCACCTTCAAAGGCACTGCCGTCAATAGGCGCGCCTTTATACGAATCCTGGTACTTGTCCTGCACCCACTGCCAGACATTGCCGGACACATCACATAAACCCTGCGCCGTATTGCCTTTGGGTTTGGAGCAGACCGGCATGGTGCTGTTTGTGCCGCAACCATAACCGCCGTTGCCGTTCATCACAGCTTTGTCGCAGGTCGGTTCATCATTGCCCCAGGGATATTTCTGGTTCCTGCCGCCGCTGGTGGCCGCGTATTCAAACTCGGCTTCGCTGGGCAGCCTGGCGCCCTTGAACTTAGCGTAAGCCTGTGCCTGGTCCCACTCCACGCAGTTGACCGGGTGAAGCTGCCGGCCAGATTTGCCCCAATTACAATATTCGCCAGTGCCCGGTTTTGTGCAACCGCCTTTTATCACGCACTCGGAGTATTGCGCCACCGTAACAGCCGTTTTGGCCATCTGAAAGGTTTTGATGGTCACCTCGGGAACAGGCTTGGCATCTTCAAAACCTTCTTCTATGCTTGTGGTCCCCATGGTGAACTTCCCGCCGGGAATGGCGACATACTCTATCGGGGTGGCAGGTTCCACAGGTTCCACATAGCCTTTATTGATACCTTTGACCGCTGCGGCCTTCGGCTCCGGGATCTTGCCGTCGTTTTTCTCAAAGGAAGGGATGCTGGTATCGAACCTATTATCGGCCACAGCGTCCCTGATGTCCGCCGGGATATGCCTGTGCGAACTCTTAATGTTGCCAAACCCAGCCGCCGTCGCCACTGCGACAACCGCAAGGATATATTTTCTCCAGCTATACATAAGTCCTCCCATCTCTTTCAATAAAGTATACCGGGCGGCGGTTACACCGCGGTAACATGCGGCCTATTGTTTTTCGCTCCATCTATAGCCGAGTCCGATTATCGGCTTGATCCGCTTTCCGTAAGCCCCCAGCTTTTTTCGCAACCGGGATATCGCCACCTTTATCGCTGATCTCACGACTACGGAATCCACACCCCACACTACCTCCCTGATGATCGAATAGGGCAGAACCTGCCCCTGCCGTTTCAAGAACATCGACAACAAAGAATACTCTTTGGACCGCAGAGCGACCCGGCGACCCCGTATGCGCACCTCACCGGAGACCAGCTCCACGCTGAGACCTCCTGCCGCCAGGCGCCAGCCTGAACCTCCCTGTTGAACGGCAGCCCTGCGCAAAAGCGCCGCCACCCTGGACAAGAACTCTTTCGTAGAGAAAGGTTTCACCACATAGTCGTCGGCGCCGGCCGCGAACGCGGCAACCTTGGCGGCTTCTTCCCGCACGGCGCTCAGCATCAGCACGGGGATCGTTGAGCGCTCCGCGGCTTCACGTACCATCCTGCAGAACGAGATCCCCGAAATATCCGGAAGCCGCATATCGGAGATCACGAGGTCCGGTTTGTGCCAGCCCAGCCACTCCGCCGCGCCGCGCGGTTCCGAGAAATGAACAACATCGTACCCCGCGCCGCCAAGCAGCTCCGACAGCGCGGCGGCAAAGCTCTCGTCATCTTCTACGAACAGGATAAGTGTCCTGGGCTTTCTCATATGGCGCGCCTTCTCTATTTGACCAGACACCCGATCCCATAGCCTATAGCCGCGCCTACCGCTACCGCGCCCACCGCCACTATGGCCGCGGTCGCCAGCGGCCCCACCGCCACGAACGCCATGCCCGTGCCCAGAAGTCCGACGGCAGGAAGGACGGCTATCACTATGGGAGAAGCGAGCACGCCGCCTACTATGCCCCCGGCTATCGCGCCTTTCTTTTCGGGCGTCTTGCCCTCGCTCCCGGTTTTTGTGTCCTGTTCGGACTTCAGGGCGGGAGGCGCTTTTACGGTCAGCTTATTGTAATCCCGCGCCACGGCATTGCACTTGGCCGCGGCCACCGGGGCGAACTCTCCGGCTAGCCGCACCGGTGAAGAGCCGGAACTGAACTTAGAGCTTAGCTGGCGTTCCGCGAACTTAAGCCCGCCTTCCATCCTGGCCCCTTCCAGGCCGTAGCCGGCCGCGGAAGCCGCGCCGGACATTACCAGTGAAACCATCGCCGCCATCATAATCTTTTTCATATTTTATCTCCCTATATCCTGCCGCATGCGCTCTGCCTGCCGCGGCTTACTTTCCTATACTCATAGGTTACCAGAGCCCGCGCCGCGGCACATGAGGCGCAGGACCCTGTTGGAAAGTTTTTAGACTTAGGAGGCGATACCGCACCAAACCGGCCTTTCTCCGCAGGATTTCCGCGTTAGTGTCTGCGGCGTAGTTATCCTGGCCCGGTATTGGGCGAAGATTGTTTTACTATGATGAGCCGATATGGTGGGATCGGTGTGCGACTCCAGCGGCCCGGCGCTCTGCCGGAGAAGCGCCAGATAAGCCCTATAACGCCGAGGCCCCGAAAGACTTGCGGAACCTCACTCGTATAAACTTAGGACGGTAGATCCTGGCATCGGCGGCCATCTTCCAGAAATCATGGGCGTTGCAGACATATGAGATAAGAAGTTCATCGTCCGTGCGCGACAGTTCCGAATGCCCTTTGGCCGCGTAGCAGAAATAATCCTTGTCCCAGTCCGCCTCAGGGCATTCGTATACAATATAAGGTCTGCTCCAGGGCCCTTCCGGCGCCGGGGCGAAGCGCAGCATTATATTCTTCGAAAGCCCGCGTTCCGTATAAACCGCGACGTATTCGCTCAGGACCGGCTGATACGACACCGACAGTTCCGCGCCCAGCCGATCGGCGAGACGGGAGGCTTTGGTAAAATCGTCCTGCCATTTCCCAGCGGAGTAAAACCTCCATGACTTAAAATCATCAAGGCTGTCCTCAGGCGCGCGCGCCAGCAGTAAGTGGCGGTCGCCCGTCTTCTCCATTTCCATGCCGTAGATGTAAACCATCCCACCGGCTTGTAAAAGGGGATAACCGAATGCGATCTTATTGCCGCCTGGCAGGGATCCGGTCCACGGGATGTCGCGCTGGATTATCCGCCATTTCGAAGGATGGTCCTCCGGGTTCGGGATGCGCGCCATGGTCAGCCCTATTTCCTTGAAATCCAGAGCGTCCCCGCCCACGGAGTTCCTGGCTATCCTGTTCATAACCAGATACAATCCCCGCTCGATGCGGACGCCTCCGTGGTCAGGCCAGAAAAAGCCTTTGCCATCGTCCGGAACCATGAACGACGAGTGTTTGCCGTTCTTAACAGAGTAATAGAAGTCTATTTTTATCTTTGAAGGCTCTTTCCCTTCCTGGATCGCTATGGTGTTGTTGATGAACTCAGAGTCCACGTGTTTTCCGCCGCGCACTTTGCCGATCCATGTGTCCCCGAAAAGCCAGAGTATCCTGTTCTCGCCCAGAGGCAGCGAGAAAGCCACATCCCCGCCGGTCCACCCGTCTTCCCTGGAAAAAAGCGAATTGTATTCCGCAACGGTCTCGACCGTGAAATCCGACTGCCCGGCGCAACCGCCGAGAAGACCAAAAAGTATTGGTGCAAAAATAAAGGCGTACTTTCGCATAGCTAAGAGTGTAGTCAACGCAGCAACGCAGCTATCATCACTCAGGGTCCCTGGCGGCCAACCAGCGCAGCGCCTTTCTCCAGTATTTATTCCCTGTCCCCACGCAGTATCGCCGGAAAAACTACCTGGGGGATCAGCATCGCCGCGATGAGATACCCAAACACGGGGCTGATCCTGGATTCCCGGTAATATTGCGCGGCCTGCAGGAAAACAAGTACGCAGGCGGTTGACAGCATGGAACCGTACGCCGCGGCCAGACCTGCATACGGGTCCTCCTCGTGAACCGGTAGGTCTTTACGAAGCAGGAAAGCTACGACCATCCCCACCGTCACGCCGACGATCACGTAGGTGACCGTACCCAGCCCCGCCGCGGCGGCGGCCCATCCGGAAAGCATCACCATCATAAGCGCCAGCGCGGCTTTACGCAGAATCAGTATCTTCTTCATGTGTTCCTCCTTTTAGACTTAGCGGCAGACTACGGAAGAAGTTACCTTCCAGCCGCCCCTGAGCAGCCCGCTCTTTTCCTTTGCCCGTTCAATGGAGACGGAGGTTATCCGGCCGCCAGCGTCCGTGGCCAGCGTAAAGGAGTCCTTCTCGCAGCGCCCGACCCAGTTGTCCGAGGGACAGGAAACGCTTTCATAGGCGTACTTCCTGCCGTCCGAAGAAGCCGCGGCCTGCGCTACGCCTACCATCAGGATGTCCGTGTATTCGCCAGCCTTCATTATCCCCACGTTCAGGTTATCCCCGGTACCGGGCTGAAACGCGGAAGCCCTGAAAGCGTTGACTTCCAAGGAACACCCGCCGGGCAGCGGCCCCGAGGCCAGGACCTCAGAGATCTCCTTCATCAGCGCCTGCCCGGACATGCCGGCCGCGGCCGACTTCAGGGAGCCTCCCTCCAGCATGGCGTACACGGTCCGGTTGACCTGCACCGTCTCCACTGCCGAGAAACCTGCCGCCTTGGCGGCCCTGAGCGGAGCAAGAGCGTCCTTAATATCCACGCGCACCAGGTAGCCGTCCCCGTTGTCGAAGAATTTGGCAGGAGAAAGGTCCACACTGTCCAGCACGTGCATTACCATATCCATGCCGGTGTTCGTTACGAACTTGACCAGCAGCGTGTCCTGCCAGTTGGCGGTCGCAGGGGTCACCACTATCTTGGAGGATACGGTCCGCGCCGCCTCCGGCACCGCAACTATTTCCGTGACGGCCATGCCGGAGATATCCCCCGCCCTGACCATGTTAAGTTCCACCGCGCCGGCCGTCATGGCCAGGCCCGCTATTACGGCAACCACCGCTATTCCTATAGTTCTTTTCATGTTATTCTCCTTATATTCTCCGCCGCCCTACCCCCCCCCCGGCGGCAGTCTGCTCTGTCCTGTTAATATGGTACCAGAGCGCCCGCCGCGGCACATGAGGCGCAGGACCCTGCAGGAAAGTTTTTAGACTTAGGAGGGAATACCGCACCAAACCGGCCTTTCTCCGCAGCATTTCCGCGTTATTGTCTGCGGAGCGCTCTTAAGGTAGAATTACCAGCAGTTATGATCCCAATTTTAATCGGACAGGCGCGATATTTTATGCGTTTCAAACCATTACTCCTTTGGGGTCTTACCAGCGTTCTTCCGGTTTGCGTGTATGCCGCCGAAGGCGGCTACAGCGCAGCGCTGTATAAAGCGCAGAAAACAGAGCTTCGCAAGGCTGTCGCGCTGTGGAGGCGGTTTGAATATCCCCTTGCCTGCGCGAAGTTTAAAAAACTAGGCCAAAAGGATAATCCCGTCGCCTACTATTTCTATTCCAATTGCATCACCCGCAATTCACTATCCCTTAAAGCCAGGACCGCCGCAGGCAATCTGAGAAAAGCCGCTTTCCCGGGCGTGCGCCAGCTGGCAGAGACGGGCGATGACCTGGCGCAGTATGCTCTCGGGAAGATGTACTCCAATGGGGAGGGTACGGAGAAGAACCCCGTAGAAGGCGTTAAATGGGCCCTAAAGTCGGCCACGCAAGGTAATCCTGACGCCCAGTGCAATATTGGTTATGCCTACGCGCAGGGCAAAGGCCTGGAAAAAGATGATGAAAAAGCCGCGCAATGGTACAGAAGAGCCGTGGAAAACGGCAGCCCCATAGCACAATACAATCTTGGGACGCGTTACGAGACCGGGCTCGGAGTCGGGGAGGATAAAGAGGAAGCGTTCAGGCTCTATAAACTGGCCGCCGCGCAGGGAGAAGCCGGGGCAGAATATCGCCTTGCCCAGGCACATGAAGACGGAAACGGCGCGGAGCAGGATAAACTGGAAGCTTTCAGATTATATGGCGCTGCCGCGAACTCCGGATTTGGCAGCGCACAATATAAGTTAGGACTGATCTATGACGTTGGCGAAGTCGTGCCGAAGAACCCCTCTGCGGCCTTAAAATGGTGGTGTTTGGCTGCCGCTCACTCCCCGGAGGACCAGTCGGATATGCCGCAGGTGATCGGTTCCGCTAAAAAGCAGATAATCCGTTCCACCTGTCAGAAGTCGGAGAGTTATGCCGGGGCGGACAGGGCCGGGGCAGCGCAGAAAGACTCTGCGGAACAGTATAGACTCGCCGAAGCTTATCAGAACGGCACGGGCGGAAAGCTGGATAGGGCGGAGGCCTTCCGCTTATATCGCCTGACCGCCGAAGCTGGATATCCCCCGGCCCAATACAAGCTTGCCCTTGGGTATGCCGCAGGAGAGGTGGCGCCAAGGAATTCATCGGAGGCCTTGAGATGGTTGTGCCTGGCGGCAGACGCCGGTTATGAGTCGGCCGAAACGGACCTGGTCCGTGACGTCTGCGCTGAATAGTTCCGGCCTCGCTTTGAGATAACTGCCGGGCATTTCCGGTTTGTGTCGCGGAATGTTTACCCTGACAAAAGGCCGATGTAAGGGTTACGGGGCAGCGGTGTCCGCACCTCCAGTACTGCTCTGCATTTTATAGACCCGTCACGCCCTCCTCGGTAACCCTGAAGTCGCAGTCCGTGGTCTTGCAGGAGTACGCAAGAGTCTCCCAGGTGGTACCCTTCTTCGGAGCCATATTGACGGAAATCATTTTCACGTCGTTGCCCGAGAAACTGAAGCCAATGCTGAACACCTCGGCCGGGATCTTTGGGTCCGTACCGTGGTCGTTCAGGATAAACTCGCAGGGAAGCGCCTTGCAGGAGTAGCCCACCTCTTCCCAGGCGGCGCCTTCTGCCGATTTAAATATCAGGGCATTCCCCTTCTTGTGCACCGTAAAAGCTATTTTCATCTGCTGCTGAGGCGCTTCCTGCTCCTCGGGGCGTTCTTTCTCCTTACAGCCGGCCGCGGCCACTGTCAACGCGATTCCGATAGCGAACAAGCTTTTCATTTTTTCTCCCATGACCGAGCGTCCCAGCTTATAACACTTTAAAGCGCAGCTTCCCCCTTCAGTGTCCCTCGGCGACCCTCTTGTGCCGCCTCCGTCAATAGACAAGGTTCGCGCCGAAATCAGGGATCTCGCCGCTATGGACCTGCCTGGTCCACTCCTTTAGTTTACCCCCGCGCATTGTCCAGAAACGCGAACACTTCTCAAAGTACGCGACAACGACATCGCGTTCTCCGCGCTCAAGCAGTTCCCTGGCCAGCATCATGTTGGGACCGAACGACTTCAACTGGGGGGAGCCGGGAGTATCCCCCGCTTTAAGGAGGAACTCCCCGGCCTCCTTTACCCGCCCCTCGGCCAGGGCTATTCGCCCGAACACGATATTCACATCCTGCACGGCGTTCCCGTAGTTCCAATTATCCTTATATTTAGGCATGAGTTTTGCCTGCTCTTTTGCAAAACCAAGGGCGGCCTCTTTTTTTCCCACATTAAGAGCCTCTTTTTCCGCTTGCCCGAGATAACAGAAGCGTTCCTCTTCCGTACGGGCCCGGGAGAGGTCTTTTATCGCTTCAGCAAAGCGCTCCTCCCAGGCCCACTCATGCGTCCGGGGCTTGTTTTCACAAGCCGCCAGCAGGGACGCCACAACAATTATCGGCACGAGCCTTTTCATAAACGCCTCCTTACTCTCTCCACTCATCGCTTGAGGACATGGTCTGTATTATACCCGCCTGCCGCGGCTCACCTTACCATACCAATAGGTTACCAGCGCATGCGCTGCGGCACATGAGGCGCAGGACCCTGCGGAAAAGTTTTTAGACTTAGGAAGAAATACCGCACCAAACCGGCCTTTCTCCGCAGCATTTCCGCGTCAGTGTCCGAGGACCGCGGTTAAAGTGGAATTACAGTGATGGCGACAGAGAGCCTACTTCTTTTTCAATACATAATAGAACGGCTTGGCGCCGCGGAAGATATAGTCGCCGCTCTTCCATTCAAAGAACAGGTAGTCGGCGCCAGCTATCTTCATAATTTCGTATTTGCTGGCCGTTTTATCGCCATGATGCATTACCACTCCCCTGGTCCAGGTCCACCAGGGTTTGCCGCCCTTTCCTTTGGGCAGGAAGACCAGTTCTTTGAGATACAGGTCGCCGCGCCAGACCCGGACCGCGGGGTTGAATTTTTCCGGGGTCTCCACGAAATCCACGCTTTCCCATTCCCCCACCACCGCCGGGTCGTTCTTGAAGGGCAGATCCGTTCTATCCCTTTTTATTTCGGCGGCTTTCTTCAGCACATAGTATTCCGGCGCGCGGTGCCGTATCGTGTAGTCCCCGCTTTTCCACTCGAAGAACAGGTATTTTTCCCCGCCTAATTCGCGGATCTGGTAGCGGCTGGCGGTTTTGTCCCCGTGGTGCATCAGCACGCCTTTGGTCCAGGTAAGCCAGCCGTTGGGGCTTTTGCCTTCGGGCAGAAAGACCAGCTCTTTAAGGAACAGGTCTCCGTCCCAGGCCCGCTTGGCGGGGCTGAATAATTCCGGCTTCGCCACAAAATCCACGGAACGCCAGGCGCCTATTACGGCGGGATCGTTAACGAAAGGCAGGCTGAGCTCGTCCTCCAAATGTCCGGCCTTGTTGACGACGCTTTTTATTTCCTGCGCCGCGCCCGGCCAAGCCGCCAGCAGCGCCAGCAGCGCCAGAGTTATAATTTTCATATCAGAACCTCCCCTCGGCCATGTAGTCTTCCAGCCCCTGCCGCCCGCACTGCCCGTAGCCGTCGGCGGGCAGGTTGTAAGCGGCCGCCAGCGCGGCGCCGGGCCCCGGCCGGTGCCGGATATTCACGAACAGCAGCAAGGCGGCGGCCGCGGCGGCCGGCAGCAGCCAGACGAAGGCGCTCCTCCGGCTTCTTTTTTCGACCCTGCCCAGCAAACTTTCCCTTAAGACGTCCTTCACCCGGCTTTCGCCGCTGAAGTCCGCGCGGCCCAGCCTTTCGGCCAGCCCCGAGAACTCTTCGAATTCCCCGGATTTTTTTCCGTTCATAAAGTCTCCGGTCCCAGCGTTTCTTTCAGTTTCTTCATGGCCCGGAACAGCGTCACGCCCACGTTGCTTTCCCCGAGCCCCGTTTCCCCGGCTATGTCCCGGTTGGTCATTCCCAGCGTAAATTTCATGGCGATCAGCTCCCGTTCGGCTTCCGTAAGCCCGGCCAGCGCCTTCAGCAGCAGGGCGTTCTCCTCGTGTTTCTGCGCCGCGCCCTCCACCGACTCGGCCGAGGCGATGTTCTCCTCCCGGTCGGAGATGCTGAACCAGCCGCGCACCTTCGCGCGCCTGAAATGATCGTTAAGCGTGTTGCGGGCTATAGCGAACAGCCAGGGCTCCAGGCCGTACCGCCCCGGGTCGAAGCTGTCGTACTTGTCCAGCACCTTTTCAAAGACCGCCGACACCAGGTCGTCGGCCGCGTCGCGGGCGATGACCCTGTAGCGGATATAGTTATATATCCGCGCGAAGTATTGGTCGTAAAGTTCTTCGAAGCCCATTTACAGTTATTACGCGCCGCCGGGAGAAGTATTACAGGAACCGCGGGCGCCGCGGGGCGCGCTCAGGCCCGGACGGAGCGCCTGTGCCGGACGTACTCTATGACGCCCGGCAGGATGGAGATGAAAACGATGGCGAGGATCACCGCGGTAAAGTTGCTTTTCACTACCGGGATATTCCCGAAGAAATAGCCCGCCAGCGTGATAGAGAAAACCCACAGCAGGCCCCCGGTGATATTATAGGCCAGGAACTTCCCGTAGGTCATGGCGCCCACGCCCGCCACGAAAGGCGCGAACGTGCGCACTATGGGCACGAAGCGGGCGATAATGATGGTCTTGCCCCCGTATTTCTCATAGAAATTGTGGGTTTTTTGCAGATATTCTTTTTTAAAGATCCTGGAGTCTTTATAGTGAAAGACCTTCGGGCCGATATATTTACCCACCGCGTAGTTCACGGTATCACCGAGCACGGCGGCGACGGAAAGCAAAGCCAGAGCCAGCTTGAGGTCCAGGGCGCCGAGGCCGCAGAACACCCCGATCGCGAAAAGCAGCGAATCCCCCGGCAGGACGGGCGTGACCACAAGGCCGGTCTCGCAGAAAATTATCAGGAAGAGGATAAGGTAGGTCCAGGCCCCATAGCTCTGTATTACCGCGCCCAGGTATTTATCCAGGTGCAGCAGGATGTCAAAAGCGTAGACCAGGTAGCCGAAAAGAGTTGAAAGTATCTCCATTGTTTATTCCAGCTGCGCGGGCGCGCCGCCCTCGAGGGAAGCGGCCGAGCCGGTCACCCGCCCCAGCCTGTCGCCGAAGCGCTCCGCGTGCTTCAGCGCGTCGTCGCAGCTGACCCCGGCGTTCTTAAGATGCTTGCCGGTAAGCGCCAGCCTTTCCTGCACGTCCGAAAAATTTTTCTCGAGGTGGGCCAGTTCCCCCATGATCACCTTGGCCTTCTCTTCTATGCGGAAGCCGCGCAGGCCGTAAACGAGCGCCGTCAGGTACGCGTAAAAGCTGTTGGGGGACACCAGCACCACGTTTTGGGCCATGGCGTAACGCAGCACCTCGTAGTCCGCGCTCAGGGCGTCGCTGATGACCGTTTCGTAGAACACGTTCTCGGCCGGCACGTACATCATGGCGAAATTGAAGGTGCCCTCGGCGGGGTTTATGTATTTGGCCGCTATTTCGTCTATGCGCAGCTTGACGCTCTTTACGAATTCCTTCTTGCTCTTCGATCTCTCGGCGTCGTCGTGGGCCTCGGTGTAGCGCTTGAAGCTTTCCATCGGGAATTTGGCGTCGATAGGCACCATGCCGCCGGCAAGCTTTATCACCGCGTCCACCTTGCCGCCGTTCTTAAATTCCTTCTGCGTCTCGTAGTTCTCTCGGGGGAAGATCTGCTTCAGCAGGTCCTCCAGCAGCAGTTCGCCCAGGTTGCCGCGCAGCTTGGGGGCGCTCAGGATGTCCTGAAGCGAGGAAATATCCCTGCCTATCTCCTGCATGTTCTTGGCCGTTTCCTCGAGGATGCCCAGCTTCTTCTGCACCTCGCCTATCACTTTAAGCTGCTCCGTGATATTGCCCTGGGTGCGGTTCATGTTGTCGCCGACGCGGGCCATTATGGTCTCGAGCTGGGCGGAAAGCAGCGTCTGGGACTGGTTGAACAGCTCCTGCTGGCGCGCCAGCGCCGCGGTCTGCGAGCGGGCCTGCTCCACCTTGAGCTCGGAGAGCTGGGTCTTCAGGTCCAGCATTTCGGCGGTATTGCCCTGGCCGGACTTGCGGGCCAGCACGAAAGCTACCGAGACCACCGCGGCCAGGGTAAGGAGATTAAGAATAAGGGGCAGGTTTTCCACAATGTTATTTTACAATACTATGCTTGCGCCGTATCGGGCGCCGGCGCGGGCGGGCGGCCCGCCGCGGTTAAAATTTATAGCCGAGGCCGGCCTGCTGGCGGGCGCTCATTTCTTTTGCCGAGCCCAGCGAGTAATCGAAGGCCCACCTGCTGCCGCGCAGCCCGAAACCGAAAGTCATCGTTTCCTCCGGCCTGTCGAACAGGTAACCGGCCCTGAAGCTGACGGTCAGCCCCATGGTCATCTCCATATCAAGCTCGGCGCCGGCCTGGTAATAGCTTTTGTCTTTATAGACGTCTATCCAGTCGGCCGAGAACAGGGCCTCGCAGTAGACCAGGTCGGTGGACGGGTCCAGCAGGTTGGGCGGGTTCACCTTCAGTTTATAAGCGGCGCCCAGCCTCTTTACGGCGGGTGACGGATCGCTCCGCTCTTCGAATTTATAACCGCCGCCAGAATTCATGTAAGAAGCGCCCAGGCTTAAACCGTTATCCATAGCGTAAAGGACCCCGAAATCGTAGTTGACCGCGGAAGCGGAAGCGGTCTCGGCCAGCTCGATGCGGGTCCGCTTTGCCGTGGCGCCCAGTCCCAGGCGTTTGCCCAAACGGTAAGCGGCCGAGGCGTAAACGGTGCTGTCGGTCTCCGCCGTCACCTTCCTCGGGGCAAAGCCGGTCAGGTTCAGGTCCATTTCCCCGGAATTGAAGTGCAGGTAGCCGGGCGTAAAAACGAAATTGCCGAACTTCAACGGCGCCGCGATAAAACTGTAGCCGCCGCCGTCGAAACCGCGCAAATAATCCGCGGAGACGGTACGGCCGGCGGCGAAGGCCAGCGCGCCGGGATTGTAATTAAGGCTTTCCGCGTCCCCGGGCACGGCGGTGAACGCCTGGCCCAGCGCCGCGGAGCGCGCGCCCATGGGGGAATTGAGCACCGGCGCGGCGGTCAGACCCGCCTCGGCGGCGGCGCGCCCCGCGCCTGCGGCGCACAGCGCCAGCGAGATATAAAATATTGCGGCGGCCGGTTTTTTCATTTTATCAGCACTATCTTTTGCGTCTCTTTCAGCTTGGGGCCCGTTACGCGCAGCAGGTACAGGCCGCTGGCCGCGATTTTGCCGCTGTCGGTGGCCCCCGTCCAGAAAAAGGTAAGGGTGCCGGCGGGCGCTGGGCCGTTGTGAAGTCTTTTTACCAGCCCGCCGTTAAGCGTATAGACCGTGGCGGTTATGACCCCGGGGAAATATATCGTAACGTCCACCTTGGTTTGTCCGCCTTTGAGCGGCCTGAAAAGGTTGTCCGTCAGCCGGGTAAAACCGGGGCGGTAATCCAGGTTCAGGACGTTAGCCATGACCGCGGACCTGTTGTCGGGATTGGTGACGATCAGACTATAAAGCCCCAGGGGCGCGCCGGTAGGCACCGCCCGGATCCTGAACGCCATGTCGGAAAGCGGCGTAACCGACAGCCTGGTCAGGTTGCCGGCGCTTCCAAAGAGGTCCGCGCTGGCCAGCAGCGGCGAGAAAACTTCGCCCGTTGCCGTAAAATCCGTGGCCCCGTCGTCGATATAGGCCAGGTTGGGGGAAAAGCCGGTGATCACCGGCGAATTGGTAAGGGCGCTGTATACATAGGTAGTGGCGTCGGAATTGAGCCGGGAAGTCAGGTACAGCCGCCAGCGGAAAGTTTCGGTCGAGCGCGTCACCGCGATCCCGGACAGTTCGTTAGCCGCCGCGCCGGTAGAGAATACGAGCGCGGGCGGGGAAAGAAAGCTTGAGCCCGTGGCGCTGTCCGCGGCCAGCACCCGCGTTATGGTGGAGCCGGCCACGTCCGGTGCCGCCAGGAACATCCGGAGCGTCCCGTCCGTAAGCGTGGAGACGTCCAGCTGATAGGCGCCGGTAGTGTCCAGCAGCAGGGTTTCCCCGGAAAAAGTCGCCCCGTTGTCCGCGCTTTGCATCCCGTAGATCCTGTACGCGGCCGGATCCGGCGCGCTTCCGCTATCCCGGATATAGTAAAGGTGCACCTTGCCGGCGCCGGCGTAATACGCTTTCGGCGAGCGCAGCCGCGCGGCGCCGCCGTTGAACGTTATGGAGAAGGCGCTGTCCTTGGTCCAAGCCAGGCCGTCGGCGGACTTGGCGCTCAGCAGCGCCTGCCCGTTGGTGTTGACCCCGACATAGTAGGCGTGATACGGGCCGCCGGCCAGCGCGGCGTCGTAATACAAACCCATGGAGGTGATAGAGCTGGCGTCGAGGAAGGCAGCCCTGGTGGAAAGTCTTACGCCCGGCTCGATGGTCCAGTCCAGGCCGTCGACCGAACTGGCGCTGAACACGTCATAAGCGGAAGGCGTGGAGAAATACATGCGGTAGCCGCCGGCGATAGGCGTTACGCAATGCACCGAGGCCGAGGAAAGGCGCACCCCGTTCTCCAGGTCGAAAGCCGG
The DNA here is from genome assembly GCA_001799615.1 of Elusimicrobia bacterium GWA2_61_42. Taxonomy (GTDB): domain Bacteria; phylum Elusimicrobiota; class Elusimicrobia; order Elusimicrobiales; family UBA9959; genus UBA9959. The sequence goes on along the minus strand of MGTU01000016.1, from coordinate 14,085 downwards.
GGCGCAGAAGGCCGCTCCCGCCCAAACCGTCCACAACACGACCGCTATCAAAATTTTCCTGAACAATTTTCCCCCTGCTGTGGCTGAAAATAACATTTTAATTATAACAAACTCCGCCATGCCAGCGGCGTACACAGAGCGGCGGCTCCCTGCCGGCGGATGATAATTATTCCTCCCGGCGCTTTTTAGGGTTATAATTAATGTATGGAAAGAGATTTCGGAAAAGTGCCGCTGGAGCGCGCGCTCTCAAAGCTCGGTGTCGCCTCGCGCAGCCAGACCAAGGATTGGGTGCTGAAAGGCCGCCTGCAGGTTAACGGCCGCACCGTGCGGGACACCCAGTTCATGGTCTCGCCGGAGAAGGACCGGTTCACCGTAGACGGCAAGCCGATGCAGAAAGACAGCTGGCAGGCCATACTGCTTAATAAGCCCAAAGGCGTGGTCACTACGGCCAGCGATGAAAAAGGCCGCCGCACCGTCTTCGACCTGCTGCCCACGGAGCTGCGCGCTTTGCATCCCGTCGGCCGCCTGGATATGGCCACCACCGGCCTTCTGATCCTCACCAACGACACGCGCCTCTCCTCTTACCTGACCGACCCGGCCAACGCGGTACTGCGCACCTACACGGTGACCGTGGCGGGCGAGGTAACCGAGGCCGAGCTGGGCACGGCCGCGGCGGGGATAATGGACGAGGGGGAACTGCTGAAGCCCGCCAAGCTGACCTTACGGAAAGCCAGCGGCCGGGAATCGCATTTGACGGTGGAACTGACGGAGGGAAAGAACCGCGAGATACGCAGGCTTTTCGCGGCTTTGGGGCACGAGGTCACCGCCCTTAAGCGGGTGTCCTTCGGGCCGCTGCAGCTGGGCGCGCTGGAGCCGGGGCAGTTCCGGCGCCTCTCGAAAGAAGAGCTGAACATAAAAGAAACCGCCGCTCCGGCGATAAAGAGACCCCTGCCGCCGCACCGCCGGCCGCACGACAACAAGCGCTTTAAAAGAAAAATGCCGCCTGGCAGGCGACATTTTTGATCCGGACAAAATTTGGTGGGTGGTACAGGATTTGGTCACAGCTCTCGGGCTCGCCGTCGCTCACCCTCGGCCGCGACCCCGGCTCCCTTCCTCAGCCCGGCGGCTTCGTCGGTCCGCCTTTCAAATCCCCTGCGAGCCAATCCCTTGGCTCGCTCGCAACAAAAATCTGGTGGGTGGTACAGGATTTGAACCTGTGGCATCTGTCGTGTGAGGACAGCGCTCTACCGCTGAGCTAACCACCCAAAAACCGGCTACAACGTTAATTTTACCACATTTACGCCCGCTAAATGAAGCGCGGGCGGGCCGGGGCTCCCTATGGCCGCATCGCCTTCTTCATTTCCTCGGAATCCATAACGTCCGACAGGATCCGCTCCTGAGTCGCCGGCGCCGGATCGGCGCCGCCGGGAGAGCTTGTCATGTCGGCGGGCAGGCCCACATTTTTGGCGACTGTTTCGGCAAGTTCCTCAGCGACCTCGTCGCTGCTCAGAACGCCGCTAAGCGCGTCCATCAGGCTGGGCGGCGCCTCCTTGATCCCCGTGATCAGGGCGTCGTGGATCCCCGGGTCGCGGGCGTATTTTTTTACCAGCTTGCTGAAATCATCCGACTTGGCCAGGCTGTGAATGAACTCCAACGGATCCTTGTCGGTCCAGTACTGGTCGCGCGCGGCGCAAAGTTCGGGCGAAGCGGCCCAGTCCTCTCCGTATTTTGTCAGGGAGGGGTGCTTGGCCTCCATACGGCGGATAAAACTTTCCACCAGCGTCTCGTGCCTGCCTACGGCGTCTTTAAACACCCGCGCCGCCTCCGCTTTGCGGTTGCCGGCCCTGTTAGCGCTCTCCGTCCGCGCCGAACCGATGATGCCGGCGCCCGCGTAGTTCTTGCCGCTGCCCGGCCTCTGCTCCTGCGCGGAGATCTGCATGGAAGGATCCAGGTCCAGGAACGATGGCGCCGCCGCGGTTTTAACCGCTGCAGCGGCGGGAGCCTGCATGGCCCTCGTATCGAGGCCGTAAGTTTCGCTGTCGGCTTTGCGGCTTAACAGGAAAAGCCAGCCGGTCAGGCCTATCGCCGAGCCGCCGACAGCGAACAAGAACAAAAATAGGCCGATACGGCGCCAGGGAACGTCGCTCACGGTTTTCCGTTCGGCAGGAACTTACCCACCATGATCCCTTTCACCCACTCCCGGCCGCCGCCTTCGTGCACCGAGCCCTTGATCACTTTGTTGATAACCGTGCCCTTCCCGAAGCCGCCGTCGAATTGCAGGGCCATCACCCCGTTCTTGACGTCGCCGTGCAGGTCGATGCGCCAGCCGTGCAGAATTATGGTGCCTTTTGTGATCTTGCAGGAGGCGTCGGTCTTAAAGTCGAAAGCGCCCTGCAGGTAAATGCCGCCGTCCACGCCGCCGCCCAGTTTATTGCCCTCCCTGAGCTGGCGATTGCGCGCGTAAATGCGCCAGTTGTGGTCCGGCGGGTCTACCTGTCCCTGGTAGACGCCTTCACACCCGGGAAGTTTGGGTTTGCCGCAGGCGGCTTTCCCGTCTTTGCCCACCGTGCAGGCCATTAAAACCAGCAAAGCCGCCGCTGGTGCGAGTAAATATTTCATGTTTCCCCCCAAGTTCAAGCGGTATCCGCGCGCTTATTATCCGACATTTATAAGTCTTGGCAAATTATAACAATAATCCGGTTAGATGTAGAGCAGGACGGAGAAATAGTGGCACAAGCTGCCCGCCAGCACGAACAGGTGCCAGATGCCGTGGAAATACGGGAAGCGCTTGTCCAGAACGTAAAAAGCCACCCCTGAAGTATAGAAAAGCCCCCCCAGGGCCAGCAGCACGAAACCGCCCAGCGGCAAAGTCCGCAGCAGCGGCCCCAGCGCTATCATTATAAGCCAGCCCATAAGGATATATATAATAAGCTGGGGAACGCGGCTGCCTTTGTTATGCACCGCGTCCAGCGTTATCCCCAGCGCGGCCAGACCCCAGATAACCCCGAACAAAGACCAGCCCCAGGCCCCGCGCAGCGTAACCAGCGTGAACGGGGTGTAAGTGCCGGCTATCAGCAGGTAAATGGACTGGTGGTCTATAAGGCGGAATATTTTTTTAGCGGGGCCGCCCGCGCTGTGGTAGAAAGCCGAAGCCATGTACAGCAGGAAAAGGGTGGCGCCGTAAACCGAAAAACTCACCACCCGCCAGACGTCGCCGCGCAGCGAGGCGGAAACAACCAGCACCACCAGGCCGGCCAGCGCGAGCACGGCGCCCGCGATATGGGTCACGCTGTTAAAGAGTTCTTCCTTTTGCGCCCTATCCATTCTTCCTCCCGGGGGCCATAACGCGCACCGCGCCGGGCAGCGTCTCGAATACCGCGGGGAACCTCCCGTCGGCCTCGCCGTCGATATTGAGATACACCGTTTCCTCCGAATCGGCTTCGAGCCGGCGGACGCGCTTGAGCGTAATGCCGGGAGAGCCCAGGTGGGTCCCCCTGTACAGTTTAGGAAAATTTCTCATCAGGGCGAAACGGCTCATGTCCGCCACCAGCACCAGCTCCATAAGGCCGTCGTCGTCTACGGCGCCGGGCGCGACCAGCATCCCGCCGCCCATGGAAGAAGTGTTGGCGAGGACGCCCAGGTGGTAGCGGCCGGACAGGTCCTCGCCGTCGGCCAGCAGGCGCACGGCCTTGGCGCGCGCCGCAAGCAGGACCAGCGCCGACGAGACGCCGTAGGAGAGAGTGCCGCCCAGCGGCTTGCCGGAGGCCTTGATGCGGTGGGCCACGTCTCCGGCCAGGCCGAACGCCGCGATATTGATGAAATGCCTTACCTTGGGCGCGCCGTCCAGCCCGGCGCAGCTTATGCGGCCCACGTCTATCTTCCTGGACGCGCTGCGCGCGAGCAGGTCAAGCAGCCCGTCCTGGTCGCGCGGGTAACCGAGGTGGCGCGCGAGGTCGCAGCCGGAACCCGCGGGAACGGCCCCCAGCGTTACGGCGCGGCGCGCATGTTCCGGCGCGGCCATCACGCCTTCCAGAGCTTCGCTGAAAGTGCCGTCGCCGCCCACGGCGATAATTTTCGACGCGCCGGCCAGCGCGGCTTCGCGCGCAATTACGGCGGCGTGTCCCGGGCCTTCCGTAACTACGCACGCGGAATCGGGCAGCAGGCGCAGCGCCGCGGCCTTCAAAGAATCCCAGACGCGGCCGGCGCGGCCGTGGCCGGCGGCGGGGTTGAGAATAAAAATTGCGGAGTGTTTTTCCATCCGGGGAACCGGGCCGCGCGTGCTGGCGCTTTCCGGGCAACTGCTTTTCACGACGGGATAAAATGCAGAGGCGGCACTAAAAAGCCTTTGAACCGCGCTTTAAGTGCCGCCTTCTGTCGTTAAGACGCTAAGTTATTTCTTCTTACCTTTCTTCGCAACTTTCTTCGCGACTTTCTTAACGGCTTTCTTTACGGCTTTTTTAGCTTTAGGCATTGTTATGTTTTCTCCTTGCGCCCACTTTGCGCTGAATTGAATTCTATATATTGTGTCCCGCAATTGCAACACTTTTTTTTAATTTTTTTTCAGGCGCGGCCGCGGCGCCAAAAAACCGGGCCTTAATAATGCTCCGGGGCGTGCCCTTCTTTCACTTCTTTGGAGAAAGAAAGGGCCAGCAGCAGCGCGGCCAGCGCGAGGTAACCGAGCGTGAACTGGTACGGCACCTGGTTGGCCGGGTAAGGCAGCGTCCACGGGAGATACATGTTGCCGTCGGGAATGGCCGAATGGATCATCCCGAAGAAGGTCAGCACCGCGCAGACGGCCAGGTAGAACACGGCCGCGCGCACGCGGCGGTCTATCAGCTTGGCCATGAACGCGCCCCACAGCATGCCGGTCAGGATGAACCCGTTGCCCAGCGCGACTATCACCTGCAGCTCAGGCAGCCCCTTGTCCACCGCCGCCAGCTGCCTGTTGAAGATCTCCGTCGGCACCATCGCCGGGTTGGAGAGTTTTATCTGCACCAGGCGCGCCAGCGTCGGGAAATAGGCCAGCGCCACCGCGGGGGCGTGGCGCACCGGGCAGGCGTGGAAAGCCTGGCACATGATGTCGAGGCCCACGAAGATCAGGATCGGGGCGATGACCGCGCGCGGGATCAGCTCCACGATGAACCCGACGTACCCGAGGAACCCGCCGAGGCCGATGAAGATGCCGGTCAGCAGCGTGTACCCGGCGCGGCTGCCCATCGCCTTGTAGGCGGGCTGCCCGATGTAGGGCGTGGACTGCGCCACGCCGCCGCAGATGCCCGCCACCAGCGTGGCGAAGGCCTCGGTCAGCAGGATGTCGCGGGTGTTGAAGTCGTCGCCGGCGACGCGCGCGCTTTCGGTCACGTTGATGCCGCCCACCACCGTAAGGATGGCGAAGGGGATCGCTATGGGCAGGTACTTCAGGGCCTCACCGAGGCCCTTGATGAAATCCAGCGAAGGGACCGGCAGGCCGAAGTGCAGCTGGGCGGTAAAGGTCTGGTAATGCCCGCCGGCCAGGCCCATGGGCGCCAGCAGGTAATAGAGGGCCGTTCCGACGAGCACGGCCGCCAGCACGCCGGGGAAATTCCTGGGCAGCTTTATGCCGGCTATCAGCGTGTAGATGATGAGGCCGAAAGCCACCATCCCCACGATGGGCATGCCGAAGATCTCGACTATCGGCCCGAAGCCGATCAGCGCGAGGCCTATGCCGGCCAGCGAACCCAGCAGCCCGGCCTGGGGGATGACCTTCTGCAGCCAGCCGCCGAAGAAAGAGAGGACCACTTTAAGCACGCCGATCAGCACCATGGTGGCCATGCCGAGGTACCAGGTCAGCATCGCGGCGTCGTACTCGCCCATGCCCCTGGCCTTGAAGGACAGGAACGCCGGGCCCAGCACGGCCAGCGCTATGCCGATGGTCGAAGGCGTATCGAGCCCCAGCGGCATGGCCGTCACCTTCGGGTTGTTGGTGCGCTTCGCCAGGCGGAAGGCCATCCAGGTGTACACCAGGTCCCCCACCAGCACGCCAAAAGCGGTGCCGGGAAACATTTTTTTATAGACGATCTCGGCCGGAAAGCCGAAAGCGAAGATCATGATGCCGGCCAGGAAGGACAGCACGGTCATATTGTCGAACATCAGTCCGAAGAAACCGTTAATATCCCCCAGCGTGAACCATTCGTATTTAAAAGGCGCCTGCTTAGCGTTGTCCGCCATGATATATTCTCCTTAATAGGGCCGCTTATTGATAATAACAAAATCCGGCCGCGGACGGAACCGCGTTCCGCGCGCGAAGTTGTATAATGGGAGCATGCCGGAGGATTGGGTAGAAACCGCGCTTCTGAGCGCGCTGAAAGAGGGCGTGCCGCACCCGGTGTTCCCGATGGGGCTGCCGGTGCTGCTTATACGGCGCGGCGCGGAACTCTTCGCGCTGGAAAACCGCTGCGCCCACATGGGCTGCCCGCTGGCCGCCGGCAAGCTGGACGGCCACATTCTTCAATGCCCCTGCCATGACTGGCGCTTCGACATCCGCGACGGCCGCTTCCAGGACGCGCCCGAACTCGGCGTTAAGACCTATTCTTCGCGAATAGAGAACGGAAAGGTTCTTGTGAGGATATCCTAATGAAGAAAGTAACGATCTACGCGCTCAGCACCTGCCTCTGGTGCCGGAAGACCAAAAAATATTTCGAGGAAAAAAAGATCCCGTTCGAGGCGATAGACTACGACAAGCAGGACGACGCCAGGCAGGAAGAGATGATGGAGGAGATGCGCGCCGCCGGCTGCTCGGGCTCCTTCCCCTTCCTTAAAATAGGCTCCGCCTGCCTGCAGGGCTACGATCCCGAGGAATTCGAGAAGCTGCTGGATAAGAAATGACGGTAGAAGCCCGCAAGAAAGCCCTGCGCTATCTTTTCACCCCCATAGCGGACAAGCTGGGCTATAAATTCACCCCCGTGGAAGAGGACGCCGACTTCCTGCTCGAGCAGGAGGCCCTGACGGAAGCGCTGACCGGGATCCCCTACTGCCCCTGCCAGGCGCGCTCCAAAAGCCGCGCAGAAAATATGAAGATGGTCTGCCCGTGCATCCCCTACCACCGGAAGCATTACGACGCGATGCGCCGCTGCTGGTGCGGGCTGTTCGTCCACAAGGACGTGACGGACCCGGACAAACTGAAGCAGATCCCCGAAAGCAAATTCAACCGGGACCGGTGACAGCCTTATGTTCATAAAAGCCGCTGAAGAAAAGGATCTAGCCCCGGGCGGGATGAAAGCCGTGACCCTGAACGGCCGCGAGATCGTGCTGTGCCGCTGCGGCGGTTCCTATTACGCCGTAGAGCGCGCCTGCGGCCACGCCAAAGCGCGCCTGGAGCGCGGGGCCCTGACCGGCTGGATACTCACCTGCCCGCTGCACTACGCGCAATTCGACATCCGCAGCGGGGAGGCCCTCTGCGGGCCGGCTCCGAAGGCTCCCGAAAGCGGGCATTCCGACCCGGCCGCCCCCTCGCTCAGGACCGCGGGCCTGAAGACCTGGCCGGTCAAGGCTGAAGCGGGCTGGCTGCTGGTGGATGTGCAATAAAAGCGATCGTTCTGGCGTTGTATGTTTAGCGGCGGATAACAGGAGGAACTATGAAACTCGGCATCATAACGGCGGCGGTATTTATGTTTTTCTCGGCCAATTCGCTGCAGGCGCAGGAAGCTTCCAAACCCTGCAAAGCGGACGTGGAGAAATTCTGCAAGGGTATTAAGCCGGGCGAAGGCAGAATAGTAGCCTGCCTCAAGGCGCACGAAGCGGAACTTGGCGCGGAATGCAAGGCCAAAGGCCTGGAAGCCAAGGAAAAGGCCGCCAGCAAGGCCGAGGCCTGCAAGGCGGACCTTGAAAAGTTCTGCAAAAGCGTCAAAGGCAAGAAGGGCGAAAAAGCGCGCTGCCTTAAAGAACACCAGAAGGAGCTCTCCGCGGGCTGCGCGGCCGACCTGGCCCAGCGCAAGGAAGAGGCGCTGAGAAAAAATCCCTGCCTGGCCGACATGGAAAAATTCTGCAAGGGCGTGCAGAAGGGCGAAGGGCGGATAAAGAATTGCATGAAAGCGCACGAAGCGGAGCTCACGCAGGCCTGCAAAGCCCACAATGAAAAAATGAAACAGAAGCGCGGCGAAGGCAAAAAAGGTTCCAAAGGCGGCAAAGGAAAAGGCAAAGGCGGCGGAAGGCCCGCGCCCCCCGCTGACGAAGAAGCCGATTAAGCCAAGCGACCCCGGACTAAAAAACGGGCGGCCTGACAGGCCGCCCGTTTTTTATGCCCCGGCAGGGCGCCAGGCGGACTATCCGCGCCGGCGAGAACGCTCCGCGGGGAAAAAAGGTTTGGCCGGCCCTATAGGCTTGGAAACGAAAAGAAGGGAAGCGTCCTCCACCCTGAGGCCGTAAAGCACGCCGTTAACCGCCAGCAGCCAGCGCGGCGCAACGGCCACGAGGCTGTCCGGGGTTACCGAATAATAATAGAGTCCGTCGGAGCCCCGGCGCAGCGTTACGGTCCCCTCTTCTTCGCTCAGCGGCGCCAGGTTGCGGAAAACGGAATAAGTTACGGCGCCGCCGAAAGTGATCTTAAGGGAATCATCGTACAACCGGTCGAAGAGCCCGTTCACCGGCACCGCGGCCCTTTCCTCGCCCGGGCCGAGGATCTCCACCACGCCGTCCTTTTCCAAGAGGCGCAGCTCCAGGCCGCCGTATCTATAAACGGCGCCTAGCCGCAGGTCGGTTTCCTTCCAGGCGCCGCCGCCCAGGCCGCGGGCGGGCTTGAGCACGAACCAGCTGTTCCACTCGGCGTCAAAAACCACGGTGGCTAAAAAATTTATCCCCCCGACGGCCAGCGGCTGGCAGGCTTTGTCGCGCGCGGCCAGCAGGCCGGTCAGCGGCGCGCCGCCTATCACTGAAATTTCAGCGCGCTCGTCGAACAGCCCCGCGGCGGCCGTTCTCTCGGCCCGCCCCCACTCGGCGCGCGCCGGCGCGGCCGCCAGCAGCAGCATCAGTAAAATTTTCATGAAAATATTCTACCAAAATAGAAACCGCCCGGCTTTAGGCCGGGCGGTTCGTCAACGAAGAAGAAGCGATTACTTCTTTTTCTTGCCGGAATTCTTCATTATGGCGCGGGACACATTGCCTTTCTTGTCAATGAAGTAGAGGTAGCCTTTTTCTTTCTTTATACCGACCTTAACAGCCTTCTTGGCCTTGCCGCCTTTCTTTTTGCCGCGGGCCATGACTGCGCAGGAGATGTCTCCGGCCTTGTCGATGAAATAAAGGAAACCCTTTTCGCGCTTGAGACCGACTTTCTGTATCATTTCTGCCATTTTTACTTCCTCCGTTATGCTCTCCCCCCTGCTCTCGCCGGGGCAGAATTTCGTCCCCGTCGGGGCCGATAATGAAATACTACATTATGCCGACGGAAAAAACAATACCCTTTATTCCTTTTCCGGACCGGCCTCCGGCATATGCTCTTTGAAAAAAGCGGAGACCTTGTCGCGGTAGACCTCGCCGCCCACCTCGGCGCATTTGCCGTGGGACGCGCCGGCCACCACCCACATCTGCTTCTTCTCGGACGGGCACATGCCGAACAGCCGGTCGGCGTCCGCCATGGGCACCAGGTCGTCGTGGTCGCCGTTAATGAACATGACCGGCATCTTTACCCCGGCCACGCTGTAGACGGGACTGTAAGGCTCCGGGTCGGCCTTCAGCTTGCGCCGCACGAAGAAAAGCGTCATCGCCACCAGCGGGAAGTAAGGGGTTTTCAGGCGGTTCCAGCTCCAGTTCGCCACGACCTTGTTGTAAGAGAGGAAAGTGTTTTCCGCCAGGACGCAGACCAGCTCCGGGTACTTGGCGGCGGCGTAGATGGCCACCGAGCCGCCCATGGAAGTGCCGAACACGGCCACCGTCTCCGAGGCGTGCGGCCGGTTGACCTTCAGGAATTCGTAGGCCGCGTCGAAATCGCGCGTTTCCAGGTAGCCCACGCTGGACAGCGAGCCCTTGCTCTCGCCGGACGCCCTGAAATCGAAATAGAAAAGATTAAAGCCCTGCTCGGCCAGGAAATGCGTGTCGCGCAGCGTTTCCCCGCGGTTGGAACACCAGCCGTGGCAGAAGATTATGGTGCGCCCGGTCTCTCCGCCCGCGGCCGGGATGAACCAGCCCCTCAGCCTCACGCCGTCGGCCGTGGAGAAATCTATAGTCTCGTGCGCCAGGCGGAACTGGTCCGGGTTATAGGCCACGGCCGACTTGCGCGCGGGCTGGATTATGGCCGCGCTCTTGCGGTAGGACGTGTAGACGGCGAACGCCGCGATGGCGCCCACGGCGAAAAGGAACCAGTTTAAAAGTTCAGCCTTATTCATAGTCTTCCTTGATCGGCAGCTTGGTTTAAGATCTGCCCGGGTCGCCCGGGCGCCGGCGCCTTTACAGCAGGCCCTTGAGCTCCAGCAGGTCGAAATAATCGTAAAAGCCCGGCTTGCGGCCCGCCACCCAGGCCGCGGCCCTGAGCGCGCCCGCCGCGAACAGCGCGCGGGAATGGGCGCGGTGCGTGAGTTCCACGCGCTCGTGCGGTCCGGCGTAAAGCACGGTATGCTCGCCCACGATGTCCCCGGCGCGCGCGCTGGTTATAGGTGGCAGCGCCGCGCCGCGGGCGGCGGCGACATGCTCCGCGTAGCGCAGCGCCGTGCCGCTGGGCGCGTCGCGCTTGGCCGCGTGGTGGGCCTCGCTCACGTGGACGTCAAAATTTTTAAGGCGTTTCGCGGCTATGGCCGCCAGCGCGAAGGTCAGGTTGACCGCCGGGCTCATATTGGGCGAGCAGAACACCGCGGTCCTGCGGGCGGCCGTTCTAAGCGCGGCCAGCTGCTTTTTTGAAAACCCGGTGGTGCCGGTGACGAAAGGCTTGCGCGCCCTGGCGCAGGCGGCGGCGTAGCGGCAGGCGGCCTCGGGCGAGGAAAAATCTATGACCACGTCGGCCCCCGCCAGCAGGTAGTCGAAAGCGTCCGCGTTCTCCACGCCCGGGACGGGCCTGGCGTCGACGCCGGCGGCCAGGGAGAAAGAGTCCGCCCCTTCCATCTCGGCGCGCACGGCGCGCCCCATGCGGCCGGCTGCGCCGCAAACCAGCACCTTCAAAGCGTGCGTTTTCATATTTTAATTATAAACTTTATAGTATTCTGATAGCAACGGAAGGCGGGCGAAAGGGACGCCGGCCGGCCGCTTCGGCCGTTCTTCCGCCTTGCGTTGCCCTGCTCCGCTTTCTTTTGCTATTCTTAATTATAATGATATACCTGCTATCGCTGGTCATAGTCATTCTCCTTTTCGCGGTAGGGGCGCTGCTGCGCAAGGTGTACAACCTGCGCCTTGAAAAGCACTCCCCCGACAACGAAGGCCGAGATAACTCCCTGAAAACCACCTGGGGCAAGTTCGACGAACTGCTGACCAGCCTGCTTACCATCCACGAGATCGGCATCGTCAGCGCCGGCACCATAAAAAAAGAAGACTTCTACCAGACCGTGGTGGAATGCGCCTGCGAACTGATCAACTCTCCCCGCGGCTCCCTGATGATCTATGACGCCCAGGCCGACGAGCTCAAGATAGCCGCCTCCAAGAACATCTCCAAGGAAGTAATAGAGAACACCCGCATAAAGCCCGGCCTGGGCATAGCCGGCCGCGCCTTCCAGACCGGCGAAACCATTTTTGTGACCGACCCCCAGCAGAATACGCAGTACAAGGACTTCATAGGCAAGGAAGAGCAGAAAGACCCCTTCATCGCCATCCCGCTCAAGCTCAAGGAAAAGCCCTTCGGCGTACTGAACCTGCACCTTTCCAGGGAGAAGGAATCCTTTACCGATTACGACCTGAAGTTCCTCACCCTGCTGGCCGGCGAGACCGCCATCACGCTGGAGAACATCAAGCTTTACGAAAGCCTCGAGAACTTCTACCTGGAAATGGTGCAGACCCTGGCCCGGGTGATAGACGCCAAGGACTCCTACACCGGCGACCACGCCGGCCGCGCCCGCCTGAAGGCCCGCCGCCTGGCCGAAGAGCTGCACATGCCGGCCCAGATGCTGCGCTACGTGGAATACGCCGCCCTGCTGCACGATATCGGCAAGATCGGCATAGACGGCGCCATCCTTTCCAAGCCCGGCAAGCTGACCGCGGAAGAATACGACGAGATCAAGAAGCACCCGGCCATCGGCTACCAGATCCTTTCCCCCATACATTTCCTGGGGCCGGTGGCGCAGATGGTCCTTTACCACCAGGAGTGGTTCAACGGCATGGGCTATCCCGAAGGGCTCAAAGGCGAGGAGATCCCGCTGGGCGCCCGCATCGTGGCCACCATAGACGCCTGGGACGCCATGCGCAGCGACCGGCCCTACCGCAAGGCCCTCAGCGTGGAAATAGCCGAAAGCGAGCTGAAGAAGGGCGCCGGGCGCCAGTTCGACCCGCAGGTGGTGCAAGCCTTCCTGACGCTGGAAAACAGCAACTGGCCGGCGCCGGTGAAATAATCCCGTGCTATTATTCATAGTCCCCACCCCCATCGGCAACCTCAAGGACATCACCCTGCGCGCGCTGGAAGCGCTGAAAGAAGCGGAGGCGGTGTTCTGCGAAGACACCCGCCGCACCTCCCAGCTGCTCAACCATTTCGGCATACAGAAAAAACTTTTCCGCTACAACGAGCACGACGAGCGCTCCGTAGCCGGGGCCATGGCCTGGCTGCGCAGCGGCAAGAGCGCCGCGCTGGTGACCGACGGCGGCTCGCCCTGCATCTCGGACCCGGGCCGCAAACTGGTGACCCTGGCCCGCGCCAACGGCGTTAAGGTTACGGCCCTGCCCGGCCCCTCGGCCGTCATAGCCGCTGCCGCCGGCTCCGGCCTGCCGGCGGACTCTTTCATTTTCCTCGGTTTCCTGCCGCGGTCGCGCGGCAAGATCGTAAAAGCGCTGACCGCGGCCTTCACGCTGAAAAAAACCGTCATCCTTTTCGAATCCCCCCACCGGCTCAAGAAATTCCTGGCCCTCGCGCGCGAAGAGTTCGGCCCGGGCCTTACCGCCATAGTCGCGCGGGAGATCAGCAAGATCTACGAGGAGTGGGTGGGCGGCCGGATCGACGAGACCATAGCCAGGATAGAGGCCGCCGGAGACGTCAAAGGCGAAGTAGTGGTGCTGCTGCGCCCCGGCGGAGACGACGGGGAAGAAGAGGAGCAGGCGGACCGGGCCCCCGGCCCGGGAGACTGGCTGCCGTGAAAAAGATACTTTTCGTCTGCACCGGCAACACCTGCCGCAGCGTACTGGCCCATCACTACGCCGCCAAGCTGGCCTCCGACGAAAAGCTCAAGCTGGAGTTTTTCTCGGCCGGCCTGGAGGCGGACCCCGGCATACCCCAGCCCAAGGCCGTGGCGGACCTGCTGGCCAAAGAGGGCGTAAAAGATTTCAAACACGTCCCCGTCATGCTGACAGGCAAGCTCATAAAGAGCCACGACCTGGTGCTCGCCATGACCGCCGCCCACAAGGCCGACATCGTCTCCCGCTATCCCCGCGCCGCCAAAAAGACCTTCACCCTGGTGGACTACGCCGGCTTCGGCAAGGACGACATAGCCGACCCGTACGGCCGCGACGACCTCTTTTACTTCGAGATCTTCAAGCTGATCAAGTCCGCGGTCAAAGCGGCGCTTGAAAAGCTGAAAAAGAAGTAAAATAAATTAACGCTTTCGCTGCAGACAAAGGAGACCAACATGTACGACGAAATAAAGAAGAACGACCCCCAGCTTTACCAGGCCATCAAAGGCGAAGTACTGCGCCAGCAGAACAACCTGGAGCTCATCGCCTCCGAAAACTACACCTCCAAGGCCGTCCTCGAAGCCTTAGGCTCCGTCCTCACCAATAAATACGCCGAAGGCTACCCGGGCAAGCGCTACTACGGCGGCTGCGAGCACGTGGACGTGGCAGAACAGCTGGCCATCGACCGCGCCAAAAAGCTCTTCGGCGCCGAGCACGCGAACGTCCAGCCCCATTCCGGCACCCAGGCCAACATCGCCGCCTATCTTTCCCTCATCAACCCCGGCGACACCGTGATGGGCCTCAACCTCTCCCACGGCG
>MGTU01000015.1 GCA_001799615.1 Elusimicrobia bacterium GWA2_61_42 | reverse complement strand
GCGTTGACCACGGCGCCGAGGCCCATGTACATGGTCAGCACGTAGAAGAAGCCGATGGCGGCGATGGCCACTATCGTCGACTTGCGCGCGCAGGCGGGGCTGGGCACGGTGTAGTAGCGGATCAGGATGTGCGGCAGGGCCGCGGTACCCAGGAACAGCGCGAGCATCAGCGAGAGGAAGTCCAGCTTCTGTACCGGCGTGCCTTCCACCTTGAATTTCAGGCCCGGGCGCATCATCTTGTTGCCGGGCTTCACGCTGGGCGCGTAGACGGTCACTTTGTCCTCACCGTCGGAGAGCTTTACTATCTTCCAGGTGTTGATCCTGGTTTCCGGGTCGCCCAGTATGGCGAGGAACTCGAACGGGCCGACTTTACCGGTAGCGGCTTCGGGGCCGGTCTTGCCTTTTATGGCTTCCAGCCCGCCGTTCTGGCGCAGTATGTTCTCCTTGGAGGCAGGCAGACCGTTGGTCAGCTTCGAGCCGTCGGCCTTGGCCACGGTATACTGAGTCTCTTTCAGGGTGATCTTGCCGTCAGCGTCGGCGCGCAGCCACCAGGTCTCTATGCCGTTATTGGCCAGCTTCACATAGGTTTCTTTTTTGACGTTCTGCACGCTCTTCACTTCGTAAGCCTTGTCGGTCACGGCGAGCGAACCTTTTGCTTCGGAAGCCCCGAGCGTCTTGTACTGGTAGAAAGGCACGCGGCCGCCCTGGTCGGGAGCGGTGGAAAGGCCGCGGTAGAGCACGGCTACCGTTACTATAAGGGAAAACACCACGAGCATGCCGCCCTTTATGAACTGCACGTAGGTCGTGGAGGTCATGCCGGCGGTGGCTACTATCGTTATGACTATCGCGCCCACCATGATGACGCCAGCGTAATGCGGTATACCCAGCAGCGGCTCTACGAGCACGCCGGCGCCCACCATCTGCGGTATCAGGTAGAACACGGAGACCACCAGGGTGCTGATGGCCGCGAACAGCTTGATGCCGCGGGAGTTGAACTTGGCGTCGAGCGCGTCTGTGAAGGTATACTTGCCCAGGCGCTTCATCGGCTCGGCCACCACGAACAGCGCCACCATCCAGCCGGCCAGGTAGCCGATGGAGTAAAGGAAGCCGTCGTAACCGGCCGTAGCTATCATGCCGCAGATGCCCAGGAAGGACGCCGCGGAGAGATAGTCGCCGGCGAAGGCGATGCCGTTGACGGCCCAGTGGATCTGGCCGCCGGCGGCGAAGTAGCCGCTGGCGGATTTGGTTTTTGACGCGAAGTAGAACGAGAGGCCCAGGACCATCGCTACGAAGACGAGGAAAATCGCTATTGCCATGTTATTTCCCCTCCCCGGCCGGCTTGTTGTCAGCCTCGTGCAGACCGCACATGTGGTTGTAGATCAGCGCGAGGATCAGGGCGAAGGCGATAAGCCCGAAGCCGAAAACCACGGCCAGGTTAAGGCCAAGGAAGACGATCTTTTCCATCCACAGGGGTTTGATCAGGTTGATGGCGACGAAGACGGCGTAGATCGAAGCGTAGAGCAGGAACATCCACACGCCGATACGCATCTTGTAATCCGCCGAGGCGTCCGGCCCCGATTGGGCCGCAGGTTCATGAAGCATTTGGTCTCCTAAAAAAAACGGGCGCTCCGCGAAATCAGCGCCCGTAACAATTTAAACGATGAGGAATTTTACCAAATACTTGAGCTTATTGATAGCCTCGACCGCGGCAGCTGCCGCCTCTCTGAGCGCCAGCTGGTCCGCCTGCGAGAGTTCGTCGGGTTTTATGCGGTTGTCGAAAGGGCGTCCTGTCCCCGCCAGGGAGGCCTGGCGCCTGAGGCGCAGGCGCGTAAGGGATTCGAAAGCCTGGGAGAAGGACTCTTTCTCCGCCAGGTCTAGCACGTTCGCCTCGGCCAGCGCCGCGAGGCGGTTTACGGTGGGCACCGCGGTCACGTCGCCGCGCAACGCGTAGATCCTGGCGAAATCGGTTATGACGCGGACCAGCTGCTTTATATCCACGGTCCCGCGGTTTTCCCCCTCGTCCTCCACGGTGACCGCACCTCTGAAGCCTACGGGCACTTTGAAGAGCAAAGCGTTGTTGGCAAGATTGAGGAAAAAGATCTTCCTGCCTTTCACGGCGGACCGCACGTGCTCGCGCAGGGCGGACTCCAGCGCTTTGTCTCCGGAGACGCAGCGGAAATCGAAGAAGACGTTTATGTCCAGCAGGGCCTGGGGGTCCGTAATGCCCGCCCAATCCGTGAAATAGGCCTTCCACGCGGTCAGCGGCCTGCACCATTTCGGGTTATTGGCCATGGCCGAACCCTTGCAGAAAGGGTAGCCCGCGTCGTTAAGCCAGCCGCAGACTTTCTGCCCCAGGGCCTGAAAGTATTCCGCGGCCGGCTTCTCCAGGTCGGCGGTCGGGTCCGCGTAGACGATAGCGTTGTCCTGGTCGGTGGCCAGGGTCTGCTCGCTCCTCGCCTGGCTGCCCAGGGCCATGAAGGCGAACGGGACCGGGGGGGCTCCTAAACCGCTTACGGCCAACTCTATGAAGCGCGCGGTGGCGGCGTCGGCCGCGGAGCTGATAAGGCGGGTGATGCCGGCGCTGTCGGCGCCGCTGTCCGAAAGAGTGCGCACCAGCCTGGGAAGGCGCGCTTTTACGGCTATCACTTCTTCCGCCGTGCGCGCTTTGGCGAATTCTTCCATAAGCACCGCCGGGGAATACCACTTAAGAGCCAGCAGTTCTTTTTCGTCTATTACGCTCTCGACCTTGCCGGCGGCGTTGCGTACGGCGAGGTGGCGGATATTGTTTTCCTGCATGAGCAGCACGGCCTCAAAAAGAAGGGCGGTCTCGGGAACGCTGATAAGAGGGGAGCTCATTATGCGCGAAACGGGTTCGTCCTTGGTGTTTGAGCCGGCCAGCACCCTGGCGCGCAGGTCGTGGTCCGTTACCACGCCCAGGAGTTCCCCGCCGCTTTCGACCAGGACGCAGCTGCTCGCGGCCGCCGTCATTGTTTTAGCCGCTTTCTCGATGGGAGTAGAGAGCGGGCAGGTGACGGCTTTGCGGGCGACGCAGCGTACCGACTGGTTCAGGGAACCCAGGGACAGCTGGAGTTCCGATAAAAGTCTTTCGCGCTCTGCGTTAACGCTGTCGGTCAGGAGGCGGAACTTCTCCCTGCTTTCGGAAAGCTCCTCTTCGGTCTTCTTGCTCCTGTCTATGTCCTTCACCGTGAGTACGAAGCCTTCGCGTTCCCCGAGGCGCAGCTTGGACGCCGTGAGCAGTGCCCTCAGGCTTTCCCCGTCCTTGCGCAGCAGGGTAGCCTCTACCTGGGGCGGCGCGCCCCCGCTTTCGAGAAGCTCCATCAGGTACGCGAGGCTGGCCGAGGACTCTTTGTGAAAGATCCCCTGCAGGGTCAGTTTTTCTTCTTCGGGGGCGTGGCCCAGCATGTCCAGCAGGGTCTTGTTGGAGTAGACCAGCTTGCCGTCCAGCACCATGATCACTCCCTCCGTGGAGGCCTCCACCAGCTTGCGGTATTTCTCCTCCGACTCGGAAAGGAGATTTTCCGCCTGGCGGCGAAACCGTTCTATGCGCAGGCTCTGCTGGTTGACGTAGAGGAGTATCAGGGCGATTATGCCGGCTATCAAAAGGGAGAGTTTTATCAGGTTGGCTTCAAGCCGCGCCATCTCCTCGCGCACGTCCTCTATGTAAATGCCGGTGCCGGTGACCCAGCCCCAGGGTTCGAACAGGCGCACATACGAAAGTTTGGGGACTATGCGCGCGGCGTCGTCCTTCCACTGCCACATATAGTCCACGTAGCCCGCGCCTGAGCGCCTGCCTATCTCGGCGAATTCCACGAACATCTTCTTGCCGTGGGAATCCGTGAACCCGGCCAGGTCCTTTCCCTCCAGGTCGGGCCTGTACGGGTGCATTATCATCCTTGGGCCAAGGTCCGTTATCCAGAAATAATCCTTGTCTTCCGGGCCGTAGCGCAGGGCCCGCACGCTGGCCGCCGCTTTGCTCCGGGCCTGGGCGCTGGTAAGGAGGCCGGCCTTCTCGTCCCGGTAGAACTTTGACAGCAGGCTGTGGACGGAATTATTGAGTTCCCGTATGGTTTCCCTCTTGCGGTCCATCATGGCGCGTTCGAAGGACGGGATTATAAAAAGGAAAGTGGCGGCTATGAACAGGGCTACGGCCAAGGCGCTGGGCAGCACTATGCGGGTAAGGAAACTGCCGCCTTCCTGGCGTGGTCTCATATCCATATGATATGGAGATTATAATATAAAGGCGGCCGCGGAGGGTCTTGTTCTTGAAAAGTTGAAAAATTTTGTATAATTAAAAGCGTAGCAATCACCACGCAGTATTCGCCGGTAGCTCAATGGTGGAGCATTCGGCTGTTAACCGAAGGGTTGCTGGTTCGAGTCCAGCCCGGCGAGCAAATTTAAAGACCCCCGCAAGGGGGTCTTTAAATTTATGCTCGCCGGGCTGGGTGATCTAGATAACATTTCCCGGTTCGCGCCGCGCGCGGCGCGGCTTTCTTGTCCAGCCCGGCAGAAGTATAATGCCGCATCTTCCCCCGCTAAGCCCCACTCCTCTAAATTTTTGTAGAATATCCGCATGATAAAAAACGTCCAGGAATATTACCAGTGTATACTGGATAACCTCACCGGCGGACTGGTCAGCGTCGACCTTAAAGGCAAGGTCGTCTACCTAAACCCCATGGCCGGCAAGATCCTGCGCCTGGAGGCGGATACCTGCTGCAGCGAAATGCAGTACGAGCGGGCCTTCGAGGCCTTCCCGGCCCTTAAAGGCGTAATAAAGGAAACCATCGAGACCGGCAAATGCGTGCGGCGCGCCGAAATCTCCATAATGCACGCCAACACCCCCCTTATCATAGGTTACAGCACCATGCTGGTTAAAAATCACGAGGGCGTGGAACTGGGGATCACCGTGATCTTCCAGGATATCTCTTTCGTAGCCCAAAAATAATTATGAGCAAACAAAACTACAGCCCCAGGCCCGGTGAGTCCGCCCCGGCAGCGCCGTCCGAACAGCCGGCCTCCCCGTCCGCCGCCCAGCAGCCGCCGGCTTCCGTCCCCGTTTCAAAGGCCAGGCTCTGGACCTTCTGGGGAGGCATAGCGGCCTTTGTGATAGCCGCACGCGCGTTGGATTACCTGCTGCCTGGCGTCCAGGAGCGGGTGCTCGAGCGCGGGGTAATGCTGGCCTTCGCCGCTTTCCTCGGGATGTTCCTCTTTAAGCTGAAATAGCCGGCTATGCCGAAATATATAGATTATTACTCCCTGCTGGGAGTTTCCAAAACCGCCGGCGAGGCTGAAATAAAGTCCGCTTACCGCAAGCTGGCGATGAAGTACCATCCCGACCGCAACGAGGGCAACAAGGCCTTCGAAACCAAATTCAAAGATATCAACGAAGCCTATGAAGTTCTTTCGGACCCCAAAAAACGGTCCCTGTACGATCAGCTGGGCCCCGACTGGCAGGACCAGGGCCGCAGGCCGCCCCCTCCGGGCGGCGGCTACCAGCAGCACCGGCAGCCGGGCGGTTTTCGGTCCCATTTTCAAAGCAGCCAGGGCGGCGGGTTCGAACAGGCCGGGGATTTCAGCGACTTCTTTAAATCCATGTTCGGCGGCAGCGCCGATTTCTCCGGTTTTGGCGGGATGGAAGGCCGGGAAGAAAGCCGCTCGGAGCTGGACATGGAAGCCGAACTGCAGCTTTCCATAGAAGACCTTTTCCACGGCGGCCACAAGCAGCTTACTTTCAGCTACCGCTCCGGCCGCAAGACCGAAACTAAAACTATCAACGTCAAGCTTCCCAAAGGTCTCAGGGACGGCGCCACTATACGCCTGCGCGGCCAGGGCAAAGAAGCCGGCGGCCGCGCCGGGGACCTTTACCTCAAGCTCCGCCTGCTGCCCGACGCCCGATTCGAAACGGACGGCGACGACCTGACCGCCAGGGTAGAAGTGCGGCCCTGGGACGCCGCCCTGGGCGCCGAGATCTCCGTGCCGTCTCCCGGCGGCCCCGTTACCATCAAACTCCCGCCCGGCTCATCCGCCGGCAGGCGGCTGCGCCTGCCAGGCCGCGGCCTCCCGCGCAAGGAAGGCGGCCACGGAGACCTTTACGCCGTTATCTCGCTGGCCCTCCCTGTGAAGCTTTCCCCCCAGCAGCTCGAACTATTCCGCAAGCTTAAAGAAGTTTCCTGAACTCCCCCCGCTCCCGCGCTTCCTGAAAAGACAAAACCCCAGCGCCCATCCGTTGGGCGCCGGGGTGAAAGGAGGCTGCCGCTGCGTTTAGTCGAACTTTACGTTCGACAGTTTCTCGGTTACCGCTTCAATTTTCTTTTCGGCCTGTATCTGCATGCCGTCCTTCGTGGGGGAGCCGATCTCTTTCAGGAGGCCGTCGCCCTGCACGTAGTAGATGGCTTTTGAAGTGATGTCCTTGATGGCGGTGTGCACGGTCCACCTGAGCTGCAGTTGCATGGAGGCCACGGGGTCCTCATGCGTGCCCACGTTGGCGATGGTGGAATCCGGCACTTCGGAAACCAGGGTCACTTTGTAGCCCCAGGCGGTAACCACGTTGAGCGGTTCCACCGTGACGCCGGTAAGGAACTTGCCTTTGCCCTGGAAGTTGCCGCCGTAGGTGTAGTGCACCTGGTAGACCACTTTCACCACTTCGGACCCGAAGCCGTTCTTCATGGAGAAAGAGTACTTCTTGGTGGTGGGCTTGTTCCAGCCCTGCAGCTGGGACCAGTGGCTGGTGCCGAAAGGAACCGCGTTGGCGTAGTTGGTGGTGATGTTCACTACGGGCTGGTTCTTTTCTATGATGTTCCAGATCTTCTCTATCAGGTTGACGATATTGTCGATGGCGCCGACGGTGCCGTTCACCTGCGTGATGGCGTTATTGAAGCCGGCCAGCGGGTCCACCGCCGTGCCGGAGGCTCCGGGCGTGCCGGGCGTGACCGGGGGATTGATCTGCGGGCCCGACGGAGGCTTGGGCAGGTCGCCGGGGCCGGGGATGGTGGGACCGGAGCCGGGATTGAGCGGGATGGTGCCGCCCTTGTCTAATATCTCTTCTATCACAATGGACTTCTCGTCCACCGTGAAGTAGGTAAGGTCGGGGTTTTCGGCCGCCGAAACCCGGCCTGCGAACAGCGAAACAGCGGCTGCGGTTATTGCGAGCAGGTTCTTCATTTGTTACGTCCTCCTTTTCTATCGCCGCCCGTTGCCGGGCGGGTACTGCGAAATCCGTACTTGGCTTAAAAAACGGTCTCCGCCAGCAGCGGGGCCGCGGCTTTAACATTCTCCACCTTCAGGGTCTGCTTCCAGGGGTTGGCGATCTCTTCGAAGAAGCCATTGCCTTCCACGTAATAGACGCTGGTCCCGTCCACTACTTTGAGGACGGTGGCCATCCGCCAATTGAGCTTGAGCTGCATGGCCGCGATAGGGTCCGCGTCCGTCCCGACGTTGGCGATGGTGGAGTCGGGGACCGAGGCGGACATGTAGAATTTGTAACCCCAGCCTACCTGGGCCATCTCGGGGATCACGGCCACGGCCGTAAGGTACTTGCCTTTTCCTTTATAGGCGCCGTTATAGGAGTAGGTAACCTTATACTTGCAGTCTATCATCACGGAGCCGTACATGTTTTCCGCGTAAAAGCCGTAGACGTAGGTTTTGGGCCTGCTCCACTGGGCCAGCTGCGAAGCCGCCGTAACGCCCTGGGGGTAGGCGGTGGCGTACTTGCTCTCGATATTGACCACGGGGATATTGTCCTTAACTATCTGCCAGACCTTGGAGGCTATGTTCACGATCTGCCCCAGCATTACCACCGTCCCGGCCAGGTCCTTGGGCGGGGCTTCCTGCAGTTTCACGTAGTTCATGTTCGGCTCTTCCCTGGTCTCTATGAGGGTGAGCCTGACCGACTCGGGGTTGATGGTGAAATATTTCGGGTTCTGCGAGGCGATCTCTTTTTCGGTCCTGGAAAACTCGGGGGTGATCTGGAAAACTTCCCTTTCGTCGGCGGCGTCGGGAGCGCCGGCGGAAAAGGCGGGAGCCGCTATGGTGAACAGGACGGAGAACAGCGCCGCGGGCAAAGCCGCTGCGCGATTCACTTTCAAGAAGGAGGAGAGGTCAAATTTCATTTGTTGTTTACTCCTTAGTCCATCGGCTACATTAAGAGTATAACGCGGCGCGAGGGTTTCTATCAGCGCCAAAGGGCCCAGGCCGGGAAAATATTCGGGCCTATGCCCGCTTGGGCCTTTGGACCTATGCCGGGTTGACATGTAAAGAGGCTGTCAAGGCGGCCGGCGGGGAATCCGCCGTGTAAAACAAAAAGGGCGGGACCTTTCGGTCCCGCCCTTCCTGTTCGTCGCTTTTCCTCAGGCCGCTACTTTTTCCTCGGCTTTGGGGGTTTCGCAGTGCATTTCGGACAGCTGCTTGTAGACGCTGAGCCGCCACTTGTATTCTTCTTCGGCCAGCTTCATAAGACGCGCCGCCACTTCCGGGTTGGACTTATGCAGGCTCTTGAAGCGGTTCTCGCCCATCATGAATTCCGATACCGGGATGGTAGGCGCGCCGCTGTCTATGGTCAGGGGGTTCTTGCCCTGCGCTTTCAGCGCCGGGTTGAACCTGTAGAGAGGCCAGCGGCCGGAAGCCACCGCCTTCTTCTGCTCGTTCATGCCCGAGCCCATGTCGATGCCGTGCGCTATGCAGTGGCTGTAGGCGATGATGATGGACGGGCCGTCGAAGGCCTCGGCTTCCGCCATGGCTTTAACGGCCTGCTGGTAGTTGGCTCCCAGCGCTATCTGGGCCACGTAGATGTTGCCATAGGTCATGGAGATCATGCCCAGGTCCTTCTTGGGCAGCAGCTTGCCGCCGGCCGCGAACTGGGCGACGGCGCCCAGCGGGGTGGACTTGGACATCTGGCCGCCGGTGTTGGAGTACACCTCGGTGTCCAGCACCATGACGCGCACTTTGCGGTTGGTCGCCAGCACGTGGTCGAGGCCGCCGTAGCCGATGTCGTAGGCCCAGCCGTCGCCGCCGAGGATCCAGACCGATTTCTTTATCAGGTAGTCGGCCAGGGTGCTCATGCGGGCCGCCTGCTCTCCGCCGGTGGCGGACAGGGTTTTCTTCAGGTCGGCGATGCGGCCGCGCTGCTGCTCGATGGCGACCCAGTCTTCCTGCTTGGCGTTAAGGACCTCTTCTACGAGGGCGGCCTGCGCTTTCAGCTGGCCGTCCTTCATGGCGGTCAGGATCTCGCGGGCTTCCTCGGCCATCTTGTCGTAGGCCAGGCGCATGCCCAGGCCGAACTCGGCGTTGTCTTCGAACAGCGAGTTGGACCAGGCCGGGCCGCGCCCGTCCTCGCGGGTGCAGTAGGGGGTGGTGGGCAGGTTGCCGCCGTAGATGGACGAGCAGCCGGTGGCGTTGGCCACGGTCAGGTGGTCGCCGAACAGCTGGGTCATCAGTTTTACGTAAGGCGTTTCGCCGCAGCCGCCGCAGGCGCCGGAGAACTCGAACAGCGGGCGCACCAGCTGGCTGCCCTGCACGGTGTTGCGGTTAACCTTGGCGGAGCCGGTATCCTTGAGGTTCAGGAAGAACTTCAGGTTCTCGCGCTCGGTCTCGCGCAGCGGGAACTGGGGGGCGAGGTTGATGGCTTTGCGGCCGGTCTCTTTCCCCTCCTTCTTTTCCTTGGCGGGGCAGTTGTACACGCAGGCGCCGCAGCCGGTGCAGTCTTCCACGGCCACCTGGGTGGTGAACTTCATGCCTTTAAGGGCGGGGGCGCGGCCGTCCGCCGATTTGAAGGTCTTGGGGGCTTTGGCCAGCTCGGCGCCGTCGTAGGCCTTGATGCGGATGGCGGCGTGGGGGCAGACCAGCGAGCAGATGCCGCACTGGATGCACAGCGCCTCGTCCCACACGGGGGTCTCCAGCGCTATGTTGCGCTTCTCGTACTGGGAGGTGGCGGTGGGGAAGGTGCCGTCCACGGGCATGGCGGACACGGGCAGCTGGTCGCCGCGGAAGGCCATCATCTCGCACAGCGTGTCGCGCACGAAGGGCGGGAAGCCCTCCACCACGCAGGCGCGCTTGATCTTGGAGGTCAGGCCCCCCACTTTCACTTCCTGGATGGCGGCCAGGGTCTGGTCCACGGCCGCGTAGTTCTGGTTCACCACTTCGTCGCCTTTCTTGGAGTAGGTCTTCTTGATGGAGGTCTTGATGGCGGCGATGGCTTCGTCCTTGGGCAGCACGCCGGAGATGCCGAAGAAGGCGGTCTGCATGATCACGTTGATGCGCCCGCCCATGCCGGTCTCTTCGGCGATCTTGGAGGCGTTCAGGACGTAGACCTTCAGGTGCTTCTTAACGATGTTCTCCTGCACTTCGATGGGCAGGCGGTCCCAGACGTCGGAAGCTTCGAACGGGCTGTTGAGCAGGAAGATGCCGTTGTCCTCGGCCTTGTCCAGCATCTCGTACTTCTCGAGGAAGCTGAACTGGTGGCAGCCGATGAAGCGGGCCTTGGAGACCAGGTACGGCGCGCGGATGTAGTTCTTGCCGAAGCGCACGTGGGACACGGTCATGGAGCCGGCTTTCTTGGAGTCGTAGACGAAGTAGCCCTGCGCGTACTGGCCGGTCTCTTCGCTGATGATCTTGATGGTGTTCTTGTTGGCGCCCACGGTGCCGTCGGAGCCCAGGCCGAAGAACAGCGCGCGGAAGATGTCCGCGGGCTCGGTGGTCCAACCCTCGTCGTAGGAGAGGCTGAGGTTGGTCACGTCGTCCTTGATGCCGACGGTGAAGCCGTGCACGGGCTTGGCGGCGTCGAGGTTCTCGAACACGGCCTTGGCCATGGCCGGGGTGAATTCTTTGGAGCCGAGGCCGTAGCGGCCGCCGACTATAAGGGGAAGCGCCGCCATCGTGCCGGCCTTGAAGGCGTTGGCGCAGGTGGTGACCACGTCCTGGAACAGCGGTTCGCCGATGGCGCCCGGTTCCTTGGTGCGGTCGAGCACCGCTATGGACTTCACGCTCTTCGGGAGTGCCTTTATGAAGTCGGCCTCGGAGTAGGGCCTGTACAGGCGCACTTTGAGCACGCCTACCTTGGCGCCGCTCTTTATCAGGTGGCTCACGGTGTCCTCTACGACGTCCGCGCCGGAGGCCATTACCACCACCACTTTTTCCGCGTCGGGAGCGCCGACGTAGTCGAACAGGCCGTACTTGCGGCCGGTCAGCTTCTCGAACTGGCCCATGGCTTCTTTCACCATGGTGGGCACGGCGGCGTAGAACTTGTTGCCGGCTTCGCGGCCCTGGAAGAACACGTCGGGGTTCTGGGCGGTGCCGCGCAGGACGGGGTGCTCGGGGTTAAGGCCGCGGGCCTTGTGCTCGGCTATCAGCTTCTCGCTGATCATGCTGCGCATCACTTCCGGGGAGAGCGTCTCCACCATGTTCAGTTCGTGGGAGGTGCGGAAGCCGTCGAAGAAGTGCATGAAAGGCACGCGGGTCTTGAGCGCGGCGGCCTGGGAGATCAGCGCGAAGTCCATGGCTTCCTGCGGGTTGGCGGAGGCGAGCATCGCCCAGCCGGTCTGGCGGCAGGCCATCACGTCGCCGTGGCCTCCGAAGATGGAAAGCGCGTGGGCGGCCACTTCGCGGGCGCTGATGTGGAACACGGTGCTGGTGAGTTCGCCCGCTATCTTGTACATGTTGGGGATCATCAGCAGCAGGCCCTGGGAGCAGGTGAAAGTGGTGGTCAGCGCGCCGGCCGTAAGGGCGCCGTGCACCGCGCCGGAAGCGCCGCCTTCCGACTGCATCTCGATGACCGAGGGGATGGTGCCCCAGATGTTCTTATCGCCCTTGGAGGACCAGATGTCGGACAGTTCGCCCATCACCGAGGAAGGGGTTATGGGGTAGATCGCTATAACTTCGTTGGTCTTGTGCGCGACGAAAGCCGCGGCCGTGTTTCCGTCCATTGCCACTCTTTTATTAGCCATTATAATTATCTCCTTAAGGGATTTATCTGCGAAATTGGTGCTTGAGGAACTTTTAAAAGTATAGCATTTTTCCAAAACCCGGGGCACCTGCAGGCAGGCCTGCAAGTTCGCGGGGTGACCTGCGGCTTGCCACGGGGACCGGAACGCAAAACGCGTTCGGCCACACCGTGGCCTCACTCATCAATCGGCCTCGGCGCTTACGCAAGCCTCGGCCTCATGAAGGTTTTGCTAACCCGGTCCCCGCGTCAAGCCTTCGGGCTGTCGCCGGAATAGCTGGAGGGGTGACGCACGGGCCGCTTTTCCGGGCCAGCCGCGTAAGGTGAACGGCAGGTTTGCATCTCGCCAGCCTAGCAGGGGATGGGTGGAGCGGCTGGACCGGGAAAGCGGTCCGCGCGGCAGGACCCCGAACTTGCATTCGGCGACATTCCCCATGACTCAGGTGTTTTGTATAATTAAAATATGGAAAAGCCGAAGAAACCTACACCATCGATCAAGCAGAACCTTGGCCGCCACCAGGACGCGGTAGAGCGCCGCGGGAATTTCGACGAAGTGGCCCTGGGCTTCAGCCCGGAAGAGGCCGTGACCGAGGCGGCCCGCTGCCTGGGCTGCAAGACCAAGCCCTGCGAGCTGGCCTGCCCCGTCAACGTAAAGATCCCCGAATTCGTGGACCTGGTGTATAAGGAAAACATAGGCGCCGCCGCCTCGAAGATCTTCGAAACCAGCCTTTTTCCCGCCATCTGCGGCCGCGTCTGCCCGCAGGAAACCTACTGCGAGGCCGCCTGCGTGCTGAAAGACAAGTTCGGCCCCGTCTCCATAGGCCGGCTGGAGCGCTTCGCCGCCGACCACGCGCGCAGGAACGGCCTCATTACCCCCCCGCCCTGCGCCCCCGATACCGGCTTCAAGGTGGCCTGCGTGGGCTCCGGCCCCGCGTCCCTGGCGACGGCGGCCGAGCTGCGCAAGCTCGGGCACGAGGTTACCGTGTTCGAAGCGCTGCACGAATTCGGCGGCGTGCTCAGCTATGGCATCCCCACCTTCCGCCTGCCGCGCGAAGTGGTGCGCTTCGAAGTGGCCACCCTTAAAAAAATGGGCGTGCGCTTCCTCAAGAACGTCATGGTAGGCAAGTCCATAACCGTAGAGGAACTTAAAAAGGATTTCGATATCATTTATATCGGCTCGGGCGCCGGCCTGCCCAGCCCGATGAACGCTCCCGGGGAAGACCTGGTAGGCGTCTACAGCTCCAACGAATTCCTGACCCGCGTGAACCTGATGGAGGCCTACAAGTTCCCCGTCACCGACACGCCCTACTATATCGGCAAGAAAGTGGTGGTGGTCGGCGGCGGCAATACCGCCATGGACTCCGCCCGCTGTGCGCAGCGCCTGGGCCCGGACGCCGTTACGCTGCTTTACCGCCGCACCCGCGCCGAAATGCCCGCCCGCGGCGAAGAAGTGGAGAACGCCATGGAAGAGGGCATAAAGTTCGAATTCCTGACCGCCCCGGTGGAACTGGAAGGCGACGAGAAAGGCCGCCTGAAGCGCGTGAAGTGCGTGCGCATGGCGCTGGGCGAGCCCGACGCCTCCGGCCGCCGCAAGCCCGTGCCGCAGAAAGGCTCCGAATTCTATATCGAGGCGGACAGCCTGGTGGTGGCGATAGGCCAGAGCCCCA
Organism: Elusimicrobia bacterium GWA2_61_42; assembly: GCA_001799615.1. Lineage (GTDB taxonomy): Bacteria > Elusimicrobiota > Elusimicrobia > Elusimicrobiales > UBA9959 > UBA9959. The sequence goes on along the minus strand of MGTU01000015.1, from coordinate 8,131 downwards.
ACCCGGTAATACAGCAGACCACCCCCGGGCTGAGTACCAATAAGTGGGGCTGCATAACGGCGGAGGAAGCCACCGGTAAAACCTCGCTGGCAGGCGTCTACGCCGGCGGCGACGTGGTGCGCGGCGGGGCCACCGTGCTGCTGGCCATGAAGGACGGCAAGAGCGCCGCCCAGGCGATACACAGGAAGCTTACGGAAAAACCGCTATGAAACACGACATTTACTCCACCGAAGGGCTTTATAAGATCATCCGGAAGGAAGAGCTTTCTTCCACCGTTTCGCGGCACGTCATCTACGCCCCGCTGATAGCCGCCAAGGCCAAGGCGGGGCATTTCGTCATCCTGCGCGCCCGCGAAGGCGGCGAGCGCATCCCGGTGACGCTGGTGGACTGGAGCCCGGAGAACGGCACGGTCACCGTCATCATCCAGGCCATAGGCAAATCTACGACCGAAATGAACGCTTTTAAGACGGGAGAGTCCTTCAGCGACGTGGCCGGGCCGCTGGGCACCCCCGTGGAGATAAAGAACTACGGCACCGTGCTGGGCGTGGGCGGCGGCGTGGGCATAGCCGAGCTCTACCCCATAGCCCGGGCTTTCAAAGAAGCCGGCAACAGGATAATTTCCATCCTGGGGGCCCGCAACAAAGACCTGCTGATCCTTGAAAAAGAAATGGCCGGGCTTTCCGATAAAGTGCTGGTCACCACGGACGACGGCTCCTCCGGCAAAAAAGGCCTGGTGACCGACGCCATGAAAGAACTCTACGCCGCCGGCGAGAAACTGGACGCCGTCTTCACCATCGGGCCGATAATAATGATGAAGTTCGTGGCCGAAACTTCCCGCCCTCACGGCACCCCCACCTTCGCCAGCCTCAACCCCGTCATGCTGGACGGCACCGGGATGTGCGGCGGCTGCCGGGTGGAAGTGGGCGGCAAGCCCAGGTTCGCCTGCGTGGAAGGGCCGATGTTCGACGCCCACCTGACCAATTTCGACCTGCTCCTGAAGCGCACCGCCGCCTACCGGGAGAACGAGAAAGAGTCCCTGGAGCGCTATGCCAGGGACCACCAGTGCCGGATCGGCCTGCATTAATTGACAGGGCCGCGGCTTTAGTTGCAAAATGAACTACGCGGTAAACTTATAACATAGGGGAGATAAAGAATGAAAAAAATACTATTAAGCGCGGTTGTCCTGGCGTCTTTCGGCGCCGTCGCCTTCGCGGCCGATTACGGCAGCGCCGGCTGCGGTCTCGGCAGCCTGGCGTTCAAGCAGAACGACATGACCCAGGTGCTGGCGGCCACCACCAACGGTACCTTCGGCAGCCAGACCTTCGGCATCACCTTCGGCACCTCGGGCTGCAATAACAAGGGCCTGGTGAAGGTTTCCATGGCCCGCGAGAGCTTCATCGAAGCCAACTACAAGGACCTGTCCCGCGACGTGGCCTCCGGTAAGGGCGAATACGTGACCAACCTGGCGCAGCTCTACGGGTATACCCCCGAGAACGCCTGGCAGTTCACGCAGCTCCTGCAGAAGAACCACACCGTCATCTTCGCCGCCAACAGCGCGAAGAACGCCGTTAACGAGATCAACAGGCTCGTTACCAGCATATAAGAGCGGACTTAACGCGATGAAACACGGACGGACCGGGCGGCTAATACCTCCGGTCCGTCTTTTGCTTTTTTTAGCCCTGCTGGCCGCCGCCGCGCCGGCGCGCTCCGTAACCCCGGACCAGGAACTGCGGCGCCTGGACCTTAGGCAGTCGGCCCAGAAGGCCGAAGCCTGGAAAGATAAGTACTGGCGGCGCCTGCTCTATTACGAAAAGAACCTGCTCGGGCGTTACCGCAGCCCTTCGGTCAACCGCAATTTCTACCTCTCCAAATGGGGCAACATAAATCCCAGGCTCGAGCTGGAGGCCGCGGTGGACGGCTTCTTCTTCGAGGGCCCCGACGACGACAGCCCCGAGTGCCGCTTCCCGGAGCGCTACCATTGGCTGCGCGAGAAACTGGGTCTGCCGCAGGACGAGTTCTCCCGCCGCTGCAAGGATTTCGACGACTGGAAAGCGGCCCTCGACACGGAGTCCGTCAGCCTGCTGTTCGCGGCGGGCTACCTCAATAACCCTTCCACGCTTTACGGTCACACTTTCCTGCGCCTGCATAAACGCGGCGCTTCGGGCGCGGACCTGCTGGACTATACCGTCAACTACGCGGCCACCGCCGACGCCGAGAGCGGGCTGTTCTTCGCCCTTAAGGGGCTTCTGGGCCTTTACCCCGGCCAGTTCTCCACTATCCCTTATTACCTGAAGATCCAGGAATATCACAACCTCGAGAACCGGGACCTGTGGGGCTTCCCGCTGTACCTGAAGCCCGCCGAGATCGACCGGCTGCTGCGCCATTGCTGGGAGCTGGGCAAGGCCGCTTTCCCTTATTATTTCTTCACGCGCAACTGTTCCTGGCAGCTGATGCCGCTGCTCGACATCGTAAAGCCGGAGCTGGACTTGTCCCGCCGTTTCCGGTACTGGGTCATCCCCTCCGATACCGCCAAGGCCGTGCTTGCCGGCTCCCTGCCGGGCGTGCCGGACTGGCGCCCTTCGCTCTGGAAAACAGTGGAATGGAAACGCTCCCAGCTTTCCGAGCCGGAAAAAGCTTCGGTACTGGAACTGGCCAGGGGCGACCAGGCCGCTGAGCTGAAGCGGCTTGAAACGGCCCCCGCCGCGGCCAAGGCCGCCATTCTCGAGACGGCGGCGGATTACCTGAGCTGGCGCTTTTACGCCCGCCGCATCGGCAAAGCCGAGCTGGATGGCCGTACCGATCCGCTGCTGGCCCTCAGGGCGCCGCTCGGGCCGCAGGTTACTTTTACCGGCGGCCTGGCCCGGCCCCCCTCCATAAAACAAGCTCATGAGAGCATGAAGGTCGGCGTCGGCCTGGTCGGGCTTAAGAACGGCCCCGCTTACGACTTCGTGTGGCGCTACGCCATCCAGGACCTGCTCGACGATCCCTCCGGCTACCTGCCGGACGCCGCGCTGGAGATGGGCGCTTTCCGGCTGCGCTATGAAAAGCGCCCCAACCGCCTTTATCTTAAAGACGCCCGGCTGGCGCGCGTTATGAGTTTGAACCCGTGGGACGACTGGGTGCGCCGCCCCTCCTGGGAGATCGCGGCGGGCGTTGAGCAGGCCGACGAGACCCGCAGGCGCCCGGGCAGTTCGGCCATCTGGACCATGAACGCCGGGTCCGGCCTGGCGGCGCAATGGGGCGGCCCCTTGCGCCAGCTCTGGTACGTTTTGGCCGAGGCGGACAGCGGCATAGGCGGGGCGCTCGAGTCCCGCTGGCGGGCCGGCGCGGGCGTGAAAGCCGGCGTGCTGGCCGAAAGCGGGCCGGTGCGCGCGCTGGTAGAGGCGCGTTACATAAGCTACGCCCTGGGCGACACCCGGCCGCTCTGGGCCGGTTCGGCCGCGGCCTCCGTCAGGCTGGCCAAGGATTCCTCGCTGCGCCTGGACTACTCCTGGCGCGGCAAAGTTAAAGAGGCCGGCGTTTATTACCACCACTTCCTGTTCCCGTAAATGACCCTCGCCCGGCTCCTGTTCCCCCTCCTTACCGTATTCCTGGGCGGCTGCACGCATTTGTTCTTCCAGCCTTCGCGCGAGATCTTCTCCGACCCGGCCGCCGCCGGGATAAAATACGAGGTCATAAAGTTCAAGTCCGGCGACGGGACCCTGCTGACCGGCCTGTTCTTCGCCCCGGCCGGCGTCCCGCGCGGCACGGTGGTGCATTTCCACGGCAACGCGCAGAACATGACCGCGCATTATCCTTATTCGGCCTGGCTGGCGAAAGAAGGTTTTAACGTTTTTATTTTTGATTACCGCGGATACGGCGCTTCGGGCGGCAAGCCTGACTTGGACGGGCTGGTCCTGGACGGCAAGGCGGCGCTGGCCCACGCGCTGAAACTCCCGGGAGCCCGTCCGGACAGGATCGTGATCTTCGGACAGAGTTTAGGCGGGGCGATCTCCCTGGCGGCCGCGGCCGGCTCGGAGCTCAAACCCGCGGCCGTGGTGCTGGAAGGGACTTTCTATTCGTATAAGAGCGTCGCGTCCGCGGCGCTGCGGCGGCACTGGCTGTCCTGGCCGCTCTCCTGGCTGCCCTGGGTGGCGGTAAGCGGCAGGCACGCGGCTAAAGACAGCGTCGGCAGCCTGACCTGCCCCAAACTTTTTATCCATTCCGAAAAGGACCGCACGGTGCCTTTCTCCCAGGGAAAAAAACTGTACGCCGCAGCTTGCCCGCCAAAACAATTCTGGCCCGTGCCGGCCGGTCACATAGAGGCCTTCTACGCCTACCGCGAAACTTACGGCCCTAAACTCCTGGACTTCCTCGCTGACGCGCTGAAGGAATAAAGGGGCGCACCGGCCTTGCCGGGCGCCGCTGTATTTCATAGTATTATTTCCATGCTTGAAACCATCCCCCCGCAGTATGTCTGGATAATCGTCGGTATAGCGATCATGAGCATGGAGCTCTTCCTGCCCGGCTTCATCCTCTGCTTTTTCGGCCTGGGCGCGGTGCTCACCGGCCTGCTGATGATCTTCATCCCCCTGGGCGTCAACGCCCAGCTGGTGCTGTTCGCCGTCCTCTCTATCGTATCGCTGGTCTCTTTCCGGCGCTACGCCCAGGGCTATTTCACCGGCCGGGTCTCCAATACCAACCCGACCGGCGCCCCTATGGAACTGCATACGGGCGAGAGCGCCATAGTCACCGAGGACATCGTCCCCAATTCCCCGCGCGGCAAGGTGGAGTTCAACGGCACTTCCTGGAACGCCGACGCCGACGTGGAAATAAAAAAAGGCGAGAAAGTCACCATAATCGAGCGGCACGACCTTACCCTGAAAGTAAAGCCTTAACCCCAGTAAAGGAGACAAACATGGACGCCACGTTCGTAATCGCAGCGGTAATAATCTTCATCATGATAGTCCTGGCCAACACCGCCCGGATCGTTCCGCAGAAGACAGTCTTTATTATAGAGCGGCTGGGTAAATATAACGCCACGCTGGAAGCCGGCTTCCACATCCTTATCCCGTTCGTCGACAAGGTGGCCTACCGGCACAGCATGAAGGAAATGGTCATGGACGTGCCGCCGCAGGTCTGCATCACCAAGGACAATATTTCCGTGGAAGTGGACGGTATCCTCTACATACAGATCGTGGACCCGTCCAAGGCTTCCTACGGCGTTACCAATTACGAGTTCGCCACCACCCAGCTGGCGCAGACCACGATGAGGAGCGAAATAGGCAAGATTGAGCTGGACCGCACTTTCGAGGAGCGCGAGAAGATCAATATGGAGATCGTCGCGGCCGTGGACAAGGCCTCCCTTCCGTGGGGCATCAAGGTGACGCGCCACGAGATCAAGAACATCACGCCCCCCGAGAGCATCAAGGGCGCCATGGAAAAGCAGATGCGGGCCGAACGCGAAAAACGCGCCCTCATCGCCGAATCAGAGGGCGACAAACAGGCCAAGATCAACCGCGCCGACGGTGAGAAGCAGCAGACCATCGCCCTTTCCGAGGGCGAGAAGATGAAGCGCATCAACGAGGCCGAAGGCCGCGGCCAGGAGATCGAGCGCATCGCCATGGGTACCGCCAAGGGTATCCGCGAGATCGCCAACGCCATCAGCGAAAAAGGCGGGTCGGACGCCGTGAACCTGCGCATCGCCGAGCAGTACCTGCAGGAGTTCGGCAAGCTGGCGCAGCGCAACAACACTATGATCATCCCCTCCAACCTGGGCGACGTGGCCGGCATGGTGGCTTCGATAGGCAAAGTCCTTACCGCCACCCGCGTGCAGGCCTCGCACGAGGCGCCCGCCGCCGCGGCCCTGCCCGGTGTAAAGCCCGCCGGCCAGCAGTACCCCCCGCTGCAGCGGCCCCCCACGCAGTCTTAAGTAAAGCCGCGCAGGAATAAAAGAACCGGGAGATATCTCCCGGTTCTTTGTTTTTGAAGGCGGATGAAGTGCAGCCTGCCGTGCGGGCCGGGTTAGCAAAACCCTCGGAGAGCCCGCCGCTTGCATAAGCGCGGCGGGCGAACACGGAGTGAGGCCACGGTGTGGCCGAACGCGTTTTGATAGCCCGGCCCGCATGGCAGGCTGCGCCGGGCTCCGCTGTAACTACAAAACTATTTTACTTGCGGAGCTTCGCCCAGTTCCTTCAGGGCTATCTTCAGCGCTTCTTCGTGGCGGGTGCTTTCCAGGCGGGACAGCAGGCTGTAGGCGCACGGGACCACCAGCAGCGTCAGGAAGGTGGAGAACAACACGCCGCCTATGACCACCAGCGCCATGGGGATGCGCGTTTCCGCGCCCGGGCCGTAGCCCAGCGCCGGCGGGACGGCCGCCGCGATGGTCGCGAAAGAGGTCATAAGGATCGGCCGCAGCCTTATCGGGCAGGCTTCCAGCAGCGCCTCGTCAACTCCCAGCCCGCCTTCGCGCCGGCGGTGGTTGGTAAAGTCCACCAGCAGGATGGAGTTCTTCTTGACGATGCCCATCAGCAGGATCAGGCCGATCATGCTGTAGATGCTCAAGGAATACCCGCCCAGCTTCAGCGCTATGAAAGCGCCTGTCAGGCTGAACGGCAGCGCCAGCAGCACCGTGAACGGGTGCAGGAAACTGTTGAACTGCGAGGCCAGGATCATATACGCCACGAAGACGCCCAGGATCAGGGCGAAGGTAAGGCTGGAGAAAGACTCCTGGAAAGTTTTTGACGTACCCGAGAAGACCACCCGGTAGCCGTCGGGCAGGATCTCTTTGGCCAGGCGCTCCACCTCTTTTATGGCCTGCTCCTGCGACGAGCCATGCGCCACGTTGGCGAATACGCCTATGGCGCGCTCGCGGTTCTTGCGCGAGATGGTCAGCAGCGTGGTCTTCTGCTCCACTTTGACCACTTCGGAAAGGCGGATGACTTCCCCCCGGTTGTTGCGCACCCAGATCTTGTTGATATCCCTCGGGTCGCTGCGGTCGCGGCCGGTGAGCTGCACGCGGATGTCGTAGCGCTTGCCGCCGCGGGTGAACTTGCCGGCGCGCACGCCGCCTATCATGGAGTTCACCGCGTCGCCTATCGAGGAGACCGACACGCCGCGGGCGGCCGCCTTTTCGCGGTCGGGCACCACCTGCACCTCGGGCATCCCCTCCTGGTAATCCGTGTCCACGTCCGTCATTCTGCCGGAGGCGGTCATCTTCTGCATCAGCAGGCGGCTGTAGTCGCCCAGTTTCTCCCAGTTGGGGCCGCGCAGGCTGAACTCCACCGGAAAGCCGCGCTGCGCCGTAAAGCCGCCCAGCGACGGGTCCTGTATGGCCGCGCGGCTCACGCCGGGAATGGCGTTGAGCGGCTTGCGGGCGTAGCGCATGAACTCCTGCTGCGTCGGCGGCCGTGCCTGGCCCGGCAGCGGCACGCGCTCAGCGGGCGGCTTCATGGCTATCATCAGCATGCCCTGGTTCACCTGGCCGCCGCCCATGCCGCCGGTATTGGCCATAAAGGTGCGGATGTTCGGCTGGGCCATGGCCCACTTCTCGGCCTCTTCCATCGCCTTGGCCGTCACTTCCAGCGGCGTGCCCACCGGCATCTGTACGCGCGCCAGGAAGCGGCTCTGGTCCTGCGCCGGAGAGAATTCCCTGGGGATGAATTTAATAAGGGACATAGAGGCCGCGAAAATAACCAGCGAAACCAGTATCACGGTCCAGCGGCGCCGGAGCAGCCGGCCCAGCAGGGCCGCGTAAGAGACCCGCGCCCTCTCCATCAGGCCGTCCATCGCGCGGCCTATCCACATCGAGCGCTGCGCGTCCACGAACTGCGAGCAGCGCATCGGCGTCAGGGTCAGCGCCTCCAGCAGAGACAGCATGACCGCCGCCGTCATGGTGACGCCGAACTGGAAGAAGAACTTGCCGATGATGCCCTGCATGAACACGACGGGCAGGAAGATGGCGAGGATGGCTACGGAGGCGGCCATCGCTGGGAAGGTCATCTCCCGGGCGCCCAGGATGGCGGCGCGCACGCGGCCTTCGCCCTTCTCGTTGTGCCGCACTATGTTCTCCAGCATCATGATGGCGTCGTCCACCACTATGCCTATGGCCAGCGTCAGGCCCAGCAGGGTGAAGGTGTTGAGCGTGAAGCCC
>MGTU01000014.1 GCA_001799615.1 Elusimicrobia bacterium GWA2_61_42 | reverse complement strand
CTTCATCACGTTCTCCATCAGGGTCTTGAGGTCCCTGGAGGAAACGATATTCTTCTCCGTGATCAGGTCGAACAGGGCGGGCGCTTTTTCGTCCTCGATCTGGAATTCGTTCAGGCTGTGGCCCAGGGCCTTGAGCTTGTTGCAGATATTGTTCAGGCGGGTAAACTCGCCCAGCGTCTGGAAATCGGGGCCGAGGTCGTCCTCGTCGATCTCCACCGGGGCCTCTCCCTCCACCACCACGGCCGCCTTGACCAGGGCGTCCTTCTTCGACTTCACGTATTCGGTCTCGTAGGCGTCCCACTCGTCTTCGGTGAAGAAATAGCGGTAAGTCTCGGGGCCGGTCTCGATGCGGTACATCGGGACCTTGCCGTCGGCGAGGAACTTGAGATAATCCTTCAGCGTCAGGTTCTTGGTTTCCAGCTTGCGGCTGGTGTTGTCCGCCGCGATGATCAGCTCTATCAGGTCGCTGATCTCTTTGACTTCGAGTTTTTTGCCTTTGGCCTTTACGGAGATGCCGGACAGGGCCTCTTTGAGCTGCCACTTCTGCAGCTTCTCCTCGTTGTCGAAATAAGACTCGAACTTGCCCTTCTTGACCTTGTAGAGCGGCGGCTGGGCTATATAAATATGCCCCTGCTCCAGGAGCGGGCGCATCTGGCGGTAGAAGAAGGTAAGCATCAGCGTGCGGATATGCTGGCCGTCCACGTCGGCGTCGGCCATGATGACGATCTTGTGGTAGCGCAGCTTCTCTATGTTGAAGCCGTCCTCCCCTTCGCCGATGCCGGTGCCGATGGCGGAGATCATGTTGCGGATCATCTCGCTGGAGATGATGCGGACCAGCTGGGCTTTTTCCACGTTCAGGATCTTGCCGCGCAGCGGCAGGATGGCCTGGAACACGCGGTCGCGCCCCTGCTTGGCCGAGCCGCCGGCCGAGTCGCCTTCCACGATGAAGATCTCGGATTTTTTGGGGTCTTTTTCCTGGCAGTCTGCGAGCTTGCCGGGCAGGCCGGAATCGGTCAGCGAGCCTTTGCGGCGGGCCAGGTCCTTGGCGTGGCGGGCCGCTTCGCGGGCCTCGGCGGCGCCCAGGCCTTTCTGGCAGATGGCCTTGGCTATGGAGGGATGCTCCTCGAAGAACACGCCCAGGGCTTCGCCGGTAAGGGTCTTGACCGCGCCTTCCACCTCGCCGTTGCCCAGCTTGGTCTTGGTCTGGCCTTCGAACTGGGGATGAGGGATCTTCACGGACACCACGACGGTGAGGCCTTCGCGCACGTCGTCGCCGGTAACGCTGTATTCCTTGTCCTTGGTGAGATTGTATTTCTTGATGTAGTCGTTGATGACGCGGGTGAGCGAGGACCTGAAACCGGACACGTGCGTGCCGCCCTCTATCGTCTTGATGTTGTTGACGAAGGAGAACATGGTCTCGGAGTAGTCGGTGTTGTACTGGATGGCCAGGTCCAGCATGGTGTCGCCTTCCACCTTGGAGACGAAGATGGGTTCGTCGTTGATGACCTGCTTGTTGGTGTTGAGGAATTTCACGAACTGCTTGATGCCGCCCTCGAAGAAGAAGGCGTGCTTCTTGCCCTCTTCGCGCTCGTCGATGATATTGATGCGGCAGCCCGGGTTCAGGAACGCCAGTTCGCGCAGGCGGTTGGACACGGTATCGAAGGACAGGATGCCCTCGCCGAAGATCTCGGTATCGGCCTTAAAGGTCACCACGGTGCCGTGATGGTCCGTTACGCCTACGGCCTTGACGTCGGCCTGCGGCTTGCCGCGCTTGTACTCCTGCCGCCAGATCTTGCCGTCGCGGTGCACCAGCACTTCCATATACTCGGACAGCGCGTTCACGACCGAGACGCCCACGCCGTGCAGGCCGCCCGAGACCTTGTAGCCGCCGCCGTCGAATTTGCCGCCGGCGTGCAGCACGGTCAGCACTACCTCGAGGGCGGATTTGCCCTTGAGCTTGGGGTCCTTTACTTCCTTCATCGGGTCCACGGGGATGCCGCGGCCGTTGTCGGTGATGGAACAGACGTTGTCGTCCTTGAGGATGACGTCGATCTTGTTGCAGCCGCCGGCGAGAATTTCGTCTATGGAATTGTCCACGACTTCGTAGACCAGGTGGTGGAGCCCCTGTACGCCGGTGGAACCGATGTACATGGCCGGGCGCTTGCGCACCGCTTCCAGGCCTTCCATGACCTGGATATTGGAGGCATCATATGCTGTCTTGTTCGTCATGCTGTCTTTCTCCTGTTTAAGGCCGGACCCCGCGGAGGGGTTCGTTCTTTTTTAAATTTTGCTGGCCGTCTTTATGGCTTTTATCCACGGCCGCTTGAAATACTTGTTAAGGCTCTTGACCAGGACCGAACTGCGCAGCGCCAGTTCGCTGGCGGCCGCCGCCGAAGAGGGTTTTACCAGTATCAGGCCCCGCTCCACCCCGAGCAGCACGCAATGGTCCGCCAGGCGGCCCATTTCCTTCTTCCAGACCGCGTCCAGCACCGCCAGGCGGTCGGGGGCCACGCCCCCCAGGAAACGCCAGGAAGACACCACCTCGTTCGCCCTGGTCCAATTGGCCTTTCTCTTCTCAAGGAACATATTTATTACTGGGTGCGCAGCGGCATTACTATATAAACCAGGTCCTCGCGGCCCTTTACCCTTAGCAGCGCCGGGGTGGCCGGGGAAGTGAATTCCGCGGTTATCTCGCTTTCCCCCGCGGCTTTCAGGATGTCCATCACGAATTTTGGGTTGAAGCTTATCTGGAAATCCTTGCCTTTGTAGTCTATTTCCAGCTCGTCCTCGAAATCCATGCTCTGGGAAGCGGAATTCACCACCAGGGCGTCTTTCTTGAAGGTGTATTTAACGGCCCCGGAGCGCTCGTTGGAGCAGATGGCCGCGCGCTTGGTCACGGCCATAAGCTTGGCGGCGTTCAGGGAGATCTCCATGTCGTGGCTCTTGGGAATGATCTGCTCGTAGGAAGGGAAATTCCCCTCCACCAGGCGGGAGATGAACACCGTCTTGCCTAGTTTAAAGCCTATCTGGTTGGAGGAAAGGCCTACCGTCAGTTCCTCCGCGTCCTTTACGCCGCCGCCTTTGATAAAGCGGGCCAGTTCCCCCAGGATCTTGGAGGGAACTATGACCTTGAAGTCTTTTTTCGCCTTCACTTTTTTGGAAGAGGCTATGGCGAGGCGCCTGCCGTCCGTGGCCACAAGGGAGAAAGTGTCTTTTTCGTATTTCCAGAGCAGGCCGTTCAGGAAATGCCTGTCGTCCTCGGTGGAAGCCGAGAAGATGGTGCTGTTTATCATGTCGGCCATAGTCTTGGCGGGGACTTTAAAAGAGTTGCTCTCATCCAGGTCCGGGATCACGGGGTAATCGTTCTTGGGGGCGCCGCCCAGCTTGAACTTGGATTTACCGCTCAGGATGGAGATGCGGCTGTTCTCGTCCACGGCTATATTGACCTCGGAGTCGTCCCCCAGGTTCTGGATGATCTCCATGAATTTCTTTATAGGAACCGTTATACTGCCCTCTCCCTTTATAGTTACGGGGATATGGTGCTTAATGGCCATTTCCAGGTCGGTAAAGACCACTTTCAGGCCCTTGTCCTCGGTTTCCATCAGAAAGTTCTGCAGTATCGGTATGGTGCCGGTCTTGGAAGAAACTCCGGCCTGAATCGTTTGAATTCCCTTTATCAGGGTTTCCCTGTTACTGTTTATTTTCATAATCATAGTCCTCTATAAGAGCAGCCTGTTAATACTGTCAGCCGTGTTGAATTCATTGGGAGAAGTTATTGACAGTCTTTTGTAAATTGCTGACACGCCTGACAAAATTCGGGCGTATTAACAGTTATGCCGAGTTACTGACATTCTTTATCTTAGTTATCATCTGGTTGAGAGTCTCGTTGAAATAGGGGTCGGTCTGCACCATCTGGCCTATCTTGTTCTTGGCGTAGAGCACCGTGGCGTGGTCCCGGCTGAAGGCGTCGCCAATGTCGTTCAGGGACATCTCGGTCAGGCTGCAGGCCAGGTACATGGCCACCTGCCGCGGAAAAGCTATGACCTCGCTGCGCTTCTTGGTGTTGAAGTCCTTCAGCTCTATGTTGTATTTGTCGGAGACCACGTTCTTGATCAGTTCCACGGTCACTTTCTTGTCCTCGTGTTCCGGGTCGCTGATGTGGTCCTTGATTATTTCCTTGACCGCGTCTATGGACGGCTGGATCTTCATATTGGAACAGAAGTTTCCCACCGTGATCAGGCAGCCTTCCAGCTCCCTGATGCTCTTTTTAACGTTCTCGGCGATGAAAGTGACCACGTCGTCCGGGATCTCGTATTTATGCTGGTCGCGCTTCTGGCGCAGGATGGCCACGCGGGTCTCGAAATCGGGGATCTTGATGTCGGCCACCACGCCCGACAGGAAGCGGGAGATCAGGCGCTGCCCCAGGGCCAGCTCGCGGGGCGGGCGGTCCGAGGTGACCACGATCTGCTTCTTGGACTCGAACAGGGAATTAAAGGTGTAGAAGAATTCCTCTTCGCTGCGTTCCTTGTCCACCAGGAACTGGATGTCGTCCAGCAGCAGGCAGTCGAGTTTCCTGTACTTGCTGCGGAACTGCTCGGTGGCCTGGCTGCGCACCGCGTCGATGTATTCGTTGACGAAATTCTCGCTGGCGGTATAGAGGATCTTCGCGTTGGAGTTGTTCTTGAAGATGCCGTGGGCTATGGCGTGCAGCAGGTGCGTCTTGCCCAGGCCGGGCGCGCTGTAGATGAAGAAAGGGTTGGTCTGCCCCGGGGTCTTGGCTACGCCTTCCGCCGAAGCGTGGGCGAAGCGGTTGGAGGTGCCCATGATGAAGCTTTCAAAAGTGTAATTCGGGTTGAACGAAAAATAATTGGCCGGCAGGGGGCCCTGGACCACGGGCGCCGGTTTGGGCGGGGGCGGCGCCTCGGAGGGGGCCAGCGACATAGAATAATTTATCTTCAGCTCTTTGCCGGTCAGCGAGGCTATAAGGGCGACGATCTTCTCCTCGTAGCGCTGCTTCACCGTATTGTAGATGATGGAGTCCGGCACTTCCAGCTTAAGGGTATCCCCTTCCACGAGGATAACCTTAATGGGGCGCACCCACAGGTCAATAGACTCGGCGCCTATCTCGAGGCCGAGTTTTTTGATCACTTCCTGCCATACTTCCTTGATATCGGTTAAGTTATCCACAAGTTATCCACAACTGTTAATAGTTTTTCCTAATACCTGAATAGTGCTTGTTTTTTAATCGTTTTTCCTGTTAATAACTTTTTTAATCCCTATGGAAACCCCGGGTTTTAAGGGAAAAAATGTTGCAAAAATATAAATAAACAGGCCGTGTGTTAACTATCTAATAGGATATCTATATATTATACATTTAAGGCGGCCAAGTCAAATAAAAAAAGCGCCGGCGTCGGCGTCTTTTTTATGTCTGCTTTTCCCCGGGCCGGGCAGCCCTTTAAAGGGGCGGTTTCTCCGGGGTCGGGGGAATAAGCGGTTCCTGACCGTTCTTGCCGTGGCGCTTGTGATGCTTCTTGTGCTCCTGCGCCTGGGGGGCTTCCGGCTGCTGCGGCGGCAGCGGGTCCGCGGCGTGGAAGAGCGGGGGCAGAACCTCGCGGCTCTCCATCCACTTGCGCAAAGCCTCTTCGCCGGTCACCGCGTACGTCTCGGGGGTGTTAAAGACGGAAAGCTTGTTCTTCTTTACGCGCTCGGCCATGGTTTCGGCGCTTTTGCCGTGCGAGAAGCCGGGCGTTTCAAGCAGTTTCATGTTCTGCTGCGTCAGCCCGAGCAGGTAAAGGGAGCCTTCCTGGTTGGGGCCGACCACCACGGTCTTGTCGTTGACGGAGTCGAAAGCCTGGTACAGCCAGTCCTTTTTAAGTTCAGGGGAAAGATGGCTGAGCAGCAGCGCTTTTTTCGCGCCCGTAAAAAAGGCCAGGCGGAAGGCGTCCTGCATGCGGTCTTCCAGCGAGCGGTTCTTCACCTCGAGGAAGCCGGGGTCTTCGGGGTCCAGCCAGGTCAGGTCGGGGTGGTGCACCGTCTTCTCGTAAGAGAGGATAAGGATGGCGTCGGGGAAAGCCTTGGCCATCTTGTAAATGTTCAGAAGCAGGTCGCTGTTGACGTGCGCGGCCCTCTCGGGGCCGAAAGCGGTTTTGAGTTCCTGGCTGATCTTTTCCGGTTCCGGGGCGTCCAGCAGCAGGATTATGCAGTTGTCTCGTTTTTTTGCCATAGTGATTTTCTGTCTGTTAATTGGAGTATATTATACTAAAATAGGCTACGGAACCGGCGGCGCCGGTCCTTAAATATGACGGCTGGAAAAAAACCGATAATAATTTACGGGGGCAGTTTCGACCCGCCGCACCGCGGCCACCTCGCGCTGGCGGCCGCCGCGCTGCGCCAGCTGAAGCCGCAAACGCTTTATTTCGTGCCGGGTTTTCATACCCCTTTCAAGGATTTCCGGCCCGTGCCCTTCGCCGAGCGGCGCGCCATGCTGCAAGCCGCCCTGGCGGCGGCCGGGCTGAACCGTCCCGACGTTAAGATCAGCTCTTTCGAGGCCGGGCTCAAGCGCGTGGTCTATACTTACGAGACGGTGGAGCATTTCAGGAAGCTGCACCCCGGCTCCCCGCTTTTTTTCCTGCTGGGCTCGGATTGTCTGGGCGGTTTTAAAGAGTGGCGGCGCTGGCGGTCCGTGCTGAAAAGCGCGCGGCTGCTGGCCGGCCTGCGCCCCGGCTATTCCCTGGCCGCCGCCCGCGGCGTGCCCTTTACACCGCTGGCCGGGCGGTTTCCGCGGGCCGCTTCCAGCGACCTGCGCGGCGCCCTATTCCTCGGCCGGCGCCCCCCGGAACTGCACGGCGCGGTGTTCGCGCGCGGCCGCGCGCGCGGCCTTTACTTCGCCCGCGAGCGCGCGGTGCTTGAAAAAATACTTACCCCCGCCCGATTCCGCCATTCCGTCGAGACAGCCGCCCTGGCCGTCGAGCTGGCCCCGCTGCTGGGCATACCGGCGCAGAAAGCCGCAGCGGCCGGCCTGGTCCACGATTGCGCCCGGGACCTGTCTTTTACCGCGCTGAAAAAATACGCCCGGACCAGGTGCCGCCGCGCGCCTTTCCTCGGGACCATGCTGAAGGAAGCCCCCGTCCTGCTGCACGCCTGGGCGGGAGCCGCGCGGGCCAGGCGGCTGTTCGGCCTCCGGGACGCCGAGATCGCAGAGGCCATAGAACTGCACGCCACCGGGGCCCCCGGCATGGGGCCGCTCGCCCGCCTGATCTACGTCAGCGACCTGGCCGCCGCAGGGCGTGATTTCCCTGAAGCAAAGCTGGTGCGGAAGCTGGCTTTCAGGGATTTCGACGCGGCTTTCCGCGCGGCCAATTATGTTAAACTTACCTATGCGTTTTCCGGCGGTGGCTGGGTGCATCCGCTGAGCGTATCTTTATGGAACAGTCTTCAGGAAAAAAAGAAAGGCTGATGCTGGCCGCGGGCGTGGCCGCCGCGCTGGCGCTGGCCGCCGCCCAATACCTCTTCCCCGTTTCCCGCGCGCTGATGGCCGGGCGCGATGTAAATATCGCCGTGCTGGGCGAAAGGGCGTCCGCCCTGCTGGTCTACCGCCCCGGCCCGGGCGCGGTCAACGCCTTTACCGTCAGCCACCCGAAGCCCCGCCCGGGCGCGCTTCGCTCCCAGCGGGCGCTGGACCTTTTCGCCCTGGCCGGCGGCGCTACCTCCCAGGCCGAAGTTTTTCATATCGCGGTCTCTTCCGCCCCCGACCTGGAAGTTCTCTGGGGGGCGCTGAACGGCTGGAGGGCCGAACCCGCCCGGTTTTTTGACGCCGCGGTCTGGGCCGGCGGCTTGCGGGCCTCCGGAACTACCGACCTCTCCTCTTTCGACCTCTTTTGCCTTTTTTCGGATTTCTCGGGGCTGGGCTCCTCCAACTTTTTTCTCACCGAGCTCTCCCGGCAGGCCCGCGGGGCGGAGGCCCCGGCCGGCGTGGAGGCCGGGCCCGCGCCGCGCGTGGAGATCTTTAACGCTTCCGGCAGGAAAGACCTGGCCGCCCTGGCCGCCAGGCGCCTGCGCGGCCTGGGCTTCGACGTGATAACGGCCGCCTCGTACCACAAGCTGGAAAAACATACGCGGATCCTGGGTTTCTCGCGGGATACCTCGGCGGCCCTGCGGCTGCGCTCGGCGCTCGGCCTGGACGCGCTGGAGGTGCGGGTACGGCCCTCTCAGAAGAGCGTCGCCGGCGCGGCCGTGATCCTCGGCGAGGATTTCGACGAGGACAGCCTCGGCAGGTAGGCGGCTGGGCCAAAGAATTTAAGTTTAGCGGGAATCGGAGGGGACTATGGACATGGTTACTATTCTCAGGACCGCGGTACAGCGCGGCTCCAGCGACATCCACATCTGCGTGAACAAACCGCCGATGATGCGCCTTAACGGCGAGATCATCCCGGTGGTGGAGGGCACGGCCCCGCTGACGGCCGAGCAGACCAAGACCCTGATCTATTCGGCGCTCTACGACGAGCAGCGCGCGAAGTTCGAAAAGGACTGGGAGCTGGACTGCTCCTTCGCCATCACCGGCGTGTCCCGGTTCCGCCTGAACGCGCTCGTGGCCCGCAACGGCATGGAAGCCGTTATGCGCGTGATCCCGTCCAAGATCCCCACCCCTGAAGAGCTGGGGCTGCCGCCCGCCATAGTCGCTTTTTCCACTATCCCCAAGGGCCTGGTGCTGGTCACCGGTCCGACGGGCTCGGGCAAGTCCACCACGCTGGCGGCGCTGATCAACCAGATAAATATAAAGGCCAAGAAACACATCCTTACGGTCGAGGACCCCATCGAGTTCACCTACGAGGCCCAGAACTGCGTGGTGCGCCAGCGCGAGGTCGGCCAGCATACCCGCAGCTTCAACAACGCGCTGCGCGGCGCGCTGCGGCAGGACCCCAACGTTATCCTGGTCGGAGAAATGCGCGACCTGGAAACCATCCAGCTGACCATCACGGCGGCCGAAACCGGCCACCTGACTTTCGCCACCCTGCACACGCAGGACGCCCCCTCCACGGTGGACCGCATCATCGACGTGTTCCCCCCGCACCAGCAGACGCAGGTGCGCGTGCAGCTGGCCGCCTCGCTGCAGGGCGTGGTATCGCAGATCCTGCTGCCCCGCAAGGACGGCAAGGGCCGCGTGGCCGCCCGCGAGATCATGGTGATGACGCCCGCCATCCAGAACCTGATCCGCGAGGGCAAGACGCACATGATCTACAGCGCCATCGAGACCGGGGCCAAGTTCGGCATGCTCTCCATGGACAAGGCGCTGGCCAACCTGGTGCTGCAGGGGCATGTGGCCCTGGACGTGGCTACGGCCAAGGCGCACGACCAGGCCAACTTCAAGACCTTGTGCGGCAAAGCCGGTTGATAAGGGGGAAACATGCCTGATATAGAAAAGCTCAAGGGGACCGCTCTTTTCCGCAATCTTTCGGACGCCATGCTGGCCGAGTTCGCCGGTTACTTTAAAAAAACCGCGTACAAGGCCGGGGACGTGATCTTCAGGGAGAAAAGCGCCGGCAGCACCCTCTACATAATAGCGGAAGGCGAGGTGGTCATAGAAAAGGGCCTGGACGAGCAGGGGCGCGAGTTCAAGACGCTGGCCAGCCTGCTGGAGGGCGACTTTTTCGGCGAGATGGCCGTGCTGGACAACCAGGTCCGCTTCGCGCAATCCAGGGCCGCGCGCGACACCCAGGTTTACGAGGTGGGCAGGCAGGAATTCTTCTCCTTCGTAAAAGAGCACCCGGAAACCGGCATCAGCATCTTCAGCGAGATCCTGCGCACCGTCTTCCGCCGCCTGCAGCACACCTCCAGCGAACTGACCATGCTGTTCGACATGAGCCGCCTGCTGCTGACGCCCCACCGGTCTCCCGGCGATTTCCTCTCCTCGGTAATGGAAGAGGTCCGGATCTTCCTGGAGGGTTCCTGGAACATCAAGGCCTACGTCTACAACAAGTTCAACGCGGAATACGAGCAGGCTTACGCCCGGGAAACCTTCCGCAAGGAAATGCCGGCCCTCCCGGCCCCTGTGGACAGCGCCTGGCTGGACGACAGGACCTACCTGATGGCCTGCGCCGCCCAGGGGCGGCCGCTCGGCTGCGCGCTGTTCGAAAAATCCGCCGGGCTTTCGCCGGTGGAGAAGAACAACCTCGCCACCATATTTAATACAATATCCTCCATACTCGGCTCCGCGATGATGAATATAGAGCACCAGGCGGAGTCGGAGATGCTGGAGAAATTGAGGAAGACAAAGAACACAATATGACCATCAACAAGAACGCTTTTAAGAACATCGCCATAATGGCCGCCAAGGCCGGAGACTCCAAGAAAGCCGAGCCGGTAGTGATCTACGACCTGGCCGGCAAGTCGCCGCTGGCCGACTACGCCGTGCTGATGGCCGTGGAATCCGGCCCGCAGCTCGACGCGGTGGAAGAGGAAGTGCAGGTGCAGCTCAAGCATGAAGGCGTCTACTGCCTGCACCGGGACGGCATGCGCTCCAAGAACTGGAAGGTGCTGGATTACGGCGGCGTGCTGGTGCACATTTACGACACCAAGGCCGAAGAATTCTATTCCATAACCAAGGTTTACGCGGATTACAAGCCCGTGCAGTGGGAAGAGAAACCCGAACCCAGGGCCGCGGCCGCCGCCCCGGCCCGGGCCGCCGCGCCTAAGGCGCCCGCCGCCGCCAAGCCGGCGAAGGCCGCGAAGAAGCCCGCCGTCAAAAAAGCGGCGGTCAAGAAAACAGCGGTGAAAAAAGTTAAACCCGCCGCCAGGAAAGCCAAGCCCGCCGCCAAGAAAGCGAAGCCGGCCAAAAAAGCGCCCGTCAAAAAAGCGCCCGCTAAAAAAAAGATAACCGCGAAAGCCCGGCCCGTTAAAAAGGCCGCCGCGAAAAAAGCCCGGCCGGCCGCCGTGAAGACCTCAAAGAAGAACGCCAGGAAGAAATGAAACTCTCAGTCCTAGAAGCCGGCCTTAAAAGCCGCGCGGCCTCGGCCTTTTCCCTGGGGGAAGAGGCCTTGTCCGCTTTCCACCTGGCCGCGCCTCCCCCCCATATAGACGCCGACGCCTCCGTAGCCTGGCCCATAGCCGGCGCCAAGCTGCTCAAAAAACCGCCGCTGAAGATAGCGGAGGAGCTGGCGGCAGCGCTGGCGGCGGATTGCGACGCCAAGGCCGTGCCGCCCGGTTTCGTGAACGTGAAATTCAAGGACGCTTTTTTGTTCGAAGCTTTGAAGGAACTGGAAAGGCCGGATTGTTTCGAGCGGCCCGAATATAAAGCGGAAAAGATCAACCTGGAGTTCGTCTCCGCCAACCCGACCGGCCCCATGCACCTGGCCAGCGGCCGCGGGGCAACGCTGGGCGACAGTCTTGCGCGCATTTACAGGGCCCTGGGCGCGGAAGTCGCTACGGAATTTTACGTGAATAACGTCGGCAACCAGATAGAGCTGCTGGGCCAGTCGCTGAAGGCCCGCTATGAAGGGCAGGAGCCTCCGGAGAAGGGCTACCAGGGCGCCTACCTGAAAGAAATGGCGGCAGCTCTGCCTAAAGAGGCCGCCGGCTGGACCAACGCGCAGTTCGCGGAGCACGCAATAGCCGGGATGCTCGAACTGCACAAGGCCGATATGAAGGCTTTCGGCGTGGAATTCAACCGCTGGTTCATGGAGTCCGAGCTGCACGCCGCCGGCGCGCCCGCGAGGACCCTGGCCGCCCTTAAAGAGCGCGGGATGGTCTACGAGAAAGAGGGCGCCGTGTGGCTGGGCACTTCCACCGTCCTGGAGTCCGACGACAAGGACAGGGTGCTGGTGAAGTCGGACGGCCGCAACACCTATTTCCTTAACGATATCGCCTATCATCTCGACAAGTTCGACAGGGGCTTTAGCAGGGTAATCGATATCTGGGGCGCGGACCATCATGGCCACGTGCCCAGGATGGAAGCCGCGGTCGAGGCGCTCGGCCGCGATAAAGGCAGCTTTAAAGTCATCATCCACCAGCAGGTGGCGCTGCTGCGCGGCGAAGAAATAATTAAGATGTCCAAGCGCGCCGGGGACTTTATCGCGCTCAAGGAACTGGTGGACGACGTCGGGACGGACGCCTGCCGGTTCTTCTTCGCTTCCCGCGGCCCGCACACCCACCTGACCTTCGACGTGGAGCTGGCCAAGAAGAAGAGCAACGACAACCCGGTGTTCTACGTGCAGTACGTGCACGCCCGCATCGCGTCCATCTTCTCGAACGCTTCAGAAAAAGGCGTGGACGCGGCGGCCGGCTTCGACCAGGCAAAGATCGTCATCAACGCCGACGAACGCGGGCTGATGATGAAGCTGCTGTGGCTGGAAAAGGCCCTGCTGGACTGCGTGCGGGATTCTTCGCCCCACCACCTCACCACTTACCTGACGGAACTGGCGGCGAACTTCCATTCCTTCTACGACAGGAACAAGGTGCTGGACCCGCAGAACAGGGAAACCTCCGCCTACCGGCTTTTCCTGCTGAAGCAGGTCCAGTCGGTGATAGCCCGCGGCCTCGGCCTGCTGGGCGTCTCCGCCCCCGAAAGAATGTAGCGTTTAAGGATTGGAAATAAAAACCGCCCTTCTTCGGAGGGCGGTTTTTTTTGGCGCGGCCGGAGACTCAGTTCATTGTCTTAAGCACGCCGTTCACCACGTCCACCCGGCTCCGGCGCCCGCCGCCTTTCCAGGTCTTGATATCGAACTCCTGCCCGTCCGACACGTTCACCACTTCGAAGGCTTCGGCGGTCAGCGGTTCGCCGGGGCGGCAGACCAGGGGCTTTTGCAGCAGCCTTACGAACACCGCGTCGTTCTTGCCGGTAACCCGCGCGGCGCCGTAGTTGTCCACTATGACGGCCGTTTCTTCGTCCACGCCTATGCCTTTGGCATCGCTGGTCCAGCCGTCCTGGAGCAGCCGGGCCATAAAGACCATCAGGCGCCCCAGGCGGTTTCGCTGGGAGAAATGGGTGTCGGTAATGATGCCTTTAAGAGGGGAGATCTCGAGAAAATCCCGCCCCAGAGTTATCCCGGAACTGTAGGAATCCTTCAGGGCGTAATCCGGCGTGACGTATTCCCCCATCGACTCGAACTGGAACTGGCCCAGGATGGCCAGGCCGGCGCTGATGCCGCCCACCGGGACGCCGCGCTTTATGGCCCGGTTGACCGCGGCCTGCACGGGCGTGTTCTTCCAGAACCGGACGTATTCCGACTGGTCGCCCCCGGCGAAGAAGATCGCGTCGGCCTGGTCTATCTTCTCTATGACGAAGGGGCTGTAGGCGGGCCCGCTGGAGTCGAAAATAAAAGTCTCTACCGAGTCCACCTTGCCGAGCGCCGGCACCGAAACGTGCATGTCGTCCTCTTCCGAGGCCCGCAGCACCAGGAAATCCCCCCCGCGGGACTGTTTTATCATCCAGCGGATCGCGGCTTCGGGGTCGGCGGCGCCGCCCTCCAGGAGGAAGCCGCCCTGCGGCGACACCTTGGCGTCGTCAGGATTGCCGGTAAGGATGTAGCGGTAGCCTTTGTCCGTAGCGGCGGTCAGCGGCAGCAGGGCCGCGGCGAGAACGAGGGCCCTGAACAAATTCCTTGAGCAGCTTGTTGAGATGAGTTTACTGAACATGATTCTCCTTGTTTTCTTTGCGGGCCTTCGGTTTTTCCCGGCGGTTTTTCTTTTCGAATTTTCCGGCTAGCTCCACGCGCGACACCAGGGCCGCGCCGCCGGTCACGGTAAAGTGCACTTCCCGGGCGCACAGGAAGAATTCCAGGTCCGCGCCGTCCTTCATCTGGGTGGCGTCGCGCATGTTGCGCGGGTCGTGCCGGAGGGTGTCTGCTATCAGGCCGCGCAGGTCCGGCCCGTCGGCGGGGTTGGCCGCCGCTATGTCTTTGAGCGCGCGCGGCGTGAAGTCCACGCTCAGTTCGGGAAAAGCGTTGGCGGGGATCCAGCCGGCCGAAGGCGCCGCGGCGGCGTCGCTGAAGTGGAGGTAGGGCTTTATGTCCAGGATAGGCGTGCCGTCTATCAGGTCGATCCCGGAAAGGTACAGGGTATCCCCCTCCACCTTTTCCAGTTTCGCCAGCGAAAGTCCCAGCGGGTTGGGGCGGTGGGGCGAGCGCGAGGCGAAAACCCCGATCTTGCCGCCCTTGAGCCGCGGCGGATGGATCTTGGGGTGGAAGGACTTATTGGTGTTCAGGTGGAACCAGGAGATGAGCCAGACGTGGCTGAATTCCGACAGGCCGGCCAGCGAGTGCGCGGGCGCAAAGCGCGAATACACGCGCAGCCTGGCCGAGGAGCCCGGGACCAGGTGCGGCTGGCGCGGCGTGCCGAATTTCTCCCGGAAGCAGGATTCCAGCACGCCTATGGCCTGCAGCTCCGGAACCGCCGCCTGCGTTTTGCCGTTTTGTGAGGTCATTGTAGGGGGAGCCGCTATTTGCGGGCGCTCTTTAAGGCCGTCAGGAAAAGATAGTCGGAAAGGCGGTTGAGGTATACCGCCGGGGCTTTGGCTTTTATCTCCCAGGCCAGGATCTCGCATACGCGGGTTTTGGCCCGCGCCAGGTGGGCCAGCGCCTCGGTTTCATTGGCGCCGGGCAGCACGAATTTTTTGGGGGCTTTGACCCCGGCGGCGCGCCGCTCTATCAGGCTTTCCAGCGCCGCCGTTTCCTCCTGCAGGCCGGCGCGCAGGCCGGCGATTATGCCCGAAGCGCGCATCAGCCCCCGCTGGGCCGAAGTTATCTCTTCTTTTTCGGCGCGGCCTTTCAGCCCCGTTTTGAGCAGGCCGAGCAGCGCGACCAGATCGTCGATCAGGGCGTTCAGTTTTATCGCGCGGTGGGTCTTCGGCACGCGCTTGCCGCCGAACAGGTCGGTAAAGCCGAGGTCGCCGGCGCCCATTTCGGGTTTGAAATTATCAGGCATTAAAGTTTAAAAGCGAGCACCTTGGCCGTGACGAAGGCGGCTATCTCCGGCGGCAGCTCTCCCGCGTCCTTCTGGAATTTCTCGCCTATGGAGGGCGCGTCGAACAGCCCGTCCGCCACCAGCACCGGCGAGGATTTGGAGGCGCCCGACAGGCGCTCCCCGTCGTCTATGCCGGTGTGCTTGTAGCCGTACTGCCTGGTCCAGGTCAGCGCCCGTGGCTTGCGCTCGCGGTCGTAGCAGAGCTGGAAGCCCCAGACGGAATCGTCCTTGTCGAACCAGACTATCAGGTCGAAATATTCGTCGTCGAACCAGCGGCGGCGCGGCTGGCCTGCCGTCTGGTGCACGTTCCTGGCCTCTTTGAGCATAAAAAGATTCTACTATTTCGCGCGGCAGGGATTTAAGCGCCAAGTTTTCGCGGGCGGGCGCGCGCCGCCGGCGGCATGGTATAATTTAATCAGAGGTGCACATCATGAAAGATAAAGTTGCCAAAGTTATAGAGAAGATCAAGCCCATGCTGGCCGCTGACGGAGGCTCCGTAGAGCTGGTGAGCGTGGACGAGAAGAAGGGCGTGGTCACGGTGCGGCTTACCGGTGCCTGCGGCTGCTGCCCGCACGCCACGCAGACGCTCAAGCACGTGGTCGAGCGCATGATAAAGGAAGAGGTTCCCGAAGTTAAAGAAATAGCCGTAGGCTGACCGCCGGGGCCCGTCGGCGGGCTTCCCGCGCGGACCAGGCGCGGCCCCCCGGCTTCCAGGCCGGTCCCGCTCCCGGAGAACTTGCCGGGTAAGGGGAACCGTTCCCGATGGCTTTGATAAATCTCCATAACCATTCCATCTATTCCGACGGCACGCTGTCGCCCGGGGCGCTGGCCCGCGAGGCCGCGCGCGCCGGCATCAAATATTTTTCCCTGACCGACCATGACATGACGGGCGGCTGGGCGGAAATGGAACCGGCCCTGAAAGAGGCCGGCATAAGCTATTGCTACGGCGTGGAGCTCAGCACCGGCCTGCACGAAAGCCTGCATATCCTCGGCTACGGCATAGACCCGGCCGACCCGGTTTTTGCCGCGCGGCTCGCCGATTTCCGCTCCAGGCGCGTCACCAGGATAAAGAAAATACTGGAACTCCTCAGGGGACTGGGCGTGGAGCTAGCTTTTGAGGACCTGCCCGTCCCCGCCGACAGGACCGTGGGCAGGCCGCACGTGGCCGACGCGCTGCGGGCCCGCAAAATAGTTTCCAGCCGCAGCCAGGCTTTCAAACGCTACCTCGCCCCCGGGGCCCCGGCCTATGTGCTGCCCAACGGTCCCACGGTGGAAGACGCCATCCGCGCGGTCAAAGAGGCCGGCGGCAAGGCCGTGCTGGCCCATCCCGGCGTGGTGGCCAAGGTGATGGACCTGCCGGCCTGGAAAGAGGCCGGCCTGGACGGCATCGAGGCTTTTTACCCGGCCCATACGAACGCGGCCACGCGCGAATTCGTGAGCCTGGCCGGGCGGCACGGGCTTTTCGTGACCGCGGGCACGGATTTCCACGGGCCCGGGTCCGAGCGGGATAAAATGACGGGCTTCGAATATTCGGACGAATATTTTTCGGAGATAAAAAAACTGTTCGTCCGCTGACCGGCGCGGCCGGGTTAACCTATATGAAAATAATCTCTCACCGCGGCGCTTCCGCCTACGCTCCCGAAAACACGCTGAAAGCCTTCGCTTTAGCCGTGGAAATGGGCTCGCGCGACTTTGAATTCGACGTGCACCAGACCAAGGACGGTCTGCTGGTGGTCCACCACGACTTCGACCTGAAGCGCACCGCCGGCAAGGACGTCTTTATAAGGGACCTGACCTACGCCGAGCTTAAAAAGATCAACGTGGCGGCCCATTTCAAGCGCGATCCCGCTTTCCAGTGCGTGCCCCGCCTTGAAGAGGTGATGTCTATCATCGAGCCGCCGGCCGCCTGGCTTAATTTCGAGGTCAAGAACGACAACAACGTCTATCCCGGCATAGAGGAGAAGCTGCTGGCCTTCCTCAGGAGCAAGCCCGGGCTTTTCGAGAAAACGGTGGTTTCCAGCTTCGACCACGGCACGCTGAAGCGCTTTCGCGAGCTGTCCCCGGAGCTTAAACTGGCCTACCTGGGGCACGGTCTGAGCGCCATGCTGCTGCTGCCGGCCATTAAAAAGGCGAAGGCGGTGGGCGCGGTCAATTTCCACATGGCGCTGCGCCTGGCGTTTAAACTCAACGTCGGCAGGATAAGGAAGGCCGGCTTCCGCGTCTGCATTTATACCGTCAACGCCAAAAAGGACGCGCTGCGCATGAAAGAGATAGGCGTGGACGGGATCTTCTCCAACCACCCCGACATCCTGGGCAAATGGACGCTGAAAGGCTGATGAACGCCGCTTTGAACGAAGAAATTAAACGGCTGACAACGCTCGGCCTCCACCGGCGCTGCGTGGAGAGCGACCTGCCGCGCCTGGCCGGGCTCACGCTCGAGATCAACCGCCTTAAAAAAGCGAAGAACGCCGTGGTCTGCGCCCATGTCTACCAGACGCCCGACATTATCCTGGGGATAGGCGACCTGGTCGGCGACTCGTATAAACTGGCGGACGACTGCCGCAAGACCGCAGCGGACGTCATCGTTTTCTGCGGCGTGCATTTCATGGCGGAGACGGCCAAGATCCTTAATCCCTCAAAAAAAGTGTACGTGCCTTCGAAGAACGCGGGCTGCTCGCTGAGCGAGGCCGTCACCGGCGCGGACGTGCGCAAGCTGAAAGCTGAGCACCCCGGCCTGCCGGTCATCACCTATATCAACACGTCCGCCGAGGTAAAGGCCGAGTCGGACTGCATCGTGACCAGCGCGAACGCGGAGAAGATCCTGCGCCGGATGTACGAAAAGCACGAGAGGTTGATCTTTATCCCGGACCGCTTCATGGGCGCGAACCTGGCCAAAACGCTGGGCAAGACCCCGGGCGAGGACATCATCCTTTGGAACGGGACCTGCGTGGTGCATGAGCGCTTCGACCCTGAACTGATAAAGGTTTACCGGAAGAACTACCCGGGGCTGGTGGCGCTGGCTCACGCGGAGTGCCCGTCCGAGCTGATCGCCGAGGTGGATTTCATGGGCGGCACCGGCGATATGATGCGCTACGTGGAGAACACCGACGCGGCGGCTTACCTGCTGGTGACCGAGTGCGGGTTCGGCGAGCTGGCCCGCCTGAAGTTCCCGAACAAGAATTTTATCGCCATGTGCCGGCTTTGCCCCTACATGAAGTCCATTACCCTCGAAAGCGTGCTGGCGCTGCTGCAGGACCCCGCCCCCGAAGAAGTTACGGTGCCCGCCGATATCGCCGCGCGCGCCAAGATCTCCATAGAAAAAATGTTCGAACTCGCCGCCTGATCCGCCCCCCTGCCTCGCTGCCTCCCTGTTTCCCGGGGAGAGAAACAGGCCGGTGGTTGGTTGGCCGCGGGATGCTAGTTCGGGGCCGACCGGGGGGATACCCCTGCTCACCCGGACCGAGGAAACCCTTGCGTCGGTTTCCCCCCGCCTAGGGAATTTATGGCGGGGCCCCCTTTCCGCAACGGGTGCTCAGGGGTATCCCCCCGGTCGTCCCCTCCGGTTTAACACGCGCCGATTATTTTGGGGATCGTAACAGAAAGGACCATTGTTGCCTTACTAACCCGGAGGGGGTGGGCGGGGGGACCGGGTTAGCAAAACCGTCGTTGAGCCCGCCGCTTGCATAAGCGCGGCGGGCGAATACCGAGCGAGGCCACGGTGTGGCCGAGCGTGTTTTGCGTTCCGGTCCCCCTGACCGCCCCCGACCGAACATCATGAGGATGCGGCCACCATGCGCCATTTCGCTCTATCCGCGGCGCTATCCTAAAAGTTCTTCTTATTTCACTAAAGGCCTAATTTGCCTTGGGCCTTAATACCGGGCCGGGCTGGGTCTATAGCCTCTATAGGAGGTAGGAGTTATTTAAATAAGATTTACCTATATGAGAGTATAGGGAGGGAATAGTACGATGAAAAAGCATATCTTGTTGGTTTTCGCCGCGGCGATGTCCGTTTCCGCCGCTGCGCGCGCGGCAGAGGTCAATTACGACGGCTCAAAAGCCGGCGGGCTTGATAACTTTATCGACGTCCTGGACATCGTGTCGGACCTGGCCGGCAACAATCACCACCCCGGTCCGCAGCCGCCGCAGCACCCGGTCTACCCGCAGAACCCGGGGCATCAGCAGCCCGGCCAGCCCCATCATCCGGGCCAGCCGCCCATCCCGCATAATCCCGGGCACCAGCCGCCGCCTCCGCCGCCCCCGCAGCCTCACCACCCCGGTTACCCCCAGCAGCCCGGGTATCCGCAGTATCCCAATCACCCGCTGCCTCCTCCGCAGCCTTATAACCCGCCCCCGTCGCATTACAACTTCGGCGGCTACAGGGAAAGCTGCCGCACGCTGTCCTTCAACGCGCAGAGCCCGCTCAGTGTTACGGAAGAAATGATCCTGGAAGAGTACGGCGACGAGTGCCAGTCGTGGAATTACGGCGGCCCGCAGCACTGCCGGCCCGTCAGCAACTACCACAAGCGCAAGGTGACCGTGAACATCGGTTCCCGCAAGCTTGAGCCCTGGGAGACCGAAAGGCTGGAAGTCTGCCTGCGCAGCCCCAAGCAGGTAGAGGCAAACATCTCCGGCATGCTCTACGACTACAGCGTGGCCTCCAGGAACGACGACGGCCTGTTCAGGCGCGTTACCATCCTTACGCTCACGCCTGGCGCCAAGAAACCGGCGCAGCCGGACGGCAAAGAGCTGGAGATGACCTTCGCCGGCATCACCACCAGCGGCGACGTGCGCCTTACCCTGAAGGACAACCGCGCCGACTACTTCAGGGGCGAGAAGATCACCATCACCGCCGACGGGATGAATATCCCGGCGATCGGCCCGAATATGCCCGTGGACCAGCTCCTGGGCTCCTTCGTAAAGTTCAACGTGACCGCCGCTTTCGACGTGGCCGGCACGTACGAGCTCAAGCTGATGGACGCGCCCAAGCCGGGCAAGTATATCGTCACGCTCAGGTTCTTCCGCTCCGGCCCGCTGTCTTCGGGCGCCGAAGCCAGCAGCATGGAGACCTTCGAACTGAAATAAGGCCGCAAAAAGAAAACCCCGCGCTCCGTGGAGGAACGCGGGGTTTTTTGTTTTACGCGCAGGTCAGGCTTTGCGCGCCAGGCAGATCATGCGGATGCTCCTGGCGGAAAGGGGGCGGCCTTTAAAATCACCGCGGAACTTCACCGGTTCAAGGCCCGCTTTCCTGAGCGCGGCCGTCAGGCGCGCCCTGTTGTACAGCCGGTTGAAGAAACTTTTCTTTTGTATCCCGCCGCCGCGCTTGGGGATCCTGGTCCAGGTGTTGAAAATGCCGTCCCCGTCGTCAGTCCGTTCCTCCAGGTGGTAGTAGTCGCCCATGTCGTACCAGTCCCGGCCGCGGAAATTCGCGCGCAAAAAATCCCCGTGCACGATGTCTATCAGGAACAGGCCGTTCGGCTTAAGGGCGCGCGCTATTCCTTTGAGCGTCTTCAGGTCGTCCGAGAATTTCAGGAAATAGCCGAAACTGGTGAACAGGTTCACCGCCGCGTCGAACTCGCTTTGGAACTTCAGCCGGCGCATGTCTCCGCGCATCAGCCGCAGGGCGACCTTTTTTTTCTTCGCCCGCGCCGCGGCCTCTTCCAGGTATTCCCCGGAAAAATCATAGCCGGTGACGGCCAGGCCTTTTTTCGCGAATTCCACGGCGTGCCGGCCCGGGCCGCAGCAGAGGTCCAGCAGGGCCGAGCCTTTTTTCAGCTTGAGCTGTTTAAGGACGAAGGCGGCTTCGGCGGGGGCTTTGGCTACGGCCGGTGCGGAGGCGGGATTATAGAAGGAGTTCTTGAAAAAGCTTTTATGCCAGTCCGGGGATAATTTCATCTGGGCGCGGCTTTTACCATGTGCTTGTAGACGCCGGGCTCGGAACCCTCTATGACCACCGCGCCGACGGCCTTCTTAAAGAAGTCCACCGGCCCGGCCCAACCCACTATGGCGTAGCCGTAGCCGGCTTCGCGCATGGCTTCCAGCGTGCGCACCAGCAGGGCCTTGCCCAGGCCGCCGGCGCGCGCCGCTTCGTCTACGCCTATCGGCCCGAAAAATCCTTTCGAGGTGGAGTCGTAGCAGGCGAAACCGGCCAGCTGCTTGTCTTTTACCGCTATGAAACAGGTCGCGGGCTGCGCGGACAGCGCAGCGTCGCATTCGGAGGCCCAGGCGCGGGAGAATTTCTTTTCAGCCCACTCCACGACGGCCTGTTTTTCGGGGCCGATCGCGCGCTTTATTTCCACGCCCCGCGCCCGCTGTTCCGCCAGCAGCGCGGCGGAGGAGGGGAGGTCGTAAAGTTTGACCAGGAGGTCGGCCACTATTCCCCTCCCATCTGGCCCTGCGCCTGCTGGGTCTCCGCCGGGGCTTCCTCTTCTCCTATCGGCTTGGTGGTCTTGAGCTTGGCGGCGGGCTGCGCCTGGCCGCTTTTGCCGGCCGCGGCTTTCTTGGCCGGTTTTTTCTTTTTCTTCTCTTTTATGATGGGGTTGGCCCGCTTGTCGAACTTATAAGCCGGCACGCTCTCCCCGGAATTGAACTTGTACTCGGAGACCGGCGGGGCCGGTTTTTTCTTCTTGGCTTTTTTCTTGGCCGGCGCTTTTTTCGCGGCGGGCTTGGCGGCCGGCTTGGCCGGCGCCTCGGTGGTGGTGTCCTCTTTCAGTTCGGAGCTTTCTTCCTGGGCGAAAGAAGGCAGGCACAGGGCCGCCAGCAGCAGCGCCGGCAGGACCAGGTTAGGATAGTTCTTCATGTGAGTATTATTCCCCCTTTCTTTTCTCCCGGCTGCCCCTCGGCCGCCGTTTTAGGCGTGAGCTCCGCGGCTTTTACCGTGGCCTCTATCAGGCAGGCCAGCGTTACCGGCCCCACCCCGCCCGGCACCGGCGAAACCGCGGCCGCGGTCTGCTTTATATCTTCGAAATCCGCGTCCCCGCACATCTTGTTGTGCTCGTCGAAATTGGTGCCCACGTCTATGACCGTCATGCCCGGGGGCAGCATTTCTTTCTTGAGCCACTTGGCCTTGCCCACGGCGGTCACCACCAGGTCTGCGGCCTTGAAGATCGCGGCCGTGTCCCTGGTGCGGGTGTGGCACAGCGTTACCGTGGCGTCCAGCGTGGTCAGCATATGCGCCAGCGGCTTGCCCACCACGGGCGAGCGGCCCGCTACGGCGATATTCATGCCGGAAGGGTTCAGACCGTGGAATTTCATAAGGCGCACGACCGCCAGCGCCGTGCAGGGCGAAAAGTAGCCGCCGCGCTCTATCTCCGAGAACTTTTTGGCTATGAAAAGGCGCCCCATGTTGAGGGAGGAGAGCCCGTCCACGTCCTTGGCGGCCGGGATGGCGTCCCAGGTTTCCAGGGTTTCAAACCCTTCCGGCAGGGGCCGTTCCACCATGAGGGCGTCCCAGGCGGGATCCGCCCCCAGCTGGGTCAGCAGCTGCTTAAAGGCGCCGTAGCCTTCCTGCTGGCCGGGGTTGAAGATCTTTACCGTTATCCCCAGCTTTTCACAGGCCGCCGCTTTGCGTTTGACGTAAACGGCGGACGGGGAGTCGGCGAAATAATTTATTATCGCCAGGGAGGGCGGCCGCCCCAGGCGGCCGTTCACCGCCGCGATGCGCGGCGGCAGGGAGGCCAGTATTTCTGCGGAGAGGGTCTTTCCTTCAAGGATATGCATAAAGAGATGATAATAAAAAAGGGCGGCCTGTTAAAGCCGCCCTTTCGCGCAGGGGCGCTTTTATTCCTCGTCTTCCACGTAGATGGAGCCGCTGAGGTAGCCGCTGCCGTTCAGGCTGACCGTGCTGCTGTTGGGCCAGCCGTTGACGGAGACGCTGCCGCTCATGCTGGTGGAGCCCACTATCCTGCCGTTGCGGTAGAAAGTGGCGTACACGTTGGGCCAGACGGTCTGGAACACGCTCTGGTTGGGGTAGATCCACATGGAGACGGGCACGCTGATATAGGCGTTGTTGCTGGTTATCCTGCCGGAGCTGTCCCGGAAAGTGGCCCAGCCGGTAAGCGTCACGCTGGTGAAGCCGCCGGTGGTGCCGGGCACCCAGCCCATGCCGCTCAGTGTGACGTAGCCGTTAACCTGCACATAGCTCGAAGACCTGGCGGGCGCGGCGGGCGCCATCGGGATCGTCACTTCGGCCGCCGCGGCGGGCAGCAGGTTGAGCTGGTCGGTGAAGCTGAGCTCGGCCGCGCTGACCGCGCCGCAGGCGCAGAGGCCGGCCGCCAGAGTTAAAAGTATTTTTTTCATTTTTAGTCCCCTCCTGATATTAGAGGATATTATATCAAAATGGGGGCCCGCGCGGTTTCCACCCCCCTTTTTTTTTATTGTAATATATTAAAACGGCCGGCAAAGGCGCCGGCGGAACGAGGACTCCATGGAAAGAATAACCGACCACCCTGTGCTGCAGCCCGAAGAGCGCGCGGCCCTTAATTTCACTTTTGACGGGAAACCGTGCTCCGCCCTGGAGGGAGAGGTCATCTCCAGCGCGCTTTACGCCAACGGCATAAAGATCTTCAGTCATCATAAAAAAGATTCCAGCCCCCAGGGCATCTTCTGCGCCAACGGCCAGTGCGCGCAGTGCTCGGTGATAGCGGACGGGCTGACGGTCAAGTCCTGTATAACCCCGGTGCGCGCGGGCATGAAAGTGGAAACCCTGCGCGGCACCGCCAGGCTGCCGGGCACCGCTTGCGTGCAGGAGTTCGGGCGCGTGGAGGAGCTGGACGTGGACGCCCTTATCATCGGCGGCGGGCCTTCCGGGCTGGCGGCCGCGGCCGAGCTCGGGCAGCTGAACGTCAACACCCTGATCATAGACGACAAGGCCAGCTTCGGCGGCAAGCTGGTGCTGCAGACCCATAAATTCTTCGGTTCGGTGGAGGACTGCTACGCCGGGACCCGCGGCATCGACATCGCGGGAAAGCTGGAGGACAAACTTAAAGAGTATCCCTCCGTGCGGGTCTGGGCCAACGCCACCTGCCTGGCCGTGTTCTCCGACAGGAAAGTGGGGGTCCTGCGCGGGGACAAATATTATCTCATCCGCCCCAAGGCCGTGATAAGCGCTACCGGCGCGCGCGAAAAATCTTTGGCTTTCCCGGGCAACACCTTGCCCGGCGTGTACGGCGCGGGGGCCTTCCAGACGCTGGTCAACCGCGACCTGGTACGGCCGGCCAAACGGCTGTTCATCGTGGGCGGCGGCAACGTGGGCCTCATAGCGGCCTACCACGCCGTCCAGGCCGGCATCCAGGTGGTGGGCCTGATAGAGGCCATGGGCCAGTGCGGCGGCTACAAGGTGCACGCCGACAAGATAAAGCGCCTGGGCGTGCCGGTCTATACCCGCCATACGATACTCCGCGCGGACGGCAAGGACGGCCTGGAGACCGTCACCATCGCGGCCGTCGACGAGAAATTCAAGGCGCTGCCGGGCACCGAAAGGACTTTCAAGGCCGACACGCTGCTTATCGCCGTGGGCCTGAGCTCCGTGGACGAATTCCACGCGCAGGCCCGGGAGGCCGGCATGGAGGCCTTTATCTGCGGCGACGCTGAGGAGATCGCCGAGGCTTCCGCCGCGATGTTCAGCGGCAAGATCACCGCGCACAAAGTGCTGAAGAGCCTGGGTGTGATGGCCGCGCCCGTGCCGCAGTTCTGGTTCGACCGGCTGGAAGTTCTCAAATCCAGGCCCGGCGCCACGCTGGCTCCCGCGCCCAAAGACCACGCCCGGCCGGTTTACCCCGTGCTGCACTGCCGCCAGGAGATCCCCTGCAACCCCTGCGTGACCGTTTGCCCCAAAAAATCCATAAAGTTGTCCGGGGACAGCATCATGAACACCCCCAAATTCACCGGGGACTGCATCGGCTGTTTCAAATGCCTGCTGATCTGCCCGGGCCTGGCCGTGACCATCGTGGATCACCGCAAGGACGCCAAGCACCCGTCCGTGGCGCTGCCTTTCGAGATAGGCCGGGGCCTGGTGAAAAAAGGCGACAAGGTGCGCCTGACGGGCTGGGAAGGCGCGGACCTGGGCGAGGCCGAGGTGCTGGACGTGAAGGACTTCAAGGCCGAGAACACGCTGATAGTCATAGTGAAGGCCTCCCCGGAGACCGCGGACCTGGCGGCCTCGCTGAAACTTTATCCCGCCGAGGCGGGAGAGCAGCTTCCCGCGGACCTGTCTAAGGCCGACGACGAAACCATCATCTGCCGCTGCGAGCGGGTCAGCCTGGGCGAGATCCGCCGCGCCATCCGTTCCGGCATGCGCGACCTGAACCAGCTCAAGGCGGTCACGCGCGCCGGCATGGGCGCCTGCGGCTCCAAGACCTGCTCCTCGCTGCTTATGAATATTTTCCGCAGCGAGGGCGTGGACCCTAAAGAGGTCACCGCTTTTACCAGAAGGCCGCTGTTCGTGGAGGCGCCGCTGGGCGCTTTCTCCAACGTTAAATGCCGCACCGAGGCCGACGAAAAAGCCAGCTGGAGCGGGTTTTAACCGACGAGGATATTATGGCTCAAAACAATTACGACGTAATCATCATAGGCGCGGGCAGCATAGGCACGCCGCTGGCCATGGCGCTGGCGGAGCGCAAGCTGAAAACCCTGGTGCTGGAGGCAGAAGCCTCCCCCGGCCAGGGCCAGAATAAATGCGCCATAGGCGGGGTGCGCGCCACCCATTCCGACGCCTCCAAGATAAAAGCCTGCCTGCGCAGCCTCGAGATCTTTTCCACCTGGGAGAAGAAGCACGGCGACGATATCGGCTGGATAAAGGGCGGCTACCTTTTTCCCGTGTATACCGAGAACGACGAAGCCGTGCTGAGGGACCTGCTCAAAGTGCAGCGCGGCCTGGGCCTCAATATCGACTGGGTAGGGCCGGAGAAGGTCCGGGCGCTGGTGCCGGGCATAGCCGCCAAGGATTTGCGGGGCGGCACCTGGTCGCCGGACGACGGCTCCGCTTCCCCCCTGCTCAGCGGCAACGCTTTTTACCGGCGCGCCCTGAAGCTGGGGGCGGAATTCCGCTTTAAAGAGCCGGTTAAGGAAATACTCAAGGAGAACGGCGCGGCGAAAGGCGTGCTGACTCCCCAGGGCCGGTATTACGCTTCGTGGGTGGTCAACGCGGCCGGCGCGCAGGCGGCGGAGGTTTCGCTGCTGGCGGGCGTAAAGGTGCCGGTAAGGCCGGACTGCCACGAAGCGGGCATTACCGAGCCCGCCGAGCGGTTCTTCGAACCGATGGTGGTGGATATCCGTCCCGGCGACAAATCCAAGAACTATTATTTCTACCAGAACTGGGAAGGGCAGATAGTGTTCTGTCTCACCCCGCAGCCGCAGCTCTGGGGCGGCGACAGGCGCTCCACTTCCGAATTCCTGCCGGAGATCTCCCGGCGCATGATCGCGCTGATGCCCAGCCTGGCCAACCTGAAGGTGCGCCGCACCTGGCGCGGGCTTTACCCCATGACCCCGGACGGTTTCCCGGTGGTGGACCTGCCCGCCGCCCTGAAGGGTTATGTGCTGGCGGTAGGCATGTGCGGCCAGGGTTTCATGCTCGGGCCGGGCCTCGGGGAGGCGCTGGCCGCGCATATGGCGGGCTCTCCCTCCGCCGATGACAAAGAGATCCTCGCCGGTTTCAGACTGGAGCGCAGCTTCTCCGGCCAGGAAAAGCTGAAATAAGGCGCCAGGCCGCAAAAAGGGCCCGCCCGCGGCATGGGGGCGGGCCCTTTTGCTATAATTAATTTACCGGTCGGTAGAAAATATGCAATAAAACCGGGGCCAGGCGCGTTGCTATAAGGAACGCGGCCGTAAGACCAAACCTATGACCATAAAAAAACTATTCCTTACCCTGGCGGCGGCGCTGGCGGTCTGCGGCCCGGCGGCCGCGCAGGAGCTGTCCCTTTCCTGGGACGAGGCGCGCAAATTGGCGCTGGACAACAATCCCTCGGTGAAGGCCTCCAGGGCGGCCATGGAGCAGGCCGGGTATAATTACCTGGCCGGGCTGAATTCCTATCTGCCCCAGGTCAGCGTCTCCCATTCCGTGTCGCGCAGCGGGAGCGACGCCTCCTCCCCCGCCAACCGCTGGGGGGCCTCCGTCTCCGCTTCTCAGGAACTGCTGAACCTGCGGACCGTCTCCTCCGTAAAGAGCGCCCGCATTTCCAGGGAGAAGGCGGAGGCTGATTACCTGGCCGCCTCGGCTGCCGCCCGGCAGGCCCTGGCCGGCGCCTTCGCCGACCTGCTTTTCGCCCAGAAAAGGGCCGAAGTGCAGAAGAAGATCTATAACATCAGGCTTGAGAACGCCAAACTCATACGGCTTAAATACGAAAGCGGCATGGAATCCAAGGGCAACGCGCTTTACACCGAGGCCCTGGCCGTCAACGCCGAAGTTTCGGTGAAGAAGGCCGCCCGCCAGCTGCTCTCCGCCCAGCGCGCCCTGCTGGAGGCCATAGGCCTGGAAGGCGCGCGAACCGTGCTGGCCAAAGGCGATATCGGCGTGCCGGCTTTCACCCTGGAAGAAACCGACGTGGCCGCGGCGCTCGAAAAGTCGCCCGGCATAGTCGCCGCCAGGAAGACGCTGGAAGCGGCCAAAGAGCGCACCAGCTCGGCCCGCTACTATGCCTACCCGTCCCTCAAGGCCAGCGGCTCCTACGGCTGGAGCGGCGCCACCGAGTTCCCGCAGGACAAGAGCTGGTCCATGGGCCTGAGCCTGAGCGTGCCGCTGTTCTCCGGCGGCCCCACCTATTATTTCAACAACCTGTCCGCCTATAAGAAGGCGCTGACGGCCGCGGAAGAGACTTTCAAGGCCGCCAGGATCTCCCTGTCCGCCTCGCTGCGCTCCGGCTACGACGACTACCAGAGCGCGGCCGAGACCGCCAGGGCGGCCGTGTCCCTGCTGGCGG
The DNA here is from genome assembly GCA_001799615.1 of Elusimicrobia bacterium GWA2_61_42. Taxonomy (GTDB): domain Bacteria; phylum Elusimicrobiota; class Elusimicrobia; order Elusimicrobiales; family UBA9959; genus UBA9959. The sequence goes on along the minus strand of MGTU01000014.1, from coordinate 63,201 downwards.
CCAACGAGGAGCGCTACAAAGAGGCGCAGATAAAGTACATGGCCGGCAAGATCAGCTTTATAGACCTTGAGAACGTGGAGCAGAACTTCGTGGACTCCGACCTGAACCAGCTGGACTACGCCCGCTCGGCCCACAGCCGCAAACAGGCCCTGGAGCAGCTGCTCGGCGTGACCATGGAAAAGTAAGGATAAGGGAAAACAATATGAAAAAGATCATCATCCTCCTCGTCATCGCCGCGCTGGCCGGCGGCGGCTGGTACGCTTTCAAGAAGAAAGGCGCCGACGCCAAGCCCAAATACCTGTCCGCGCAGGCCGAGCTGCGCGACCTGTCGGAAGTGGTGGACACCACCGGCGTAGTGGAACCCCTGAACCGGGTGGAGATCCAGCCCTCCTCCTCCGGCCGCATTGAGGAGATCCTGGTGGAGGAAGGGGATAAAATAAAGGCCGGCGAGGTGCTGGCCCTGATGAGCTCCTCCGACCGCGTGGCCATCCTGGACGCGGCGCGCGCCGCCGGGGACGACCAGTACAGGCAGTGGCAGGAGACCTACAAGCCGATCAAGGTCATTTCGCCCATAGACGGCACCCTGATCCTCAAGAACGTCGTGCAGGGCCAGACTGTGGGCGCCAGCACGGTGCTGTTCGCCATTTCGGACAAGCTTATCGTTTCCGCCAGCCTCGACGAGGCCGATATCGGCAAAGTCAGGAAGGGCCAGCGCGCCACGCTGGTGCTGGACGCCTACCCGGACAAGAGCGTGCGCGGCGAGGTCTTCAAGATCCTGGACGAAGGCACCACCAAGAGCAACGTGGTGACCTATACCGTAAAGCTGCGCCCCGAGCGCGTGCCGGAGTTCTTCCGGTCGCAGATGACGGCCAACATAAAGATCAGGATCTCCGAGCGCCGGGGCGTGCTGCTGATCCCCGCCGCGGCCGTGGTGACGGACCCGCAGGGCCGTACCGCGGTGATCAAAAAGCTCGAGAAAGGCCAGCCGGTTTATTCCGTGGTGGAGACGGGCCAGAACGAGGCCGAGCAGGTGGAGATCACCTCCGGCCTGGAGGCAGGCGAGACCGTGTTCTACGCGGCCGGCGGGTATTCCGCGCAGGTGGACTCCTCCGGCAGCAACCCGCTGATGCCCAAGCGCCCGACGCTGAACAGGCAGCAGCGCCGCGTCACCGGCTCCCACTAGGCGGCTTTCGGTCCTGCCGCGGCCCCGGATAATATTATGATAGAACTCAAAGGCATCAAGAAAATTTACCAGATGGGCGACGAGCCGCTCGCGGTGCTCAAGGGCGTGGACCTGTCCATCAGGGAGGGCGAGTTCGTGGCCATCATGGGCCCGTCCGGCTCCGGCAAGTCCACGCTGATGCACATCCTGGGCCTGCTGGACCGCCCCAGCTCCGGCTCCTACAAGCTCTTCGGCCGCGAAGTGTCCGAGCTGGACGACGTGGAGCTGTCGTACCTGCGGGCGCGCATCCTGGGTTTCGTGTTCCAGCAGTTCAACCTGCTGCCGCGCATCACCGCCGCCTCCAACGTGGCCCTGCCGCAGATCTACCTGGGCGAGAAGGCCAGGCCGCACGAAGCCGCCAAATACCTGGAGCAGGTCGGCCTCGCCGACCGCGCCGGCCACCGGCCCAACCAGCTTTCCGGCGGGCAGCAGCAGCGCGTGGCCATCGCGCGCTCGCTGGTCAACGACCCCAAGATCATCTTCGCCGACGAGCCCACCGGCAACCTGGCTTCCGCCCAGTCCGACGAGATCATGCAGATCTTCCGCAAGCTCAACGAGCGCGGCATCACCGTGGTGATGGTCACCCACGAGCCGGATATCGCCGCCTGGGCGGACCGCGTGATAAAGCTCAAGGACGGCATGATCATAGAGGACGTGGTCCGCAAAGCCCCGCCCGCCGCCAAAGAGCTCAAGCGCCTGCATATCCCCAAAACTTTTTTTCTGAGCTGGCGGGAGGTGGCCGAGAACCTGGCGTCCTCGGTCAGCTCCATCATCAGCAATAAGACCCGGTCGCTGCTGACGATGCTGGGCATCATTATAGGCGTAGGGGCCCTGATTGCCATGCTGGCCGTGGGCACCGGCGCGCAGAAGGCCATACAGAAATCCATGTCCTCGCTGGGCACCAACCTCCTGGCCGTCATGCCCGGCATGTTCAGGGGGCCGGGCGGAGCCAGCATGGGCGCCGGCGCGGTGACGCGCCTGACCATGGAGGACGCCAAAGCCATCTCGGAGATAGAGAACGTCACCCGGACGGACTCCAACGTCACCGGCAGCGCGCAGGTGGTCTACGGGGCCAAGAACACCCGCACCTCGGTCAACGGCGTGGGCGCCGTTTACGCCTCCATGCGCAATTCCCAGCCTTATTACGGGCGCTTTTTCTCCGACGCCGAGGGCGCGCGCCTGGCCAAGGTGGCGCTGGTCGGCAATACCGTGGTCAAGGAGCTGTTCGCCGGGGAGGACCCCGTGGGCAAGACCATAAAGATCAACCGCAAGAACTTTACCGTGATCGGCGTGCTGCCCCTCAAGGGCGCGCAGGGCCCGCGCGACCAGGACGACGTGGTGGTGATCCCGCTGCAGACCGCCATGAAGATCGTGCTGGGCAAGAATTACGTGGACTCCGTCTGGCTGGAAGTCTCCGACTATACCAAGATGGACGGGGTGCAGGAGAAGGTCAAGGCGCTGATGCGCAAGCGGCACAACGTGCCGGCCCACAAGGACGACGACGTGATGCTGATGAACATGGCCGAACTGCAGACCATGCTGACGGGGACCATAAAGACCTTCAGCACGCTGCTCGGCATGATCGCCGGCATCTCGCTCATCGTGGGCGGCATCGGCATCATGAACATCATGCTGGTCAGCGTGAGCGAGCGCACCAAGGAGATCGGCCTCCGGAAGGCCATCGGCGCCACCAGCCGCGCGGTGCTGCTGCAGTTCCTGATCGAGGCCGTTATCGTTTCGGTGGTGGGCGGGGTGATCGGCATTATAGCGGGCGCGGGCAGTTCGCTGCTCCTGTCGAAGATCTCCGGCTGGGCCGTCTATATTTCGCCGCTTTCCGTGGCCCTGGCTTTCGGCTTTTCGGCCGGGGTGGGCATCGTGTTCGGCTTCTGGCCGGCCAGGAAGGCCTCCCTGCTTTCCCCCATAGAAGCGCTGCGCTACGAATAGGCCGCTGGGCCGGCGGGATAATTTAGTATCATAAGCGTTACCGGCGGGCTTGCGCCCCCGGCGTATTCCTGGTTTCCTGGAGGCCCCGATGTTAAGCGTTAAAGTAAAATGTCCCCACTGCTCTAAATCACTGATGAACGCCGGCACCAAGCTGGACGCCGCTCCCTCGATAGAGGTTAACCTGACCTACGCGGGCAAACACGCCCCCCTTTACCTCAGCTCCCTCTACGGCAGCTACAAGGCCGAGACGGCCCTGCCCATCCCGCTGGGCAAGGTAGCCGGCTTCCGCTGCCCCCACTGCAAGGCCGACCTGAAGAGCACCCGCAAGTGCGACGCGTGCGGCTCGCAGATGATAGCTTTCGAGCTGAAGGCCGGCGGCATGGTGCAGATCTGTTCCAGGCGCGGCTGCAAAAAGCACGTGCTGGAATTCCAGGACGCCGACAGCGAGCTGCAGGCTTTCTACAACTCGTACCTCAAATCGACCAAATAACTGCGGAACGCGCGGCGGGGACCGTAAGGCGCGGAGCGTTTTACGGTCCCCGTATTTATTGACCCGATATGCCGGAAACAGAACACGTAAGTTTCTTCCGCACCCACAAGGTGCTGGCCTTCCTGCCGCTGGCGGTGATGGGGGCCGGCGTCTGGTATTATGTTAACGGGCGCGTGCAGGCCGTGAGGGAGGAAGCCGCCGCCCCGGCCGCCCTGCAGGAAGAGCCGCCGGCCGCGGCCCGCCCGCGCTCCCGTCTCCCGCTGCCCGAGGCCTACAACCCGGAGCTCGGGCTGGACGTGCAGGGCCCGCCGGAATTCAAAAGCCAGGTCACGCACGCCCTCAAGCTGATCTGGATGGCGGACAGGGATACCTTCCTGTTCCTGAAAAAAAATCTTTCCGTGATCCGCAACGAGAACAAGACCGGCTTTTACCTGGACGGCGGCCGCACCGTGGCCGCGCTTTCCTCCGATCACGCTTTCCGCTCGCTTACCTGGTGCGCCGGGATCATAGCCCACCAGGCGTGGCACGCCTGGTACGAGCTTAACACCAGGAAGCGTACGCGGCGCGCCCCCCCCCCGCCGGGCGAGGCGGACGCCAGCGTGCCCGAGGCCAATCCCGCCAAACTGGACTACAAGAGCCTGGGCGTCATCCTCGAGACCGAGGACCGCGCTTTTGCCTTTCAGCTGGCCGTGCTGCGCAAAGTGGGCGCTCCCGCCAAAGAGACGACCCCCGTCCTGAGGCGCGCGCCCAAGGAATTTACGCTTGCCCACGACGGCAGCTACGCTTTGAACCCGTGACCAATAAAGACCTTTTACACCCCGTTTCCATAGGCCGCGTGGCCCTGAAGAACAACCTGGCGCTGGCTCCCATGGCCGGCATTACCAACGCCGCTTTCCGCATTCTCGCCGCCGAGGGCGGCGCGGGCCTGGTGGTTACCGAGATGGTCTCGGCCGAAAGCCTGAAATACAAGAACAAAAAATCCTTCAGGATGCTGGAGCTGCTGCCCGGCGAGCACCCGGCCGCCATACAGCTTTTCGGGGCCGACCCCTCCTCCATGGCCCTGGCCGCGCAGGCGGCGGAGCTGGCCGGCGCCGACGTCATAGACATAAACGCCGGGTGCCCCGTTAAAAAAGTGATGCGCTCCGGTTCCGGGGCCGCGCTGATGAAGACGCCGCTGCTGCTGGCGGATATAATTTCAAGCATGGTAAAAAGCGTGAAAGTCCCCGTTACGGTGAAGTTCCGGGTGGGCCTCGTCGCCGGGGAGAATTTGGGCCCCATGCTGGCCCGGGTCGCCGAGGAAGCCGGCGCCGCCGCCATCACCCTGCACGGCAGGCCCGCGTCGCAGTTCCATACCGGCCCGGTGGACCTGGAGGCCATGGCGGCCTCCGCCGCGGCCGTGAAGATCCCGGTTTTCGGCAACGGCGGCGTGGAGAACGCCGCGCAGGCGCGCGCCATCCTGGACACGGGCTGCTCGGGCGTCGGCATAGGGCGGGCCGCGGTGTTCAACCCGGCCGTTTTCGCCGAGATAGCCGCCGGCCTTTCCGGGCTGCCGGGCGGCGCCGTCACCCAGGCCGCCCGTATGCGTCTTTTTCTTCGTTTTCTGGAGCTGAACGCCGGCATTTACGGCGAAGAGCACGGCCTGGCCCGGGCGCGCAAGCTGGTGGGCTACTGGCTGAAAGGCCTGCCGGGGGCCGCCGGGGCCAGGGCCTCGTTCATGCAGCTTAAAACCCTTAAAGAGGCGGAAGCCCTTTTGATACAATATACGGGCAGCGAGACGCCCCGGCGGCCCGACAGCGGCACTGACGAAAACTAAACCCGCCGGTCTTCCCCTTTACCGCTTTGCCGGACTGATTTATGACCCAACAGATAGAAACCCCGGAAACCCCTTTGATGCAGCAGTACCAGGCGCTGAAGAACGCCTACCCGCACGCGCTGCTTTTTTTCCGCCTGGGCGACTTCTACGAGATGTTCTTCGAAGACGCCAAGATCGCCAGCGCGGAGCTGGGCCTTACGCTGACCGCCCGCCAGAGCGTGCCCATGTGCGGCGTACCGCATCATTCCGCTTCCAATTATATAGCCCGCCTGCTGGCCGCCGGCCACAAGGTGGCCATCTGCGAGCAGACCGGCCCCGCCGACGGCGAAGCGAAGAAGACCAAGCTTTTCAAGCGCGAGGTGGTGCGCCTGATCACCCCCGGCACCGTGGTGGAGGACGAGCTGCTGCGGCCCCGCGCCGCCAATTACCTGGTGGCGCTGCACATCGATATCGTCGGCTGGGGCCTGGCTTCCTTCGACGCCTCCACCGGGGACTTCCTGGCCACGCAGAACCTCAACGACCCCGACCTGTACCAGCTGGCGTCCTTCGTTTCCAAGACGGGACCGGCCGAGATCCTGGCCGATACCAAGACCGTCAAAGAGCTGCTCAGGCGCGGCCTCAGCTTCGGCCAGGTAGTCATTACCGAATACAACAGGGCCGACGCCCCGCCGCCGGCCTGGGCAGCCCAGCCCGTCTGGCAGAACCACAAGCTGGCCATGAGGACCGCGCTGAAAGTGACGTCCTACGTGCGCCAGACCCAGCCCGGGCTTAAAGAGGTTTTTTCGCCCTCTTATTACGAGCCGGCCAACCGCCTACAGCTCGACGAATCGGCCATAAAGACGCTGGAACTGGTCGCTTCCCCGGACGGCGACGATTCCAAGACCCTGTGGGGCGTGCTGGACCAGTCCAGGACCTCCATGGGCTCCCGCCTGCTGAAGCGCTGGATCCTGGAGCCGCTTTCGGACATCCGCGAGATCCTTTCCCGCCAGGCTTTTACCGCTTTCCTCGCCGAGAGCCGCGAGGCCAGGGAGCAGCTGGGCGACATCCTCGCGCAGGTGCCGGACGTGGAGCGCCTGCTGGGCCGCGTGATAAACCTCAGCGCCTCCCCCAGGGACCTGGCCGCGGTCAGGAAGGCTTTGGGCCAGCTGCCCCGGCTTAAACTGCTTTTGAGCACCGGCGGCTTCTTCGAACGCGCCCCCGAGCTGGCTTCGCGCCTGGACGGCGTTTCCCACGCCCTCAACGGGCTGCGCGCCGAGCTGGAGCGCGCGCTGGCGGAGAACCCGCCCGCCAGGATGTCCGACGGCGGCGTTATCTGCGAGGGCTACAGCGCCGGGCTGGACGAGCTGCGCGCGGTGCGCCGGGACAGCCAGAAGCTGCTGGCCGACATCGAGCTGCGCGAGAAGGAAAAGACGCAGATCGCCACCCTGAAAGTGGGCTATAACGGAGTTTTCGGCTACTTTATAGAGGTCTCCAAGGCGCAGGCCTCCAAAGTGCCGCATTATTTTGTGCGCAAGCAGACGCTGGTGAACGCAGAGCGCTACATCACGGAAGAGCTGAAGACCCTCGAGAACAAGATCCTCGGGGCCGAAGAGAAGATGTCCAAGCTGGAGACCCACCTGTTCGGAGAACTGCGCGAAAAGGTGCGCGCTTCCCTCGGCGAGCTGAAGACCTTCGCCTCCGGAGCGGCCGAGCTGGACGTGTTCTACGCGCTGGCCGAAAGCGCCGTGCGCTATGAATTTTCAAGGCCCCGCGTCACCACCGGCGACGAACTTAAGATAGAGGAAGGCCGCCACCCGGCGGTGGAGCGCTTTCTGCCGGCGGGAACCTTCGTCCCCAACGACCTGGACATCGGCGGCGCCGAAGCCCGCGTGATCATCCTCACCGGCCCCAACATGAGCGGCAAGAGCGTTTACCTGCGCCAGGCGGCCGTCGCCGTCATCATGGCGCAGATGGGCTCCTTCGTGCCGGCCCGCGCCGCCGAGGTCGGCCTGGTGGACCGCATCATGACGCGCATAGGCGCGCAGGACCGCATGGCCCGCGGCGAATCCACCTTTATGGTGGAAATGCGCGAGACCTCGGCCATCATGCGCCTGGCCACGCCCCGCAGCCTCATCCTCCTCGACGAGGTGGGCCGCGGCACTTCCACTTTCGACGGCATCTCCATCGCCTGGGCCGTGGTGGAGCACCTCTACAAGCCCGAAGGCGGGCCCAAGGTGCTGTTCGCCACCCATTATTTCGAGCTGACCGAGCTGGCCGAGAAGTTCTCCGGCATCAAGAACTGCAATATCTCGGTGAAGGAATGGACCAACGCCCTCGGCAAGACCGAGGTGGTCTTCCTGCACAAGATAGGCCCGGGCCCGGCCGACAAATCCTACGGCATCCACGTGGCTCAGCTGGCCGGGCTGCCCGATTCCGCCATTCAGCGCGCGCGGGAGATCCTGCGCACCCTCGAGACCAAGGGGAATATCCAGGTGGCGGCCTCGGACGAGAACCAGACCCCCCTGTTCCCTATTTTCTCCAGCCATCCCGTGCTGGACGAGGTAAAAATGTGCGATACCGACAATATGACCCCGCTGTCGGCTTTGGCCGCCATTTCCGACTGGAAAAAAAGGCTTAAGACCACCAACTAGGCGGCGCGCCCCCCGGCCGCGGGCATAGGACCCACTAAATATACGGCCTTTTGGCCCATGTGGCGGCCCGGCTTAGTTAATAGAATATATATAGTTCAGGGAGGCCCAATGTTCAAAGCACTCACGCTCGCCGGTTTTTCGCTGCTAGCTTTCAGCTGCCCTTCTTTTTCGCAGGCTTTCAGCCTCGACGCCGCCCGGCTGGGCGATCTCCCGCCGGTAAAGACCGCCGAGCCTTCCCGCCCCGCTCCCGTCGTTCCCCCCGGCGTCACTATCGCCAGCTACGCCACCGACGAGGAATTCACCTTCGAGAACGAAGCTGCCGCAGGCCTGGCCGCGCGCCTGAACGCGCTTAAAGCCGCCGGCGTCACCACCCTGGGCGGCCGCGTGGTGGAACTGGGCAACGATTATTCCTTCGTCATCGATTATCTTCCCACCGTCAAGAACGGCGCCGCTCTGCCTCCCGCGGTCATCGTCGAAACCTATAAGAACGGCGCCTCCTACTGGCGCGAAACCGAAGCCGCGGAAGCCATGAAGGCCTGCGCCGCCAATTTCCGCGCCGCCAAACTGCCGGTGCTGGGGTCCTACCTTTACGAGGCCGGCAACGACAGCGCCTTCGCCGTGGATTACCTGGTAAAGAACCTGCTGCGGCCCACGCAGGAGTACGATGTCAAGTTCGAGAAGTTTACCGGCGGCAAGTTCACTTTCGAGAGCGAGGCCGAAAAGAACGTGCCCGCCTATGTGGCCCTGCTCAAAGCCGCCGGCGTGCCGGCCCTGCGCGGCAAAGCCGTCAGCCGCCCCGACGGGGACTACGCCGTGGAAGTGGAATTCGTCATCAAGACCAATAAATACGGCGCGCGGCCCCAGTATTCCGTGGCCCGCTACGATTCCCGCGAAACTTTCACCTTTGACAGCGAGGCGCTGAAGGCCTCCAAGGCCGCCCTGCCGGCTTTCTCTAAAGCCGGCGCCCCGGCGCTGTCCGCCGTGGTCAGGCCCGAAGGCCGCGACTATTCCTACAGCGTGGATTACCTGGTGGGCAATATTTACCAGCAGGGAGGCGTCGTTCCTTCCGTGGCCATAGAGACCTACCAGGCCCCCGAGACCTACACCTTCGACAGCGAGGCCAAAAAGGCCCTGGACGAGAAAGCGGCCGCCTTTAACGCCGCCGGCCTGGGCGTGGTGGGCACGGCGGTAACCGGCGAACTGGGCAGTTTCACCTATGCCATAGATTACGTGGCCAAGGCCGGCCAGCCCGCCTATCCCGGCCCTTTGCCGCGCTAGCCAAGTACGCGCCGCGCTAAACCCGGGTCCCGCGCCCGGGTTTATTTTTATGGACAAAACAAATCCTTTCGCCGGCCTCATCGCCTGCGATTCCTACAAGCACTTGCTGGCGATATTCCTGTTCGGCACCTTTTGCGCCGTGGCCGCTTCCGTCACCGTTAACCTGACCGTTAACAGCCTGCTCGGCCTGAGCACCCTGGAGATAGCGAGTTTTTTCAACGGTTCCATTTTCGCGCTGCTTTGCGCGCAGGTGCTGAAAGAGCGCGGCGTAGACTTCGCCGCCGCCTGGCGGGACTGGAGCGCCGGCGCGGCGCGCGACCTGAGAACCGCGCTGAAATATTTCGGCGGCTACCTGCTCATAATCGCCGCCATCGTCGCCTCGGTCCTGCTGTTCATCTATCTGTCGGGCAAACCTCCGGAGGCCGTTCTGGCCTCGATATCCGCGGGTGACGGCAAATATGAAATAGCCAAAGCGGCGGTGCTGGCCTCTCCTTGGAGGGCGGTCTTTCTTTTTCTTTCGGTATGCGCCCTGGGCCCCCTGGGAGAGGAACTTTTTTTCCGCCGGCTTATGTACGTTTCTTTCAGGAAAAAAATGGCTTTCCTGCCGGCGCTGCTGGTTTCCAGCGCGCTGTTCGCCGCTACCCATCTTTCCGCGGCGCTGCTGGTGTTCCCGGTAGGCCTGCTGCTGGGCTATACTTACGAGAAGGAGCGGCGTCTCCCGGTCAATATCTTCCTGCACTCCATGATAAACATCGCGGTTTCCCTTGTCCGGCTCAGTTGAGCCCAAATAAAGTAAAATTTGAGGATAATATGCCGGAAATAAAAGTTCTGCCTGAAGACGTAGTCTCCAAGATCGCCGCCGGCGAGGTTATCGAGCGCCCCGCTTCCGTGCTCAAGGAACTGATAGAGAATTCTTTGGACGCCGGCGCCTCGAAGATAGAGATAGACCTTCAAAAGGCCGGCCGCGGCCTCATCCGCGTGCACGACGACGGGCGCGGCATGGACCGCGAAGATCTGCGCCTGGCCCTGAGCCGGCACGCTACCAGCAAGCTCAACGTTTTCGACGACCTTTATTCCCTGGCCACTTTCGGTTTCCGCGGCGAAGCGCTTTATTCCATTTTCGCCGTCTCCCGCCTTAAGCTGTTCTCCTGCCAGGCCGGGGCGGCTTCCGGCTACGGCATAGAAGGCGAAGGCGGCCATGTAGTGGCCGAAGTGCCCGCCGCGCCGGTAAAAGGCACCACCATCGAGGCGGCCGACCTGTTCTTCAACACCCCGGCCCGCGCCAAGTTCATGAAAAGCGACACGGCCGAGCGCGCCCAGCTGATAAAGACCGTGGAAGAGGCCGCCCTGGCCAATTTGGGCACGGCTTTCCGGCTGTCCATAGACGGCGCCGAGAACCTGGCGCTGCCGGTGCTGCCCGGCGGCCTGTGGGAGAACCTCAAGAACCGCGCGGCCGTCATTTTCGGCAAGGCCGTTTATTCCGGGATGGCCCGCGTGGAAGGCAAGGCCGCCGGCATGGCCGTCTACGGTTTCGTTTCCAGGCCCGACGCCCTGGGCGCCACGCGCGCCAACCAGCATTTCTTCGTCAACCGCCGGCCCGTTAATTCGGCGCTGCTGCGCCAGGCCTTTTACCGCGGCTACGGCCATATGCTGGCCGGCAAGCACCCGTCGTGCGCGCTGTTCCTGGAGCTGGACCCCGGCGCTTTCGACGCCAATATCCACCCGCAGAAGCGGGACGTGAAGTTCTCCGGCGAGAACGAGATCTTCAAGACCGTTTCCAACACCATTTACGAGGAGCTGCTGAAAAAGCAGACGGCCTCCGTGCAGCTGGCCGCGCCGGCCGGCGAGAACAAGTTCTCGGCCCCGGACCTGCCCGCCTACCGCGAGGCCGCCGCGCCTCCCTCCCCGGCCGCCGAGACCGGCAGCCTTTTCGACCTGCCCGGCGCCGCCGCCGCGGCCGAAAGCCAGTCCGCTCCCGCCGACTGGCGCGGCAAGGACCTGCACTATCTCGGCCAGCTGGCCAAGAGCTACCTTTTATTCGAGTGCGAAGCCGGCCTGCTGGTGGTGGACCAGCACGCGGCGCAGGAGCGGGTGTTGTTCGAGAAATACCTGGAAGAATTTTCCAGGGGGACCATACGGGTGCAGCCTTTGCTGGTGCCCCTGGAAGCGGAACTGTCGCGCTCCCAGATGGAAACGGTGCTCAAGTGGCGCGACTGGATGAAGACCGCCGGTTTCGAAATAGACCAGCGCGGCCCGGCCGTGGCGCTGCTGCGCGCCGCCCCGGCGCTGTTCTATTTTACCCAGCCCGCTTTCTCCGAGTTCCTGGGCTACCTGTCGGAAGTGCTGGGCGAGCCGCAAAAGGCCGCCGAGGACATAAAGCGGAGCGTCATCGCCACCATGGCCTGCAAGAAGTCGATAAAAGCGCACGATTTCGTGAAGCCGCAGGAAGCTTTGCGGCTGATGGAAGACCTGAAGAAAGCCAAGGACGGCTACCATTGCCCGCACGGGCGCCCCACCCTGTTCCACCTCTCCGCGGCGGACATAGCCCGCCGCTTCCTGCGTAGTTCCACGCTTTGAGCTATAAGACCTAGAGATGGCAATTAGGCCAGCTGCGCCATCTCGGATGGCTTGAAAGATCAGTTCTCCTGACTGAATAGACCGTTAAAGCGGAACAAGACCTCTTTTCTTCCGCCCCATAAATCACCACGGAATAGGTAGAGATTGTTGTGTTTGTCCACGCGGATCTTGTCTATCCCGTCCGTAAATTTAGACACATCAATATCGGATATTGTTTCGCCCTTTTTGTTATAGCGTATCAGCCGGTTGTTGTTCCTGTCGGCCACTATGAAATTCCCCCAGGCGTCATAATCTATGCTTATTGGTCCGCGGATTTTTCGGCCGTTTACTTTTATGTTTACCAGCTCTTTTCCCTCGGGTGACAGTTTGCGCAATATTGGGCCGCTTAAAGCCCACAGGTTATCGCTTGTGTCGACCGCCATTTTGTTGCTTGCCAAGCTCATGTTTTTGGCATTGGCCGACTTAAACTCCGGCTTTCCATTTTGGGGGTCAAGGAGGAACACCCCGGAGTTGAAATCGAGGCCATGGACAAGGCCTTTTGAATCGCCGCTCATTTGGGCCATATAGGTGTATGACATGTGGGTAGTAGGAAGCTTTTCCGTAGCTGCTCCGTTATAGTGAAAGGTGTCGCGGGCGGCGAATATATAGAGAGAATCTCGGACGTTATCCGGTGCCAGCTGGATGTTTCCCCGGAACTTGTTTTTCCAGCGATCCAACTCCTTGCCGCGAATGTTATAGCGGCGTATCTCAGAATTGCCAATGTTTACATAAATAGTCCCTTTATCAGTGACCTGAAGGTTTCGTACGAAGAATCGGCCATCGCCCTGTTCTGGAGTCTCAAAGTCAAAACTGCCTAGTTTTGCTCCAGTATTTGAGAATGCCCGTATTCCGGCAGTTTTTCCGTCACCGACCGGCCCCGCTAAGTAGATATTTTTTCCCCCGTCCACAGATATGTGCAGCGGTAGAATATCTCCGGTGTCGAATTCCCGCAGTTTCTTTCCGTCTTTTGAGAAAATGAAAACCTTTCTGTCGGATAGAGAGACATAAAGGTTCCCTTCGTGGTCGGAAGATAGGTTTTCTGCTGCGGTGAGGCTGCTGGAGGGCGGTTCCCCCTTTAAATATTTGCGCTTGAGGTTTTTCATGTCATATACCAAAATTTCCTCAATGTCGGCGCTGGCTACGGAGACTTTCTCTGCCCGTTTGCGGATGTCGCACATGTAATACTTTTTTTCTTCTATAATCCCTGCTTTTCCTTTACCGGTAGTTTCGTTAAATATCCGTATTCCTGAAAACGCGGTTTCTTTCATCCCCCTGTAGTCCCGAAAGTCTCCCATGGTGTAAACAAGGCCATCGGCCGACAATAGACCTCTGATAGAAACATTGCTGGCTTTGTGCGGTTTGGTCGGATTAGGCGAGTAATCCAAATTATGGGCGACGTCAGAGAAATATTTTAATAGTTCCCCGGAATAATTTATTTTGTAGCCAGCTCCTTCTACGCCATAAATCCATAAACCGTCATCGCCCTTCCCTATATAAAAAAATGATGAGTCGCCCCGGTCATGCTCATTCTTTTCGGACGATATTACCCTGGAGGAGCCGTTTATGCGGTATTCTACCACCGTGCTTTCGACCCATGGCGGGGAATCCTTGTGGTGGCTTTCATGATACAAAAGGTAAACAGTTTCCTTGTCGGCGCCCAGTTCAAAACCAGCTATCCGCTTCATTTCGGGCTCGGTTCTGATAATTAGTGTTTCAGGAGGGGACACTTCCAGTTTATCGTAATCCGGGATCTGGCCTGCGGTTTCCAGGTCCCGTAGATGCTGCTCAGCTTTCTTGGGCTGTCGGAGCTGATTCATGTAAATGGCGGCGAGGGCTTTTTTTGCTTTTAGTTGTTCCCCTGTGTCCGGGCCGAGTGCGGCGGCTTCATAAGCCTCGGCTGCTTTTTCATAATGGCCGGCGTTTGCGTAAGCTTCCCCGGAAAGTGCCATGGCTCGTGCCGCCAGGGTGGTATCGGCCTTATGTTTGTCCGCGAAATGCTCGTAAGCGAGCCAAGATGCCATGAAAGGGTTTCTTAGCATGGCGAGCTGAATCTTTGGGGGCCTGGCAAAATAGGGGTTTTTTTCTGATCTCTTGTGCGAGAAATCATATTTCATTTCCCCAACAGGTTTTCCTTTTTCGTCGTATATTAATTCTTTTCTTCGTCCTTTGCCGAGTGAAGCTGTGCCGCCAGAAGCGATATACTCGGCCGCCTTCGCCGCGGTCGCTGAGTATGCGTTTTTGAGCTGGCGGGAGATTGATAATCTTTTTAATGTTGGGGATCCGAATTGGATAGACGCGAAGGTTTCCCCGTAGATGTAACTAAAGCAGAAATCCGCATAATCGCCGATTATAAAAGGGTTTGCTCCACCCATGGGTACCGCCATGGCGGCGGTCATGAATACACTCCCGAAATGTGATATCTTCCATGTTCCCGCTTCTTTGTATAGAACAAAACGGATAAGTCCAGGGGAATACTTAAAGGTGTTCAGAGGGAAGACAAGGTCTACTTCGGAGTAGTTGCCCTGGACCCATTGGTCTTTTATAAAAGCGTCCCGGTAGGCTTTCGCAAGTGCCGCGTCTTTTTTCGTCTTAACGACACCCATGTTGCGGATGTAATCGTTGGCGATCCCGTACTCATACTCTCCCCAATTCTTTGTGGTTTCCGGGGGCAGGTTCAGGTTGTCTTTTATGAACTGCAGGCCGGGGCTGGAACTGAGGCCGGAAAATTCTTTTCTGTCGATATCGCTCAATCTGGAAATAAGCGGAGTGACGTCACCGTTTGAGAAACCGGCCAAGACGGCTTGTACTGCTTCCGCCGGGGACTCGGCGGCAAATATGGAGGGAATGCCCGCAATACCCAGCAGCAAAAACAACAAGGCAAATCGGTTTTTCATGGTCCCCCTATAGTTGAATTATACTGAAAAATCCGGTTCAGCACCCGGGTTAAGGCTTCCGCACGAAGTGCGGCATTTCCGCGGGGAGCTCCAGCGACAGCTCCACCAGGCCGGCGGGTTTGCCGTCTTTGAACCACGGCGTCTGGTAGATGAGTTTCTTCACGCCGTTCTTTTCGATAGTGTAGGCGTTCGTAAAAGGGGCTTCCAGCATTTTCTTCACCTTGCTCTTCGACGGTTCCGGGTGGCAGTCCAGCAGGCTTTTGCCCACCAGGGACCCTCCCCCGCTTTTGGCGAAGGTGGCAAGGGATTTGGCGTTCATCTCCAGGATCTTGCCGTCCGCGTCGCAGACCGTAATGGCGAAGTTGACGCCGTCTTTCCAGTTTTCCATGAAATCTCCGTTTAGCAGGGTTTAAAAAGCCAACTATATTATAAAATATGCCAATGACGGAATCACGCTTCCTTTCCCTTGCGGCCGCGCGCCGCAGCATCCGCAAATACAAACCCGTCCCCGTGGAAAAGGAAAAACTGGACCTCTGCCTGGAGGCCGCGCGCCTGGCCCCGTCGGCCTGCAACGCCCAGCCTTATAAATTCATAGTGATCAGCGAGCCGGCGCTAAAAGAAAAATTCTGCGCCGCCGCTTTTTCCGGCGTCTATTCGGCGACCAAATTCGCCGCCGCCGCTCCCGCGATAGTGGCCGTAGTTTCCCAGACCGGCAAATTCAGCGCCTGGCTGGGCAACCAGGTGCAGGACACTAATTTCCGCCTTATGGACATTGGCATAGCGGCCGAGCACTTCGTGCTGGCCGCCGCCGAGCAAGGCCTGGGCACCTGCTGGCTGGGCTGGTTCAGCGCCAAAGGCGCCGCTAAAGCGCTGGGCCTGGGTTCCGGCAGAAAAATAGAGGTGCTGCTGTCCGTGGGCTACCCCGACGAAGCCCCCGCCCCGCGGCCGCGCCGCCCCGCGCAGGAGTTCTGCTCCTATAACAAGCTATGAAAACACTGCTTCTTGCCCTTATTTTCTGCTGCTGCGCGGCTACCGCTCGCGCCGAAACAGCCGCTGATTGCCCCAAGAATTCGGACGCCTGTTCCGGGGCGCGCAAGGACCTTTCTCCTTTTCTCGCGGCCTCCGCGGCCGAGCCGGCTCCCGCGCCGCGCCCGGCGGCCCTCAAAAAAGCCCCTGCCCGCGTCCCGGCCGAAACCCTTGCCCCGGCGGCAGAGGTCGCTTTGTCCTCCGCGGCAGCGGCCTCGGTGCCCGGCCCCGTAACTTTTTCAAACCCTCTTTGGCTGCTCTTCATAGGCGGCGGCATGGCCGGCCTTTATTTTTACCTGGGCGGCGCCGCTAAAAAGAGGAGAAATAAATGATCCTGGACTACGACAGTTTTACCAAGGCTTCGACCCTGCTGCATTCGGCTCAGGGAGCGGCGCTGCTGATCCTGGGCGCGGCCGAGGTTTACGCCCTGGACACCCCGAACCGCAAGCTGGCTTTCGCCGGTCCCCTGGCCCTGATCACGGCGGCCGCCGTTATGCCGCTGCTGATACTGGCGCTGCCCGGAGGGTGGGACCTGGAGCAGCTGCGCTTCTCGCTGGAAATGCGCGGCGGCTTCCACTTGTTCTTCGCCCTGTCCTGCCTGCTCGGCGCGGCGGGCCTGAGCCGCCTGACGCAGGTGCTGCTGGAGCGGAACGGCGGCGGCTGGCAGGGAACTTTCCTGGCGTTTCTTTTTTCTATAGGCGTGATCTATTTTTTCTTCGCCTCCCGCGTAAACGAGGAGGCCTCGAGAGAAGTGATGGTCTGGCACGCCGCCGCCGGCTCCACGCTGCTGCTGGCGGTGCTGTTCAAGTCGGCCCACGTGTTCTTCGGCCGCCGCTTTCTGCACCTCGGCTGGGCGGCGCTGCTTATTTTCACCTCCATGCAGCTGCTGACCTACAGGGAGTCGCCGGCGGCCTTCGGCATGCGGCTGGTGACTTTTGAAACGGCGCCCGCGCCCCAGCAGCCGGCCGCCGCGCCGGTTAAAACGCAACCTTCTAAAAATGCCGGAACTACTGATAAAAAACGGCCTGGTAATTGACCCCGAACGGGGCGAAGCCCGGCTGGACATATTGCTGAGCGGCGGAAAAATCCGCCGCGCGGCCCGCGGCATAGTCCCGCGCCCCGGCCTGGAGGTGTTTGACGCCTCCGGGCTCTGGGTTTTCCCCGGCTTTATAGACGCGCACGTGCACGCCCGGGAGCCGGGCGCGGAAGAGTCCGAAACTATCCTCAGCGCGGCCTCCGCCGCCGCGGCGGGCGGCGTTACCTCCATCCTGCTGATGCCGAATACTTTTCCGCCCCTCGCCACTCCGGCCCTGCTGAAAAAATATTGCCGCCGGGCGGCCGGCGCCGCCGTTAACGTTTATTTCTCGGCCGCGGCTACGGCCGGGCGGGCCGGCCGGCGGGCCGGGAACCTGGCCGCCCTGAAGGCCGCCGGGGCCGCCGCTTTCACCGACGACGGTTCCTGTTTGCCGCGCGCGCTGCTGCCGCGGCTTATCGGCACGGCTGCCGCCCTGGGCCGGCCGCTGCTGGATCACCCCGAAGAGTTCGCGCTGACCGGCGCCGGCGCGGCGCACAGCCGCGCGGCCGCGCGCCTCGGCCTTGCCGGCATACCGGAAAAAGCCGAATGGCTGGCCGTGCTGCGCGGCGTCCTGGCCGCCTCTTTTGCGGGGCCGCTGCACCTGCAGCATTTAAGCCTGGCCGCTTCCGTGGCGGCGCTGCGCCTGGCTAAAGAACGCGGCTGGCCGGTTACCGCCGAGACCTGCCCGCATTATTTCGCGCTTTCGGAGCGGGATATAAAGCGGGACGACGCCGATTTCAAGATGAAGCCGCCGCTGCGCGCCGACGCCGACAGGCTGGCCGTGCTGCGCGGCCTGGCCGACGGCACCATAGATATCGTCGCCAGCGACCACGCGCCGCACTCCGCCCTGCTGAAGGCGAGAGGCTTTAAAAGCGCGCCTTTCGGAGTTATCGGCCTCGAGACGCTGGCCCCGCTGTGCGTTACCCGCCTGGTCCTGGCCGGCGTGCTTTCCGGGCGCCGCCTCGCGCAGCTGCTCAGCGCCAATCCCGCGCGCCTGCTTGGGCTTAAAGCTAAAGGTTCGCTGCGCCCCGGCGCCGACGCCGACCTGACCGTTATCGATCCAGTCCGCCAAAAGCGCGTGCCGGCGGCTTTTGTTTCCAAGTCCGCCAACACTCCCTTTAAAGGCATGAAGCTGCGGGGCTGGCCGGCGCTGACGGTGGTAGCTGGAAAAATCGTTTACCGTGCCGCCTGAGCCCATTTGCTAGAATTGTCTAGGTAAAAACAACTATGGGATTCTTATACCGCAAACTGGTCCGCCGTCTTCTTTTTAATTTTAACCCCGAGCTGGTCCATGACGCCGTTATCAAGGGCGCCAGCGCCGCCCAGAATATCCGGTTCGTCAATTCTCTCGTGGGCCTGATGGCCCGCGCCAAAGACCTGCCGCTTACGGTGGCCGGCATGAAGCTGCGCAACCCCATAGGCCTGGCGGCCGGTTTCGACAAGAACTGCGAAGCCGCCCGTTTCCTGGCGGGCTTGGGTTTCGGTTTTTTGGAGCTCGGCACGGTCACGCTGCGGCCCCAGCCCGGCAACCCCAAGCCGCGCCTGTTCCGCCTGCGCGACGACAAGGCCATAATCAACAGGATGGGCTTTAACAACGCCGGGGCCTGGGACGCCGCGCGCTCGCTGGAGCGCCTGCTCCCCCTGCCGGTTCCGGTGGGCATAAGCATCGGCAAGAACGCTGACTGCTCCATGGAGAACGCGCCCGGGAACTACCTGGAAGCGCTTAAGATCATGTATCCCTTCGGCGATTATTTCGCCGTGAACATAAGCTCCCCCAACACGCTGCAGCTGCGCTCGCTGCACGGCGGCGAAAAACTGCGGCGGCTGGTGGAGCCGATGATGGACTTCGCCGCCGGGCAAAAGCGCGTGCGCCCTTTCTTCGTGAAGATAGCCCCGGACCTGGAAGCTTCCGAACTGGAGGCCGCTTCGGCCCTGGCGGTGCGGATGGGGTTCGGGCTGATCGCCACCAATACCACCGTAAGCCGCGCCTCGGTGCCGGAGCGCTGGAAGACCTACGAAGGCGGTTTGAGCGGGCGGCCTTTGCGCGAGCTTTCCAACGAGATGCTTTCACGGGCGGCCGGCCTGGTAAAGGGCCGGGTGCCGCTGATAGGCTCTGGCGGCGTTTTCGACGGCGCTACGGCCCTGGAGAAGTTCAAGCTGGGCGCGGACCTGGTGCAGGTTTACTCGGGGCTGGTCTACGAGGGGCCTTTCCTGGTAAAAGAGATCCTGGAATACCTGGACCGCCGCCGCTGGCAGCCCCGCCATAACACTTTATGCATAAAACAGAACTGATCGTAGCGCTGGACACCCACACGCTCAAGGCCGCGGAGCGCCTGATGGAAAAGCTGGAAGGCTCCGTCAGGTACTTTAAGATCGGCTCCGTTCTTTTCACGGCCGAAGGCCCGGCCGCCGTGGATCTGGTGCACCGGCGCGGCGGCAAGGTCTTCCTGGACCTCAAATTCCACGACATTCCCAATACCGTGAAAGGCGCCGTAAAGAACGCCGCCTCCATGGGCGTCTATTCCGTCTCCCTGCACCTCTCCGGCGGCGCGGAGATGATAAAAGCCAGCGCCGACCTGGAAAAGCGCCCCAAACTCTGGGGTATAACCGTGCTTACCAGCCTGGACGAGCATAACCTGTTCCGGGCGGGGTTTCGCTGCGGCATAGCCAAGACCGTCAGCCGGCTGGCGGCGCTGGGCCTGGAGAACGGCGTGGACGGCGTGGTCTGTTCCCCCCTGGAAGCCGCGCGCCTGAAAAAGCTCTGCGACGGGAAGCTCTCCCTGGTGACCCCGGGCATAAGGCCCGCCGCGCTGGGCGACGACCAGAAGCGCGCGGTGACCCCGGCCCAGGCCAGGGCCGCGGGCGCTAATTTCATAGTGGTAGGCCGGCCGATAATCGAGGCGGAAGAGCCCGCCGCCGCGGCCGCCGCGATCTTAAAGGAATTGAAATGACCGAGGCCGAGCTGAAAGACCACCTTTCCTCCAGCGGGGCTTTCCTGGAGGGTCATTTTTTGTTGTCCTCCGGCCTGCACAGCCCGAATTACGCGCAGTGCGCGCTGGCGCTCAAGGACCCGGCCTGGGCCGGCAAAATGGGAGCGGCCCTCGCGGCCGCCTGGCAAGGCCGGCGCCCGGATTTGGTGCTGTCCCCAGCGATGGGCGGGCTGATAATCGGCCACGAGGTCGCCAGGGCTTTCGGCGTGGATTTCATCTTTACCGAGCGCGAGAACGGCGTTATGACGCTGCGCCGCGGTTTTTCCCTGCCGAAGGGCGCCGGGCTGGTGATAGTGGAGGACGTTTTTACCACGGGTAAGTCCACGCTGGAGACCGCGGCCGTGGCGGAAGCCGCCGGCGCCAAAACGCTGGGGGCCCTGTCCATCATCAACCGCATGGGCGCGCGCGTCCTGCCCTTCCCGTCGGTGAGCCTGCTCAAGCTTGACCTCGTCGCCCTGCCCGAGGCGGACTGCCCTTTGTGCCGCGCCGGCATCCCGGCCGTAAAGCCCGGTTCCCGCAAATTCCAATAAATAAAAAAGGCCGCGCGGGCGGCCTTCTTTTATGCGCCTGTCTGTCAGGCGATGAACATCAGTTTGTCCAGGAAAAGCAGTACGCCCGCGGCGGCCAGGATGACGCCGGCGGCTATTTCCACGTAGCGCATGGCGGTTTTGAAACGCGCCATGAAGGCGAAGAACCTGGCCGTCAGGAAAGCGGCCGCCAGCAGCGGCACCGCCATGCCGGCGGAATAGGCCACCAGCAGCGCCACGCCCTTGCCCGCCGTGCCGGCCACGGCCGCCATGCCCAGGATCACGGCCAGGATGGGGCCTATGCAGGGCGACCAGCCCAGCGCGAAGGCGAAGCCCATCAAGAAAGAGCCGGCAGGGCCCTGGGTAATGCCGCGCATGGAGAAGCGCTTTTCATAGTTAAGGAAATTCAGGTTGAACAGGCCTGTCATGTGCAGGCCCAGCAGCACCATGACCACGCCGAACACTTTCATCAGCAGGTCTTTCTGCGAGGCCAGCAGGTCCCCTACGCTGGAAGCCGCCGCCCCCATCAGGGCGAAAGCCAGGGTGAAGCCGGCTATAAAAATGACCGCGTTGCCCACCACTTTCCGGGTGACGACTTTGGCGTCGCCCTTCACTATTTCGGAGGCGGAGAAGCCCGACAGCATGGAAAGGTAGGCCGGCAGCAGCGGCAGGATGCACGGCGAGAAGAACGACATCAGCCCCGCCCCGAAAGCCGCGAAGAATTGTCCCATGGTGTCTCCTGTTCTAGCCGCGCTTGCCGGGTTTGCCGGCGGCCGGCTTTAGTTCTATTTTAAAAATATCCAGGCCGCCCCACGGGCCGGTCTGCAGGTGAAAAACGGCGGCATATTTCTTTCCGCCGGCGTCCTTGAACACGGCGTTCACTTTTTTTACGCCGCCCTCGCCGTTGGACGCTTTCGGCTCTACCGAGACCAGGGCCAGTTTTAAGATCTTCCTGGTGACTTTGTCCTCCAGGAAAAAGGCGCCCTTAAGCTGGGTGTCTTTGCGGATGTAGTCCGTGGCGAAAGCCGCCAGGTCCTCGTCGGTTTCCTGTATCAGGGGCTGCATTTCCTCCTCTTCGGAGGTCTTTGCCGTTTCGGTGGAGACGGCCGCTTCGGAAAAGCCCTCGTCCTCGTAGGCGGCGGCCGCGGGCGCGGGCAGCAGCAGGCCGGCGGCCAGCAGCGTTAAAGCCAGGTGTTTCATCTTCCTTTCCCCCCTGAAGCCCTCACTATCCTCATCGGCTCTTTTTTTATGGCCGGCCAGTGCGCGGTCTCCACGTAGCCCATCACCGTGTCCCAGTGGCCCTGGCTTTTAAGTATGAAATCGCAGACTTCCCGCACCGCGCCCATGCCGCCGTCCTTGGCGGTCACCAGGTGGGCGGCGCTTTTTACTTCGGGCAAGGCGTTGGCCGGCGCGCAGGCCAGCCCCGCTTTTTTCAGCACCGGGATATCGGTCCAGTCGTCGCCCATGTAGGCCACGTTCTCCGGTTTGAGGCCTGTGCCGGCCAGGATCTGGCGCAGGGGTTCCAGCTTGGAAAGAAAGCCCTGGTAGGCGTAGCCCATGCCCAGGCTTTTGGCCCGTTCTTCGGTGCCGGGGGATTCCCGCCCCGTTATCACTCCGGTGGCTATGCCGAACTGGTTGAGCAGGCGCAGGCCGATGCCGTCGAGGGAGTGGAAGGCCTTGAACTCCACCATTTCCTTTCCTTTGCCGGGGATGTAGTACATTTTCCCGTCGGTGAGCACCCCGTCCACGTCCATCAGGAAAAGCTTTATTTTTTTGGCGCGCGCCGCGTTGAGCGTTCGTTCTTTTGTCATAGTTTCATTATCCACTTTTTAGCCAGCTCCAATTCCCGCTTCCTGGCGGCGTAATTCTTCGGGGCCGGGCCCGTATAGCTGAAAAGATACCAGTTTATGGTCTCCTCAAGCCACTTAGCCGCCGGCGTGGCCGTCCAGTCCAGCTCCTTTTCCGCCCTGGCCGTGTCCAGCACGAAATCCCCGCCCATCGAGAACGGGGAAGCGTCAAAGTCGAAGCCGTTGGCCTTCAGCCAGGCGTAGTCGGGGTAAAGGATCTCGGCGTCCTTGTGCATGATGCGGGCGGAGACCTTTATAAAATCGTCCAGCGTGACCGGCGCGGTATCGCCGAAATTGTAGGCCTTGCCGTAGGGTTCGCGGGCGTAGGCCAGGTTTTCCAGCGCTCTCGCCATGTCCTTGGAAAAAATGAACCGGTTGTGAAAGGAAAAGCCCGGCAGGAACATGGGGCCGCCGTCGGCCAGGCGCAGCCAGTAGGAATAGGCGCGCAGGGTGGGATCGTTGGGGCCGATCACCACCGGCGGCCTGGCTATGGTCACCGGGAACCTGCGGTCCAGGAAAGCTTTAAGGAATTCCCGTTCGGCTTCGTATTTGCCCAGGGCGTAGGCGTGCTTATCCTTAAGCTGCTCTTTGCGGGGCAGCAGTTCGGCCTGGTTTTCCCTGAAAGGAGAGGAGGAACCGTTCAGCACGGAGTAGATGGAGGCGGAAGAAGTGAAGATATAGAGGCCCACCCGCCCGTTAAAGACGTTTATGGCCTTGCGCGCGTCCTCGGCGGTGTAGCAGATATTGTCTATGATGACGTCCCAGGGTTCTACGGCCATGCGGGAGAGGTCTATTTCCACGGCGCGGTCGCCGCGGGTCTGGCGGATATCCATCGGCAGGCCGTCCACCGGGGCCCGGCGGGAGAAAACGGTGACTTCGCTGCCGCCTTTTGAAAGGCGTATGGCGGTTTCCTTGCCAAAAAAACTTGTGCCGCCCAGGATGAGGATTTTCATGATTATTGCCGACGAACCAATAGTATATAAATTTTCAGGCGGCGGTTCAGGCGGTCCCCGCCTGCCTGGCGTCGCCAGGCTCTTTTTTGTTGTTCGGGCGGTGGCGTTCTTGTCCTTTTCTCTTTTTGACCACTGATGCGCGGTTAACACAGGTTAACTAGGGCAATAGTCTTGTCTTGGTTCTGGCAGTGGCTTGCGCAGGGGAGCTGGTGTTTGCATTTATGGTTAACATAAGTTAACATAGGAGTGAAATGGACCGGGAATATTTTTCAATTCCTGAAGCGGCGGCTATGCTCGGCATAAGCCGCATAGCTGTTTTTAAAAAAGTTAAAAAGGGCCAGCTGCCGGCGCTGCGCGTGGGGCGCAACTGGGCGGTTCCGGCCTATGTCCTCGCAAAACCCGCCTCTTCCCCCGCCCAGCCGCCCCCCGCCGTAAAGGGCCCGCGCCCCGATATAAAAAAGAAAGCGGAGCAGCCTCCGCTTTCTTCCGACGAGGAAATGAATTCAATGGGCTGGGACTAGTACCACACCGGCGAAAAAGCCATAAAGCGCGCCAGCGGGAATTCCGTGTAGGGCATGTCGTCGGTTACGGCCGGGTAAGGCATGGCGCCCGCCACCACCTGCTCGTCGGTCATGAACCGCAGTTCCTTTATAAAGCGCGCCGAGACGAAGGGCAGTTCCTTCCTAACATTGCCTCTTTTAATGCGCGCCTCCAGTTTCGCCGGGTCCATGTCCAGTTCGTTGTTGGACGCCAGGGCCAGGAAGCCCGGCAGGCCGGGGAAACTCCAGACGTTCACGCAGGGAAAAACCTCCCGGAGGCTCCTGAGCATCATGAAATAGTCGCTTTCGAAGCAGGGCTTGGGTATCCAGATGCTGAAGACGCCTGTTTTGGAGAGTTTTTTGCGCGCCAGGACGAAGAAGTCCCGGCTGTATACGTTCACGGAGCCGGAACTGTAGATGGGCGGGGTCACGTCCACTATTATCGCGTCGTAGAGCTTGCGGGAGCGCAGCAGCTCGTTGCGGCCGTCGTTGAGCCGCACCGTGAATTTGCCGGCGTCCAGCAGCTCTTTCCAGTCTTTGACGAACAGCGGCCCCGTTTCCCGCACCGAGGAGACCAGCTCCGCCACCGTGACGCCGACCCCGTGCGTTACCCCGGAGCGCATGGTATTGCCCGCGCCCAGGCCGATGATGAACATTTCCTTGGGATCAGCCTGGAAAATAAGCGGAAAATGAGACATCAGCTTGCCTGCCTGGCCGTTGCCGGAGACCGAGAAGCCGTTTATGAACAGAGTTTTGATATCCCCGCCCCTGGAGAAGATCACGCTGACCGCCCCGGCCCGGTCCTCGTTGTAATAGGCCACCTGGCCCGGGATATTGACGGCCAGGCGCCTGTGTATGATATTGAAGACCGGGTCCGGCAGCGCGAAGGCAGCCAGGGCCAGGCAGGTCGAGGCGGTCAGCCAGGGCGTGAAGCGGCGTTTTTCCTCTTCCCCGGCCATGCCGGCCAGGACGGCCCCGGTAAGCGCGGCCAGCAGGGCGACGATAATGAAGCTGAACTTGGTGCCCAGCTGCGGGATAAGGATAAAGCCCGCCGCCAGCGACCCGGCTATGGTGCCCAGGGTGTTGGCGCCGTAAAGAGGGCCTATGGCGCCCACCCGCCCCGCGGCGCGCACCCCAACCTGCGCCGCCACCGGGAAAAAGAAGCCCATCAGCAGCGTCACGGGGAAAACTATGAGCAGGGTCCAGCCGAACAGCGAGAAAATATCGGAGGCCTGCGTCAGCGGCGAGTAGATATATTTAACGTGCAGCGTGGTGCGGCCTATAAAATAAAAGACCGCCAGCCCGGCTGCCGCCAGTATGGCTATGCCCGCCTGCGTCCTGGCCAGGGCCGGCAGGGGGTTCTCCGGCGCGCCCGCGCGCTTTTCGGCGTACAGGCTGCCCAGGGCTATGCCCAGCAGGTAGACGCCCAGCATGGCCGAGAAAGCGTACACGGAATTGCCTATGGTAAGCACCAGCGCCCGGGCCCACAGCACTTCCAGCGCCAGCGCGGTAAAGCCGGTGACCCCCATAATAAGGAGCATGCGCCGGTAGCCGCGCCCTTCGGCCAGGGTTTGCGCCGGGGCCGCCTGGCCGGGCTGCCTGGGCTCCGGTTTGAAGGCCGCCAGGCGCAGCGCTATAAGGATGTTCAGCGCCGCGGCCGCTATGGCGGTTCCCTTTTCGCCCAAATGTCCCAGCAGCAGGTAGCCGGAGATTAGCACGCCCAGCACCGCGCCCAGCGTGTTCAGCGCGTACAGGCGCGAGATCTTTTCGCCCGAGTCCGACGTGCCGGACGACAGGTAGCTGGCCAGCAGCGGCAGGGTGGCGCCCATCAGCACGGTGGGGACCAGCAGCACGGCGGCCGAGACCAGCAGGCGCACGGCGGTTACGGCCGCCCCGCCTTCGGCCAGCAGCGGCGCGATCAGTTCCGGCAGGCCCGCCATCAGCAGCGTGGCCGCCAGGGCCGTCAGCGCCACCAGGACCTCCAGCACGGCGTAAACCTTAAGCGGGTTGGCGAGTTTATCGGCTTTTTTGCCGGCCAGTACCGCGCCCAGGGCCAGGCCTCCCATAAAAACGGCCAGCACCGTGCTGGTGGCTTCCAGCGTGGTGCCGAACACGCGTATCAGCATCCTGAACCAGACGGTTTCGTAAACGAGGCCGCTTATGCCGGAGAGAAAGAACAGCAGCGGCACATTGGGGTGTTTTTTTAGGAAATTTTTCATTGGTAAGTATATTTTAAATAATTAAAACTCCCTGTGGAACAGCGTTTTGTCCGGGACGGCCGTTAAAAGTATATAATTACGCCATGGATAATTCTTTCTTTGATGATTTAAAAGAGGTTTTCGGCGAATTCAAAACTCAGAACGGAGGCAAAATGGAAAAAGACTTTTCCGGCAAGATGTTCATCCCGGTGCTGGCCATTGCGGCGGCGGTACTGGCGTTCTCGGCGTTCTTTATCGTCCCCCCCGGCGAGGTGGCCATAAAAACCCGGCTTGGCGCCATCGTGGACTCCTACAGCGAGGGCCTGCATTTCAAGCTGCCCTTCGTCGAGAGCGTGACCAAGTTCTCCATACAGATACAGCGCGCCAATATTAAAACGCAGGCTTTCTCGAAGGACCTGCAGACCATGAACGCCAACCTGGTGGTCAATCACCGCATACAGAAAGAGACCGCCATCAGCATATACAGGAACCTGGGGCCCTCCTACGTGGAAAACATCGTGGACCCGGCGGTGCAGGAGGTTTTCAAGGCCATCGCGGCCCGCTACTCCGCCGAGAGGGTGATCTCGGAGCGCAACGCGCTGGTGCTGGAGCTTAACACCGAAGTTAAGGAGCGGCTTACCAAAAAAGAAATTATCGTCACGGATATTTCCGTCGTGGATCTGGACTTTACGGAACAGTTCCTCCGGGCCGTGGAAGACAAGCAGGTGGCGGACCAGCAGGCCCAGATGGCGGGCAAGCTCGTCGAGAAAGCGAAGCGCGACGCCGAGCAGCAGATAGCCAAATCGCGCGGCGAGGCCGAGGCTTTGCGCATGCAGCGCGAGCAGGTCACCCCCGCGCTTATCGAGCTGCGCAAGGTGGACGCCCAGCTTAAGGCCATAGAGAAATGGAACGGCGTGCTGCCCGGTTACGTCGGAGCGGGCGTGCCGTTCATCTCCATAGAAAAGGGCAAATAAGCCCCCCCCTGGACAAGGCAAGTGTCCAAGGGCCCCCGGCGCCATAGGGCTAAAAAAAGCCCTGGCCTGGGACCAAAGTCCCCCGCTTCCGCGGGGGATTTTGCTAAAATTAGTAAATAAATTACGGGAGGCATTAATGAAAAAACTTTTAACCGCGTTTTTCCTGCTGTTCATGATCCTGGCTTACGGGGCCATGACCGGCGCCGATCTGCTCTGCACGACGGCCTACGCTAAATCTTCCAAGCCCAAGCCTAAGCCCGGCAACGGCGGCCCTGACGATACCGACGACGGTTCCGGCAGCGGCGGCTCCGGCGGCGGCCCTGACGACACCGATGACGGCGGCGGCTGCGGCGGCGGGGGCTCCGATTCGGGCGGCGGCTCCGACCCGGACGGCTCCGGCGGCGGCACTGATTTTTAAGTCAGCCGAAAACACCATGAAGAGGTCCGGGAGCGTTCCCGGGCCTCTTTTTTTGCCCCCCCCCTCGCTTTTTGGCGTAAGATATTGAAATTGTGTTGACAATTTTATAATTGTGTGCTAAAATTGATTAAAGTAATAAACAAATTAACAAAGTCAATAAAGAGATTAATATAATGAATATTCCTAATAAATGTCCTTCTTGCAGCGGTAGGGTTGTTGTTACCGAGCTTTGCTGTTCGGATTGCA
Source organism: Elusimicrobia bacterium GWA2_61_42 (assembly GCA_001799615.1). Lineage (GTDB taxonomy): Bacteria > Elusimicrobiota > Elusimicrobia > Elusimicrobiales > UBA9959 > UBA9959. Next base: position 35,521 of record MGTU01000014.1, on the reverse strand, counting down.
AGACCACAATTAATGGAAGTTTTGAGTTGCCCCAGTTTGCGGCACTGGCCCCGGAAGAAGAATCTTTTCTTAAAGTTTTTTTGGCGTCGCGGGGGAATATTAAGGAAGTTGAGCGGCAGCTGAATATTTCTTACCCGACCGTAAAGAACAAGCTGGACGCGCTGCTGAACCGGCTGGGCCTGGGCAGTCTTCAGGCTGAGGCCAAAAAGCGCCGCCTGGAGATAGTCGGCCGCCTGGAGCGGGGGGAGATAACCGCGCAGGACGCGATAGGCCTGCTTAAAAATCTGGAATAAGGGAGAGCATATGAACGAAGAAAAAATGCGGATACTTAAACTGTTGGAAGAGAAAAAGATCACCTCGGCCGAGGCGATGGAGCTGCTCGAGGCGATGGGCAAGGCTTCTTCCTCCGGCGGGGGGGAGCGGAAGGGGCGGGTTCTGCGCATACGTGTTTACGAGAGCGGCGCCGCTGAGCCCAAGGTGAACGTTAATATTCCTCTTGCCTGGGCCAAGTTCATGGCGCCGTTCATAGAGAGCAAGATAAAGGCGAAGCTTGCCGACAAGGGCTACGACGTGGACCTGGGAAAGATCCAGGAGGCGATAGACAGCCAGGAGCCCATGAAGATCGTGGACGTGCAGGATGGCGGGGACAAGGTGGAAATATTTGTGGAGTGAGCCAGAGGCGCTATATATAAGGAGGAAACATGTTCGCATTCAGCTTGAGGAAGTTTTTTTGGGGCATAATGATCATTTCCGTGGGCGGCCTGATCTGGGCCAGCAATCTGGGCTATGTGGGGCTTTCCTTTAGGTTTGGGCGGGATTGGCCCATTATCATAGTGGCCATAGGGCTTATGTCCGTGTGGGACGCCTTGTTCGGGCGCCATTGGTGGGGGCACAAGTTCCCCGGGCAGCGTAAAGAGAAAAAAGACAGCCTTTCAAAGGTGTTGGAGGATTTGGAGCAGGGGAAGATAGACGCCGCTGAGGCTGCCAGGAGAATGGGAGATAAATAAAGTTTTCACGTGAAAACAATGACCCTCTGAAAACACCATGAAGAGGTTTCTGCCCCCAAGGCCAGCGCTTTGGGGGCGTTTCTTTGTAGCCAAACGCGCTGTGGTATGTTTTCACGTGAAAACAATCGGGGTGGGGGGATTGTGTTTGACTTGCCAGGCTTAAAACTATAGAATAGGTTAACTCGCGATAGGGGATATGTTTTCACGTGAAAACTTGATCAGGCCTTTAGGCGGGTAAAGCGGGCAGACGGGGAGCATATATGGCTGAAATAGTAGCGATAGCTAACCAGAAGGGCGGTGTCGGCAAGACCACCACGTCCATTAACCTGGCGGTGGCCCTGGCGGCTTTTGATTACGAGACGCTCCTGATAGACTTTGACCCTCAGAGCAACGCCACTTCCGGCCTGGGCGTGGATATAACCAAAAATAATAAGAACATTTACGACGTGCTTTGCGGCAAGGCCCCTATAGAGTCCGCCATCCACCAGACGTCGGTGGAGTGGCTGGATATAGTGCCCACTAGCCACAACCTGGCCGGCGCGGAGATAGAGTTGGTCAGCGAATTCTCCAGGGAATCCGTGCTTAAACGCTCCCTGGCCAAGATAGGGGATATGTATAAGTTCATTATCATAGACTGTCCTCCTTCCCTGGGCCTGCTTACGGTTAACGCCCTTAATTCCTCCAATTCGGTAATTACCCCGGTGCAGTGCGAATTCTACGCCATGGAGGGGCTCGCCTACTTCATGAATACCGTGGAGAAGATCCGTCAGGCGCTTAATCCCGGTCTGAAGATAGACGGCGGCGTTATTACCATGTACGATTCCCGCATAAACCTGGCCAACCAGGTTAAGGGGGAGATAGGCAAATATTACGGCGACCGCCTGTATAAAACCGTTATTCCGCGCAATGTGCGGCTTGCCGAGGCTCCCAGCTTTGGCCAGTCCATTTTCGTTTACGATCCCAGCTCCCGCGGGGCCCTGGCCTATAAAGAGCTGGCGCTGGAGTTCCTGGCGCGGCGCGGTGTGGATATTTCCGCCTATAATAAATCTGACCTCTATGTAACCGAGGAGTCCGAGCTGGAATACGACCTCGGAGGTTGAACTTCCGCGGAGGTTCAGCCTCCGGACACAAATTTGACGGATTTTGGTTAAGGAGACACCTATGAGAAAGGCTTTAGGCAGGGGGATAGACTCCCTTATAACGAAGGTTAATAATAACGATATTTCAGGGGACATGGTGCAGCGGATCCCGGTGGGGAAAATACGCCCCAACCGCTACCAGCCCCGCCGTAATTTCGACGAGGCCGCGCTGGCGGAGCTGTCCGAATCCATCAAGGAAAGGGGGCTGCTGCAGCCAATTTCCGTGTGGAAGGACCAGGGCGAGGACCACTATGAGCTGATAGCCGGGGAGCGCCGCCTGCGGGCCTGCAGGCTGGCCGGCATGGCCGAAATAGAGGCTATCGTAAAGAAAGACCTGGACGACGAGCAGAAGCTGGGGCTTTCCCTTATAGAGAATATACAGCGCGAGGACCTGAACGCGGTGGACACCGCGTTGGCCTACCGGCAGCTGATGCAGAATTTCGGGGTTTCGCAGGCCGACATCGCCAAGCGCGTGGGCAAGAGCCGCGGGGCCGTCTCCAACACGCTGCGCCTGCTGGAACTGGACGAGGACATCCGTCAGGGCATACAGGGCGGGTCCATCAGCGAGGGCCACGCCCGCGCCCTTATCTCTATCCCCGACTCCGCCAAGCGCCGCGAGGCCTTCCAGCGCATCCTGGCGGAAAAGCTTTCGGTGCGCGATATCGAGAATTTCGCTCAGGGCTTCCACGCGCTGCGCCCCAGGGCCCAGCGGGCTCCGCGCGCGGGCTCCCGCAAGACCCCGGAGGCGCTGGAGCTGGAGTCCGCCCTGGAAAAGACCCTGGGCACCAAGGTGGAAATCTGCCCCGGGCCCGGGCCGCAGAATGGTAAAATAATAATACATTACTTCTCTCTGGACGATCTGGATAGAGTAACACAAATTTTAAAAAAGTAGCACAAAGGTCAATATGCGCTATCTTCTCGCGGCGGGGCTGCTCGCCGCCGGCCTCGGCGCCGCGCGCGCCCAGGCGCCGGCCTCTCCCGACGTGGAAAAGGCCTCGGCCTTCGCGGCCAAGTCTCCCGTTCCCGCCTACCACGCCCCGGAAAAGAACCTGGGCAAATATTATCTTTACGCCGACGGCGGCTTTCACGCCGACTGGTACGTGGGCTACAACAACTGCTGGGTGGTAAAGCTGCCGCCCATCGCCGCGGGGAGCTACGCCAAGGCGTTCATCGGCGCCAAGCTGGGCCGCGCCAAGATCCAGTCCTGGCCCGCTTCCTGGGACACCGCGCCCATTCCCGGCAAGATCTACATGGCGGTCAACCAGGCCCCGACCTTCAATTCCGACCATACCTATTTCCTGGTGGACGCGGCCGACCTGCCGCGCGAGCCGCTGCCCAACGACTCCCTGGACGGGGTGGACTCGGCCCGCTGGATCTGGACCGAGATCCCGCTGTCCCGCGTTTCGGCTGAAAACCCTAATTACCTGGCCCTTTGGTCCTCGTCCCGTTATTTTACTTCCGCTTCAAGCTCGCCCATAATTTCCGCCGCCCTCAGCGACAGCGTGGAAGAGAACGTCTGGCTGAACCGCTCCATAAAGGGCAATCCGCCGTCGGGCGAGGGCGTGCTGGAAACGCCCATCTCCGGCCTGAAACCCGCCATAGCCGTAAAGCTGGTGCCGGCCAACGAATACAAGGTTTTTATCAAGGGTTTTGCCGCCGAACTGAACCCGGAAAACATCGTCGTTTCCTTTACCGCCATAGGCGAGGACATCCGCGCCGCATGGCTGGAGGTTTCCTACGACAAGTTCGATTGGCAGCGGGTCACCCGCTACATGTTCAAAGCCCCGTATTTCTGGACTTTCGGCCGCGAAGAGATCTCCAGGGAGATGTTCTACCTGCGGGCCGCGGCCGTCGATAACCTGGAGAACACCGGCTATTCCAAAGAAATAACGGTGCCGGCCCCCGCGCCTCCCCCGGCGCCGGCAGCCGCGGAGCCGCTGTGAAAAAATACAATATAGCCGTGGTCGGCGCTTCTGGCATGGTGGGCGGTGAACTGCTGCACCTGTTGGAGACGCGGAAATTCCCCGCCGGGGAATTTTACGCCTTTAACTCGGGGCGCAAGCCGGCCGCCGTGCGGTTCTGCGGCAGGAGTTACCCCTGCGCCGCCCCTACCCTGGCCGCTCTGAAAAAAGCCGACATCGCTTTCTTCGTTTCCACCGACGAGGTTTCCGGACGCTTCGCCAGGCGCCTGGCCGCGGCGGGCACCTGGTGCGTGGACGATTCTTCCCGCTTCCGGCTGGCGCCAGGCGTGCCGCTGGTGATCCCCGAGGTGAACGGCGGCGAACTGAGCGCCTCCAGAAAACTTATTGCCGGGCCCAACTGCACCCTTACCGGGGCGGCGGTGGCCCTGGCCGGCGTGCGCCGCAAATTCGGAGTGACCGAGCTGCGCCTGGCCACTTACCAGGCGGTTTCCGGGGCCGGCAGAAGCGCCATGGTCCGCCTGGAAGAGGAACTCCGGGCCTATTTGAAGAACGGCGCGGCGCCCGCGCTCAAAGGCGGTTTCCCGCGCCCTATCGCCTTTAATCTTTTTCCGCAGGTCGGCGGTTTCGACGCGGAAGGCAACTCCGCCGAGGAGAACAAGGTGGAGGGCGAGCTTAAAAAGATCTGGGGCGATAAAAAAATTAAAATAAGCACCACCGCGGTGCGTGTGCCGGTCCTGCGCGGGCATTCCCTGGCGGCCTGGTTTAAAACGGCCCGGCCCTGCTCCCTCGCGGCGCTCAAAAAAGAACTGGGGCGCACGCCCGGGCTGAAGTTTTCGGCCAGGGCCCAAGCTTATCCCACGCCCCTGGAGAACGGCCTGCGCACCGAAGTGGTTTACGCCGGGCGGCTGCGCCGGGCGAAGACGGCCGCCAACGAATTTCAGCTGTGGATAGTTTCGGACAACCTGTACAAGGGCGCCGCCCTTAATTCGGTGCAGATAGCGGAGCGCATAATCCGGCTCTAGGGCGGGGCCGGTAAAAAGGGGGGATCGTGAAAAAAATAATAGTTCTTGCCGCTCTGGCGGCTTTCGGGTTCTCTGCCTGCGGTAAAAAGCAGCCGGAGACCATTCCTCAGCCTAAAGCCGGGCCCTCCGGGCAGGCGGCCGCCGTCTCCACAGGCGCCGCCGCGGGCGGGAACCCGCTGGAAGCGCCGGGAAATTACCTGCAGACCACCGTGGGGCGCGTCGGCGAAGCGAAGGCCGCGAAGGCGCTGTTCGAAAAGACCGCTGTTCAGCAGCTGGACAGCCTGGACCTGAATAAAACAGGGGGGAACTGATGGATATTCTTGTAAAAGCTTTTGAAACTCACCCGGTAGCGATATTGGTTTCGGTGGTCGCCGTCATCATCGGTTTGTCCATGTACGCGGGCTGGCGCCGCCGTAATGACCTGGCGGAACTGGCCGCGTCGATGGGACTGTCGTTCCAGCCCGCCGGGCCCGAGACCGGCTTCCTGGAGTCAACCGGGCTTGAGCTCTTCAGGGTGGGGCGCTCTCACAGCGCCTCCAGCCTGATACAGCTGGCTTCTCCCGCCGGCGAACTGCGGTTTTTCGACTACAGCTATTCCACCGGCAGCGGGAAGAACAGGACCACCCACAACTTTACCGTGGCCCTGGTGCAGTGCTCGCGCTGCGAGGTGCCGGATTTCGACCTTAAGCCCGAGTCTTTCATGTACAAGATCGGTGAGGCTATCGGTTTTAAGGACATAGACTTGCCCGCTTTCCCGCTCTTCTCCGATAAGTACCGCCTTACCGGCTCGCAGGAGGCCGCCATTCATATGTTCTTTACGCCCGCCCGCGCCGCCTGGTTCGAGCGCAATCTCGGCCTGCGCGTGCAGGGTTCCAGGAACTTCCTGGTGCTGTTCAAGCGGGAAGGCCACCTGCCGGTGAAGGACTGGCAGGGCTTTATAGAGGAAGTAAGGGCTTTTGCCGCCGAAGTCCTGCGCTAGCTCCTGTTCTTTTGCCTGACTTGCAGACCTTGACAAGTCAAGATATTCGCCTATAATATCTATAGGCGCCGTCGACCCCACATTAAAATGATCTATTCTGGGCCTTATGGCCTACACGCATATAGGTCCTTGGACCTTTGATTAAAGTCAACTCATGGGCAAAAATATAGCAGAGGCTTATATGAGAAGAACTATCCTGGCGACCCTGGCGGCAATAGCCGTCCTTACCATGGGACTGAAGGCCCAGGACGCTTCATTTGAAGGCCTTTACTCCAACCTGCCGCAGCCCTCCGTGCTTGTCCCGGCCGTGCCGGCCCCTGCCGCGGCCGAGGCGCAGCCCCAGGCGGCCAACCAGGCCGAACGGGAGTGGCTGGTGATGGTTTTCATCAACGGCGTCAACGACCTGGGCATACTCGGTTTCGCCGATAAAAGCATAAACGATATGGAGAAAGTCGGCTCCACCGACCGGATGGCGGTAGTGGTGGAGTACGGCATAATGGGCGTTGACGGTTCGGCCGGGCGCAACCTGGAGTTCCAGCGCGGTTCCAAGACTATTTTTGTGACCAGGGACGCAGACGCCGGCCGCATCACCTCCGCGCCGTTCTATGCCTCCAATGACGGCGACATGGGCAGCGCCGCCAACCTGCTGCGCTTCGTGAAACGCGCGGTGCGCCGCTACCCGGCGCGCAAAACCGCCGTGATCATCTGGAACCACGGCGCCGGGCGCCTGGGCATCTCTTACGACGACGTCAGCAAGAACCATATGGAAGTGGACCAGCTGGGCCGGGCGCTCGCCCAGGTGAAGCAATTGCTGGGGAAGAAAATAAACGTTTTCGCCACCGACGCCTGCCTGATGCAGATGGCGGGGGTCGCCTATGAATTCAAGGACTCCGCCGAGGTCGTCGTGGGCTCCGAGGAGGTTATCCCCGGGGACAGCTACCCTTACGACGCCATCCTTGGCCCGCTGTCCGCCAATCCCGGGATGGACTCGGAAGCCCTGGGCGCCCTGATCGTGGACGCCTACGGCGCTTACTACCGCGCCGATGTCACGCTGTCCGCCATCCGTTCCTCGGCTCTGCCCGGCTTTGTGGACCGGCTTAATAACTGGGTCGGCGCCGTGCGCAATGACCCGGCCGCCTTCGCGGCCGCCGCTGCCAAAGATACCGTCAACACTACCTATAATTTTACGATGAGGGACTCCAAAGATCTTTACGACTACCTTGGCAAGGTGAGAGGGCAGCTTGCCGCGAGCCCGGAGGTTCGCGCCGCTTCGGACGATTTGCGCGGTTACATAACCGAAACGCTGCTGGTGAAAGACACCGGCCTGCCTTCGGTGCCCAAAGCCCACGGCCTGGCTATTTATATCCCCAAGCTGCGCTATAATTCCGCCAACTACGAAAAACTGGCTTTCTCACGCGACTCGCTCTGGGACGATTTCCTGCGCGAGATGATGGAGGAGCGGCTGAAGCCGTGATCATGAACTCCCCGACCGCCAAAAAACTGCGCCTGGCCGTTCTTACGGCCGGCCTGCTGTTTTGCGGCACCGGGCTCTTCGCCCAGAACGCCGCGGAGAGGCTGGCCGCCTACGAAACGGCGATCACCGCCGGCGACCCCGCTTCCGCCGCGGCTTTCCTGAAAGACCGGCCGGCGCAGGACCTTGCGGCCGCTGACGCGCAGCAAGCCGCCGCCCTTACGGCCAAAGCCGAGGCGCTTAAAGACCTGAAAGAGCTGCTGGCCATGCCGTGGGATAAAACCAAGGCCAATAAACTTAACCAGGCCCTTGCCATAAGGATAGACGCCGATAAGCCGCTGGCCAAAGCCGGAATAGGCCCGGAACCGGAAAAACTGCTGACCTGGCTGGAAAAGTACCAGCCTGCCTACCCGGCCTCGAAAAAAGAAGTGGTGAAGAGCGCCATACGCCAGTGGGACGTAGTTTTCGGCACCATGACCTCAACGCGTTCCATGCCCTGGGACCAGGCGAGGGACGGGTATAACGCCGCCGGGGACCTGGTGCCGGGCAATGTGACGATAACCAAAGCCGCCTGGGCGGCCATGATCATCAGCGAACGCAACGCCGTAATAGCCCAGTTGATGAAGCAGGACCCCTCTTTCATCGTCTACGACGACGCCGTCCTGGCCTCCTCCAAGGACCAGATGGCGCTGCTGCAGGCCGTGAACAACGTTAAAGCCTCCGGCACCCTTACCCCGGCTCAGCTCAGCCAGCTTTCAGGCAAGCCTTTCGCCGACCAGGTCTACCTGCTCGGCAGTTTCTTTGACGGCGGCGCGGCGCAAGGCGATCCCAACCTGTCCAGGATACACGCGGCGCGCGATTCGCTGCCCAAAGAAGTGCTGCCCGCCCAGCAGCGCGACCTGCTCGGCGGCATGATGGGCCCGGCGGTCTCGAAGGAACTGGGCGGCACCAAGGCCGGCCAGAAGGTGCTGGCCTTTTACGCCAAGGAAGGTCCGCTGAAGATCGAGATACGGCCCTGCGACGGCAATTACTCCCGCTATGACCCGGCCACAAAAACTATCGTGCTGGATTCGGAGACCGTGCAGCAGTACATGCGCATGAAAGGCTACACCGCCGACTCGGTAATGCGCAGCAAAGAGCAGGTGGCGGAAATAGCCAAGTATATGTCGCCCGCGGTGGTCTACGAAGCCGCCCACCAGATGCAGGAGACCTGGGCCAGGAAGCAGGGCGTTTACAAACCCCATGTGCAGGAGGACGAGATAGAGGCCATGTCGCTCGAGGGCCTCTACACCAGCGAAAAACTCCGCAAAGACGCGGCTTTCAAAGGTATAATGGACAGTAGCAGGGGCTTCTCCTCCTACGCCGCCAAACGGGTGGAGGTGGCTACCGAGTACGGCGCCAGCGGTTCCAAGAAATTCGCCGTCACGGTGCGCCAGCGCTACTTCTCGGGGCTGCCTTCGCTGGACGCGGCGGCCTCCCAGGTGCTGGACGCGGTTTCGCAGGAACTTTCACGCCGCTCCGGGCTGACGGCCGCCGAGCGGGCGCAGAACGACGCGGTCGGCCTTAACACGGCGGAAGCAATGGAGATGACCCCTGAGGAGCTGGCCGGCTCGGCGGGCGAGATCCGCACCGACGCACTGCTAAAAATAGAAAAAGACCTTTCGGCGCTGGGCGTCTATAAGAAACGCTACAGCGCCTCGGACAGGGAGAGCCGCAAGGCCCTCAAAACTTTAAAAACGGGCACCGCGGGGAAAACCGAGGCGCCCCCGGCTTTATGAGAAAAATATTATCCGCGATGATGGCGTTCTGTTTTGCCGCCGGCGTGCTTAACGCCGGGGGGACGCCGGCCGCGCCCAAGGCCGCCGCCCAGTTCAAGAAATACTCCATGGACCACGGCTACTTTTCCTGCAGCATCCCGACCGCCTGGAGCCTGGAGCGGGAAAAAGAGAAGGACGAGGATTACAGGATCTTCGAGATCCAGCTGCTGGCCCCCAAGACGGACAAGGCCGCCACTTCTGTGTTCGTGTCCTATTACGCCGAGAACAACGACGATTTTGACGACTACGAGGATTACATAGACCGTAATTCCACCAACGCGATGGGGGAGACCAAAAGCGACAGGGAGAATTATGACCCCGTTAAAAAAATAAAACTGGGAGGCCGGCGCGCCTTCGAGCTGGGGCGCGAAAGGTTCGTGTTCCTGCACCCCGAGACCAAGTCGGACGAAAGCGTGCAGCTGAAGGAAAAACTTTACGTGCTGCCCGCTAAAAAGGGCTTCTACGTGATGCATTTTTCAGCGCCGAAAGACCTGTTCGCGGAAAACCTGCCCGTCTTCGAAAAGATAGCCAAAACCTTTAAGGGAAAATTCTAGGAACCGCCCCGGGGGGCGTAAAAAAACCGCGTCCGTCGGGGACGCGGTTTTTCTTTTAGCGCGGGGCCGGAAGGCTACCTGAGCTTTCTGGCCTTCAAGTGGGCCAGCAGGGCGGCCGGGAAGTCCGTTATGATCGCGTCCGCCCCGGCCGCTATCGCGAGGTCCCACTCTCCCGGAGCGTTTATCGTCCACGGCGCCACCTGTATGCCGGCGGCGTGGGCCTCCTTTATGGCTTCGGCCGTCACCCACTTGTAATTCGGGCTCCAGACGTCCGCCCCGGCGCTCAGGAGCGCGGGCACTATGTCCACCAGTTCCTCGTAGGTCAGCTGCGAGGTGCGTATGGCGGGGGCCAGTTTCTTGATCGCCTTAAGCGTGCGCACGTCGAAAGACTGCACTATTACGCGTTTCTCGAGGCCGCGCTTTTTGACCGCTTCGGCCACCAGCCGGGCGAATTCCGCCGGCGCGGGGGAAAGTTCAGGCTCGGCGGGGAAGATCTTGGTCTCTATGTTGAATTCCACCCGGGCGGCCGCGGGAAAGGTCGAGGCTGCCACCAGAGCGAACACCTCCTCCAGGGAGGGAAGGCGCGCGCCCGGCACGCGGGCCTGCGCGGGGAATTTAGGATTCGGCAGGGAGCCGCAGTCGTATTTCTGTATTTCTTCCAGGGTGAGCGAGCGCAGCGGCACGGCCTGCTTCATTTTCCCGCCGTTCGGGGCCAGGCAGCGCTCGGGCACGACCTTCGGCTCGTGCGAAACGACCAAAACGTCGTCCTTCGTCACGCCCAGGTCGAGCTCCAGCACGTCGACGCCGGCGCGTAAAGCTTCGTTAAAGGCCGGCAGGGTGTTCTCCGGCATGGTGCCGCGGCTGCCGCGGTGGCCGTGCACGGCCAGGCTCCGGACTTCCTGGGCGCCCAGGACGGGAACGCAGGATACAAGCGCCAATAAGATTATTTTTTTCATAAAGCCTCCAGGGCTGTTTCAATAATAGGATATTCGCGCCCGCCCGTGGAAGCCGCGTTGCCTGCCGGCGGCGTTATGGTGTAAACTCTTATTGTGAAAACCCGCTTTTTCGACGCCCACGACCACCTGCAGGACTACCCGTCCGCGGCAGGGGCCGCCGAGGCTTTGCACCTGGCGGCCGAGGCGGGGGTGGAACTGATGCTGTGCAACGGCACCAATCCCGGCGACTGGGAAGCCGTGCTGGCGCTGGCCGCCGGAAACAAGGGCGTAAGGCCGTGCTTCGGCCTGCACCCCTGGTTCCTTAAGGAAGGCGCCCCCGGCTGGCTGGAGGCCCTTGAGGCCATGCTGCTGCGCGTTCCCTCCTGCGTCGGTGAAATAGGCCTGGACGGCGGGCAGAACGCCACTCACCCGGCCCGGCAGGAAGCCGTGTTTACCGCGCAGCTGCGGCTGGCGAAAAAACTGGGTCGCCCCGCCTGCCTGCATTGCGTGAAGGCCTGGGGCAGGATGCTGAATATAATAAAAGAAGAAAAGCCCGGCCCCTTCCTGCTGCATTCCTACGGCGGGCCCGCTGAAATGCTGAAGGAATTCGCCTCGCTGGGGGGATATTTTTCCTTCAGCGGAGCCATCATGGACGCCGGGCGGGAAAAACTGAAGCGCGCGCTGCTGGCGGCGCCGGCCGACAGGCTTTTATTCGAGACCGAGGCGCCGGAGGCCGACGCCCCCGGCTGGCGCGCCGGCCCGGCCGGCGTCGTGGAAGTGGTCTCGGCAGCCGCGGCCATCCTGGGCAGGTCCCCGGAGGAGCTGGCCGCCCTGGCCTGGGCCAACGGTAATAAATTTTTAGGAGATATCGCGGGCGCCGCCGGGCCAGAAGCCGGCGGTCCCGCGTAAAACAACTATGAACGAAGACAGACTTGCGCGCATAAGGCTGATGCTGGGCGAAGAAAAACTAGAACGCCTGAAAAATTCCTTCGTGGTGGTGGTAGGCATGGGCGCCGTGGGCAGCTACGCCGTGGAAGGCCTGGCCCGCTCCGGCGTGGGGCGCCTGCGCCTGGTGGATTTCGACGTGGTGCGCGCCAGTAATATCAACCGGCAGCTTTACGCGCTGGGCTCCACGCTGGGCCGGCATAAGGCCGACCTGGCCGTTGAGCGCGTGCTGGACATAAACCCGCACTGCCGCGCGGAAAAAATGAATCTGTTCGCCAATACCGACACCTTCGGCGCCATACTGGAAGGGAACCCCGACCTGGTGATAGACGCTATCGATTCACTGGGCCCCAAAGCCGCGCTGCTGGCGGAAGTCGTAAAGCGCGGCCTGCCCCTGATCGCCTCCATGGGGGCCGCATTGCGCACCGATCCGTCCAAGGTGCGCGTAGGCCCGATAAAAGAAGTGGTCGGCTGCCCGCTGGCCGCCAAGGTGCGCAACCTGCTCAGGAAAAGCGGCACGCACCTGGACATTACCTGCGTGTACTCGCTGGAACCGGTGGGGGAATTGAAGAAGAAGAGGCAGGTGGACGCTGAAACCGAACATTTCGAACAGGGGCGCCGCCGGGCCGCGCTGGGCAGCCTGCCCACGCTGACCGGCATCTTTGGCCTGACCATCGCCAACGCCGCCATCCAAAAACTCGCCGAGCCGCGGCAATAATAAAACTTACGCGCCGATCGGCGCCGGCCTTGCCTTTAACCTGGCCTGGAGCCGCGCTTCTGACTTGGAGGCCGGCCGGCATGCCTACGCGGCGGGTCTCACCGCAAATTATCTATCGGACTTGTGGTGCACTTTCCAGGTGGCGGCGAAAAGGACCATCGAGAGGGCGCAGGCGGTCAGCAGCAGCGCGAACCCGCCGTCCCAGCCCCAGCGGTCCACGATGCGGCCGAGGCCCAGCTCGGCGATCACGGCGCCGAAAACGTAACCGAAGAACCCGGTAAAGCCGGCGGCGGTGCCGGCGGCTTTTTTCGGCGCCAGGTCCACCGCGCTGACGCCTATCAGCATTACGGGGCCATAGATCAAAAAGCCTATCGCGAACAAAGCCAGGGAATCCACCAGGAAATGGCCGGCGGGGTTCTTCCAGTAAACCCAGACGGAAACGGTGACCAGCACCATGAAGATGAAGGAAACCGGGCTTCTGCGGCCCCCGAAGAACTTGTCGGAGGCCCAGCCGGCGAGCAGCGTGCCTGGGATGCCGGCCACTTCGTAGAGGAAGAACAGCCAGCGGGAGGTGTCCGCCGGGCAGGCCTTTACCGAGGTCAGGTAGGTGGGGGCCCAGTTAAGCACGCCGTAGCGCACCACGTAGATGAAGATGTTAGCCGTGGCTATTATCCACAGAGGCTTGTTCTTCAGCACGTAAGTGACGAAGATCTCTTTCGCGCTCAGCTCCCTTTCCGGGTCGTCCACGCCGGTGTCGGGGTGGTCGTTCTTGTGGTCTTCTATGGACGGCAGGCCGCAGCTCTGCGGCGTGTCCCGCAGGAAGACCAGCAGCAGCACGGCCATCAGTATGGCAAGGATGGCCGGCACATAGAAAATTATATGGAAGGTCAGCCCGGCGCTCAGAGCCGCGCCGGCGGCCAGCACGGAGGCCAGCGCCAGTGACCCGTTCACGATGGGGCCCACCAGCCCGCCGCCCACGTTATGCGCCAGGTTCCAGGTGGCGAAGATGGTGCCGCGCTCCTGGTCGGAGAACCAGTGCGTAAGCGTGCGCGCGCAGGGGGGCCAGCCCATGCCCTGCGCCCAGCCGTTGGCGAACCACAGGATGAACATCATGGTGACCGACCCGGCGAAACTGGGAAAGGCCAGGTTGACTATGCCCGACAGCAGCAGACCCGTGGCCATGAAGTAGCGGGGGTTGGAACGGTCGGAGACGTTGCCCATGATGAACTTGCTCATGCCGTAGGAGATGGCCAGGGCGGTGGCGATAAGCCCGACGTCGCCCTTGCTCATGCCGTAATCTTTTATAAGGTACGGTTTTGCCAGGGAGAAACTGTTGCGCACGAAATAGAAGAAGGCGTAGCCGGCGAAGACGCTGAGCATCACCTGCCAGCGCATGCGGGTATAAGCGGGGGAGATCTTTTCGGCCGGCAGCGGCTTAATGAAGGCGGCGGGTTTATAGAGGGAGAACAGGTTGTCGAACATGCGGTCCTTTGGGGCCGCGCTGACCGCGCGGTAAGGGTTGAACTTTGTCCGCCCGGGCCGCGGGCCTGCTACAGGTTTTCCAGCTCCTGCGCCAGCGGCTCGGGGAACAGGGCGAAAACTTTGCTGTTGGAAACGCATTTATCGGACTTGATCCCGATGGTGACCGTCAGCGTCCGGAAGGTCCGCTTCAGGTCCACTACGCGCCCGAGCTCCCCGGTTATCCGTGCCAGGTCGCCTTCGATGAATTGGGGCACGGCGGGCATCTGGCTGCGCTTCAAGGCGTTCAGCAGCGAATTGATAAGCGCGTTGAGCACGATATTGCCCAGCTCCGTCAGCATCACTTCTTCGGCCGGGGTGGTGCCTGCGCCCTTGGGAAAAGAGTGCCCGGTAAAGCATTTCGAGATGCACTCGGTGTTGGACGGGTCGAACAGCATGACGAGCGTCAGCGGGGCCGTTTCTTTGAGGCTCAGGTAGACGGCGGCCGCGGCATCCTTGAACTCATGCCTGGAAAGGGCGTCTTCGAGCGTGCCGGAGGAAACTTCCGCGTCGACCACCTGCCAGGTGCCGGCGGAGACCCTGGAGATCCTGAGCAGGCATTTGGAAAGGTCCACTGCCGCCAGGCTTTTAAGCTTGACGTCGGGTTTGGAGGTCATAGGATCCCGGTCACGCGACCTTTTTCAAGACCTCTTCCAGCTCTTCGTACAGGAAAGGTTTGTGGAGTATGGCCGTGGCGCCCTTATCCATGAGCTGCTGGCTGATGATATCCTGCTGCACGGCGGTGACCATCACCACTTTGGCGGCGGGGTTTATGGCTTTAAGCTCCACCAGCACTTCCATGCCGGTCTTGCCGGGCATGATCAGGTCGAGCAGTACCAGTTCCGGCTTCAGCTCCGTAAAAACCCTGACCGCCTCGTCGCCGTTCTCCGCTTCGCCTACCACCACGTGTTTCATTTCCGTCAAAAGGTCTTTGATCATGCTCCGGGTCATGACATTGTCGTCCACTATCAGTACTTTCATAAGGCTCCCTTGGTCCTGCCGAAATTTGCCGCCGGATAAATCTTAACTAGATTATAATACAAAAACGGCCGCCGCAGGCCGTCCGCCGCGCGCGGTAAGGCCCGGGCCGGACCGGCCGGAGAGCTTAAAGATAATGTTTCAGGGTAAGCAGGGGGTGGCGAAAGATCATGCTCGGCCCGGAGCGGCGCATTACGGCGCGGAGCAGTTCGCTTTTTTCAGGGGAAAAGCAGCGGGCGGGACAATTTTTACAGGCAGGTTTCGGGTGCCGGGGACAGTTGGCCAGGCGGCTGGCGGCGTAAAGGAGCAGCTCGCGGCAGCTGTCGCAGAGGCCCCCGCGCCCGTGGCTGGCCCGGCAGTAGATGTCCAGCATCTTTTCCAGCGTTTCTATCTCAACGGTGATGTTTTTGCCCACCCCGATATTATATGTAAAAGTTAAGGGGCCGGAAAGACGCGCGCCGGCTTTGACTGCGCAAGCGGCATATCCTAGAATCTAGGTATGAACGGAAGGGACAAGCGGCGCGCGCCGCGCAACAAGCACAATTCGGTCATCGAGATCTTCGACGTGGAGGGCAAGGTGGCCGCGTCGGGGCGCCTTATCGACTTTTCCACGGTCGGGGCGGCTTTTACGGTGGGTGACCCCGTTGTGATGCCGGACAAGTTCCGCGCGCGGCTCCGGTTCCTCGACAAGGGCGTGCTGGAGGCCGAGGCGCGGGTGGTGTGGATCCGCCGTGAAAAGAACGCCACGCTTTACGGAATAGTTTTCGACTCGCTGACGCGGGTGCACCCCACGGGCGAACATAAGGGGCCCAGGTAGTTCACCGCCGCTTATCGGGGCCGCCGGCCGCCGGGCGGTTTCGGTCCCGGGCTTCCGGGAATTCCTTTTGCGCTTTATCCGGGGCAGTTCAACTTTTTCGGATTAAGCGTAATATGCTATAAAAATATATATGTCCAAATCGGTGCTTATCATAGACGACGACGACGACCTCTCCTGCCTGCTGATGGATTTTCTCAGTTCGAAGGGGTTTACCGTCTCCCGCGAGGCCGACGGGACTTCCGGGGCCGCGAAGGCCAGGAAGATGCTGCCCGACCTGATAACGCTGGATTTCAACATGCCGGGCGCCAACGGCGTAGAGACTTACAATGAACTGCACCGGTATCCCGAGACCGCGGTCATCCCGGTCATCTTTTTTTCCTCGACACTGCTGGGCATCATAAAGCGGATGCTGACGGATAATTCCCGCCTCAGATTTTTAAAAAAAGGCTGTCCGACCAAAGAGCTGGAGCAGTGCGTGATCGAAATGATGGCCCTGCCCAAGCTGGCGCCGCCTCCGGCCCCGCCGCCCAGAAAACCCGACGCCTACTACTAGCCCGCAAAAAAATTTCCGCCCCGCTCCTGCGTCCTGGCCCCACGGCCGGGCCCGCTTGCGGCGTTTAATTTAAAACGGTAATATAAATTTCAGGAACGCATTTTTATGGATAAAGCGATAGCGGCGCGGGAGATCCTGCTCCTGGGAGCTTTTCAGGAGGCGCGGGCGGCCGCGCTGGCCGAAGGCATTGAGATCATCCCCCTGAAAGGCGCGGCGCTGCTGGAGCTCGGCATTTACCAGCCCGGCGAGCGCGGCATGGCCGACGCCGACTTGCTGCTGCGCCCCAAGGACCTGCCGGGCTTTGAAGCCCTGCTGGGCAGGCTCGGCTATCAGCCCATGCCGAATAGCGCCGACGCCTGGCTGAAACCCAGCCCCAACAGCGCGCCGCCCGCCATACTGGACCTGCATACCGGCCTCTGGCACATAAAGAGCACCGGGGAACTCTTTGAATGGGGCCTCGAGCCCGGGCCCGGCGGCCTGTGCCTCAACCTGGCGGACCTTTTCCTGCACGCGGCCGCCCACCCCCTGCTGCACCACGGCGAACTGTCCCCACGCAACCTCGAGGACTGCGTGCGCATAGCGCTGCGCGCCCCAGGCGGCGGGGAAAAATTCTGGGCCGCCGTGTCCCGCAAAACAAATATATACGGCCTGCGGCCCGTCATCTGGCCCGTAATACGGCGCCTGGCCCCCGGTCCCCTCTCCATACCTGAAGCGGCGCTGCTGGACCTGGCCCCGCGCGGAGCGGAAAAAATAAAAGCGGCCTTCTTTGAGAAAGCCGCCGAAAAACATTCTTCCGCGCTCGAATACCTGCTGCCCGCCCTGCACCGCCCCGGCCTGCTGCTAAAGTACGCCGTGCCTGAAAAACGCTTTATGCTGCGCCGCTACGGCGCCGCCGGCTTGGCGCTTTACCTGCTGCGCCCGCTCAAGCTTCTCTGGTCAATCCTGCGCAGATAGCCCCCTTACCAGCGAGACCATCTTCAGGATGCTGCCGATCCGCTCCAGCCCGGGCGGCTTGATCACAAAATCGAAAGCCCCTTCTTTCACCGCCCTGGCCGCCATATCCGCGTTGTCGAGCCCGGTTATGAGGATAACGCAGGCGTCCTTGTTCTTCTCGCGCGCCTTGAAGGAAAATTCCAGGCCGCTGGCCCCGCGCAGGTAAATGTCGGTTATGACGATGTCGAAAGCTTTTTCCTCCAGCAGCGTCCGGATCTTTTCGGCGTCGTCGGCGCGGGTGATCTCGAATTGCGGGAAAGCGGCCAGGATCTCGGTCACCCGGTCGATGACGTAGCCTTCTTCCTCTATGAAAAGCAGCTGTTTCCTGTCCATTACCACTCCACCCACCAGCGTTCCAGCTCCAGCTTGGCGGCGAACTTGGGGTTCCTGCTCTCCAGTTCGGCCAGGCCGACCGGGTTCTCTATGGAGGTCAGCGGGTGCTCCAGCAGGTCCACCAGGGCGGGCGCGGCGGGCACAAAATCGGGGTCCAGCAGTACTTCCACCAGCGGGCGGGTGAGGGAACCTTTGTTCACTTTTACCACGCGCGCTATTTCTCCGGTGGAAAGCAGCACCAGCGAGCCGGGCGGGTAAATGGAAACGGCCGAAAGGAGGGCCTTTACGGCCCTGGCGTTGAAGCCGCGCCCCTCTTTTTCTATCAGTTCCTTTACCACGTCGGGCGGGTTGGCGGATTCGCGCCAGGCGCGCGGGTGGGTCATAGCCTCAAAGACGTCGGCGACGCTTATCAGCTGCGCCAGCGGGTCGATGTCCTCGCTGGAGAGGCGGTCCGGGTAGCCGGAGCCGTCCGCGCGCTCGTGCGTCTGGAAAATTATGCGTTTGGCCCGGTCCTTTACCTTGTAATCCAGGTCCACGATCCTGTCCAGCTTGGCCACGCCGGATTCCGTGTGCAGCGTGATCGCAGAAAATTCCTCTTCGCTGAGGCGGCCTTCGCGCCCGTAAAGGTCTCCGTATTCGGTCATGCCGATATCGTGCGCCATGGCGCAGAAGCCCAGCAGGCGCAGTTCGGAAGGCTCCAGGTCCGACGCCAGGCCCATGGCCAGGGCGAGGATGGCGGTGTTGGCGCTGTGCGCGCGCAGGTAATCCTCCGCCGTGGAATAACGGGCGTAGTTCAGCAGCACGCTGTTGGTTTTAAGCGTGGCGGCGGCCAGGCCGCAGGCGTGCAGCACGGATTCGTATTTTTCGGTATAGGGCTGGTTTATGCTTTTAAGCAGGTCGCCGGCGGTATCCAGCAGGCGCGAGTACACCTCGCGGGCCTGGGCGTCGAGTTCGCGGAAGGGGAGTTCCGGCTCTCTGGCGGCCTGGTTCTCTTCCAGCCGGGTCTTGGGCGGTTTGTAGGCGCCGATATGCTTTTTAACGGCTTCGGCCCTGTCGACTACGGGGGTAAGATCCGGAAATTTCTCCGGCCCTGAAACCTGGAGCGGCGGTTCGGCGGGTTCCGGGTTTACTGGAGCCGGCCGCGCGGGCGCGGGGGCGGGCCGGGCCGGCTTACGGGGCTCCGGCACAACAGGTTCGCTCTTGGCTTTGTTCAGGTCTGAAAACCGCATAGGGATATTATAGACAACGGAGGTTAAATAAAGATTGCGGAAGGGTTACAGCTTTTTCTCGAAGATCCGGTACTTCCGGTACAATTCGGCGCCGATGGCCTCTATGGGGGTGTTTATCAGCGTATTGTCTTCGAGCGTCCAGGACACCTCGCCGTACTCCCAGCCCATTTTCTTGGCGGCCTGGATGGCCTGTTTTATAAGCAGGAGCTCTATGCCTTTGCCGCGGAAATCCTTTTTAACTCCCAGCGTCAGCAGGCGGCCGCGGTTAAGCTTGAAGGAGGCCCGGTAAAGGAAGGGCAGGATGTTCAGGGGGCCCAGCGCGCCGTTCACTTCTTTCAGGGCGATGTTGAAGTCCGGCAGCATCAGCACGAAGCCGGCGGGCTTGCCCTCGAAGCGCGCGAAGTACAGGTACTCGGGCTTCAGCAGGGGCTTCAGCGCCAGGGCCAGGTCGTCCATCTCTTCGGCCGTCATCGGCACGAAGCCCCAGTTCTTTTCCCAGGCCGAATTATAGATCTCTTTGACCTCGTTGATGGCCGCGTCTATGGCTTTAACGTCGGCGAAGTGCAGCGTGACCTTGCCGTCGCGGTTCATGCGGTTGAGGATCTTGTCGAAACGTTCCGGGAAGGGGACCGCGGTGGGACATTTGTAGGCGTACAGGTCTTTCGCCTTGGTGAAACCGGCGGCTTCCGCCAGTTCCAGGTAATAGGGCGGATTATAGGGCATCATCACCATCGGGGGGGCGTCATAACCCTGCAGCAGCATGCCGCAGGTCTCGTTGGTGGAGGGGTTCACGGGGCCCACGGCCGAGTCCATGCCGCGGGTCTTGAGCCAGGCCGCGGCCGCGGCGAACAGCGCGCCGGAAACTTCCTTGTCGTTCTCGCACTCGAAGAAGCCGAAGAAGCCGGCCTTGTCCCCGTGGAAATTGTTGTGGGCGTGGTTCACGATGGCGGCCAGGCGGCCGACGGGCCGCCCGTCCCTGCAGGCCAGCATAAGTTTGCGCTCGGCGTGGCGCCAGAAGGGGTGTCCCGTGGCAAGCAGGTGCCGGACGTCCTTTTTCAGGTCGCCTACCCAGTGGGGGTGGCCCTTGAAAAGGGCGTAGGGATAGTCTATGAAAGCGCCGAGGTCTTTATCGGCGATCTCCCGAATTACAATGGACATAAATTTTAATACGCGGACAAAAGGCCGTCAGGTCTACTTGACCAGGGCCGCGGACTTTCTTTTAAGGACTTTTTTTACGCAGGTCTCGAAAATATCGAGGGCCCGGTCCAGCTGTTCCCGGGTATGCGTGGCCGTGGCCACCACCCTCAGCATGGAGCGCTTGGGGGGGACGGCGGGGCTGACCACCGGGTTGGTGAACAGGCCGTGGTCGTAAAGCATGCGCCACAGCATAAAGGTCTTCTCGTTGTCGCCGATGAGCACGGGGATGATGGGGGTCTGCGTTTCGCCCGTATTGAGCCCCATCGCTTTGAAGCGCTTCATCAGGTAGTTGGAGTTGTCCCAGAGCTTCTTTATGCGCTCCGGCTCTTCCTCTATGATGTCGATGGCCTTGGAAATGGCGGCCACGGAAGCCGGCGGCAGGGCCGCCGAAAAGATCATGGAGCGGGAAATATGCTGGATATAGTGCAGGATGTCGGTGTCGCCCACTACGAAGCCGCCTACCGAGGCGAAAGACTTGGAGCAGGTTCCCACTACCAGGTCCACTTCCTTGCGGGTCAGGCCGAAATGCTCGCAGGTGCCGTGGCCGCGACGGCCCAGTACGCCGGTGGCGTGGGCGTCGTCCACCATAAAGCGGGCGCCGTGCTTGCGGCAGACCTTGGAGAGCTCGGGGATGGGGGCGATGTCGCCTTCCATGGAGAACACGCCGTCCACTATGACCAGCTTGCCGTGCCTGGGACCGATTTCTTTAAGGACTTTATCCAGGCTTTCGGGGTCGTTGTGTTTAAAGCGGCGCAATTCGCCGTGGGAAAGCCTGCAGCCGTCCAATATGCTGGCGTGGTCCAGCTTGTCCACTATCGCAAAATCGCCTTTGCCGACCAGGGCCGCTATAACGCCAAGGTTCATCTGGTAGCCGGTGGCGTAAATAAGGGCGGCTTCGCGGCCCTTGAAAGCCGCCAGTTTGCGCTCCAGTTCCATGTGCAGCACGGTATTGCCGTTGAGAAAGCGCGAGCCCGCCACGCCTGTGCCGAATTTCTTTACCGCTTCGATGGACGCGGCCTTCATGCGGGGGTCGTTCGCCAGGCCCAGGTAGTTGTTGGAGCCGAACATTATAAATTTTTTACCCTTGATCGTTATCTCAGGGGCCTGCTCGGATTCAAGGGCCTTGAAATACGGGTAGATCCCGGATTCTATCAGCTGTTTTACAATGTTGAAATTCCTGCACTTATCAAAAATGTCGGTCATAATATCCTGATATTTTATTAAATTGGGGGGGTAAATGATAGGAAGAATTGGACTTAAGCCTCAATGAAGCCGGGTTTTGCGAAGTTTTCCCGCCAGCGCGGTCGTGGACCGGCCTTTAAGCAGCGGGATCAGGGCCACCCGGCCGGCAAATTCGGCCCCGACCACCTTGCCGTTGGTGTAATCGGCGCCCTTGGCTAAAATATCCGGCCGCAGGGCCTTTATCAGTTTCAGGGGGGTGTCTTCGGCGAAAATAATGACGGCGTCCACCGCCTGGAGGGCGGCCAGTACCGCCGCCCTGTCGGCCGCCTTGTTAAAAGGCCGGGAAGGGCCTTTCAGGCGGCGCACCGAGGCGTCGGAGTTAAGGCCCAGGAAGAGGAAATCCCCCAGCGACCGGGCCTTTTCCAGCGAAACTATGTGACCGGCGTGCAGGAGGTCGAAGCAGCCGTTGGTGAAAACGGCCTTCGCGCCCCTGCGCTTAAGCGCCGCGCGCAGGGCGAGGGCTTTTTTAAGGGTAATTATTTTAACCGCGGTCCTCATTTGGCGGCGGCCGGTTCGGCCGGGGCCAGCAGGCGCTCCATGAAGCCGGTATCGGTCTTGCCGGCCTGGAAATCGGGGCTCTCTATTATGAGCTGGTGCGCGTTGATGGTGGTGTGCACGCCTTTTACCTTGAAATCCACAAGGGCGCGCCTGGACCTGGCCACGGCGGCCGCGCGGTCGGGCGCCCAGACTATCAGCTTGGCCAGCATGCTGTCGTAATAAACCGGCAGGTTGTAGCCCGCGTAGACGTGCGTGTCCACGCGCACCCCGGGGCCGCCCGGCACCAGCCATTCCTCTATCCTGCCCACCGAGGGCGCGAAGTTGCGGGAGAAATCCTCGGCGTTGACGCGGTGCTCGATGGCGTGCCCGCGGTACGGCACGCTGTGGCCGGCGGTGTAGGAGAGCTTCTCCCCCGAGGCCGCCAGCAGCTGCTCGCGCACCAGGTCGAAGCCGGTGATGAACTCGGTCACGGGGTGCTCCACCTGCAGGCGGGTGTTCACTTCCATGAAATAGAACTCGCCTTCCTGGGTCAGCAGGAATTCCACCGTGCCCACGCCCACGTAGTTGGCCGCTTCGGCCAGCTTGACGGCGGCCTCTTCCAGGCTGTCTCGCAGTTTCTTATTGACGGCGGGGGAGGGGGATTCTTCCACCAGCTTCTGGTGGCGGCGCTGGATGGAACAGTCGCGCTCCGGAAAAGCTATGGTGTGCCCGTGGGAGTCGCGCGCGAACTGCACCTCTATGTGGCGGGGCAGCTCTATGTATTTTTCGAAATAGACGTCGCCGTTGCCGAAAGCCGCCTTGGATTCGCTCTGGGCCATGTTCATCTCGTTGGCCAGCTGGGAGGCCTCGCGCACGATGCGGATGCCCTTGCCGCCGCCGCCGGCCGCCGCCTTGATCATGATAGGGTAGCCGATCTTGGCCGCCTGGGCCGCGGCGTCCTTGTAGACGCAGTCCTTGGTGCCGGGAGTTACCGGGATGCCGGCCTTAACGGCCATTTTCCTGGCTTCGGCCTTGTGCCCCAGCTGCTGTATCGACTTGGGCGAGGGGCCGATGAAGGTTATGCCGTTGTCGCGGCAGGCGGCGGAGAAGTCCGCGTTCTCGCTGAGGAAGCCGTAGCCGGGGTGAATGGCGTCTGCCCCGGTAATAAGGGCGGCCGAGATGATGGCAGGGATGCTGAGGTAGCTTTCCCTCGCCATGGCCGGCCCTATGCAGACGGATTCGTCGGCCAGGCGCACGTGCAGTGAAGAACGGTCGGCCTCGGAATAGACTGCCACGGATTTTACTCCGAGCTCGCGCAGGGTGCGGATCACCCGTACTGCGATCTCGCCGCGGTTGGCGATCAGAACTTTATTGAACATAAGTCCTCCAGGAAAACAGTTTAATTCTCCCGCTTGGGCGGGGCGCCGGGCGGGGGCGGCGGCGGCGGGGCTTTCTCCACCTTGGCTTTTCCCGTCCAAAGGTTAACGTGGAAAATAAAAACGTCCCGGGTCTCGCTCTTGCGCGTGCGCGGGTTAAAACTTTCCTGGCGGAGGAAGACGCGGTATTCCGGGCCTTCCAGGTGCACCGCCAGCCAATTGTCTTTGGGCAGCAGCCTGGCGCCCTGCGGGCCAAGCCTGGCCTTTAAAGCTTCCAGTTGCTGTTTGCGGGCCTCGGCTATAGGCGGCATGCCCGTCTGGAAGCGCGCCTTCTGCACGAAAGCCACTGCCGCGGCGCCGGCGCCGCCGCTCATGTAGGCCAGGCGTTTCTTGGCGTCGTCCTTGGCCGGGTTCTCGAAACAGACGCCTTCGGCGGCCATGACGTCCTGCAGGCCCCTGGCGTAGTCCCTGATGTTAACGTAGGAATCGGCGCGGTTGAGGAAGAGCGGGCACTGCTCCTTGGTGGTGAGGCCCGGCCATTTCATCAGCTTTTCGTATTCCTGTATGGCCACCCGGTCGCGCTGCAGGTAGCGCAGGCTGTCGGCGTAATGGGCGCTGTACTGGAACAGCTCCTCGTTGGAGAAGCCGACCGGGAAAGCGGCGGCGCCGTCTATGGTGCGCCGGCAGGATTCGGCGGCCTTGTCGTATATCCCCATTAAAAATTCGGAAACGCAGAGATAACCGGAGGAACGCGGGTCCAGCGGGTCGGTAAGGTAAAGTTTCTGTGAAAGAAAGAGAGCCTGCGGAAAATCCTCGCGGGCCAGGGCCTCGTCTATCGGCTGGAACAGGATCCAGATATAGGGCCTGGTCCAGCGGTTGTGCTCGCGCACGAACGAGATATAGTCGGTCTTCCACTCCGCGTCGCCTTCCTTCAGCTGGTAGCGCACCATGGCCGCCTGGGAGGTCATGGAAAAAACCTGGACGTCCCGGAACTGCCAGGCCGGGGCTTTGGCGTAGTAGCCGCTGCTGTTCTTCAGGTAATCTTCCAGGCTGCAAGCCGCCTTTGAATTGGTGGAAAGCAGCTCGTAGGCCTTCTCGTATTTCCCCTGGGAAATATTGGTCAGGTAGGATTTGGCCGTCATCAGCAGGCGCATGCGCGGGATGGACGGCGCCGCTATAAGGTAAAGGATGGCCAGCAGCACTACCACGAGCAGGGCGGTCAGCACTGGCCCGTAAAACCGCCGTACCAGCCCGGGTTTAATGGCCACGGGCAGCGGTACCGGTTTTGCCAGCCGCGCGGAGTCGGCCATGAAAGGAGAGGAGCCCGCGCGCATCTCGCGGGCCTGCTGAGGGGACTCGCCGGGTTTCGGGGCTTCGGGCGGCGCCGGCTGGGGCGGCGGTTTGGAGTGGTCCCTGAAAGAATCCGCTTTTTCGCTTACGGTGTCCTGGATGGATTCCATCTCCAGCTTCGGGGGCTGGCTTTTTCCCGGCTGTGCCGGGGGAGGCGGCGGCGCGCTCTCGTCCTTGGGCGGCGGGGTCAGGGCCAGCAGCGTGCCGCACTGGTCGCAGTAATTTTTTTCCACCTGGTTGCCGGCCCCGCATTCGCCGCATATTTTTTCAAGCCGCGCGCCGCACTTAAGGCAGGCGTCGCCAAGCATGTTCGGCAGGTAGCCGCACTTGGGGCATTTGATGACTGAGGGCTTTGCGGGCATGTTTTATTTGGGCTCTAGGAAGAAGAGGGGCTGGCCGTATTCCACCGGCTTGCCTTCCTCTATGGAAATGATCTTGAGCAGCCCGTTGGAGGGGGCGGTGACGCTCTTGAAATCTTTGCCTACTTCCACCACGCCGAGCTCCTGGCCGTTCTTCACGGAAGAGCCTTCCTTGAGGTGGTTGGTCTTGCCGGGGCGGGCGAAGCGGAAGATCCCTATGGAAGGGGAAAGCACCGGCTCCATAGTGGAGGCGATGGTGGTGTTGTGTTCCGGGTTGTTGTTGAGCTTCAGGCTTATCTTGTCGTCGCCGCTCCTCCAGGTTATTTCCTCGAGGTCGGTAGATTCCATCCACTTCGTCAGCTTGGTCAGGGTTTTCACGTCCATAGTACCTCCGTAAATTTTAAAGTCCGGCTTCCGAGGGGTCAAAAGCCAGCGGCAGCATCTTGCCGGCCGTGGTGATGGTGATCTTTTCCTTTCTCTCCAGCGGCTGCCAGTCCAGGTAGATCATCTCCGCGTCCTTGTCGGCGAATTCTATTATCACCTGCCGGCAGGCGCCGCAAGGGCGGGCCGACTTGGCGGCCACGCAGAGGGCCTTGATCCTCTTCTCGCCGTGGCTGACGGCCTTGAAGATGGCCACGCGCTCGGCGCAGATGGCCAGGCCGAAGGAGGCGTTCTCCACGTTGCAGCCGGTGTAGATCCGGCCGGAATCGGTAAGCACCGCCGCCCCTACGGGGTAGCGCGAGTAGGGGCAGTAGGCGTTCTTCTGGGCCGTTTTGGCGGCTTCCATGAGCCTTTTGCGGCCGGCAAGCTTGCCGTTGCTCCTGGTACCCCTCTTCCTTGCAGGCTTTTTAGCCATTTT
The DNA here is from genome assembly GCA_001799615.1 of Elusimicrobia bacterium GWA2_61_42. GTDB lineage: Bacteria > Elusimicrobiota > Elusimicrobia > Elusimicrobiales > UBA9959 > UBA9959. The sequence continues at coordinate 9,731 of MGTU01000014.1, read as the reverse complement.
AGCCCTCCAGTATAAGTTTCAGCTTGGCGTAAGTCTTGGCCGGGAAATTTTCCTTATGCGTGAGCATGGAGCTCTTCGTGAAGGAAGGGCAGCCGTTGCGGCAGCCGGCCGCGGCCACCAGCGGGATGATCTTCACCAGCAGGCGGCGGATGTTCTCCACGTTGGCCTGCAGGGTCTCGGACACCTTGTGCTGGCTCACTTCCTCGCCTTCCTTCCAGCAGTCGTAGTCGGTCACGAGGGAGACCGGCGCGTAATGGAAGCCGGCCTCGCGGGCCAGCTTGGCCTCGGTGGCCATCGTCATGCCGATGATGGAGTAGCCCATCTTGCGGTGGAATTCGGATTCGGCCTTGGTGGAGAAGGCGGGGCCTTCCATGCAGCAGTAGGTGCCGCCCTTGTGGCAGGTGATCCCGAGCTTCTTGGCTTCCTTGTACATCATGTCGGAGATGTCCAGGCAGAACGGCTCGGCCAGGGGGACGTGGCCCACTATGCCGTTGCCGAAGAAGGTTGAGGGGCGGCCTTTGGTCTGGTCCACGAACTGGTCGGGGAATACGAAGTGGGTAGGGGCGAGCTCTTCCTTGAGCGAACCCACCGCGCTGGCGGAGATGATGGTCTTAACGCCTATGGACTTGAGGGCCCACATATTGGCGCGCTGGTTGATCTCTCCGGGCAGGATGGCGTGCTTGCGGCCGTGGCGGGGCAGGAAAGCTACTTTTATGCCGGAAAGGGTGCCGAGAATGATATTGTCCGAAGGGGCGCCGAAAGGAGTTTTAACCTTGATTTCCCTGATAATCTTGAGTTCTTTCATCGCGTAAAGACCGGTTCCGCCTATTACGCCTATCTCCGCCAGTACTTTCTTAACCATTATATGCTCCTTTGCCTTATTGTGTTGAAATCGTCATTCCGCCCGGAAGCCAAAAGGGTGGGTTCCGCCATTATTACTATTTTATAATAATTAAGCGCGAAAAGCACAGAAATAACGATGAAAAGGGCGGGGCTTAGAAATACAGCCTGGCGGAAGCGTAAAGGGCCTTGTCATACAGGCCGAACTCGGAGGAGGCCGCGATCCGGGCCCCGCTGAAAACCGGGCCGGGCCCGGAAGGCAGCAGCGCCCCGACCGAAAGGTAGAGGTCGGAAGCCGCGTTCCACTCTACCGAAGGCAGCGCGTAGAAGGACCGGTCGCGCAGGTTTACCATCAGGCTGGCGCCGGCCGATACCAGGGGCGAGAGCCGCACGCCCGCTCCGCCGCTGAGGTAATGCCTGCCCAGCAGGTAGACGTTGGCGTCCCGGTAAGCCGCCCGCGCGGCCCTGGAGGCGTAGCCGCCGGTGCCGGCCGCGCCGGCCCCGTTGTAATGGTATTCCAGCCAGGTATCCAGCCCCCCGAGCGGGCTGAAGAGATATTCTCCTCCCGCCGAAAGCCTGAAGAAGTCCTGTTTTGGTGAGCGGTCTGAAAAACTGCCGACCCAGGCCTGGGCGGCTTCCAGCCTGAGCATGGCCCCTCCCAGGCGGCGCTCTAAGTCGGCCCCGGCCAGCAGGTGGCCGCGGAAAACAGCGGAAAGCAGCGTGACGTCCCAAAGCCCTAAAGTCCTTTTGCCCCGCAGGAAGCCGGCCCCGCTGTCAGCGGACCAGCGGCGGCCCGGCAGCCAGCCCGCGTCCAGCTCTCCCATTTCCCGCCAGGGCAGCTTCAGGCGGAGCGCGTCCACCCCGCGCCGCTCTTCGGAGTCTATGGTGCCGTACGGATAGGGCGCCAGCACGTCGGTGGGGTTTACGGCCCTGGCGGAGCCGAAAGCCAGCGCCTGGCGGCCGGCATAAAAGTCGAAGGCCGCCGGCGACCAGGTTATAAAGGCCCGGTCCAGGTTCTGCGCCAGGGCCGCGGGGGCCGCGCCGCCCCCGGAGGAGGGAGAGAGGAAAAGAGCCAGGTCCGATACGCGCCAGTTGCCGCCGGCGCCGGGAGACAGGGGGCGGGCTTTTGCCAATTCCCGCTGCCTGCCTGTGAAGGCCAGTTCGTAGGCGCCTTCGGCCTTAAGCCCGGCTCCCCCGTCCCACGAAGTCCTGAGGCGGAATTTATTCTCCGTGACGGCGTAGGCCCCGTCCGGCCGGGGCAGCGGATAATTGCGGATACCGGCCGGCTCCAGGGAGTAGAGATAGGTCTTGAGGCTGCCTCCGGCCGAAAATCCCCCGGCGGCCGCCGGGCAGGGCGGCAGCGCGGCCAGGGCCAGGGCGGCCAGGAGTTTAATCATGCCTTTGCGCCTTGTCGGCGGCGCTGTCCGAGTCCACCCGCCCGTCCTTGAGCGTTACGAGGCGTTTGGATTTCTCCATTATCATCGCGTCGTGGGTGGAGAATAAAAAAGTCATGCCGCGCTTCTCGTTGAGCTCCCGCATCATGTCCATCAGGGCCGAGCCGGTGGCGGAGTCCAGGTTGGCGGTGGGTTCGTCGGCCAGGATGATGTCGGGGCTGGAGACCATGGCGCGCGCTATGGCGACCCTTTGCTGCTGGCCGCCGGAAAGCTGCGAGGGGAAACGGTTCTTTTTGCCGCCGAGGCCTACTTCCTCCAGTATGCGGTTCACGCGGGCCGCGCGCTCGCCGGCGCCTGTGCCGCGCAGCAGCAGGACGTACTCCACGTTCTCGCCGACGGTGAGGACGGGGATGAGGTTATAGGCCTGGAAGATAAAGCCTATATGGTCGCGGCGAAAGTCCGAGAGCTCGGCCTGGGTCATGGCGCCCATCTCGCGGCCGGCCAGCTTTATTTTCCCGGAGGTGGGCTTGTCGAGCCCGCTGATGATGTTGAGCAGGGTGGTCTTGCCCGAGCCGCTGGGGCCGGCCACGGCGGTGAACTCGCCGCGGCGCAGCGCCAGGTCCACCGGGTGGAGCGCGTGCACCTTCACCTCGCCCTCCTCGTAGGTCTTGGTTACGCCTTTGGCTTCTATTACCAGTTCTTTTTCCATAAAAATATTCCTAATGTGTCTTTGCCTTTTATACCGCCGGGATGCCCAGTCGCGTCGCCGAGGGTATGCCTTCTCCGGGTACGCCGGGCCACACCGTGGCCCGGCTCTGTCACTCGCCCCTCGCGCTGCGCAAGCTCGGGGCTCGCGAGGCCCCTGCGAAGGCATACCCTCGCCGCCGCTCCACAGGCAAAGACGGCCCTACAAACTCTTGCGCATGGCCTTTACGGGGTTCATGCGGGCGGCGTAGATGGCCGGGTAAAGGCTTACTATTAAAGTGAAGAGTAAAAGGGCGGCGGGGTACAGCCAGTATTGCTCGGGGCGGAACATGGGCCGGATGGGCTCCACCATAGCTACCCCGGCGAAGTCCACGCCGGTGTAGTCCAGGCCTTTAATAGAGACCAGAACGCAGGAGAGCCAGCCTATAGCCGCGCCCGCGGCGGCGCTTAAGAGACCCAGCATGGCGGCTTCGCTGGCTATCATCAGGCCCATGCGGGCCGGCCGGGTGCCCACGGCGCGCAGCACGCCGAATTCGAACATGCGCTCGTAGAGGGACATGAACAGGGTGTTGGTGATGCCGAGCGCCACTATGCCGGAAAGGATGATGGCCGTTATGAAGATGCCGAAGGCGCTCATTTCCCGGGCTGCCGCCAGTTCGGGGATAAGTTCGGGCCAGCCCCGGGCCTCGTTGTCCCCGGCGCCGTAGTCCCGCCAGAAAGGCAGGGCGGCATTCTCGGCGGAACCGGGGTCCCTGAACACTACAGCTATCTCGTGCAGGCCGTCCCCGAGCCTGAGCAGTTCCTGCGCTTTAGCGAATTTTATGAAGGCCATGTTGGCGTCCATGGCGCGCGAGCCGGACTTGATCACGCCGCCGACCCGGAACATGGCCTGCGCCAGCTCGCCGCCCCCGGCCGCGGCGGCGGTGACCACTATCTTGTCCCCAAGCCCGACTTCCAGGGTTTCGGCCAGCAGGGAGCCCAGCACTATGAAGTCGCCTTCTTCCGCCAGGAAGGTCCCGGCCGAGACCGCGCGCGCCAGGCGCGAGACGCGCAGCTCGGCCGCCGGGTCCACACCGTAGAGCATAGCCGAACCGGCGTTGGCCGGGGAGGAGATCATGGCGAAGGAAAGCGTGCGCGGCGCGGCGGAGGAGACCAGGGGGTCCCGCTCCAGCCGGCGCAGCAGGGCCGGGCCGCCGGCTACCTGCAGGTCGGCGTCGGCCGTGTCCAGGAAGCCGTGCCTGTGCACCTGCGCCTGGCCGAGGAAGGTGCCGGTGGCGGTGCCGATCAGCCCGTCGAGCATGCCGTAGGAGATGGCGTCGGTGAAGATCAGGCCGGCCAGGCCCAGGCCCACCGCCAGGGCGGCCAGGAAGGTGCGGCGTTTATTGCGCAGGCTGTTGCGCCAGGCGAGTTTCAGGTAGAAGTTCATCGGCTGGAGAGCGCCTTTACCGGGGTTATGCGCGCCGCCTTCAGCGCCGGGAAGACGCCGACGGCCAACGCCGCCGCGAGCACCGTCAGGGCCGGCCGCGTGAAGGTTCCGGCGGTCACGGCGGACAGCATCACCGTGAAGCGCACCCCGCCGTAGCTTATCGGCGTCGGCATGGGGATGCCGTGCGCGGCCAGGTAATGGTTCAACCCCAGCGCGCCCAGCGCGCCCGCGGCGCAGGAGACCAGGGTCAGGATAAAAACTTCGGCCATTATCAGCAGGAAGACGGAGGCCGGCCTGGTGCCCAGGGCCTTCAGCACGCCGTACTCCCGCGTGCGCTCCAGCACCGACATCAGCACGGTGTTCAGCACGCCGATGGCCACGATCAGCATGATCACGTAGTTGGTGATGTCGCCGCCTTTCTTGTCGAGCAGCATGGCCTGGTAGAATTCCTTTTCCGTCACCTGCCAGGGCTGCACGTCCAGCGCCGGGTCGGCCAGGGCGGCGGCCGCCAGGGCGGCGTCTTCGCGGGCTTTCCGGTAATCGGTGAAGACCAGCGCTATCTCGTGCGCGCGGTTTCCGAGGGCCAAAAACTCCCTGGCCTTGTCTATGTGCATCAGGCACCACGGGCCCTCGAAGGCGGAGCCCGAGGCCGAAAGGATCCCGGCTACCCTGAAATTGTCGTTGGCTATGGAGCCGTCCGCGCCCTGCCCGATGAGGGAGAATTCGTCCCCGGTCTTCAGGGCGAGCGCCGAAGCCAGGCGCGCGCTTATCACTACTCCGGGGGAAGACCTGTCCGGCACGAAGGCGCCTTCGGCCAGCTGGCCTTCCAGCCTCATGGCTTTCCTTTCGCGCGCCGGGTCTATGCCCATTACCTGCGCGCCGACGGTTTTGCTGCCGGCGAAAGCCAGGGACGGGGCGTACACCCGCGGCGCCCAGGCCTCCACCTCGGGGAGGCCGTCCAGCACCCGGCCCGCGCGGTCCAGGTCCTTTATGGCTTTATAGAGCGACGGGCGCTCCAGGTAGCCGGCGGCGTGCGCCTGCGCGTGGCCGGTGCGGCTGCGCGTGAACATGTCGATGATGGAGCCGTAGGTGCCTTCGGAAATACCCAGGGTGGCCGAGAACAGCACGAAGCCGCCGGCCATCATCAGCCCCGTGAGCAGCGAGCGCCGCCGGTTGCGGAAAACGTTGCGCAAAGCCATCCTGAAGATGATCATTTGTTTGTTTTAGCGCGCTGCAGGTTGCGCAGCGTGAAAGTGTCGCCTGGCAGGGCCTCGTCGAAGCGCGCGTCCAGGTAGCGGATCACGGTGCTGTGTCCGGCCTTGGAGAGCGGCACCATCTTCATCACGCGCGGCATGGTGCGGCCGCCCATCTCGGCCGTGTCTGTGAATTCCATCGTCCGCTGCAGGCGGCCCTTTTCGTCGTAGTAGTCTTCCCTGACGGGCAGCAGGTCGGACCTGCGGATGACCAGCTCTATGGCGCCCCACAGCGAGATAGTCTCCTGCCTGGGCTTCAGCCTGAGATAATGCAGGGCGGCGTCGGGCGCCGCGGGGACAAAGAACTCGCCGTAATAGTCGTTTATCAGCGTGCTTTCCTTTACCAGGTCGTCGTTGGTGAAGTCGGAGCCCATCCAGGCCCCCATCATCATGGAAGGCGGGACCTTCATGACCTTGTTTATCTTGGGGAAGTAGTTCCACATCTCGCTGCCGTTGCGCAGGGTGGCCGCGCCGGCGTCGCGGGCCGGGGAGAGCACCCTTATAAAGGTCTTGCCGAGGCCTTCGGTCCAGCAATCCATCAGCAGGGTGCGGCGCCAGTCGGGGGTGATCACCTCCATCTGTATCTGCGCCCAGGAGCGGTCGCTGCGGTAGAGGCGGTCCACCTTGTCCAGCAGGGTCTTAACTTCGGAGGAACTCTCCTGGCGCGCGGCGCGAACGGCCGGCGCCAGGCACAAAAGAACGGCAAAAAATAAACCTGCTCTTCCCATAGCCCCATATTACAAAAAAACAGGCCGCGGGCAAGTGGAGGGCCGCCCCCGGTACGGGCATGGCGCGTTGCTTATGGCAGGTAAATAGTATAATTCGAAATCATGAACACTTTTTTTTCAGAAACACTGATAGACCTGCGCAAAACCGCCGGGTTCAGCACCGCCTACCGCTTCTATCACGACAACGGCGGCAAGCCGGTCCTGACTTTCTCCTACAGGAAATACCTGCTCTTCGAACAGGGGGAGGCGCTGCCCTCCCCCGAAGTGCTGAGGCGTCTTTCTCTGGCGCTGAAGCTGATCCCGCAAAGCCCCGCCGCCGGCAAACTGGCCGCGGCCTGGCTGAAGACCCTGGCCGGCGAGGAAGCTTATGCCGCCGTCTTCGAACCCTTTGTTCTGGTGAAGGCTTCCGAAGGCATGACCCCTCTGCACCGCGCCATGGGCAAAATACTGAAGCGGCACCCGGTCTCGGTGGCTGAAGCCCTGGTGCTGCTCTCCAGTTACGACCATTACCGGGCCTTCCTCTTCCTGGAAAATGAAGCCAGCCCGCTTTCGCCGGCCGCTTTCGGCAAGATCCTGGGCCTGAAGGAGCGGGATGCGGCGAAAATACTCCTGGATTTCGCCAAGGCCGGCCTGGTAAAGAAGAACAAGGGCGGCGCCTACGTCTGTGAGCTTTCCAACGAGGTTCTTGAGCTGCCGCGCGCGGAAATACTGCCGCCCGGCCTCAACGACAAAATGCGCGAGTACCAGGCCAAAATGATGGCCTCGGGCAAACTGGCCTGGCGCAGGATGAAAACGCTGCGCGCCGACGCGGTGGAGCTGGCGGCTTTCTACCCGCTCCTCTCTCTTAATATGTCCGCCGCCTCGGCCTACGAGATAGACGAAAAAACCAAAAATTCAGCCGTTTTCGCTATAGAGAGCCGGGTCGTAAAACTGTTCGACTTCTGACCGGTACGCCCTGGTCCGCGTTCGCCTGCTGCCGCCGTTTTGCGCTTATCTGGCCTGGAAAGCCTTTGCGAAGGCCTGCGCTTCGCACCTGAAACTGTCGCAGTAGAGGATGACGGATTTGACGGCGAAGCAGGCCAGGTAGCCGGCTGCCCGGCACTCGGCCACGGCGGCCTCTTCGGCTATCTTCCTGGCGCCCAGGCGTTCCACTTCATTGAAGCCGCCGTAAATATTCCTCGGGCTGGGGGACGCCGTGATCGCGCTGAAGTTCGTCCTTACAGCCGGGACGGCGCTCCTGGCTTCAGCGGCGGCCGTAATGGAGCCGAGAACCGGGTTGACGTTCGTTACCCTTGAACCTACCGCGACGCAGACGCCGTCCTCCGTTTGAGTTTCACACTTCAGCACCGCGGCCTCTTCGGCGGTTTTCCTGGCGCCCAGCTGCGCCAGCGCGTTCACCTTGACCGGATACCAGGCCATCTCTGCCTTGAATAATTTCGGGGCGTCGGTTTCCGCCGCCGCTGCGGGCGCGGGAACCGCGGGCGCGGCTGCGGTTTCCGCCGTCAGTTTCGCGGAAAAATCCCTGAGCGTGTCCAGCGGCCCTTCTCCGGCGCGGGCCGTGCTCCCGGCCGCGGCTATCAGCAGTATGGTTATAAGCGTTTTCTTCATATTTTCTCCTCCCCTGGTCTGTCGCAGCCTTCTTTAAGTCGCCTGGTGGCTGCCATACTAATAGGATAGCTGCTTTGCCGCCTGTGCGCCTGAGGCGCAAGTGCCAATTTTCGGGACGGCAGGCTTAGGCCGAAAACTGGCACCGGAACCTGGTATTTACTGCGCTTTCGCGGCGCTACTTGGCGACCGCTACCGAGACTTTGAAGTCGAACAGCTGCCCGCCGCGGGCCGCTAATTCTTTCTTCAGGTCGGCGGCGGCTTTGGCGTTGCCGCCGGGCTGGCCGTCTTTGGCCGGTCCTACCAGGATGGTCATTTCGGTCCCCGCCGCGGCGAAGGTCACCGGTACGCCGTACCTGGCGGAGATGCCGCTGAAGCAGCCGCCCAGCGTCCCCTGCGCTTCCTCGTTGGTCATGTCCGAAGGGTAGATCCCGTCCAGCACGGAGCAGGCCTCTACGCCCATGAAGGACTTGCCGCTTTTCAAAGAGACGCCGCGGTTATCCGCGGGGCGCAGGCCGGAGCAAGCGATATTTGTGTCGGTCTTCCAGCCGAAGGTCCGCTTGACGTCGCCGCGAACGCTCACCGCGGACAGCCCGCCGGTCAGGTTCAGTACGGCCTCTCCGCGGGTATAGTAGCCGCCATTGGGGTGCTCGCCGCAAGCCAGCTTCACGGACCCGTCGCCCTGCCGGTAAACCGCGGCCGGATCGCAGAAAGCGGTGATCTCGCCGCTTTTCAGGTCCTTGCCCAGCCAAAGAAAAGCCTGCGCGCCGCCGGCCTCCCTTACATATATAAGATCGCCGTTGCGGCGCTGCTCCACGGTGGCCTCACAGCCTTCCGCGTTGCGGTATAACCGGGTCTCGAAACCCTTGGCCGCCGGCCCGGGGGCGGGTTCCTGTATGCTGGAAACCAGGGTTTCACTGTCCCTAACCGAGCCCGCCAGGTCTTTGAAGACAGATTCTCCCGCCAGGGCCGAACCCGCCGTCGCCATCAGTACCGCTGCCGCTATTATTGTGTTTTTTATTTACTGTCTCCTTTATTTTCTTCCGCCGCTTTTGCCGGCGGTGCGCTTTTGTTATACCAATAGGATAGCAGCGCGCACGGCACCTGCGCATGAGGCGCAAGTGCCAATTTTCGGGACGGCAGGCTTAGGTCGAAAACCGGAACCGGAACCGGGTATTTAATGCGCTTTCGCGGCGCTACCGGTTAAGTTCGGGAGGGGAAATAAAAGAAAAAGCCGCGCAGCGGGCGCGGCTTTCTCTTTGAGGCTCTGAGGTTAATTCTCGAAGCCGGGGTACATGGGGAAGCCGGCGCACAGCAGTTTTACCTGCTCCTTTATCCCCTTGAGGGCCTTGTCGTCGCCCTTGTGGGCGATGGCGTCGTCGAACAGGCCGGCGATGACGGAGATCTGCTTCTCCTTCATGCCGCGGGTGGTGATGGCGGGGGTGCCCAGGCGCACGCCGCTGGTGATCATCGGCTTCTGGGGGTCGAACGGGATGGTGTTCTTGTTGACCGTGATCCCGGCCTTGTCCAGCGCCTGTTCGGCCTCGAGGCCGGTGATATTCTTGGCGCGCAGGTCCACGCTCATCAGGTGGCAGTCGGTGCCGCCCGAGACTATGCGGTAGCCGCGGCCCTGCAGTTCGCGGGCGAGCTTGCGGGCGTTCTTGAGGACCTGGGTCTGGTACTCCTTGAACTTCGGGCTCATCGCTTCCTTGAAGCAGATGGCCTTGCCGGCGATGGCGTGCATCAGCGGGCCGCCCTGGTTGCCGGGGAAGTTGGTGCG
>MGTU01000013.1 GCA_001799615.1 Elusimicrobia bacterium GWA2_61_42 | reverse complement strand
AGAACGGCTCCACCTACTTCATGTTCGACCGCGACGGCGCCGGCGCCACGCTGGCCCAGTGCTGCCGCCTCAAGGAAAAGGTCACGGACCCCTTCCTTTTAAAGCACCCCGAGAACATCCGCTTCACGGGTTTCCAGAACGTCACCATCAACCTGCCGCAGGCCGCCTTCAAGGGCAAAACCCTCAAAGGGACGCTCGCGCAGATAGATAAAGCCATCGACCTGGCCGTGAAGGCCCACCTGCAGAAGAAGGCCTACACGCAGACCCTGCTGGACACCGACGGCTCCCCGCTGCGCTCGCTGGGCATCCCCTCCGACGACGGCACTCCCTACGTCAACCTCGAAAAGGCCACCTACATCATGGGCCTGATCGGTCTTAACGAAGTGGTGCAGTACCTCACCGGTAAGGAACTCCACGAGAGCAAGGACGCCTACGAGACCGGCCTGCAGGTTATCGACCACATGCACCAGACCATCAACGCCATGCGCGCGCTGTACGGCCTGAAGATCACCCTGGAAGAGACCCCGGCGGAATCGGCCACGCAGAAGCTCGCCAAGGGCGACATGGCCCGCTTCCCCGAAGCGAAGAAGGTTATCAAGGGCGACCTGAAGAAGGCCCCTTACTACACCAACTCCGTGCACCTGAACCCCGGCGCCAACGTCTCCATCATCGACCGCATCGAGCTGCAGTCGAAGTTCCACGACATGATCGAGTCGGGCTCCATCATCCACGTGTACTGCGGCGAGAGCCAGATCCCGCCGGAGTCCATCGCCCAGCTGGTGGAGAAGACCTACCGCAACACGCGCGCCTCGCAGATCACCGTGTCGCCGGAATTCACCCACTGCAATAACTGCCACACCAACTACTTCGGCTTCAAGGACAAGTGCGGCCGCTGCGGCAGCGCCGACATGACCAAGAGGACCAAGATAGTGGGCTACTTCTCCAACCTCAGCGGCTGGAACGACTCCCAGCTGGAGATCAGCCGCGCCCGCGAAGCCGTGGCGCACCACTACGCCGACTACACGCCCAACGTGAACTGGCTGCACGAAAAGGACGCCTCCAAGAAAGTGATGGTGTTCGGCAAGGAAGGCTGCGCCATGTGCGAAGAAGCCAAAGCCAGCCTGACCAAGGCTCTTAAGGAAAAGGGCATGGAGATCCCCGTGGAATTCCACGACCTTACCAAGCAGGAAGCCCGCATGGTAGCCGCCAAATGGAACGTCCCCCTGGACCCCATCCCCACCGTGCTCGTAAAGAACAACGGCACCATGAACCGCTACGAACTCGAGTTCAAGCGCGGCAAGCCCGTCCACCGCAAAGAAGTCGAGTACTTCAAAATGGTGGAAGGCGCCTACGTAGCCAAATAGTGTTATAGGCATAAAAACGGCGGCGCCCCGTTCGGGCGCCGCCGCTATTATAAGTTCTCTTTAAAGAAGCAGGTGAGGGCTGGCAGGCGGACGCCAATGGGGCCGGAACGCAAAAACGTGGTCTCGCACACCGTGCTCGCCACTCCCCGCCTCGCCCTTCGCGCTTACGCAAGCTCAGGGCTCCGGCAGGGTTTTGCTAACCCGGCCCCACCGTCGCCCGCCTGGAACAGCTTTATGTAAATGGAGTGCCTGCCTGCGGTTTGGAGGGTCGGGCGGGGGACCGGGTTAGCAAAACCGTCGTTGAGCCCGCCGCTTGCATAAGCGCGGCGGGCGAATACCGAGTGAGGCCACGGTGTGGCCGAACGTGTTTTGCGTTCCGGTCCCCCGGCTGACCCGACTGGGCATCTATGACGTGAGTTGCAGTAACCGCAGGCAGACACGAACCCGCAGTTCTTTGTAGTAAATATGAAAATAGGCGCCGTATTGGGTTTTAACCTTATAGACTATCCAGGCAGACTGGCGGCCGTCGCTTTTACGCCCGGGTGCAATTACCTCTGCCCCCATTGCCACGCCGCGCCGCTGCTCGCCAACGCCAAAGATATCGGCGACCAGGGCTTCCTCGACTACCTCGAAACCGTAAAAGAATGGGTCACCGGCGTAGTCATCTGCGGCGGCGAACCCACCATCCAGCCCGACCTCATCCCCTTCATCCAGGAAATCCGCGCCCGCCGCCTCGCCGTAAAACTCGACACCAACGGCAGCAACCCCGGAGTCCTCGCCCAGCTCCTCGCCCTGGACCTCGTAGACTACGTCGCCATGGACGTAAAAGGCCCCGAGCCCCTCTGGCCCGCCACCGCCGGCGTCCCCGGCCAACAGGCCAATATGCTCGAAAGCCTCAAGCTCGTCTCCAGGTTCCCCGTCTACGAATACCGCACCACCGTCGCCCCCGTCATCCGCGCCGACAACACCATCTCTTTCCTCACCATAGAAGAAATGGCCGCCGCCGCCCGGCTGATAATCTCCGCCACCGGCAGCCCCGACCACAAATACTACGTCCAGAAATTCATCCCCCGCAAGAACGGCCTCCTGGACCCGCGCCTCGAGACCTTTCCCGAAACCCCGCCCCAGCTTTTACAGGACATCCACAAAGAAGTCCTGAAACATCTCCCCAACACCCAGGTAAGAGGATAAAAACATGAGCAAACTCGAAATAGCCGTACAGAAACTTCACGCCGACGTAAAAATGCCCGCCTACGCCCACGAAGGCGACGCCGGTCTCGACCTTTACTCGACAATCAACCATACCTTGCAGCCCGGCGAGCGCGTCCTCATCCCCACCGGCCTCAAAATGGCCATCCCGCACGGCTACGAAGGCCAGGTGCGCCCCAAGAGCGGCCTCGCCCTCAAGCACGGCCTCACCGTCCTCAACACCCCCGGCACCGTGGACGCCCCCTACCGCGGCGAAGTCGGCGTCATCCTCATAAACCTCGACCCCAAGACCCCCTATGAAGTAAAAAAAGGCGAGAAAGTCGCCCAGATGGTCTTCAATAAAGTCGAATACGCCGCCTTCACCGAGGCCGCCGACCTCACCGTCACCACCCGCGGCGAAGGCGGCTTCGGCAGCACCGGCAAACATTAGGAGGTTCAACCTCCGAAATGAAAGCCCGGGCCCCGGCCGGGTTTTCTTTTTTCTACAATATACCTGTGATCAAATTTAAAAGGATTGCCGCTTTCCTCCCGCTGCTCCTGGCCCTGGCCGGCCAGGCCGCCGCCGCTACGCTGGCCGTCTATCACACCTCCGACGCGCACGGCTGGTACTCGGCCCGCCCCGCCCAGTGGGATAACGGCAACTCCACCCGCCCCATAGGCGGCTTTGCCGCGCTGTCCGCCCTGCTCAAAAAAGAAACCGTCCCGTATCTCCTGCTGGACTCCGGCGACATGTTCCAGGGCACCCCCGAAGGCATCCTCACCCGCGGCCTGGCCAGCATGGTGCTGATGAACCAGATGGGCTACGCCGCCGCCGTCCCCGGCAACCACGACTACGATTACAGCGAACCCGCCCTGAAAGTTTTGGTCTCCAGCGCCGCTTTCCCTTTTGTCGGCGCCAATGTCTATAACAAGGCCGACGGCGCCGGCGTAAATTACCTGAAGCCCTACGTCCTTATAGAGAAAGCCGGCAAAAAAATTGCCGTGCTGGGCCTGCTCAACACCCACACCGCCACCGACACCCTGCCCGAGTACGTAAAACACCTGGACTTCCGCGACGAAGCCGCCGAAACCGCTAAATGGCTGCCCGAAATTAAAAAACAGAACCCGGACGCCGTAATAGCGCTCACCCACACCGGCCTCAGCTACGACCTCAGCCTTAAACGCGTGGACGTCACTACCTGGACCTTCACCCCGCCTTTCTCCGGCGCGCTGCCCATAGCCCGCGCCGCGCCGGGCGTGGACCTGGTGCTGGGCGGCCATAACCACACCGCCCTCCTCAACGGCTACCGCGACCCCGTCTCCGGCGTCTGGCTGGCCGAAAGCGGCTACGGCCTTTCTTATGTAAGCCGCGCCGAACTGAATTTCGACGACGCCACCGGCAAGCTGGCCGGCATAAAGGTAGCCCTGCTGCCCCTCTGGATAGACCAGACCGGTGAGGACCCCCTGGTGCTCAAGACCATAGCCGGCTTTAACGCCGACGTGGAGCGCGAAATGGGCCGCGTGGTGGGCCGCGTGGACGAAGACCTGGCTTTCGCGGCGAACGGCCTGGATTCGGCCATCGGCAACTGGATGAGCGATGCCACCCGTAAAGCCTCCGGGGCGCAGCTGGCTTTCCAGAACACCGGCGGCATCCGGTCCGAAATAAAAAAAGGCGACGTGCGCCTCAGCGACCTTTACCGGGCCATGCCTTTCGACAATACCATCGTCACCATGCGCCTGAGCGGCGCCCAGCTCCTGCGGCTTATGGCCGACAACCTGCGCAACGACAAAAGTTTCATCCAAATCTCGGGCCTGACCGTGGAATTCAAGCCCGGCCCAACCGGCCGGCCCGCGGAGATCCGCCTGAAGTATAAAGGCCGCCTGGTAAAACCCGGCCAGGAATTCCTGGTGGCCACCAACAATTACCTGGCCTTCGGCGGCAACGGCGGCGACGCCTTCGCCGGCGGCAAAGACATAAAAGACACCATGCTGCAGGTGCGCGAAGCCATGATAAAGTCCTTCTCCGCCGGCCCTTTAAAAGCGCCGGCTGTGGGCAGGATAAAGAGGCTGGATTAATTTCCCATGAAAATAATCGTACACCGCGGGGCCGAAGAAATAGGGGGGAACTGCATAGAGCTGGTTTCCGGCAAATCCAGGATATTGCTGGATTACGGCCAGCCGCTCCCCAAAACCGATGCCGCGACCGGTCTGCCCGTGGAAGCCGGCCCGGAAGCGGCGGTCCTTAAGATCCCCGGCCTTTACGACAATAAAGTCTCCCACCCCATCCTGGCGCTGATCATCTCGCACACGCACGCGGACCATTACGGCGCGCTGCTGGCCAAACCTTTGAACCCCGGCATAAAGGTTTTCATGTCGGAGATCATGGAAGACGTGGTGCGCATCACCACCAAGATGCCGCGCGACGGCAAGAAGCTGCCCGTCGGCATCAACTATTTCCGCAGGAACCATAAATTTATCGTAGGCCGCTTCGTCATCACCCCGTTCCTCATGGACCATACGGCGGCCGAGTCTTTCGCTTTCCTGGTGGAGTCGGAAGGTAAACGGATAATTTATACCGGCGATTTCCGCGAGCACGGCAATAAGTCCAACGCTTTCAAGCAGTTCCTGGCCGCCGACATGGGGCCCATAGACGCGCTGATCACCGAGGGCACCCAGGCCGACGTGGAGAAAGGCCCCACCGAGCAGGACGTGATGGACCACGTGGAAGACATGGTGAAGGAGCTCAACGGCCCGCTGTATTTCCTGTGCGGCGGGCAGGATATCGGCCTGCTTACCAGCCTGGCCTATTTAGCCAAGAATACCCGGCGGTACCTGGTGGTGGACGGCTACACCGCGCTGCTGCTGGAGCGGGTAAAAGGGCTGGCGCAGAAGCAGGGCGTGGAGCTGAAGATCCCCAGCCTGGAGACCGAGTACTTGCGCATCATCCGCAACACCGCCACGCAGCGGGTTTACCAGCTGACCGAATACGCCGAAACTTTCAGACGCATGCGCCCCAAGATGTTCGGCTGGGACTGGGTGCGCGACAACCTGGACCGCCTGATAATCCCCGTGCGCGCCAACGCGCAGGAATGGGTGGCTGGGGAAATAAAAGACCTCCGCGGCGCCGCGCTGGTGTACTCCGGCTGGGAAACCTATACCGAAGAAGCCGGCCTGCCGGAGACGCTGGCCTGGTTCAAGGCCCAGGGCCTGGCGGCCACCGAGATCCCGTCCACCGGCCACGCTTATTTCTCCACTATCCGCAAACTGGTGGAGAACAAGCGCCCGCGCTATATAATCCCGGTGAACACCGAACACGGGGAAAAATTCACAAAAACCTTTGGCAAAAGGGCCTGCCTGCTTAAGAACGGCGGGGAGCTGGAAGTATGAAAATGAAACAGCCCGCGGGCCTGGACAATTGGGTGGTGCCCGACGTGCCCGCTGACCTGGGCGGCGTAGAATTTATTTTTATCCTGGAATCCCCGCATAAAGCCGAGCTCCGCAAAAAATGCCCGGCCGCCGGCACCGCCGGCAAAGCCATGGCGCGGTTCGTGCTGGGCAACAGGGAAGAAGCTTTCGGCGAAATTATTTTAAACGGCAAGACCGGCGACAAGTACGCCATCGTCAACGTCTGCCAGCTGCCCATGCAGGCCGGCGCCTACGACGAAAGCCTGACCGGCGAACAGAAAGAAGTGGTGAGAAAACTGGGCGAACTCCGGAACCCGGAGCGGAAAAACGTGGACGCCGCGCTTTACACGGCCATACTGCAAGATCTGAAAGCCCGCCTGGCCAAGGCCGGCCCGCAGGCGAAGCTGATCCCCTGCGGCAAGTTCGCCCGCAAAGCCGTCCTGAACGTGTGCGGCCCGAACCCCTACGAAGTCCCGCACCCTTCTTTCGGCAACTGGCATAAGAAAAAATATAAAGCGGCCATGGAGCTGCTGAAGGCGGAGCTGGCGGTTGGTTTCTAGGCGTTGTTCGTTTTAATAGCCGGCGTAAGCCGGCAAGTGCGTACATCCTGTGTCGGTTATTACTGGAGAACTGCATGACCAAATTAAAAAGCGGCGATACGGTAAAGGTTGCGGGCAAGGACATTATCGGCCGGGTGGTAGAGACCTTCGACAGGACCATTAAAATAATGACGCGCACCGGCGAAAAGACCTTTCCCAAGGAAACGCTGGAGCTCATAGGCGCCTATAACCCCAGGAAACTTATCCTGCACCCGGAGCAGGACCTGCTGAACGCCTACCACGCCGCCTGCGAAACTAAAAACCCGGCCGCGGCCAAACTTTTCCGCCTGCTGGCCGAAGAAATGCTGGACCTGGTAGGCTGGTACCCCGGCGAAGAGTCCTGGAACTTCGTGGAAAAACCCGAAGGCGGCAGCAGCCTGGTCATCAGGGCCCGCACGGCCAAAAGGTCCGCCCTGTTCCGCCTTTCCTGCCACGAGGACGCTATCCGCGTGGAGCTGGAAGGCTCCAAGAAATGCCCCGGCGAACTTTCCCATTATTTCCCGCGCAAAGGCCTCACCGCCAACAGCAAAAGAAAAGATATTGCCGGTGAAGAATTGAACGAAAAATATATCCGTGAATTTGCCGGGGTGCTGAAAGCGGTGTACGAGCACAATTCCGTAGCGGCCCCCCGGCCGACCGCCTGAGTTCAGCCCTCGTCCGCTTCGGGGATCCTGGTGAAAGCTATGCGCAGCGGCACCAGGCCCGCGGACTCGTGGGTGGCCCCGTAGTGCAGTATATCCTTGCCGAACTTCTCATTTAGCTTGTCCAGCGTCCGGGTCAGCTGGCAGCGCCGCTGGTCCTCGAACAAGGACGGCGCGTGGTAAGCCTCCGGCACCAGGCCGTACAGCGCCACGCCCACGGCGAACACCTGGCCCGCCGGTATTTCCTTCCAAAGGGCTTTGATAGCGTCTATAAAAGCCAGCGTATCCTGCGTTTCCATCAAATTGCAGCGGGCCTGCCAGCCGTCCTGCCCGGTGAACCGCGCGTAGATCTGTATGCCCGAGGCAAAGAACCCTTCTTTGCGCAGCCGGGTGGCGGCCTTGTCGGTAAGTTTCTTCAGTATCCGCATGGCGCCCGCCTTGTTGCGCAGCTCGGGCGGCAGCACGTGCGAATGGCTGATGGATTTCTGCTCCGACACTCTCTCCACCAGCTGCTCGCCCCGCAGCAGATGCCACATCTCTTCGCCGCTTACGCTGTTCCAGGCCTTGCGCATCTCTTCCGGAGTCAGCGCCAGCAATTGCTGGAGGGTATGCAGGCCCTGCGCGTTCAGCCGGGCTTCCATTTTGGCCCCTACACCGGTAAGGTCCCGCACTTTCAGCGAATAAAGCGCCTGCGGCAGGTCGCAAGGGCGGATAACGGTGAACCCGTCGGGCTTTTTCATGTCTCCGGCTATCTTTGCCAGGTAGCGGTTGGGGCCCAGGCCGATAGAGCAGCGCAGCGATGACCCCACCGTGCCGCGGATAACGGCTTTTATTTTGGCCGCCAGGTCCGCGGCTACTTTAACGTCCTGCTGGTAACCGGTCAGCCGGCAGGCCATTTCGTCTATGGAGCAGACTGAATCCACCGGCACGCAGGATTCCACGGCTTCCACTATTTTATTGTGGTAATTAACGTAATTGACGTGGTCGCC
This sequence comes from Elusimicrobia bacterium GWA2_61_42, assembly GCA_001799615.1. Taxonomy (GTDB): domain Bacteria; phylum Elusimicrobiota; class Elusimicrobia; order Elusimicrobiales; family UBA9959; genus UBA9959. The sequence continues at coordinate 87,312 of MGTU01000013.1, read as the reverse complement.
CACTATAAATTTCATCGCGGGGCAAAGCCGCCTGGCCTCGCCTACCAGCGTGCCGGTCTTAACCCCGAAAGCCTTGCCCTCGTAGCTGACGGCAATACAGCAGGTGCTGTCCGCCAGCAGCGGCACCACCGCCACCGGCTTGCCGCGCAGGGCGGGGTCCAGCTCCTGCTCCACCGAGGCGAAGTAGGAGTTCATATCCACATAAAGCCAGCTTACAAGCTGTGAAGCGTCACGGTCGGTCATTTATAAATAGTTTACAACGGCAACCCGTCAGCGTAGTGTCGGGTTGTTGGGGGCTTGCCCCCGGGTCTGTTAGCGCGCCCTGTTGGCCTTTGCCCTCGCCACGGCCCTGGCCGCCTTACGGGTATTGGCCGCGGCCAGCGCCGCCTGCGCCTCCGCCAGTCCGTCGGCAGCCGCTTTAAGCCCGGGGTAAGCCGTCAGCAGCGCGGAGAAAGCCGCCGCCGCCCTGGCGGGGTCCCTGGCCATAAGCTTGCGCGCCTCGGCCGCCTGGGCTTTAACGGCTTTTATCTGTATCACCCTGTCCGCCGCCTGCTTGGCGTAGGCGGAAGCCTTTATGTCCGGGTTATTGTACATGAATTCCGCGTCGGCATAGTTGTTCTGTTTGAATTCTATCTCGGCTATATTGAACTTGGCCTGCGGCACCTTGGCGTCCTTGTCGGGCGCCGCCAGCAGGAATTTCTCGTAGCGGTTTATAGCTTCGTGCAGGTCGCCCTGCACGGACTTTATGTCCCCTATGGCGTACTGGCTGTAGGCCGCTTCGGGGCTGCCCTTATACACCTCTGTTATCCGCGTATAGGCGGTTACGGCCTCGGCCAGGCGCGCGCTTTTAACCAGCTTGCCGGCCTGCGCGTACCGCGCCTTGGCGCTGTTCACGGTCAACTGGTAGTAGGCCCCGCCCGCTATAGCCAGTCCCAGGCAAAAAAAGATCAGGACGGTCTTATTTAAAACAAAAGCCTTTTTAGCCGGTTTGATCACAGCCTTAGGTTCTGCCGGAGGGGGAACAGCCTTTTCCGGAATCTTTGCGGGCTCCGGAGCCTTTACGGCAGGCTCCGGCGCCTTAACGGGCGGCGGGATAACCGGCGGCGCGGCAACCGGCGCGGGAGGAGGAACTGCCACCGGCTTTACGGGGGGAATAAACTCGGGGATCTCTATGCGCTTGTACGGCGCAACAGGTTCCGGCTTGTATGCCGGCAGTGCTGCAGGGGGAGTTGCCTCAGGGGGAGTTGTCTTAGGCAACTGCGGTTCTTCCCGCATTGGCTCGCCCTTGTCGGGCGCCGGCCGCGGGGCGCGCTCCTTCAGCAGCTCAAGGCTCTTCGCCCGGGCGTCCAGCCTGTGCAGGATCTCCTCCAGGTTCAGCAGCCCTTCATGCAGATCTTTGTCGTTTGCCACACAACGATTTTATCACTTTTGCCCGTCACTACGCTGTCGGGGTGGCCTGCTATCCTATTTAGGAAAGATGGTTCGCCCGGGGTTGACAAGCTGTCTTTTATAGGATACACTATGGAGGCGGGATATGGAACCGCAAGAACGGAAGGTTCTGCACTATTTTGTGGCGGGGAAAGACCTATATGATGAGTGGCTGGATGCCCTGCGGGATAGCGTCGCCCGGGTCGCTATCTTCCAGCGCGTCGGGCGCATAGAAGAGGGGAATTTGGGGGACCACCGTCCGGTCGGGAGCGGAGTATGGGAGTTAAGGATACACAGTGGCCCCGGTTACAGGGTTTATTACGGCGCAGACGGCCCGGTGATAGTTATCCTGCTCTGTGGCGGCGATAAAAAGTCGCAAGGTAAAGATATCCGCAGGGCGCGGCGCCTCTGGCGTGATTACAGGAGTAAGATATGAAAAATACCGTTCCGCATCGTAAACACGTGCTCAAATTCCTCTCAAAACAGGAAAATGCAGTGGCCTACCTTAACGCGGAGCTGGAGGACGGCGAGATGTTCTACCTCCTGAAGGCTATCCGCAACGTGGCGGCCGCCAATGGCGGCATGGGCGTGCTGGCTAAAGCCACCAAGATGAGCCGCACCACTCTTTATAAAACGCTGTCAAAAACCGGCAACCCTGAAGTAGCCACGCTCAGGAAAATACTGGCCGTCTATGGCGTCCGCCTGGGCTGCTTTGCTATCGAACCGCCTAAAGGCCATCATAAGCCCGCAACCGGCCACGGCCATTACCTGCACCCTTAGCAGTTGCCCCTCGGTTCCCAAAGGCTCAACCTCAATTCCCCGAGGTTGAGCCTTTTCTTTCCCCTCTTAATATAAATATAAATTGCCAGCCCGGGCGGGAAGATATAGAATGAATATGTCAGGGGGGATACGCATCAATTGATACCGCAACCAACCGTTAAAACCTTAACCCGTAAGATCATTTCTTTCAGGGACGCCCGGGATTGGGCCCAGTTCCATAATCCCAAAGACGTTTCTATTTCCCTGGCCCTGGAAGCCGCCGAGCTTTTGGAGCATTTCCAGTGGAAAAACCCCGAAGAAATCAAAAAGCACGTTAAAACCCATAAACTGGAAGTCTCCGAAGAGCTGGCAGACGTGCTTTACTGGGTGCTGCTGCTCAGCCACGACCTCAAAATAGACGTCCTGGCCGCCCTGACCCAAAAACTTAAGAAGAACGCCAAGAAGTACCCAGTGGCCAAGGCCAAAGGCCGCCACACCAAGTACAACAAGCTCTAATGCGCCTCTACTCCGCCAATATCGAAGACTTCTACGACCACGTGCGCGACAACACGCTGGCCGACACCATCCGCGACAATTTCAAAGCCCATTTAGGCCGCTACCCCGGCATACCGGAGTACAATTCCTTCAAAAGCTCGGGGCAGTACGTAAAGAACCTGGCCGAAAAAGCCGCCCTGAAAGACGTGCACATCTCTTTCGAATACGAAGTCCCCTACAACACCAGCCGTATCGACTGCCTGCTCTTCGGCAGGTCCGCGGCCGCGAAGGCCTATGTTTTCCGCCACCCCCTGTTCGCGCCCAAATACAATAAACTCATAGCGGAGTTCCCCGTTTACACCATGACGGAGGTGGCCGGGCTGGCGGGGAAACTTAAGGAATGCCTTTCTTCGGGCCACGGGCTGGAGGTTTTCGACCGGTTCGCGCAAAGCCCTATAGAGCCGTCCAGGAAGCTGCTGGATAATACCGCAAAGATAATCGCCGGCGAAAAGGCCCTTTCCCTGCTTAACGAGCAGATAGTCGCCAAGAACCTCATCCTGGCTAAACTGGAAGCGGCCAAGGCGCGCGCCGAGAAAAGCGTGATAATAGTGCACGGCGGCCCCGGCACGGGCAAAAGCGTAATAGCCTTCAATCTGCTGGCCGAGCTGGGCTTAAAAGGCAGCCAGAACAATGTGCGCTACGCGTGCAAGTCAAAGCCGTTCCGCGAGGCCATCCATAAAACCGTGGGCAGGGAGTCCCGGGAGCTGTTCGTAAACCTGGACGTGTTCGCGCCGGCTGTTTCAAAAGATAACGCCTATGACGTTGTGCTGGTGGACGAAGTGAGGCCCGGCTTTAGAGCGAGGCATAATTATGCCTCGCGTCCGGGCCGCAAGGCCGGAGGCGATTTTTCAGCGAAAATCGCCGAGGCGGGGTCGCGCAAAACCGCTATGCGGTTTATGCGTGACCACCGCATGAAGCAGAAAGTGACCCGCCCCCTGTCCCCCAGCTACCTGGAGTGGCGGGATAACACTTTTAAGGCATCAGTTGACGTTCCCTTTATATATAATTGAATTAGAAGTTTGCGAATAACACTGTTTAATATGCCCGATTTGCCACTAAATCGCGAAGTTAAATACTGGTGGGTGAACCAGAATCAAACCTTTAGACAGGAAACTGAGGGCGGCTATCTTTGGTCTCCTAAACGCAATATTGGCGGGCAGTACAATCAGTTTTATGAGAACATGCGCGGTATTGCGCCTGGAGATGTTGTTTATTCTTTCTGCGATACTAAAATTAAAGCTATTGGAATAGCGCAGTCGTATGCCTTTTCATTCCCGAAACCGGAAGAATTTGGGAACATTGGTCCGAATTGGCATCCTACTGCAGGCTGGAAAGTTCTGGTTCGATTTTTTAATCTCGAAAGTCAGATAACCCCAGCTGAACATATAAGTGTCCTCCGCCCATTATTGCCGACGGAGTATTCACCGCTTCAGGCCACCGGGAGGGGGAACCAGGTCTATTTGGCCGCTATAAGCGAGGATTTTGGTAAGGTTCTTGCGGGCATAATTGGCCCTGAAGCCACCAACCTGTTTCCAAATCAGCCCGTTATGGCTGATGTCGCGTCGTTGGCAGTGGCTGATGACCGCAAAGGCCTTGAAGAGTGGGAGGAAAAGCTCCAGGAGCAGATAACTGGCGATGGGCGGATTCAGGTCACCGAAAAAGAAGCCTTGATTAAGTCGCGTCGAGGACAGGGCCTTTATCGGCAGCGTCTGATGAAGGTGGAAAAGTGCTGCCGGATTACAAAAGTTGATAATCCGATACATTTAATCGGTAGCCATATTAAACCTTGGCGTGAATCTAATAATGACGAACGCCTGGACGGAGAGAATGGCCTTCTTTTAACCCCGACCATGGATCATTTGTTTGATCGTGGATTTATCTCATTCAGAGATAATGGGGACTTGGCTGTTTCGCCTGTGGCCGACAAATATTCTCTGACAAAAATGGGCGTGAACTGCGAAACGGGCATTAACGTCGGGGTGTTTAACCGCCAGCAACAGCGGTATATGGAATTTCATCGGGATAGCATTTTTCTTAAAGCAACACGCTAAGGGCAAACAACATGTTCGAACAGGTATTTAAAAACATTGACGATATACTTCATAAAGACGCCGGATGCTCCAGCGAGCTGGACTACGTGGAACAGACCTCCTGGTTGCTGTTCCTGAAATACTTGGAAGACCTTGAGAAAGACAAGAAGACCGCCGCTGAGCTGGCCGGCAAACAATATACCGCCATCATTGGCCGCGAGTTCAAGTGGGAAACCTGGGCCGCGCCCAAAGACAAGGACGGCAAGATAGACCACCACAAGGCCCTCACCGGTGATGACCTGAAAGATTTCGTAGATCACAAGCTGGTCCCTTATCTAAAGAAGTTTAAATCTGATGCCGAAAGCCCCGATACCATCGAGTACAAGATCGGCGAAATTTTTAGCGAGCTCAAGAATAAGATCCAGAGTGGCTACAACATGCGCGAGGTCATCAACTTGGTGGACGGCCTGCGCTTTCGCTCCCATACTGAAAAGCACGAGATGTCCGCCCTGTACGAGGATAAGATACAAAATATGGGTAATGCAGGCCGAAACGGTGGCGAATATTATACGCCCCGGCCGCTTATCAAGACCATCGTTAAGGTTGTGGCCCCGGCCATCGGTGAGAAGGTCTACGACGGTGCTGTGGGATCGGCGGGCTTCTTGTGCGAGGCCTTTGAATACTTAAAGGCTAGCAAGAACCTTACCACCAAGGACGCGGAGACGCTGCAGAAGCACACTTTCTACGGCAAGGAAAAGAAAGGGCTGGCCTATATCATAGGCACCATGAATATGATCCTGCACGGGGTGGAAGCGCCCAATATTGTACACACCAACACGCTTTCCGAGAACCTGGCCGATATTCAGGAGCGGGACCGCTACGACGTGGTGCTGGCCAATCCGCCTTTTGGCGGTAAAGAGCGGGCCGAGGTGCAGCAGAATTTCCCTATAAAGACCGGCGAGACGGCTTTCCTGTTCCTGCAGCATTTCATCAAAATACTGAAAGCTGGCGGCCGGGCTGGCGTGGTGATAAAGAATACTTTCCTTTCCAATACGGATAACGCCTCTGTAAGCCTGCGCAAGCAGTTGCTGGAGAGCTGCAACCTTCATACGGTGCTGGACCTGCCCGGCGGCACCTTTCAGGGCGCCGGCGTTAAAACCGTGGTTCTGTTCTTTGAGAAGGGCTCTGCTACCCGCAAGGTATGGTATTACCAGTTGAATGCGGGCAGGAATCTTGGCAAAACTAACCCACTGAACGAGGAAGATCTGGCTGAGTTTGTCAAATTGCAGAAAATCAAAGCCAAGTCTGATAATTCATGGTCAGTGAATATTGCCGATATAAACATTGAAACTTACGATCTCTCTGTGAAGAATTCAAATAAAAAAGATGAAGTTGCCCTGCGCGCTCCTAAAGATATTCTGGCTGAAATTAAGAAACTCGATGATGAGTCTGCTGCGATATTAAAGAATATCAGAGGGTTGGTATGACTTTGAAGTGGGAGGTTAAGAGTCTAAGGGATGTTTGCGAAAAAGCATCTTCAAATGTCTCCCAAAATCAATTAGCGAATGAAACCGGAAAACATCCAATTTTTGGAGCAGGCGGTTTTATTAAGAATGTGAGTTTCTATCATCAAGATAAAGAATATGTCGCCATAATCAAGGACGGCGCCGGGATTGGTCGACTTTCTTTATTGCCAGCTTATTCTTCCGTAATCGGAACTCTGCAATATCTAGTTCCAAAAGATGTTCTAGATATTCGTTACTTCTTCTACTACCTAAGCAGCATCGATTTCAATAAGTATAAAAATGGCAGCACGATTCCGCATATCTACTTCCGGGATTATTCAGTTGAACCCATTTTAGTCCTCCCTTTGGCAGAGCAAAAACGCATTGTGGCTGTTTTGGACGAGGCTTTTGACGCGATTGCTAAGGTAAAAGAGAATGCCGATAAAAATCTTACCAACGCCCGCGAACTTTTTGAACTGTACTCTACGTCCATTTTTACGAATTGCGGATCCAAGTGGATGGAACGGACTTTTTCTGAGGTTTGCGAAATAGCATCTGTCTTAGTCGACCCCAGAATTGAAGAGTATTTAAACCTCAAGCATGTTGGCGGTGCGAATATTGTGTCGAAGACTGGGGAACTAATTAACCTTAAGACCTCAAAAGAAGAAGGATTGATATCTGGCAAGTTTTTATTCGACTCTACGATGGTGCTTTACAGCAAGATTCGTCCATATCTGATGAAAGTTGCGCAGCCAACATTTAAAGGTTTGTGTAGTGCCGATATTTACCCCTTATCGCCAAAAGCAGGGATATTGGACCGTAAGTTCCTTTTCCACCTACTGATGTCCGCCAAGTTTACCGAATATGCAAATACGGGCTCTGCGCGGGCCGGGATGCCCAAGATAAACAGAGACCATTTGTTCGCTTACCGGTTTATGTGTCCGCCACTATTGACCCAAAAAGAAATCGCTTCAAAGTTAGATGTATTGCGCCGAAACACAGATGAATTGGAATCCGTTTACAAGCAAAAGATTGCTGACTTGGAAGAGTTGAAAAAGTCCATATTGCAGAAAGCCTTCAGCGGGGAGCATGTTGGGGCCAATTCATGAATGAAGCCGAAACCAGGGCGGAACTTATTGATCCCAAGCTGAAGGCTAGTGGCTGGGGTGCGATTGAAGGTTCGAAAGTACACCGCGAGCACCACATCACTGCTGGTAAAATTCATGTGGGAGGTAACCGCTCTAAGCCACTTATCGCTGATTATGTGTTGTCCTATAAAGGCCGCAAACTGGCTGCTATAGAGGCGAAAAGCGATGAGGTTGATGTCGCCGAAGGCGTAGCCCAAGCAAAGAATTATGCAGAGAAGCTGCATCTGGATATAACATTTGCCTGTAATGGCAAAGAAATCTACCAGATAGACATGCAAACTGGTAGAGAGTGCAATGTCTTCACATTCCCAACACCCGATGATCTCTGGAATAGAGAATTTGTTGTAACGAATCAGTGGCGGGATCTGTTTAATACTATTCCGTTTGACGACGTAGGTGGCACAAGAAAAGCACATTATTTCCAGGAAATAGCTGTTAATAAGGCCATGACTGCGATAGCCGACGGCAAACAGCGTATTCTGTTAACAATGGCCACCGGCACTGGCAAAACATTTATCGCTTTCCAAATAGCATGGAAACTTTTTCAAACGCGCTGGAACCTAAAAAAAGACGGCACGCGCCGGCCACGTATACTTTTTCTTGCCGACCGCAATATATTAGCCAACCAGGCTTTTAATGCATTTTCTTCCTTTCCAGAAGACGCGCTTGTACGCATAAGTCCAGATGAAATACGTAGGCGCGGCTCAGTCCCGACTAATGGAAGTATCTTCTTTACTATTTTCCAGACCTTCATGAGCGGCCCAGAAAACGTCCCATACTTCGGAGACTACCCCAAAGACTATTTCGATTTCATCATAATAGACGAATGCCACCGTGGTGGCGCCAATGACGAAAGCAACTGGCGTGGCATTATGGAATACTTCTCGCCAGCTGTGCAGCTAGGCCTTACCGCCACGCCACGGCGTGAGGATAACCGCGACACTTATGAATATTTCGGTGAGCCAGTTTACACCTATTCGCTTAAGGAAGGAATCAACGATGGGTTCCTCACCCCTTTCCGTTTAAAGCGTGTAGGAACAACGCTGGACCAATACAGCTTTGCCTCTGACGACCATGTGATAGAGGGGGAAATAGAAACCGATAAGATATACACAGAGAAAGACTTTAATCGAACAATTGAAATTAAAGAACGGGAAGCTAAACGCGTACAGATCGTTTTAAAAGAAATTAACCAGAAAGAGAAAACATTAGTTTTCTGTGCCACACAGGAACACGCCGCGTTGGTGCGCGATTTGATAAACCAACAAAAGATTAGCACTGAGCCAAATTATTGCGTGCGCGTTACCGCTAATGATGGCGAATTGGGAGAGCAGTACCTACGAGAATTTCAGGACAACGAGAAGTCTATTCCAACCATCCTCACCACCTCACAAAAGCTTTCCACAGGTGTGGATGCCCGCAACGTCCGAAACATAGTGCTGATGCGCCCTATTAACTCAATGATAGAGTTTAAGCAGATAATCGGCCGAGGCACCCGCCTGTTTGACGGAAAAGAATACTTCACCATCTACGACTTCGTAGACGCATATCACCATTTCGCAGATACTGAATGGGATGGTCCGCCAGAGCCGGAAGTTTGCAAGAAATGCGGTAAGAAGCCCTGCGTTTGTGAAAGTAAACCTACCCAACCCTGTCCCGCCTGTGGGCAGCGCCCCTGCCAATGCCCGTGCCCCAAATGCGGAAAACGCCCCTGCGTCTGCGTAAAGAAAGTGAAGATCAAGCTGGGCGCCGGCAAAGAGCGGGAGATCCAGGTCACGGTTCTGACTTCCTTCTACAGCGCGGAGGGGAAACCTATTTCAGCCGAAGACTTTGTGCTGGGACTGTTCAGTGCGCTGCCTGTGTTCTTTAAAAGCGAAGATGAACTGCGCAAAGTCTGGTCCAACCCGATAACCCGTAAAGCTATGCTGGATAAACTCGCTGCCGCCGGCTACACCCACGAAGACCTATCCACGCTACAGAAGCTTGTAGATGCCGAAAAGAGCGACCTCTTTGATGTTCTGGAATATATCGCATATTCAATTAAGCCAATAACCCGCGAGGAGCGGGTGGCCAAAGCAAAGACTCAAATATATGCGGGCCTGAACTCTCGCCAGCAGGAATTCTTGGATTTCGTCCTATCCAAATATATTGAAACCGGGGTAGACGAGTTGGACCAGGAAAAACTCCCGGACCTGCTCACTCTGAAATACCACGCCATCAACGACGCCACCACTCAGTTAGGCAGCGTCCAGGACATACGCAGCACCTTTATAGAGTTTCAGAAATATTTATATATAAGATGATAGTTTTACACCAACACGGAATGAGTACTAAATCCCCCAAATTCAATTCGCCCAAAGCGTTTGTTAAATGGGTGGGGGGAAAAAGTCTATTTGTGGATAAAATAGTTGAATGTCTTCCGCCACACGACTTAATCAATACGTATCATGAATCTTTCCTGGGGGCAGGGTCAGTTTTCTTTTCCTATAAGCCAAAACGAGCGATTTTGTCAGATCTGAATTCGCAATTAATCGAAACCTTTAAAAACGTAAAAACTTCACCACGTAAAATATATAGTTGTTTGCAAAAGTTTATAAGTTTGCACTCTGAAGACTTTTATTATAACCAAAGAAAATTATTTAACAGGAATCGTTCGAAATTTACTATCTCACAGGCAGCAAGGTTTATATATCTTAATAAGGCATGCTTTAACGGTATATATCGGGTTAATGTAAGAGGGGAGTTTAATGTCCCATTTGGATATCGAGACCAAATAAGTGTCGCCTCAAAAGAGGAATTCGTGGAAATAGCAAAGGTGCTATCTAAAGCGTCATTTATGGCAGAGGACTACGCTAAAATTAGTCAAAATGGAAGAAAGAATGATGTATTTTACTTCGATCCGCCATATCCACCTTTGAATAAATCATCGTATTTTACACACTACACTAAAGATAGATTCGGAAAAGATGACCAAATAGCTTTAGCTCGCGTGGCGAATAAGCTTGCGAAAAAAGGATGTTATGTTTTAATTACTAACGCTGATAAAAAAGAAATTAAAAAACTTTATCGCGGTTGGCACTTTAAAAAGATTCGGAGGGCAAGAGCCCTAACGTGTTTAAAAAAAGTACATAGGGTTCAAGAGTTAATTATTACTAATTACGAGCCAAGTGTTTGGGTGGTTTAAGTTTTGAATTGTGTAATTATTTGTTTGCCATAAAGGCATGTTGAATCTGGCGTTAATTAAGGATTAGATAATGAAGGAATTGACCTTTCTTGTTTTTAGTGATATTCATTACGGGAAAGATGCTGACAGTTCAGACTTTACTGTCGATGCCGTTCCTCCAAAGGGACACATTAAAAATGCCGTGTCAAAGAAACAGAATTTGGTTGGCACGCTCACTGGCAAACAATTTAATGGGTTGTTTGTTTTGGGTGATATTACCTCCGTAGGCGCACCTGCAGAATTCGTGGGTTGTTCGAAAGTTGTACATGAAATTGCAAATCAGTTAAAGATTAATCGCAACAATGTAATGTTTTCGTATGGGAATCATGATGTAAATTGGCATATCTCTAAATTAGCGGATCTCGAAGAAAAGGATTCACTATATCTAAATGTAGCGGCTTCAACGGGTGCAATATTTTGTAAAAACCAAGATTTCTGCGATGCGCATGATATACCGGGGACAGGGGTTTTTATTCGGGAAGACTTTGTTGTGTTCGTTGCCAATAGTGGATATTATTCCACCCACAATCAAGAATATTCCCATGGAAAGCTTGGACCTGAGCAGTTAGCTTGGCTTAGAGGGGCGATTGACAAGCACAGTAGTGCATCTAAATGGAACATCCTTGTGCTCCATCACCATCCATTTAATTACCCATACCCAACAGCGGTTGAAGATATTTCTTGTTTAACAGAGGGGGCGGAATTAGTTGACCTGATAGGGCAAAGCAAGATCGATATAGTTTGTCATGGACATCGCCACCATGCCAAACTGCATACAGCATGGCAAACTGGTTGGGTGTATCCTAAAACATTCTTTTGTGCAGGTAGTCTTGCAGTTACGGCAGAACAACGTGACAATGGGGAAATCCCAAACACGTTTCACACATTAACTTTAGAGAAAAGGACTAAGACTGGTGCGGCATTTGGCAACGTGACAACATATCAATATGGGAGTGGTGATGGCTGGGCTCAAGTCCGAAAATCCCGTGTCATCCCGTTAGATCCAGTACAAAAATTTGGATCGCTAGCTACATCAATAGAAATGCAGTCTTTAGCTCAGAAAATAGTCCAATCTGCTTTGCCTGCGGCTGTGACAAGAGCATTATTGCCAAGTCTTGATCTGCTCCCAGAGGAATTGCAATGTGTGTCCCTTTCTGATCTGAACAAGTTGTTTCCAGAAGTGTGCAAAAAAATGGGAGTGATGCTTACAGGAAAATATCCGGATGAAGTACTGGTCCATAAAATATGATTAGACTTAGCGACAAACTTAAAGGTTATCAGGGGGCGAATCCATTTTCTGAATCGCAGGCAAAAGCCTATTCTGATGAAAAAATAGTTAGAGAATTCTTCCCAATTTCATTATATTGGTCTCTTTTCAATGAGCAGCATGAGATACTTATCGGCACTCGAGGCAGTGGAAAGACGGTGATTCTTAAAATGTTAACTTACTCATGCCTTCGGCTGTCACAAGATCCTAAAGCAGAAGCAATAAAAAAGAAAAAGGAGTTTATTGGTTTTTATGTCCCATTGCATCTGGAATTTATGGCAGCACTATCTGCCAACAATATCGCTGCTGAAAAACGGCTTGAATATTTCCAGTTCGCAATTAATTGTATTGCTGCAACATCATTTCTTACTGAGCTCAAGTTCTTGCTGAAAGATTGCTATAACACTCCGATGCGGCGCCTTGAAGCAGAGCATGACATCATCGTGCGGTTGATGGAAATGTGGTTCCCTGAAACCGATATTACCATGTCATCATTGGGCGATATAGAGTGGCATATTAAAACTCTTTACGAAAATCAACCGTTTTGGGCTGATGGTTCACTTCTAAAAAAACCTCCGCTTGCCCACGATTTGCTAGGGCCTATCGTATCTGTTCTTCCAAAAGTTTCGGAAATACTCGGTCTTGATATTGATAAGACAACCTGGATTGCTTGCATAGATGAGGCAGAATTTGTTGAAGAGCCCTTTATTCGTTGCATAAACCATTTTTTGCGTTCAAGGAAGCGCCCTCTCGTTTTAAAAATTGCGACATTACCTTTCAAATATAGCACAAGAGAAACTCTTGCAAATGGGGTTTCTGTTGAGCCTGGTGGGAACGATTTTAATTATCGAAATGTTGACCGGCCATGCGATTCCGATGATTTCAAAGGATTGACGAATCATTTACTCAAAACTCGCCTAAGCAAATGTGATGGAATAGATTTTGGAAAAATAAGTCTTGAATCCTTTCTTGGGGTTATTGGGGAAGATGACCTTCAAGACTACTTTAAATTGGAAATGCATGAGACTTTGCCCGATGAGGAATCAATCCGGACTGATTTTGCGCTGCACCTCTCAGATACGCGTAAAAGAAATCTTCTTCAAATGGAAGCAGTCGATTCACCGATAATTAGCCAGGCTATCTTTAAAAAGTTTATGCCTATCTACTACATGCGTAGGATGAAGATAGAGGGTTCCAAGGGGAATCGTGCAGTAGGATGGTTTGCGGGAGCAACAGTAGCTCGGAAAATCGCAGATGGGAATCCGAGACTTTTTATTCAGCTAATGAATGAGATGGTGGATTCCGCAAGGGAGCGTGAGCTTACCCCCAAAAATCAACATCGCATTAATATGGAATTCTGCCAACGGCACTTGGAGGCATCTGAAGGCCTTCCCGATTATGGCCCCGTTTTGAAAGAGATTTTGACGCGAGCAGGGGAACTACTTGGGGCTAGAATCCATGATGGTGCCCTCGTTGATGGCGGTTGCGATTTCAGATTAGATAGAAGAGTAGTAGAACTCCCACTGCTGCGAAAAGCGTTGGAATTAGGTGCAGCCTACACACTCATAGTGTGTGATGAGAAAACACTGTTCAATGGGATCTCGTCTGACAATGTTGTGAGGCTATCATATCCATGTGCGATACACTATTGGTTGCCACTTCGTAAAGGTCTGGCTGTTAATCTAAAACCAAGTATAGTGGGGGAGCTGGCTTCAACGAAAAAAGTATCGCTGCCAATCTCTAAGCAGACATCTCAGGAAATCGTGAAGCAGTTGCAGTTAAGTTTGTTCGAATCTTTATGAAACAAACCTTAAAATTAAACAAGTTGAAAACGGCTGATATTGAGAAATGGGCGGGCGCCGCTAATGAGCCTGGAACATATCATCTCTATATTGTTGCATGTGGATATGAAGATCGGGCATGTCACTGGACACGGAAACATTTTGATGGGCTAGCTACTCAGAAAAACTCGGAGTGGCTGGTTTTGGGGATTGAAGACTTTAATGCGGTTCTTTCTCGAAAGGCAAATGAGGACTTCTATGAGAGCAAGGGATTAAAAGTTTCGAAGTATCTTATCGGCCAATATGCTGAAGTCCAAAAGGAAATTGCTAGTACGGTTGGCAGGATTGTGGCTCAGGCAGCTCAAGCAAAGAGTCGAGTCGAAATACATGTGGATTATTCATGTATGCCACGCCAATGGTATTGTAATTTCCCAGTCATACTAGAGCAGTGTGTCCGCCAGGAGGATGCAATCTATTTTTGGTATTCTCTTGGAGACTATTGTAAGCATGCAGAGTATCCGACGGCCGGAGTAAGTGATTTTAATTTATTTGGTGGCACACCTTCACTGGGCCAAAGAAGTCGAACACATATACTTGGGCTTGGGTTTGATCGGATTAGATCACATTCTATTTGCAGTGTGGTCGACCCACAAAATCTATTTTGCTTCTACGCGAAACCTGGACAGCAGAATCACAGCGAAAGGATTAAGCATGAGCATGGTGATATATTTCGCCAAGCATCCTATGAATGTGAGCTGCCAATAGAGGACTTCTGTCTGTCGTTTAGCAAGCTGCGTTCTATAGCAAAAGATTTTAGAATGCGAGGGGATGTCATAATATTGCCTGATGGCCCTAAACCTTTAGTGCTTGCGAGTGCTTTAATCCCTTGTAGTTTAAGCGAATCTGGCATTGTAAGTTTTCTTATCTCAAGGGGGAAGCCTTTTGGCTATATCCCTGTGGATGTAGAGGCGGCTGGCCCAATCTACGGATTCCAATTTTCTGGACAACGTCTGTAAATATATTTCCGATTCAAAACCGCATGAAACTTAAGGGACATTAATGACAGAAAAACAGCCAAAAGTCACGCCAGAGTATTTTACGGAGCGCGATGGCGTTTTGGCGTTTGCACAGTTAATTAACAGACTTAGGTTTATTTGGCGTGAAACCACTAATGCCGACATGGGTGTCGATGGTCAGGTCGAACATACAGATGAGGAAGGGCAATGCACAGGTCGTGTTATTGCAATTCAAATAAAAGCAGGGGCCTCATATTTTTTAAAAGGAGACGCAGAATTCATATATTTCTATCCAGAGGAGAAGCATCGCAACTATTGGAGAAACTTCCCTGTACCGGTAATAGTGGCGCTTGTCGCCCCTGACAGACAAGCGGTCTTCTGGATTGATGCTCGCCGCTACTTGCGATCACCTTTAACAAGCAGCGAAAAGGCAATTCGAATTCCTAGAGCAAACAAGCTGAAAATAGCCACTAAACAACAGTTGTTCGAATCTTACGGGCCAACTGAAAACACTTTGTTGTCCCCTGAGCAAGTTCTTCGAGAAATCCTTATTCGCAAACATCTTGCGCCGAGCTATAA
Source organism: Elusimicrobia bacterium GWA2_61_42 (assembly GCA_001799615.1). Classification (GTDB taxonomy): domain Bacteria; phylum Elusimicrobiota; class Elusimicrobia; order Elusimicrobiales; family UBA9959; genus UBA9959. Next base: position 72,021 of record MGTU01000013.1, on the reverse strand, counting down.
AATTAGTTACCTCGAGTTGTTTTCGCTTGGCATAATTGATATGGGAACCAAGCTGTTCTTCTCAATGTCCGTATGCATGGAAATAGTGGAACGACATGCAGCCAAACTGAAAGTCGGAGTTTTGTGTGGTTCTGCTGAGCATCAATTTATTGATGGATATATAGATTTCCTTATTAGCCAAAATCTGATTTACTATGACTACTCAGAGTATATCATGGACTCAAAGGAACGGGGCCTGCAACCAATATTTATTTGCCCATTTACACACCGCGGACGCCAATTGATTGATCTAATGCAAAAATGGAGCGGCGATAGTAGTGCCATTCATGAATCATTCTTGACGTTGGCTAATCCTGGCGAGATATCCTCAAGATTGGGGCGGATGGAAAAGATAGCGAAGCGGATTCAAAAACAATTGGGTGATCGAAACATATAAGATGACCCTCAGGTGGCGGGATTACGCGGCTATCTTCGCGGCATTAGGTTTCAGTAGATATATATCATGCACAGCCCATTGAAAGACCCCAGAACGCGCTATCCCGGCCAATCCCTGTCGGAGCAGATCCGGGATATTTCCGAGGACCAGTCCTCGGAGCTGGTGGTTCCATTCATGCTTGTGCCGGTTGTGGCTTTCGCATGGACACAGCAGTTTTGGCCTAACCTGATAAAGCCTTGGATGATCACGCTGATCGCTGTGGCAGCCAGCACCTGGTCTATCCGGCGTATTGTGGTATTACACAAACAGAAGGCGAAGCTTCGCAAAGGGCTTATTGGCGAGCAGATACTCGGCAAGTTCCTGGAAGAGCAGTTGATGCCGCACAAATATCAGGTCATTCACGACCTGGTCTGTAAGGCTGACGGGAGGACTTTCAATATCGACCACGTGGTTGTGGGGCCCACCGGCGTATTCAGCATTGAGACCAAGTATTGGAAAAAGCCGGCCGGGCCGGATCACCGGATATTTTATGACGGAAAAAAGATATTAGTGGACGGGCATGCGCCCGACAATGACCCGTTGATCGAGGCCATCGCCGGGGCGAAGTCTGTTCAGGCGATTCTTGAGATCAGGACGGGGAAACGCTTCGACGTTAAGCCAATCGTGGTGTTCCTCGGCTGGTACACTACCAGGAACCCGGGCTCCGCGCCCGCCTGGGTGCTTAACGAGCAGGCCGTGCCGACCTTCATCAAGAATGATTTCAGGGAGCTCTCCCACGATGACGGCCTGCTGGCCATCGCCCAGCTGAAGCAGTACAGCGCAGAGTGCGGGAAGGATTAAACGAATGACCCCGAAAGTTGTTGGAATCGATGTGGGAGGAGATAGAAAAGGCTTTCATGCCGTCGCGTTGCAAGATGGTAAATTTATAGATAAAAAGACAGATAACAAGCCAGAAGTTATAGCCGAATGGTGTTTTGCCCACAAGGCCACTATAATAGCCGTGGATGCCCCGTGCCGTTGGAGCCGGACAGAGAAATCACGATCAGCAGAGAGTGAATTAATGAACAAAGGCATTTGGTGCTTCTCAACACCGAGAAGGGAAAGTGCACTACAACGCAGTTTTTACAAATGGGTGTTCAACGGAGAGAAACTTTACAAGTGCCTGGAATCCAATAAATATCTTCTATTTAATGGAGAACAGACTGAAGCGCAACTATGTATTGAGACATTTCCTCAAGCCATTGCATGTGCCTTAGCGGGACAGATAGTTTCAGCGAAACACAAAGCAAGGATCCGTCGCGATATACTCCAGAAGTATAATTACGATATCAGCTGTCTCACAAGTATAGATTTCGTAGATGCTGCCCTATGTGCTGTTGCTGGTGAAGACTTCCGCAATGGGCACTACAAGCCTTACGGCAACAGAGAGGAAGGCTTCATTGTGGTGCCCGAAACAAGAAATATGGGGCAGAATCATATTTTTTAAAAGAATTTGTAGATAAAGACAGCTTACCTGGTTCGCACACACCAGAAAATACTAAAAACCACTTTATGCAACCCGACACTACGCTGTCGGGTTGGTCTGGTATACTATCCTCAGAAATTGATGATGAAAGAGGCTGGCAGGGAGGCTATATGCTTAAGGGAACTTCGGAATATTGCGCTGACTTTCTCGGGTGCGTTGAAACTTTTCCGCGTATGTCAGGGAACAAGGAAATCCCTTCCGGGATAATTCCCGGGAGTTTCCCGGATTTCAGGAGGGGGGAGGTAACGGTACTGGCTGCCCTTCCGGGAAATGGAAAAACAGCCTTCCTGGTGTCGGCTATCGACAATATCCTTTCTGCCGGGAGACATGGCGTGGCCGTGTTCCTTCCCGGGATATCTCAGAAAGAGTTCATGGGCCGGTTGTTGGCGGTTAGAGCCGGAGTGGACTACATGACTTCGAACATTCACAATGAGGGGGCCGGCTGGGAGAAGCTGCTTGCCGCCAGCAGAGAACTATCAAAGTCCGCGCTTTGCCTGTCGCCAAGAAAGTTCGTTTGTCCTGACGACATCTTCGAAGACATCGGTGAAATAAGAAAAGAGCTGGAGCAGAAAAAGAAAGAACTAGGGATAATTTTCATAGATTCTTTGGATTCAATGCTGGAGGCTGGCGTGCCCGACGGCGATATAAACTTCGTACTGGAGGCATTACGCTCTTTGGCACAGGAATGGAATATCGCGGTGGTATGCACCCTGCGTACACGCCCGGAGAGTGGATTCGAGAATGTTAATTATGAAGTCCGGAACCTTAGGGCGACCGGGATCAATGAGGATAATCTTGGCGCAGCCTATTTTCTGCGTTTCAAGAAAGACAGCTCGCGAAATAACATAAACCAGGAAGTTGAGCTCCACCTCGCTTGGAATAATTTCGGCCGGTTCGGCGAGCGGACCACAATAGTATTTAACACACGCACTTGCGGTTTTCTTGCGGTTAAGCGGTTTCAGGTCCTAAAAGATCTTCCGGAGGAAAAGGTCAATCCTGTAGTGCAGTAGGAACAAGAGCGCGAAGAAAAGCACAAGAAGATAGTTGAAGGGATAGAGCATGTACAATTAACTCCTCGTAAGAAGAAAATATTGAGGAATAAGAAGCACTAGTGACCTCTAACTGTAGCCGAGACATTAGAGGGGAATTACTTCTTAGACTGTATCCTTGAAGCGCTGCAGGTAGAGCGCGAATACCGCAAGAGCTTCAAAAACCTTATTGTTGCCGCCACCGGAACCGGCAAAACCATTATTGCCGCGCTGGATTATAAAGGGCATTGCGAGGCAAACGGCAATAGCAGGCCAAGATTACTGTTTCTTGCCCACAGGGATCAGATACTTGATCAAAGCCTGGCTACGCTTAGGAATGTCCTGAAAGAACCCGACTTCGGGGCCCGCATGGGCGGGCCTCATGGAACGCCCGCAACTAAAGACCATCTCTTTTGCACCATTCAAACAGCCAATTCACAGGAGCTCTGGAAAGACCTGGGCGGCGGTTTCTACGACTATATAGTTGTGGATGAAGCGCACCATGCGCCCGCCTCCAGCTATAAAGGGATTTTTGAGGGCTTCTCGCCCAGGATCCTGCTTGGCTTAACAGCCACCCCCGAGCGCATGGACGGGGAAAGCATTCTTCCCTATTTCAGCAACCGCATAGCGGCCGAGCTCCGGCTGCCTGAAGCCCTGGACGAAAAGCTGCTCTGCCCGTTCCAGTACTTCGGCGTGGCGGACCCGGTAAGCGTTGAGGACGACCGTTTCTGGCAGGCCGGCAAGTACAATACCGGCGCGCTGGAGACTGCTTATGTGGACGACGCGGCCCAGGCGGGTAAGCGCGTAAGGGCAATTATAGCCGCGCTTGACCGCTACCAGCTGGGGAACCTGGGCAGAACAAAGGGCCTGGGGTTTTGCGTCTCCATCCGGCACGCTGAATTCATGGCCGAACAATTCACTTTAGCCGGGATCAAGTCCGCGGCCGTTACCAGCCAGACCGACGACGCCGCGCGCAAGCGCGCGGTGCGCGAACTTCAGGCCAGGGACGAACAGCTCCGGTTCGTGTTTACCGTTGACCTCTTTAACGAAGGCCTGGATGTCCCCGAGATAAACACCGTGCTTTTCTTAAGGCCTACCGAAAGCCTTACGGTGTTCCTGCAGCAGCTGGGCCGCGGCTTGCGGCATTCCGCGGGCAAGGATTACCTGCAGGTGCTGGATTTTGTGGCCCAGATGCATAAGCGTTACAGGGTAGACCGCAAATTTGCGGCGCTGCTGCCCGGGGTCGCACGGCTTCCCGCATGTGCCGCCGGGCTGCTCCATTCACCTTGAGAAACAGGCCATGGAGGCCGTGCTTAAGAATATCAAGGCGGCTTATGCCAACCTGCGCACGTATATCCCCGAGACCATAAAAACCTTTGCGCAGGACACGGGCAAAGAGCTGTCTTTAAAGAATTACCTGGAGGTGCACGCCATCGAGCCCGAGCGCCTGCTGGGCGACCGCACCTGGTCGCAGTGGAAGGCCGCCGCGGGTGTGGCGCCGGCCCCGGCCGACCCGGACCTGGCTGTGCTTGGCCCCGCCGTAGCCCGCGCCTGCCAGCTCACCGCGCCGGGGTACCTTGGCGCCATTAAGGGGCTGCCGCAGTCGGGCCTTGGCCTTATTGGCGAGGATTCGGCCGCGGCTAATATGCTGTGCTCCCTGCTTTGGGGGGAGCGCGGCGCTCATCGCGGCCTGGCCACGCGCGAGGAGGCCTTCCGGCGGCTTGAGGCTAACCCCGGCATCCTCGCCGACCTGCGCGAGGTGGCCGATTACCAGATGGACATTACCCAGTGCGCCGGCCATAAACCTTACCCGCTGCCCCTGGAACTGCACGGCAACTATACCAACAACGAGATCCAGGCGGCCTTTGGGCGGGATACGTTTGCTGAATCCACGCAGCGCGGCGTTGGCGTGCTGCATTTCCCGGAGAAGAAGGCCTACGCCTTGCTTATAACCCTCAACAAAAGCGACAAAGACTTTTCCGCGTCCACGCTGTACAAGGACTACCCGATTAATTTGACCCACATGCACTGGGAGTCCCAGAGCGGCACCACGCAGGCCAGTACGGCCGGCCAGAACCTTGTGGGCCACGCCGCGCGCGGGTATTCTATTTATTTGTTCGTCCGGTTGAACCGCAACAACGGCCCGCTAACCGCCCCGTTCCAGTTCCTCGGCCGCGGGGCCTGCATCAGCCACGAAGGCAACCGCCCCATCGCCATGGTCTGGCAGCTGGAACACCCCATGCCCGCCGAGCTCTTAGAGGCAAACCGTGTAGGCGGCTAATTCTAAACCCCTCGAATTCGAGGTGTTTAAAAATTCCCAAAATCCCCCAAATCAACCCGACACGCGGTTGTCGGGTTCGTCTGCTATGCTATTTGTACGGCAAGGGGGAGATTATGTCTAAAGAAATTGTTCCACAGGAATTCATTGCGTCGAAGATATACATCGTGCGCGGGCATAAAGTAATGCTGGATAGCGATCTGGCGAGTCTCTATGGCGTTACGACAAAAAGCCTCAACCAGGCCGTATCGAGAAATCTTGATAGCTTCCCGCCGGACTTCATGTACAAACTGAAGGCGAGCGAGCAGGAGAACTTGAGGTTCCAGATTGGAACCTCAAGATGGGGCGGGAGGCGCTATTTGCCTTATGTGTTCACACATAATGGAGTATCTATGCTTTCCAGCGTGCTTAAGAGCAAGCGCGCCCGTCAGGTAAATATCCAGATAATGCGCACGTTCACAAAACTCAAGGAATTGCTAGACACTCACGCTGACCTGCGGCGCAAACTAGAGGAGATGGAGAAGAAGTACGACCACCAGTTCAAGGTGGTTTTCGACGCTATCAAAAGCCTGCTCTCAACGCCTGATGAGCCGGTAAGGAAAATAGGTTTTACGGCCAAATCTTGAGGTCACAAATTGTGACCTCAAGATGGAAAGCGGCGGTCGCCTTGCTGGCGAGGACTCCGCCGAGGCGAATATGCTGTATTTGATGCTTTGGGTGGAGCGCGGCGAACAGCGCGGCCTGGCCACGCGCGAGGAGGCCTTCCGGCGGCTTGATTTGAACCCGAGTATACTTGCCGACCTGCGCGAGGTGGCCGATTACCAGATGGACGTTGCCCAGTGAGCCGGCCACAAGCCTTACCCGCTGCCCCTGGAACTGCACGGCAAATATACCAACAACGAGGGGGTCGCTCTTGCGACTTTTCCGCGTCCACGCTGTACAAGGACTACCCGATTAATTTGACCCACATGCACTGGGAGTCCCAAAGCGGCACCACGCAGGCCAGCACGGCGGGGCAGAACCTTGTGAAGCACGCTGAGCGCGGGTATTCTATTTATTTGTTCGTCCGGTTGAATCGCAACAACGGCCCGCTGACGCCCCCGTTCCAGTTCCTCGGCCGCGGGAATTGCATCAGCCACGAAGGCAACCGCCCCATCGCCATGGTCTGGCAGCTGGACCACCCCATGCCCGCAGAGCTGCTCGAGGCCAACCGCGTCGGCGGTTAATTCTAAACCTATCGAATTCGATAGGGTTAAAATCCCTAAAAATCCCCCAAATCAACCCGACACTACGCTGTCGGGGTCATCTGCTAGACTATTTCCAGATAAAGGGGGCGGCCATGAGTTCCGATATCACTATTTACAGCCATTTGCTGGCGGATATAAAAACACGCGTTCGCCGGGCTCAGCACCGCGCGGCGCTGGCCAGCAACGCTGAAATGATACTGATGTATTGGGACATCGGCGGCATGATCGTGGCCAGGCAGAAGCTGGAGGGTTGGGGCGCGGGGGTTATTCCAAAACTAGCCGCTGACTTAAAAAATTACCTGGCAGAACAGAAGGGCTTTTCCGAAAGGAATATCAAGCGGATGCTTCGCTTCTTTCAGGAGTATTCCGGCCTGGCGGCAAAAGTGCCACAGCCTGTGGCACAATTAGGCGGGTTGCGCATGCCCGCCATTGTACAAGGTCTCATCACGCAAATACCGTGGGGGCATAACGTTATCTTGTTCGAGAAGGTTAAAGACCTTCCGGTCCGCTTTTGGTATGCCCGCCAGACACTGGAACAGGGCTGGAGCCGGGAGACTCTTACAGCCCAGATCGAGAAACATTCGCACGAGCGGCAGGGCAGCGCGATAACTAATTTCGCGGCTACCTTGCCGGCTGTCCACGCTGACCTGGCTGGCGGCCTGCTGAAAGATCCATATTTCTTCGACTTTTTCACCCTGACAGAGACCTTCCATGAGCGCGAGCTTGAAACCGGCCTGATCGCCCATATTCAAAGGTTCCTGCTTGAACTCGGCCGAGGCTTTGCCTTTGTCGGGCGCCAATATCCGCTTGAAATAGGCGGGCGTGAATTTTACATCGATCTGCTTTTCTACCATCTGCGTCTTCGCTGCTTTGTGGTGGTTGACTTGAAAAAGGGGGAATTCAAGCCCGAGCACGCGGGCAAAATGAACTTTTACTGTTCCGCGGTGGACGCCCAGCTTCGCCACGCGGAGGACCAGCCGACGCTGGGGCTTATTCTCTGCCAGACCAAGAACCGCGTCCTTGCCGAATACTCGTTGCGAGATATTCACAAACCCATTGGTATAGCCGACTATGAGCTTGCTCGTGCCCTGCCTGCGGAACTCGCTTCAGGTCTTCCCAGCATTGAGACCATAGAAGACGAGCTTTCACGCGGGCTGGATAAGGATTAACCAATGGGGATAGAATTAGGCAGCTCGCAATTGCCGGGAAAGACGTTTTGGCAACAAGTTATTGCCAAATTAGATGAGGGTGTTCAGTCTTGGGGGAGTTATGGAAACAGAGGGCCCTGTTATTAGGATTAAAAAAGGCGTATTTATGGCACGGGGGCAGCGGGTGGTGGCTGCGGCGGACGCGGCCGCCTTCTACGAGGTTACACCCCGAGCGCTTTTGTGCGCCGTGGCCCGCAATCCGCGCAAGTTCACGCGGCAGTTCATGTTCCGCCTTACCCAGCGCGAGCAGGCCGCGGTGCCGGCGCTCAGGCGCCTTGCCAGGCCTCCGCTGGTATTCACTGAAACAGGCGTCTCCATGCTTTCCACCGTACTTAAAAGCGGCAAAGCCGCGCGGATAAACGTGGAAATAGTGCGCGAGGTGGTCCGCACGCTGAAAAGCCTGGGCCTGAGCGCCTGGGATATGCTGCGGTAGGTCTCCACCCAGACACGAAGTTGTCGGCTTGTCCTGCGCGGTCCGGTTTAGTATCATGAAAAAATAGTCGGGGGGATCATGAAAAAGCTGCCGCTCAGTAAAGCCTTTATGCTGATAGAGCCGGGGCCGGTGGTGCTGGTGACCACGGCGGACGGCGGGAAAAAGAACATTATGACCATCTCCTGGACCATGGTGATGGATTTTACGCCGCGCTTCGCCCTGCTCACCGGGCCGTGGAACCATTCCTGCGCGGCCCTGTTAAAGACCAGGCAGTGCGTGCTGGCTATACCGGGCAAGGACCTGGCGGAGAAAGCCGTGCGCATAGGGTGCTGCTCCGGCAGCGACACCGACAAGTTCAAGAAATTCGGGCTGACGCCGCTGGCCGGCAGCAAGGTGAAGGCGCCGCTTATAAAAGAGTGCGTGGCCAACATCGAGTGCCGCGTGGTGGCCCACCTTAAAGAGCACGACATCTTTGTGCTGGACGGCGTGGCCGCCTGGACCGACGGCAAGCCCGCAGCCGGGCGCATGTTCCATGCCGTGGGCGACGGCACCTTTGTGCTGGACGGCCGCAGGGTGAGCCACCGCCGCCTGATGCGCGCCAAGCTCCCCGCCGGGGTCTGATGTTCTGACATACTTACTATAATCTACTGTAGCTTGCGGCGGTTATAGGAAATAAATATGGCGCTTAAATTTGAATTTGATGCCTGGTTTGATGAAAGGCTTACCGAGGTAATAAAACAGCTGCCGGCTAAATTTTCCAGCCATGAGTTTATTCTCGCTTTCGCGCAGAAGTACCAGGCGCTGTACATCGACCTGCTGTACTCCTACCGGGAGAAAGACCCGTTCGAGATAGCTCACGGGCGGCTGGCCAAGCATCTTAACGATTTCAGCGACCTGATAACCTACGATGGCGAGGTATTGAGCTCCGATATTTTCGGCCGCTCCAACAAATGCTCTTCCTGGCGCAAAAAATAGCGCGCTGCCGCCTCTTCCGGGCGGGGCAGGATATGGCGCGGCGGGGGCGGGTTTATCTATACTATTACCTATGAGCGATATTGATTTTCTTATAAAGCGCGGCGAGGCCTGTTTCAGCGAGGGGCTGTTCGACTTGGCTATTTCCAATTACAGCCAGGCCATAGCGGCCGGGGACGGCAGTTCGCTGCTTTATTGCCTGCGGGCGAAGGCCTACCTGGAGAAAGCCTGGCAGCAGGCCGGGCGGGCGCCTTTTGAGGAAGAGGCGTATGAAAAGTGGGCGGACGCCTTCGGCCGCCGGCCGGAGCTGCAGCTGGCCCTGGCGGACGCCGCGCAGGCGGTCAGCCTGGACCCGAAGAACAGCGAGGCCTATTACGGTTTGGGCGAGATACAGATAGATAAAAGGTGCTGGGCCGAAGCCATAGCGGCTTTCGACAAATGCCTGGAGCTGGTGCCGGATGACGCCGAGGCCATGTACTGGCGGGCCGTAGCTTTTGACGAGCTGGGCGATACCGCTAAAGCCCTTGAAACGCTGGGGGAGGCGATAGCCGCCAACGCGGACAGCCACGAGGCGTACTATATGAGAAGCCAGATCCTGGTTTCCGGGGGCGGCCTGGAAGAGGCCCTGGCGGATATCTCCAAAGCCATAGCCCTGGACCCCGAGGCGGCGGAGTACTTCCTCCAGAGAGGCAAGGTGCTTTCCTATATGTCGGAGAAGCCGGGCGGGGCCGCGCATCTGGCCGAGGCCATAGAGGACTTTTCCGAAGCTTTGCGGCTGGACCCGAAACTGGCCGAGGCCTACAACTGGCGCGGCCTGGCTTATATGCAGGCGGGGGAAGAAAAAAAAGAACTGAAGGACCTGAACGCGCTGCTGGCGCTGGAGCCCGGCCACGCCGAGGGGTACCGGCTCCGCTACGAATGCCAGGCGGCCCGCGGCAAACGCCTGGAAGCGGCTGTGGACTGGCTGTATCTTTGTTTCCTGAACCCCAAGGCCATAGTCGCCCCCATAGCCGAAGCCGCCGGCAACGCGCGTGCCGATTTCAAGAAATACAGCGGCAACTGAATTTAAGTGACACACAACTTAATTGAACAGGAATTAAGTTGTGTGTCACTCTATTAAGTAAAATATAGACTTAAAGACGAATAGACAGGGGGAGACGATGATAAAGATATTTTTCAGCCTTATTTTAGCCGCCGCCGGGCCGGTGTGCGCTTTTGAACTGCCCGCCATGAACGCCGCCGGGGTGAAAGAGGTTGTGGCGGTACCCGCGGCGCCAGCCGCGGTGAAAGCGCCCACCCAGAGCGTCTGGATGAGCGTTACCAGCAACCCCGGGTTCAAGGAAGCGCGGGCCAATGACTGGAACAACCGCATAGAGGCCGAAGTGCGCGGCGCCGGCAACGGGCGCTTCGAGGTGAACCTGCGCACCGATCAGGGCTATTCCTGGGCCAGCATCAATAAAAGCGGCTCCGGCTACAATATCTTCGGCGCCGGGCTCAACCTGTACATGTCCGGCGGTAATTCCTACTACCACGTCAGCGGCAGCTACATGGAGAACGGTAAAAGCGTTTTTGTGAACGTCAGCCTGAGCGGCAGCGGCGGCGCTAATTTTAATATCTACGGGCAGGGCCTGAACCTGTTCGCTTCCAGCGGCTCCATCAACGGCTGGTACGACCCCGAACTGCTGCCCAAGAAAGCTTTGGCGGCGGTAACGGCCTTTATCCTTACCTTGCAGGTGGAAGCCGCCCAGCCGGGCAACTGACCGGTAATGAGGCAGGTCACCGCCGCGGTTATCGAGAAGGACGGAAAAATACTTATTGCCCAGCGCAAGCTCGGGGATACGCTGGCGGGCAAGTGGGAGTTCCCGGGCGGCAAGCTGGAGCCTGGCGAGACGCCCGAGGCCTGCCTGAAGCGCGAGCTGATGGAAGAGTTCGGCGTGGAGACAGCGATAGGCGAATTTATCTGCTCCAGCAAGTTCGAATACAAGCACCTGCCCATAGAGCTGCTGGTGTACAGGGCACAGCACCTTTCCGGTGAGTATAAACTCAACGACCACGACCGCATCGCCTGGGTGACTTCCGCCGAACTGGTGAACTACGATTTTTCCAGCGCCGACATCCCCGTGGTCAACCTGCTGGTTTCAGCTTCCGCCAAAAACTAGCCGCCGCTTTCCTAACCATTCCTCTTAAACTAACTGCACACGCGGTCGAGTTCGCCCAGGTCTTTGGGCGTCAGTTTCAGGACGCCGCCTTTGTTTATGGGGTACATCAGGCTGTCCGGGTCGGTAACGTGGTCCAGGCCCAGGGCGTGGCCCAGTTCGTGCGCCAGCAGGCTGACCAGCTGCGCGTGGTCCGTGTATTTGTAGATCTCTATGGTCTGCACGCCGTTCGTAATTTTATATAAACCTTCTTCGTACCTGCCCATGGCCGAGCCGGCGCGGTTGTACTGCGTTACGTTCAGGTGCAGCTGCACTATAAGCTGGTTGAGCGTGGTGCCCAGCGCGTTGAGGGTGTCTACGTCCGCGTTCACGGCCTGCTTTATCTTATTGATGCCGCCGAACTGCATGGCCAGCGCTTCCCGCGTTCTTTTGATGCGCCAGGTTTCCGCCGGGCCGGAACTGCCCTGCCGGTTCAGGCGCCGCACCTCGGCGTTGTAGGCGGCCTCCCTTTGCTTGTAGCGGCCGGTTATGCCTTTCAGCCTGGCTTCTTCTCCGTCCACCCGCGCGTAGAGTTCGTCGTATCTGGCTTTCAGAGTTTTATAGGACTCCAGGGTCTGGTCCGTCCTAATGCCCAGCGCGGCCAGCTTGTCCAGCGCGGCCTGCCGCTCGTCGTAGACGAGGACCACGGAGACGGCGCCGCTGCTTTGCCTGAATTCAAAAAGATCTTTGCGCGCCGGCGTTTCCCAGGCGGTTTCAGCCTCTTTCAGGGCGGCGATCAGTTCTTCGGGCGGCAGCGTAAAGCCCGGGGCTATGGCGCCTATGGAATAAGTTATGGGGGAGGAGCAGGGGAACAGCCGCGCCCGCAGCAGGTGCGCCGCGCCCAGCAATTGGTCTTTCTGCGTCCGCCACTGGTACCAGGCGGCGCCCAGGGCCGCCAGCAGCAGTAACCAGCTCAGGAGCTTGCGCATAGGCAAATTATACGATTTCCAACCCGACACTACGTTGTCGCGGTCGCCTGCTATGCTATTTGTGAGCAGGGGACTTAAAAAACTCGGTAAGGGGGCAGTATGGGAAACCTGAATAAAGTGATGCTGATAGGGCGGCTGACGCGGGACCCGGAGGTGACGGAGTTCAAGAACGGGGGCAAGGTGGCCAACCTGGGCTTTGCCGTGCACAACAGGCGCAAGAACGCGCAGACCGGCGAGTGGGAGGAAACGCCGGTGTGGCTGAACCTGAAGGCCTACAACCACGAGCCCGGCCGCAAGCTGGCGGACCTGGCGGGCCTGCTGAAGAAAGGGCGGCAGGTATTCGTGGAAGGCCACCTGGTGCTGGAGCAGTGGGACGGCAAAGAGGACAAGCAGCACCATTCCAAGCTGTTCGTGTACGTGGACTCGGTGGAATTCCTGGGAGAAAAACCCCGGGAGGCAGGCGACCCCGCGCCGGGCGCCGCGGACCACGCCCCCGGCGAGCACGTGGCGGATGCGGGCTGGCCTGAAGAACAGGCGCCCAAAACGGCAAAGGCGGGGCGGCGGAAATAGCCGGCCTGAAAACAAAAGACCGGGGGCTTTGCCTCCGGTTTTTTGTTTGTACAGGTGCGGGAGCGGGCTAAAATTGGGATAATTAAGGAAGCCCGGGAAAATCACTTCCCGCTGGCAGGGGCGGCACGGGAGAATTATGAAAACCTCAATTTATTATTATACCGGCACCGGCAATTCTTTATGGGCCGCCAGGAAACTGGGCGCGGAACTTAAAGACGCGCGCCTGGGCAGCATGCGCAGGGGCTCGCCCGAGCACGACGGGGCCGAGGCCATAGGGCTGGTGTTCCCGGTGCATATCTGGGGGCTGCCCGGCCGGGTGGTGGAGTTCGTGAACCGGCTGCCGGCCAATAAATATTATTTCGCGCTGGCCGTGAACGCGGGCCAGGTGGCCGCCACGCTTACGCAGCTGAAGAAACTGATGGAAGCCCGCGGCCTTAAACTGTCCGCCGGGTTCGACATAGTCATGCCCAGCAATTATATCCCCTGGGGCGGGGCCGCCCCCGTTGAAACGCAGCACCGCCTGTTCTCCGGCGCCGCCATAAAGATCCGTGAGATCGCCGGCACTATCGCCCGCGGGGGGGTCGGGCCGGTGGAGCAAGGGCCGCTGTGGCAGAACCTGCTGCTGTCGGGCCTGTTCTACAAGCTGTCCTATTCTAAGGTGGCCAAACTCGACAAGAATTTCTGGGCCGACGATAAATGCAACGGCTGCGCCATCTGCACCGCGGTCTGCCCCAGCGGGAATATCGTGATAGAAGGCAAAAAGCCTGTGTGGCAGGGGCGCTGCGAACAATGCCTGGCCTGCATACAGTGGTGCCCGACCGAAGCCATCCAATACGGCAAAAAAACCCCGGGCTACGCGCGGTACCATAACCCGGAAGTGACTTTGTCAGACATGCGGGCTTAGCGCCGGCGGAACGCGGGGTAAATATCTTATGAAAATATTCTCAAAGGCCTGGAACAAGTTCCGCAAGCTGCACCTGGGGCTGTACGTGCTGTTCACGCTGATGGTGTTCTTCGGCAGCACTACGGCTTTCTTCTTCGAGAAATATTCCATCGCGCGCAGCGGCCTTTTGCAGTCCGTCTGGAGCGAGGGCATCGCCGCCACGGCCAAAGGCGACGCCTACAAGCCCTCCCGGGCCGTAAAGGACGACATCCTTAAAACATTCAATATTAAGAAACAGGAGCACGCGGGCGGCAGGATGACCTATGAGGCCAAGGCCGCCAACCTGGATTTCTCTTTTGTGCTGCTGCTGCTCTGGCTGCTGCCGCTTTACAAGCATAACTTCTGGAAAAAGCAGCAGGACCTGGGTAAGATAGAAAGGCGGATAATAAATCTGCCGCTGGTCATCTTCCTGCTGGGCTGGGTGGTGGCTTTTCAGCGCTACTTCGGCAACGTGGCGGCTTATACGGAATTTAACGGCAGCGCGCCTGACAAGATCAAGCTGGTTTTCGCCGTGTCGTCTTTGATGTTGGGCGCTTTTGTCAGCTACTTGAACCTGGAGCTGACCGGGCTTTACGTGCGGAGCTGCATCGCCAAGCCGTTCTTCATGGAGAACAATCCTTACGGCCTCAAGCGCGGCTTCGCGGTAAGCCTGACGCTGCGCTACGCGCTGCTGATCTTCTCGCTGGGTATGGTGCCGCTGCTGCTCTGCCTGTACGTGCCCGTTTTCGCCAACCTGGACGTGTTCGCCCGCATGGGCTCCACCCAGGCGGAGGTGCTGGCCTGGCTGGGGACGCCTGAAAATATGAGAGCGCTCATCCCTATCCTTTTCATCGGCACCATCGTCGGGATCATCGTGGTGTTCCAGGCGGTCTCCATCCTGATCTACCGCCTTAACGTGCAGGCCCCGGTAAGCGCGCTGGTGAAGCGCATGAAGGCCGTGGCGGCCGGGGATTTCAGCTGCAAGACCTCGGTGCTGTACGCCGACGAGCTGGGCCAGCTGAAAGGGCATTTCAACATGATGCTGGACGGGCTGGTGGAGCGGGATCATATCAAGGACACCTTCGGCCGTTACGTCTCGCTGGAGATAGCGGAGAAGATCATGAAGAGCGGCAAGGTGAACCTGGCCGGCGAGGAGATCCAGGCCACGGTGCTGTTTTCCGACATCCGGGGCTTTACCCCGCTCAGCGAGAAGCTGCCGCCGGTGGAGCTGATAGGTTTTCTAAACGAATATTTCACTTACGTCACCAGGCCTATCACGGAGAACCGCGGGGTCATCAATAAATTCATGGGCGACGCGGTGATGGCCATCTTTTCGCCGGTGTTCGGGGTGGAGGACCACCAGGAGGCGGCTTTAAGGGCGGCGCTGGGCATGCGGAAAGCCCTTAAGGAATTCAACGCGCAGGGCAAGTACCCGGAGGTGTTCTTCGGGGTGGGCCTGCACAGCGGCGGGCTGGTGGCCGGCAACGTGGGCACCGTGGAGCGCCTGGAGTACACCGTGCTGGGCGACACCGTGAACGTGGCTTCGCGCATTGAAAGCCAGACCAAGACGGCCGCCACGCAGATCCTGGTAAGCGACGCCCTGGTAAAAGGCGTGACCAAAACCCGCTTCCCGGGCTACACCTTTGTGAAATGCGCCCCCGTCCTGATGAAAGGCAAATCCGCCCCCATGGTGCTATATAAGGTGGAACCAATAGGGGACGCTCTTAGTTAATTAGTTTGCCGTATGCGTAAAAGGGCAAAAGCCTTTGCCGGGAGCAGCATGACAAAAGAACCGGAAGATAAAGAAGGGAGCAAGCCGGAGGCTGCGGACGAAAGCCGCGCCGCGCGCCTGCACCCGGGGACGGGCGAGTTTAAGGCTGATGAGAAGTATAAGGCCGCCATGCCGCCGGGCATGAAGGAAGAGCTGGAGGCCAGGCTGAAGCAGCAGGCCCTGGCCGATAACGACCCTGTCTGCCCGGACTGTAAAAGCCGCATGGTGCTGCGCATAGCCCAGAGCGGCGCAACCCCCGGCGCCAAATTCTGGGGCTGCACCAACTACCCCAAGTGCCGCAAAACCATAGAGTTCAAACCGTAAACGGCGCGCGGCCTAGTCTTTTTTCGGAAGCCCGAACTCGTCCATCTCGGGCCGCTCGTCGCGGATGTATTTAACTTTGGCCGGGTTCTTGGCGTTGCTGGCGCCTATGCCGCATTTGGCGCAGCGGCGCAGGCAGTCCGTGTAGACGATGGCGGGCGGCACCACGTCCACTTTTACCCCGCGGATGGGTTTGCCGCAGTTGGGGCAGGTAAGTCTGGGTAATATGATCATGTTTAAAGTCGCTCCTGAACGCGCGGTGAACCGCTTTTATAAATCTTGTTCCGTAATACCTATAGTTTATATCTGTTTTGCCCGCGTTGCAAGATTGCAAAGATAACCGTCTTTTTTAAATATTGTAAACTGGTACGAGTTTTAAGACGGAGGCGGGAATATTAATGGCATCCAGCGAAAACAATTCACAGCTTTCCCCGGTACCCGGCGGCGCGCCCGCCGCTTGGAGCTTCGACTGGGCCGACGCGGGCGGCGGCCTGGCGGCCATGCTGGTGGCGCTGCCTTCGGCCATAGCTTTCGGCGTGGCCATGTACGCCCCGCTGGGGCCCGGTTTTGCGGGCGCGGGCGCCCTGGCCGGCGTGCTGGGCACCGTGGCCATAGGCCTGATAGCGCCGGCGCTGGGCGGGGCGCCCCGGCTGATCTCCGCGCCTTGCGCGCCCGCGGCGGCCGTGATGGCCGCGCTGTGCGCCAGCCTGCTGGCCGGCGGCGGTTCGCCTGAAAGCATTGTGGTTTCCCTGGTGCTGGTGGGCCTGTTCTCGGGCGCGCTGCAGGCGCTGTACGGCGCGCTGGGCGGCGGCCGGCTTATTAAATATATTCCCTACCCCGTGGTCACCGGCTACATGAGCGGCGTAGGCCTGCTGATAATAATTAAACAGATAATCCCGCTGCTGGGCCTGGCCAAAGAAGCCGACCCGCTGGCGGGGCTGCTGTCCCCGGCCGCCTGGCAGTGGCCGGCGGTCAGCGTGGCCTTTGTGACCGCCGCCGTGATGGTGGCGGCGCCGCGCTTTACCAGGCGCGTCCCGGCCGCCATCCTGGGCCTGGCCGCCGGCATAGCGGCGCATCTGGCCGCGGGGCTGCTGCGCCCGCAATTGCTGGCCGTAGACGCCAACCCCTTCATCATCGGCGCCATCTCCACCAGCCCGGGCGCGATCTTCAGCGGCATAACCGCCAACCTGGGGGCGCTGCAGCTGCTGGGCTGGAACGACCTGCGCCTGCTCATCGGCCCCACGCTTACGCTGTCGGTGCTGCTTTCCATAGACACGCTGAAAACCTGCGTGGTGACGGATTCCATAGTGCGCACGCGCCATAACTCCAACCGGGAACTGGCCGGGCAGGGCGCGGGCAACATCACCTCGGCGCTGCTGGGCGGCATGCCCGGGGCCGGCACGCTGGGCGCCACCATGGTCAGCCTGGCCAGCGGCGGCCGGACGCGCGCCGCCGGCATACTGACCGGCGCTTTCGCCCTGGTAACGGCGCTGCTGCTGGGCGGCACCATCGGCCGCATCCCGCTGGCGGCCCTGGCCGGCATCCTGGTGGTGGTGGGTACGCGCATGATAGACCGCTCCAGCATCCGGCTGGCGCTGCGCAAGACCACCATGCTGGACTTCGCCGTAGTGGTGTCCGTGGCCGGTACGGCGCTGGTATCCGACCTTATCGTGGCCGCCGGCGTGGGCATAGGGTTCTCCATGCTGCTTTTCATCCGCGAACAGATGAACAGCAACGTGGTGCGGCGCAAAGCCACCGGGCTGGAGATCTCTTCCAAGCAGCAGCGCCTGCCGCGCGAGCGCGCCGCGCTGACCGAGCGCGGCGGCGAAACGCTGGTGGTGGAACTGCAGGGCAGCCTGTTCTTCGGCACTACAGACCAGCTGTTCTCGGATATCGAAGCGGATATGCGCACCTGCAAACGCCTCATCATAGACATGCGCCGCGTTACCTCGGTGGACTTTACAGCCGTGCACATGCTGGAGCAGGTAGGCGCCATAATGCGCGAGCGCGGCGGCGCGCTGGTGTTCTCGCACCTGCCGGCCAGCCTCCCGACCGGGCAGGACCTGGGCGCTTATTTAAAACAGCTGGGCCTTACGCAGCACGAAGGCGGCGGCCGGGTGTTCGAAACCCTGCACGACGCGCTGGAATGGGCCGAGGACCGCATCCTCGAGGAAGCCGGCCTGAAACGCCTGTATTACGGCGAACTGCTGGACCTGGGCGAAATAGATTTTTTGCGCGAGATGGACGAGCTTTCCCTGGCTGACTTGCGCGTGGTGTTCAAGGAAACGCGGGTGGAAGCCGGCAAGGCGGTGTTCCTGCGCAAAGGCCACGGGGAGGAGCTGTTCCTGATCCGCCGCGGCAAAGTGCGCATCGTGCTGCCGCTCAAGGACACGCACCGCCAGCATCATCTGGCCGTGTTCGGCCCGGGAGACTTTTTCGGCGAGGTGGCTTTCTTGAACCGCACGGCGCGCACCGCCGACGCCATAGCGCTTACGGATACGGAGCTGTACGTGATCAGCCGGGCGGCTTTCGACGAGATAGCCGGCAGGAACCCGGTGGTGGGTTCGGCTTTCTTCCAGCGGCTGGCCACGGTGGAGGCGCTGCGCCTGCGCGACGCCGACCGCGAACTGCGCCGCCTGCAGGACAGCTGACGCCGCGGCGCCGGGCTTGAAAAAACCGGGGCAGGCCCCGGTTTTTTATTTGTTTTTATTCCATCATGGGCGGCCGGCCGGCCCATTTGCGAATGCCCAGGATGGTCTCTATGCGGCTTTCCAGCTGGAAGAGCTTTTTGGGCATGGACTCGTCCATCATGTTGTGGTTGATGGTTTTTCTTGTGCCGTTTGCGAAGATGACGGTAATAATGCAGCTGCCGAAGTCAGGGTCGCAAACCGCGCCGAAAGACTCATAGGGCCCCAAGTCGTTTTTATCCAGGTTTAAAAAATCATATTTCTCCAGGCATTGGCGCAGCAGTTCCATTTTTACCGGGGGAATGTCCCACAGGCCGCGGCCTTTTACCGCGACAAGGCTTTTGCCATTCCATTTCACTTGGCCGTATTTATCCGCGGTGGCCGTATAAGCGCGGTCGCCGGTGCGCGCCAGGTGCAGTATTCTTATGGGCGGCAGCGGATATTCGGGCGCCGTTTTGACGGTGTTTTCGGTATTTTCTTCCATTCATGCCTCCGATCCTGTAAATAGTCTACCACATCATCCCGACAGCGTACTGTCGCCGGCCTTTGGACCCAGGCGGGACGGGGGCCAATGCCTTAATTTATTTAGGTCTTTTGCCTCTATTGAGGCCGCCTTATCATTAATAAAATTATCTCAGGCCAGTAAGCCGAGGATAACAAATGATAAAGACCATATTTACCCTTATACTATTCGCCGCGCCCGCCGCCGCGCAGTTGGACCAGGTAAACGCTTTCCGGCTGAATAACGGCCTGCAGGCCGTCACCGCCGAAGAGGCCGCCAACACCCTGGCCGCCATCCCCGAACCCGTAGCCGAAGACGCCTACATCGAAAAAGGCCTGGCCGACCCCAAAAAAATAGGCGACAAGATCATCGGCCTCATTATCAAGCACCCCAAAGCCATGCACCTGGTGGAAGCTCCTATTTTCCGCTTGCTGGGCTACGCCCATTCCAAAGGCAAGCTGCAGCCAACTATCGAGCACGTGCTGCGCAGCCCCGCCATGCAGCGCTTTCTGCCGCCGCTGCCGCCCGCCAAGCGCGAGGACTACATAAAGAAATTCCCCCGCATGATAGCGGCCCAGCTGGAAGGCGGCGGCTATGTGCGCGGGGTGGAAGGTTTTGAAGACTGGGGCAAGATGAGCCGGCGCCACACCGACCTGATGAAGGCTTCGCGCTTTAAGGCCGTGAGCAAGGGCCCTTCCCTGCTGGAGAACCGCGGCTACCTGGCCGAGATGGAAGACATTACCGGCGTCCCCTTTAAAGCCGGGCATACCGTGACCCCGCTGATAGACGGCCTTGCTTCTTTCGGCGCCCGCGAGCGCATCATGCGCGGCGCGGTCAAGAGCGTGCACCTGATGGTCTGGGGCTTCTACGACGACGTTACCGGCCAGCTTACCCGCGACCTGCTGATCGCCAAGAAACAGCAGGGCCTGGACGTGCGCGTGATGGTGGACGGAAATATTTCCAATTTCATCGGCATGGAATCGCTTAAGCTCCTGGCGGCCGCCGGCGTGCAGGTGGGCCGCTTCTGGGACGCCGACCGCCAGTACGACGGCATGCATTCCAAGCTGCTGGTGGTGGACGGCGAATACGCCGTAACCGGCGGCATGAACATAGGCGACAAATACTCGCACCTTAACCCGGCCGCCCACAAGTGGCGCGACACCGACGTGCTGTTCGCCGGCCCGGCCGCCGCCGACGCTTACAGGATCTTCGCCGAAACCTGGAACGGCGTGGCCGCCAGCCAGGGGCTTTCCGTGATGGACGCCGCCGTTGCCCCCGCGCAGGCCGGGGCGGTACAGGCCGCCCTGGTTTACCAGCGCGCCGACCGCGAGCCCGCCATCTACCTGAGCCTGCTCAAGGCCATCTACGGCGCCAGCTCCAGCATCAATATAGAGAACGCCTATTTCGTCACCATCCCTTCGCTCAGGACCGCCCTGGCCGAGGCCGCGGCGCGCGGCGTAAAGGTGACCATCCTCACCAACTCCGCCCAGAGCAACAACGAGCCCATCCTGACCGCCCCCATACTGGAAAGCCTGGCCGAGATGCTGGGCGCCGGCGCCGAGATCTACGTTAAGACCGGCGAAACCCTGCACAGCAAGTTCATGACTGTGGACGGCGTCTTCGCCACGGTGGGTTCCTACAACTTCCACCCCAAGAGCATCCGCCACGAGCGCGAAGTCACCCTGCACGTGCTGGACCGCCGCTTTGCCGGGCAGATGGAGGCCGCTTTCGCCGAAGATATCGGCCAGGCCCAAAAAATAAACAAGGCCGAGGAATTGGGCCTCAGCGATTCCCCGCTTAACTTCCTGGCCCGCCGCTACATGTTCGACCAGCTGTAAGGGCGCCCAAGCGCCTGGCGGGAACCCGGCCTGAGCCGGGTTTTTGCTTTGCGGCGCGGCGCAGACGGAAAAATTGGAGAAAAGCCGGTAAAATTAGTAGATTAGTCAGGGGCAGGCGAATTTGGGAATAGCTACGAGTAACAGGAGAATCATATGGCGAATTTAAACAAGGTAATGCTTATAGGGCGGCTTACGCGCGACCCCGAGATCAAGGAATTCAGCAACGGCGGCAAGGTGGCCAATATCGGCTTCGCCGTCAACAACCGCCGCAAGAACACCCAGAGCGGGCAGTGGGAAGAAGTACCGGTGTGGGTGGACCTTAAGGCTTTCAACCGCGAACCCGGCCGCAAGATGGCCGACCTGATAGAGAAATACCTGCGCAAAGGCTCCCAGGCCTACGTGGAAGGCCACCTGGTGCTGGAGGAATGGACCTCCAAGGAAGCCGGCAAGAAGCAGAGCAAGATGGTGGTCTACGTGGACGAAATTGAATTCCTGGGCAGCCGCGGCGAGAACGCCGGCGGCGGCGCCTCCGAGGCCTCCGAGCCCGCCGCTAAAGAGCCGGCGGCCAGCGCCGACGGTATAGAAGAAGTTCCGTTCTAGGCCCGGCCGCGCTTGCGGCCTGACTAACACCTGGCGGCTTCCGCCAGGCGCGGCCGAGGACTACAGGGGAGCGATGGGGCTGAAAAACTACTACAGCGAGATGAAGGCAGTCCGGGACGAGGTCACCAAGGCCACCTGGACGCAGGAGCTGCGCGTGCCGCTGGGCGAGGGCCTGGCCGGTTTCTGGGCGCGGACCAAGTTCAGCGTCAGGCTGATCTTCCTCGAAAAAGAAATAATCACTTTCGCCCTGCTGCAGTGGGCCTGCATAGCTCTGGGCTATTACCTTTGGGTGCAGATGATAGGGTGGATCCCCGAGGCCGCCTGGGAACGCGCGGCCAGTTCCGACAAAGCCACGATCGGCGACTTTATCCTGTTCCTCTGGTCTTTTTTCTGCGTGGGCATCGTAGCTTTTCCGCTGGGCATCCTGAACGGCTGCATGGGGGCTGCGCATTTCCTCAACCGGCAGGGCAAAGAATCCACCATAGACGACTGCCTTAAAATGGTGCTGCCCAGGGCCTGGCCGCTGTGGCTCTTTCACTGGATAGACGGCTGGTGGACGGTGCTGCGCATCCTGGACCGGCTGCCTAAAAAGCGGGACCGCCGCTCTCCTGCCGACAAAGCGAAGAGCGAAGCCATGTATTACGCCTGGAAGCTGGCAACCATAGGCATCCTGCCGGGCCTGGTCACCGGGCGCGGCCTGGTGGACGCCGGTAAACGCTCGGTGGAGCTGGTGGTGCGCAAGTTCAAGACCGTGATAATCCTGCGCGGCGGCTACTCCGCGCTGTGCTGGGTGGTGGGCGTGGGCGGGTATATCGGCAGCATCGCTTTCTTTATAAATTTCCCCGGGCTGGTGAACTTCAAGGCGCCGGTGGCGGGGCAGATCTACGTTTTCTATTGCTGGGTGGGCATACCGCTGCTGATCTCCGCCGGCCTGGTGATGCTGCTGCTGCGGCCTATTTACGTTATTTCTTCCTGTGATATTTACGCGGATTACGTGGCGGAGCAGCAGGAGAACCTGATGCTGCCGCCGCCGCCGGCGCAGGCCCGCGGCTACGGCGCCGTGATCGCGGCCGCGCTGTTGGGGCTGGCCATCCTGGCCGCGGCTTTTTACAGGGAAGAACTGGGCCTGATGCGCCTGCTGGCGCAATAAAGCCGCGCCTGGCGCGGGGCAAGTCTTGAAGTTTTTCTAGGGGGTTCTATGAAAATAAAAATACTGGGCAAAGGCCTTTTTTATCTGCTGCTGCTGGCGGCCGCGGCCGTCTATTTCACCCTGCCGGTGAACCGCGTGAACCTGCGCTCCAGGCTGGTGATGCTGGGGGACCTCAATTCCGACAATATGTGGGACAGCCGGGACGCCGCGCTGCTGGCGGCCTTTGTGGAGAACCCCTTCGGCGGCCCCGCCGACACCGCCTACAAGACAGACGTGAACCATAACGGCCTGCTGGACGGCGAGGACGTCATGCTGCTGGAAACTCTTTACGCCGCCGGCGACCCTTACAAAGCCAGGGAAAAGATGGAGGCCAAGAAAAAGTCCTTCCCCTTCCCGCGCGATTTCTTCCGCTACGTGCCGGAGACGGAATACGTGCAGCGCCCGGTGGTCGCCATAACGCACAAGGCCGAGGAAACCTCGCCGCTGAAGTTCCTTAAAAAGGCGCGGACCGAAAAAGCCCGCGGCTACAGGGCCGCCCTGCTGCGCGAGGTTTACAGCGAGGGCATCAGGTTCTCGCTGGCCCACGCCCGGCGTTCTCCGGACCTGGACCCCAGGGAAAAAGCATACGGCGACGCCAAGATAAAACGCTGCGCCGCTTTGTGGGAAAAGAAGCGGCATTACGAGCTGCTGATGGAAATTACGGGCCTGACCGAGGACGCCGAGACCCTTACCGTGAAAGGCCAGCCGGCTTTCGTGGCCCAGAGCCTTTATTTCCGCGATCATCTGCGCGCGCTGCTTGAGTCCCCGCTTTACAAGGACTATACCGCCGGCAAAAAGCCCGCCGAGGAAGTGCTGAAGGTCATAGAGAAATACGCGCTGGAGGACATGAAGATAAAGGCGGACCTGCTGACCCTGGAGCCGCCGCGCGATTACCTGGAGCTGAAGAACTACGCGGACCGGGCCAAGTGGCAGTATTACAAGTCCACCGCCAGCCGCAAGGATTTCAAGCGGCTGCTGCTGTTCGCCCAGTACGACAGGCGCTACCTGCGCGCGGCCGCGCGCACCACCAGAAGGCTGGAGGACGCGCCGCTGGAGAACCACAATCTGCCCATGGTGCTGCTGTTTCGCGAGGCGCTGGCTATAAAAGAGGGCAACAAGCTGGCGGCCGTAGGCCTTATAGACGAAGCGGTGCGCATCCCGTTCTCCTGGGTGAAGGCCATCCCCAGGGACAAGCTGCCGGCTTCGGTGGCGCTGGAGAATTTCCTGCTGCCCGGCAACAAGGAAGACGGCTCGGACAAGAGCCGCCACTGGAACGTGTTCGGCGGGATAAGCCTGTACAAATCCCCGGAGGAATCTTTGCGGCTGGCGCTGGCGCGCGAGGTGGCCGATTTCCGCGAGGGCGGCCGCACGCCCAAGGCCATGACCGAATTTATCAGGGACACCATGGCCAACCTCAACGGCATTTATTACGTGGTAAGCCTGAACCCCGGCCTGCTTAAATAGGCGCGCCGGGCGGCGGTTTCAGCGGTTTGTTTTTTTGGGGGGGGATATGAAAAAGAAAGTCAGCGGTTATAACCCGGACGCGGAACTGGCCAAGGGCGCGGAGCTGACGGCTTCTTCCTACGATAAAACGCAGGGCGTGGCCGTGGCCGCAAGTAAAGTTACGGTGGGGGGCAAGCCCGGCCTGGCGGAGTTTACCGGAACGGCCACCGGCCGGGCCGGCGCCGGCATAGACGGCACTATGAACCTCTGGCTTTCCATCTTCCGCTACATGCGGCCGGACGGCACCGTAAACCACGTGGCCGGCTGGAACATCATGCTGGCGCTGAAGGCCGGGCAGACGGCGCTGGAAACGGCCAAAGGCTTTGCGGCCTACATCAACGCCGGCGGCAGGCCCTATAAGGCCAAGGCCTCAGGCAACAGCCTGAAAGCCGCGGTCGGCATCACCTACAAAGAATAACCGGCGGGGTTGAACCTCGTCAAAAGCCGTCTGCCGCGCGGCTACATATCAGGGAATAAAAGCGTTTAAGCGTAAAAAAGCCGGGGGCCTCCGCCTCCGGTTTTTTTATTAGTCAAAAAATCCTGGGGGCGGTTGACTTTTAACCCGGGCCGTGAGAAAATATAGCTAATGGATTACCTCTACGCTTTTGCCAAAGAATTTTTAAACCTCACCTGGATGGTGCTGCCTTATTTCCTGGGCGGGGCCGCGTTCGGCGCGGCGCTGGACGTATATGTTAAGCCCGAGTTCGCGCTGAAACACCTGGGCGGCGGCTGGCTGTCCATGGCCAAGGCTTCCGTGCTGGGCATGGTGCTGCCCGGCTGCTCCTGCGCCACTATGCCCATGGCCGACGGCCTGCGCCGTAAAGGCGCCGACCTGGGCACCGTTACCAGCTTTTTGCTGGCTTCGCCGCTGGTCAGCCCGCAGACGCTGGTGCTGACCTTCGCCGTGCTGGGCTGGAAATTCGCCGCCGCGCGCGTGCTGGCGGCTTTCTGCGGGGCCATGATGATAGGCGCTATCTTCCTGTGGCTGGAGCGCCGCCACTCCGGTTTCCTGGACATCCCGGCCCCGGAGCCGGTCAAGAAATGCTGCTCGGGCTGCGGCTGCGGCGGCGCGGGCGAGGACGAGGCCCCTCAAAAATTCTGGCCGATATTTATAGATATCCTCAAGGACCTGGGTAAATATTTTCTTATCGGCATGGCCATAGCCAGCCTGCTGACCGTGCTGCTGCCGCCGGCTTTCATCGCCCGCCACATCGGTTCTTCCGGGCCGCTGGCCTATATTTTCGCCGTGCTGCTGGGCGTGCCGCTGTACGTCTGCGAGGGCGAAGAGATCCCGCTGACCTTGTCCTTCATGAAGCTGGGGCTCGGGCCCGGGCCGGCCTTCGCTTTCCTGCTGGGCTCGGTAGGCACCTGCATTCCCACCATGATAATGTCCCAGAAACTGATAGGCCGCCGCGGCCTGCTGGTTTACGCCGCCTGGTGGCTGGCCTTCGCCCTCGGCGCCGGCCTGCTGTTCGGCCTGTTCTATTAATTTATGAAAACCATTAACGACCTGACAAAAAAAATAATCGCTTTCCGCGACGCGCGGGACTGGAAGCAGTTCCATAACCCCAAGGACGTGGCCATCTCCCTGGCGCTGGAGGCCGCGGAGCTGCTGGAGCATTTTCAGTGGAAGAACCCGGAGGAAATAGCCCGCCACGTTAAAGCCCGCAAGCTGGAAGTTTCCGAGGAACTGGCGGACGTGCTGTACTGGGTGCTGCTGCTGGCCCACGACCTGGACATAGACCTGGGCTCCGCCGCCGAGAAAAAACTGCTGAAAAACGCCAAAAAGTACCCCGTCGCCAAATCCAAGGGCCGCCACACCAAATATACCCGTCTTTAACGGTTTGGAGGTTCAACCTCCAACGGAGGTTGACCCTCCGGAACAAAAAAACCCGGGATTGCCCGGTTTTTTTTGTTTGTGCGGGGGTTATTTTTCAAGCATGAACGGGTAGCGGTAGTCGTGCGGGGGGGTGAAGTTCTCTTTTACTGCGCGCGGGGAGGTCCAGCGCATCATGTTTACCAGGGAGCCGGCTTTGTCGTTGGTGCCGCTGGCCCTGGCTCCGCCGAAGGGCTGCTGGCCTACCACGGCGCCGGTGGGCTTGTCGTTTATGTAGAAATTCCCCGCCGCGTTGCGCAGGAGGTCCTCCGCTTTCAGCACGGCCGCGCGGTCCTGCGCGAAGATGGCGCCGGTAAGCGCGTAAGGCGAAGTTTCATCGCAGAGCTTCAGCGTTTCCTCGAATTTATCGTCCTCGTAGACGTAGACCGTCATTACCGGCCCGAAGATCTCCTCCTCCATGGTCTTGAACCGCGGGTTGGTGGTCTCTATGAGCGTGGGCCGTATGAACCAGCCCTCGGCGTCGTCGCAGGCGCCGCCCGCTATTATTTTCGCGTCGGGGGCGGACCTGGCGAAGTCTATGTAGCCTTTTATGGTCCTAAAAGCGCCTTTGTCTATCACGGCGTTGAAGAAATTGGTGAAATCCTCGGCCGGGCCCATCTTGACGCCGTCCACCTGGGCGACGAGGTCGTCCTTTATGACGTTCCAGACCGAGCGGGGGATATAGGAGCGGCTGGCCGCCGAGCATTTCTGGCCCTGGTATTCGTAGGCGCCGCGCAGGATGGCGCATTTCAGGGCTTCGGCATCGCAGGACAGGTGAGCGAAGATGAAATCCTTGCCGCCGGTCTCGCCTACCACGCGCGGGTAGCCGCGGTATTTGCTGAAGTTGCTGGTGATAGCGGACCACATGCCGTTGAAGACGCCGGTGGAGCCGGTGAAGTGCAGGCCCATCAGGTCGCGGCTGTCTATCACGGGGTTGCCGACTTCGCCGCCGGAGCCGGGCAGCATGTTGATGGCGCCGTCCGGCAGGCCGGCCGCTTGCCACAGCTTCATAAGAAAATAGGCGGAGTAAACGGCGCTGGAGGCCGGCTTCCAGATGACGGTGTTGCCCATGATGGCCGGGGCGGTGGGCAGATTGCCGGCGATGGAGGTGAAATTAAAAGGCGTGACGGCGAACACGAAGCCTTCCAGCGGCCTGTAGTCCACGTAGTTCCAGCTGCCGGAAGGGGAAAGCGGCTGCTGGTCGTAGATCTGCTCGGCGAACCAGGTGTTGAAGCGGTAGAAGTCCACCAGCTCGCAGGCGGAGTCTATTTCGGCCTGGTAGGGGTTCTTGCTCTGGCCTATCATGGTGGCGGCGTTCAGGGTCTGGCGCCAGGTGGTGGCCAGCAGTTCCCCGGCCTTAAGGAAGACGGCGGCCCGGGCGTGCCAGGGCATGCGGCCCCAGGTTTCGCGGGCGGCGGCCGCGGCTTTGACGGCCAGTTCGACTTCTTTGTGGCCCGCCTTGTGGTAGCGGCCTATGACTTTCCTGTTCTCGTGCGGGATCACGATGTCTGCGGTGCGGCCGGTGCGCACTTCTTTGCCGCCTATGATAAGCGGGATCTCGATCACCTGGCCGCGCAGTTCCGCCAGTTTGGCTTTCAGCGCGGCGCGTTCGGGCGTGCCGGGGGCGTAGCCCAGGATGGGTTCGTTGACGGGTTCGGGGATCTGGAAAATGGTGTTCAGGGTGCGCATGGGGCCTCCAAAGAAGTAGTTTTAACTATGGTAGCAATCGGCAGCATATTAGTATAATTCATAGTATTCATTGTAGGTATGAATACAATTCACAATGGCGCTTAACCTCTACCAGCTTAAAGCTTTCTTCGCCGTGGCGCAGACGCTCAACTATACCGAGGCGGCCCGGCGGCTGTACGTTACGCAGTCCGCGGTCAGCCACGCCGTGGCCGCGCTTTCGAAAAGCGCCAAGGACGACCTTTTTAAAAGGACCGGCAACAAACTGGCCCTGACCGAGGCCGGCCGCATCCTCTACAAGGCCTGCGAGACCGTGTTCTACGAGCTGGAGAAGGCCGAGGAGCAGCTGGCCGCCGCCAGGAGCAAGAACACAGGCACTATAAGGCTGGGCGCCACGGTGGAGTTCGGCACCACGCTGCTGGTGAAGTACCTGAAAGGCTTTATCAACAAAAACCCGGCCGTGCATATAGACTTCCAGTTCCGCCACGAACTGCTCAAGCCGCTCCTCAGCGACGAACTGGACGTGATAATAGACTGCCGCAGCCACAAGGCCGAGGGCGTGGACAAAACCCCGCTGTTCCGCGAGGAATACGCGGTGATCGCGGCCCCGGAGTTCATAAAGAAACATAAGATCCGGATCCCGGGGGACCTGTCCGCCTGCGATATCCTGTCGCTGGACAAGGGCGCGCAATGGTGGGGCAATTTCCTGAACGCCCTGCCGGTTGCTGAAAGGCCGGAATTCAGGGAAGTCACGGAGCTTAACCATATCCGGGCCATCATCAACGCCGCCCTGGAGGGCCTGGGCGTGGGCTTTGTGCCCAAGTACTGCGTGCTCAAAGAATTCAAGGCCAAAACGCTGGCCAACGTTTTCCCCCAGCTGAAGATGCTGGAGGATAATTTTTACGTGTACCAGAAAACGGGCCGCGCCGGCCTGGAGCGGCATCGCAATTTGCTGGCTTTTTTAAAGAATATAAAGACAGCCCAGCTGGAGCGCGCCTGAGCGGGCAAAAAGATCTTGGACGCGGTTTATAAGGAGAGATCATGAGAAAAACATTTATGGCGGTATTGCTGCTGGCGGCGGGGTCGCCCGTTGTGGCGCAGGAGGCCGCGCCG
This sequence comes from Elusimicrobia bacterium GWA2_61_42, assembly GCA_001799615.1. Classification (GTDB taxonomy): domain Bacteria; phylum Elusimicrobiota; class Elusimicrobia; order Elusimicrobiales; family UBA9959; genus UBA9959. The sequence continues at coordinate 43,192 of MGTU01000013.1, read as the reverse complement.
GCCGTCTCCCCGGTCAACAGCTTTTTCGAGCGGGGGCCGGTAAAGGAATACGCGCTGAAGAGCGTGTACGTGGGCGGCGAAGTGGAGAACCCCGGCCCCGTGGAGCTGGCGGCCCTGCCGCTGCGCGCCGCCGCGGTGAAAGAGGTGGCCTTTGAGAACGGCAAGCCGGAGTTCAAGGGCGCCTATTTCTTCACGGGTTATTCGCTCTACGACATCATCAACGCCAAGCCGGTAAAAAAAGCCGGCGCGGATTTCTCGCCGGAAGTGGACCTGTACGTGGTGGTGGAGAACGACAAAGGCGAAAAAGCGGTGTTCAGCTGGGGCGAGCTCTATTACTCCCGCTTTAACTTTAACGCGCTGATAACCAGCAGCGCGCGCGCGGTCAACCCGGGCAAGAAGAAGACGGAATGGCCGCTGCCCGAGGCTCCCCGGCTGGTCTGCAGCGGAGACCTTTACAATACCCGCTTCATCGCCAACCCGTCCAAAATAACGGTAAAAGCCGCGCCCGGGGTGTTCCCCGGCAAGAAGCACGTCGCGGTCTTCACGCCCGAGTTCAGCGTGATCGTCGGCGGCAAAGCGCTGCCGGTGCCGGCCCCGGGCCAGCTCGCGGAGAAACGGGTCTACCAGGATACCGCATACGGCCACGGGACCGGGTTCAAGGGCGTAAAAACGACCGAAGGTTTTGTGCTCAAGGACGTGCTGGCCAAGGCCGGCGCCCTGCCGCAGGACTCCGGCGCGTCGCTGGTGGTGGTGTCCGCCAAGGACAGCTACCGCGCCGCTTTCAGCCTGGCCGAGATCGTTAACCGCAACGACAACGCCGACTTCCTGGTGGTGGACAAGGGGCAGGACAAGGACGGGCGCTTCGCCCTGTTCTCCACCGCGGATTTCTTTATAGACCGCAACGTGCGCTCCGTGAACAAGGTGGAAGTGCTCAAGCCTTGACCCCGGCTCCAACGCTTCAGTAAACTTAAAGAGAGGCGAACATGAAAAACCTGAAATTATTTACGGCGGTTCTCGCGGCGGTATTGTCCTTCGGCTGCCAGGAAAAGCCCGCGCCGCAAAGCGTGGTGCGCCTGGCGACCACCACCAGCGTGCGCGATACCGGCCTGCTGGACGTACTGACCGACGCTTTTCAGAAAGACGGAAAACACACCCTGCAGGCCATAGCCGTGGGTTCCGGCCAGGCCATGCAGCTGGGGAAAACGGGGGAAGCCGACATCCTCTGGGTGCACAGCCCCGATGACGAGGCGCAGTTCGTGGCGGAAGGCTACGGCACCGACCGCACCACTTTCCTGCATAACGACTTTGTGCTGCTGGGCCCCGCCTCCGATCCCGCCAAGGTCAAAGGAACGAAAAAGGCCGCCGAGGCCTTCGCGAAAATAGCCGCCGCTAAAGCGACCTTCGTCTCGCGCGCCGACAAATCCGGCACGCATAAGAAAGAGCTTAAGCTCTGGGACGCCGCCAAGGTGAAACCGTCCGCGGAGTTCTATATAGAAGCCGGGCAGGGCATGGCGGGCACGCTCTCCATCGCCAAGGAGAAGAAAGCTTATGTGCTGGCGGACAGGTCCACCTATCTGGCCATGGAGAAGAATGTCGGGCTTGAGATAGTAAGCGAAGGCGACGACGCGCTGATAAACCGCTACAGCCTTATCCTTGTGAACCCGGCCAAGTTCCCCAAGGTCAACACCGAAGGCGCGCAGGCCTTCTTCGGCTTTGTGCTTTCGGCACCGGCCAAAGAGCTGATAGAGAAGTTCGGCGTGAAGAAGTACGGCCAGCAGCTGTTCTTCTACGATTACCGGATCAAGAGCGACTACCAGTTAAAGTAACCGGCGGAACAGGAACTATGGATTTTATCGCGGAGGGCTTCCTGAAGGCCCTGCACCTTATCTTCTCCGGCAACGCCGAGATCTTCGCCATCGCCCGGCTTTCGCTGGCCGTCTCGCTGGCGGCCACCGCCCTGGCGGTGCTGGCCGGCGTGCCCCTGGGTTCCTGGATAGCCGTAAAAAAATTCCCGCTTAAGAAACTGCTGATAGCCCTGGTGAACACCGGCATGGGCCTGCCCCCGGTGGTGGCGGGCCTGGTGGTAATGCTGTTCCTGGCCAGGAGCGGGCCGCTGGGTTTCCTAAACTGGCTTTACACCCCGAAGGGCATGATAATAGCCCAGTTCATCATCGCCCTGCCCATCATCACCGCCTTATCCATTTCCGCCATGCAGAGCGTGGACCCGAAATTCTACCAGCAGGTGCTTACCCTGGGCGCCAGCGACTGGCAGGCCATAAAGGTCTGCCTCAAGGAGATCCGCCTCACCGTGCTGGCCGCCGTGATAGCCGGCTTCGGCCGGCTGGTGGCCGAGGTGGGGGCCGTGATGATAGTGGGCGGCAATATCCGCCACCAGACGCGCATGCTGACCACCGCCACGGTGATGGAAACGCAGATGGGCAATTTCGACATGGCCATCGCCATCGGCCTGGTGCTGCTGACGCTGGGGTTCATAGTGAACCTGGCGCTGACGCTGATACAGCAGAACAAGGTGCTCGCGCGATGATAAAACTGAACGGACTGCGCCTGAGCGTGGGCACTTTTAACCTGGCGGTGGATTCGCTCAAGATCCGCGCGGGGGAAGTGTTCGCCATCATAGGGCCCAACGGCGCCGGCAAGACCACGCTGCTCAACGCCCTGGCCCTGCTGAATGCCCCTTCCGCCGGCACGCTGGAGATAATGGGGCGGAACGCCCTGGCCCCGGCCAATAAGCTGTTCCTGCGCCGCGCCATGTCCGTGGTTTTCTCCCAGCCTTACCTGACCAATGATACGGTTTACGATAATGTCGCCCTGCCGCTGAAACTGCGCGGGCAGAAAGACGCCGCGGCCGTGGATGAAGCGCTGGAACTTTTTAAGATAAGCCATTTGAAGGACCGCAACGCCAAAACGCTGTCCCAGGGCGAGAGCCACCGCGCGGTGCTGGCGCGGGCTTTCGTCACCAAACCCAGGCTGGTGCTGCTGGACGAACCCTTCGCGGCCCTGGACGAGCGGGTGAAGGCCGCCGTCTCCCGCGACCTGCGGCGCGTGCTGAAAACTTCCGGGGCGGCCGTGGTCTTTGTCACGCAGGACCAGGGCGGGGCGCTGACCCTCTGCGACACGCTGGGCGTGCTGGTGAACGGCAGGATACTGCAGCAGGGCGAGCCGCAGGATATCTTTACGCGGCCTGTTTCGGCCGAGGTGGCTGACTTTGTGGGCGTGGAAACCATCCTGCCCGGCAAAGTGGACGCCAAGCAGGACAATCTCTGCTCGGTGGAGGCCGGCGGGCATACGCTGATGGTGGTGTCCGATTGCGAGGCCGGCGACAGCGTGTACGTCTGCATCCGGCCCGAGGACGTTTCCGTTTCGCTCAGCCCCGACGCGGGCGGGCGGCGCAATAATTTCAAGTCCAAAGTGGTCTCGGTGGCGCCCTGGGGCCTGGAATACAAGGTGGAACTGAACTGCGGTTTCGCCCTGCGGGCCGCGGTTACCAAGCAGCTGGTGGACGGGCTGGGCCTGAAGGAAGGCCGCGAGGTTTACGCCTCGTTCAAAGCCACGGCGCTGCACCTGATAAAAAGGATACTATGATCAGTTTTGAAGAAGCCATAAAGATAGTTTTAAAGAACGCGCGGCCCCTGCCGCAAGTTGAAACCCGCCTGGAGGACGCCGTGGGCCGGGCGCTGCTGGAAGACGTCCGTTCCGGCCTGGAAATGCCTCCTTTTAATAAGTCCGCCGTGGACGGCTACGCCGTGCGCGCCGCCGACGTGGCGCCGGGAACGGAACTGGGGAGCCTCGGCCTGATACAGGCCGGAGACGAGTTCAAAGGGAAATTGCCGCCGCGCGCCTGCGTAAAGATCATGACCGGCGCGCCCGTGCCCGCCGGGGCCGACGCCGTGGCGATGGTGGAAGTCACCTCGGAAAAAGACGGCCTGGTGAAATTCCGGGAAAGGATAAAGAAAGGCGCCAATATCGCCCTGCGCGGAGAGGATATAAAAAAGGGACAGAAAATATTGGGCCGCGGCACCGTTCTCTCCATCTCCCATATGGCCGCGCTGGCCGCCGTGGGGCGCAGCCGGGTGCGGACCGGCGCGCTGCCCGAAGTTTCGCTGATAAACACCGGGGGGGAAATAATCCCCCCGGGCGCCAGGCTGGGCAAGAACCAGATCTATAACAGCAACGGCCCCATGCTGGCGGCCATGCTGAAGACCGACGGCATAAACGCGGCCCCCGTGATAGTGCGCGACGACGCCAAAAAAATGAAAGCCGCCCTCGCCAAGGCCCTCAAGGCCGACATCGTGCTTATCTCCGGCGGCGTCTCCATGGGCGACTATGACCTGGTGCCCGGGGTTTTAAAGTCCCTGGGAGTAAAAGCCCTTTTCCACAAAGTGCGCGTGCGGCCCGGCAAGCCGATGTTCTTCGGCGTTAAAGGCCGCACTTTGGTGTTCGGCATCCCCGGCAACCCCGTGGCCAACTTCATGGCGTACCTCGCCTATATCCGGCCCGCCATCCGCCGCCTGGCCGGCCGCCCCGACTACGCGCCGGAATTCAAAACCGGCGCCTGCGCCGCGGCCTTCGACCCCCGCACCCCGCGCCGGGCCCTGGTGCTTTCCACCGTGCGCGCCAAAACCGAATATCTTCTGGCCGGGGTTTCCAACAACGGCTCCGCCGACATCCTGGCCCTGGCCGCCGCCGGCGGGTTTACGATGGTAAAAGAGAACGGCGCCGTTAAAAAAGGCGCGAAGGCGAAATTCCTGGCATGGCTGTAGAGTATTTGCGCATCTCCCTCACCGACAGGTGCAACCTGAACTGCATCTACTGCACCCCCATGGAAAAAAGCGGGTTCCTCAAGCACGAGGACCTGCTGCGCCACGAGGAAATCGCCAGGGCCGCCGCCGCCTTCGTGCGCGCCGGCGTAAAAAAGATCCGCCTTACCGGCGGTGAACCCCTTTTGAAAAAGAACGTGGTGGAGCTGGTGCGGCTGATAAAGGCCATCCCCGGCTTGGAGGAACTGGCGCTGACCACCAACGGGCTGCTGCTGGCCGGCCTGGCCGAGGGCCTGCGTTCCGCCGGGCTGGACCGCGTGAATATCAGCGTGGATACCCTCAAAGAGGAAACCTTTAAAAAAATAACCGGCTCGCCCGGTTTTCCCAAGGTCTGGAACGGCATACAGACCGCGCTGGCGGCCAACTATACGAAAGTAAAGCTGAACGTGGTTATAATGAAGGGCATCAACGACCTTGAGATCCCCGACTTCGCCAAACTCTCCGTGGATTACCCGCTGGACGTGCGCTTTATAGAGCTCTACAACACCAACAACAGGTCCTACAAACTTTCCGGCACCCTTTTTACCACCGAAGAAACCAAGAAGCGCATAGCAGAAACCATGGGCGCCCTGGCCGAAGTCCCCGCCGGCCGCGGCGACGGCCCCGCCCGCCTCTACACCCTGCTGGGCGCCAAAGGCAGAATAGGCTTTATCAGCGGCCGCAGCGACTACTTCTGCGGCACCTGCGACCGCGTGCGCCTGGACTGCGCCGGCAAAGTCTACCCCTGCCTGTTCTCTCCGGCCACCCATGACCTGCGCGAGCTGCTGCGCTCCGGCGCGCCCGACGCCGCCCTGGACGACTACCTGAAAAAGGTTTTTTTAGTAAAATCTAATTACAAGAAAGATTCGCCCTCGGCGGGCCACATAGAAATGAGCAGCATAGGCGGATAACATGATAGACGTAGGCGCGAAAAAAGACACCAAACGCATAGCCAAAGCCCAGGCTTACATAAAGCTCAATGCCGAAATAATCGGCCTCATAAAAGCCGGCGAACTCCCCAAAGGCAACGTCCTCGAAGCCGCCCGCTTCGCCGGCATCCTCGCCGCCAAGAACACCGCCGGCCTCATCCCCCTCTGCCACAACCTTCCCCTCAATTTCGTCGGCGTGGAGTTCAAACTGGACAAAACCGGCGTCCTCATAAACACCGAAGCCCGCTGCACCGGCAAAACCGGCGTAGAAATGGAAGCCCTCCTCGCCGCCTCCGTCGCCGCCCTCACCATTTACGACATGTGTAAAATGTTCGCCCAGGACCTGGAAATCGGCGAAATTTTCCTCTTGGAGAAAAGCGGCGGCAAAAGCGGCCATTATACGCGCAAGTAGCCCGGTTGTTCTGGTGGAAAGTCTACAGGCTGACGGACGGGCCGGGTTAGCAAAACCGTCGTTGAGCCTGACGGTTGCATAGCCCGGCAGGCGAATACCGAGCGAGGCCACGGTGTGGCCGAGCGTGTTTTGCGTTCCGGCCCGGCTGGCGGCCTGGATTAACTAATGAGTTTATATGGGTAAAATATTTTCTATAAATTTCAGCGCGGCCAAGGGCGTGCCTAAAGAGCAGGCGCAGAAAGCCGTGCTGGTAAAACATCACGGCATAAAAGACGACGCCCACGCCGGCACCCAGCTCCGCCAGGTCAGCCTGCTGCCCATGGAAAGCGTCCGCGGCCAGATAGCCGCCGCCGCCGCCAAGAACGCCTCCGTGCAGATCCGCCCCGGCATCTACGCCGAGAACCTCACCACCGAAGGCATCGACCTCGCCGCCCTCAAACTCGGCGACAAGCTCCGCGTCGGCAAAACCGCCGTACTCCAGATCTCCAAAATAGGCAAAGAATGCCATAAACACTGCGCCATCTACCACCAGGTAGGCGACTGCATCATGCCCCGCGAAGGCATCTTCGGCGAAGTCCTTGAAGGCGGCGAAATAGCCGTAGGAGACCCAATTGAGCTTTATTGAAATAGCCGTACTCACCTCCAGCGACCGCTGCTCCAAAGGCCAGGCCGAAGACGCCAGCGGCAGACTCGTCTCCGAAATGATCAAGACCATCGGCGCCCGCACCGCCGCCTACGACATCGTCCCCGACGAGATCCCGGCCATCAAAGAAAAACTCCTCCACTACTGCGACACCCTCAAGGTCAACGTCGTCATCACCACCGGCGGCACCGGCTTCAGCGGCCGCGACGTCACCCCCGAAGCCACCGCCCAGGTACTGGAAAAAAACATCCCCGGCCTCCCCGAGCTTATGCGGGCCGAGGGCCTGAAGAAAACTAAAAAAGCCGTGCTCTCGCGCGGCATAGCCGGCATACGCGGCAATACCATTATCATCAATCTGCCCGGCAGCCCCAAAGCCGTAAAAGAATCCCTGGAAGCCGTCCTCGACCTGATCCCCCACTCCCTCGAAATGCTTAAAGGCGGCGGACATTAACTAAGTTAAGGAGCCATATGAAAAAGACCGCGTTCTTATTCCTGATAACCCTGCTTCCCGCCGCGCTGGCCGCGCAGCAGACGGCGCTGGCGCAATTGGACGGCCTGGCCGCCGTAAAAGCGGCGGACGCGCCGCAGGCGGCCCTCCCCTCAGCTCCCGCGCCGCAAGCCAAAAGTGCGCTGCTGCTGCTGGATCCCCGCACCGGCAAGGTGGAAGTGGTGATCCCCACAGGCGGCGGGTTCATCTACGCCGCCAGCGGAAAGTTCGTGGCGGCCGTCTTCAACGGTTCCGGTTATATCACGTCCTCCGGGCAGTATCTGCCCGTAGTAGGCGGCGGCCGTAAGGCCGCGCCCGGCCGCCAGGCCGCCCGCGCCGGCCTGGGGATCTCAGGCAACTGGCTGGGCTGGGGCGAATGGACCTACCAGGGCTCCGGGGCCCATTGTTATATGGACATGGCTTTCGAAGAAGGCGCCGATTATCTTTTCCGCAAAGGCGGCTACTTCGACTGCGGCATGGTGGGGCTGGCCGTGGAACCCGCCAGGTTCGTCAAAAAAGGGACGCAGCTGCTGGACGAAGCCGGGCAGGCCGCGGGTTCTTACGAGAACAACGTCATCACCCTCAACGAAGTTTACAGCGAAAGCGTGGACATCTTTACGACCATAAAGAGGGACGGCCTGCATTTCGACTATTCCGAGATCTGGAAGCTGAAGGACGGCTCCGAGCTCTACAATATCAGCGGGCGCCTGTTCACCGGCGGCTGAACTCCGCCAAAAGGAACGGCCCGGGGCTCCCCCGGGCCTTTTTTATAAACAAAATCAACGACGGCGACAGGATAATGCGCTACACCGTCCGGAAAGAAGACGCCGGCGGCTCCCTCGCGGCTTTTCTCAGCGCCAGGTTCCCTTACCACACCCCCGAAGAATGGACCCGGCTGGCCGCCGAAGGCGCCGTGCGCCTGAATGACGCCCCGCCGGAACCCGGCCGCGTCCTCGCGGAAGGGGACTTGATCCAGTATTTCCCGGCCGAGTCTGCCGAGCCGGTATCGGACCTGGCGGTAACGGTTCTTTACGAGGACCGGGATATCATCCTGGTAAATAAAACAGGCGACCTGCCCGCGCATCCCGCCGGCCGGTATTTCAAGAACACGCTGTGGATGGTGCTGAGGGAGCGGCTGAACGTGCCCGAGCCGTCCATCATCAACAGGCTGGACCGCGAGACTTCCGGGGTTACGCTGGTGGCCAGGAACGCCCGCGCCGCGCTGGCCTGCTGGCGGCAGTTCGCCGCGCGCAGCGTGCAGAAAAAATACACCGTATTCACCGAGGGCGTTTTTGAACGGGCGGAGATCGCCCGGGGATACATAGCGCCCGCCGCGGCTTCCGCCATCCGCAAAAAACGGCAGTTCGAACCTTCCGCCGCCCTTCAGCCGGAGCCCGGGCGCGAAGCGCAATGGGCTGAGACGCTCTTTACGCCGGTGAAGAGCCTGAAAGGCTTCAGCGTCCTGGAAGCGATCCCCCATACGGGCCGCACGCACCAGATACGGGCCACCTTGCTGGCCTTGGGCCGCCCGGTGGTGGGAGATAAGATGTACGGCCTGGACGAAAATATTTTCCTAAGGCTGGTCGAGGACCGCATGACGCCGGAGGATGCCGTGAAGATGCGCCTGGCCCGCCAGGCCCTGCATGCCAGCGAACTGAATTTCCTGCACCCCGCCGACGGCCGGCCCATGAAGGTCCGCGCCCCGCTGCCGGCCGATATGCAGGCGCTGCTCGGCTGACACGCCCCCGTAAAATAAAACCGCCGGGCGCAGGCCCGGCGGTTCTATTTTATCGCTGCTTAAGGCTTACAGGGGCAGCCAGGCAAGAGGCGAGTCGGAGCTGCCTTCGCCGCGGGCCACCAGTACGCCGGCCGCGTTGAAGATGAAAACGCGCAGGGAATCGCTGTTGACGTAGCTCTGCACTACGAAAGCCGTCCTGCCGTTGGCCTGCATCTTGAAAGCTTCGGAGGAATTGCCGGGACCCTGGGGCAGGGTCTGCCATTCCTGCTCCAGCTGGCGGCGCGCGCCGGGGGGGAGTTCTTTAAGATCGGCGAAGATCGTCAGGCCGCCCTCGTCCAGGGCGTTCTCGTAGGCCGCCTTGGCCGCTTCGGCCCAGGGCTGCGCGGCTTTGTTCTGGAAGTCCGAGGAAACCATGATGAATTTGGCGCAGCCGTTGGCGACGAACTGGGACTGGATGGCCGGCCTGACCACCGTGGCGCCGTTCTTGCAGGTAAAAACGCAGGTGTTGTTCTTGGCTTCGGTAAAGGAGCAGGTCTGCATTCCGGGGAAGGCCGCGCCCACGTTCACGGCGGGGGCTTTGGCGCCGTTCGCGTCGGCCTGGGAGGCCAGTTCGGCGAAAGAGCCGGCCGCTGCCGGGGAAAACCCTGCGGCTAACAGAACTGAGGTCATTAATATTTTCATTAATTCTCCTTTAGATGGGCCCCGCGGCCCGAAAGCTTTACAAGAACAGGTTACAAATTACCCCCTGGCCCGCACATAAGGCTTTGTGCCCAGGCCGGCCCGGTATTTAGGCCTAGTCTTGTTTGGGCCATAAGACCGGCAGCCGCATGTTCCCCGGGGGTTGCAAAAAGAGTAGAATTTAATAGCTTTAAGGCGTTCTGAACGGAGGGAAACATGAAAGGCTGGACCGGATACATCCTGAGGGTGAACCTCACTGATAAAACCTGGAAGAAAGAATCCTTTACCGAAGAATTCGCCCAGACCTGGGTGGGCGGGCGCGGCTTCGCCGCCAAGATACTTTTCGACGAGCTTAAGCCGGGCATAGATCCCCTCGGCCCCGAGAACAAGCTGGTAGTCGCCCTCGGCCCCATCTCCGGCATCCCCGCCCCCAACACCGGCAAGGCCGTGGTGGCCGCCAAGTCCCCGCTCACCGGTTTCTACGGCGACGGCAACCTGGGCACGCACGTGGCCAGCCAGCTGCGCCGCGCCGGCTACGACGCCCTTATAGTGGAAGGCATGGCCGCCAAGCCCACTCTCCTTTACATAGAGGATGACAAAGTGGAATTCCAGAGCGCCGAAGAAGTCTGGGGCAAGGGCACCTACGCCACCAACGACTGGATCTACGCGAAACATCCCAAGAGCACCGGCGTGCTGAACATCGGCCAGGCCGGCGAGAATAAAGTGCTTTACTCCGTGATCCGCAGCATGGAAGGCCGCGCCGCGGGCCGGCCCGGCATCGGCGCCGTGATGGGCTCCAAAATGCTCAAGGCCATAGTGGTGAAAGGCACCAAGGCCATCCCGCAGGAGCGCGCCGAAGAAATGAAACAGCTGGGCATCGAGGGCCTGAAGAAAGCCCGCGAGCTCGACCAGAAAAGCGGCTGGTCCAAGCAGAGCACCAACGCCGTGCTGGCCTGGTGCAACGAAGTGAACGGCCTGCCCGTGCAGAACATGCGCAAAACCACCCATCCCGAGGCCTTTAAAGTGGACGGCGAGCGCCTTAACGACGCCCGCATAGCGACCTACGGCTGCCCCAACTGCACCATGCACTGCGGCATCACCATAGAGGACAAGGAAGGCCATGAGTCCGAGCTGGACTATGAGAACATCGGCATGCTGGGCCCGAACGTCAACGTGTTCGACCTCAAGCAGGTGGCTTCGCTCAACTACCTCTGCGACGATTACGGTCTGGACACCATCTCGGCCGGCGCGGTGCTGGGCTTCTACGCCGACGCCATCGAGCACGGCGCGACCGCGGGCGACTTCAAGTTCGGCGACGCCGAGAAAGGCAAAGCGCTGCTGGGGCAGATAGCGCGCCGCGAAGGCAAGGTGGGCGACCTGCTGGCCGACGGCACGCTGCGCATGGGCAAAGCCTGGGGCAAGGAGTCCGTGAATTACGCCATGCAGGTGAAAGGCCTGGAGATGGCGGCCTACAACTGCAAGTCCATCCCGGGCCAGGCCCTGGCTTTCGGCGTGGCGCCCATCGGCGGCCACCACCGCGAGGCCTGGATCATCACCTTCGAGCTCAAGCACAGCACGCGCGAATCTTACGGCCCCGAGAAGGCGGCCAAGGTGATAGAGCTGCAGCGCATCCGCGGCGGCCTGTTCGAACTGCTGGTAGCCTGCCGCTTCCCGTGGGTGGAAGTGGGCTACGAGCTGGAGAATTATCCCAAGTTCTTCAACGCCTGCACAGGGCTGAACTGGACGCTGGAGGATTTCTGGAAGGCCGCCGACCGCGGCTACGCCATGATCAAGCTGCACTACCTGCGCGAGTTCCCCGGCGCTTCCCGCAAGGACGATTACCCGCCCGCGGTCTGGTTCGACAAGGCCAACGCCGACACCGAGGGCCCGCAGAAGGGCGTGGTGCTGGAGTACGACAAGTACGATTCCCTGCTGCAGCATTACTACGACCAGCGCGGCTACGACAAGCGGGGCATTCCCACGAAAGAGCTGCTGGCCGGGCTCGGCCTGCAGAAGGAAGCCGCCGAGACGGAGAAATACGCCAGGCTGAGCTGATGAAATTAACGGTGAAGCTTATCGGCCCGCTCATCTACGAGGGTGGGTTCAGCGAGAAAGCGCTGACGCTCCCCGGGCCCATGACGGCCGGGGAACTGTCGGCTTACGTCAAGATAGATAAAAAACGGCCTACCATCATAACGCGCAACGGCAAGGCCGTGGCGGCCGGCGACCAGTTGAAGGACGGCGACAGGGTAGTGATCTCTCATATCTACTCGGGCGGTTGAATCGTTTTTATCGGGGCGGCAAACGGTTAAAGGGGTATCATGGCACAATTAGACAAACTTATCGAAAAACTGCAGGCGAAACAGGAACTGGTGCTGGAGCCCGGCAAAGCCCCGGTGCTTAAGACCGAGGCCGGTTCCTCCAACATGCTCGCCCAGCAGCTTTCCCTGGCGCAGATAGTGGGCCTGGTGCAGGAGATAGCGCCGGCCGCCAGCAAGGAGCTGGTGGCGCAGAATATCCCCGTAAAATTCGAGTATCTCTGCGGGGCCAGGCCGGTGCAGGTGGTCTGCGCGGCCGACGGGGACCAGCTGTCCGCTAAAATTTCCCTGAGCGCGCCCCGCGCCAACGGCAACGGGGCCCCGGCGCCAGCGGCCTCCGCGGCCGCCGCGGCCGCCGCCGGGCCGGAGCCCGAGATAAACGCGCTGTTGCGCAAGATGTTCAAGCTGGGGGCTTCGGACCTGCACCTGACTTCCAGCCACAAGCCGCTGGTGCGCGTGCACGGCGACATGAAAGAGCTGAGCGACGAACAGGTGGTGAAGCACGACCGCATGACCGCGCTGGTGGGGGCTATCATGCCGCCGCACAACGCGGCGCAATTCGCCGAGACGCACGATACCGACTTCGCCCATGAAATAGCCGGGCTGGCCCGGTTCCGCGTGAACATCTTCATGGACAGGTTCGGCATGGGCGGGGTGTTCCGGCAGATCCCCATGGAGATCGTCACGGCCGAAAAGCTGGGGCTCTCCAAGGAGATCATAGACCTCTGCTTCCTCTCCAAGGGGCTGGTGCTGGTGACCGGGCCCACCGGGTCCGGCAAGTCCACCACGCTGTGCGCGCTGGTGGATTATATCAACCGCCACCGTAAAGACCATATCATCACCATCGAGGACCCCATAGAGTTCGTGCACAACAGGAAGAGCTGCCTGATAAACCAGCGCGAAGTGCACGTGCACACCAAGTCGTTCTCCCAGGCGCTGCGCGCGGCGCTGCGCGAGGACCCGGATATCGTCCTGGTGGGCGAAATGCGCGACCTGGAGACCATTTCCATCGCCATAGAGACGGCGGAAACGGGCCACCTGGTTTTCGGTACGCTGCACACCACCACGGCGGCGTCCACGGTGGACCGCATCATAGACCAGTTCCCGGCCGACCGCCAGGGCCAGATAAGGACCATGCTGTCCACCTCGCTGAAAGGCGTCATCTCCCAGACCCTCTGCAAAAAGATAGGCGGGGGGCGCGTGGCGGCCATGGAGGCGCTGTTCGTGAACAGCGCCGTGTCCAACCTGATACGCGAGGGCAAGATCTACCAGATCCCTTCCATCATGCAGACCGGCAAAAAGCAGGGCATGACCATGCTTAACGACGTGCTGTTCAAGCTGGTAGTGGACAAGCAGGTAGAGCCGGAGGAGGCCTATATAAAGTCGGTGGACAAGCCCGCCTTCGTGGCCATGCTGAAGACAAAATCGATAGTGCTGAACCTGGGCGAGATAGAAGAATAACGCGCCTGGAGAAATAAAAAAACCCCGGGTTCGCGCCCGGGGTTTTTATTTGCGGCGGAGTTTAGTCCACGTAGAGGCAGAGGTAGGCGGTGTCTTCGGCCACTTTCAGCTGGAACTTGGCGTTGGGCGCCACGGTGAAGGTGGAACCTTTGGGGAAATCCTGCCAGGAAGTTTCGCCGGGCAGCTTCACGGTCAGTTTGCCGCTGACCACGCTCATGATCTCTTTTTTGGCGGTGCCGAACTCGTAGTCGCCGGGGGCCATTACGCCCACGGTAGCGGGGCCCGCGCCGGCGCTGAAAGCTATGGATTTTACTTTGCCGTCGAAATACTCGTTGGTTTTAAACATTCTTTTTCCCCTTTATCCTGATTAAAAGCTCTACCGCTAAATTAGCCTGCATATTGGCCACCAGGGCCACGCGGGGCGCCATGGGGCTGACGCCCGCGGCGCACTGGCTGTCGCCGTCGCCGCAGATATAGAGGTTGCCCATTTTGCGGGTGCGCAGCTTTGAGTTCCTGCCGTAGCCGGCCAGTCCCGAGGCGGCGATCAGGGGCCTGTCGGGGTACAGCTGCAGCCAGGCGTTTATGAGCATGCCTTTCTGGTCGGCTTTGTCGAAAGCCTCTATAAGGATATCGGCCGCACCGAAGACGGCGGCGATGTTGGAAGGTTTTATCTTTATGTCGCGCGCTTCGCAGCGGGTGAAAGGGGCGATGAGTTTGAGGTTGGCCTGGAGGGCTTTTACTTTGCGCAGGCCCACCTGTTTTACCGTGTACTGCTGGCGGTTGAGGTTGGAGGGCTCGATCTTGTCGAAGTCGGCTATGATGAGCCGGGCTACGCCCGCGCGGGCCAGGGCTATGGCGGCGTTGGAACCGAGGCCGCCGGCGCCGGCAATGCCCACCGTGGCGGCGCGCAGCGCGGCCAGCACTTTTTTATCGTGTCTTGAGAAGATATCTTTTTCCAGTTTGGTCATCGGTCAACACCCGTAAAGGCCGGAATACTCCGCCTTTCCCCCAGAAATAAATAAGAGTTTGAAAGTCGCGGGCCGCGGCCCTGAACTCGCAAACTCTCAAGCGCTGAAAAAGAGGCCCGGTCAGCCGCCGCAGCCGCAGCCGCCGCCGCAGGTATGCTTCATGGGACAGCCGCCGGCCTCGGCGGAGCCGCCCTTCTTAAGGCCCGGCACTTCGTCCGAGACCTTGACCACCTTGCCCAGCTTCTTGTCGTAGACATAGCGGCCGGTGGCGGATTCTTTTTTTATTTCTTCTTTATGATCGGACATAAGGAGGTTAAATTTTGGTGCGCCCGACAGTCGGTCACGGGTTCCCGGTTCGCCGTCGCTCACCGTGCCCCGCGACCCCGGCTCGCCGCTGCAGGCTGCTGCCTTCGCGGCTCCGCCTTTCGATTCCTGCCGCGGGCCATGATTATGGCCCGCTTCGGGTTCTTTATAACAAATTTTTGGTGCGCCCGACAGGAATCGAACCTGTACAACCGCCTTCGCAGGGCGGGACTCTATCCGTTGAGATACGGGCGCAGGACTGAAAGATTATTTTATAATTTATATGGGCGGGATAACAATACTTGAGCGGCCGGCCCTACAGGCCCAGGAGCTTTTTCCACCAGGGCTTCGCCTCTTCCTTAACCTCGGGGGACTGTTCGAAAACGGGCTGCTCGCCCTGGCCTTTGTAGACCGGCATGGCCACGCGGAACGTGGACCCGCGGCCGGGCTCGCTTTCCAGCGTGATCCTGCCGCTCTGCATTACCACCATGGCCTTGGTGATGGCCAGGCCCAGGCCGGTGCCGCCGACCTTCTCACCGGAGGCTACCTGCACGAATTTCTCGAAGATCTTGCCCTGGTCCTCTTTCTTTATGCCGCAGCCGTTGTCTTTCACGGAGAAGAAAGAGAAACCGGCCAGGGCGTCGGTGCCCGGGTCCGACGACACCTCGATGGTGCCGCCCTGCGGCGTGAATTTGATGGCGTTGGAGATGAGATTGATCAGCACCTGCACGGTGCGGCGCTTATCGGCGTAGACGGGCAGCACGCCGGGGCCGGAGCGGACCAGCAGGTTGACGCCCTTGGACGAGGCCCAGGCTTTCATGGAGTCCACGGCCTCGTTCGCCACTTCTTCGGCGGCGGCGCTTTCCTGGTGGAAGACCAGCTTGCCGGACTGCAGTTTGGAAAAATCCAGGATGTCGGTGATGATGGAGTTGAGGCGCTCGGTATTGCGGATGGCCGTGTTGAGCACGCCGCTGGCGGCGTTGCCGGGGCCGCCCGAGTCGCGGCTCATGATCTCTAGGGCCGCCTTTATGGAGGTCAGCGGGGAGCGCAGCTCGTGCGTCATGTTGGCGATGAATTCCTGCTGCATCTTCTCAACCTGCTTGAGCTTGGCGGCGTCGGTCGGCATGGACACGGAACCGACGATCTTGCCGTCCTCGTTCTGGATGATGGCGGTGGCTTTTTTTACCGTTTCGGCCAGCTCGGCCGAGCCCAGGCTGGTCACTTCCCGGGAAATGTCTTCCTTGTTCTCCGACTTTATCTCCCTGGCCAGCGAGACCACCTGGTTCTCTATCTGCGAAAGGTCCACGATCTTCTTGCCCGACAGCTGCGCCAGCGGGCCGGACATGGCTTCCGCCTGGGGGTTCATCATCAGGATCTTGCCGTCCTTGTCCACCACCACGACGCCATCGGCCATGCTGGTCATCACGGATTCCGCGCGCACCATGTCGTTCTCTACTTTTTTCTTTTCCCGGTGCACCACTTCGATGGCTTTTTTTACTTCGGCGAGGATCTCTTCTTTGAATTTGGCGGAGAGGATCTCCATGATGCGCTTCTGCTCGTCCGCGTCGGGCGTGGCCCGGCTGACCACGGTGGCAAGCGCCACCTCGAGCGTCTCTTCGGATATCTTCTTGGCCATCCTTTCGTCGGCGGCGGCCGACCGGGCGCCCGGGGCCGGCGCGGCCTGGGCCGCGGGAGCGGCGGCCGGGGCGGCCTGGGGCTGGCCCGCGTCCACTTTCGCGTAAACCGATTCGTTGAGTGTTATTTTTTCAATGCCCCGTTCTTTGAGAAAGGCCTTGGCCTCGCCCTTGAAGGCCTGCACCTGGGCCAGGGCCAGCAGGTCGTCGCCGGTAACGCCGGGGGAGAAGGTGATGGTCTGGATGCGGAACTTGGAATAAAGGTTCTTCAGCGAGTTCGGCAGTTTGTCGGCGGCCACCAGGGCGATGCCGTTGACCAGCAGTTTGTCGTTGTCTATGGTGATGGAGAACTCGCCCCCGGAAAGCGAGTCGGCGATCTGCGCGAGCAAAGCCTGGCCTTCCTCCAGCGCCAGCTTTACCTGGGGGTGGTCCGGCTTGTAGAGGTTTATCTGCACCAGCGCGCGGGTGAAGATCTTGAGGAAATTGAACCAGAGCAGCTTTGGGTCCTGGGTTTCGGTCATAGGCGGAAAATATTCTTTCCCTTCAGGCCTTTGGTGGCGTTCCTGGTGTCGAAGACGAGGCGGGCTTTTTTCGCAATGTCGGCGTAATCGATACAGGCGTGCGGCGTCACTATCATCACGCAGTCGTAGGTCCTGATCTTTTTCAGCGCGTCCTTCCTGGAGCGGCGGAGCTCGCCTTCGAGGTCTATCTCGGCCACGTAGGGGTCGTAGTAGTCGGCCTTGGCGCCGGTCTTTTCCAGCAGCGTCAGCACGTCGCGGGCGGGGGACTCGCGGTGGTCGGAGATGTCCGGTTTATAGGCCATGCCTATCATCAGCACTTTGGAGCGGCTCAAAGCTTTGCCGCGGGTGTTGAGGATCTCGCCCAGGCGCGCCACGACGTGGTCTGGCATGGTGGAGTTTATGGCGCCGGCCAGCTCTATGAAGCGCGGCTCGAAATTGAGCGTCTTCATTTTCCAGCCCAGGTAATGCGGGTCCAGCGGGATGCAGTGGCCGCCGATGCCGGGGCCGGGGTAGAAAGGCATGAAGCCGAAGGGCTTGGAGGCCGCGGCGTTTATGACTTCCCAGATGTCCAGGCCCAGCTTGTTGCACATCAGGGCCATCTCGTTTATCATGGCGATGTTGACGGCGCGGAAAGTGTTCTCCAGCAGCTTTACCAGCTCGGCCGCTTCGGTGCTGGACACCCGCAGCACGCGGTCTATGACCGCGGCGTAGAGGTCGCCGGAGAGCTCGGTGCAGGCCGGCGTCAGGCCGCCCACTACTTTGGGGGTGTTCTTTACCCCGTATTTGGGATTGCCCGGGTCCACGCGCTCGGGCGAGAAGGCCAGGTAAAAATCCTTGCCGGCCTTCAGGCCGCCGGCTTCCAGCATGGGCTTTACCAGTTCCTTGGTGGTGCCGGGGTAGGTGGTGCTTTCCAGCACTATGATCTGGCCGCGCTTGAGGTACTTGCGGGCTTCCTGCACCGCGGCCACTATGTAGGAGACGTCGGGGTCCTTGCTTTTGCGCAGGGGGGTGGGCACGCAGATGATGACGGCGTCCTGTTTTTTCAGGCCGGAGAAATCCAGGGTGGCGCCCAGCAGCCCTTTCTTCACCAGGGCGGCGACTTCGGCCGAGGGAACGTCCGCTATGTAGGACTGGCCGGCTTTCAGGTCGCGGACCTTCAGCGCGTCCACCTCGAAACCGGTCACCGGGAAGCCGCCTTTGGCGAATTCCACGGCCAGCGGCAGGCCCACGTAGCCCATGCCCACTATGCCCACCTTCGCCTTGCGTTCCCTGATGAGTTTCTTGATCTTTTCCATTTGTATCGTTCCCCTCTAAATTCACCTGAAATTATACTAAAAAACCTGATTTTTGGAAGCCCGCTTTCCAATCTAGTGGATATATTAATATAATTATCTATATATGGAGTGGATTTTACAGATCCCGGTACTGTTTTTTTCGGTCATTTTCCACGAATTCGCCCACGGCTTCGCGGCCTACAGGCACGGGGACGATACCGCTTATCTTTCCGGCCGCCTTTCTTTCAACCCGCTGCCCCATATAGACCCGGTGGGCACCATCCTGATCCCCGCCGCCTGCGTGCTGATGCACTTTCCCGCCATCGGCTGGGCCAAACCCGTTCCCGTAAATCCCTTCCGCCTGCGCCGCCCCCGCGCGGACATGGCCATAGTGGCCCTGAGCGGCCCGGTCTCCAATATACTGCTGGCCATAGCCGCCGCTATAGTTTGTAAAATACTGACGCTCGATATTATGAGCGGCGACCTGGCCCTTACGCTGTACAAGACCTTCGGTTTCGCCGTGGTGATCAACCTGCTGCTGGCGGTTTTTAATTTGATCCCGATCTTCCCGCTGGACGGCAGCCAGATAGCGCTGGGCGTGCTTAAGGGGCGCTGGCTTGAAATTTACGAGAAGCACCTGCCTTACGGGATGTATATCATCATGGGGCTGGTCTTTACCGGGGCGCTGTCCAAAATAATGCAGCCGGTCCTGAGCCTGGCGCTTTTTTTAGTCTCATTGCTGGTCGGGGCCTTCTAGCGCCCCGCTGATCTTATGGAAAACAACGATAAACCCGTGGTAGTTTCCGGCGCCCGGCCCACCGGCCGCCTGCACCTGGGCAATTACTGGGGCACTCTCAGGAACTGGGTGGCGCTCCAGGATAAATACGCCTGCTATTTTTTTGTGGCCGACTGGCACGCCCTTACGACCGGGACGGATAAGAGCGAGAACATCGCCGCCAACACCCGCGAGATGGTGCTGGACTGGCTGGCGCTGGGGCTGGACCCCGCCCGCTGCGTGTTCTTCCGCCAATCCGACGTGAAGGCGCACGCGGAGCTGTTCACGCTGCTGGGCATGGTCACGCCCATCAGCTGGCTGCTCAGGAACCCCACTTTCAAGGAACAGCTGCAGGAGCTCTACAAGCAGAAGTACAAAGGCCAGGAAGACAAGATGAAGAAGGCCGAAGGCGTGACGAAGCAGCTGGCCGAGGCCCACGGCCACGACGCCGACGAGCTGGCGCTGCATTCCGACATGGCCACGCTGGGGTTCCTGGGCTACCCGGTGCTGCAGGCCGCCGATATCCTGCTTTACGACGCGAAGTTCGTGCCCATAGGCAAAGACCAGCTGCCGCACCTGGAGCTTTCCCGCGACATCGCCCGGCGCTTCAACCATGTTTTCGGCGCTCCCGTGCTCTGCGAGCCGGAGCCGCTGTTCACCAGTTCCCCGGTGGTGCCCGGCCTCGACGGCCGCAAGATGTCCAAGTCCTACGGCAACACCATAACGCTGGGCGAGGACGCCAAAAGCCTGGAAGCCAAGGTCAAGAAGATGTATACCGACCCGCTCAAGGTGAAGGTGGACGACAAAGGCCACCCCGAGGGCTGCGTGGTGTGCGCTTTTCATAAACTTTATAACCCCGACTGGCAGACCCGGGAAACCGAGTGCCGCGAAGGCAGGACCGGCTGCGGCGCCTGCAAGAAACTCCTGATAGACCTTATGGAGAAAGAGGTGGGCGCTTTCCGCGCGCGCCGGGCGGAGTTCGCCGCGTCCGTGAACGTGGAGGAAGTGCTGGCCGAAGGCGCAAAAAAGGCCCGGGCCATCGCCGATAAAAAAATGGCCGCCGCGTCCAAGGCGGCCGGACTTATATGACCGCAATAGACATTCACCTGGAGAATTTCGAGGGGCCCCTCGACCTGCTGATGCACCTTATCAAGAAGAACAACCTTGATATTTACGACATCCCCATCTCGCAGATCACCGCCGAGTACCTGCAGTACCTGGAGGTGATGAAAAGCCTGAACCTGGAAGTGGCGGGCGAGTTCCTGGTGATGGCCGCCACGCTGATGCAGGTGAAGGCCAAGATGCTGCTGCCGGCGCCCGAGCCGGCCGAGGGCGAGAACGGGCCGGACCCGCGCAGCGCCCTGGTGTCCATGCTGGAGGAATACCAGCGCTACAAAGAAGCTTCCAAGGAAATGAACACCCGCTTCGCCCGGTTCAAGGACGCCTTTTACCGCGGCTCGCCGGTTTTCTCCAGCGAGGAAAAATACCTGGACCTGGATTTTCACGCCCTGATGGACGCGGTGAAGCGCGCTTTCGAGCGCGCCGAGCCCAGCCACGGGGTGGACGCGGACCCGTTCCCCATAGATTCGCGCGTCGCCAAGATACAGAAGATGCTGGAAGGGCGCGAGTGGCTGCTGCTCGACGATATCTTCGCCTCAGAGACCAAGCGCCTGGGCGTGATCACCTGCTTTATGGCCCTGCTGGAGCTGGTCAAGCAGCGCAAGATAGTGGTCTCACAGGACGAGGCTTACAGCGAGGTGCGCATTTACCCGGCGCCCGCCCAGGCCCCCGCCCCGGCCGCCGCGGCCGTCGAACCCGCCGCCGTGGCGGCGGAACCCGCGGCCGCCGCAGCGCCGGCCGTTGAACTTCAGGCCCCGTTGGACGAGGCCGCGCCGGAGCCCGGCAGCTGACCGCGGTTTTTACGATCTTATCATCCTTAGCTTTAACGAGGTAACATGGAAGACGCAGAACTTAAAAAAGTAATAGAAACGCTGCTCTTTATAACGGACGCCCCGCTGCCGGTCAGCCGCATCGGGCAGCTGTGCGAAATAAAGAACAAGGAGCGCCTGGAAGGCGTCCTTGCCGAACTGCGCAAGAATTACGACGACGAAGGCCGCACCCTGCAGGTCATGCAGGTGGCGGGCGGCTGGCAGCTGGCGACCCGCCCCGAATACGGCCTGTGGGTGCGCAAGCTTTACCAGAACAAGATGACCGTGCGCCTGACGCAGGCCGCGCTGGAGACGCTGTGCATCATCGCCTACAAGCAGCCGCTGACCCGCGCCGAAGTGGAAGCCATCCGCGGCGTGGAAGTTATCGGCCCGCTGGAGACCCTCACGCAGCGCAGGCTGATCACCGTGGTGGGCCGCCGCGAGAGCATAGGCCGCCCCATCCTTTACGGCACCACCAGCGAATTCCTGCGCCAGTTCGGGCTGAACTCGCTGGAGGACCTGCCCAAGCTGGAAACCTTCAATATAGAGAACATGGCGGCCGCCGCCCAGTCCACGGCCGTAGAACTTATAGAGCAGGATTCCATCCCCGAGCCGGTGGCCGAAGGCGAGCCGCCCGCCGACCCCTTGCAGGCCGCGTCCGGGGCTTCCGCCGAAGAGAACTGGGCGGCGCCCGAGAGCGCCGAAGCCGCGCCGGAAACCCGGACGGAGCCGCTGCCCGAAGAGGCCGCCGCGCCCGCCGCCGAAGAACAGGCCTCCCCTGAGACTTTTGAAGCTTCGCCCGAAATGGAAGCGGCCGCCGAACCCGTAGCCGCCGAGCTGCCCGCTGACGGCTCCGAAGAAAAACCGCTGTAAGGTCAGGGCCCCGCAACACTGATCACGGCTTACTGGTTACCCGATAACAATGCCTGAAATACGCAAAGATCCCGTCTTCGGCCGCTGGGTGATAATCGCCTCCGAGCGCGGGCTGCGCCCCAACGAATTCCGCCTCGGCGACAACCCCGAGGGCGGGGCCTACACCTGCCCTTTCTGCGCCGGCAACGAAAAACTTACGCCACCGGAGATCTATTCCCTGCCTGGGGAAAAGGGCGGCTGGCGCCTGCGCGTGGTGCGCAACAAGTACCCGGCCCTCACTTCCGAAGGTTCCTCCGACAACCGCCGCGAGGGCATCTACGACCGCATGGACGGCATGGGCTTTCACGAGGTGGTCATAGAGACCCCGGAGCACGGCAAGCTGCTGGAGACCATGCCCGGGGAAGCGGTGGCCGACGTGATCCGCACCTTCATGCTGCGCGTCAGCGAAATAAAGAAGGACCCGCGCATAAAATACGTGATGATCTTCAAGAACCACGGCCGCAACGCCGGGGCCAGCCTGCTGCACCCGCATTCGCAGATCATAGCCATGCCCATGGCCCCGCTGCGCGTGGTGCAGGAGATAGACGGCGCCGCCGACTATCACCGCGAGCGCGGCACCTGCGTGTTCTGCGACATCGTGAGAGAGGAAACCGACTTCAAGAAGCGCGTGGTGGCGGAGAACGCGGATTTCCTGGCCGTCACGCCCTATGCCAGCCGCTTTTCCTTCGAGACCTGGATCCTGCCCAAGCAGCACGCCAGCCATTTCGAGACCATGCCCGGAGAGCTGGCGGGGTCGCTGGCCTCGGTGCTGAAGACGGCGCTGGGCAAGCTTTCGGCCTCGCTGCCGGACCTGTCCTACAATTTGATCGTGCATACCATGCCGGTGCAGTCCCCGTCGGCGGAGCATTACCACTGGCACATAGAGATCATGCCCAAGCTCAGCCACGTGGCGGGGTTCGAGTGGGGCACCGGGTTCTACATCAACACCGTGTCCCCGGAAGAAGCGGCCGAGACGCTGAACGCCGGGAAGAAATACAAGATCTAGAGGAGAACTATGAAGATCCTTATTGCCGCAAGCGAGGCTTTCCCTTTCTGCAAGACCGGAGGGCTGGCGGACGTCACCGGCGCCCTGGCGCAGGTGTTCTCGCGGGCCGACGACACCGAGGTGGTGCTGTTCCTGCCGCGCTACCGCAACGTGGGCGGGGGGGCGTTCTCCCCCAAGGCCGCCGGCGGCAGTTTCCTGATCCCGGTGGGCAACCGCGTGGAGACCGCTACGATGAGCCGCGTGCAGTGGGGCAAGGTGGCGGTTTATTTCATAGAGAATCCCAAGTTCTTCGACCGGCCCGGCATCTACCGCACGTCCTCCGGGGACTACGAGGACAACGACGAGCGTTTCACTTTCTTTTCGCGCGCCGTGCTGGAAGGGGCCAAGTTCATCGGCTTCAAGCCCGACGTGATCCACTGCCACGACTGGCAGACGGGCCTGGTGCCCGCCTACCTGCGCACGCTTTACCGCATAGACTCTTTCTTCGCCAAGACGGCGTCCGTGTTCACCATCCACAATATCGCCTACCAGGGGATGTTCCCCAAGGAGACCCTGCTGAAAGCCGGTTTCTCCTGGCTGGACTTCACGCCGGAGCGGCTGGAGTTCTACGGCGGCATCAACTTTATGAAGGCGGCGCTGGTGTTCGCGGACCTGGTGACCACGGTGAGCCCCACCTACGCCAGCGAGATCCAGTACCGCCCGGAGTTCGGCCACGGGCTGGAAGGCGTGCTGAAGCACAGGACTTCCGACCTGTTCGGCATTCTCAACGGCATAGACGAGGAGATCTGGGATCCGGCGACGGATACTTTCCTGGAGCGCGGCTACGAGCTGAAGAGCTTCCAGCGCGGCAAGGCGGCGGCCAAGAAGGCGCTGCAGAAGGAACTGGGCCTGGAAGAGAACAAGGACCTTATTCTCGCGGGCGTGGTGAGCCGCCTGGACCGGCAGAAGGGCCTGGACGTGCTGCTGCGGACGGCGCCCGAATTTTTGGAGAAGATGCAGTTCGTGGTGCTGGGCGCGGGCGACCCGGGGCTGTCGGACGCTTTTACGGCGCTGGCGGCGGCCAACCCCAAACGGGTGGCTTTCAAGTCCGGCTTCGACGAGGAGCTGGCGCACCGGATCTACGGCGGCTCCGATATCTTCGTGATGCCTTCGCGTTTCGAGCCTTGCGGGCTGAGCCAGATGATAGCCATGCGCTACGGCTCGCTGCCGGTGGTCACGCGCACGGGCGGGCTGAAGGACACGGTGTTCTACAACGGCGAGCCCAAGGATTCCAACGGCTTCGCCATAGACAACGCGGACGAGCTGCAGCTCAAGTCGGTGCTGGGCCACATCGTATCGCTTTATGCCTGGCGCGAGAACTGGAACCTGATGGTAAAGAACGCCATGCGCGGCGACTATTCCTGGGGCAAATCCGCCGAAGCCTACCTCAAACTCTTCGGCATCGCCGCCCAGCGCCAGCAGCTCTAAGCAGGCCGCGAGGTGCCCAGTCGGGGGCGGCCAGGGGGACCGGAACGCAAAAACGTGGTCTCGCACACCGTGCTCGCCACTCCCCGCCTCGCCCTCCGCGCTTACGCAAGCGTCGGGCTCCGGCAGGGTTTTGCTAACCCGGTCCCCCCGTCCACCCCCTCTGTAGTAGTGAACGATTAAACAGTTTCTTCGTTTTACAATCCAAAAAAACATAATCAACTTGTGCTAACCGGAGGGGCCTGACGGGGGGACCGGGTTAGCAAAACCGTCGTTGAGCCTGCCGGTTGCATAGCCCGGCAGGCGAATACCGAGTGAGGCCACGGTGTGGCCGAACGCGTTTTGCGTTCCGGTCCCCCTGGCAGGCCCCGACTTCGCCTCTCGCGGCCCCGGGCTAAAGTTCCTATGCCGGCCTTTGGCCTAGGGGCGGGTGGGTCTTAGGGCCCT
Organism: Elusimicrobia bacterium GWA2_61_42; assembly: GCA_001799615.1. Lineage (GTDB taxonomy): Bacteria > Elusimicrobiota > Elusimicrobia > Elusimicrobiales > UBA9959 > UBA9959. The sequence goes on along the minus strand of MGTU01000013.1, from coordinate 18,477 downwards.
CGCGGGGGGATGGTTTTTAGGCGATAATTATAGAGATGATTAAAAACATCAGATGGGTTTCCTTTATGCTGCTGCTGGCCGCGCCTTGCGCGACGGCGGGCGAGTGGACGCTGCCAATCTTCAATAACGACGGGACGATAGAGGCGCCGGCGGTGCCGCCCCCGGCGGTGTCGAGCGGCACCGCGGTTTCTTCTTTTACGCCGGTGGAGATCCCGGCTTACGCTTTTTCGGGGCAGGCGGACATAGAGGCGCTGATAGAGAGCGCGGTGCGGACCTCCACTTCTACGGTGGAGGTGGCGGTTTACGGGTTTACCCTGCCCCGCGTGGCCGACGCGCTGGCGGACGCCAGGGACCGCGGCGTAGCGGTGCGCGTTCTCGTCAACGAATCCCACGTTTTCACCCCCAGGGTCAGCGATCAGCTGCGCCAGCTTATGGACAGCGGCGTGAACCTGCGCGTGCTGCGCGGGGTGGGACGCTACGGCATCATGCACAACAAGGTCGGCATCTTCGACGGCAAGCTGGTGCTGGCCGGCTCCTTCAACTGGGCCGTCACCGCCAACACCGCCAACAGCGAGAACGCCGTGTTCAGCCGTGATGAAGCCATAACGGCCGGCTACCTGAAATATTTCAACTGGATGTGGAGCTTCTCAAGGGCGCCGGCCGACGGGCCGGGGGCCCCGGTGGAAAGCTACGGCCAGCCGCCGCAGGACCCCGCGCGGCCCATCATGTTCAACGGCATGCTGCTGCCGCATTATTCTTTCTCCCCGGGCGGCCGCACGGAGGCCGATATCGTAGGGGCCGTTAATTTCGCCCGCGAGAGCGCCGACATCGCCGTCTTCAGTTTTTATTCGCTGGATATCGCCGGCGCCGTGGTCAACGCCCATAAACGCGGCGTTAAAGTGCGGGTGGTGGTGGACAGGGTGCAAGCCAGCCAGTCCGAGGTGGGCAAGCTGCTGCTGGACAATAACATCCCGTTCCGCTGGAGCCAGGGCTTCGGCGGCAAAGGCGTGATGCACAATAAGTTCGCCGTGCTGGACCAGAAACTCCTGCTGACCGGCTCCTTCAACTGGTCCGCCAACGCCCAGGACAACAATTTCGAGAATATGTTCTACACGGCGTCCCCGGAGTACACCGGTCCCTTCGTCACCCAGTTCGAGAACATCTTCTCCAAAGCCTACGCCCCCACCGCCGAAGAAATAACCCAGGCCGCCAGGGACGCCCAAACCGAAACCGAAGCCCTGGAATACTGAACTTCTAAGAAATAAAAAAGGGAAGCTTGCGCTTCCCTTTTTTAGTTATGAGCCGGAGCTTCAGGCTTCGGGCTGGGGCTTTTCGCCGCCCATGTATTTCTTGCGGAACCAGACCTCCAGGTCGTCCATCAGCGAGTAGGTCACAGGCGTCATCAGCAGCGTGATCAGCAGCGACAGCGTCTGGCCGCCGATGATGACCATGGCCATGGTGCGGCGCGTGCCCGAGCCCGCGCCGGTGCCCAGCGCCGTCGGGATCATGCCCGCTATCAGCGTCAGCGTGGTCATCAGGATCGGGCGCAGCCGGGTGCGGTTGGCCTCTATCATCGCCTGGTGCCGCGGCATGCCCTTGGCCCGCAGGGTGTTGGTGTAATCCACCTGCAGGATGGAGTTCTTGGTGACGATGCCGAACAGCATGAACATGCCCATGATGGCGAACAGCGTCAGGTTCTGCCCCGTGATGAACAGCGAGATGATGGCGAACGGGATGGTCAGCGGCAGCACGATCATGATCGAGACCGGGTACACGAAGCTTTCGAACTGGCTGGCCAGCACGATGTAGATGAAGATGAAGGCCAGGACGAAGGCGATGCCGAATTCCCTGAGCATCTTGCCCAGTTCCTTGGCCCGGCCGTAGATGCCGGCCTTGTATTCCGGGGGGGCTTTCAGTTCTTTGAAGGCCTTCTCCGCCTCGGCGATGAGCCTGTTGACCGGGATGTTATCCACGTTGGCCATCACCTGCACGTTGCGCTGGCGGTTGTAGCGGGCTATCTGGGTGGGGCCTACGCCCTCAACCACCTTCGCCACGCTGTCCAAACGCGTCACGCGGCCTCCGGAGGCGGGCACCATCAGGGCCTCTATAGCCTCCTTCCTGTCGCGGAAACCTTCCTCGGCGCGCAGGCGCACCTGGTACAGCTCGTCGCCGTCCTTGAACTTGGTGATGTCCTCCTCGCCGCCCACCAGCGTCCGGAGCGAGGTGGCGATGTCCTCCACCTTCACGCCCAGGTCGTGGGCGCGCTTGCGGTCTATCTCCACCCGGTACTCGGGCTTGGCGTAGGAGAAGGAGGTGTCCACGTCCACGGCGCCCTTGATCGTGCGCAGTTTGTCGGCTACGGCGCTGGAATATTCGTTGAGCTTCTGCAGGTCCGGGCCCGAGATGTTGTACATCAGCTCGGAGTCGCCGCCGCCGAAGCCGCCCGCCGGCACCACGGCCACGCGCAGGCCCTTGTACTTGCTCATCATCTCGCGGGAGGCCAGCAGCAGCGTCTGCATGGGCAGGTCGCGGTCCGCCAGGTCGTCGAGCTCCACCAGCACGTAGCCCTCGTTGGTGGTGGACCCGCCGAAGTGGCCGCCGACGCCGGTGCCGATGGAGGAAAGGATGGTCTTGACGTGCGGCAGCTGGCGCGTCTCGGTCTCCACCTGGGCGAAGATCTGCTTCATCATGCCCAGGCTGGTGCCTTCCGGCGCCTTTATGTTCACCTGGTACAGGCCGGTGTCGTCGGCCGGCATGAAGTCCTTGCCGAGGAACATGAACAGCGGCACCATGGAGATCATGATAAGCACGGCGTAGGCCACCATCTGCTTGCGGCGGGCCAGGGCCCACTCCAGCATCAGGATATACTTTGCGGCCAGGTACTCGTTGATCCGGTCGGTGAATTGTTCAAGGCGGGTCTTGGCGCCCGGCTTGATCTTGAGGAACAGCGAGCAGAGCATGGGCGTCAGCGTCAGCGCCACGAAGACGCTGATGGACACGGCGAAGGCGATGGTGAGGCCGTAGCTCTTGAGGAAGCGCCCTATGATGCCGCCCATGTACGCCAGCGGGATGAAGATGACCAGCAGCGCGGCCGACATGGCCACCACGGCGAAGCCGATCTCCTTCGAGCCGTCCTGCGCCGCCTTGAGCGGGCTCATCTTATGCTCTTCCATATGCCGGTAGATGTTCTCCAGCATGACGATGGCGTCGTCCACCACGATGCCGACGGCGATGGTGAGGCCCAGCAGCGTCATGGTATTGATGGTAAAGCCCGCCGCCTGCATGAAGATGAGCGTGCCGATCAGCGAGGTGGGAATGGCCAGCGACGAGATGATGGTGGAGCGGAAGTCGCCCAGGAACAGCAGCACCATCAGGGCCGCGAACACGGCGCCCAGCACCAGGTGCTCGGTCACGGTGTTGACCGAGTCCTTGATGAAGACGCTCTGGTCGCCGATGATGGTGGTTTCCACGCCGGGCGGTATCGTTCCTTTCAGTTCTTCGAGGCGCTCCTTGATGTTCTTTACCACGGCCACCGTGTTGGTGCCGGACTGCTTCTTTACCACCAGCGTGACCGAGGGCTTGCCGTTATAGTAGGAGGCCGTGGTCATGCGGGCCCCGGTGTCCTCCACCCGGCCGATGTCGGAGACGCGCACTGGCGCGCCGTTGATGGTGGTGATGACGATGTCGTTGAAATCCTTGACGCTCTGGATGCGGCCCAGCGTGCGCAGCACGAATTCCTTGTCCTTCTGCTCCACCTTGCCGCCGGGGATCTCTATGTTCTGCTGGGTGATGGCGTCCCTGACGGCCCGGATGGACAGGTTCATGGCGGAGAGCTTGAGCGGGTTGACGACGAGGTGTATCTCCCGCTCGCGGCCGCCCACGATGTCGATGGCGCCCACGCCGCTGACGGTCTCTATGTTCTCTTTGATCTGCTTTTTAGCTATCTGCGTCAGGTCTATCAGGTCGCGGTTGCCGGCGACCACTACGTTGAGCACGGCCTGGGCGCCGATGTCGAGCTTGCCTATCACCGGGGGATTGGTGCCCTGCGGCAGCTGGGCCAGCACGGAGTTCACCTTGTCGCGCACTTCCTGCGCGGCGATGTCGCCGTTCTTCTCCAGTACGAACTTGATCATCACCAGGCTCAGGCCTTCGAAGCTGGTGGAGTTGATATCCTCGATGCCGGAGATGGTGTTGACCGCCTCCTCGAGGGGTTTGGTGACGGAGGATTCCATCTCCTCGGGGCCGGCGCCGCGCAGCGTGGTCTGCACCATCACGTAGGGGAATTCCACGTTGGGCATCAGGTCTATGCCCAGGCGCAGGTAGGCGGCAGCGCCCAGCACCACCAGGGTGGTGATCATCATCGTGGTAAAAATGGGTTTTTTAATGGAAATTTCTGTTATTTTCATAAAAGTATATGCCAGCCGCGGAGTCTGCCGTTAGCTTCGAGGGACTTTTCCCTGAACCTTTACTGCTGAACTTTTATCTTGCTGCCGTCTTTGAGGCCGTAGAGGCCGAAGGTGATCACTTCGGAGCCCTCTTTCAGGCCGCTGACCTGCGTGAACTCGGAGGTCCGGATGCCGGTCTTTACCGGCAGGCGCGCCGCCAGGCTGCCTTGGGCCGGCACGAAAACGAACTCTCCGTCGTCCTGGCTGACCACCGCGCCGACCGGCACGGACAGCGCCGCGCCGCGCGAGGCCACTATCAGCCGCGCCTCGGCGAACATGCCGGATTTAAGCCGGCCCTCGGCGTTGTCCACCAGCACTTCCACCACGGTGTTGCGCGAGCGCGCGTCCACCACGGGGCTGACCCTGTAAACCTTGCCGTTGAAGCGGCGGTCCGGGAAGGCGTCCACCTTGATGGCGGCGGCCTGGCCCTGGAAGACCTTGCCGATATATTTCTCGGGCACGTCCACCGCTACGCGCACCTGCGACTGGTTGACCACCATGGCGATGGGGGTGGCCGGCGTGACGTTGGCGCCGGTGTCCTGGTAAATGCGGCCTATTACCCCGGCCAGCGTGGAGGGCACGGGAGCCGGCTCATAGACTACGCCGGGCTCGTCGCGCTCTACCAGCGCCACGGGCTGGTCCTTCTTTACCGGGTCGCCCTCGTTGAGCAGGTTCCTGAGCAGCTTGCCGGAGGTGCGGGGGTAAAGCGTGGCTTCGTCCAAAGCTTTAACGGAGCCGGTCAGCAGGATGTACTCCTCCAGGTTGCGCACCTGGACCTTTTCCGTTTTCACCAGGAAGCGGTCCTTCTCGAGCTTGCCGAGCGCCTCGGCTTCCTTGCTTTTGCAGCCGGAGGCCAGGGCCGCGGCGGCGATGGTCAGAACCAGTATCTGTATTTTTATATTTTTCATAAGATCCCTTGAATTTCCCGCTTGCCTGCCTTATTCCCCGACCGCCCACTTCAGCTGGGCGTCGTCCGAGCAGGCGTCGTACTGCGCCTGGTTGTAAAGCGTGCGCGCCCTGTTCAGCGCCAGGGTGGCGTCGTTGAGGTCCAGCTGGCCGGCCAGGCCGTTGCGGAACCGCACCTCGGTGGCCTCCAGCGCCTTGCGGGCCTGCTCCACGGCCGTGCCCTGGGAGTTCAGCCGCTGGGCGGACTCTTTCATGTTCAGCCAGGCTTTCTTCACGTCGATCTTCACCTTTCGCTCCAGTTCGCGCAAGTTGGTGTCGGCTATGTCGGCCTGCAGCCTGGCCTGCCGCGTGCGCGAGCTGACCGACCCGCCGGCGAACAGCGGCAGCGACAGCCGCAGTCCCGCGGTGGTGCTCCAGGTGCGGTCGGCGCTTTCGGGCACGCCCGAAGCGGTGGAGCCGTAATACTGCCTGGAGGCGAAAGCGCTCAGGTAGGGGAAATGCCCGGCCCGCTCGATGGTGATCATTTCTCGGTAAAGGTCGCGCTGGTATTTCATGTTGCGGTACTCGGGGCGGGCGGCCAGGGCGGCTTTATAAAGGTCGGTGATCTCTCCCGGGCCGCGGGTCCCGCAGTTGAAGCCGTCCGTCAGGTTTATGCCGGTCTCCGGGTCCAGGCCCAGCAGGTTCTTGAGCTCCACCAGCCCTATCTCGTAGAGGTTCTGCGCCTGCGTCAGCGCCGGTTCGGTGTTGGAGACCTCCACCTTCTGCCGCAGTACGGCCAGGTCGCTGGCCATGCCCTGTTTGTACTGGGCCTGTATGGTGTCCAGGTGCTGGCGGGCGAGGTCCAAAGATTCCTTCTGCGTGGCGGACATGGCGCCGGCCAGCAGCACGGAATAATAAACCTGCGCCACGGAACGCGCCACGCCTTTCTGCGCGGTCTTCAGCTGCTCGTCGCTGGCGTTGGAATAAATGGTGGCCATCTTTATGCCCGTGGCCACTTTGCCGCCGGCCCAGAGCACCTGGTTGACGTCCAGGGAACCGGTATACAGATTGGCGTCCTTGGCGCCGAGGAGGCCGGCGTTGGGCTTGTCCAGGTAGCGGCTGTACATCAGGGAGGCGGAGACCTGGGGGAACACCGTGCCCCAGTATTCGCGCACCCTCTCCTTATAGATGCGGCGGGTCTCCTCGGCCGTGACCACGGTGGCGTTGTTCTTGAGCGCGGTCCGCACGGCGCCGTCCACCGTCAGGTCCAGGGCGCCGGCCGAGGCCAGCAGGGGAGAAAGCAGCGTTATGACCAGGGCGGCCTTCAATTGCCTGGCCCCGGAGATTATCAGGCGCGCCAGGCGCCCGGGGAGTTTCTTGTCCAGGCTGGCGGCCCCGTGTTCGCGCGCCTCTATCATGAAATAGGAAATAACCGCGCTGAGCATGTGCAGGATGCTCTCGATGCCGGTTTTGGACAGGCCTTCCTTCTGGGCGGAGGCTTCCATCATGCCGCGCATGGCCGCCCGGTTGCTCCGTTTCAGGTCGCGGGCCATCTGGCTGAGCACGCCTTCGGTCGGGGAGGCCATTATTTTCAGCGCGCACTTGGGCATCTCCGGATAGCGGATGATGAAGTCCAGGTGGTTGCGGAAGATCTTCTCCAGCTTCTGCTCCAGCGTCAGGCCGGGCTTGTTGATCTCGAAGTGCAGTTCCTGGAAGTGCTTGGTGCCTTCCACGAAGGCCGCCTTTATCAGTTCTTCCTTATCCTTGAAATAGTAGTAGAGCACCGGCTTGGTGATCTTGAGCTTGGCGGAGATCTCGCGCATGGACACGGCGTCCGGGCCGCGTTCGGCCATCAGCACGGAGGCCGTCTCGAGGATGCGCTGGCGGGTCTTGTCGCCTTTGGTTATCTTGGGAGTGGTTGTTGGTTTCATAAGAAAACTTACCTACCGGTAAATAAATTATAGCAGGCCCGCCCGGGTTTTGTCAAGGCGCGCGGGCGGGCCAAAGGGCCCAGGCGCGGGTAGGCCTTTATATTTTGTTTTTTTGGGCCCAATGCCCCTATTGCTTTTGGTCAAGGTAGTATAGAATAATGACTGTAGGCCGCAGGGGAATGGCCCCGGGGCGGCAAAAACACAGTATTTACCCTTGTAATCCTCCGAACAGGCGGGGGAGACTCCACCGGCGGGCCTTAACCCGCTGTAACCAGGGGAAACGAAAAATAAACCTTTCGTTTCTCTTTTTTTGCGTGGCAAAACGGTAAAAAATGAAAAAAAACCTGATACTAGCTTTCTCTCTCGCGGCCTGCTGCGCGGCGCCCGCCGCCGCCCAGGAGCAGCTCTCCGTAGACGCCCGCCTGATAGGCGGCGGCTCCTTCTCCGACCCGGCTTTCCAGGATTTCATAGAGACCTCCTACGGCTACCTCAATTCCAAGAACACCATGAAGGTCCGCACGGACTTCAGCGATTTCCGCGACGCCCCGATCTCGGCCGTCCCTACCCTTAAGAACCCGGTTCCCGCCGCCGTAAAGGCAGCGCCCGCCGTTCCCAAAAAAGAAGAGCCCGCCCTGCCGGCCGGCCATTACAAGGTCACCTTCGCCGGGGAAAGCGGCCCGGTGGGCTCTTTCGTCTGGCCGCTGGGCGACGGGTCCAAGAAATACGCGCGGGAATACGTTTTCATGAGCGTCACCCCCGCCGAAAAAGATTATTCCAAACTGCTGCCCAGGCTGGAAACCGAGTGCGGGTTCAGGTTCGCCGGCGAAAAGACTTTCTATTCCCGCACCTACAAGCGGACCGTGATCCTGGGCTGGGCCCCCGCGGTCAACCTGGTCAAGATCGCCCGCCTGAAAGGCGTGCTGAAAGCCGCCGTGGAGAAAAAAAGCGCCGGCGTGCCGCTTAAGACCAAGGTGCGCTTCACGCTGAAGGTGCCGTACCAGAACCGCCCCAACGAATTCGTGCCGGAGTTCATCAAGAGCCTGACCGAGCACGGCGGTTTTTCCGCCGAGGCCTGGTTCCGCCTGCCGCAGAAGGGCGTAGATTCCAAGTTCAGCGTTTTCGGCGTGACCGGCAGCCTGCCCGTGGACATGATCGGGGAGCTTTCCCGTTCGCCTTTCGTGGCGGCGGTGGAATTCCACGACGCTTCTCTCTGAGCCGCGCCAGGCTCCCCGGGAAAGGCCGCCAGCGCGGCCTTTTTCTTTTTCCTCTCTACAGCCGGCGCTCCTAAAAAGTTATAATTGAAGTTTATGGACGAACACAAACATCCCCGGGACAATCACCACGCGCCGAAACCCCGCAAGGGCTACCGGGTGGCCTTCCTGCTGGCTTTCGCCGCGGGCCTGATGGCCGAAATGCTGCTTTTCATGCACGCGCAGATGCGCGAGATCTCCATGCTGCTCAAGGAGGATTTCCGCATTATCGTGGTGCGCGACGAGAAGTCGCGGGAAACCTCCGAGGCCATCGGGGCCGCGCTGGCCGCCTTAAAAGGCACCCAGCAGGCGGTTTTCGTGAGCCGCCAGGACCGCCTGGCCCGCCTTAAGTCCGAAGAGCCTGAGCTGGTGGCTTCGGTGCTGCCGCCCGGGTCCAACCCCATGCCGGACACCTGGGAGGTGACCATAGGCGAAGAGGCGCTGGGCGACATGAACGCCTGGACGGACGCCGCCTGGCGCATCAGCGGCGTGGGCGACATCAAATACAAGCCGCTGGAGGCTTACGCGGTGATGCATTCCCTTTTTTACGGGCACCTGATCACGCTGGCCCTGGCGCTGGCTTTCCTGGCTTTCATGATAATGACCGCCATGGTGCTGACCCACGGTCATACGCCGGCCGGGCTGGCCGCCTCCCTTAACGCCGATAAGCACTGGTTCTTCGCGGGCGCCGCGGGCGCCGCGTCCTCGGCCCTGGCCGCTTACGCCGTGGTCTACCCGGTTAAATACCTGAGCCCCGTCTGGGTGTGGCCCAACCCGCTCTGGCAGGTGGCCGTCGCTGTTTCGGGAGCTTTGCTCGGCTGGGTGCTTTGCCAATGGAAAAACGCCCGCTCCTGACCCTTCTCCTCTCCCTGCTGCTGCTGCTGCCGGTGCTCGCCGGGGCGCAGGCCGCCGTCGAGTCCAAGAAAAAGAATTTGGAGGAGATAAACCGCCAGCTTGAGGACAAGAAAAAAGAAATGGACCTTTACCGGGCCGAGGAAGAGCGCATCGTTTCCGAGATCGCCGGCCTGAAAAAAGAGGAAAAGCAGACCGTTTCGCGCCGGGAGGAACTGGAGGCGCAGCTGGCCAAGTCGCGGTCGCGCTCCGGCGACGCCAGGCAGAAATACGATTCCCTGGAAAAAGCGAAAAAAGAGCTGGCCGGCGACATCACTGGCGAGCTGGTGATGTTTTCCCTGCAAAGGGATTTTTACTACCCGTATTACGGCTCGCGCGATATCTCCAAGGACATGCTGATGCGCTCCGCCATGCTCAACAAGCGGGCGCTGCTGTCGCGCATAAAAGGCGAGAGCGTCCGCGTCAACAAGGACCTGGAAACCCTGCGGGCCAAGGGCGTGGAGCTGAAGTCGCGCCAGGAGCTGCTGCGCAAGCAGAGCTCCGCCCGGAAGAACATCGTAAAGAGCAAGCAGGGGGAACTGGAAAAATCCCGCGAGCAGCAGGCCAAGCTGGCCCGGGAACTGGAGAACCTGCAGAACGCCGCCCTGGGGCTTACCCGCCTGGTTAAAAAACTGCAGAAGCAGGCGCCCTACCGCAGCAACGAGGGCCAGGCCGAGCTGCCCATTATCCGCGGTTCGCTGTCCTGGCCTGCCCGCGGCAAGATCATCAGCCGCTTCGGCCGGGAAGACGTGCCCGGGCTCAAGACCTGGATAGTCCGGGAAGGCATCCGCATCGCCACCGAAAAGGACGCCCCGGTAACGGCCGCGCTGGGGGGCAAGGTGATCTACGCCGGGCCCTTCCGCACCTACGGCAACGTGGTCATCATCGACCACGAGAAAGGCTTCTTTACCATCTACGGCCTCCTGGGCCGCATAGACGCGGTCAAAGGCCAGACGGTGCTGCCGGCTTCCCTGCTGGGCCTGGCCGGAGAGGATACCCAGGCCGTCAGTTCCGGCCGCAAATCGCCCGGCAGCGCGGTCTATTTCGAGATCCGCAAGGGCGACCGCGCCATAGACCCCGTAAAGTGGCTCCAAAATTAGATATAATTTTATAAATAATAGGCCGACGGGAGCTTGGGGCTGCCGCCGCCGCTTTTATTTGCCGTTTTTGCGGTTTTTAAGGAGCTTTCTATGAAGAACGCGCGTAAAATAGCCTTTGTCACCTTGTCCGCCCTGGTGCTGGGGGCGGTGTTCCCCTATGTCAACTTCGCCCTGGACCAGACCTACCAGCAGCTGAAGGTGATAGTGGACGTGCTGGAGCTGATCAAAGACAGCTACGTGGAGCAGATAGACCCCCAGAAGCTGGTTTACGGCGCGGCCAGGGGCATGGTGGAGGAACTCGACGATTTTTCCCAGTTCATGGAGCCTGACGTCTACGACCGGGTCAAGAGCGACACCGAAGGAGAGTTCGGCGGCATAGGCATCCGGGTGGATTCCAAGGACGGCTGGCTGACCGTGGTGACCCCGCTGCCCAATACCCCGGCCTGGAAGGCCCAGATGCTGCCCGGCGACAAGATCATAAAGATAGAGGGCGTGACCACCAAGGACCTCATCATCGACGAGGCCATCAAGAAACTGCGGGGCAAGCCCGGCACCAAGGTGAACATCACCACCGCGCGCGAGCCCGAGGAAAAGAACGCCGAGTGGATCACCCGGGACATCGCCCTGACGCGCGAGCTGATCAAGACCGAGAACGTCAAATGGCGCATGCTCGACGACAAGACCGGCTACGTGAAGATCGTGGAGTTCACCGGGCACGCCACCGAGAATTTTGAAAAGGCCCTGGCCGAACTGAAGGGCAAGGGCATGGAAGCGCTGGTGGTGGACCTGCGCTACAACCCGGGCGGCCTGCTCGCCTCGGCCGTGGATATTTCCAAGCTGTTCATGAACGGCAACAAGATGATCGTTTACACCAAGGGCCGCAAGCCGGAGAACTACCAGGAATTCCGCGCCAACGGCTCGGCCCGGTACGAACTGCTGCCGCTGGTGGTGCTGATGAACCGCTACTCGGCTTCCGCCAGCGAGATCGTGGCCGGCGCCCTGCAGGACAACAAGCGCGCCCTCATCATCGGCGAGCGCTCCTTCGGCAAGGCCAGCGTGCAGTCCATGATCCCGCTGTCCGACAAGTCGGCGCTGCGCCTGACCATCGCCAAGTATTACACGCCCAGCGGCAAGTCCATCCAGCACGACGCCAAGAACGAGACCGGCGGCATCTCGCCCGACATAGAGGTGAAGGTGACGCTGGATACCGAGAAGAAGCTGCTGCAGCAGGGCGAGGAGATCTATTTTCCGGGCAAGGACGACAAAGGCGACAAGAAGAAGGACGCCGCCCGCGACGAAGTGCTGGAGCGCGCCGTGGAGCTGCTGAAGGCCCGCGAAGTGCTGGGAAATTTAAAACCGGGGAAGTAAGGGCAGGCGGGCGGGGCGGCTGGCCGAGGGTCACGGCGGGGGGCGGGCAACTCGCGCTCCCCGCGGCCCAAAACCCGCGGCTTGGCGCCCGCTCAACGCATGAAAATACTGGCTTTTGAGACTACCTGCGACGAAACTTCCGCGGCGGTGCTGGAAGGACGGGTTCTGCGCTCAAATTCCATTTTCTCGCAGATCAAACTCCACCGTAAATACAGCGGCGTCGTGCCCGAGCTGGCCAGCCGCGCCCACCTGGAAAAAATACCTTTTGTGCTGGGCAGCGCCCTGGGCGCCGCCGGCGCGCGCGTGCCCCTTGAACGGGGCTCTTTCGACGCCGTGGCCTTTTCGCGCGGCCCGGGACTGCCGGGCGCGCTGATGGTGGGCCGCGTGGCGGCCGAGGCGGCCGCGGAACTGGCGGGCGCGCCGCTGATAGGGGTGAACCACCTGGAAGGCCACCTGCTGGCCTGCGAATTCGAGCAAGGCCGCGTCGCGAGGCCGCTGGAATTCCCGCTGCTGGCGCTGATAGTTTCGGGCGGGCACACGGAGATCTGGCACGCCAAAGGCTACGGGGACTACCGCGTGATCGGCCGCACCCGCGACGACGCCGCCGGCGAGGCCTTCGATAAAGTGGCCAAGCTGCTGGGCCTGCCCTACCCGGGCGGCCCGGCCGTGGAGAAGGACGCGGCCCGCGCGCGCGGCAAGGTGCCGGCCTTTCCGCGGCCTTTCATGCCGGGAACCTGGGATTTTTCTTTCAGCGGGTTGAAGACGGCCGTCAGTTATTACCTGGCGAAGGAACTGGGCCAGGATTTTTACAAGAAAGGCCTGCGCCTGCCGCCGGCCCGCAGGGCGCTGGTCTGCCGCGCCTTCCAGGACTCGGTGTGCGAAACCCTGGTTAAAAAGGCGGCGGACGCCGCGCGCTCGCTGGGGCTTAAGCGCATAGCCGTAGGCGGCGGAGTGTCGGCCAACGGGGCGCTCAGGGCCGCCTTTGCCGGGCTCGAGGGGTTAGAAACGAGGTTTTCGGAAAAAGCTTACTGTTCGGACAACGCCGCCATGATAGCCCTCTGCGCGCTGAGGCGGCTGCAGGCGGGCAAGTTCAAGAACAGCCTGCGGGTCGCCCCGGAGCTGGCGACCCCCGGCTGGAAGGCCTTGTAATATTAACGCAATACTTGCGGCCTATAATATAATTTCATGAAAATCTGGCTTCTCTCGGACTACGACCACAGGAAGCACCTGGCCTTTAAAAGCATGCTGGCCAGGTTTTCCGCGGCCTTTCCGGACGCCGCGGCTGAGTTCTGCGTCAAAAGCCGCCGCAGCCTGTGGGAAAGCCTGTTCGCCCACCTGCGCGACCCCAAGCGCAACCCGCTGGCCGACATCATAGAGATCCCGCAGAACTGGACCGAACTTTTTTCCAGGCTGGGGCTGCTGGCGGAGCTGTCGTCCAGGGTGGAGGCGCTGGGGCAGAAGCGCTACCCCGATTTTATCCTGAAGGAGCTTTGCCGCAACGAACAGACCCGGGCTTTCTCCGCCCCCTGGTGGCTGGAGGCCCCCGCCCTGTTCTACAGGCCGGCCGCGCTCAAGGGCGCGGTGTCGGACCCGGAGAGCGAACTGGCCTCCTGGGAAGGGTTCCGGAGCGCGCTGGACCGCGTGGCCGCGCCTTCGCGCCGCCGCGGGGCGCGGGCCCTGGCGGTACCCGGCTCTTCCGGCTCGGTCTCGGTGGCCGACGTGCTGCCGCGCGTGTGGGGCCGCCGCGGCGGGCTTTTTTCCGACGATTTCAACAGGGCCACTTTTACCCGCGAGGAGACGGCCGGCGGCATAGAGGACTGGCTGGAACTCGCCAGCAGCGGCAAGATAGAGCTGTTCAGCCCCGACCGTTTCGAGAACGGGCCCCAGCCGGCCGAAGAGTGCGCCTTCATCATCTCTTCGCGCAAGCTGGCCGGCCGCTCCGGCCTGAAAATGCTGCCTTACCCCGGCTACCCTTCCGGCGGCGGGCTGATGCTGGTGTACAACCTGTCGGTGTCGGCGTCCTGCCAGGACCCGGCCGGCGCCGCCGCTTTCGTTTCCTGGGCGCTGGAGCAGCGCAACCTGGCGTCATTTACGGAGAGCTTCGGCGTGTTCCCCTGCCTTAAGCCGGTTTTCGAGGAACGGCTGCGCGACGAGCGCGAAGCCGGCGTTTACAAACGGCTTTTCTCGGCGCCGGAGCTGAAGCCGAACATCATGGTGTACCCCACGGCCGAGCTGCTGCTGGAGCGGGCGCTGTGGAACCTGTCGCTCAAGATAGCCCGGCGGGATTACGACCGGGAGGACCTCACCCGGGAGCTGATCATGGCCCAGGGCGAGGCGGATTATCTGCTGTCGCTGTACTAGACGATGAAAAAGAACGGGAAAATAATCGCGGGCGTCGATACCGGCCAGTCGTTCTACGACGGGCGAGACGCTTTTTTGAAAGCTGCCCTGGAGTCCGTGTCGGGGCAGTTCACGCTGGACGCCGCCTCGTTCTACGAGTTCGAGGAGAAGAGCGGCCTGCTGCGCCTGCGCCACCGCCACGCCTCCGGGGTTTCGTTCGAGCACGAGGAGGACCTGCGCCCCGCGCCCGGCTCTCCCGCCGCCCGCGCGCTGGATACGCTGCAGGCCGTGACGGCCAAAGGCCTTGGCGGCAGCTTCCTGTACTCCCCTTTCCGCTTCGATTACTGCGACCCCGCCGGCGGCCGCGGCGTGGTCCCCTGCTTCGGCCTGGTGCGCCTGGAGCGCTCCCCGCGCCGGCGCGGCTTCACCGCCCCGGAGGCCGCCCGCGCCGACGCCTACCTCAAATCCTTCCTGCGCGACTATTACAAGGCCGAATTCTTCTCGCTGCACCGCAAGTACGACAAGAACGTGGCCGCGATAACGGAGCTGACCGAAGTGTTCGCCACGGCGCTGCGCGTGCGCGACAGCTTCCGGCACATCCTCTCCGGCATCCAGACCTATTTCGGCTTCGACCGCGTGCGCCTGTACCTGATAGACGAGCCCAACCGCAAGCTCAAGGGCGAGCTGTCGGCGGACATCCGCGGGCAGATCAAGAGCATTTCCTACGAGGAGATCCCGCTGGAGCCCGGCGCGCACCGCTTCGCCGATATCGTGCTGGGCCGCTCTTCCGGCGCGTTCATGGAGCGCTACAAGGACTGCGTGCTCTACATGCCGCTGTCCGTGCAGGGCGTCACCATAGGGCTGCTCATCGTGGACAACCTGCTCAGCCAGCAGCGCATAGAGCCGCAGGAGCTGGCCATGCTCAAATCCTTCGGCGGCCAGATCGCCCTGGCCGTGGACAATTCCCGCCTGTTCGACAAGGTCGAGGAACTGTCCCTGTACGACGAGCTCACCAAGCTCCCCCTGCGCCGCTATTTCAACCAGCGCTTCCAGGAGGAGTTCTACCGCGCGGAGCGCTTCAAGCAGCCGCTGGCGCTGGTCTGGGCCGACATCGACTATTTCAAAGAGGTCAACGACACTTACGGGCACCAGATAGGCGACAAGGTGCTCAAAGAGGCGGGCCGCGTGATCCTGTCGAACCTGCGCAAGATAGACTTTCCCTGCCGCTACGGCGGCGACGAGATCATCATCCTGCTGCCGCAGGCCACGGGCACCGAGGCCACGCGCCTGGCCGAGCGCCTCAGCCAGGAACTGTCCGAGCTGCGCATCCCGGTGCCGTTCTCGAAGGCCCGGGAACTGCGCGTGACCATGAGCATCGGCATCTCCACCTTCCCGGCCGACGCCTCCACCATGGACTCCCTGCTGGAAAAAGCCGACGACGCGCTGTACTGGGTGAAGTCCCACGGCCGCGGCAAGATAGCGCTGTATTCCGACGTAGCCGAAGAAAAGAAAAAGGCCGAAGCGGCCGGAGGGACGAATAATGCTCCTGCGAAATAGTTTTGCCTTCTCCTGCCTGCTGCTGTGCGCCGCGCCGGCGGGAGCCGTGTTCGAGGACGTGCCGGCCGGGGCCAGGCAGCTCGGCTTCGGCGGGCAGGCGGCGGCCCTGGAAGACCCCGTTTCCTTTTTTGCCAACCCTGCTTTGCCGGGCGCTTCCCGCAAGTTCGAGATGGGCGCGGATTTCCTGGGCTCCCACCGCACCACGCAGGGGCCGGCCAATTTCAGCCTGTACGGGGCCTGGGCGCTGATCCCCAGGATGGCCTACGGCAGGATGGGCACGCTTACCCTGGCCGGGCAGTACCGGGACGACAACGGCCTGCTGACCCAGAAGACCATCGCCTTCGGCTGGGCCACCACCAACCTGCTGCGCACCGACTCCGGGCTGTTCGATTTCGGCGTCAATTTCAAGATCCTGCAGGCCGCCGACGCCGCGGGAGAATCGGTGTCCGGCCTGGGGCTGGACCTTGGCGCGGTCTTCCGCCCGGACAACCGGCACACGGTCGGGTTCTCCATCCTCAATCTGAACAATCCCTCGTTCGCGCTGGGCGCCCTCGAGGACAGCGCCCCCCGCGTGCTGCGGCTGGGCGTTGCCGAGAAACGCGAGGATTTCACCCTTTCGCTGGACCTGGCCAAACGCTCCGGCTCGGCCGGAGAGAAGGGCAACGTCAGCCTTAACCCCGGCATCGAGCATGCCTGGCGCACCGAGCGGGCCGGCCGGCTGTTCTCGCGCGCCGGCCTTTTCCTGGCCTCGCGCGCGTCCGCGCTGAGCGCCGGGCTGGGCTGGAAGCACGCGGCCTCGGAACTTTCGTACGGCATAGCGGTGCCGCTGACGGGGGCGATAAGCCCCGCCCATTCGCTTACGCTGGCGCTGCGCTTCGGCGACCGCGCCATAGAGGACGAGTACGAGCGCATGATAAAGCAGGAGATAAAATACCGCAAGGACCTGATAGAAGCGCTGGACGAGTCCGCCCGGCGCGAAGGCCTGCTGAAAGAAGAGCTTTCCTCGATGAAGGCGGAGATAGACGCGCTGAACGCCAGGCTTAAGGACACCCAGGAGCAGAAAGCGAGCGTGGCCGGCGAGAAGGACCGCCTGGCCGCCGTGGTGCGGCGGCAGGCCGCCGCCGAGTCCGAGCTCAAAGCGCTGGCCGAGAAGCGCAAGGCCGACAAGCTCAACCAGCTCAGGTACGATTTCAGCACCGACTGGCAGGCCTACCTGAAGCTGAAAGGGGGAGGAGCGCCGCCCGACGTGCTGCGGGGGTCCCTGCAGCGCACCGTCAGTCAGTACCAGGATTCGGGCATAGATATTTCGCAGGCCACCGTGGAGCTCAGAAGCCTGTTGAAGTGAGTCGGCGGCAAAGCGGCGGATCGATCTGATGAAAACATTTAGCGGTTCCTTATGCGGAAAAGTGGCGCTGGCGGCTTATGCCGCGGCGTTCTTTGCCGCGCAGGCGGCCGCGCAGCAGCTTTATATCTCCAAGGTGGACACCTGGTTCCGCAGCGGCGGCAGCGGCTTCTGCAACGACGTCACGGCCGCCATAACTTCGAACGTGACCGGCTGGGTGTCGGGCCCCCTCAGCGGCACGGTGAATGGCCAGTACTGCTACGACACCGACGCCGATAATCTCTGGGACACCTGCGACCCCGCCCAGGACATAACTTTCTCCGGGGTTTTCGCCAATAACATAGGCGGCACCCTGACGGGCTACGACGATTACGCCAGCGGCCCCGTAACGGGCAACCTGAACGGCACGGCTTCAGGGAATACTCCGGGCGGCGTCGTTAACTGCGCCGCCGGTTCGGCGGACGCAGCGCTGACGGTCTACGGCAGCGGCGACGGCGTTACCATAACCGCGCCTTATTCCAAAGCCGTAACGGCCGGCGGGCTTACCTGCCAGTTCGATAGCGGCGCGCCCACACAGCCCTGGGCCTGGATCCCTACGAATCCCGGCAACGATTCCGTTTCCGGGACCGCTACTGGCAGCCTTACGGGCAATACGGTGGGCGGCGGCGACACGCGGGTGAGTTTTATCACCGCCGGCGGCAATGTCTGGGCTACCTCTTCGCTGATAGAATTCGAGCGGCCGCGGGACGTATATCCCGGCGCCTGCCTGGGCCTCTGCGCCAGCATAGTCTGCGTCAGCACGGCCGGTTCTTTCGGCATAGACGAACTCACTTTCGAGACCTTCAAGTTCGGCGCCGGTTCCAACCCGCTGGATCCCGCCTCCACCCCGCCCATCAAGACCACTTCGATGTACAATATCGGCACCTGCCAGAGCGTGAACAATGAGCAGTACAGGGTAGGCACCTTCTGCGCCAACTGGGACGGCGCGTATAACCTCAACGGCATGTTCGGCAAGACCAATGGTCAGTTCGGCTTCCGGGCCAAGGTGCGCACCAACCAGGTCAGCGCTTCGGCCGGCAATATTTCCATAGAGCAGACCGCGGCTTTTCCCGGCCAGAACCAGATCCCCATCCAGGTGAACGTCACCAATATCCACACGGTGCGTTCCAGCCCCACGGTGGTAGGGCGCATCACGGGCGTGGCGGCGCAGCCTTACAATATCCTGTACCGGCTGTCCAAAGACGCCCTGGTGAACATCAATATCTATAACGCCACGGTGGCGGGCTCGCTGCCGCTGGTGCGCAGCATCCTGGTAAACACGCCGCGCGTGGGAGAAGGTACCCCTGACGGCACCCTGACCAACGGCGA
>MGTU01000012.1 GCA_001799615.1 Elusimicrobia bacterium GWA2_61_42 | reverse complement strand
GCACTGCTCCTTGCCGCGAGAAGGCGGTTCGCAGGGCTCCGGCACAAAGCGCCGTCGCACCTGCTCCCAAGGAGTCCCGCACTTATCAACACCTCTGTGCGCGGCCGGCCGGTACCCAACTGGGCCTTACAGGGCCGCTCCCGTCCGCCTTCGGCGGCCGTACAACGCAGAAAATTATTCCCCGCGCGCATAAATCTTCGCTGTTATAAGCTGCCGCCTACCTCCCTCTTTCTATTATATATAATTGCTACGTCTTGTATGTAGATGTATAATTAGCAAATTCCTAGACTTTCAGTAATGAAGAAACCAATTCTTATAAAGTTCGCTAAACGGGTTAGGGAAGAACGAAAGAAGCTAGAGTTATCCCAAGAAGAATTCGCCGCAAAAGCCGGGTTCCACCGGACCTATATAGGCATGATAGAACGGGCAGAACGGAACATAACACTCAGCAATATTGAGAAGCTTTCAAAAGCCTTGAAGGTCACGGTATCCATATTGCTTAAAGGCATATAGAACAATTCAGCGCAATCGCCCTTTATAAGCGGGAGCATTAACGAATGACACGGAAACTCAATGAATTCCTTCGCCTTATCACCTTAAGCATTATCGCGTATTTATTCTCTTACTTCACACCCTTACTGCTTGAGCTTCCTCATGCAAGAACGATTGCCAATTATCTTAACAATCTCGATCTCCGAATCTATGCAGCATTTATAATTCTCGAAGCAGTTGTTATCTGGCACTATTGGAAGCAGTTAGCACATTTAGCTAACCGGATTGCAAACACTTGTAGGCTAGATATTACCGTTTCCAACTCATTTGACGACATAACTTTTGTGCTTTTAGCGACGATATCCCTACTATACGACTTCAAAGCCCCCGGACTTTTTGCGAATGCACTTTTACTACCCAACATTTTCGGCGCATTACTTTTCTACATTTACAGATTCACTCTCTGTCGGGCTACTGTCGCACCAGAAGTTTCCAGAAAAGGTTCTGAGTCTAAAGATGAGCCTATAGACTCTGAGGATAAAGACTTATTGGGGCGAGGCAGTTTTGTGGATAAGTTATACAGTTTAATCACCAGCCTCCCGTTCCCAGATCCGTATATCATTGGCTTAAACGGCGGTTGGGGAGACGGGAAGACATCAATTATTAATTTATTAAAGAAGCGATTTGAAGGAAATAGTGAGGCCATCGTCGTAGACTTCGACCCCTGGTATTTCCGGGACGAGGAAGAAATTATTAAGTCGTTTTTTCATGCATTTGAGTCCACTGTTTCTGATAAATATTGGATGGGGAACCTGCGATCACTGTTTACCAACTACTTAAAAGTTACGGGGTTCTCAGGCCTAGGAATGCGTATTGATTTTTCCAGAGATTCGCTAAAGCATGTTCAAGATGGCATCCAAGATGCGATCAATCAATTAAAAAAAGATGTAATCATCTTTATTGATGATATTGACCGGCTAGAAGCCAAAGAAATGCTTGTTGTTTTCAAACTTGTAAGGTTAATGGCCAAATTTCAACGCCTTAGGTTCGTACTGATTTTTGACGCCAAACGTGTTTCCACAGTTTTAGCAGAGAGGTATAAGGATTTTGTCCCAGAATATCTTGAAAAGATTATTCAATTACCTGTGCAAGTGCCACTTGTAGAGCAGAAATGCCTAGACAATTTCTTTGACAGTAGCATTTCCGCACTTTTTTCTCGCCTGGGGATAACAGAAGAGACTGAAAAAGAGTTTTACTCGGAATTCCCACTAATTTACCAAATGCACATGAAGCGCACTCTAGCGAACATAAGACAAATCAAACGCTACATAAACTCCCTAAACTTCACATTGCCTATGATTCGTGAAGAAGTTTCTATTCTAGATTTCCTTCTCCTGGATTTCTTACGCGTATTTCATCCTGAGATTTATACCGATATCCAGCGAAACCCCCATATTTATCAACACTTCGAGTGGGGGGAGAATTCATTTCTTTACTATGGCGGAGGCTACAAACAAGACAGAAAAGCCATAATCAAAGCCCATATTGAAAAACTGCTAACCGACAGACAAGACAGCGACGGGATTAAAGCCATTCTCGAAAAGATGTTTTTTGATGTGCAATATGCATTCTATGGTGTAATGACAGCATCATTTTCTCCTGCATCGTATAGATCCGCAAAAAGGATTTCACATCCCGACTGTTTCTACAAGTATTTTGCTTTGCAAGTTGCGACTTCTGATCTCTCAGACAACCAGATTGAAGAAGTCATTTTGTCTTGGAACAATGCCTCCCCCGACAGCCGATTAACAGTAATCGCTAAAACATTTGAGTTCTATCGTGGCAAGAATCTGCAATCACAGTTGATAGACAAACTGCATGACTTCAAGGCATCTCTCAAGCTTGATACGACCACTGCGCTAATCGAGTATATTCACAAAAATGCAAGAGATTTTTCAGCTAGGCGCGATGGGACAATCAATCTCTCAGACCACACAAAGATTTCATTCCTGATGCTTGGGTTCATCAACAACCTGGAAGATGTCTCAGGCATCCTCGAGAAAGTAATGCAAGACACGCCAGACATGTCTCTTTTGGTTGCGATTGTTTTAAGCTGCAAAGAAGAGCGTGGTGGAGATTGGCACAAGATATACAAAGCAGCAGACATTGAGAAATTAAAGTCAATCGCAGCTAAGCGATTAAAAGAATATTTTGTTGATGGGAATAAGAATGTCTTTGAAGAATATCCATACGGTTGGGAGCTAATTCTTTACCAGTGGGGGACATACTGGGGCAAGGCCACACACGAACAACGCAGAATAGTAAGCGATTATGTTTTAGGTATCGTGAAGAATTCCCCCAAACTATTTGTAGAGTTTATTAAGGCACAGCCCAAAAAAAGAACAGCCCCGCCAGGAGAGCTGAGATTTAGTGTTGAGGAATTCTCAGCAATATATCATTTTGAGGTTTTTCTCGCCCTTGCAAGGAGCATGTTCAAGACAGCAAAGCTGTCTGATTCCGAAAAAGATATTCTAACAGCGTTTATCCGGTCTTATCCGTAAGCATGCTATTGTTTTCTTAGGCAGGCTAGGCCAAGGGATGGGGTTACTCGGAATACTCGACCGCTTCCGCAGCTAATAGTGGTTTCTTTTGAAAAGTAAATTGAATATGTGGCCGCAAGACCCCATCAGTCAGCAAACAGCATTTCTTGTACTTCATACCTGACTCGCACGGGCACTTCTCATTACGTCCCACAAACGAGTACCGAGAGTGCGGATGTCTCCGTTTTGTAACCTCATGACTCCAGCCGTCAAACGGCTCCGCTAAGCGGGATATTAAGTATTGGACAACAGAATAATTGTATTGGTCCTTCCGCTCCTTAGTCGCCGGATCAGAGAGAAACACAACAGAATATTTTTGAGAAGGATTTGCAACTATTGCAGTCCCCAGAACTTCGATATCGGAGACTTCTCGATGACATATCTTACCCTTATACACGCCACCGACACGATGACCACAAGGATTCCGTATAGAAATATTTTTTTCGCAAATTGAACATCGCTTGGTACGGATCAGAAATTCTGGGCTGATAAAATACTTATAAGGGAACAAAGACTGCAACCGCGGCACCGTTGCGCAGATAAATCTCAACTCAAAGCACCCCGCATATTTCGGATAATTTGTTAAAAGCCATGAGAGAGTGTTCTCAGCCTTTTCAAGAACGCACCAAGCTTCATAATACTCCCCGGTCTTCATCTGCGCAAACGCTTTCAAATAACACTCTTGAATTGTAAGTATCTGTTCATGGCAGCACAACTCCTCCGCTGCGTCATCCTCCCCATCCAGGACTGCTCTCTCTTTTAATGCGGCAAGCGCAGACGATATTTCAGGAGATTTGCGTATACTATAATTTATGCGCACCTCACCCAAAAGAGTTTTAACATCATCAAAGGTCATTTCTTTTCCAAACTGGGCTTATCGCTGTGAATCTTAGGGTTTAATTGCGCCCCGATTGTTTTCCGGAAAGCTGATGCAGGCCCCTCATAAGACATCATCTTTGCTTTGCCATCAGTCTCTACGACCGTCATATTAAATTTAACTGTCGGCTCTTCAGCCTTATCGGACCAAATCTTCTTCTTTATATACTCTCCGATGAGATCTGCTGCAACAGGGGCAACAATTGCAGTAACCACAATTCCGCCAAGCACTATCAGATCATGGTGCAATGCAATAATTTTGAACTGCGAATCATCAATACATATATCTGGCACAAGGCCTTCCCTTGCATTACTGCGCAGAAAATCGAGAAAGTCTTCTGTAGAGTTGGGGAAGTATGGCCCATCCTTACCGCGGAAGTTTTCAGAAGGGATTACAAGAAGAGTCGACTTTTCAAGTTCCTTCCGAAGCTCCCCACCGATATACGGACGATTAAGCCAATACGAGAAGTTCTCACTAGTTTCAGAAACAGAAAACTCGACACTATCTTTACGCACATGATCCATAAAGTCACTCCTATCAGACTACTTTTGCCTAGTGCCTTTGCAGAATGGGTACTTTGAGCACCCATAAAACCTACCAAATCGCCCACGTCGCAATATCATTCTCGCCCCGCATTTTGGGCAGACTCTATCCGTTGCCGAGCCCAATTTTCCAATCTTGAGCTTTGGGGGAAACTTTTCACGCTTTGCAGCCGGAGCACTCTTGCATTGCTTACAGAACCGCCCATAGCCCCGGATTAGCGTCGGATCGGCAAAATCCTGGATACTTCTTAATTCTTTACATTTGGGGCATTCTTTCATGTCCCCGTTTTGCAGGCTTTCTATTGTGTGATGTAAGTTGGCAATAAAGTTATTTTCATTGCTACCATGCTTAACAATATCTGTAATGCGTTGATTCAACGTGGCTATGGGATCTTTTCCGGAATTAAATCTATTTATGCGGAGAAACCGATACCCGTAGCTTTCAAGCACCTTTTCCCTATACACATCGGATTCCGAATAGTACTCAGCGTAGTTTGCGCTATTTATACCTTCGGCATCTTTAAAATGCTCTGCGAATCCATCGTACTCGATAATTATTTTATGGTCGCGGCCACTTTCCGCTTTGTAAATCAGCAGGAAATCAACCTTATAGTCCGGGTGATGGTAGGTTATATCTAGCTGTCTAAGGTACTTCCCCAACTCAAATTGCGGCATGAATTGTATACGTGACCGATTCTCTTTCCAAAACGCCGTCTGATAGAACCAATTCATGGCAACCGGCTCCATTTTGGATTTTGGATCGGTTTCATTTGGGGAGCACTCTTTCTTTGCATCATTCAACACATTCACATAATGACGTATAGCTTCGCCAATTGAGCCGGTAAACTTTTCTGGTGGTTTACTTAAAACGAAATGCATGCACTCTTTTGCACGACTTAATCCGACATTCAGTCGCTGTGCCTTGATCTGCCCATCTTCTTCCATATTCACTTCAGAAAGATTCTTAATAAATACGCCCCAAAGATGATCATCGACTTCCGTTGCCACCATAGAATAAAACACAATGTCGCGCTCTTCGCCCTGACATGTGTCGAAAGTCATTATCTTTAGCCCTAGCGCATCATAGAAGTAATCTTTCTCCGGAAGTCGATGTATGGTTTCAACAATCAACTTCTGCTGATTCGTATGGGGGGTAATAATACCAACACTGATCTTTTGTCCCGAATCCTTAATCTTTTTCAATTCTGCGATGATGTACTCAACCTCAAGAGCATTACTATTCGGAGACATCTCCAACTTGCCATCGTGAGGGAGTACACTAATCTTAATCACTTCATCAATACTTTTGCCTCGGATTTTCATGACCTGTAGACTATCCTGGTAGAAGTATTTGTTTGAATAGGAAATTATTTCCTTATATCCTCTGAAGTGCTTTAAAAGCTGAGTTTCGTAATTGCGGATATACTCGAAGAACTCAAGAACAGATGTCTTAATATTAAATTTTTCCAGTTTAACAGCTTTAGCAGGCTCATCTGAAACATTTGAGACAAAGCAATCTCTCAAGGCGTTCAAATACTCCCGGTTTGTATCGGATCTGGCCAAAGCCGATTTAATATTGCTGAACTGCTTTTTATCTCCAAGTATTAAGACCTGTTTTGCCCGCAACAGCGCGGGGAATGCCTGGGCGATACTAACCTGAGAAGCCTCATCAATTATAACCAAATCAAAAATTGCCGGCTCAAGGGGAATATATTCCGCATAATCACGGATTCCGGCCAGTATGCAAGGGAATGCCTGCTTCAATTTTGAGAACTCTTCCCGCGGGAACTGCCTTTTTGTTCGGATAATCTCCCGAAGTGTCGCAGCCGTTGCCTTGTTATTCTGCTGAAACTCGACCAATCGCCCATCCAAGAGATGGGTCATCTGGACTGTAGCCATATCCTCAATTTGCTTCTTCTGAGTAGAGTAATTGGTCTGAGGAATGGCATCGAACCTGTCCACGACTTCTTGTTTTAAAGCAATATAACGAATCAATTTATCAAAAGCCAAATCCGACATAGAAACCAATGGAGTGTCGAAATAGGTCTTAAAAGATGATTTAAGAATGCCCAGCTTACTAAACGATAACGGATACTTTTCCGCAGTTTCCTTTATAAAAGAGACTCCCTCGGCAAGTGAGGCAAAACTTGACAAGACTTCATGCAAGTCCGTATTCCGCAGTACTGCGCACACAAATTTAAGGTAGTCGTACGACAGAGTATGCGATTCCAGCAACTCATGGCGCTGCCTGGTTGCATAATCGAACACACGGATAAGAGTTTTTAAATCGTCAAGACATTCATGCGGGGGAACAGTAAAAGGATAAGAAAGATGCTTCTGCAATTCCTCTTCCAAGCCCCTTATTTTTTCTTTTTTGAATAGATATCCAAAAAGCCAGTTTTTCTCTTTTTCACAGGCTGCGACGAAGCTAACTAGTACTTCCAGGTTGGAATCAGAAAAGCTATCACACTTAAGTATCCCCAGCAATCGATCACCATATGTATTACGGATGCCCGTTACAATTGAATCCAACTGACGCAACATAGTGAGGAACTTCTGAAATTTTTGCGGGTGCTCGTAATCATGAGGGTTAAACGAGAGCAGCTTAAAGAACCTGGCATCAACCCGATCTTCCGGACCATCAATGAACAGCTTTTGCTTTAACAAAATAGCCCACTTCCTCAAATCCTCAAGATCTTGGGTTGACTCAGGGGTGCCTACAAGTTCAGCAATCTCTAGCGGTGCAGGGGTTGCGAGATATCCCGCCTCAAGCATGGTCAACTCTGCAATTTCCTTAATCTCCACTTCCTGATAGGCAAGAACCTCCGCCTCCAAATCCTCTTTCAGAGAATTCTTCAACTTTTCGATATTATCCTCTAACGTGTCATATTCCTTTTTAACTGCCTGATAATGCGTTTTAATATTCTGCATCGAGGAAGTAGCAAGTATCTGACTATAAGTGCTGCCGGTCTTCCCTAGGCGCAATAAAGGGTTCTGAAAGTTCTTATCGTGACGGACCTTGTTCATGGTGTCCGTAATTTTATCTTCAACTACGTCCAGGGCCTCTTTCTTGTCTGAGAGGATTAGCACTGACTCATTTTTTAGTATGCAATCAAAGGCAATTGCCGTAATGGTGTGGCTCTTACCGGTACCAGGAGGACCCTCGACAACAAGGTATTTGCAGCCTTTCTTCTTAGTTGCTGCTAGGATTTGAAGCTGCTCACTGTTCAGTGGGATGGGGCTTCCAAATACCAATCTATCGGAGGTTCCAGAATTATCCCATTCATCCTCAACCTCAGGATTAATAGGCATGGGATTTGTATTTATGAAATCATCAACAAGCTGGTTAAATGCCTTTGCGAGTTCACTATCACCAGCGGCGAGCAACCGCAGAATCTCCTCGTAGTCATTGACCAGCGCTTCATCCGACTTATCAAAAAGTGCGAGATAGCATGAATTGGAAACCCTAACCGTAAAACTGCGCGCAACTTGAGGTTCTGGGGAAGTTACCGCAACAGTTTTATCCAACTCGAAGAAATTACATATTTCACCAAGTATCTGATTGGCGTGGAGGGGGAAAGTCTGCTGATGCTGCGCCAGATATACAATACGCTCCGATATCGCTTTAATATTGCCCTTCTTCCCAGTTTCCTTGTTGTATTCTTGGGTAATATACTCGATAGCTTTTTTATTTATGTACACCTGAGAATCAAACTCTACCGTAAGTGAGTCTGTTCCTTTGCCTATAGAAACAGGGATGTAGAAAATTGGATATTTGGCCGAATTAAAAGTGATGTCGCAGAAATAGAGATAAATCTCTTGCTTATCTAAAATACTCTTGTTTCGTTCCAACTCGGAAATCTCAAAGAAGATATCGCCGACCTGAAGGCTTTTAAAAAATGATATGACGGTCTCTTTTACTTCTGCATGATCGAAGACCATCCTTAACTGTTTGGGGCAATCGAACTTTTCTTTAGCGATAATATAGCGAATCGCCTCCGAGATTTTCTTTTCCACCATGGAACAAAGAATAGCGGTGAGCTCTTCCTCCATCAGATAAATATGATTCTCGTCCCCGATGTTGAGATTCTGCAAAGGCTTTTCGATTTCAGTAATAAAGGGCAGAACCAGATTTTTCTTTAGAATGTCATAGGCAGCATCACGTGAGGCTGTCACCGCCTTATCGGATTCTTTACTGTATAGAGTTGCCGCCTTCTCTATTTCTCCAGAAATGGTCACAAGCAATTCAGTGATTTGCTTCGACGTAATCTTTTCGACCTGCAATTTTACCAGATCAAATAAATTAGCCGGGATTGTGGTTCGATACACTCCCTTGGGGATGTTCGATAGCCCCTGCTTAAAGCCAACATTGATTGTCTTATTTACGATAGCTGAAAAAGAAGGATACTTTTGTAGGTTTAGGCCAGTAAGAAGATTTGCGTTGTTTCGGAATTGGACTGAGCGCTTTGGATTGCGGCGTTTATGGAAATCTGTTTCCAGAAAGTCCATGAAATACTTGGCAACCTCCCGAACGAATGCGGTGTTGCCAGCACTTTCTTCTGCTTTACTTTTATCCAAGCTTTTCATCATTAGCTCTCTATATTGTGCACTGCAAGATTGAAATCCAAACCCTTCTAAAAATTATACTAACTAATGCCCTTTGGACTCTGAAATACCGCTATATTTATTGCAATCTATATTTAAATCATAGCAGACGACCCCGACAACGTAGTGTCGCGATGAAAAAGACTATTTTGCTGTTTTTCTCGGTTCCGGGTGGGTCATTCAGCTGTATCATGAATGGGTGGGGACAATCATAAGATCCCCGGGCCAGGGCGGGGGCGACGGCCATTACGGGGCCAGGCGCTACCGCCCTGGCCCGTTCCTTATGTCCGTCTCGGCCTCTGCCGGTGGCGGCGATAATTAACAGGAAAGACCGCCGCGGCGGCCGCAGCAGCGGACGCCGGGGCGGTGTTTTAATAAACAACTGCTGCCACCGGAATGTCAGTTAAGATAGAAATCAGGAACAGGCCCGCGCCGCGAGTGGCAGCAGCCACTGGCGAGCGCGGGCAGAAACTGTTTTGATATGGGTTCAATTCAGTTGCAGTGCGCGCGGGGAATAATTTTCTGCGTTGTACGGCCGCCGCAGGCGGACGGGAGCGGCCGGGTAAGGCCCTGTTGGGGGCCGGCCGGCCGCGCACAGGAGGTGTTGATAAGTGCGGGACTCCTTGGGAGCAGGTGCGACGGCGCTTTGTGCCGGAGCCCTGCGAACCGCCTTCTCGCGGCAAGGAGCAGTGCGGGGCCGCGCTGCGTGGCCACGCCTGCGACGACATCTCGCGGATAAGATCCGCCTACCGCAGATCATAAGGAATTCATAATGTTTCCTCGGGATGTTGCGCAAAGTAGGTTATCACTGAGGCCTGGAAGGCACCCCAAATTTCAAGTTAACAAATTTGGCATTACAATAGCTCCTTAACCGAGGGGTTTTTCTTTTTCCCGGCCCAGGCGCCTCCGCGGTGGTCCCACCGGCTATATATAAGGAAGGGGGAAAGAATTTGAAAATAGTTGTTGACAGGGTTTTGGCTTTTATGGTAAAAAATGAATACTGAACCATTATTCACTATTGTTCCGGTGAGGGACGCGGGGTGGGGAAGGTTCGGAATATAACTAAAATTGCGGTCTCCCGGTTGCGCGGCGGTTCGGCGGGCGGCGGGGGAAAATTCAAGGAGAACTAAAATGACCAAGAGAAACGCTGTTATAACCGGAGCGGCCAGGGGACTCGGGCGCGCGGGCGCGGAGAGGTTCCTGAAGTCCGGTGAGTGGAAAGTGACGCTTTTTGACGTGAACGAGGAAATGCTCGTTACCGCCGCCCGTGAATTGGGCGAGAAATACGGCCCCGAGAACGTGAACTACTGCAAAGTGGACGTTACCTCCAAAGAGTCCGTGGATAACGCCATGACCCAGACCATCGAGAAGATGGGCGGCGTGGACACGCTGATCAATAACGCCGGCATCACCCGCGACGCCATGCTGCACAAGATGGAAGAGAGCGACTGGGACCTGGTCCTGGACGTCAACCTGAAAGGCGCCTTCCTCTGCACCAAAGCCGTGGCCGCCCACATGAAGGCCCGCAAGAGCGGCACCATCGTGAACACCTCCTCCGTGGTAGGCGTGTACGGCAACATGGGCCAGAGCAATTACGCGGCCTCCAAGTTCGGCATCATCGGCCTGACCAAGACCTGGGCCAAGGAAATGGGCCGCGACGGCATACGCGTCAACGCGGTAGCCCCCGGCTACACCATGACCGAGATGCTCGGCACCGTGCCGGAGAAGATCCTTACCGCGATCTCCGACAAGACCCCGCTTAAGCGCCTGGGCCAGCCGGAAGACATCGCCAACGCTTACTACTTCCTGTCCAACAACGAGTCGTCCTTCGTTACCGGTCAGGTCCTTTCCGTAGACGGCGGCCTGGTAATATAATGTCGGCGCCGGCCACTCCCAAGGGACTGCGCACCAGGGAACGCCTCATAGAGGCGTCCGGGGCGGTGTTCGCCCGCAAGGGCTGCGCCGCCTCGGGGGTGGCCGACATCTGCGCCGCCGCCGGCCTCGCCGTCGGCGGCTTTTACCGCTACTTCGCCTCCAAAGAGGAGATCGTTGCGGCGCTTACCCGCGAGCTGCGCGACGACCTGATACGGGCCGTGTCCGCGCTGCCGCAGCAGAAAACCGCCGAGGCGGAAGCTTTAGGCATAGCCCTGGCCTTTTTCGATCGCGCCGGGCGCCGCCTGGATTCGTTCAAGGCTATGCGCGAGGCCGAGGCCGGCAACGAAGCGCTGGCCAGGGATTTTTACGGGCCGCTGGCGGAAGTCTTCGCCGGCCGCCTTGGGCGTTTTACCACCGGCCCGCGCTCTTCGGCGCACGCCTGGGCGCTGCTGGGTTCGCTTTACTTCTACGCCGTTAAGTTCCTGGTGTGGGAGAAAGGCGCCGTGCCCGCGGCCGCCTCACAGGCCGCGGCGCGGCTGTGCGCCGGCGGCATCAGCCCCAAGGCTTTCCCCTGGTGGGAGCCGGCGCTGTCCGGGCCCACGCTGGCCAGGCCCGCGCCGGGAGATACCGGGGCCACCATGCTGGTGGCGGCCGAGGAAGTGTTCGGGCGCTGCGGCTATAACGGCGCGCGCGTTTCGGAGATAGCCAAAAAGGCCGGCTTCGCCGCCGGCACTTTCTACCTTTTCTTCGGTTCCAAGCAGGAGGCCCTGGAAAAGGTTGTAATGCGCATGCGCGACAGCCTGGTCAAGAAGGCCGCGGCCTACTCCGCGGGCTCCGGCAGCCGCGTGGAGACGGAGGCCCTGGCTTTCCGGGCGCTGTTCGACTTCATAAAAGAGCACCCGTACGGCTACCGCATCATGCGGGAGGCGGAATTCGCCGACCCCGCGCTGGCGGACGCCTATTACGGCTACATCCTGCGCAACTACGCCGCGCAGCTGAAGAAAGCCGCCAGGCCGGGGGAGTTCACCATCGACGACAACGAGCTGCTGGCGCTGGCGCTGATGGGCATGGGGCATATGCTGGGCATGAAGCGCGTGTTGTGGGGCGGGTTCCGCGGCATGAGCGAGAACGAACTGCTGAAAGCCGTTTTTGAGGGAATTAAATAACAGGGAATTAAATTAAAAGGTGAGGAGAATAACATGTTCAAGATCATAAGCACGGGGATGTACCTTCCCAAGAACCTGATGAGCAACGAGGCCTTCTATAAGAAATTCGGCGACGATCCTCTTAAGAAAGTGTTCGAGCGCATCGGCCACGGCGCCCGCTACTACGCCGACAAGGACGAGTCTTCCGCGACGCTGGCGATAAAGGCCGGCGAACAGGCCCTTAAGAATTCCGGCCTGAAGCCGGAAGCCATCGACCTGCTGATAATCTCCACCGACACCCCCTCGCAGCTGTCCCCGGCCACGGCCGCGGAAGTGCAGCATAAGCTGGGCATAAAGAGCGCCGGGGCCTTCGACATCAACTGCGCCTGCGCCGGCTTCGTCACCGCGGTGGACATGGCGTCCCGGTACCTTAACGGCAAGGACTACAAGCGCGCCATGGTCATAGGCACCTACGCCATGAGCAAGCACCTGGACCACGACGACGGCAACACCGCCATCCTTTTCGGCGACGGCGCCGGGGCTTTTATCATGGAATATTCACCTGACCAGGGCCTGAGCGCCTCTACCCTGAAGGCTGACGGTTCTTTCTGGGATTTCATGGGCATCTACGGCGGCGGCAGCGCCCTGCCGGTGGACGAGCAGGTGCTGCTGGACCGCACCCACAAGGTGAAGGTCCCCAAGAAATTCCCCGCCACGCTCAACAGCGAGGAATGGCCCCCGCTCATAGAGAAGACCCTGGCCAAGATCGGCCTGCAGCCGAAGGACGCCCAGGCTTACGTGTTCACGCAGATCCGCAAGCCTACCATCGTGGAAGTGATGGAGAAGTTCGGCCTGCCGATGGAGAAGACCCACACCATCATGGAAAAGTGGGGCTACACGGGTTCCGCCTGCGTGCCGATGGCCTTTCACGACATGGCCGAGCAGGGCAAGGTGAAGCGCGGCGACCGCGTGGTGCTGTGCGCCTCCGGCGGCGGCTACTCCATGGCCTGCATGACATTCATCTACTAAAAAAGCTCCCGGGTGCTGCGGCCCGAAAGGCCGCAGTACCCAGGGAACGCCTGGGCCCTTTGTCCCTTACCGGGTTTGTTCGTAATTAGTAGGATATCTTTACCGTGAATAAAATAATTTTTATCTTTATCTCTTTACTGCTTATGTCCTCAAAGACCGAAGCCGGCCAGCCCGGCGCTTTCGCCCAGCTTTCCGAGGCGGCCGCCGCCGCCGTTCCCGCGGTTCCCGTGCCGTCGCCCGACAGGGCGCGCCCCGCGGCGGGCCTTTCCCTGGTCCGCTCCATCAAATCCAAATATTGGGAGCGCATAGACTGCTACCGCGACTCCGCCCGGCCTTTCGTCCAGGAGCGCTACCTGGAAAAAACCCGCCACGAGAACCAGGAAGTGGTGCAGGGGTTCGGCTCCAAGTTCCCGGCCACCTCGGATTTCCTGCTGCATTACGGCCCCAAGTGGAACGTCAACAAGGGCAAGGTGATAGTGCTGGCCCACGGCGCCTCGGACAACGCTTCCCGCGCCTGGGCGGACCCTGACAGCCTGCAGGGCAATCCCGGCCAGCCCGGAGCGCTGCAGGCCCTGGAGGCCGCGGGTTTCAGGGTTTTCGCCGTCACTTTTCCGCACAAGCACGGCAACATCTTCTATGAAGCGCAGTACCTGGCCGACGCCATCGGGCTGATCAGGCAAGCCACGGGCGCGC
Source organism: Elusimicrobia bacterium GWA2_61_42 (assembly GCA_001799615.1). Classification (GTDB taxonomy): domain Bacteria; phylum Elusimicrobiota; class Elusimicrobia; order Elusimicrobiales; family UBA9959; genus UBA9959. The sequence continues at coordinate 91,879 of MGTU01000012.1, read as the reverse complement.
AGAAAGTAACCCTGATAGGCCACAGCGCCGGCGGTTTGGCCGCGCGCGTCTACGTGTCGGACTACCGCCTTAACGGCGGCCGCTGGACCGCTTACGGCAACGACGTGGAGAACCTGGTGACGCTGGCCGCCCCGCACCGCGGCCAGGATTTCGCCTTCCGCCACCCGGAGTTCAACTACCATTTCATGAAAGACGACATGTCCGCCAACGGCCCCATGAGCTGGGACAAGGTGCTGGCTTACGGGACCTGGAAGGATACCCTGGAGTACAGCATCTACAGCGACAATTTCCCCATGCAGCAGCAGGTGCTCTTCAACTGGACCGGCACGTACCCCATGGCCGCCTCCTCGCCGGACGCCTATACCACGCTGCACGGCGGGCAGGGCTTCATGAGCCACTCGCTGGGCATAGACAACGCCATAATGAAGGGTGGCAATTTCATCAACAACTTCAGGTCTTACCCCGTGCCCGCCGATATCAGGGTGACCGTGGTGGCCGGCAACAACAACAAGATCGTCAACGTGCCCGCCACGGAGAAGGATGGGCCTTCCGACGGCCTGGTGTTCGTGGAAAGCGCCTCCCACACCGCCGACCTGGTCCACCCGGCCCGCAAAGAACCCATAAAAGTGCTGGTGGTCGGCGAGAACCACCTGACCATAACCTACAGCCCCGCGATGCTGAAGCTGATCCCGGCTTTGGTTAAATAGGCTCTCCCGTATAAAGTAAAAAGGCCCGGTCTCCCGGGCCTTTTTTATTGCTTAAGGCGCCTGTTAAGGTATGCGCAGGAAGGCTTTTACCGGCAGCAGGAAGGCGGTGAACATGCCCCGCGCGTCGGACAGCGCTATGGCCACGCCCATCAGCGACTCGCCGGCTATGATGCCGGAGCTGACGGGGATTATGTACTTCTCGGCGGTGGCTTTGGCTTTCTTCTCCAGGATCAGGGCTATCAGGCCGCCCAGGAACATGGAGAGGGCGTTCCAGAACGGGATCACCATGGCCAGGCCGATGCCCATGGCCGACGGGATATACTTGCGCTTCTTGGGGAAGGCCAGTTCCAGCAGGGGGATGATGATGCCGACAATGCCGCCCACCAGCATGCCCATGCGGGCGGCGGGGTGCAGCGAGTGGATGCCGTTGGACAGCAGCTTGGCCACGGCCGCCCAGACCTGCGCGGAAGGGGCCGGCCACTGGTCCGAGCCCAGGATGGCCGCGTCGGGCACCAGGATATAGAAGGCGGGCACCACTACCAGCGTGCCGGCGAAGATGCCGAAGAACTGCGCCAGGAACTGCTGGCGCGGGTTGGCGCCCAGCAGGTAGCCGCTCTTAAGGTCGGTAAGCAGGTCCGCCGTGGAACCGGCCGCGCCGGCCGTCACCGAGGCGGTCATCAGGTTGGTGGTCATGTTGGTGGGGGCCAGGGCGCCGAAGGTCAGCTGCGTTATCTTGCCCATCGCGCCGATGGGCGTGATGTCGGATTCGCCGGTGGCGCGCGCGGCCACTATGGCCAGGAAGAAGGTCATGATAACGGCCACCAGGCCCATCCACCAGCTGGTCTGGAAGGCGTAGTGCAGCACCATGATACAGCCCAGGCCCGAGAAGGCCGTGCCGGTGAGGAACCAGGAAGTGGGAACTTCTATGTGGGCCAGCGGGTCGGCCGCGGTGTCGGGGCGGGCGTGCAGGATGTTGCCGACGCCGCCGAAGGCGCGCATTACCGTTTTCCACTGCAGGCCGAAAGTGAACAGGCCCGAGGTGACCATGATGGAAGCCCCGGCCCAGGTGCTCCACTGCATTATGGCGCGGTAGCTCAGCTTGCTCATGTCTATGGCGCCCATGCCCGAGACCCAGGGAGCCAGGATGCCGTAGTTCACGGTGGCGCCCAGCAGCAGCGACCAGGCCATTTTCCAGCCGATGATGGCGCCGGCGGCTATCATCAGCGCGCTCATCTCGAAGGAGAAGGTCCATTTCTCGAGCGGGTAGCCCTTGATCTGGCCGTTGAAGGGCAGCATGCCGGGCAGGGAAAGTTTGGCGCTGAAAATATCCTTGATCTGGAAAGAGACGCCCTTGTCGCGCAGTATGGTTATGACCGCGCCGAAAAGGCCGGCCAGGCCCATGGCCTTGGCTTTGTCGGAGGCGTCCTGGCCTTTGGCGTGCAGGCTTTTCAGCGTTTCCGCGGCGGCTATGCCGCTGGGGAACTTAAGCTGCTCTATGTTGATCATCTGGCGCTTCATGGGGATGGCGATGAACACGCCCAGCATGGCCAGGAAGATGGTCCACACGGAGAGCACGGTCCAGGACATGTGCGAGCCGGTGATGATAAGGTAGGCCGAGATGGCCGACACCATGGTGCCGCCGGTGGAATAGCCGGCGGAAGAGGCGGTGGACTGCATGCAGTTGTTCTCGAGGATGGTCATGTCGGTCTTGAACATGAACGGCAGCAGGGTGCGCAGGGTTTTCCAGATGGTGAACGAGAGGATGCAGGCGGTGATGGCCACGCCCAGGCCCCAGCCGGTCTTAAGGCCGATGTAAAGGTTGGACAGCGACATGAAGCCGCCGAGGAAGGCGCCCATGATGACGGCGCGCCAGGTCAGCTGTTTCATGCTGTCGCCCTGGTAAACTTCCTTGTACCACTTCAGTTCCGCGTCTTCGGGAGCCATGCCGGCCACGTGGGGATTTTCCTTGGGCTCGTCGATCATCTCCACACCGTCTTCGCCGTGCATGTCTTCGAGCGGAAGGTCGTCGCGTTTTTCGTCGGTCATTTTAGGGTCCCCTGGGTTTTGGATTTACGTGGAAGACTTACGGGTAGTACAGGATTTGGTCACAGGTTCCGTGCTCGCCGTCGCTCGCCCGGCCCTGCGACCCCGGCTCCCGTCCTCAGCCTGGTGGCTTCGTCGGTCCGCCTTTCAAATCCTGGCGCAAGCCATAATTATGGCTTGCTTACCGCGAATTACAAAAAAATTTGCGCGGTACAGGATTTGAACCTGTGGCATCCTCTGTGTAAGAGAGGCGCTCTACCGCTGAGCTAACCGCGCGGTATGTTCTGGAGATATTCTACCAATTAGGGGCCATGATACAAAGCGGGACGCGTCACTTGCTATAATAAATCCATGGATAAGAACGACGCCGAACTGGTGGAAAAAGCCCAGGCGGGGGACACCGCCAGCTTCGAGGCGCTGGTAAAGAAATACCAGGACAAGATCTACGGCCTGGCCAATTACGTCTGCCTGGGCCTTAAGTCCGAGGCCGACGACGTGTACCAGGAAACTTTCATCTCGGCGTTCAAGAACATAAAAAAATTCAAGGGCAATTCCGGTTTCGGCACCTGGCTGTACCGCATCGCCGCCAACAATTGCTGGATGAAGTACCGCAAAAAGAAAAGCGAGAAGCTCGTAAGCCTGGAAGACGTGCGCGGCCTGGAGGACCTGACCCACGCCGACGAGATACGGAAGAAGGACCTTTCCGAAAGCGTCACCAAAGCCCTTTCCAGGCTTTCCGTGGATTTCCGCCTGGCCGTGACGCTGGCCGACATCCAGGGCCTCAGCATGGAGGAGGCCGCCAAAGTGCTTAAGATAACCGTGCCGGCCTTCAAGACCCGCCTGTTCAGGGCGCGGCAGATGCTGAAAAAAGAATTTAAGTGAGGCCGCAGCCCGCGGGCGCGGCAGAGCCGCCGGAAATAAAAAAGAGCCGCTAAAACGGCTCTTTTCTTTTTCCTGAACGCCTCTTACACGTTATAAGCGAGCAGGCCCAGCAGGATGAGCTGCGTGTCTATAAGGGTTTCGGCGGTTATGCGCTCGGGGATCTTGCTGAAGTAGAAGAAGATCATCAGGCCCAGGTAGTAGAGCATCCCCGTCAGCAGGGCCGCCGCCAGCTCCGGCTTCCAGCCGCTGCCTTTAAGGGTGAACAGTATGCCCGACAGAAGGATAAAGATGGAGGCCAGCGTGAAATAAGTCAGCTTCGGCCCCGCCGCCTTGTAGAAATTCTCCTTGCCCACTATCATATCGCTGTGCGCGTGGCTTACCCCGAACAGCACCGAGCGCGTAAAGACCAGCAGGAAAGCGAAGAAGACCGCCAGCTGGGTGGAATTGCTGAGCGCCCCGCCGTGCCACAGCCCGGGCGCGTAGGCGCACATGAAAGCCCAGCCCAGCGCCGTCAGAATGTCCTTGGAGGCGGGGAAATTCCCGAATTTTTCGAACCCCAGCGGCAGCTTGTAGGGATACAGCATGCCGATGAACCAGAAGAAGGCCGCCGTGAGGAAAACTTTCCAGCCCAGCGCGGCCGAGAGGAAAACGGCCAGCGCCCCGCAGATAAGCGCCGCAAAGCGCGAAGCGACCCTGTATTTCACGAACAGCAGCCTGCGCGCCTTATCGGGCGCGGCGGCGCCTTTTTCGGCGGCGCGGTTGGCCATGTGCAGGCTGAAAGCGAACAGTCCCGCCATCAGCAGGAATTTGCCGTCCACCGGCGCCCCTTCCAGCTTCATGCAGACGTAGGTCAGCGACGAGGCCGCCACGGCGGTATAGAGGGAGCCGGTCACTACCAGCTTCCAGGCGAAGGCGAGCCGCTCCAGCAGGGGGTTCTCCGCCCGGCCGGCCAGTTCGCGCGCTTTCTCCAGCACCTTTTCTATCATCCAGGTGGGGGTGGAAGCGCCCGCGGTTATAAAGATCCTGGCGGCGCCTTCGAACAGCCCGGCTTGCAGCTCGTCCTCTTTCTCTATGTGCACGGCTTTTTTAGCCAGCCGCTCGCAGATCTGGAAGATCCGGGTGGTGTTGGCCGAGTTCTTGCCGCCCACTACTATGACCAGGTCCGAGTCCTTCGAGAAATCCACCGTCTCTTTCTGGCGCTGGCGGGTGGGATTGCAGATGGTGTTGGAAACGGCGAGTTCGCCGGTAATTTTCCTGGCTTCTTCCGCCGCGGCCAGGAAGACTTCTCCTTCCTGGGTGGTCTGGGCCACGATATTGGCTTTGTCCAGCCGCGGCAGGGTTTTGACCCCTTCCGGCCCGTCCACCACGTGGCAGCGGCCTTCGGTATAGCCCATGAGGCCCAGCACCTCGGCGTGGTCCTTGTCGCCGACGATTATGGTGGTGTAGCCCTTGCGCGCGTGCTCGCGGATGTTCTCCTGCACGTGTTTGACCAGCGGGCAGGTGGCGTCCACCACTTCCAGGTCCAGCGCGCGCAGCGCGGCTTCCTCGCCGGGGGGGATGCCGTGCGCGCGGATGACGAGGATGGCGTTCTTTTTATCCCGGATCTCCGCCACGGAGGCGACGGCGCGGATGTTCTTTTCTTTGAGGGTCTCGATGACCTGCTTGTTGTGGATGAGCGGGCCGAGGGTGTAAATATTCTTCTGGCTGTGCTTGGCCAGTTCCAGCACTTTGTCGATGGCGTTCTTGACGCCGGGGCAGAACCCCGCGCTTTTGGCCACCGTGATCTGGATTTTTTCTCGCATCGCGGTAAATTCTATCATTTTCTAAATTGGTAGAATCTTTAGATGGAAGGTAAATTCAAACTGGTGGCCCCGTTCAAGCCGTCCGGCGACCAGCCGGCCGCGCTGGACGCGCTGTGCGCCGGCATAAAGGCCGGCAAGGCCAACCAGACTTTGCTGGGCGTCACCGGTTCCGGCAAGACCTTTACCGTGGCCGCCATGATAGAGCGCCTGCAGCGCCCGGCGCTGATCATCTCTCCCAATAAGCTGCTGGCCGCGCAGCTCTACTCCGAGTTCAAGACCTTCTTCCCGGAGAACGCGGTGGAGTACTTCGTTTCCTATTACGATTACTACCAGCCCGAGGCCTACATCCCCGCCACCGACACCTTTATCGAGAAGGACGCCTCGATCAACGACCATATCGACAAGCTGCGCCTGAAGGCGACCACTTCCATTCTAAGCAGGCCGGATACGCTGGTGGTGGCCTCGGTCTCCTGCATTTACGGCATAGGCTCGCCGCAGAACTTCGGGGAGCTGTGCCTGAACGTCAAGCAGGGGCAGAAAGCCGACAGGAAGGAATTGACCCGCTTCCTGGTGGGCATCCAGTACGAACGCAACGAACTGGCGTTCGAGCGCGGCACCTTCCGCCTGCGCGGCGCGAACCTCGATATTTACCCGGCCGACGCCGAGACCGCCTGGCGGATCCAGCTGGGCGACGTGGTTGAATCTATAAAGGAGATCAACCCGCTGACCGGTGACGCCGTCCGCGAAAAGAAAGAGATCTGGATCTACCCCGCTTCCCATTTCGTTTCCACGCCCGGAGAGGTGGCCGAGGCCGCCAATAACATAGAGGCGGAACTGGCCGGGCGCCTGGCGGTGCTGAAGGGGGAGGGCAAACTGCTGGAAGCCCAGCGCCTGGACCAGCGCGTGCGCTACGACCTGGAGATGCTGCGCCAGGCCGGCTACTGCAACGGCGTGGAGAACTATTCGCGGCACCTGACGGGCCGCGCGCCGGGCAGCCGCCCCGACTGCCTGTTTGATTACTTCAAAAAAGATTTCCTGTTGTTCATCGACGAATCCCACGTGACGGTGCCGCAGATCCGCGGCATGTACGCCGGCGACCGCTCGCGCAAGCAGACCCTGGTGGACTTCGGCTTCCGGCTGCCTTCGGCCCTGGACAACCGGCCTCTTAAATTCGACGAGTTCGAGGCCATCCGGCCTTCCACGGTTTTTGTGTCGGCGACCCCCGGCCCTTACGAGCTGGCCGCCTGCCCCAAGGCGGATATTGTAGAGCAGATCATCCGGCCTACGGGGCTGGTGGACCCGGAGATCCGGATCCTGCCGGTGACGGGGCAGATCAAGTCGCTGACGGCGGAGATAGAGAAGCGCGCCGCCAAACACGAGCGCACGCTGGTGCTGACGCTGACCAAGAAGACGGCGGAGGACCTGAGCGTCTACCTGGGCGAGAAAGGGCTGAAGGCGCGCTACATGCATTCCGACATGGATACGCTGGAGCGGATGGACGTGCTGGGGGCTTTCCGCAAAGGCGAGTTCGACGCGCTGGTGGGCATCAATCTGCTCCGGGAAGGCCTGGACATTCCCGAGGTCACGCTGGTGGCCATCCTGAACGCCGATAACGAGGGTTTTTTGCGCAGCGAAACCACGCTGATCCAGATCTCGGGCCGGGCGGCCAGGAACTTGTGCGGCGAGGTCATTCTTTTCGCCGATCGCATCACCGGTTCCATGGAAAGGGCCATGAGCGAGATGAAGCGCCGCCGCGTCAAGCAGACGGCCTACAACGTGAAGCACCATATCGAGCCCAGGACCATCATCCGGAAATTCGTGGAATACGAGGAACTGCGCACCCAGGCCAAGCGCGAGGGCCTGGCCGTGGCCGAGCCGCTGCCCACCGGAAGCATGTCCAAGTCCTCCATAAAGCTGATGGCCGCGGAAATAGAGAAGCGCATGAAGAGCGCCGCCGAGAACCTCAACTTCGAACTGGCCGTGGAACTGCGCGACCGCCTCTTCGAGATCCGCGAAATGGCCGGTCTAAAAGTAAAAGCCTCCCGCCCTAAAAAGAAATAGCGCTTATCCCATCGGCCTGCCCCCGTTCCCGGAATGCCCCGGTTTTGGGGTGGAAAATGGTAAAATTTAGGGGTGAGAGAATTCGACTCCATTATCAAGGCAGCCCTGAAGGAAGACATCGGGACCGGGGACGTTACAACCCGGTTCTTCGTGCCTTTGGGGCGGCGTTTCTACGGGGAAATGCGGGCCAAGGATAACGGCCTGGTCTGCGGGCTGGAAGTGGCCAAACGCGTCTTCCAACTGGCCGCCAAAGGCTCCAAGGTCAAGCTGGCCGTTAAAGAAGGCGCCCGCATCAAGAAAGGCGCCGTCCTGATGAAGATAGAAGGTCCCGCCTCCATCCTCACCGCCGAACGCACCGCCCTTAACTTCCTGCAGCATATGAGCGGCGTAGCCACCCGGGCCGCCCTCTTCGCCTCCGTCATCAAACATCCCCGCACCAGAATTTACGACACCCGCAAAACCCTGCCCGGGCTGCGCGCCATAGAGAAATACGCCGTAGCCTGCGGCGGCGGCCGCAACCACCGCCTGGGCCTTTACGATATGGCCATGATAAAGGATAACCACGTGGCCCTCGCCGGCGGCCTGCCGGCCAAACTGGCCGAACGCATGGCCGCCATGCGCCGCACCAAACCCGGCCTGAAGATAGAAATAGAGGCCCAGAGCCTCGCCCAGGTTAAAGCCTTTCTGCCTCTGGGGGCGGACGTGCTGATGCTGGACAACATGGATTTTGCAGCGATGAAGAAAGCCATCGCCCTGGCGCGGGCTTTCAAAGGCAGGCAGCCGGAGATCGAGATCTCCGGCGGTGTGGACCTGGCCAAGGCCGCGCATTATTCCAAACTGGGGCCTGACCGCATCTCGGTCGGCTCCATCACCAGCGGCGCCAGGCCGCTGGACATCTCTTTCGAGGTACAAACTAAATGAAAACCTGCCCCCATATCAATCTGGACCTGGACGCCCTGCCCGGCATCAGCAAAATAGTCTGCCTGGACGAAACCGAGTCCACCCAGGCCGTGGCCCGCGAGCTGGCCCTGGAAGGCACCGCCGAAAGGACTTTGGTGCTCAGCGAGGTGCAGACCGGCGGCCGCGGCCGCCTCGGCCGGGACTGGGAGTCCGGCCCCGGCGGGCTGTACATGACGCTGCTGCTCAAGCCCGAGACCGTCCTTAGATTCCTGCCCGACCTGAGCGTGCTCAGCGGGGAAGTGGTGGCCGAGACCATCACCGCCCTGTACGGCATCAAGACCCGCATAAAGAAACCCAACGACGTCTATGCTTACCACCCGCGCCGCCGCAAGTGGCTGAAGATCTCCGGCGTGCTTACCGAGTCCTCCTCCATCAACAAGGAAGCCAGCTGGCTGCTGCTGGGCGTGGGGGTGAACCTCAACAACGTTTTAAAACTGGGCACGGCGGTCAGCGTAAAAGCCATAACCGGCGCCGAGGTTTCCAGGGAAGAGTTTTTGCGCGAATTCTTCAAGGATTTCTGGCTGCGCTACTCCGCCTGGGAATACGCCAGCCAGGCCAAGAGTTCCTGAAAGCGGGCGCGGCCCTGCCGCCGCCCGGATCCCGCCGAAGTTCGTTCTCTTATTTATAAATGCAAAATATTTCTGACTGCAGCATTCGGGTTAAAGCTATCGCCCTGGCCGCCGGGGCGTCCGCCGCCGGCATAGCGCACGCCTCCGACCTGGCCGAGTTCAGGCGGTATTCCGAGGCGGTGACCATGGTCCCGTCCGGGCTGAGTTACCTCAGCCGGGACCCGCTTAAAAGAAAAAGCATTAAGAAATGGCACGCCGGCACGCGCTCGGTGCTGGTCTGCGCCTTCAGGTACTGGGCGCCGGGCCGCGACTACGCGGCCGAGCTGGCCGCGGCGGGGGACGCCGCGGCGTTCCTGACGGGCTCGGGGCGGGTGGCGTACCAGCCGGAACTGGCGGCCGCGCCTGGGGCGCAGCTCTCCCGCTACGCGCTTTGCCGCGACTACCACCTGACCGTCAAAGAGAAGCTGGCGGCCATGCTGGTGGAAATTCAAAAGGAGTTTCCCTGCGGCGACTCCAAGATCTTCTGTGATACTTCCCCGGTTATGGAGAAGGAATTGGGCCGCCTGGCGGGGCTGGGGTTCCGGGGCAAGAACACGCTGCTGCTGTCGCGCGAGCTGGGCAGCTATTTTTTCCTGGGCGGCATAGCGCTGGCCATGGACCTGAAACCCGACGCGCCGTCGGCCGACTCCTGCGGCGCCTGCGAATTGTGCGTTAAAGCCTGCCCCACGGGCGCTTTAAAGAACGGCAAGCTGGACGCCAGCCTGTGCGTTTCCTACTGGACCACCCAGGCCAGGATGAAGATCCCCGCCGAGATCGCCGAAAAAACCAAAGGCTTCGCCTACGGCTGCGACCTTTGCCAGGAAGCCTGCCCCCACAACCAAGCCCCCGGCCCCACCGCCCCGGGTTTCGAACAATTAAAATAGACTTAACTTTGAGTTAAGAACCGCGAGGAGCCCAGTCGGGGCCGACCGGGGAGGTACCCCTGCTCACCCGGACCGAGGAAACCCTTGCGTCGGTTTCCCCCCGCCTAGGGAATTTATGGCGGGGCCCCCTTTCCGCAACGGGTGCTCAGGGGTACCTCCCCGGCCGTCCCCTCCGGTTTAACACGCGCTGATTATGTTTTTTGGATTGTGACTAAAAGAAATTATTACTGCGTTCACTAAACCGGAGGGGGCGGACGGGGGGACCGGGTTAGCAAAACCCTGCCGGAGCCCGACGCTTGCGTAAGCGCGGAGGGCGAGGCGGGGAGTGGCGAGCACGGTGTGCGAGACCACGTTTTTGCGTTCCGGTCCCCCTGGCCGCCCCCGACTGGGCTTCCCGCGGCCCGTTCCCCAAAGCTAATGCTGGATAAATAAAAAACAGGAAAGCTTTTTAGGGCTTTCCTGTTTTTTGCACCGGAGGGGCGGGTTACGGTTTTTTGGCCAGGGCGTTCTTGACGGCTTCCATCAGGTCGTCGGTGTTGAAAGGCTTGGTGAGGAAGGCGGCGACCTGGGAGAAGCGCTGGAACATGGTGCGCGAGGGTTCGAGCGCCGAGAGCACCACGATGGGCATCTTGCTCAGTTCCGGGTCCTCGGAGATCTGGGAGGCCAGCGAGTAGCCGTCTATGCCGGGCAGCATCACGTCCAGCACCAGCAGGTCCGGCTTGTAGGAGCGCAGGGTATCCAGCACTTCGCGGCCGTTGTCGCAAACTTTTATCTGGTGGCCCAGCGTCTCAAGGGTATACTGCACCAGGCTCGAGATCTCGGGGTCGTCGTCGACTACTAATATTTTGTTGCCCATATGCCTATATTTAACACTTTCCCGGATTATTTGTAAAGCAGGTAGTTGGCGGCCGCCGCTTTGAAGGGCGCGTTGCTCTTTTCAAAAGCCTGCAGAATGACGGCCGGCTTGCCGCCGACCTGCAGCAGGTTGTAAAGGTCGCCGGAGCCGGTCATTTTGCGCATCTCTTCCGGCTTCATCGCGAAATCCTTGCGGTTGTACTTATGCAGCAGGTAGGCCGCGTGGGCGAAGACGTCCAGGGCGCGCACGGCGGCCTTGTCGGTGATCTGCACCGCTATGCCCTCGCAGGCTTTCCCTTCGTAAATATCCTTGTCCGGCGTAAGCCGTAGGGGGGAGAACTTCAGCCCTTTCAGCCCCGCCTTGTTCAATTTCTTCGCGATCTTATCCGCCTTCATCCACGGGGCGCCGAACCACAGGAAAGGCCGGTTTGTGCCGCGGCCGACCGAAACATTGGTCGCCTCGAAACAGCCCAGCCCCGGGTACAGCACCTCGGCGTCCACGTTCCTGATATTCGGCGATGGGTTGGTCCAGACCACGCCGGTAGCGTCGAAGAATTGGTCCCTAGTCCAGCCTTCCAGCTTAACCACCGTCAGGTCCAGCGGCAGGTTAAGGTTGGCCTTGTGGAAAAGCGCCATTTCGCCGGGCGTAAAGCCGTGCCGCGCCGGCACCGGGAAATAAGCCGTAAAAAAACTCAGGCCGGGATCCAGCACCGGGCCTTCCACCGCGCCGCCTATGGGGTTGGGCCGGTCCAGCACCATAAAAGGCAGGCCGGCTTTGGCGGATTCCTCCATGGCGTAGCCCATGGTGGTCAGGTAGGTGTAGAAGCGCGCGCCTATGTCCTGGATGTCGAAGACCAGCACGTCCAGGTCCTTGAGCATTTCGGGCGTCGGGCGCTGTTTGTTCTTGCCGTACAGGCTGTAGACCGGCGCGCCGGTGACCGGGTCCGTGGAACTGGCGATATAAACGCCGCCTTCCTCGGTGCCGCGGAAGCCGTGCTCGGGCGAGAAAATAGCGGCCAGCTTGAAATTGCCGGCGCGGTAAAAGGCGTCCACGGCGTTCACCCCGTTCAGGTCCACGGAGGTATGGTTGGTGATAAGGCCCACGCGCTTGCCGGCCAGCTGCTTGAAGCCGTCCCGCTCCAGTACGTCCAGCCCGGTCAGCGTCAACTGCGCCGCCGGCGCGGAAGTGGCCAGCGAAAGAAATAAAAACGCCGCTAATGCTTTAATTTTCATTGGTTTCCCTTGATCACCAGCAGGTACATCTGGCCGGGGTCCCAGAGTTTGAAGGCGAAGGTGGTGGCTTTCTTGCCGTTGCCGGCGAAGAAGTCCACCCGCCCCGGGCCCTTTATGGCGCCGCCGGTGTCCTGGCAGAAAACGAAGCGGCTGTCCGGCTTGCGGCCCGTCAGGACGCCGTCCGCGTTAACGTCGGGCATTTCCACTTTCATGAAAGCCAGGGTGCCCATGGGGACCAGGGCGTTGTCTATGGCCACGGAGCGCCAGCCGGTAAGCGGCAGGCCGTAGGTGCCGTTGGGGCCCACTTCGGGGTCCGCGGGCCGCTCCAGCTGGAAAAATACGTAGCGCTTGTTCATGCTCAGGATGGGCCGGACCTTGTCGGGGTGTTCGTCCAGGTACTGCTGGCCTTTTTCGGGGCTGATGCCTTCGCGGGGCAGCGCGTCGGACTCTATCATGGCCGTCAGCCAGCCTTTGAATTTATGGCTGTTGGTGGCGGCGAAGTTGGCTTTTACGGAGCTCCCGTCGGGCAAGGCCAGGCGGCCGGAGCCCTCGGTGTGCAGGTCCAGGATCTCGGAGCGGTTCTTGAACCAGGCCAGTTCAAGGCCTTTGCCGTCCAGCGCGCCCATGAAATCTATCTCCTCGCGGGTCAGGTAAGGCACCAGGGCGCCGTTCTTGAGGCGGCCGTTGAGCTTTTCGCCTTTGAACTTTTCGTTGAAGTCCTCCAGGTTTATGGAGATAAGGTCGTCCGGCTTGGCGTAGATGGGATACTTGTATTCCTCGGTGCGTTTCAGGCTGGCTTCTATGGTGGGTTCGTAGTAGGAACTGAACACCACGGTGCCGGTGGAGTCGCGGCCGGCCAGCTGGTAGATGTCGAAGCGCTCTTTTACCAGGCGGTCCAGGTCTTGCGCGGTGGGAGAGGACTGCAGGATCTTTATGAATTCCTCATTGGTGAAGGCCAGTTCTTTTGTCGTTATCTTCCTGCTGCCGAAGGTATAGGCCGGGGTGCCGCTCTTAAGGCCCTGGAAATAGGCGCGGTTGAGCAGGGCGGCTTTCATCAGGGGGGCCAGGTCGTCGGCGTCGGCCAGCAGCGGCTGATTTTCGGGCGCGGCCAGGAACATGGGCGCCGCCTCGGCGGGTTTTACCGCCGCGGCCGGGCAGGGGGGGCAGGCGGGGCAAAGGCCGGCGGCGCCGGTCTTCCTTTCGCCGGTAGTACAGCCGGCCAGGGCCAGCGCCGATATAATTAAAAAGGTTTTCTTCATAGTAGTCGTCTCCCAGGCTATACGGCGCCTTGCTTTTTCATAGGGGAAAAAAGGTACGGCGCAGTTCCAATTATCACAAAAATGGTTTATTGACACAAGCGGAGAATTTCTACTAGACTTTCCCCTATGAGGACAAAAAACCTTGCTTTCTTCCTTTTTCTGCTGCTGCCGGGGGTACTGCTGGCCGGTGAGGCCAAAATACTCTCGATGAGCGGCGCCGTGGAAGCCCGCCAGACCCGGGAGGGTCAGTGGGTTCCCGCTTCCGAGAGTATGGAGGTAGCCGAAGGCGGCGCTGTCCGCACCGGCGGCGACGGGGCCGCGGTGCTGCTGCTGCCGAACAAGGCCAAGGTGTGGATGAAGGAATCCTCCAGCCTGGAACTCGAGCAGCGCCAGACTTTGGCCAGCCGCCTGGCCCTGGTGTTCGGCCGCATAAAGGTGCGCGTGCCGCACCTGATGCGCAAAGAGAAATTCGAAGTCCGCACCCCGGCCGCCGTCTGCGCCGTGCGCGGCACCGAGTTCACCATGGCCACCACCGAAGAGGGCAAGATGGACCTGCAGGTGCTCTTCGGCGAGGTCAAACTTAAATTTTTCGTGCCGCCCGACAAAGGCCGGGCGGAGTTCTATATCCCCCAGGGACAGGGCCTGAGCCTCGAGGAAAAAGGGAAGGGCGCCAAGCCCGCCCTGCTTTCCCCCAAGGCCGAACGCGAAGCTCTTGAGAACTGGAACCCGGGCCTGAAGCCCGAGGAGCGCCAGAAAGAGCTGAAGCAGAAAGAGAACGACCGCGCGCAGATCAAGGAATTCGCCAAGGTCACCAATAACGCCGAGAAGACGGTAAAGACCTTTCTCAACGTGGTCAAGGAAAGCGACCTGGAAGCCGGCCGCACCCTGAACGACGTGCACGGCAATCTGGTGCGCGTGGACCAGCGCATGCTGCGCCCCGCCCCCGACGAAATACAGTTCTTCAACCTGGTCAAGCGGCCGGTGTATAACTATACCAAGGATTCCGGCGCCGCCGGGTTCGTTTATAACGGCGATCAGGGCATCGTCAACCGCCTGGATTACATGCAGATGACGATGAACTTCAACAAGGACCTGCCGCAGCGCATAGAAGAATGGCCGTCCTTCTTCGACGCCAACGATTTGAACCCGGAATGGGCTTCTTTCGTAATGGCCAACCGCACTGACGCCCACAGCATATTCTTTATAGCACAAGGCTACCGCTATGACGCGGCCCGTGACGAGCTAGTGAATAATACGCGGGTGATCGACCCGACAGATTCCAACGCCGGCGGTTATGCCGATAGGAACGTCATAATTACCGGACTGATAACTGACGACATTACAAATGAGATATCCGCTATAGACGGCCTTAACAGGATATCCAGGCTGCAGATTCAAGACAATGGGGCCGGAGGCGGGGCGCTTGAATATACCAACACCTCCGGCGCGGTAGATGTCGGCGGAGAGGGTGCCGGGAGCAATGTGCTCTGGGCCGTAAAAACAGAACTTGCCAATAGTTACGAAGCTAAAGAGCCGGAGACGGTCTCTAATCCCAGCCTTTGGCAGTACCAAGCCGACATGTACGATATCGGGAACGAAGACGGGGAATGGATCTGGTTAGCCAAAGAAAATTATGCGATAAGCAATGGCGGCCAGGTGAGGAACGTTAACGACTTTACCAATTCTTCATCGGACCCGTTCTCCCTTCTCAAAGATAATGCTTTTCAGAGCATTATGTATGTAAAAACAGGATCTGGCGCGAGTCCTATAGATATAGTAGACAGCATTACAGCTAAAGCAGACATACTGGATGATGACTATTTTGGCACACTAGGCGGCCCCAATATCGACCTGGTGTTCATACCGGACCTGATGGTAGCCGCGGTACAGCGCATGCTGCCCGCCATCACCAATCTTAAGGATTAAGGGATAAATAATGAAAAGGCTGACCTTCATCTTTTTGGCGCTTTTTATAGTAAAAAGCCCCGCCTTCGCCGCCATTGACTGGGAATCCAAGGGGATGCAGATGGCCGGCGAAATAATGGCTAACCCCGCCGGTTTCTTCTACGACTTCCAGCAGGACCTGGAAGCCACCACCCCGCTGCCTCCAGGCAAGCGCTTCGGCATACAGACGGGCCTGTTCCCCACCACCATCCCCATGACCTACACCAACGTGTCGGGCAAAGTGCGCCTGCACGGCGAGGGCCGCCTGGCCCCCGGGGTGCCCCAGCTGGACCTGATAGGCGGCTACTGGGACATGCTGGCGGCCAAGATGGCCACCAAGGATTCCGAGACCATCGATAAAGCCAAGTTCGGCGGCTATTACCTGGGCGCCATCATGAGCTCCTCGGTCAGCCCGCGCGTGCGCACCTTCTGGGGCTACAAGCGCAGCGTGCTGAAGGCCAAGCTGGACTTTAAACGGGACGACGCCGGCAACCTGCCGGAATTCCTGGGCACGGAGCTGAACAGCTTCGACACCGGCTTCAAGGACGACTTCTTCATCGCCGGCATAGAAACCCCCAAGGGCGTGAACAAGCTGTGGAGCATACAGCTGAACTACGGCCTGAAGACCCAGACCATCAGCTCCAAGGTGAGCTGGTACGGCAAGTACTTCGAGCTGGGCCTCAACATCTTCCCCGAAGGCGTGCTGGTAGTGCACCCCGTGTGGAACTTCCACCTGAACTTTTAAGGGAACTAAAACATGAAAAAGATAATCTTAAGCGCTGTATTAGCGGCGGGTCTGGCCGGGCGGCTGGGCGCGGCCTCGGCCGAGGATTCCAAGATCTTCACGCCTTTCTTCGACATGACGCTGACCGAAGCCGGCTACCTGCCCAGCGAAGGCAATATCTTCAGCGGCGGCAATATCAACACCTCGGTGGGCCTGCTGGCCAAGGCCAGCCAGAAAGACCACTTCTTCGGCCTGTATAACTTCAACTACGCCGGCCCGGGCTTCGCGCCGCAGGACTCCAAGCAGTTCACGGACCGCTCCATGACGCACGGCTTCAACATAGAGTACCGCCGCACCCTGGGCGAGAAGTTCCGCATCCGCCCCGGCGTCTCGCTGGCCACGGACTATTCCCGCACCGGCGCCAACGAAGCCTGGAAGAACGGCCTTTACAACATGACCTCTGCCGGCCTGCAGCTGGCCGGCGACTATACCTTCGACTTCGAGAAGAACGGCATAGTGTCGCTGACCTACATAGCCAAGACGGTGAAGTTCCCCAACTATACCGACCTGCTCAAAGAATTCGAGAACCCGGCCAACGTGGCCGGCGTCAACGGCGGCCTGCAGGACCAGTACCTGAAGCAGGTCAGCCTGCGGCCCAACTGGAATAACTTCTTCGGCGGGTTCACTTATACGCTGCAGGATTATAAAAACCAGAAAGTGGTGGCCAATACAGGCGTCTACGGCGGCACCAAGCAGAAAGACAAGACCACCGCGCTGGACTTCGGCTTTCACCAGAAGCTTTGGATCTTCGAACTGTTCCCCACGGTGGCCTACACCATGCACCGCTCCAACCAGAACTACATGCGCTACAAGTCGATGGGGGCCGTGGCCACCAACCTGAACGACGGCGCGTCCCCGGTCACCTTCGTGGCCAAGAACTACGACTACAACGAGCTGACCTTCAGCGTGCCGCTGGACCTGAACGTGACCAGCAAGTGGGCCATAGGCGGCGCCATAAACGTGATCAGCCGCAAATACACGGACCGCCCCAAGCGCGACGCGAACAACAATTACCTGTCGGCGAAGCAGAAGAACCTGATGACCACGCTGACGGGCTCCATCCGCAAGCGCATGAACGACGTGGCCATGGTGCGCCTGTTCTACTCGCTGGTGGTGGCCTCCTCCAACACCGAGTTCGAGCAGTACATGCCCTATAACTATACCGGCAACAGCTTCGGCATAGCCTACCAGCTGTCCTATTAAGGGCACAGCCTCCTGAGAAAGGCCCGGGCAGACACCCGGGCCTTTTTATTTATATAATTAAGGTTTGCCTCCCGCGGCGCGGGAGGACTCCAAATTTTCACTTTACCCCGGGGAGCTTAAATGTACCTTAAAGCTATAGAAATTTACGGTTTTAAATCCTTCGCCAACAAAGTCAAACTGCCGCTCAAACCCGGCATCACCTGCATCGTAGGCCCCAACGGCTGCGGCAAGTCCAACGTGGTGGACGCCGTAAAATGGTGCATAGGCGAAATGTCGTGGAAGTCGCTGCGCATGCCGTCCATGATGGACGTGATCTTCGCGGGCACCACCAAGCGCCAGGCGCTGAGCATGGGCGAAGTGGCCATGACCTTCGATAACGAGAGCCGCAAGCTCCCGCTGGATTTCAGCGAAGTCACCGTCACCCGCAAGATCTACCGCTCCGAAGAAAGCGAATATTTCATCAATAAAGTGCAGTGCCGCCTGCGCGACATCCGCGAGATGTTCCTGGACACCGGAATAGGCACCGACGGCTACGCCATCATCGACCAGGGCGAAGTGGAGCACGTGCTCTCCGCCACCGCCGAGCAGCGCCGCGAGCTGTTCGAGGAAGCCGCCGGCGTCTCCAAGTATAAGGCCAAGCGCGAAGAAGCCGGCCGCAAGCTGGAGAAGGTGGAGGCCGACCTGAACCGCCTGGCAGACTCCATGGTCCTCCTCAACGAGCAGATCAATAAGCTCGACAACGAGGCCAAGAAGGCCCGCCTGCAGGCCAAGTACCGCGAGGAGCTGACCGGCGCCGAGATTTCGCTGCTGCTCAAAGAGGGCGCCGCTTTCTCCGCCAAGAGCGCCGAGGCCGCCGCCCGCCTGGACCCCGTAAAGAAAGAGCTGGCCGAGATAGCCGTGGCCATCACCGGCCTGGAAGGCGAGTCCGCCGCGCTGAACCTCACCCTGGCGCAGAAGGCCGAGGAGCACCGCGTGCTCAAGGAAGCCGCCACGGTGGTAAAGATCGACAAGAACCAGGCCGAGGGCCGCATAGTTTCCGGCCAGGAGATCCTGGTGGAGATCAGCAGCCAGCGCGCCTCGCTGCAGTCCTCCGAGCGGCGCAACGCCGAGAACCTGGCCCGCACGGAGCCCCGCATGGCCGAGTTGAGCGCCAAGCTTTCCAGCGACGAAGGCGGCCTGCCCGCCCTGCAGGCGGAGCATGACGCCGCCGCCTCCGCCCTGGCCGGCGTGACCGAAGAGATGCGCGCCGCCGACGCGGCCGCCGAGGAGCTCGCCCGCGAGATGAACGCGGCCTACTCGCAGGAAGTGGAACTTTCCAACGCCATGGCCCGCGCCGGGTCCGATATCGGCCATTACCGCGAGGCCCGCACCGGCCTGGAGCGCGACATCGCCGACCTGAACGGCGCCGTCGCGGCCATAGAGGCCCGCATAAACGAACTGCGGGCCCGCTCCGTCTCCCTCGGCGCCGAACTGGCCGCCGAGAAGGAAAAAACCGCCGCCGCCGAAGCGCAGGCGCAGACCCTTTCCTCCCGCATAACCGAAATAGACGCCCGCCAGGCCGACCTGCGCGAAAAGAAAGCCTGGGACCAGAGCCGCCTGGAGGCCATCCTGTCCCAGGGCGAGCACGATACCTACTGGGTAGGCATCAACGGCGTGCTTAACTCCGGCGCGGCCGGCGTGAAAGGCACGCTGCGCCACCTGCTGTCCATCCGCAAGGAGGACCGCGTGGCCGTGGAGGACGCGCTGGGCCGCTACCTGGATTCCGTGGTCTGCGACACCGCCGCCTGCGCGCAGGAGGCCATAGATTACCTCAGGCATATCGGCAAAGGCCGCTGCCGGCTGCTCATCCTCGAGCGCGCGCCCGCTGTCCCCGCCGAGGCGGGCGCCTGGAACGCCCCCGGCGCGCAGCGCGTGATGGACAAGCTTTCCTGCGAGCCGCAGTACCTGCCGCTGGTGGCGGGCCTGCTGTCCGGCGTTTATTCCGCCGGCGGCTCCGTGCACGGGCCCTTCTGGGTGACCGGCGGCGTAGACGAAGTGGTCTCCAACGAGCCTTACTGGGAAGAGGAAGGCGAGCTGAAGGCCCAGATAAAGAAGCTGGACGAGGAGAACGCCGCCCTGGACGCCGAGAAGGCCGGCCTGCTGCCGCAGCTGGACGCCGCGCGCTCCGCCGCCTCCGCCGCGGAGGAAAAAGCCTCCTCGCTGAACATAGATTTCCACAAGAACGAGACCGAGGCCGCCGGCGCCGCCGACGACCTGCGCGTGAAGCGCGACAGCCTGGCGCTGGCGCAGGCCGACAGCGCGAAGAACGACGCCTCCATAAAGGACGCGGAAGCCTCCCTGGCCGGGCTGACCGGCAAACTAGCCGAGGCCCGCGCGGCCTCCGAGACCAAGAAAGCCGAACAGGCCGCCATGACCGGCAGGAAGGACGCTTTGCACCAGGACTTCGCCCACCGCAAGGAAGCCCTGGGCGCGGCCAAGGCCAACCTGGACAATTTCCGCCAGAACATAGAGGCGCTGAAAAGCGAGCTGGCCCGGGCCGAAGGCGACCTGGCCGCCCTGCACGAGGAGAAATCCCATTTCACCGAGCGCCGCGAAGAGCTGGCCGCGCGCGAGACCCGGCTGAACGAAGAGATAGCCGCCGCGCAGGCCCGCCGCGTGGAGCTGATGCACGACCTGGCCGAGAAGGAAATGATAGACCGCCAGATGGAAGACGAACTCAACGAGCTGCGCGGCAGCCTCTCCAGGATCAATTCCAACCTGTCCGACAGCCGCGCGCTGGCCACCGAGAACGAGAAGATCTGCTACCAGGTGGAGACCGAGATGGCCACCCTGGCCGCCCGCGCCGAGGAAACCGCCCGCCGCCTGGCCGACGAGTGGACCATCAGCCCCGAGGAAGCGCAGGCGAAGTACGGCGCCGTGGAGACCGACCACGAGCGCGTGAAATTCCTGCGCAAGCGCATAGAGAACATGGGCGCGGTGAACATGACCGCCCCCGAGGAATACGAGACCCTGACCGCGCGCTATAACTTCATCAATTCGCAGGTGGAGGACCTCAACCGCGCCAAGTCCGACCTGCGCTCCGCCATCAACAAGATCAACGATACCACCCGCGAGAACTTCAAGGCCACCTTCGACAAGGTGCGCGGCTATTTCAAGGAGATCTACTCCCTGCTGTTCAACGGCGGCGAGGCGGACTTGATCCTGACCCTGCCCGAGGACCTGCTGGAGACCGGCGTGGAGATCCTGGCGCACCCGCCCGGTAAGAAACTGGTGAGCATCTCCCAGCTGTCCGGCGGCGAAAAAGCGCTGACCGCGCTGGCGCTGCTGTTCAGCTTCTTCCGCGTGAATCCCTCGCCTTTCTGCGTGATGGACGAGGCCGACGCCCCGCTGGACGAAGCCAACGTGGAGCGCTTCGTGCGCCTGATCCGCGAGTTCTCCACCACCACCCAGTTCATAGTTATCACGCATAACAAGCGCACCATGGAGGCCGCGGACACCCTTTACGGCGTGACCATGGAGGAACTGGGCGTGAGCAAGCTGATAGCGGTGGACCTGAAGCGCGCCACCGGCATGGCCGTGGGCCAGGAACAGGCGGCGGTCAGCATAAATTAAGCGGCCGGGGGCAGGGGGTAGTCAGTGAGATACGGAGTTTTCTCGGACGTGCACGGCAATTACGAGGCCCTCAAGGCCGTGCTGTCCTTTTACCGCAGGAACGGCGTGGAGAATTTTATCTGCTGCGGCGATATCGTGGGCTACGGGCCCCAGCCGCTGGAATGCGCCGAGGCGCTGCGCGGCCTCGGGGCCCTGACGGCGGTAATGGGCAACCATGACGCCGCCCTGGTGGGAAAGATGGACCTGAAGTGGTTCAACGTCAACGCGGCCTGGGCCATAAATTTCGCCAGGGAGCAGCTGACCGGCCAGGCCATGGATTTTGTGGCGCGGCTGCCCGAAAGGGCGGAGACGGCGGAGTTCACCGTGGTGCACGGCTCCCCGCGCAAGCCGCTCACCGAGTACATGCTCAGCGAGATCCAGTTCGCCGACAACGTCAAGCTGTTCTCGACCTCGCCCTGCTTTATCGGTCACAGTCATATGCCGCTTTTTTTCAGGAAGGGGGAACAGGGCATCCCGGCGGCGGATTTCCTGAAGCCCGCGGTGAAAGTGTCGGCGGCGAACGCGCCGGTGATGCTGAACCCGGGGTCCGTAGGCCAGCCGCGCGACGGGGATCCCAGGGCGGCCTGCGGGGTCTACGATTCGGAGAAGAAGTCCTTCGAGATGTACAGGGTCTTTTATAACATAGAGGCGACGCAGAAATTGATGGCGGAGCTCAAGATGCCGCCCCTGCTGGCGGACCGCCTCAGCTTCGGATTTTAATTATGCCAATGAACATCCTGATAGTGGACGACGACAAGAACTTTATAGACACGCTGGAGGACGGCCTCAAGCTGAAGAACGTGGACGCCGGGGTAACGGTGGCCAAGTCCGCCAGGGAGGCGCTCGACGCGCTGGCCGCGGCCGTGCCTTCCCTGATCATCCTGGACATCCAGCTGCCGGACATGCACGGGGTGGAATTCCTGCGCGTGATCCGGGAGTCGGCGCGGCTTAAAAAAGTCCCCGTGGTCTTCATCTCCGCCAAGTACACCGAGCCCGCCGACCGCTCGGAAGCCATGCTGGCCGGCGCCGGCGCTTTCTTCTCCAAGCCCATCGACATAGACGAGCTTTGGAAAGAGATAAAATACCTGCTCGGCCGCGCCGAGGGGCAGAAGTCTTGACAACAAAAAGTAAGTCTTATACCATTAGTAGGATAAATCCGGATCTAGAATTAAATTAACAAGCGAGGCCTAAAAATGTCAAACGAAAACCAGGTTACAGACGCTAATTTCGACGCGGAAGTTATCAAGAGCAGTCTCCCCGTGCTGGTGGATTTCTGGGCCCCCTGGTGCGGCCCCTGCCGCATGATAGGCCCCGTCATCGAAGAACTGGCCAAGGAATACGCCGGCAAGATCAAGGTGTGCAAACTCAACACCGACGAGAACCAGGACACCGCCTCCACCTACCGCATTTCCGCCATTCCCACCATCCTCCTCTTCAAGGGCGGGAAGGTCGCGCACGAACTGGTAGGCCTGCAGCCCAAGGAAGAACTTAAAAAACATCTGGACGAGATGCTCGCCTGAAGCCTTAAAAAGTCCGCCGCGGATTCCGCGGCGGACTGTTTTCTCCCCTTTTACACCCCTAAAAAATGACTTCTAAGCGCGTTTTCATCATAGACGCCCACGCCTTCCTGCACAGGAGCTACCACGCCCTGCCCAAATTCTCCACCTCCAAGGGAGAGGAGGTGGGCGCGCTTTACGGCTTTATGCGCGTGCTGCTTAAGATCCTGCGTGAGCGCAAGCCGGATTACGTGGCTGTTTGCTTCGATTCCAAGGGCGGCACCTTCCGCGACGACCTTTACCCGGAATACAAAGCCAACCGCTCGGCCACCGAGCCGGGCCTGGTGGGCCAGTTGAACACCGCCCGCGACCTGGTGCGCGCGCTGGGCCTCAAAGGCGTGTATCTTAAGGGCTTCGAGGCCGATGACATCATAGCCACGCTGGCCCGCCGCGCCGAACAGGCCGGCCTGGAAGCCGTCATAGTTTCCGGTGACAAGGACGCCGCCCAGCTGGCCGGCGACAAGATAAAGCTCTGGGACGGGTCCGCCCCCGATTTCTCCGGCCCCGAGGCCGTGCTCAAAAAATACGGCCTGCCGCCCGCCCTGCTGCCCGATTATTTCGCCCTTACCGGCGATTCCTCCGATAACGTGCCCGGCGTGGCGGGGGTGGGGCCGAAGAGCGCGGCCAAGCTGGTGCAGACTTACGGCCCGCTGGAGAAAATACTGGCCGCCGCCATGGACCCTGCGCTTACGGCCGCCGACAAGGCCCTGGCCAAGGTGGCCAAGGACATGGAGAACGCCCGGCTGTCCCGCCGCCTGGTGACGCTGGAAGCCGACGCCCCCGTAGAGGAAGGGCTGGAGATCTTCAAGCCCGCCGCCCCCGGCGGCGCGGAACTGGAAGAGATGGCCCGGCGCCTGGAGTTCAAAGAACTGCTGACTTTGGCCGGGGCCGCCCCCGCGGAGAGCAAACCCGCGGAAGTGCCGCCGGTTAAAAAGACGGAAGAAATTTTTTCAGGAATAAAAGAAACCGCCTGCTTCGCGGCTTTCGACGACGCGCTGGTCATAGGCTCCAAAGAAGGGGTCTGCCTGCTGCGCGCCGGGGCGTTCACCCCGGAAGAGGGAGAACTGGCCGCCGCCGTGCTGGCCGATCCCAAGGTCGGCAAGCCGGTTTACGGCATAAAGTCCGTGCTGCGCCTGCTCAACCTGCCGGCCGGCTTCGAACCAAAGAATTTCTTCGACGCCGAAGCGGCCGCGGCGCTGCTTTCGGCCGGCACGCGCGGGACCGAATTGCCTCAGATGGCTTTCGAGCGGCTGGGCCTGCCTTTGCAGCCGCCCGGCTCCGACGAGGAAAGGGCGCAGGCCTGCGCCGCTTTGCCCGCGCTGGGCGCGTTGCTGCGCGCCGAGCTGGAGCAGACCGGCATGGCCAAGGTCTACGCCGAGCTGGAACTGCCGCTGCTGCCGGCGGTGTACGCCATGGAGCAGCACGGCACCGCCGTCGACACCGCCCTGCTGGGCGAACTCTCCGCCAGGTTCGAGAAGAAGCTTTCGGAGCTGCAGGCCGAGTCCGAAAGGCTGACCGGCGCGCAGGTCAACCTGAATTCCCCCAAGCAGGTGGCCTTCCTGCTTTTTGAAAAGCTTAACCTGGGCCTGGGCGACGCGCAGAAAAAACAGTTCAAGAACAAAGACAGCTACTCCACCGGCGAAGAGGTGCTGCAGTATCTGAAACCGGCCCACCCCGTGGTGCCGCTGCTGCTGGAATACCGCGAGATCTCCAAGCTGAAATCCTCCTTCGTGGACAACCTGCTGGCGGCTGCGGGGCCCGACGGCCGGCTGCATACCACTTTCGACCAGCTGGGCACGGCCACCGGCCGGTTCTCGAGTTCTAAGCCGAACTTGCAGAACATCCCCGTCCGGTCGGAATCCGGCCTGCTGGTCAGGAAATGCTTTGTGGCGCGGGAGGGGTTCGAGCTGCTCAGCGCGGACTATTCCCAGATAGACCTGCGCGTGCTGGCCCACCTGTCCGGGGACAAAAACCTGGTGTCCGCTTTTATCAACGGCGAGGACATCCACCTGCGCACCGCGGCCGAGGTCTTCAACTGCGCGCCGCAGCTGGTCACCCAGGAGATGCGCCGGGCCGCCAAGGCCATAAATTTCGGCATCGTCTACGGCCAGACCCCCACGGGCCTTTCCCGGGAGCTGGGGATAAGCCGCGCCGAAGCCGCCACTTATATCAAGCATTACTTCGAGGTCTGCCCCGGCGTTAAGGCCTGGAGCGATAAGACCATGGAGGCGGCCAAACAGAGCGGCCAGGTGGCCACCTTCACCGGCCGGCGCAGGCTGCTGCCGGAGCTGAAAGCCTCCAACCCGCACCTGCGCAGCTTCGCCGAAAGGGCCGCCGTGAACACGCCGGTGCAGGGCGGTTCGGCCGATATCATAAAAAAGGCCATGGTGAAGCTTTTCGGCGAGCTCAAAGGCTCTAAGGACGTTTTTATGCTGCTGCAGGTGCACGACGAACTGGTGTTCGAGGTGCGCCTGGGCAAGATGCCCGCTGCCGCCGCGCTGATAAAAAAAGAAATGGAACAGGCCTACGCGCTTTCCGTCCCGCTGCGGGCCGACCTGAAGACCGGCCCCAACTGGCGCGACATGGATAAATATGAGGCTTAGCGCCGCGCCGCTGAGGGAGCTGCCGCCCGTCACCAGGTGGCTGGCCGGGCTGTTCTTCGCCGGCTGGCTGGCGGAACTGGCCTTCGGCACCAGGCTGAACGTCACCTTCGGCCTGGTCCCTTACCTGCTTACGGGGCAGTTCTGGCTGTGGCAGGCCGTCACCTACATTTTCATCCACGCCGACTTCTGGCATTTCCTGTTCAACGCCTTCATGCTCTGGATGCTGGGCCGCATAGTGGAGCCCGAGATGGGGTCGCGCAGGTTTTTGCTCTATTTCCTGGGCTGCGGGGCCGCCGCTGCTTTATTCACAGCGGCCTGGACTCCCGGCTCCCTCAAGCCCGTGATAGGGGCCTCGGGGGCGGTATACGGCCTGCTGGGGGCTTTCGCTTTCCTGTACCCCGACACCAAAGTTTATTTCTATTTCCTTTTCCCCATGAGCGCCCGCATGATGGCTTTCCTGCTGGGCGGGCTGGAGTTCGTGCTGACCGTGGCGAAGCCGGGCTCGGGCATCTCCAGCGTGACGCATTTGGGCGGGCTGGCCGCCGGCATGCTGTGGCTGTGGGGAGAGCGCCGCTGGCGGGAAAGGCCGGTCAGAAAACTGCCCGACCCCGCCGCGCTGGAACAGGCCGAGATAGACCGGCTGCTGGAGAAGATCTCCGGGAAAGGCCAGGCCGCGCTGACCCGCGCGGAGCTGGCGAAGCTGGATAAATACGCCAGGGAGAAAGGGGGCCGCGCTTGAAAACCACGGACTGGAAGAAGAAGCTGGCCTCCATAAAAGGCCGGGCGGTAATAGGGCTCACCGGGCCTATCGCCTCCGGGAAAAGCCTGGCTTTGGAGTATTTCAGGAAAGAAGGCGCGTTCTGCGTTTCCGCGGACGCCGTGGCCGCTGAAGTCTTGACATCTCCCGCGTGTTATAATAGAATTTTAAAGAAGTTTAATCCTGATAGAATCCTTACAAACGGTTTACTGGACAAGAAAAGGCTTGCGGCCGAGGTCTTCAGCTCGCCCGCTAAGCGCAAATGGCTTGAATCTCTCCTCCACCCGGAAATATTAAGAAGAACTTACTCTTTAATAACCAAATCCCAGGAAAAAATTGCTGTAGTGGAAGCGCCCCTGCTTTTCGAAGCCGGGCTTGAGAGTTGCTTCATGCTTACGGTCTGCCTGGAGGCCCCCGGGGCTGTCCTGGAGGCCAGGGCGCTGAAGCGGGGCTGGAGCAGGGGGGAATACCGCGCGCGGTCCAAAGCCCAGCTGTCGGCGGAAGAGAAATACGCCAGGGCCTCGCTGGTCCTGGATAATTCCGGCAAGCCGGGAGAACTGGCCGCGAGAATAAACTTTATCTGCGATTTTATTAAACAACTAGCGAGGAAACATGAACGATCAACAGCCGGAAGATAAGAACAACAGAGCGGCCGCGCAGGAAGCGCCGGGCGGCAGGCGCGAAGACCACCGCAACCACAATCACAATAACATGAGGGGAGGGCCGCGCAGCAATAACGGCCAGCCGCAGGACACAAGGGGAAACTTAAAAATGGAAAACAACAGGATGCCCAGCCAGAATCAGAACCAGGGCCAGAACCAGAACCAGGGCCAGAATCAGAACCAGCCCCAGCAGAACCCGAATTTGCCCAAGATGGACGTTACGGTGCTGACCAAGATGACCGTGGCCGAACTGGTGAAGATCGCCGAGCAGTTCAACATGGAGGGCGTGGCCTCGCTGCGCAAGCAGGAGCTGATAGGCAAGCTGATGGAGGCCCAGGCCAAGCAGAACGGCATAGTGCAGGGCGAGGGCGTCCTGGAGATCCTGCCGGACGGCTTCGGCTTCCTGCGCTCCCAGGAATACAATTATCTTTCCAGCCACGAGGACATTTACGTTTCCCCGTCGCAGATAAAGAAGCTCGGCCTGCGCAAGGGCGACGCCGTCAACGGCCAGATCCGCCCGCCCAAGGACGGCGAGCGCTTCTTCGCGCTGCTGCAGGTCAAGACCGTAAACGGCGTGGAAATAGAGAAGATCTCCCACCGCCCGCTGTTCGACAACCTGACCCCGCTGCACCCCAATAAACGCTTCCTGCTCGAGACCGCCAAGAACGAGATGACCGGCCGCGTGATCGACCTGATCGTGCCCGTCGGCAAAGGCCAGCGCCAGCTGATCGTGGCCGCCCCCAAGACCGGCAAAACGATGATCCTGCAGCGCTTCGCCAACTCCCTGGCCACCAATCACCCCGAGATCGAACTTATCGTGCTGCTCATCGACGAGCGCCCCGAGGAAGTCACCGACATGAAGCGCTCCGTGAAGGGCGAAGTTCTCGCCTCCACCTTCGACGAACCGGCCGACCGCCACGTGCAGGTCGCCGAGATCGTGCTGGAGAAGGCCAAGCGCCTCACCGAGATGGGCAAGGACGTGGTGGTCCTGCTGGACTCCATCACCCGCCTGGCCCGCGCCTACAACACGGTCTCCCCGTCCTCCGGCCGCGTGCTCTCCGGCGGCCTCGAGTCCACCTCCCTGCAGCGGCCCAAGCGCTTCTTCGGCGCGGCCCGCAACATCGAGGAAGGCGGCTCGCTGACTATAGTGGCCACGGCGCTGGTCGAGACCGGCAGCCGCATGGACGACGTCATCTTCGAAGAATTCAAGGGTACCGGCAACTCCGAGATCTACCTGGACCGCAAGCTGGCGGACCGCCGCATCTTCCCGGCCATCGACATCAACCGCACCTCCACCCGCAAGGAAGAGCTGCTGATGACCGAGGACGAGCTGAACAAGGTGTGGATCCTGCGCAAGGTGCTGGCGCCGCTGTCCCCGGTGGACTCGATGGAACTGCTGATCTCCAAACTTTCAGCCACCAAGTCCAACAAGGACTTCCTCAAATCCATGGAAATGGGGTACGACAGATAAGGATGACGGGACGCGGAAAACTGGCGGTCGCGCTGGGGTTGACGCTCGGCACTGCGGCGCTTTCAGGCGCCATGGTCCCGGGCGTTTCCCCTTTCTACTACGCCAGGTTCTCGGTGATGACCCCACCCGGGCCCGCCGAACCGTCGCCCGAGGCGTTCCGCAGGATCCCGCGCCTGATCCACGCGCGCCATAAGGTGGTAAAAGGCGAGGATATCCGCTCCATAGCTTCGGCTTACGGCACCGATATCCGCTCGCTGCAGAGCACCAACTCCAACGAGTTCATTTTCCTGTCCCGCGGCGGCTATATCAGGGTGCACAACGGCCGCGGCCTGCTTTACGAGGTAAGCGCCAACGGCGAAACCCTCAACGGCATCGCCGCCAGGTACTGCGGCAAAAGCCGCGACCTGAAGTCCTTCAAGGCGGAGATCGTGGACGATAACGGCCTGCCGCCTTCGGCGCTGCTCGTGAACCACAAGTTCAGGAAAGGCGACCGGGTCTACCTGCCGGCGGTCTATATCGACCTGGACACCTACCGCATGCCGCTGCGCAGTTTCGGCCGCATCAGCTCGCGCTTCGGCGTGCGCTACCACCCGGTGCTCAAAAGAAAGATCTTCCATAACGGCGCCGATATCCCCATGCCGCTGGGCACGCCGGTCTACCCGTCGCGCTCCGGTACGGTGACCTATTCCGGCTGGAAAGGCGGCTACGGCAACGTGGTCGAGGTGCGCCATAAGGACGGTTCCCTGTGCCGCTACGGCCATTTGTCCCAGGCCAGCGTGGCGGTGGGGGAAACCGTACAGAAGTCCAAAACCCTGCTGGGCAAAGTCGGGTCCACCGGCATGTCCACCGGGCCCCACCTGCATTTCGAGATCATCACCCCTTCCGGCAAGTCCGTCAACCCGCTGGCCAAGATAGGCAAGAAATAGGCCGCGGGCGCCCGTTCCCCATGGCGGCGCAATTATGCTATAATTAGTGTTCACAGATTTACATTCAGAGGAAAAGATTATGAAAAACGACATCCACCCCAGCTACAATATCTGCGAAGTGTCCTGCGTCTGCGGCAACACTTTCACCACCCGCGCGGTAAAGCCTTCGATAAAGGTTGAGATCTGCGCCGCCTGCCACCCTTTCTATACCGGCAAACAGAAGCTGCTCGACACCGCCGGCCGCGTGGAACGCTTCAACACGAAGTTCGCCTCCACCGACGGCAAGATGGTGGAGCGCAAGGCCAAGAAGGTCGTCGTGAAATCCGTCACGCCGCGCCACGCCGTAAAGCGCAAGATCCTCTCCTCCGCCCCCCTCAAGAAGGGCGACGAGAAGACCGCGAAAGCCGCCGCTCCCAAGGTCGCCCCCAAGGCGGAAACGAAGCCCGAGAGCAAGTAGCTGCGCCGTAAGAACGGGCGTTCCTGTAATGGAACGCCCGTTTTTTTATGTAAAGGCGCGGCGGGAAATTTCCTGTTTCAGGCAGTGAAAGCCTATGCTTGAAGAAGAACTTAACGCTATAAAACGGGAGTTCGCCGAGATAGAGGCGCGCCTCGCTTCCGGCGGCCTGAAGCCGGACGATATAGAGAAGTTTTCCCGCCGGCACGCGGAGTGCCGCAACCTGCTGGACACCGTGGCCGCCGCTCAAAAGGCCCGCAAAGAGGCGGAAGACACCCGCCAGATGGTGTCCAACACCGACCCCGAAATAGCCGAAATGGCCGCCGCGGAACTGCCCGCCCTGGAGGCCGCCGCCGTCGCCCAGGAAAAAAAGCTCAAGCTCCTGATCCTCCCGCCGGACCCGGCGGACACAAAGAACATCTTCCTCGAGCTCCGCGCCGGCGTAGGCGGCGACGAATCCGCGCTTTTCGCCGGCGACCTGCTGCGCATGTACACGCGCTTCGCCCAGAACATGGGCTGGAAGGCGGAGCTGCGCGACCTTTCCACCACGGGCCTGAAAGGCATAAAGAACGCCGTGCTCTATATTTCCGGGACCGACGTTTACGCCTGGCTCAAATACGAGGGCGGCGTGCACCGCGTGCAGCGCGTGCCCCAGACCGAGGCGTCGGGGCGCGTGCACACCTCCACCGTCACCGTGGCCGTCATGCACGAAGTGGACGAGGTGGAAATAAAGATAGAGGCCAAAGACCTGAAGATGGACACCTACCGGTCCAGCGGCGCCGGCGGCCAGAACGTCAACAAGGTGGAGACCGCGGTGCGCATAACGCATCTGCCCACCGGCATCATCACCGCCTGCCAGGAGGAGCGCTCCCAGGGCAAGAACCGCGCGAAAGCCATGGCCATGCTGGCGGCCAAGCTGGCCCAGATCAGCGAGGAGAACCAGGCCAAGGCCAACGCCGGGGCGCGCAAGAGCCAGGTGGGCACGGGCGACCGCTCCGAGAAGATCCGCACCTATAATTTTCCGCAGAACCGCGTGACGGACCACCGCATACAGATTTCCTGGCATAACCTGCAGACCATCCTGGAAGGCGAGATCAAGGACATGCTGGAAGAGATCAGGCTGAACATTACACAGGAGACCGATGAAAGCCGGAAAGATACTGATTGAGGCTTCCGGCCGGCTGGCCGGGTGCGGAGTAGAAGAACCCGGGCTTAACGCCCAGTGGCTGCTGGCCGACGCCATGGGCGTGCCCCGCCTGAACCTGCTGGCCGACCCGGACCTGCCCGTCTCCGCCGCCGCGCTGCGCAAATTCAAAAAAGGCCTGGCCCTCAAAGAACAGGGCGAGCCCCTGGCCTACATCCTCGGCTGGCAGGACTTCCGCGGGCTGCGGATAAACGTGGACAAGCGCGTGCTGGTGCCCCGCCCGGAAACGGAAGAGCTGGTGGGGCTGGCCGCGGAGTTCCTTAAGGGCAGGCGCGGCGAACTTGCCGCGCTGGATTACGGCGCCGGCAGCGGCGCCATCGGCTTCTGGCTGGCAAAAGAATTCCCGGGGCTCAGGCTTACCGCGGCGGAAAAGTCCGCCAGGGCCATCGCCTGCGCCGCCGGCAACGCCGAGGCGCTGGGGCTGGCCAAGCGGGTTAAATTCATAAGGACCGCCACGCTGACCCCCGTGCGCGGCCCCTTCGACCTGATAGTTTCCAATCCCCCGTATATCCCCACCCGGGTGATCCCCGGCCTGTCGCCCGAAGTGCTGAGCGAGCCCAAGGTGGCCCTGGACGGCGGCGGGGACGGGCTGGACGTGGCGCGCATGCTGGTGAAGCTTTCCCCGGCGCGCCTTAAGAAAGGCGGGGCGCTGCTCCTGGAGCTGGGCGGCAGCCAGGCCAAAAACCTGGCGGCGGCGATGCCGGCGGCCGTCTGGAAAGAAACAAAGACCTTTAAAGACCTCAACGGGATAGAACGGTTCGTCTTCGGGAGAATTCATGGATAATTTTATAATACGCGGCGGCAGGCCCTTGAGCGGGCAGACCACGATAAGCGGTTCCAAGAACGCGGCTTTGCCTATCCTGGCCGCCACCCTGCTGACCCGGGAGAAATGCGAAATAAAGAACGTCCCGGAGCTGATGGATATCCGGTCCACCTTCGAGCTGCTCAATTACCTGGGCAAGAACTGCTTTTACGGCTACGGCAACTTCGTGGCCGAGGAGCGCGGCGCGCTCAAGCTGCACGCGCCCTACGACCTGGTGCGCAAGATGCGCGCCTCCATGCTGGTGTCCGGCCCGCTGCTGGCGCGCTTTAAAAAAGTCCGCTTCTCGCTGCCCGGCGGCTGCTCCATAGGCATGCGCCCCATAGACATCCACCTGGAAGGTTTCAAGAAGCTGGGCGCGCAGGTCTCCTACGAGAAGGGCGACGTGATCCTCACCGCCAAAAAATTAAAAGCCGGCAGGGTGAAGTTCCGCTTCCCCAGCGTGGGCGCCACCGAGAACCTGATGATGTGCGCCGCGCTGATAGAAGGCGTGACCACCCTGGAGGGCTGCGCCAGGGAGCCCGAGATAGAGGACCTGGCCAACGCCCTTACCAAGATGGGCGCCCTGGTGGAAGGCGCCGGCACCCCGACGATAAAGATCCGCGGCGCGGCCTCGCTGAAAGGCCTTAAGTACACCGTAATGCCCGACCGCATAGAGGCCGGCACCTTCATGCTGCTGTGCGCCGCCGTGGGGGGGAAGATAAAACTGCTCAACGCCGCTCCCAGGAACCTGGACGCGCTGATCCGCTGCATGAAGAAAGCCGGCGTCAGGATCACGGCTTACAAAGATTCCATAGAGGTAGAGGCGCCGCGCGGGCGGCCCCGGCCCGTGAGCGTGGTCACCAAGCCGCACCCCGGTTTCCCTACCGACCTGCAGGCGCCCTGGATGGCTTTCATGGCGCGCGCCAACGGCGTGAGCGAAGTGCAGGAGCACATCTTCGAGAACCGCTTTATGCACGCGCCCGAGCTGGTGCGCATGGGCGCGGACATCACGGTGACGGACAAGAAGGCGGTGGTGCGGGGCGTGGCGGAACTCCTGGGCGCCCCGGTGATGGCCTCCGACCTCAGGGCCGGCGCGGCCCTGGTGGTGGCGGCGGCCGCCGCCAAAGGCAAAACGCTTATACGCCGCATCTACCACATAGACCGCGGCTATGAAAAACTCGAGCACAAGCTCAAAGACCTGGGCGTGGACGCGTCCCGGGTGAAGGCTTAAGCCGGGGCCCGCCGGGCGCCCGGCCGGAGTTGAACGCTGATGACTTTCGAGGAAGCGAAGAAAAATTTATTCGCGCGGCAGGACTTCGTGAAGAAGGACGGCCTGGCGCGCGTCTACGCCTGCCTGGGAAAACTGGGCAACCCTCAGCTCCGCCTGAAGACCGTGCACGTTACGGGCACCAACGGCAAGGGCTCGGTCTGCGCCCTTTTCGAGGCCGCCGCGCGCGCCGCCGGGCTTAAGACGGGGCTGTTCATCTCCCCGCACCTGCTCAGCGTCACCGAGCGCATCCAGCTGGGGGGGGAACCGGTAAGCGAAACCTGTTTTACCGCCCTTTTCGAAGAGGTGCTGGCGGCCGGGCCCGACCTGGGCTTTTTCGAGCTGTTGACCTGCATGGCTTTCCTTTATTTCGAAAGGGAGAAGACCGACCTGGCCGTTATCGAGGTGGGCATAGGCGGCCGCTGGGATACCACCAACGTGCTGCCCAAGCCGGAGCTCGCCGTGATAACCTCCGTGGATTACGACCACAAGCAGTACCTGGGCTGCACCCTGCCCGAGATAGCCGCGCAGAAGGCCGGGATCATCAAAGAGGGCTGCGTCTGCCTGGCGCCCATCCTCCCCGCCGACGCCATGTCCGAGATCTCCAAAGAAGCGGCGGAAAAGAACGCCCAATGCCATTTCTTCGCCCCCGTCTTTGAAATAGCGGCCCGCGACTGGGAGAACAACAGGATGGTCCTGCGCCACAAGAAGAGCGGGGAAGAGTACCCTTTCGGCCTCCTGGGCGAGGCGCAGGTGATAAACGCCACGCTGGCCTGGGAAGGCCTGGAGATGCTGCGGGGCCTGGGCTGGCCGGTCAGCCGGGCCCACGCCGCGGCCGGTTTCGCGGCGGCCAGGTGGCCCGGGCGGTTCCAGGCGGTGCGCGGCGGGCCGGCTTTCGGCAAGGCGCTTTTCGTCCTGGACGGGGCCCACAACGAGGAGGCCGCGCGGGCCTTCGCCACTACCTGGAAGGCCTCGCCTTTCGCGGGGCGGCAGGCGGCTTTCGTGGTGGGCATCATGGCGGACAAGGAGCGCGCCGGCGTCTTGAAGCTGCTGGCGCCCCTGTCTAAAAAATTTATTTTTACCAGGCCGGATTCGCCGCGCGCGGCGGACCCGTGCGCGCTGGCGGACGAACTTTCCGCCCTGCGGCCGGACGCGGAAGTGGAGGTGCAGCAGGACACGCGGGCGGCGCTGCTGGCGGCTTCCCGGGCGGGCACCGCGGCGGTGCTGGGTTCTTTCTACCTGGCCGGGTCCGCGCTGCGGATGCTGGGCGAGGGCGGAGCGGGCGGCAAGTGACCGGTTCCAAGGAGATTCTATGTTCGGAATAGGCATCGATATAGGCGGCACTAACACCAAGCTGGTGGTGGTCAACCGCGCCGGCAAACTGCTGGCGCAGGAGCGGTTCCGTACCGAGGCCTCAAAGGGCCCCCAGGCCTTCGTCAAGCGCCTGGCCGCCGCCGTCGAGGGCTTCAGGCGCGACTACGGCCGCCAGCTCGTTTCCATCGGCATCGGCGCCGCGGGCGACGTGGATCCCGAGCGCGGCATACTGCGCTTTTCCCCCAACCTGGGCTGGCGCTCGGTAAAGATCGCCGGCCCGCTGGAGAGATCCACCGGCCTGCCCTGCTCCATGGAGAACGACGCGAATATGGCGGCCTGGGGCGCTTATGAAATAGAAATGGAGCGCAAGAAAGGCAATATCCTGGCGCTGACGCTGGGTACCGGCATAGGGTCCGGCCTGGTACTGGACGGCAAACTGTACCACGGCGGCACCGGTTCGGCCGGCGAGGCCGGGCACGTGAAGATAGAGCCCGACGGCCGCCCCTGCCACTGCGGCGGCCGCGGCTGCCTGGAAGCCTATTGCGGCAGCTACGCCATAATGGCGCGCGCCCGCGAACTTATAAAGAACGAAACCGCTTTTATTAAAAAATTCGCGGCGCCCGGGCACGAAAAATTCAATACCATCTGCCTCACTAACGCCGCGGCCGCCGGGCACGCCGGGGCCCGCCGGGTCTGGGCGGAAACCGGGCATTACCTGGGGCGCGGCCTGGCGGCCCTGATCCTGGTGCTGAACCCGGACTGCGTCGTCCTGACCGGCGGCGTTTCCCGGGCCAGGAAGTGGTTCATGCCGGCGATGAACAAGGTGCTGGGCGCGCAGCAGATAAAGACGCCTTTCGCCAGGGTAAAGATACGGGTGGCCGACAACGCCGACCTGGGCTCGCACGGCGCCGCGCTGTTCGGCCTGGACAAGGCGCTGAAGTAGCTTGCGGCGGGGCGGCGGCCCGGACAAGCCGGGCGCAGCGCCGTTTTTTTGACCGGTTATAAATGAGAACTACCGCGCTTCTAATTTTTCTCGCAGCCGGGGCCGCAACGGCCTCGGCTTACGACCTGCCGTCCTCCACCGGCACGCACCGCATCGGCTTCAGCGCCGACAACGCCGTCTTCAACGAGTACACCCGGGAGATAGACCTGGAGGGCAACGTAAAGCTCGAAGAGTTCTCCGCCGGGGATAAACCAATAAAGCTCATCAGGGCCAGGAACCTGACGGTCAACATGGGCAGCCGCACCGTGGTGTCCCCTTCCGACTTCGTCATGGACGACGAAGCGGGCACCGCCTACGGGAAGAGCGGCGTGATGAATTACGGCACGGAGTCGGGCCGGATAAACAACGGCAGGTTCTCCTACAAGAACTTCATTTTCCGCGGCCGGGTGGTGGAGTTCGACAAGGCTAAATATACCTACAAGAAGGCCAGCATAACCAGCTGCGACGAGGAACCGCCTCATTACCGGCTGCGCTCCTCGCGCATTTACCTGGTGCCGGACCGGTATTTCCTGGCGTACAATAACGTGTTTTTCGTGGGGAAGATCCCCGTGTTCTATTTTCCCGTGGTGTACAAGCCCATGGGCGGCGGGACGCCGTTCGTGACCATCCTGCGCCCCGGCTACGACGAGCGCAACGGCTTCTACCTTAAATCCAGCTTCGTCTACCGGGTCAACCGCGAGACCAAGGCCAAGGTGTACCTGGATTATTTCGAGAAGCGCGGCTTCGGCACCGGCGGCGAGCTCGACTTCCGGCGGGCGGAAAAGAATATCAGCAACGTTTCGCTGTACCGCATCCGGGAATACGGGACCAGCAAGGACCGCTGGGGCATGAGCGGCGGCTACTGGCACATGTTCAACCGCTTTAACGAATCCGACCCGGCCCGGTATTACAGCCAGGGCTTTTTCCGCCTGCTCTCGGACCCGAACGTGAACAACGATTTTTTCAGGAACAATCCCTTCGCGGTAAGCCCGGACGAGCAGGCCAGCGTGGCTTTTACGCGCAACACCAACTATACGGTCACCCGCCTGAGCGCCTACGGCCGCGAGACGCATACCGCCGATTACAGCGCTTTTAAAAAAGCCAACAGTTCGATCCCCCGGCTGGACTTCAATACGGTGCCTTTCCGGGTGCTGGGCCTGCCGGTACTGAATTCTTTTACCGGCAATTTCGAGAACGCCCGCGACGAGGGGAATAATTACACGCAGAAAAGGGGCCAGGGCGTCTGGACCGTGTCCAAGTCGGTGCCGCTGGCGCGCCACGTTACGCTTTCCCCGGCGGTCTACTACGACCAGTCGGTTTTCATCTCCACCTCCCAGGGGCCCGTGGACACCTGGACCGGCCGCTACGGCGGCGCCGCCACGCTGCGCTACGACCGCGCCTGGGGCTCGTTAGACCTGGGCTACGCGTACAGGCGCCGCCTGCGGGACAACAAGCTGGAGAACGCCTCCTCCGCCCCCGACAGGGGCCAGGAAACCAATTCCATTTCCTCGCAGCTTTTCGTGATGCCGCGGTTCAACACCTATTTCAAGCTTTCTTCCGCCTATGACCTGCGGAACTATTACGAGGCGACTTTTACCAGGAGGCTGTCGCCGGTGGTGGCCGAGTTCTTCCACGCGCCCAGGCCGGGGCTGGACCTGTACGTGGAAGACTCCTACAGTTTTTCCGAGGGCAATAAAAGTTTCGTGACGCAGGTTAATTTCGGCGGCGGCGAGAACTACGTGGGGGGCGGCATCGCCAATTACAGCACCGACAAGCGCGCCTGGGTGGTGAGCAATACTTTCGGCTTCCGCCCCTGGCGCGGGTCGGCCTGGCGGGCGGAGACGGTGCTGCGCTACCGCTTCTACTCCCGGGGCGGCATGAGGCTGGGAGACCTTAGATTTTTCGAGAAGGGGCTTACGCTTTACCGGGATTTCCACGATTTCAGGACGAAATGGGACCTGAGGGAGCGTTCGGGCGGGGTTAAGGAATTCTTTTTCTTCCTGAGCCTGAAGATCAACGAGCCCGCGCGCAAGGACGACCTGGAGGAAAAATCCCGCCAGTTCTGGCGCCCTTGGCGCAAAGAAGGGGAAGTGCGGGACTAGTGCCGCGGATTTTTAAAATGATAAACTTTCAGGAGACAGGGATCTAAACATGAAAAAACCTCTTTGGCTGGTCACCGGCGGGGCCGGGTTCATAGGCTCCAACATCGTGGAAGAGCTGCTGCGCAGGAATTGCCGCGTGCGGGTCTTCGATAATTTTTCCACCGGCAAGAAAGAGAACCTGGCGCCTTTCGCCGGCAGGTTCGAACTGGTCACCGGCGATCTGCGCGAGCCCAAAGACCTGGCCAAGGCCATGAAGGGCGTCACCTACGTGCTGCACCAGGCGGCTTTCCGCTCCGTGCCCAAATCGGTGGACAACCCGCGCGCGGCCAACGATAACAACGCCACGGGCACGCTCAACGCCCTGATGGCGGCCAAAGAGGCCGGGGTTAAACGCTTCGTTTACGCGGCCACCAGCTCGGCCTACGGCGAGTGCAAGGTATTCCCGCAGACCGAGGACCTGCCCACAAGGCCGGTGTCGCCGTATGCCGTCAGCAAACTGGCGGGCGAGAATTACTGCCGCGTTTACGCGAAGACCTACGGTCTAGAGACCGTGGCCCTGCGGTACTTCAACGTGTTCGGCCCCCGGCAGAACCCCGAGGCCGTATACTCGGCCGTGATCCCCCGCTTCATGGAGCTTTTTCTCCAGCATAAGCCGCTGGAGATCCACTGGGACGGCCGCCAGTCCCGCGACTTTACCTATGTGGCCAACGTGGTGGACGGCAACATCCGCGCGGCGCTGGCGCCGGCGAAGGTTTCCGGCCTGACCATTAACGTGGCCACCGGCACCTGCATTTCACTGCTGGACATAGCGCGCGGCCTGGAGCAGATCACGGGCCGCAAATCCGAGAAAATATTCTTCCCCAAGCGCAAAGGCGACATCCGCAAGACCTACTCGGATATCTCCCGCGCGCGCAGGGAGCTGGGGTATAAGCCGCTGGTAAAATTTCCTGAAGGTCTCAAACTTACCTGGGATTACTTTTCGGCCAAGTGGGGGAAAAAATGATATTCAACGTGTCGGCGGCTTCGGGGTGGATCGAGGTGGTCTGCGGCAGCATGTTCTCGGGCAAGACCCAGGAACTCATCCGCCGCCTTAAACTGGCCAATATCGCCAAGCAGAAGGTCCAGGTCTTCAATTCCCACCTGGACACGCGCTATTCGAAGGAGCACCTGGTTTCCCATGACAAGTCCACGCTGGCCGCCAGGCCCGTGAAGACCGCCAGGGAGATACTCAAGGAAGTCCTGCCGGACACGCAGGTGGTGGGCATCGACGAGGCGCATTTCTTCGGCGAGGAGATCGTGGACGTGGCGCAGAAGCTGGCCGATTCCGGCCGCAGGGTGATAGTGGCCGGCCTCGACCAGGACTACCGCGGCGAGGCCTTCACCAATATGGCCAGGCTGATGGCGGTGTCGGAGTTCGTCACCAAGAACCTCGCCATCTGCATGGTGTGCGGCAACCCCGCGCATTTCAGCCAGCGCCTGACCGATTCCGGCAAGCGCATCGTGGTGGGCGCCGGGGACAAATACGAGGCCCGCTGCCGCAAGTGTTTCAAACCGGAGAAATAATGTACCGTTCCGAAAAATTCAACCCGACGCTGTTCGGAAAAATGTTCCACCTGGGCGAGAAGCTCTCCTCGGGCAACCGCTGGCTGAAGCTGGCGGAAGTTCTCCCGTGGGAGAAGCTGGACGCCGGCTACGGCCGGTACTTCTCCACCGGCTACGGCCGGCCCGCCAAGGATTCCAGGCTGGTCTGCGGGCTGCTAATGGCCAAGCAGCTCAAGAGCCTCTCCGACGAAGACGCCGTGGCAGAGTTCATGGAGAACCCCTATATCCAGGCTTTCTGCGGCCAGGAATATTTCGCCCTGGAGGACGTGATAAACCCGGGCATCCTTTCCGAGCGCCGCAAGCGCCTGGGCCCCGAGTTCCTGGCCCTGCTCGACGCCGAGCTTTCGGCCGCGCTGAAGGCCAACCGCGACCTGAAGTTCCGCGTTTCGCGCGGGGCCGCCCGGGAAGCCGGCTTCTGGGCTTCCCTCCTGGACAAGGTTTGTTCCGTCTTCGGCAAATAAGCCAGGCGGCAAAAAAAAGGCTGAACGCGAGTTCAGCCTTTTTTTATTGCCCGGCGAAGTTTACGGGCTCCAGTTGGGGGTGAAGGAGTGTCCCTTCAGGTCGGTAAGGGGGTGCGGGGCGCTGCCGTCGGCGTCCATCACGAAGATCTCGCGCTTGCCCCTGCGGGTGGAGGTAAAGCCCACGAACCTGCCGTCCGGGGACCAGGAGGGGTCCTCATTGTCGCCAGCTTTGTTGGTCAGGCGCCTGATCTGGCTGCCGGTCAGGTCGGTGGTGAAAATATTCAGCTTCTCTTTGGAGGACTCGCGGCCGGCGAAAACTATCCACTCGCCCGAGGGCGACCAGGAGGGGGAGTCGCACCAGTTCATGCGGGTCAGGCGGCGCGTCTTGCCGGTGGCCAGCTCCAGCACGTAGATCTGCGGGTTGCCGGAGCGGTCGGAGACAAAAGCCACCTGCGTGCCGTCGGGCGACCAGGTGGGGGACGAGCTGACCCCGAAGTTCTTCAGCAGCTTTTTGAGCTGCTTGGTGACCACGTTGAGCGTGTAGATGTTGGGGTCGTCGCCGCGGGACAGCGTCATTACCATGGTGAGGCCGTCGGGGGAGAAGCCGCCCGGGATGTTCAGCCCCTGGAAGGTGGTGAAAGGGCGTATCTTGCCGGCTTTCAGGTCTATCTCGAACATGTCCGGGTTACCCCAGCGGTAGGTGGTGTAGTAGATCCTCGACGCGTCCGCCGACCAGCGCGGCAGCAGGTTGATGCTGTTGTCCGAGGTGAGCCTGGTGAGGTTCTCCCCGTCGTAATCCGCTATGTAGATCTCTTTGCGGCCGGTGGAATTATTGGAGAAGGCCAGCTTGGAATGGGCGATGCCGAGGCGCCCGGTCAGGCGCAGCACCACGTCGTCGGCGAACATGTGCCCGGCGCGGCGCAGCGCGCGCTTCTCGCCCTGGTAGAATTTTTCCGTCACCACTTTGCCCGTGGCCAGGTCGATCAGGCGGGCGCTGAAGGTCCAGACCGGGCCGGCGTCCTGCGCGCGCCCCGTTATCAGGTGCCCGGCCAGGCCTTTCCAGTAGGCCAGCGACTCCTTGCTTGTGTCCAGGTTGGCGGGGGAGAGCGCGTCTTCTTTGAGGTCGAAGTAGCGGGAGTAAAGGAGGTCGGACCTGACTATGTCCCGGAAGGTTTCGGCCAGCGCCAGGTCTCCGGGGTTTTCAGGCCTGGCCGGCAGGAAATTAGCCAGGGCCAGGGCTGTCTTCTTGACCTCCGCCCCGGGCGCGATGCCTATGTAGATGTCCGTGCCCGCGAAAAGCGGGCCGGTCAGCAGGATCAGCAGCGCCAGCGCTTTCA
Organism: Elusimicrobia bacterium GWA2_61_42; assembly: GCA_001799615.1. Classification (GTDB taxonomy): domain Bacteria; phylum Elusimicrobiota; class Elusimicrobia; order Elusimicrobiales; family UBA9959; genus UBA9959. The sequence continues at coordinate 51,503 of MGTU01000012.1, read as the reverse complement.
TGGGGGCGGGGTCAGCCTTTCTTTGCCGGGGCTTTGGCCGGGGTTTTGGCGGGGGCCGCGGCCGGTTTGGCGGGGGAAAGCCTGGTGATGTAGTCTTTAGCGGTTTTGGCTTCCTGCGAGGCGGGGTAATCCTTCACTACGGAGTGCAGGTATTTCAGCGCTTCGCTTTTCTTGTCTTCGGGAAGCTTGAGCAGGGCCATGGCGTATTTCAGCCGGGCGGCGGGGATGCGGGCCGACTTGGGGAATTTCTCCAGCACGGTCGCGTAGGCGAGCGCGGCGTCCTGCCAGCGCTCTTTCAGGTAAAGCGATTCCCCGAGGTAGAAGTAGGCGCCCTCCGCCATTTCCCCGGCGGGGAACTTGGAGAGGTAGGTTTTGAACCCGGTCGCGGAGCCTTCGAAGTTGTTGTTGAGGAAGGCGTTGTAGGCGTCGTTGTAGATCTTGGCGGGCAGCAGCGAAGTTTCCACTTCCTCCTGCTGCTTGCGGATGGTCTGGCCTATGGCGTTGACCCGCTTGTTCATGGAGCTGTCTATCTCGTCGAGGTGGGAGGACAGTTTGTCCATCTGGGTGGAGATGTCCTTCATGCTTTCCGACGAGGCGTTGAGGTTCTTGGAGAGGTCCTCCATCTTCACGGCCAGCTCGGCCTGGTTCTTCTGCATCGTGGTCAGGCTGTTGTTCAGGTCGTCCATCTGGCTCTGCATCTGCAGCATGTCCTGCTGCGTAGCGACGCAGCCGGCCGCCAGCAGGCACAGGGGGGCGAGCAGGAATGATTTGAGGCGCATTTATTTCCCCTTGGCTTTGGTTTCCGCGCGGCGGTTGGAGAGCCAGCAATCGTCGGTAGCCTCGGTGCAGAGCGGCTTTTCCTCGCCGTAAGAGATCGTTCCCATGGCGCTTTCGGGCACGCCCAGGCGCACGTAATAATCGCGCACGGACTTGGCCCTTTTCTGGCCCAGGGCCAGGTTGTACTCGGTGGTGCCGCGGTCGTCGCAGTGGCCTTCCACCAGCACGGTCCAGTCCTTGTGGACCTTCAGCAGGGCGGCGTTGGCCTGCAGCGTCTGGCGCGAGGCCTCGGAAAGCTCGTAGCGGTCATAGTCGAAAGTGATCGTCTTGATGTTCGCCTGGGTGAGGAACTCTCCTCCGCGTATGTCGCCTTCCGTCGTCAGCGAGCCGGTGCCTTCCAGGGTTTCCACGCCGGGGATGGCGGTGGTGTCGGCCGTCATGTCGGTCGTCTGGTCGGCGCCGGCCTTTTTATTCTTATTGCCGCAGGAAGAAAGGGTGAACGCGGCCAGCAGCGGCAGCGCCAGGGCGAGAAGCAGGGTGTTTTTCCTCATTTTAAAGAAACCTCCGTAAACTTGCGCTTATACAAAGCTATATATAATCTATAAAAAATCCCGCGTTTTTACAATAAGAATTAAATCGGGCCCGGGCCGGGCTCAGGCGGCGATGTAGAGGCCGGCGGAGAGCAGCAGGCCGAAGACCGCCACCAGCCGCGCCGTTTCCGGCACCAGCTCCGAAAATTCGCCTTTGTCCGCCCGCGCTTTCAGTTTTACGGCCAGCGGCACGGACAGCGCGCAGAACACGGGGGGCCAGCCGCTGCCGAACGTAAAGGAAAAAAGATAAGGGGCGAAGATCAGCGCGTAATAGAAGCTGTGCGCCCTGGAGGGGCCCAGCGCGGCGGCCAGGGTCTCAAAGCCGGCCGCGCCGTCGCTTTTCACGTCGCGCATGTTATTGGCGTGCAGGATGGCCGTTATCAGCAGTCCCACCGGGATGGAGGCCCACAGCGCCTCCGGCAGGAAAGCCCCCGTCTGGATCAGCGCCGTGCCGCTTACGATGCAAGGCCCGAAAGCGAAAAAGATCCCGGCGTCGCCCAGCGTCCTGTATTTGTAGGCGAACCCCGTGCCCGTATAGAACCAGGCCAGGGCGAAGCCGGCCGCGCCCAGGCCCAGCAGGGCCGGCACTTGGTTCTTGAACGCCAGCAGCGCCCCGATGCCGCCGCCGGCCGCGAACAGCCCCAGCGCCGTCAGCAGCATGGCGCGCGGCGTCATCAGGCCGTCCACCAGGCCCCTGTCGTCGGCGGTTTCCCTGCGGTCCACCCCTTTTTTGAAATCGAAATAAGTATTGGCCAGGTTGGCCGCGGAGTGCACCAGCAGCGCCGCCGGGAAGGTCAGGCAGAAGTCTCCCCAGGAGAACCTGCCGTGCCGCCAGGCGACCACCGAGCCCAGCACCACGGGCACCAGCGAGGCCGGCCAGGAATAGGCGCGCAGGATGATCAGCCACTTACGGAGGATCGTTTTGTTCATTTTCCGCCCTTCAGGCCTTCCGCTCGCCCAGGGCCAGCAGGAAATCCCGGAGCGCGGCCGCGCCGGCGGCGCCGGGCAGCCGGGCCAGCAGCGGCGCCAGGGCCCTGACTTTTTCCGCCGCCGAGGCCCTGGCCGCGGCGGAAAAACCGCCGCTCTTCACCAGGTCCGCCAGGTCGAGCGCGTTGGCAAGGTCGGCCGCGGGCGCGGCCCGCATGGCCGCCAGCAGCTTTTCGGCTTTCGGCCCGGCCTGCGCGTCGTTCAGCGCGAGAATGAGCGGCAGCGTGAATTTGCCTTCCTTAATATCTTTAAGCGTCTCTTTGCCGCAGGCCCCCGCGTCCCCTTCGAAATCCAGCACGTCGTCTATCACCTGGAAAGCCGAGCCCGCCTGCTCGCCGATGACGGCGCAGGTTTCCAGCAGGTCCTGCCTGCGCGCCAGGTGGCAGGCCGCCAGGCCGCACCAGCGGAAAAGCGCGCCTGTCTTAAGGGCGACCATGCGCTCCGCTTCCAAAGCCGAGATCTTTTTGCCGCGGGAATTTTCCTCGATCAGGGCGCCTTCCGTCATGCGGCGCACCGCGTGCACCAGTTCTCCCTGCAGTTCCGGCGCGGCGCGGCCGGCGCGGTCGAAGGCTATGGCCATCAGCAGGTCGCCGACCAGTATGGCGCCGTTCACGCCCATCTGGTCGTAAAGGGTGGGCAGGCCCCTGCGGTAGCGGGCCAGGTCGAGGCAATCGTCGTGCAGCAGGGAGGAGGTGTGCGTGAGCTCGGCGGCGGCCGCGGCTTTGCGGGCGGCGGCCGCGTCCGTCTCCAGGGCGGCGGCCATGAGCAGCGTGAACCTGGCCCTGGCGGCTTTGCCCATGAAGCTGAAGGGGTATTTTTTAAAATCGAAAACTTCCGGCGCTATGCCGGCCAGGGCGGCGTTAACTTCCTCGTTAACGGCGCGCAGGGAGTCTTCTATGGTCTGTAGCTCGTAAGCCATATTATTCGGGCTATATTCTAGCATTTCCCAAAATTATATAATTCCGGTATGGGACACGGCCACGATCACGAACATGAACACGAACACGGCGCCTCCTGCGCGCACGGGCACGGCCACGGGGCCGGGGGCCGGCACCGCCAGGCCATCACCGCCGCTTTCTTCATCACCGCGGCCTTCATGCTGGTGGAAGCCGCCGGCGGCCTGCTCACGGGCAGCATGGCGCTGCTCAGCGATTCCATGCACATGCTCACGGACGCCGCCGCGCTCGGCATGAGCTTTTTCGCTTCGCGCCTGGCCGGGCTCAAGCCCGATTCCTCCCGCACCTTCGGTTACCGCCGCGCCGAGGTGGTGGCGGCGCTGGCCAACGCCATGCTGCTGTGGATCCTGTCGGGCTACATGCTGCGTGAAGTCTACGCCCGGTTCCACAGCCCGGTGCCGGTGCTGTCCGGCCCCATGATCTGGGTGGCCGCCGCCGGCCTGCTGGCCAACCTGGCCTGCGCCTGGATCCTGCACGCCCACAGCGGCGACAATATCAATATCCGCGGGGCTTTCCTGCACGTGCTCAGCGACCTGGCCGGTTCCGTGGCCGCCATCATCGCCGGCGTCATTATCCACTTCACCGGCTTTTACCTGGCGGACACCATAGTTTCCCTGCTGATAATAGGGCTTATCCTGTTCAGTTCCGCCAGGCTGCTGGCCGAGGCTTTTCATATCCTTATGGAAGGTTCCCCGCGCGGGCTCTCCCTGAAAGCCCTGGAGAAGGACCTGAGGGCCATAGACGGCGTTTCGGACGTGCATGAGCTGCACGCCTGGAGCCTTTCGTCCGGGTTCAACGCGCTCAGTGCCCACCTGGTGGTAAAAGACCCCGCCAAGCAGCAGGCGGCGCTGAAGACCGCCACCTGCGGGGTGGCCGCGAGCTTCGGTATCCGCCACTCGGTTTTCCAGGTGGAAAGCGAGCCCGTGGAAAATTCTTCCTGCGACATCTGCGCCTGAAATTCCCGGTATCCAAAGTCACAATATTTTCCGTTGACACTTATTCCGCTTCAAACCTATAATTCATCTATAGTGGTTAAGGGGCTTCCCGGCCAGCGGCCGGGGGTTCGTCCGCCTTCAATTAGGAGCTTTTTATGCGTTATCTTTTTTCCCTGATACTGCTGGCCGCTCTTTGCGGCCAGGCGCGCGCGGCCTATATAGATATGTGGCGCGGCGAGGTGGACCTCAAGCGCGCCGGCAAGACCGAGTGGGCCCGCCTGGAAGGCGACGAAAAAGTCCGCCTGGGCAACGGCGACGAGCTGCGCACCGCCCGGGCCTCCACGGTGGAGATCCTGATGGAGGACGGCACCAAGGTGAAGTTGGCGCCCGTGTCCGCGTTCAAAATGTCCTCGGAGAGCAAGGACGCCGTTTCGCTGGGGCTCTATTTCGGGCGCGTCCGTTCCTGGGTAAAGAAATTCTCCAAAAAATTCGAAGTGCGCACCCCCTCGGCGGTCTGCGCCGTGCGCGGCACCGATTTCATGGTGGCTTCCGACGAGGAAGGCAACAGCCGCGTGGAGGTTTACGACGGCTCCGTGCTGGCCGGCGATTCCAAGGGCAATTCCAGCCTGGTGCGCGGCGGCCAGGCGGCGGAGATCCCCATGGGCGCCAGGATGGGGACCCCCAGGGAGAACCCCAACCAGCCCGGCGACATGAATTCCTCGATCGGGAACCCGTCCCAGGCGGCCCGCAACGAGATCTACGGCGAGCTGTCCAAAGAGGACGTCGTCGCCAGGGCGCAGGAGGAGATGCAGTCCTCCGAGTTCCAGAACCGCAAGGTGGCCGTGGACGCTTTCGGCAACCGGGTGCGCATGGAGGAATATACCATCCGCCCCTCGGCCAACCAGTTCAAATACGTCGTGCTCAACACCCGCGACAGCCGCTTCGACTTCGGCAAGATCCTGTTCACCTTCAACAGCGCCCTGCCTTCCGACCTGTCGCTGGTAACCGCCAACATGATCTCCGCGGCCGGCACCGCCGCGCCGCAGTGGTACCTGACGGCCATGAACAGCGTGATGTCCAACACGCTGGATAAGGTCACCGAGGACGCTTCCGGCGGCATCATGCAGTCCAACGGCAGCGCCGCCGACCCGCGCTTTAACCTGGTTTTCGGGAATTATTCTTTCTACGCCGCGGGCCCTGATACCCTGCTTACCGCGCCCAACGACAGTGCCGCGATGGGCAAATGGATATGGACCAAGTCCGGCTATAACGTGGCCACCGGGGACGTAACGTCCGCTTCCTACCTGGGCACTACCGGCCTGGTCGCCTCCGTCACCGGCGACGCTTTTCACAGCATAAGCAGGAATACTTTCAACGAGGGCACCTATATCCAGGCCGAGGATTTCGTGATCTTCGACGACGGGAAAATACTTTCCGCCGGGGATTTCGGCGCGGGGCTGGGCGGGGGAGAAACCCTGGACCAGATCACCGACCGGCTTAATTTCGAACGGGTCTATACCAGCAACCTTTTCAGCGGGCGCAATATAAACCTGGTCTACTCCGCCAAGCTGCTCAAGGACGCCGGGCTGCTGCGCCTCGAATAAGGGAAACGAATCATGGAAAAAACGAATAAAGACTTTGTAAAAGCCTGCCTGGCCGGTTTTTTGCTCCTCTCCCCTTTTTCCTTCCTTAAAGCCGAAGTGAAGATAACCCCGGTGGCCGATATCTCGCTGCTGGGCGGCAAGTATTACCTGGACGCCGACGCCGCCTCTTTCCAGGGCCGCCTGGACGCCTTCCTCTCCCCGGCGCTGAACCTGGGCGAAGGGCACGACCTGATCCCGGTCTATGCCGGCAACTACTCCGGCACGCAGGACATCCAGGAGCTGGCCGGCGGCGGCGTGCTTACCCGCCAGCGCCAGACGCATACCTTCTCCCTTAAATACGTCTACACCCGCGAATTCGACAAGTACAAGCCCAGGGTTTCCTACTCCAAGGCCCTGATAAAGGAGACCAAGGACGAGAAATGGGCCGACGGGCTTTTCGACTATAACACCCTTTCCCTGGGCTTCGACGCGGAGCAGGAACGCCCCCACGGCACCTTTACCGAGTCCTACGATTTTTACCAGGTGAAGTATCCCAACTACAGCACGCTGCTGTCCCAGTCGCAGTCGGTCTTCAACGACACCACCACCTTCAACGAACTGTCGGCCAACGCCGGCAGCGACCCGCTGGACAATACCAGCCACCGCCTGGGCTTCGTCTACGCCTGGTTCCCGGACCCCGCCCAGATGAAGGCCGGCTACGACCTCACCTACCGCACCTACGGCGACCAGGCCGTAGCCGCCAACCCCGAACTGGGCCAGTCCCCTTTCAAGAGCGATAAGCGCGCCGACATCGTCCAGAATTTCAGCTTCAGGCTGTCCCGCGCCCTGAAGCCGGTTTACCTCGGCGCCGCGGCCCGCGTGGGCTGGCTCAGCTCCAACCAGGGCTCCTACGATTCCCTGCAGAAAGAATACATGAAGGATTACTACAGCTACGTGGACATAAACATCAGCCCGTCCGCCAGCCTGGTCTTCAAGAACGGCGCGCAGTTCAGCTTCGGGCTGGACTGGCGCCGGCTTTATTACCTCGGGCGCCTCAAGCAGAACGTCAGCGGCGCTTACGGCGACGCGAAGATCAACCAGACCTTCTGGCTTACCTCGCTTTCCGCCCGGTATCCCGTTTTCAACAGGTTCTACGCGCGGGCGGCCTACAATTACCAGGTCTCGTCCTCCAACATGCGCTACGAGGAGAACTACCGGTATAACTACAGGGCCAGCACTTACCTGATGGGCCTGGAGTGGGAATTTTAAATAGCGGTCAGCGGTTGACGGTCAGCGGAGCGGGAAGAAATTTGTTTTTTTGCGCAAGCCCCGCGGCTTAAGCGCCCAGCTGTGTTTTCAGGAGAACTTATGTTTAATATGAAAAAAACCATTTTAATCCTGGCGGCCGCCGCAGGCCTCTGGGCCGGAACCGCGGGGCGCGCCGGTGCCACCAACGACGCCACCGGCGTGAACGCCGTCGCCGGCCCTTACACGGGCACTATCCACTACACCTGGCAGGTCAACGACACGCTGGTACAGGGCAACGGCGACCTGTTCTACATCCAATACACCACCAACCCCGCTACGGTGGTCTGGGATAAAAATGACGCGCAGATCGTTATTTCCACTTCCGCCGCCAGCGGTTCGCAACAGGGTTATATTATAGGCGGGCTGGATGCCGGCCGCAACGGCGCCGGGGTGATAGAAAGCCCAACTTATACGTTCAAGGTCTGGGTGGAACTGGCCGGGACCCCCTCGGCGGACTGCCCCACCATCGCGGCCGTGCCCAATACCCCCGTTTTTCCTTCGGTCTCGGCCACGCCTTACGGCGGCGGCCTGCTGCTGCTTGAGAACGGCGTCCGTGAAGCCGATTACGCCGGGCGCATGGCCGTGGATCCCCAGGGCAACGTTTACCTGGTAAACACCATGCCCACCTGCCAGGATTGCGGCAACGACGTGGTGCTGCGCAAATATAACTCCGAAGGCGCGTTACAGTGGGTGCGCGTTCTCAACAGCGGAGTTCGGAACGGCAACGATTACGGCCGTGCCGTGGCCGTCAACCCCTTTAACGGCGACGTCTACGTGACCGGCAGCCTCAGGAACAGCACCGACGAAGATATCATAGTGGCCAATTACGCCGCCAACGGCGAGCTGAAATGGCTGATCAACCGCCCCGGCGCCGTGGGCAATGACCGCGGTATGGCCGTACTTTTCGACACTTATTCCGGCTATGTCTACGCCGGCGGCTACACCGTGCAGGCCTCCTCGGCCGGCGCGGACGCGTGGCTGGCCAAACTTTCCGCCGGCGGCGTCCCGGTGTGGGAGAAGATCTTTAACAGCACCAGCTCCCTTAACAGCGAAGACTATATCAGCGGCCTCGCCGCGGACGCTTCCGGTTATGTTTACTCCTCCGGGCAGGACTATAACTCCGGCGCCAACGCCGACATGCAGATAGTCAAATACGATCCCTCGAACGGCAACAAGCTGGGTGTAATGGGCTACAACAGCCCCGGCAACGGCTCCGACGCCGCCTCCGGCATAGCGGTGGACCCGGCCGGCTACGCCTACCTCTGCGGCTACGAGGACCGCAACGACATCGGCCAGGGGAGCAACCTGCTGCTGCGCAAGTATAACCTGGGGCTTACCACCTTTACCTGGACCCGCACTTACGACAACCCCAATACCACCTATAGCAAGAACGAGGGCGCCAAAAACTGCGCCGTGGACAAGTTCGGCGGCATTTACGTGGCCGGCTACGAGTACCGCATGGATTTGGGCCAGATGAGCAACTCCATCTATTTCAAATACACCGCGGACGGCCAGCTGGTCTCCACGCGCACTTACGCCACGCAGAACGAGGACTATTTTTACGACGTGGCGCTGAGCACGACCGGCGGCGTGCTGCTGGCGGGCCAGTTCGGCGACTCTTACGGCTTCTATTCTTTCCCGCAGGCCGGCGGCAGCCCTTTCCAGCTGGGTTCCTACGCCGGGCAGTACACCGGTTCCGTGCAGCTTAACTGGACCTACCCCGAAGCTATCGTCGGAGGCACGCAGCTGCACATCCAGTACAGCACGGCCGCCGCCTACGCCTGGAACTACGCCAACGCCCAGGTAAACTTTTCCAGCGGCCCCGTGGCCGCCGGTACCGGCGACGGTTACCTGGTAAAGGGCCTGCCCGCTTCGCGCGACGCCTGGGGCAACTCCACCACGCCCACCTATTACTTCATGGCCTGGATAGGCAGCACCCCCATGGGCCCCCCCGTTTACGCCCAGGCCCGCACGCCGGCGCTTAACGACATCGTCAATACCTACCCGCAGGCCAGGTTTACCTTTACGGAGAATAACGCTTACGACTTTGCCACTACCATGGATAGTTCCGGTAATATCTACCAGGCCTATAACATAATGAGCGGCGCCAGCATGGAAGGCGGCTGGGGTTTGCGCAAATACAATAAGTCAAGTGGCCGCTACGACTGGACCCGGTTCTACAACAGCACGGCCGCGACGGTTAACGCGAGCCCTTATTTCACTATCAAATCCCTGGCCGTGGCACCTTCGGGCGTTATTTACGCCGCCGGCTCCATGGATTCCAGTCCCACCGACATGCAGGACGTCTACCTGGCCAAGATCATGCCCGACGGCGTAATGGCCTGGAGCCAGCTGTATGCCGGCGAAACCATGGGTATGGATTCCGCCAACGCCATAGGCCTGGACGCCTCCGGCAATATTTACCTGGCCGGGCAGATAAAGAACGCGGGCTATCAATCGGCCCTGCTTAAAAAAGTCACGCCGCTGGGCGCCACGGTCTGGACTTCGATGCTGGACGCGGTGGATCAATATACGAGCAAGTATTTTTTCGGTATCGCCGTCACCACCTCCGCCGTCTATGCCGCGGGCCGCAAAGGTATCGTGATGAACGATGAGGATATCTGGCTTGTGAAATACGGCCTGGATTCCAACGCCGTGCTCTCCGAGGCGGAGATCACCAACCCCGGTTTTGACGCCGCCTATGGCGTGGCTGTCGGGCCCGATTCCGATATTTACGTGGCCGGCAAACTCTATACCGCCAACGAAGACGCCTGGCTGGGCAAGTTCGTTAACCACGACGGCGCCGCGCTCCAATATATAGACGCTTCCGTCTATAACAGCCCCGGCAATATGATGGATTATAACTACGGGGTCACTTATTACGGCGGGGAGTTGTATACCGCCGGCTATGAGATGCGCAACGACCTTGAACAGAGCGACAATATCCGCGTGACTAAAGTGAATCCGTCCACGCTGGCCGCGCTCTGGACCAAGACCTTCGATTCCGGCGGGAGCTACACCCAGGAGCGCGCCAGCGCCGTAATGCTGGACGGTTCCGGCGTTTTCGCCGCCGCAGCCCTGATGGGTAAACCCGGCATCTACACCTTCCTGCCCCCGTCGTTCATGGTAGGCGGGCGGCCCGGCGGCTACCCCGGCACCGCGGAGGTCTACTGGACCTCCCCTTACGACCTGGCCACCGGTTCCACCTATTATTTCCAGGCCAGCACTTACACGCTCAACTTCGCCTGGGACGAAGCCAATGCCCAGACGGTGTTCTATACTACCGCGCCAGTTTCCTCGGGCATGTACCAGAGCTACAATATCGGCGGCCTGGACGCCAGCCGCAGCGGCACAGGCGCCATTACCTCGCCCAATTACTATATCAAGGGCTGGGCTTTCGACGGCGAGACGGTAGCGCCGCTGTCCGGCTGGGCCACCACCTACGCCAATACGCCCGGCGTGCAGGACACCGCGGTCACCTACCCCGACAGCAAGGTGTGGAGCATCAACAACTCCTACAGCTGGCGCAATAAATCCGCCCGCGACGCCGCCGGGAACCTTTATACCGTCTCCAACTCCTGGATAGACGGGGCCAGCCTGTTCGTGCTGCGCAAGTACCGCCCGGACATGAGCATCGCCTGGACCAAGTTCTTCGCGGGGCGCGCCAACGAATACGTGCAGGCTTTCGCGGTAACCGCCGATTACGCCGGCAACGTGATAGTGGCCGGCACGCGCGGCTCCTGGGAAACCCTGACCAGGAACGACATCATGGCCGTTAAATACGACGCGGCCGGCAGCCTGCTGTGGAGCCGCAACTACGACTTCGCCAATAATTACGACGACGGCTACGCCGTAGCCGCCGACGAGACCGGCACGCTGTACCTGGGCGGCAGCGTCCAGAACCAGGTCGGCAACGCCAACTTCGCGTACGTGCTTAAAACTACCGCCGACGGCGTGCTGCTGACCACGGCCGCGTTCAACGGCAACAGCGGCTCCTGGGGCAACGAGATCACCGACCTTGTCTTCGACGCCACCAATACGGTGGTCTATGTGACCGGCAATATCAATAACTCGGTCACCGGCGGCGACGCCTTCGTGCTCAAGCTGGATGAGGACCTGCTGACGCTGTCCACGGCCGTCATCACCGGCGCGGGGAATAACTGGGACCAGGGCGGCGGCATCGCCGCCGACGGCCTCGGCAACGTCTACGCCGCGGCTTCGGTCTATAACGGCATGGAGACCGGCTCCGACATCTGGCTGCGCAAACTGGACGCTACCGTCGAGCCCGTCATGGCCTCCGAATGGACCCAGTCCTATAACGACCCCGCCAACAGCTACGATACGGCCGGCAACGTCGCCATGGACTCCATGGGCAGTGTGTATGTGACCGGCGCGGAATCGCGCTGGGACATAAACCAGGGCGAGAACCTCTTTATCCGCAAGTTCACCGCGGACGGCGGCATCATCTGGAGCAAGTCCTTTAACGGGGGCGGCTCCTCCTACGAGCGCGGCTGGGACGTCCACGTGGACACCGCCGGCTATGTTTACGCCACCGGCGAATTCAACGGCGGCTTCGGCGTCTACCGCTACCGCCAGATCGTCTTCTCCAACAGCAACCCGCTGCTGTCCATCTTTATAACCTCTGGCACCGCCAGCGCGGCCGCGGGCGGCGTGCCCGTGGTGATCATGCCGTTCGACCAGAGCGGCGGCGTCAACCCGGAGCTGATGGTGATAGGCAGCGCCAACGCCTCGGGCTATTTCAGCGCCCGCCTGCCCGCCGGCATGCAGTACTTCGTGGGTATTTCCACGCCGGGCTTCAAGCCCACTATTAAAGACCAGCTGATGGACCCGTACGGCTCTTTCATGGTGAACCTCATCGGCGATACCACCAAGTACTACCGGCTGTACCGCAAGAGCGCGGCCGAGCCCGGCCATACGCTTAACGTGTTCGTGTCCTCCGGCCTGGTGGCCGGCGACTACCTGATGGGCGAGGTCTTCTATTCCATGAACGGCGACAAAGCCGCCTACGGCATAGCCAAGTCCACCTCTTTCAATACCTCCATCACCCTGCACAACGTGCCGCCCGCCGACGGCGGGGTCTACGGTTTCAATATCAGCGTGCCCGGCAAGAACAAGGCCGCCATGCTGTACCTGAACCAGGCCTTCCCCGGCGTTTCTAATTATGTAGTCGACATGACCAGCGCCGTGTCCATGGTGGGCTACACCGTGGGCGGCTCCACCACCCCGCCGTCCTTCCAGGCCGTGGTGCGGTCTACCTGGGGCGCGCCCGTAGAGGGGACCCGCGTGGAACTATCAAAGTGGGCCAATATCCCGGCCCGCTGCGACGGGCACGACCCCTGCTGGCAGAAATACCTGGTCTACGAAAACCTTACCGACGTGAACGGCCGGGCGGTGTTCAACAATGTCCCGCTCTCCACCGGCAGTTATAACCTGGAGATCAAGAAGCAGGGCTACAGCAACTATGGCGAAGGCGGCAATAGCGACTGTGCCATGGCCGGCGCCTGGGGCATCTGTATCTCTACCCCCGGCTACACGGTAACGCGCGATTACATGCTCGCCCTCGCTACCTATACGCTGACCGGCGTGCTGAAGTATAACGGCGTCCCGCTGCCCAATGCCAGCATCATGCTTAACGGCAATAACGACTGGGTCTCCCAAGGCAGCGACTCTTACGCGCAGGCGTACAATCCAGGCGTCCGCACCGAGGCCAGGGTCAAGACCGGGTCTGACGGTTCCTTTACCATCACCGGCCTTACGGACGGCAACGCGCGCCTTAACGCCGAATTTATGGGCAACTGGCGCGATCTGAACGCCGGCAACCTGCAGGAGGACAGCTCCGACGATATCCGCGTTACCATCTCCTCCGACTCCGCCCGCAAGCCCACCGACAGCGCCGTCTGCCTGCCGGGCCGCGTCTGGGTGCTGGACTCTTCAGGCGCCTGCCTGGCGGCCAACAACCTGCAGTTCAACCTGGCGCCCGCCGGCGGCAACGCCCTGGGGACGCTCTACGGCAGCCTGACTTTCGTTACCACCTACACCATCTCGGGCTCCAGCCCGCTGGAGATACCGGCTTCCTCGCCGGTGGTGGTGATGGCCATGCAGAACTGCGACGGCGACTGCCAGAGCCGCCAGCTGGGCTTTACGTCCTTCTCCGGCACCCTTAACTCGGCGACCACGGACTATACCATCGCCTTGTCCTCGGGCGTCAGTTATTACGTAAAGATCTACTCAACGGAATGGGCCATGCTGTCTTCGTTCAACGACGCCGCCAGCTTCAGCTCCACCGACACGGTGCGGATGGACTTTACCCTCACCAGGTCCGGCGGGCTGAAAGGCCAGCTTAAATTCCCCGACGGCACCAACTTCAAACCCAACTACTCCACGGGGGACGACGACCCGGATTACTACGCCGCCGACGTAGAGGTGCGCGGCAAGAACGTGCAGTTCAGCGACGGCAGCAACGTGGACGAGTACGGCACTTTCGAATACCCCAACGTGCCGCCCGGCATTTATGATATTTACATAAAGCCGCGGGGCGACGGCTTCAGGTGGCCCCCGGTGGAGCTGGAAAACGTGTCCGTCAGCCTGGGCAAGACCACCGAGGTGAAAATGACGCTGTCGGACGGCCTGGTGGTGCAGCCGCAGATCTTCGGCCTGCCGGAGATCTCCACGCCCGCCTGGACCTATACGGTGATCGGCGTGCCTTCCGGCTTCGCCATGAACCAGCGCAACATCACGGAGCTGTTCTTCGAAGAGCCGCAGTATTACTTCAACTACAGCTCTACTACCGCCACCTGGGACAAGAAGTACATGGTGCCGGGCCAGTACGACTTCTACCTGACCGTCGGGGCCTCTTATAACCCCGGCGCAGACGACCAGTACCGGCCGCAGAGCTACTACCAGTTCGCCAACTTCATAGGCCAGAAGCGCGGCCTGACCATTAAGAAGTCCGACGCCACGCCCGGCACCCTTGCCCAGCCTATCCCGGTGACCGTGCTGGGTTCGGTGGGCCAGGGCGTTATGACCGGGCATATCACCGGCAGCAAGATCTTCACCGACCAGGATTTCGAGAAGATCTTCGCCAACTTCGACTCGGAGATCATGCCGCTGATCCCGGCTGTCATGCTCTATGACACGGCCGGCGACCTGAAAGGCTTCGGCCACGCCATGCCCGACGAAGTCGCCATCGGCGCTTTCGAGGGCGGCATCAAGGAAAAGAACAAGCAGGTGGTCCTGGACGCGCTGGTGGCCAACCCGCTGCGCTACCTGGTGTGGGGCGTGCCCCCGGGCCGCTATACGGCCGTGTTCGTAAACCCCAACTACCCGCCTATCGCCAAAGAAGTGCAGCTGCCCGAAGACGAGGCCTATGAGTTCAACTTCGACGCGCAGACGCTGGTAGTGGGCGGCATCTCCGGCGTAGTGAAGAGCTCCGACACCGGCAACATCCTGGAGAACGCGCGGGTGTACCTGAAGCACCGCACCGTGGAAAAGTTCGCGGTCACGAATTCTTCCGGCGCCTTCACCTTCTCCAACCTGCCGGCCGGCATTTACCGGCTGGAGGTCACCAAGGACGGCTTCGTGAAGACCGGCCAGAAGACCGGCCTGGCCGGCTACGACTCGGCCGCCTTCGAGTTCTTCATGGTGCCCTCCGAGTCCAAGATCACCGGCAAGGTGTACCTGGGCAAGTTCCCGTCGCCTTCCACCAGCCAGGGCATAAAACTGGTGGCCTACGACGAGACGCTCAACGTGCAGTCGCCTTCCTCCTATCTGCCCAAGATCGAGGCGCAGACCGGCGAAGACGGCTCCTACGAGCTGACCGGTATCATCATGGGGCACCTCTATAAGGTCTCCGCCTTCATGGAAGGCAAGCTGCCCGAGACCCTTACCGTGACGGCCCTTAACGGCGACACCGTGGTGGACGACATCGTGCTGCGCGACGTGCCGCCGCAGATAACCGTGAAGGTGCGCAAATCCCCGGATTCCGTCAGCAAGGTGGACGTGATCATCACCAGCCCCAAGGCGCTGGTCACCACCCCGGTCTGCCGCTATACCGTGGGCGAGGAGTACATCTCCACCGCCGCGGTAAGCCTGGCGCTGGTGCCTGGCGCCAATAACAGCTACCAGGGCCAGTTCTCGGTCTCCTCCAACCGGCAGTATTACGCCGTCTTCGTGGCGGCCGGCGACGGCGACAACCGCATGGAGAAAGAGATCCAGTACGACCAGACCAACGACGCCAAGACCGAGCAGTACATCCAGGACGCGGCCATAGCCGGCGGCGAGGTGGTCATGGACCAGGAGACCGAGGAGTATTCCGGCATAGAGCTGGACGCCGGCGCCATCACGACGTCGTCGGGCACGGCCGACTTCTCCAACCTGGTGGGCGGCTTCTTCAGCGCGCTGCCCTCGGTAAAGACCGTCAAGACCGCCAAAGGCAACGTGACCCTGGACACCGCCATCAGGAACCTGATGGCCTCCGAGATCTATAACATGGACCTCGCCAACGCGCAGCCGAACAAGCCCTTCACCCTTACGCTGAAGTACGACAAGGAGCGCGCGCTGAACACCAACGGCCTGCGCATCTACCAGTACGACGAAGCCGCGGGCATGTGGAAGGAGATCCCCGGCAACTATACCGTGGACCCCATGACGGGCGTCGTGTCGGTGGACGTGTCCAGCCTGGAGCTGGCGTACGAAGGCAGCGGCGGCGGCACCAGCCCCCTGGCGCGCAAGCGCATGCGGATGAGCTCGGTGCGCAACGGCCGCTACGTGCCCAACTCGTCCACGCCCGCGGGCCAGACCGGCAAGTTCGCCGTGTTCACGGCGAAGCCGGACAATAATACGACGGCGTTCACGGGCTCGTTCGCGGTTTACAACATGCCCAACCCGTTCAGCCTGAAATCCAAGACGGTGAACGTGAGCGCGGACGGCGGGATCGCCGTGGCCGCTGGCGCCTATGCCACCAACGGCACGCTGATAAAGTACAACCTGCCGGCGGGCAAGTCCGGCAACCTGAAGTTCGTCATCTATAACCTGGCCGGCGAGAAAGTGCGTACCATAGACGAAGGCGTGCGCCCCGGCGGCTACGTGCATTATTCGGAGTGGGACGGCAGGAACGACACCAACCAGGACTGCGCGTCCGGCGTCTACTTCATGCTGACCTACGTGGACGGCAAGAAGCTGGGCACCAAGGCCCACAAGATGGCGATAATAAAATAGCGGGCGGGCAGCGGCCGGGGTTCCCGGCCGCCGCGGATTTAGGAGCTGCGGTCCTGAGAAGTTTAGCGAGGTAACTTTATGAGAAAACTATTTATCCTTTCCCTGGCGCTGGCTTTGCCGGCGGGGGCTTACGCTTCGGGAGCCGGCACCACGGCGGCGCCGTTCCTTAAGGCCGCCATGAGCCCGCGGGCGGTAGCCATGGGCGGGGCCTTCGGCGCGCTGGCCAACGATTCCGGGGCCGTGTTCGTGAACCCGGCCGGCCTGGCGCAGTTCGAAGAGCAGGAGGTGGCGGTGGACTTCAGCACCTACCTGCAGGACGCCAAGATGGGAAACCTGTCCTACGCGGGCCGCGTCGGCGGGAACCGCTTCGGCTTCGGCGCCACTTTCATGACGGTGGGGGGGCTGGAGAAGCGCGGGCTTAACGACAACGTGGGCGCGGTGACCGGCCTGGGCGAATTCAGCGCCAGCGACATCGCCGTGACCTTTTCCTACGCCAAGCCCGACATCATGCCCGCTTCCCTGCCCAAGCTGGACGGCGGCTTCTCGGTCAAGTTCATCCGGTCCGCCATCGACGACGAGTCCGCCTTCGCCGCGGCCGTGGACGCCGGCGCCATCTACCACGCCACCCCCAAACTGAACCTGTCCCTGGCGATCCAGAACCTGGGCACCAAGATGAAGTTCGAAGAGGAGTCCGACCCGCTGCCCGTCAACCTGCGCGCGGGCGGCCTTTACAAGGCCTCCCCCGAGCTTAACGTGGTGGCCGAGGTCAGCGAATATTTCCAGGACGAGAAGATCTACCCGTCCCTGGGGGCCGAATACTGGTTTCGCAAAGCCTTCGCCCTGCGCGGCGGCTATAAGTTCGGCTATGACACCGCCAACCTGGGGACCGAGGTGGGTTTAAGCCTGGGGTTCGGGGTCAAGGTGTCCGGGCTGGGCGTGGATTACGCCTTCCTGCCTTTCGGCGACCTGGGCAGCATACACCGGTTCGGGTTCTGGATGCAGTTTTAACGCGCCGGACAGCCAAAGAAAAAGAGCCGCGATCTTCGCGGCTCTTTTTATTTAGGGGCGGTACTTACCTGATAAAATCCTGCTCCGGCCAGTCGCCGGGCGACCCGTCCACCGAAGCCAGGCGCTGGTCTTCGCGGGAGGCCGCGCGCATCTTCTGAAAAGATTCCTTGAGTTCCGTCAGCGAAACGTCGTATTTTTTGATCTTCATCAGCACCACGTAGCAGATCGCCAGGGTGACCAGGGCCACCGGCCCCACGTAGGTCCAGGCCAGCGAATTCAGCTGGAAAAGCAGCAGGGCGCACATCAGCATCCACAAGGAGAGCGCGAAGCTGGATCCGGCGAGGATATAGGAAATTATCAGGTTATACTCCTCCGTCTTGGACAGGGAAATGACGATGACCATAAGCGCGATGTTGATCATGGCAAGGTAGAGGGCGCGCGCCACCCAGCTTTTCCAGCGGTGCTTGGAAAGCAGGATGGTGCCGTAGACCGGGTGATTGATCAGCTCCGCGTCCTCGAAAGTGGTCTCGGCCATGGATTGCTGTATTTCCGGGGTCTGTTCGCCCGCGGCGGGGGTGTAGTCGAAGGATTGTTCCTCTACCGGGGTGTTGGCCTGCGCGGCCGCCGGCGCGGGGCAATGCGCCGCCAGGCAGGCCGCGGCGAGCAGGGAGGAAAGCAGGAGCTTATTCACCATCAGCGTCCCCCAGTTCGGGTACCGAGGGGAGGGTGTCGGATTCCAGGCGGTAGTAGCGCGTAGCCCCCACGCCCAGCTTCACCGGGGCGTACTGGACTTCCCTGAGTTTCTTCTGCTGCTTCTCAGTGGAAATGGTCTTCCTGATCTTGATGTCCTGGCGCACGTTGATCCTGTCCGAGAAATGCCAATAGGACGACACGAAACCGCCTATCACGCAGGTGATGATAATGCCGTTAAAGAAGTACTGCTCCCGGTCCTTGCGTATCCAGAACCTGCTGTTGATCACATTGGTCTCCTGAGCGGGCTAAACGAATTCTCGGAAAACTGCGTTGGAGACGTAAAGGCGGTCCTCTTTTATCTTAAGGACCCTGCCGGCCGTCTCTACCAGGCCGGCGGCCGTAAGGCGGCCGAGCTCCTCTTTGAATTCTATAAATATATCGTCCGTGAGTTCAATTCCGGAAGTTTTGCGCAGCCCGAGCATTATTTTCTCGGCTCTTTTAGCGCGCCCGGAAAGGGTTTCCCGGTATTGCGCCGGGATGGCCTCCCCGGCCAGAGCCGCTTTCACGTAGGCGGCGGTACCGGCGGTGTTGGCCCGGCGCTCCCCGTCCAGGTAGGAGGCGGCGGAAGGGCCCAGTCCCAGGTAGTCGCCCTGTTCCCAGTAGTTCAGGTTGTGCAGCGACTCCCGCCCCGGCAGGGAAAAATTAGAGATCTCGTAGCGGTTCAGGCCCGCCAGCTTCAGGGAGGCGGCCCCCGTTTCGTACATGTCGGCCGCGGCGTCGGGTTCTTCCTCTACTTGCGCGGCCGAGAACGGCGTTCCTTCGTGCACTTCCAGGGCGTAAAAAGAAACGTGCTCGGGTTTCAGCTTGAGCAGCCACTCCAGGGAGTCGGAAAAATCCTTGAGCGACTGGCCCGGCAGGCCCGACATCAGGTCGGCGTTCATGTTCCTGAACCCGGCTTCGCGCAGCTGCCCCCAGGCCTTCAGGAAGTCCCCGGACGTGGCCACCCGGCCCAGCCGCTTGAGCAGGGCGTCCTGGGAGGCCTGCAGGCCCATGCTGATGCGGCTGATGCCGGCGGCCTTGAGCAGTTCGGCTTTGCCGGCGTCCAGGCTTTCCGGGTTGGCTTCGAAAGTGGCTTCCGCGAGGCCGCCCAGCGGGCCGGTCAGCTTTTCCACCGCCCGGAAGAATTTTTCCAGCTGCCTCTCTGAAAGCAGGCTGGGCGTGCCGCCGCCGGCGTAAAACGTGGTGAACCTGCCGGCCAGGGCCGCGTAGGAAGCGGCTTCCCGCGTCAAAGCTTCCAGGAAAACGTCGATCTCTTCGGCCGTTCCCGGAGCGGAAGCGAAGTCGCAGTAGCCGCACTTGGCTCGGCAGAAAGGTATGTGTACGTAAAGCCCCGGCATTCCTACTATTATACCCGAAAGGGACAAAAAAAAACGGGGGCGGATCGCTCCGCCCCCGTGTTGCGCCTGCCGGCGTTCCTAGCCCTGGTTCTTCTTCATGAACAGGTTTATCATGTCGATCGGTATCGGGAAGATCGTGGTGGAATTCCTTTCGGTGGCTATCTCGGTCAGGGTCTGCAGGTAGCGCAGCTGGATGGCGGCGGGTTCCTTGCCGATGATGGCGGCGGCGTCGGCCAGTTTCTGCGAAGCCTGGAATTCGCCCTCGGCGTGGATGATCTTGGCGCGGCGTTCGCGTTCGGCTTCGGCCTGGCGGGCGATGGCGCGCTGCATTTCCTGCGGCAGGTCCACGTTCTTCACCTCGACGCTCGACACCTTTATGCCCCAGGGCTCGGTGTGCTGGTCGAGGATCAGCGCCAGGTTCTGGTTGATCTTGTCGCGCTGCGCGAGCAGGTCGTCCAGCTCCTGCTGGCCGAGCACGCTCCTGAGCGTGGTCTGGGCCAGCTGGCTGGTGGCGTACATGTAATTTTCAACGTTCAGTATGGCCTTCTGCGGGTCCACGACGCGGAAATAGACCACGGCGTTGACCTTCACGGAAATGTTGTCGCGGGTTATGATGTCCTGCGGGGGCACGTCCATGACTACGACGCGGGTGCTCATGCGGAACATCTGCTGCACGCCGGGGATCAGGAAGATCAGGCCCGGGCCTTTCACGCCGGTAAAGCGGCCGAACGTCAGCGTGACGCCGCGCTCGTATTCGTTCAGGACCTTTATGCTGGCGAAAAGTATCACCACGCCTATGATTATCAGCGGTAACATGCTCATTTTATCCCTCCGTAACTCGTGAAAATTGCCCTGCTCCCAAAGTCTACCAAAGAAAGCGCCGCCGTGCCAAGGCGGCGGCCGGCCGGCGCCGCGCCGCCCGGATCCGGGGGGGTCTCCGTCGTTCCGACGCCGCGCGCCGTCCTGCTCCGCCGGGAAATTTAGTATTATATAGGCAAGGTCTTTAACTTATGAGCAAAAGAAGATTAGCGAGGGAAAACTGCCTGCAGTCGCTTTACAGCTCGGACATCGCCAAGCTGGAGCCGGCTTCCGTGCTGGCCAGCTTCCAGATGGAAGAGTTCGCCCTCGAGGCGAAGGTTTTCGAGTTCTATAAGACCCTTTACTCCTCCACCATCACCAATATCACCCAGATAGACAACATTATAAAAACGACCAGCCTTAACTGGGAAATGGACCGCATGCCCGCCATCGACCGCTCTATCCTGCGCATGGCCGTCTGCGAGATGATGATCCTCTCCTCCGCCCCCGTGGCCGTCATAATCGACGAAGCCATAGAACTGGCAAAGAAATACTCCACCGAGAAGTCGGGCAAGTTCGTCAACGGCGTGCTGGACAGTATAGCCCGGCAAAACAATCTAGTAAAATGACCCGCTCCCCGCGCGAGGAGATAGAGGCGCTCAGGGCCGAAATAAGCCGGCACGAGCGCCTTTATTACGTTTCCGACTCCCCCGAGATCTCCGACGGCGAGTTCGACGCGCTGATGAACCGCCTGAAAGAGCTGGAGGCCGCCCACCCGGAATTCGCCTCCGACGACTCGCCCACGCGCCGCGTCGGCGGCGAGCGCTCCGACACCTTCGCCCCGGTACCGCACCGCATCCCCATGCTTTCGCTGGACAACTGCTATTCCCCGGAGGAATTCCTGGAATGGCACGCGCGCGTGAAAAAGGGCCTCAACAACGAACCTTTCGAAATGGTGGTGGAGGCCAAGATAGACGGCCTCTCCTGCTCCATAGAATACGAGAACGGCAGGCTTTTCAGGGCTTCCACGCGCGGGGACGGCGAAACCGGAGAGGACGTAACCCGTAATGTGCTCGCTATGACGCTGTCCAGGCTTTCAACGGGGAAGGTCCTTCCGCTTCCCGTAAAACTGGCTTTATCAAAACCTCCCGCTTTGTTCGAGGCGCGCGGCGAGGTGTACATGGAAAAAGAACAATTCGCCTATCTTAACGGCGAGATCTCGGCCCAGGGGGGGGAGCCTTTTGTAAATCCCCGGAACGCCGCCGCCGGTTCCCTGAGACAGAAAGATCCGCGTATCACGCAGGCCCGCGGGCTGAAATTCATCGCCCATTCCTACGGCTACCTAGAGGGCATGGTGGAGCCGGACTCGCACTGGGAATACCTGAATATCTGCAGGGGCCTGGGTTTCCAGATCTCCACGCTGGGCAACAGGCCCTGCCGGAGCGCCGACGAGGTGCTGGCCTTTTATAACGAATATACCGAGCGGCGTTTCGCCCTGCCTTACGAAATAGACGGCCTGGTGATAAAAGTGGATTCGCTGCGGCAGCGGCGCCTGCTCGGGTTCACCTCCAAGAGCCCGCGCTGGGCCATAGCTTTCAAGTACCCGGCCCAGCAGGCCACCACCACGGTGAAGAACGTGGAGTTCTCGGTGGGCCGCACCGGCGCCATCACGCCCGTGGCGGAACTCGAGCCGGTGAAATGCGGCGGCGTCACCATCTCCAGCGCCACGCTGCACAATTTCGACGAGATAGCGCGCCTGGGGCTGAGGCTCGGCGACCGCGTGGTAATAGAGCGCGCGGGCGAGGTGATCCCCAAGGTGGTAAAGGTACTGGCCGACGCCAGGAAGGGCCTGGAAAAAGAGATCGTCCCGCCCAAAGCCTGCCCTTCCTGCGGCTCCGAGCTGTTCAAGGACGAGGCGGAGGTGGTGCTGCGCTGCGTCAACCCTTCCTGCCCGGTGCAGTTCAAGCGCTCCCTGCTGCATTTCGCCTCGCGCGACGCCATGAACATAGACGGGTTCGGCGTGTCCTCCGCCGGGCAGCTGGTGGAGCGGGGCCTGGTAAAAGGCTTTCCCGATATTTACAGGCTGAAGAAAGCCGACCTGCTGGAACTGGAGCTTTTCAAGGACAAGAAAGCGGACAACCTGCTGGCGCAGATAAATAAAAGCAAAGAGGCGCCGCTGAGCCGCCTTATCTACGCCCTCGGTATAAGGCATATAGGCGAAAAGAACGCCCGGGTGCTGGCGCGGCATTTCAGGACCATGAGCGCCTTCACGGGGGCGGGCCTGGAGGAGCTGGCCAGGATCTCGGATATAGGCCCGGTGATAGCCGAGGCCGTGATTGAATTTTTCAAGTCCGGCGCCACCCGCGCCATGGTCGGGGAACTGGCGGCGCTGGGGCTGCGCATGGACGAGCCGGAGCGCAAAACCACGGGCGGCGCGCTCTCCGGCAAGACCTTCGTGTTCACGGGCGAACTCAGGACGATGACCCGGGACGAGGCGCAGGGCCTGGTGCGCGAGCTGGGGGGGAAGGAAACTTCCAGCGTTTCCGCCAAGACTTCCTACGTGGTGGTTGGCGCCGACCCCGGCTCCAAGTACGACAAGGCTAAAAAACTCGGCGTGCCCGTCCTCTCCGAAGAAGAATTCATTAAGCTGACCGGGAAGTAACCGCGCGCATGGATAAAACCGCTTACCTGAGCGTCTACGACAAGACCGGGCTGGAGGACTTCGCCCGCGGCCTGGGCGAGCTCGGCTTCACGCTCTACGCCTCCGGCTCCACCTATAAAGCGCTGGCGGAGGCCGGCATAGAGGCGGAAGAGGTGCGCTATTCCCCGCCGGTGCCCTCCGCCGTGCTTAAAGCCTTGTCCGGGCGCTTCCCGTCCGTCTCCGAGAACGGCGTGGAACTGCCCGCGTTCTACGTAGTGGCCTCCAACCTTTATCCCATCGCCAGTATCGTGGGGCAGGAGGAGTTCGCCGCCGAGGAACTTTCCAATTACCTGGACCAGTCCAATTCGGCCGTGCTGCGCGCGGCCGCCCGCGACTTCTATAACGTCGTGACCATTTCCAGCCCTTCGGATTACGCCCCCGTCCTCGGCGCGCTCAAAGAAGCCGGCGGCCTGGAGCCGGAGATCAAAAAACAGCTGGCGGCCAAATCCTGGCAGTACCTGGCCGCCTACGACGCCACCGTGGCGCAGTACCTGTCGGAAACCGGGAACCTGCTGGGCGAGGAAGTGGTGATGAGCCTGCGGAAAGTGGCCGCCCTGGATTACGGCGAGAACCGCCACCAGCACGCGGCCTTCTACGCCCTCAGCGGCGCCCGGCCGCGCGGGCTTAACGCCGCTAAAATACTCGGCGGCGGTAATTTCAACCTCAACCATTACCTGGACCTGGACACCGCCTTCGAGCTGGCGATGGAATTCGAGGAGCCGGTCTGCGTGGTGGCCAAGCACGCCCGGCCCGCGGGTATCTGCGCGGCCGGCTCGCTGGCCGAGAGCCTCAGGGGCGCCCTGCGGAGCGACCCCGCGGGAGCCGTGGGCGGCACCGCCGCTTTTAACCGCGAGGTGGACGCCGAGACCGCCGCGGCGCTGCGCGAAACCTTCATAGAAAGCGCCGTGGCGCCGGGGTACAGCGCCGAAGCGCTCAAGATCCTGAAGGCCAGGGAAGGGCTTAAACTTCTTTCCCTGCAGGCGCCGGTGCTTTCCCCTTACGAGGTGGAGATCCATTCCGTTTCAGGCGGCCTGCTGATAGAATCCAAGGACAACCGGCTTTTTTACTCCGAGCCTTCCTGCGTCACCCGGCGCAAGCCGACGGACGCCGAGGCGCGCGCGCTGAGGCTGGCCTGGAAAACCGTGAAATACGCTAAAACCTACGCCGTGGTCCTGGCGGAAGGCAATACCGCGCTGGCGGTGAGCGCCGCAGAGAGTTCCACCTACGACGCGGTAAGGAACGCGGTCTGGAAGATGCGGGACAAGCGGGCCATCCTGCCGGGCGCGGGGCCCCTGGTGATGGCCGCCGACGCGGCTTTGCCTTTAAAGACCCTGCAGGCCGCCATCAGCGCCGGCGTGAGCGCCGTGATCCAGCCGGGCGGCTGGCAGGACGACGCCGATTGCGCCGCCCTTTGCGATTCCAGGAATATTTCTATGCTTTTCGCCGGGATCCGGCATTTCAGGCACTAGGTTCTTAACGCAGATGGGGGTAGGCGGCGCGGAGCTTGGCTTCGTGGGCCAGCTCCTGCTCCACCAGGGATTTCAGTTTCTCGCGCTTCCAGGCGTCGGGGAAAGCGGCTTCGAACAGCCCGTAAAAATCAGCGGTCTTTTTTTCCTGGGCGATGGCGAAGGCCGCCATCTCGTCCTCGGTGGCGCCGTCGCCCGGCTGATCGTTGAACAGGCCTTCCTGCCTGACTTTTTCCAGGAAAGCGGGCCAGGTCAGGCGGTTGGGGGCCAGGCTGCGCCAGCGGTTCAGCCTGTCCTGGAAAAGCCTGCGGTGTTCAGTTTCCTCTTCGGCCAGCTGGATGCAGAGTTTCCTGGCGCCGGGGTTCTGTACGCGCTCGGCCATCTTCAGATAAAAAGCCGTTCCTTCTTCCTCCATCATAACCGCCAGCCGGAACAGGTCCCGGAGTTTTATATTCTCGCCGAACCTGGCGATTTGGCTGTCCGCGGCCGGGCTTTCCCGTCCGTCCCGCGCCCGCAGCCAGCGGTAGGCCAGGCCCGCCGCCAGGGCGGCCGCGGCGGAATAGTAAAAGACGGCGTGTTCGGTCATAGGGCGCTTCCTAAATTATGCCCAGCTCTTTGCCCACTTTCCTGAACTTCTCCACGGCGAACTCCAGGTCTTTCAGCGTGTGCCCGGCGGTCACTATGGTGCGCAGGCGTTCCTTGCCCTTCGGCACCGTGGGAAAGCCCAGCGCCAGCGCGAAAACGCCTTCGTCGAAAAGCCGGGTGGAGAACTCCACGGCCTTCGCGGTCATTATGGGAGTGATGGGGGTTACCGAGGCGCCGGTGTCGAACCCGGCCTTCTTCAGCTCTTCCTTGAGGAAAGCCGTATTGTCCCACAGGTTCTTCAGGTGGGAAGGCTCGGTGAGCAGTATGTCCAGGACGGCGAGCGAGGTCGCCGCCACCGACGGGGGCTGGGAGCTGGAGAACAGGAAGGGCCTGGCCACCGACCCCATGTAGTCGCGCAGGCTCTGCGTGGTGGCCGCGTAACCGCCGACCGAGGCGAAAGCCTTGGAAAGCGTGCCGATCTGGATCTCCACCTTGCCGTCCAGCCCGAAGTGGCTGACGGTGCCGCGGCCTTCCTTGCCTATCACGCCGCTGGCGTGCGCGTCGTCCACCATTACGAAGGCGCCGTATTTGTGCGCCACCGCCACCACCTCGTCGAGGTTGGCGATGTCGCCGTCCATGGAGAAGACGCCGTCGGTCACCACCATCTTGCGGCGGGCCGCCCTGGCCTCGGGGGCTTCGAGGATCTCGGTCAGGTGCTTGATATCCTTGTGGCGGTAGATCTTGCGCGGGGCTTTCGCCAGGCGCGCGCCGTCTATGATGGAGGCGTGGTTGAGTTCGTCGGAGATCAGCAGGTCGGTTTCGCTGGACATCAGCGACTGGCAGACGGCCACGTTGGAGGTGAAGCCGGACTGGAACAGGATGGAGGCTTCGGCGTGCTTGAATTCGGAGAAGCGTTTTTCAAGCTCCGTGTGCAGCGACATCGTGCCGATGATGGTGCGGACCGCGGCCGAGCCGACGCCGTATTTTTCAATGGCCGCTATGGCCGCTTTCTTCACCTTGGGGTTGTTCGCCAGGGCCAGGTAGTTGTTGGACGTGAGGTTCACTACTTTTTTGCCGTCTATCACGGAGACCGGCTCCTGCGCGGATTCCAGCACGCGCGGCTTTATGAAACGGTTCTCGCGTTTCAGGGCGGCTACTTCCTCGTCGGCGAATTTAAGCGTGTCGAATTGCATGCGGCCTCCTAGGCGGTGTTTACGGTACCAGTATGATCTTCCCGCACTTCTTGTCCTTCGAGTTGATCAGGGCGAAGGCTTTCTTGAAGTCCTTGAAAGAGAAGGTGTGGGTGATCGCCGGCCTCGGGTCGACGGCGCCGGATTTAAGCAGGCTTTCCATCTTGTACCAGCTGCGGAAGATCTCGCGGCCGGCCACGCCTTCCAGGTGGATGCCGCGCTTCACGATGTCGCCGGCGTAATCCAGGCTGAGGTTGGAAACGGGCAGGCCGAAGGCCACGAAGCGCCCGCCGGGGCGCAAAGCTTTCAGGCCCAGCGCCACGCCTTTGGCGCCCCCGCTCATTTCTATGACGGCGTCCACGCCCTCGGGCCCGCAGAGCTTGGTGATCTTGGAGAGGCAGCCCCCGTCCGTGGGATCGATGGCGGTGTCCGCGCCCATCTTTACGGCCAGGCGGCGGCGGTAATCCGAGGCGTCCAGGGCTATGACTTTCTTGGCCCCGGCGGCTTTGGCTATGCCGGCGGCGAACAGCCCCTGCGGGGCGCAGCCGGAGATCAGCACGGTGCGGCCCACGAGGTCTTCTGACAGCACCGCGTGCACGGAACTGCCGAAAGGCTCCATGACGGCGCCGATGTCCTTCAGGCTGCCGTCGGTGTGTTTCCAGGAGCAGCGCGCCGGCACCGCGGCGTACTCGGCCAGCCCGCCGGGGACGTCGCGGCCTATCACGCGCAGGTTCTGGCAGATGTGGCGCTGGTCGTTGCGGCACTGGCCGCAGACGCCGCAGAAAATATGGGATTCCACCGACACGAAGTCGCCCTTGTCGAAACCTTTGGCCAGCGAGCCGATCTCCACCACCTCGCCGCAGAATTCCTGGCCGAAAATGAAGGGGAGGGTGGGGGTGGCGAACCCGGGGCCCGCGTAGTTATGGATGGCCAGGTCGCCCGGGCTGACGGAGGCGGCGGTCACCCTGACCAGCAGCTCGTCCTTGCCTATGACGGGCACTTCGACGTCGCGGTAGCTGGCGCCGCGCGCGCGGGAGGTTTTTACTATGGCTTTCATGGTGGCTCCTTAAAAACCGCTTGGCCGGGCCGCTGCCCGCCTGCTACTATGATATAAAAAAAGCCCGTAGTAAAAAAACACTCTTAAAGTCGGATAAAATTTAGTAAATTATAAGGACAACTATGCCGGAACTCTCCCGACCCCTCCCTGCCGAAGACCGGCTGGTGCTCCTTCCGAAAAACCCCGGGACGTTCTTCGTTTTCTGGCAATTTTCGTCGAGCCGCGCCGAGGCTTTCCGCTCGGGAGCTTTTGATCCCGGGATAGAGCTGCGCCTCGCCTGCGTCGAGGACGGTTCGCAGCTCCATTCGCTGAGGACGGACTGGCAGACCGGCCGCGTCTACCTGCCGGCGGCGGCGCAGGGCAGGACCTGCCAGGCCGCCCTTTACGGGCTGCGCGGCGGCGCCTGGGAAAAGCTTTTGGAGTCCAACCAGGCCGCGGCGCCCGCCGCCGCCGGGATGGCCGAAGAGCGGGCCTACGCCAGTATGGAATTTCACAAGAAGGTCCTCTCATGAGCTCGCGCGGCTCGCTGATGTTCGTGCTGCACGCGCACCTGCCGTACGTGAACCACCCCCAGGACTCCAGTTTCCTCGAGGAGAACTGGTTCTTCGAGGCCGTGGTGGAGACCTACGTGCCCATCATCTCCGCCCTCGAGCGCCTCACCGCGGAGGGCATCAGGCCCGGCGTCGCGGTCTCTATTTCTCCCACGCTCGGCGCCATGCTGGAGAACGAGGCCCTGGAAGCCAAACTGCAGCTTTATATCGAGTCGCGCCTGGAACTGCTGGAGAAGGAACTGTCGCGCGCCCAGGACGACCCGGCCCTGCTTAAAACGGTCAGGCTTTACCTGAAGCTTTACGAAGAAGCCGCGGAGCTGATGCATAAGTACAGCGGCGACCTGATCACCCCGCTGAAGGCGCTGCAGCACGCCGGCCAGATAGAGATCATCACCACGTCCGCCACGCACGCCGTCCTGCCGCTGCTGACGCGGCCCGAAGCCGTGCGGGCCCAGCTGGCGGTAGCCGCCGAGGACTATGCCGACAGGTTCAACCGCAAGCCGGCCGGTTTCTGGCTGCCGGAATGCGCTTACGAGCCGCGCCTGAATTCCTACCTGAAGCTTTCCGGGTTCAACTACACTTTCATGGAGTCGCACGCGGTGGAGTTCGCCGCGGCCTCCGCCCCCAACGGGGTCTATTCGCCCTACCGCACTTCCAACGGCCTCGGGCTTTTCGCCAGGGACGCGGCCAGCTCCCGCGAGGTCTGGAGCGCCAAGTTCGGCTATCCCGGCGACCCCGCCTACAGGGAATTTTACCGCGACCTCGGCTACGACGGGGATTACGAATACGTGCGCCCATACCTCGGCGCCGACGGCGCGCGGCGCCCGCTCGGCCTGAAGTACCACAGGATCACCGGCCCCGGCCCCGACCTGGCCGCCAAACATTATTACGACCCGGAGGCCGCCATGGCCCGCGTGGAAGCCCACGCCTCCGACTTCCTGGCGCGGCGCATGAAGCAGACGGATGATTTTTACGCGGCGCGCGGCGCGCGGCCGCTGATCGTCAGCTGTTACGACGCCGAGCTGTTCGGGCATTGGTGGTTCGAGGGCCCGGCCTTCCTGGAGACCGTGATCCGCAAGATCCGCCAGGAGCGCCTGCCGCTCCAGTTCGTCACGCCGTCCGAATACCTTAACTCCTGCCAGGAGCCGCCCGAACTGACCCCGGGCATTTCTTCCTGGGGGGAGAGCGGCTACTTCGACCCGTGGGTCAACGAGACCAACGACTTTATTTACCCGGCGGTCTACGCCGCCACCGACAAGATGATAGAGACGGCCAACCGCTTCCGCAACCAGGACCTCTCCGGCGCGGCGGCGCGGGCGCTTAACCAGGCCGCCCGCGAGACGCTGCTCTCGCAGTCTTCGGACTGGGCTTTCCTGCTTTATATCGGTTCGCATTCCGCCTACGCCAAGAGCCGCCTTGAAGATCACGCCGCCAACGCGGTCAGGCTGCTGGGCGAGGTAATAGAAAAAAAGGTGGACGAACAGGCTTTGGCGGAACTGGAGCAGAAGAACAGCGTTTTTCCCAGGCTGGATTTCAGGGTTTTCGCCTCGATCTCCAAATTCTAGGCCTTGGGGCCAAAAAAAAACCCGGCCAAGCGGCCGGGTTTTTTATTTAGCCGCGCCGTTGCCGGGAGCGCGATCTGACCTTTACGATCTTCTCTTTCGGGGCTTTCCCTTTCACTTCCTTCCAGGTTTTTTTGAAGTCTTCCGGCAGCGGGGCTTCAAGCCTGGTCGTTTTGCCGGTCAGGGGGTGCTTGAAAACCAGGCTGAGCGAGTGCAGCAGCATCCTGGACGCTTCGGGGCCGCCGTAAAGCCTGTCTCCCACTATCGGGTTGCCGATGTGGGCCAGGTGTATCCTTATCTGGTTGGTGCGGCCGGTCTTGGGGTGGATCTCGAGCAGCGCGCAATCCTTGCCCTTTTCCTTCACCTCGTATTCGGTCAGCGCTTCCCGGCCGTATTCCCAGACCTTGATCTTCTTGAAGCCGCTGGCGCGGCCTATGGGGGCGTCTATCATGCCTTTTTTCTTCGCCGGCAGTCCGGCCACGCCGCCGATATAGGTTTTCTCTATCAGGCGTTCCCTGAAGGCCGCGGTCAGTTCTGCCTGCACTTCGGCCGATTTAGCCAGCAGCATCAGGCCGCTGGTGTCGCGGTCGAGGCGGTGCACCAGGCCGAGGCGCTCTATGCCGTCTTTGGCCAGTTCCGGCCTGGAGGCGAAGATCATCGAGACAAGGGTCGGCTCGCCCAGCAGGCAGGCCTGGGGGTTCGTCTCCCAGCCGGCGGCGTTCGGGTGCACGGCCAGGCCGGCCGGTTTGTGGATGGCCAGCAGCGCTTTATCCTCGAAAAGGACCATATCTTCGAATCCCTGCTGCCGCTTGCCGGGGCCCGGGGCGGAGACGTCCACGACGTCCCCTTCGTTGAGTACGTGGGAGGGCTTCATGCTTTTGCCGTTGACCGTGGCCAGGCCTTCCTCTATCATGCGCCTGGCGAAGGAACGGGAAAAATTCTCTCCGGCCCCCGTCAGGAAGACATCCAGCCTGCACGGCTCGCCGGAATGCACCAGTTTATATTTTTTCATTTTTTGCCTTTAATGTCAGTTTAGCGAAGATCGCGATTGCCGCGGCGAAAGCCGCCGCTGAAATGAGCTGGGCCGGGGAGAGGCCGAAATGCAGGGCGCCGCGGTCGTCCCCGCGCAGGAATTCTATCAGGAAGCGCTGCGCCGAGTAGAGAGCGGCGTAAAGCGCGACCACGGAGCCCGGGCGGAGCTTTTTGCCCAGCGCGAAGTTAAGCAGCGCGAAGATGGCCAGGTTGCCGGCCGCCTCGAAAAGCTGGGTGGGGTAAACCGGCACGCCAAGCAGTTCCGGCGCCACCTCGCAGGCGGGGTTGTCGAACACCACCGCGAAGGGGAACCCGCCGGCCGGCCTGCCGTGGCAGCAGCCGGCCAGGAAACAGCCCAGGCGCCCGAAAGCGTGGGCCAGCGCCAGCGCCGGGGCGAACAGGTCCGCGGCCCTGGGCGCGTTTACGCCGCGGCGGCGCGCCGCCAGCAGGAAAGCGGCCGCTCCGAAGATAAGCCCGCCGTAAAAAACGAACCCGTACTGGAAGGTGCGCAGCAGGTAGGCCGCCTTCGAGAGCAGGTCGGGGCCGAAGGACTCCCAGTAGGTGACGGCGTAAAAGAACTTGGCCCCGGCCATGCCGGCCAGCACCGAGTAAAAGACCAGGTCGGAAAGCTCTTCTTTTTTAAAACCGGCGCCCGCCGCCCTGCGGAAGACGTACAGAATGGCCGCCAGGTAGCCGCAGGCCACCATAAGCCCGTAAGCCGGCAGTTTAAAGGAGCCTATCTGGAAAATTATTGGATGCATACGTAGTGCGGCGATCAGCTGAACAACACGCCGGAAGCCGGAAAAAGCGCCGCGCCGGTTTAGGGGTTGTTCTTTATAAAGTCGGCGGCGCGGCTGAAATCCGTCAGCGGGGAGGCGGGAATGCCGCGCTCCCGGCAGAGTTTGAGCAGGCGCCCCGCCGCGTAGACCTTGTCCGCCAGCCCCGCGGCCTTCAGGTCGTTGGGCCCGTCCCCGAAGAAGACCACCCGGTGCCCGGCGCGCCGCAGGCGGCTCACCCGCGAGGCCTTGAAAGAACTCAGGTCCATGCGCTTCAGAAAGGGATAGGTGATCTTGATGCCGCCTTTGACCACCCGCGCCCTGCCGAAGAAAGATTTCACCTTAACGCCGTGTTTTTTAAAAAAGGGGTCGGCGTAAAGGTCCACCCCGCCGCTGGCTATTTCCAGGGGCACGCCGCGCGCTTCGCAAAAAAGGATGAATTTCCTGAAGCCGGGCCTGGCCTTGACCTTCGTCCTCACGAAGCCGGCTATGACCTCCCTGGTCAGCGCGGCCCCGGAGAAAGCCTTCTTCATAAAGTCTTCCACTTTGACCTTAAGGGAGTAGGACTCCTCGATGGTTTTTTTGTCCGAGAAGCCGTAGTGGAGCAGCAGGTGGTCGCCCACGTCGCGCAGGGTGATGGTGCCGTCGAAATCGGAGACCACGGCCCAGCCTTTCATCTTACCGCCTTCAGGAATTCTTCCCTGCGGCCGGCGCGGGCCAGCTTGAGGTAAAGATTATATTCCTTCTGGACGCCGAAGGTGGATTTGTCGCCGTTGTAGGAATGCCCCGGGTAGACCGCCGCGCCGTCCGGCAGGCCGGAGAGCCTGACGAAGCTGTCATACAGCGCTTCCGCGCTGGAGCCGGGCAGGTCCACGCGGCCGCACTGGCCCACAAAAAGCGTGTCCCCGGTATAGACCCCGCCGCCCGCCTGGTAGCAGACCGAGCCGGGGGTATGGCCGGGAGTGTGCAGCACCGTGATCTTAAGGCTGCCTGCTTCCAGTTTTTCTCCGTCGGTGACGTGTTTGAGGACCGGCGGCTTGGACGGCAGCATGAAATGGTCGGCCTCGTGCAGGTACACCGGCAGGTCCTTGTTGGCCGCGGTGAAAAAAGGCACGCCGTTGACGTGGTCGGGATGGGCGTGGGTCAGCAGCACGCACTGCAGGCTCAGCTTTTCTTTCTCCATGAATTCGGCCAGTTTCTCCGGCTGCCAGGCGGGGTCTATTACCACCGCTTCCCTGGTGTCGTCGTTCCAGAGCAGGTAGGAGAAATTGTCCATCGGCCCGAGCTTGAATTGTCTTGTCCTTATCATTTGTCCGAGTCCTTAGGCGGGGGGAAGCGGTATTCCGTTTCTTCCGGGCGGATCAGGCCTAGTTCCCTGCGCGCGGCCTGCTCTATGGCCGGCTTTTCGCCCACTTCCTTCAGCTGCTGCTCCAGCCTCTTGCGCTGCAGTTCCAGGGAGCTCTTTTCGGCCTTCAGGTGGCGGTATTCCCGGTAGTTCCTCACCAGGTTGCGGAAGCCGCGGTTTCCCAGGAGGACGGCCGCCAGCAGCAGTATCGCCAGGTATTTAAGTTTGGAGCCGAGAACGATTTTCTTCATCTTAAAAAAAGCCCCGTCCGTTTGGGGCGGACGGGGCTTTCACTGAACGCGTTTACTTGAACTTGAAGACCATGTCCTTCGCGTAGCGGGCCTTCTTGCCCAGCTCTTCCTCTATGCGGATAAGCTGGTTGTATTTGCACAGGCGCTCGGAGCGGCACGGGGCGCCGGTCTTTATGGCGCCGGCGTTGGTGGCCACGGCCAGGTCCGCTATGAAGGCGTCCTCGGTCTCGCCGGAGCGGTGAGAGATCACCGTGGCGTAGCCGGCCTTGTGGGCCATTTCTATCACGCGGATGGTCTCGGTCAGGGACCCGATCTGGTTGAGCTTGATGAGGATGGCGTTGGCCGTATCTTCCTCTATGCCGCGCTTGAGGCGCTCGGGGTTGGTGACGAACAGGTCGTCGCCCACCACCCGGGCTTTCTTGCCCAGGTGCTTGGTAAGGTAGTCCCAGCCTTCCCAGTCGTCCTCGGCCAGGGGGTCCTCATAGGAGATTATGGGGAAATGCTTGCGCCATTCCGAGTACTTGGAGGTGAGTTCCTGCGAGCTCAGGTTGGAGCCTTCGAACACGTAGCGGTCGTTCTGGTAGAACTCGCTGGCGGCGGAGTCCAGCGCGATCTGGACTTCCTTGAAGGTGTAGCCGGCGTCCTTGATGGCGTTGCAGATGGTCTCCAGCACGGACTCGTGCGTGAAGATCTTGGGGGCGAAGCCGCCCTCGTCGCCTACCGACGTGCTGTAGCCGGCCTTGGCCAGGACTTTTTTCAGGGTGTGGTAGATCTCGCAGCCCATGCGGATCGCGTCGGTGAAATGCGGCGCGCCGGTGGGGACGATCATGAACTCCTGGATGCTGATGCCGGAGTCCGCGTGTTTGCCGCCGTTGATGATGTTCATCATGGGGGCGGGGAGGATGAAATCCTTGTGCTTGAGGCCGTAGGCTTTGCGGATGTAGGCGTAGAGCGGGAGTTTGGCCGAGGCCGCGCCCGCGCGGGCCAGCGCCATGGAGACGGAGAGGATGGCGTTGGCGCCCAGTTTGCTCTTGGTCTGGGTATCGTCGAGCTTTATCATCATCTCGTCTATCCGGATCTGGTCGGCTTTCAGGCCGGTGATCTCGGCCGCTATGGCCTTGTTCACGTTCTCGACGGCTTTGACCACGCCTTTGCCGAGGTAGCGCTTGCCGCCGTCGCGCATTTCCAGGGCTTCGTGGGTGCCGGTGGAGGCGCCGCTGGGCACCGCCGCCCGCCCGAAAGAGCCGTCGGTGAGGAGCACGTCGGTCTCAACCGTGGGGAAGCCGCGGGAGTCGAGGATTTCCCGGGCCGTTATCTTCTTTATTTTAGCGTCCATGTTATTTTTTCTCCTGAGCTAGCCGGCGCCTTAAGCGGCGTCCGGGGTTTAAAACTTGCCGGTCATTATCTTCTTGCCGGCCTCGTTGAGGGCGGCCGTTTTCTGCGCGGTGGGGGCTTCGGCGTAGATGCGCACCAGCGGCTCGGTACCGGAGGGGCGCAGCCCCAGCCAGCTGCCGTCCTTCATGATGAACTTGAAGCCGTCGGTATGGTCGATGCGCCACACCGAGGAGCCGGCCAGGTTCAGCGGCGGGTTGACGCGCAGGCGTTCCACCAGGACGTCCATGTTCAGGTTGCGGTCCAGCTTGAGGTTCACCCTGGAATTTATGAAGTTCCCGACGCGCTTGTTCAGGTCCGCCAGGATCTTCTTTATCGGCTTGCGCTCGTAGGCGACCAGCTCGGCGATGAGCAGGCACGCGAGGATGCCGTCCTTCTCGGGCACGTGGTTCATTATGGAAAGCCCGCCGGACTCTTCCCCGCCCAGCAGGTACTGGCCGGTGCGCAGCAGGTTGCCGATGTGCTTGAAGCCCACGGCGGTTTCCCTTACTTCCAGCCCGTGGCTGCGCGCTATCGCGTCCGCGAAATGGGAGGTCATGACCGAGCGGGCGAATTTACCTTTGAGCTTGCGGTTCTTCACCAGGTGCTCGAGGACCAGGCCCAGCACCAGGTTGGGGGAGATCCAGGTGCCGTCGGAATCTATGATGCCGAAGCGGTCGGCGTCGCCGTCGCAGGCCAGGCCGAGGTTCAGCTTGTTCTTCACCACGGTCTCGCGCAGGAGGGCCAGGTTCTCTTCGTCCGTATCGGGGGAGTGCCCGCCGAACAGCACGTCGCGTTCCTCGCGCAGGCCCAGCACCTTGGCC
Organism: Elusimicrobia bacterium GWA2_61_42; assembly: GCA_001799615.1. Classification (GTDB taxonomy): domain Bacteria; phylum Elusimicrobiota; class Elusimicrobia; order Elusimicrobiales; family UBA9959; genus UBA9959. The sequence continues at coordinate 16,523 of MGTU01000012.1, read as the reverse complement.
CCGGCTTTCTCCAGCATCGGGCGCAGGTAGGTGCGGGCGGCGCCGTTGACGGAGTCGGCGGCTATTTTCAGGCCGGCCTTCCTGATGGCGCCCAGGTCCAGCAGCGCGTCGAGCTGCTTGAAATAATTGGCGTGGAAGTCCTCCACGCGGATGATGCCGGCGGTCACGCCGTGGTCGAAGGGGATGTGCTTTTCCACTTCGGCTATGGTCAGGCTCTGCACCCTGGCTTCCAGGTCGTTGGTGATCTCCTGCAAAGCCGGCCCGCCCCAGTAGGGCGTCCATTTGAAACCGTTATAGTGCGGGGGGTTGTGGCTGGCCGTCAGCATGACGCCGCCGGAGGCGGCGTTGCGCATGACTTCCCAGGCCACCACGGGGGTGGGGCATTCCACGTCGGAGATGACGGCGGTGATGCCCTCGGCCGCTATGGCTTCGGCCACGTTTTTGGCGAAATCCTCGGACATGTAGCGGGTGTCGTAGCCGATGATTATCTGGGCCGTTTTGGGAGCGGGTTTGCCGGCATTGCGCAGGCTGAGCAGGTACTCCTCGCCCTTGTAGCCGTACTCGCGGTTCTCTTTAACGTGTTCCGCCGCCGCGTGACTCACGCGGCGCAGGCTTGAAACGTTGAAATCTTCGCCGATGATGGCCCTCCAACCGGAGGTGCCGAACTTGATATTTGGGGTCGCCATAGTTACTGAAATATAGCAAAGAACGTAAAGGAAAGCAACGAAAAGCTGTAAACCGCGGCGGGCGCCGCTCCCCGGGCCACTGAAAGAGGCGGTTAATTTTGTAAAATATATTACTTCATGAAAGCGATTATAATAATATTGGCCGCGCTGCTGGCCCAGCCGCTGGCCGCGGCCGTAGCCGAACCCGAAATGCAGGTCAGCGGCTATATTTCCTCCTGGACGCAGGACTGCGCGGGCGCCGCCTGCGCGCTGCCGGTGCCGGGCGAGCGCAACCGGCCCGTTCTTCTGCGCCTGGCCATGCCTTCCGCCCCCGGGCAGGCTTCCGCCGCCCACGCGTCCGAAACCCTGAACGCCGGCGCGGAACTGCTGGCGGAGATGAATTTTTACGCCATCTGCCCTTACGGCGGGGCGCCGGAAACCTGCGCCGGGCGCTATTTCCAGGCCCAGGTCTCGCTTTCCGGCCCGGCGGGGGCTTTCTGCGCCGCCGCCCTGAACGCCGCCGACTTCACCCCGTTCCCGGTGCTTATGTGCGCCGGGACCGCCGCCGGCGGCCGCCGTTTCGGCGTAACCCTGCACCGCCAGCCTTTATAAACCGATGACCAAAGAGAACACGGATATCTTTTCCTGCCGCAGCCTCGGCCCCGAGCTGGCGGCCTACTTCGGCGCGCTGACTTCCGCCGACGAGGGCTACGCCGCCGGCGTCGCGGCGGCCATGGAGCGGGCCGGGGTCCGCGGGGCCTCGGTCTCCACGATGGAGGGGAAGATCCTGGAGGCTTTCGCCAGGCTGTCCGGAGCCAGGAAAGCCGTGGAAATAGGCTCGCTTTACGGTTATTCGGCCCACTGGATCGCCAGGGGCCTGCCGGAAGGCGCGCGGCTTTACTCGCTGGAAAAAGACCCCGCCTGCGTGAACGCGGCCAAGGACGCGCTGGAACTCTCCGGCCTTACCCGCAAAGTCACGGTGATGGAAGGGGCCGCCGCCGAAAGCCTGAAAACGCTTTCCAAGCTGGCGCCTTTCGATCTTTGCTTCATCGACGCCGACGCGGAAAATTACCCGCTCTACCTGCGCTGGGCCGCGGCTAACCTGCGGCCGGGCGGCCTGGTGCTGGCCTGCAACGCTTTTCTCAAAGGCAAGGTCTGCGCCGAAGGCGGCGAGGCCAAAGACAACGCCGAGGCGCGCGGCATGCGCGAGTTCTTCCATCTCCTGTTCGACGCCGGCCGCTTTGTTTCCTCGGCCATCATCCCCGCCGGCGAAGGCCTGGCCCTGGGCATAAAGGCGCAGGAGCGATGAAAAGGCTTTTCCTGGCCTGCCTGGTCCTGGCGCTGGCCGCCTGCGCCAAGCCCGCGGCGGAGCGCCCGAAGCTGGCCCGCGCCGGCCAGCCCGCCCCCGAGCTGCGCCTGCCAAAACTGCTCAACGCGCCCTTCTTGTCGCTGGCCGGCTGGCAGGACCTCAAGGGGAAGGCCGTGGTGCTGGAATTCTGGGCCACGTGGTGCGAGCCCTGCGTGGACAATATCCCGCACCTCAACGAGCTGGCTGAAAAGTTCCGCGACAGGCCCGTGGTCTTTATTTCCGTTACCGACGAAAGCGAGGCCGCGGTCCTGGCTTTCCTGAAAGAGCGCAAGCTCGCCGGCTGGGTGGCGCCGGAAGCCGGGCCGGAGGCTTTCAAGGCTTTCCGCGTCTACGGCCGGCCCCATACCGTGCTGATCGGCAAGGACGGGAACGTGAAAACTTTCACCTACCCCTCCGAGGTCACCCCGGAGAAGATAGAAGAACTGCTGGCTGGCCGCCTGCGGCCCTCCCCGGGCAAGGACGCGGGCCTGCACGCCGCCGAAGACGCCGGTCCGGACCCCTCCGTGCTGGCCGAATTCCATCTGGCCCGCTCTTCCGGGACGCCTTCCGTTAAATACCAGCACGAGTTCTTCAGCGCCAGGGCGCTTACCCTCAGGATGGCTTTTGACTTCGTGCTGGGCGCGGCGGACAGGCTGGACCTGGGCCCGGGCGTCGCCGAGGTTATGGACGCTTCTTACGACATCCGCCTGGTGGCGCCCAGCCGCGCGGAGGACAGGAAGAAGGACCTGTTCCTGAAAGGCATAAATTTCGCGCTGGGACTTAGGGTGACGCAGGAAGTCCGGGAAGAAGAGGTTTACGTGCTGAAAAAAGTCCCGGGCGTACCGCAAGGCGCCCGGCGGACAAAAGATTTCTCGGGTGTTTCTTTCGACGGGGTCAGCCTGAAGACCGCCGGCTCCTCCTTCCTGGTGCTGGCCGGCTACCTGGGTGAAAAGCTGGGCCGCCCTGTCCTGGACGAGACCCGCGAGGAAGGCCCCCTGGAATACTCTTTCACCTTCGAGACCCGCGACCCGAAGGTGCTGGACGCGCAGCTGCGCCGCGGCCTGGGCCTGCGCCTGGACCGGCTGAAACGCAAAATAAAGGTGCTCACGGTCCGCAAGCCCTGAATGAAAAAGCTTTCTACAAAACCTACCGTCTACCTGCTGGACGGCTCCAATTTTTCCCTGCGCTTCTGGGACAAGGCCGGCGGCTCCTCCAGGGACGAACTGGAACGGGAGTTCCTGCGCTGGCTGGCGGAGGTGGCCAGGACGGAGTCTCTCAGGGCGTCCTGCTTCCGGGTGGTGTTCGACGGGCCTTACCGCCGGGCCTCGGCGTCCGGGCCTTCCATCACCGTTTATTACAGCGACTCGGAACCGGCGGACGAAATGCTGGTGGAGCGCGGCTACTTCATGCAGAACGAGGGCATCCGGGCCATAATAGTGACTTCGGACAACGGCCTGCGCGACAGGGCCGCAGCGGAGAACGTAAAGACCATGACCTGCGAGGCCTTTCAGTACCTGGCCGACGCGGAGCTGCGCAAGGGAGCCCGGTAAAATTAGTAGAATAATAGGCCTGCGCTGAAGTTCGCGCGGAGGGCTTGTGGCGGAACTGGTAGACGCGACGGACTTAAAATCCGTTGGCCGCAAGGCCGTGTGGGTTCGAGTCCCACCATGCCCACATGGATTTGAGCGGTAAGCGTCGTTTATTTTCCGGAGGAAACTATGGGATTTGCGCCTGAAGGGATAAGACTTATAGCGAGCGGGCTGGCGGCGGCCGCCGCCGGCACGGTGCTGCTGGTCTGGCACAGGTGGGCCGGGCTGCCGGTCATCTTCCTGGGGCTTTTTTTCTCGGCCTTCTCGGCCTACTTCTTCCGCGACCCCGAACGGGACAGGGTTTTCGCCCCCGGCGAGATCGCCTGCCCCGCCGACGGCACCGTGATGAGCGTCAAGAACGAGGGCGCCCCCGGCATAACCGTGGTGCGGATCTTCCTGTCGGTGCTTAACGTGCACGTGCAGCGCTCCCCCATGGAAGGCAAAGTGGAAAAGACGAAATATACCAAGGGCACTTTCGCTATCGCCTACAAGCCCGAAGCCTCGACCAACGAGCGCAACCTCATCCGCATCGCCGGCGAGTACGGCCGCTTCGTGGAAGTGGAACAGATCACCGGCTCCATCGCGCGCCGCATCGCCTGCTACGTCAAGGAAGGGCAGGCCCTCAAGATCTCCGAACGCGTCGGCATGATCTATTTCGGTTCGCAGGTGGCGGTTTACCTGCCCGACACCGCCCGGGTGCTGGTAAAGCCCGGCGATAAAGTGGCGGGCGCCGAGACCGTGCTGGGACTCTGGTAAAGGACCAAGAATATGGAAGAAATACTGGTTAAAAAACGCATCGACATGGAGAAGCTCAAGAAGACCGGCGCGGTAGTCCTGCCGTCCATCTTCACCATCGCCAACATGGCTTTCGGCTTTTTCGCCATCCTCTCCGCCTCGGAGGGGAATTACGTGCTGGCCGCCTGGTTCATCATCCTCTCCTACGTGATGGACATGCTGGACGGCCGCGTGGCCCGGCTGGTGCACGGCGAGAGCTCCTTCGGCGTGGAGATAGATTCCCTGTCCGACTGGATCTCTTTCGGCATAGCGCCGGCTTACCTGATGTACAAGTTCGTCCTCAAGGACTACGGCTTCTGGGGCAACCCCGTGGCGTTCCTCTACGTGCTGTGCGGCGCCCTGCGCCTGGCGCGCTATAACGTCAAGTCGCATTTCGGCGGCAGCTCCAAGGATTATTTCCAGGGCCTGCCCATCCCCGCCGCGGCCGGCATCCTGGTTTCCTTCGTGCTGGCCTACAGCATGCTGGAGGGCGAGACCGGCGCGCGCAGCATAAAGATGGTCATGGCGCAGATGCCCTTCGTCTACGCGGTGATCCCGTTCATCATGATCGCGCTGGCGCTGTTAATGGTTTCCTCCGCGCCTTACGCCGCCTTCAAGGGCGACATGATAAAACCCACCTCCATCAAGGGCATCCTGCTGATAACCGCGGTGCTTTCCATGATAGTGGCCTATCCGCAGGACGCGCTGTTCCTGTTCTTCTCGCTGTACGCCCTTTCCGGCGTGATAGCGGGCATTTACAAAGCCTTCAGGGGCATCTTCAAACCTAAAGAAGCTTAAGACCGCGGCCGCGTAAAAGAAAACCCCGGACCATTTGGCCCGGGGTTTTTCTTTGTTCTGGGTCCGCGGCTTATTTCGGATCGACTTTCCTGGGGAACAGCGCCGGCACTTTCTGCGGCTCCACGCCGTCCTCGCGGGTCTTGCCCACGCCCAGCTGCAGGTGCATGCGGCTGGCCGTATCGGGCATGAAGGGGTCTATCCAGCCGGCTATCAGGCGCAGGCACCAGACCAGCTCGTGCAGGAAGGGCTTGAGGGCCTCGGGGTCCTTCTTGGCCATTTCCCAGGGTTTTTTGGTGTCCACCAGGCGGTTGAGCGTGCTTACGCCCTGCCAGATCTTTTCCAGCGCCTCGCTGAACTGCAGCGCCTCGAGGCTGCGGTGGATCGCCGGCGTCCAGGACGAGAGTTCCCTGAAAGTTTCGGAAGCCTCGGGCTTCTCGGGCAGGCGGTGGTCCAGGTACTTGGCCGCCATGTTCATCACCCGCGAGAACAGGTTGCCCAGGTCGTTGGCCAGGTCCGCGTTGTAGCGGCGCTGGAAGGCGTCCATGGAAAAGTCCCCGTCCTGCCCGAAGGTCACTTCCCTGAAGATGAAGTAGCGCAGCGCGTCCACGCCGTAGTCCTTGACCACGTCCTCGGCCTTTATGAAGTTCCCTTTGGACTTGGACATCTTGTCGCCGTTCACCGTCCACCAGCCGTGCGCGTAGATCTTGCGCGGCAGTTCCACGCCCAGCGCCATCAGCATGGCGGGCCAGATCACGCCGTGAAAGCGGAATATCTCCTTGCCTACCAGCTGCACGTCGGCCGGCCAGAGAGTCTGAAAATCCGGGGAAACGTTCTCCGGGTTGTAACCCACCCCGGTGGCGTAGTTAAGCAGGGCGTCTATCCACACATAAACGGTGTGTTTGGGGTTGGACCTGACCGGCACGCCCCAGGCCACCTTGGTGCGCGAAACGGAAAAATCTTTCAGCCCCGACTTTACAAAGTTTATCATCTCCAGCGCCCGGTAGCGCGGAGAGAGGAAGTCCGGGTGCTGCTCATAATGCTTCAGCAGCGCGCCCTCGTATTTGGAGAGTTTGAAAAAATATGTTTCCTCGCTTACCTGCTCGACCGGGCGGCCGTGAATAGGACAGTTCTTCTCCTTGAGTTCTCCTTCGTCGTAGAAGGCTTCGCAGGAGCGGCAGTATAACCCGTCGTAGGAGCCCAGGTAGATATCCCCGCTCTTGATCAGCTTTTCGAATACCGCCTGGACCGCGGCTTCATGCGAAGCGTCCGTGGTGCGGATGAAATGGTCGTATTTGATGTTCAGGGTCTTCCACAGGTCGCGGAAGTCGGCCGAGAGCCCGTCGCACCAGGCCTTCGGGTCAATGCCTTTCTCCTTCGCTATTTTTTCAATATTGGAGCCGTGCTCGTCGGTGCCGGTCTGGAAATGCACGGGGATATCTTTCGACCGCAGGTGCCGGGCCAGGATGTCGGCCGCCAGCGTGGTGTAGGCGTGGCCGATGTGAGGCTTGTCGTTGAGGTAATAGAGAGGCGTGGTGATGTAGTATTTTTTGGTGTTCATCTTAGTCCGTCCTTATCAGGTCTTCCAGCTTGATGCCGGCTTTCTCGCTTTCGAGCAGCGCGGTCTCCAGCAGCAGCATGTAGGAAACGTTGCGGTCCGCCATGCGGCGCAGGTCCAGCGTGCGCCGCAGCAGCGTCGTGAACCTGGCTTTGGCCGGGCCGGCGGCGGAGCTCCAGCGGTCGCGCGTTTTGGCCAGCAGCAGGTCCAGCAGGGTCTTTACTTCCTCGCGGGCCTTGTGGCTGTCGCGCGGCAGGCCGGAAGAAAATTTGAAGACCCGGGCGGGGTCGCCGGGGCGCAGCGCCGAGACGCGCTTGAGGAAAGAGCCGGCTTCGGCGGACTTCTCCAGCGAGCCGCCGCCCAGCGCGGCCAGGGCCCCGGCGTCGTCCGGCCCGGTTCCCTGCGCTTCCAGCAGGGTCTTCGCCGCGGCGCGCGGCAGCAGGCCGAATTCCACCAGGCAGCAGCGCGAGAGGATGGTGGAGAGCAAAGAGGTTTTGCGGGAGACGGTAAGGATCACCACGGTGCCGGGCGGCGGCTCCTCCAGGGTCTTGAGCAGCGCGTTCTGCGCGGCCGGCATAAGTGCTTCGGCGTCGCGCACTATGAAGACCTTCCAGTCGGACAGCATCGGTTTCTGCTGGGCCCAGCGGGTAAGCTCGCGCATGGTGTCAATTTTTAAATTGGCGCTTTCGGCCTCGTCGAGCAGCGCGGCCTGGAAGGCGGTGTCCACAATGCGGATGTCCGGGTGGGCGCCGCTGGCCGCCTGCAGGCAGGAGAGGCAGCTGCCGCAGGAGTCCGACAGGTCCGTGTGGACTTTGGCCGGGGGCAGTTCCCGCGCGGCCGCGGGCGCCGGGGCCGCCGCCGCGAAAAGGTCGTCGTCCGAAGGCGGCGGGGGGGCGGCGGGTTTTTCCCGGTGCTCGGTATGGGAGCAGTTCAGGGCCTTGGCGAATTCCGCCGCGGCCAGGAATTTGCCCGTGCCCGGAGCCCCGTGGAAGATCATGGCGGGAGGGATCCTGCGGCTTTCGATCAGCGCGCGCAGCCGTTTTACGGTCTTGTCCTGGCCGAGTATGTTTGAAAATGACATGGGTTACTTCTTTTTGTTCTTCAGCAGCTTCATGATGCGCCTGCGGATCTCGCTTTGGATCTCTTCGATGGAACGGCCGGCGTTAACGCGCGTGACGCCGGGCCGGCGGGACAGCAGCTTATAGGCGCTGTTGACGCGGCGGCGGAACGCTGTAGAAGCACTTTCAATGCGGTCAGCACCGAATACTTTCTCTGTAAAGCGTTTGCGCTGTGCAAAGATTTTATCAGGTATGTCCATCACTATAGTTAAATCTGGTTTCAAATTCAGCGTGGCTATACGGTTAAGCGTTTCCACGGTCTTGAGGTCGAGGCCGCGGCCGTAGCCCTGGTAGGCGACCGTGGAAAGGGTGTAGCGGTCGGAGATTATCACCTTGCCGGCTTTCAGCGCGGGCAGTATCTTCTCCAGGGTATGCTTTATCCTGGAGGTTTCATAGAGGAAAAGCTCGGTCATCGGCTCTATATTGCTCCTGGGGTCCAGCAGTATCTTGCGGATCTTTTCGGATAAGTAGGTGCCGCCCGGCTCGCGGGTGACCAGCACCTCGCGTCCAAGCCCTTCCATCCAGGTCTTCAAAAGCGAGGCCTGCGTGGATTTCCCGGACCTGTCCGGCCCTTCCAGCACGATAAAAAGCCCTTTCTTCATGTTTATATTTTATAAAAATACGCCCCCCCAGGTGTTAAAATAAAAACCCCGCCTCCGCGGCGGGGTTTTTATCCGCGGTCAGGCGGCTCTTACGAACATTCCGAGTAACCGCAGTCGTGGCAGGTGGGGCCGGAGCAGCCGGACTCGTAGCTGACGTTGGAGGAGTAGCACTTGGGGCAGTACTGGGTGCGGGAAACCTCCCACAGCTCCAGCTTCTCCTGGCCGTTGATCTCCTGGTCGGAAGCTATGACGCCGGTGCGCTTCAGGTGGCTCCGCAGCGCCACGGCGATGCCGTGCGCCACCGAGTTGATGCGGTTCTCGCCGAGGCCCACGGGCCGGTCGCCCTTTACGGAATTAAGGTGCTTGATGACCTTGACCGGGTCCCCGCCTTCTTCCAGGTACTTGGACAGCAGGATGCCGATCAGCGAGGTCAGGCCGCTGATCTCGGTGCCCAGCGGCGGCATGTTGGTGAACACCTGGTACGGGCCGTGCTCGTTGTAGTTCACGTGCACGTGCAGCGGGCCGTAGCCGGTCTTCAGCTGGAAATATTCCGACGAGACGCCGAAAGACTGGTAGGCGGCTTTCTTTTTCTTGTTCTTGGCCTGCGGCTGCGTGCCGGAACCTATGTTGAGCACCTGCTGGGCCTTGCAGCCGTCGCGGTAGACCGTAAGGCCTTTGCAGCCGAGCTTGTGCGCCAGCAGATAGCAGTTCCTCACGTCGGCGGTGCCGGCGGAGTTCGACATGTTGATGGTCTTGGAGACCGCGTTGTCGATATGTTTCTGGAAGGCCGCCTGGATGCGGATGTGGTTCTCCACGGAGACGTCGTGGGCGGTGGGAAAAAGGTCCTGCACGGCTTGCGGGATCTCCGGGATGCCGCGGACGGACTTGTGGTTGGACTCGATCTTTTTCCACAGGGTCCCTTCGTCCAGGCCGAAGTAGTGGTGGTGCTGGGCGATGCGCTTGAACAGCGTGTTCACCTCGTAGAAAGTGTCCTTGGCCGCCGGGTCCAGGTTGTTCTTTATGGCGTCCAGGGCCTTGGCGTTGTAGCGGGTATAGGCGATGGCGAAGAACGGCTCTATGCCCGAGCCCTGCAGCCCCGCCGCTATGGCGATGGTGCCGGTGGGGGCGATGGTGGTGCGGGAGGCGTTGCGGGGCCTGGCGGAGACGCCGCGGAAATATTTGCTCTCGGCGTCGTAGATGGACCCTTTCCAGTTCTGGAACACGCCGCGCTCCCTGGCCAGCTCTTCCGAGGCTTCCAGGGATTTCTCGTTGATGAACTTCATCACTTCTTCGGCTTTCGCCAGGCCTTCGGGGCTGTCGTAGGCCGCGCCCAGCTTGACGGCGGTTTCCGCCCAGCCCATCACGCCCAGGCCTATCTTGCGGTTGCCCTTGGCTATCTTCTCTATTTCCGGGAGGGGGTAATTGTTTATCTCTATGACGTTGTCGAGGAAGCGTATGGCTTTTTTAACCGTATCGGCCAGGCGGTCCCAGTCCATTTTGCCGCGGGCCATTTCCCCGGTGACGTAATTGGCCAGGTTTATGGACCCGAGGTTGCAGGATTCCCACGGCAGCAGCGGCTGCTCGCCGCAGGGGTTGGTGCTTTCGATCTGGCCCAGCGCCGGGGTGGGGTTGGAATTCGTTTCGTTGATGCGGTCCATGAAAACGATGCCGGGGTCGCCTGAAGCCCAGGCCGATTCCACCAGCATGTCGAAGATCTCCTTCGCCTTCAGGGTGCCGGTGACCTCGCTGCTGCGGGGATTCACCAGGTCGAAGGAGCCGTTGGTCTCCACGGCCTTCATGAATTTCTCGTCCAGGGCGATGGACAGGTTGAAGTTCTCCAGCACGCCGGGTTCCGATTTGAGCTTTATGAATTCCTTGATCTCGGGATGCCAGTAGGGAAGGATGCCCATGTTGGCGCCGCGGCGCGTGCCGCCCTGCTTTACCACGTCGGTCAGCTTGTCGAACAGCTTCATGAAGGAGATGGCGCCCGAGGCCACGCCGTTGGTCTTCTTCACCGTGTCGCCCTTGGGGCGTACCCGGCAGAAGGAAAAACCGGTGCCGCCGCCGGATTTCTGGATCAGGCTCTGGGCGGTCAGCGCCTTGGCGATGCCTTCCATGGAGTCGGGCACGGGCAGCACGTAGCAGGCCGAAAGCTGCTGCAGGTCGCGCCCGGCGTTCATCAGCGTGGGGGAATTGGGCAGGAAATTAAATTCCGCCATCAGGTTGTAGAACTGGGTGCGCCAGCGGTCGGCGGCCTCGCGGGCCGCGTCTATGGTCTTATAGGCGTTCTCGAGGTTGGCCACGAACTTCATGAAATTGGCCTCGCGCTCGGAGGATTCCGAGAGCCCGTCGTGGAAAAGGATGACGCGGGAGGGCGAGCCGTCGGCGCCGGCTTCCAGGAAGCGGCAGCGCACGCCTTCGAACAGGCCCCACTGGCCGGCCTCCGGGTGGAAGATGAGCTCCGAAAGGGAAATGTTATGGGCGACGCGCTCGAAAAGGTCCTCGACGCTGTTTTCGTCCCGCAGGTATTTGTCTTTGATGACCTTGCCCTGGTTCTCGCTGATGTGTATCTTCTTCTTGTCCAATGTCATGGTTTTCATCTGGGTTTCGCCTCGGTTCCGTGTCTCCCGGGCTTTTAGGGTCTGGTAGGACCGCGCTTTGCTCCGGCCTCTCCCTGGGCTTTTACGAGCTGGGCTTTGTGTCTTAATCAGTGCGCTAAAAAGCTTGGTATAGTTGTAATCTATCAATCCTAAAAAATATTGTCAACTCTGCCGTCGTGGCCGTTAAAAAGCCGCCTGCCGGGGCAAAATTGTTATAATTCCAGCAGGGTGTTTTCCCAATGGAAAAGCGTAAAAAACAGGAGATAAAGCTGTCCCAGGCCCCGGCGTTGCGCCAGGACCTGCGCCTGTTCGGCATGCTGGCGCGCTCCGAGGGTGATTTTCTGCGCCTGGCCGCGGAGCTGGAGGCGGACCCCCTTTTTGCCAGGCTGCGCGCCCCGGGACCGGACGGCCAGCCTGCCGTGGTAAGAAAGCGTTTCCACGGCGCCACCTACGCTTTTTCGCTGGCTTGCGGCGCCGACGCCCTCGCCGCCGCGGCCGACCCCGGCGGCGCCGGGGACTGGCTGGCGGACAGGCCCGCCATGCTGGAACTCGCCCGCCGCGCGGGCTTGGAGAACTTCGAGCTCCATTTCCTTGCCGACAGCCCTTTCGACCCGGCCGCCGCCGCGCGCGCCTGCAAGATCACCCCCGCCGAGGCCGCCGCGCTCAAGGTCTTTGTGGACGCTTTTACAATGGCGCACGAGCGCGTGCCGCCGGCGGCCCTTCCGCAGCTTTTTCTCCGCTGCTCCGCGCGCATCGGGATAGCGGGCGGCAGGCTGGAGGCGGCTTACACGCACCCCGCTTATTTTCACGGCGCGTACGTGATAAACGGGCCCGCGCTGACGCGCCTGCTTAAAAGCGGGGCGCTGAGCCGCGCGGAGGCCGTAAAGGTAAGGAAGCTGGCCGCCGCCGCCCAGCGCGTTTCCTGGCGGAAAGCCGGGTTCCACCGGACGCTCGCGGCGCTTCTGGAGGAACAGAAAGCGTTCCTGCTGGGCAAAGGCCCGCTGAAGCCGCTGACGCAGCGCGAGCTGTCCGCCAGGGTGGGGCTGAACCCGGCCACGGTGTCCAGGCTGCTGGCCGGCAGGACCGTGCTGGCGCCCTGGGGTGAGGAAGTGAAGCTGAAAGATCTTTTCAGGCCGAAAAGCGCCCTGGTAATTGATAAAATGAAAGATGTCATGGGGGCCGGGGTTAAGCGCCTGACCGACAGCGAAGTGGCTGCGGCGCTTAAAACCGGGCACGGGCTGAGAATTTCCAGGCGGACCGTGAACCTTTACAGGAAGAGGGCGGGGCTATGATGAAAAAAGAAGAGGCCGGGATGACGGGGCTGCAGCGCAGCCTCTGCGATACCATCTTCATAAACGCGCAGGAGCCTATGCTGGTGCTGGGCGTGGACCTGCAGGTGCTGCTGGTCAACAACAGCGCGCTGAAGCTGCTGGGCTGGACGGACGGGGCCATAAACGGCAAGCCGGCTTCCGCGCTGGTGCTCGAAAAAGACCTGAAGGAATTCTCCGACCTGGCCGGGCTGGCCGCCAAGAACGGCGTGGTGCGCAATTACCGCTTCTATATGCTGACCGCCGCGAAGAGCATCGTCCGCCTTTTCCTGACCGCGCAGGCGCTTAAGGACGAGGCAGGCGGGATCAACGGTTTCTGCTTTTATCTGTCCCCGGTGTCCCCCGACGAATGGTCGGCCCTGAAAGATCCCCATGTGTTCCGCAACGCCGCCCGCAAGCTCGGCCGCCTCACCTCCATCGGGCAGCTTACCTCCATGTTCGCCCACGACATAAAAAATCCGCTGCACGTCATCCTGTCCACGTCGGAACTGCTGCGCGCCCAGGAGGGCCAGCCCGAACAGGTGCGCGCCGGCGCGGAACTGATAGAGCGCAACGCGCGCCGGGCTTCCAAGATCGTCAAGACCCTGCTGGATTTCTCCCGCAGCGGCATGTGCCGCCTGGAGCCCTACCCGGTGGCGGACGCCGCGGAATACTCGCTGGGCCTGATAGACAGCGCCCTTAAGGCCGCCAAGATAAACGTGGAAAAAGATTTCGCCCAGGCGCCCAAGGTTTTCCTGGACCCGCATTATATGCACAGCGTCATCTATAACCTGCTCAATAACGCCGCGCAGGCGCTGGACGGGCGGAAGAACGGCGCGATAAAGGTCAGCTCCGGCTGGCTGGAGGCCGAGCAGGAAGTGTTTTTGACCATAGCCGACAACGGCCCCGGGCTGGAGCCGGCCATGCTGGAAAATCTTTTTCAGCCTTTCTTCACCACCAAGGAGAACGGCACGGGCCTGGGGCTTTACCTGGCCCGCCAGATCATCGACGAACACGGCGGCCGCATCCTGGTTTCTTCGCCTCCCGGCGGGGGGGCTTCGGTAAGCCTGCGCTTTAAAAAGACCGTCTAATGGGAAATATACTGATCGCCGAGGACGACGCCGACACGCGCTTTGTGCTGAAAGCCGCGCTGGAATCCGGCCGCCATGCCTGCGCCGCCGCCGCGTCCGGCGCGGAAGCCCTGGCGCTGGCCGAGGCGCTGACTTTCGACGCGGTGATCCTGGACATGGTGCTGGGCGACGCCGACGGGCTCACCATCCTGGAGAAGCTCAAGGCCGAAGACCCCGGGCTGCCCGTGGTCATCCTGACCGGCCACGCCGACGTGCAGAGCGCGGTCAAGGCCATGAAGCTGGGCGCCCTGGACTATCTCATCAAGCCGTTCGGCAACGAGGAACTGCTGCTGATAATGGAGAAGGCCGTGAAGGAAAGGCGCCTGCGCAGCGAATTTGAAGCTTTGCGCAGCCACGCCCGGCGAACGCACGGGGCCGCGCCGGTTTTCGGCGGCAGCCGCGAAATAAAGCAGACGGCGGACCTGGCGGCGCAGGTGGCCGTCACCGACCTGACGGTGATCCTTTTTGGCCCGTCGGGCTCGGGTAAGGAGGTCTGGGCCCGGGAAATCCACCGCCTCAGCGCCAGGGGCGACAGCCCTTTTGTGGCGCTGGACTGCGGCGCGCTGCCGGAGAACCTGGTGGAGAGCGAGCTTTTCGGCTACGAGCGCGGGGCCTTTACCGGGGCCGACAGGCGCAAGCCCGGTCTCTTCGAGGTCGCCTTCGGCGGCACGCTGTTCCTCGACGAGATAGCCAATCTTACCACGGCCACGCAGGCGAAGCTGCTGCGCGTGCTGGAAGAGCGCAAGATCCGCCATCTCGGCGGGAAAAAAGACATCCCAATCGACACGCGGGTGATCGTCGCGTCCAACAGCGACCTGGCCGCCCGCATCAAAGAGGGCACTTTCCGGGAAGACCTTTTTCACCGCCTTAACCAGTTCACGCTGCGCGTGCCGTCCCTGGCGGAGCGCAAAGAGGACATCCCGGCGCTGGCGGCTTTCTTCCTGAAAGAGGCCGAGAAGCTGGTGAATAAAAAAGTGGAATCCATTTCCGACCCGGCGCTGGCCGCCCTGGTGGCCTATGCCTGGCCCGGCAACGTGCGCGAATTGAAGAACGTCATAACCCGCGCGGCGCTTTTATGCGGCGGCGAGATCCTGCCGGCGCATCTGGGCCTGGCCGACGGGGGCGTCGGCGCCTGCGGGGAGCCTGCCGTCCGCGCTATTGAGAATTTCGATATGAAAGCGAGCCTGCGTCAGGCCCGCGCTGAAACCGAAAGCCGGCTGATACGGGCCGCCTTGGCTGAAACCAAGGGGAATAAGGTTAAAGCCGCCAAGCTGCTGTCCATAGATCGTAAAGCCCTTTACGATAAGATCAAAGCTTACTCTATAGAATAAATGTAGATATATATCTACATATAAGTGTAGAATATTGTCTACATTGTGGATTAATATCTACAGATTCTGGCAACAAGAATTTAATTATTCCGCATTATTTCCTTATCAGCGCATAATCTATAATTAATCAAGACCTGAAAATAGCAACTTGGCAAAGTTGTTGCTATATATCTTCTTGGGAGAATTTATACATGAAAATTTTATTCCTTATTTCCGGGGTTGCTGGAGGCATGATGAAAACGCTCAAAGCCAGGTTCATTGAAATCTTTTCCGCCCTGCTGCTGCTGTTGCCGGCCCTGGCCGGCGCGGCGCCGCTGCTGGTAAATTACCAGGGCCGCCTGGTGGACACGGCCGGCAACCCGCTTGCCGGGCCCCTGAGCATCCGCTTCAGCGTGCACGACGCCGCAACGGCCGGCAGCGAACTCTGGTTCGAGACCCAGCCCGCCATAAATCCCGACAACGGCATCTTCAGCGTGGGCCTGGGCAGCGTGACACCGCTGCCCGCTTCGGTTTTCGGCGCGGACGCGCGCTACCTGGAGATCAAGATAGGGGCGGACCCCGCTCTGACGCCCCGCACCCGGCTGCTTTCCACGCCTTACGCGCTTTACACCGCCAACCTCGGTTCTTCTCTCACCCAGGCCCTTATCTCTACCGACACGATCATGACTTCTTCTCAGTTCCGGCTGGGTAATTTCGCGGCCCTGCCCGGCAGCATAGGCGAGGGTTCGGTAGTTTATGACGCCGTGGGCAAGCAGGTGAATTTCTGGAACGGCACCGACTGGACCGCGCTGGCGGCCGGCGGCGTTTCTCCGTGGTCGACCTCGTCCGGCAAGGTCATCCTTGTGGACGGTGAAAAGAACGTGGGCGTGGGCACCGGCGTTCCCGCCTACAAGCTGCACGTTTCCAGCGGCGCGGGGGAAACCGGTTTTCTCTTCGCCGTTTCAACGGGCACCGCTGACCTCGTCAGGATCAACGGTTCCGGCTCGGTTTACGCCAACCGTTATTACGGCGACGGCTCGACGCTTACGAATATCGCCGACGTCAACAAGGTAGCGAAAGCCGGCGATGTTATGACCGGCACCCTGGTCATGAACGCGGCTTCCGCTTTCAATACCACCGACCAGCAGGCCATAGTTTTCTCCACCAATGTCTATGTGGAGAATGCCCAGCTGCGCCTGGGTAATTTCTCAGCCACGCCCGAAGCTTACCTGGCGGGAAAGGGCGCGGTTTATTTCGATACGGACGACAACACCATTTACGTCTCCAACGGCCTTTCCTGGAGCCCGCTGGCTTCCGGCGGCGCCAGCCCCTGGTCTTCGGGTGGCGGGATAACTGCGCTGGTAACGCCCAGCGACATGGTCGGTGTGGGTAGGGTGCCGACCGAAAAACTGCATGTGGACGGGAATATTAAATCCGATTACGCCTTAATAGCCGCTACCATTACTTTAACCGGCGGCATCCACGCTTCGAGCGCCACGCTTACGGGCAACGCGGAAGTGCGCGGCGTGATCATAGCGGGTTCCGGGAGCAACATTATAACTACGGCTGCGGGCCTGGTGGACGCCACTAAGGTGAGCGGCAACATATCCGGGAACGCGGCTAACGTGACTAACACGGTGGCAGTGGGCAACGGCGGCACGGGCCTGACCGCTACTGGCGCGGACGGCAACCTGCTGCGCGCCGCCGGTGGCGCGTGGGAAAGCTTT
>MGTU01000011.1 GCA_001799615.1 Elusimicrobia bacterium GWA2_61_42 | reverse complement strand
GGCCGGCCCAATAAACGTGGGCCTTGGCCCGGCCGCTCCCGTCCGCCTTCGGCGTCCGTACAACAAAGAAAATTATTCCCCGCGCGCATAAATCTTCGCTGTTATAAGGCTTCCCCTACCATCCCGCAGTTATTATACAATATCTGCTAACTATCGTGTGTAGAGTTATAGTTAGCGAATTAATATCCTTTAAGTATGAAAAAGCCGATTCTTCTTAAATTCGCTAAACGGGTCAGGGCCGAGAGAAAAAAGCTGGGGCTTTCCCAGGAAGGCTTTGCGGAAAGATCAGGATTCCATAGGACATACATCGGCATGATAGAGCGCGCGGAAAAGAATATCACACTAGCCAATATTGAAAAACTTGCGAAGGCATTGCGAACATCAATTTCCGCTTTACTCAAGGGTTTATAACTAATACCATTTTGATTTGGGGATAGATTCTCTACATACTGTTTGGAGGGTTATGGCTGTATATATATTGGGATTGGGTGCGCTAATTGGATTTTCTGTATTTGAGCGAAAGTACAGACCCAAGGGACTGCGCCTTAGACAAAACGCTTTAGGCAAAGTCTGCCTTTGGGTGTTTGGATTGTTCGCTGTTTTGGTTGTAACCAGAGTGCTGGTTGTTGGCATTGTCCCGTTTGAGGTTCTTGCGCTAATCGCTCTTTCTGTCGGAGTAAAGCGGAATTACTAGATGAGAGAACGGCTTTTAAGCTTACTGCGAGAGTCCTTTATTGATTTGAGAAGGCAGGATGGTCTTTTATTTGGCTGCCCAGGTGGCAATTCCGAAAATGGGCGCAAATTGCATGAGGTATGCATAAATCATAAATTGGCCACTCACTTGGAAAAACGACTCCCCAGGATGTTTCCCGATATCGAAGAAGAATACTACGTTGATATCGAGTTCAACAGACAAGGGATTAATCCAAAGACGTTGGAGATTGACGGAGAAACTAAAACAGTAAGACCCGACATAATAATCCATAACCGCAAATCCGGATCAGAAAAGCGAAATGTGTTGATTGTTGAATGCAAAAAAGTTGGGGCAGGGCCATCAGAGCTCGCTGATGATCGGGAGAAAATACTGGCATTTCTTACAGACGCGGCTTATCAATACGATTTTGGATTACAAGTTATATATTCAGCAAGTGCAATACAGGGAACTTTGTTTTATAAGGCTGGAAATTCGGTGAGAGAAATGCCGGTTTAAAAACCGTGCTATAAAAAGCGATTCAAATTGGGGGCGGTATGAAAAGAATTCTTGAATTAGCATTCCTTGTGTATGTGGCGCTGGCTATATTGGTGTTCACGCCATATTATAACTGGCAGTACGCAAAAACAAATGGGTTCTTGCGCTGGATTACCCTTGGGCAAATTGTGCCGACAATGAAAGCTGCAATATGGCCTTATTACGTGCTTTCTCCTGCTCCAAAAAGCAAATTAATAAGTGTCCACTTTGTAAATTCGCTTAATTATTCCAACCAGGCCGCTATGTTGACCTATGAGAAGGACTTAGGTAAAGAAACTCTCATAAAAATGTTTGGTTTGTTTGAAAGTGCGCTCAGCGAGGGGCGGCAGGTAGACTTAAATGCTTTAAATGAAATTTATCCGCAGCTTGGTAATAATTTCAAAGCCAATTATTTAAATGGCCTTGAGTTACTAAATGGCGGCTTTAGAAATAGCGACAATGGGCAAATGACGAGAGGACAAAACTTGTTGGATACTTGGCATAGCTGGTATACAGCAAATGTTGAGAATATCCGGAAATCCGCAACCGGTCTTTAAGAATAAGGTGGCAGGATGTGATGTCCACGTAAATTGATTTAAAAGAAGGTCGTTTAAACCGCCGGGAAAGTCTGGCGGTTTCGTTTTGGGTGAGTGTTATTACAAGACTTTACTGCATACATTTCTCTACACGACCTTGTATTTGCCAGTAAAGTCTCTATCCATGACCGCCATAATTTCCTGCATGTTCTCCGACATGGCAGGCACACGGCGCTCGTTTTCAGGAACCGTTTCGGTGCCAAAGATATTCCGTATAAACTTGTTTTCAAGAGAAAATTTTTTGCCAGTGCCCAAGGCTTCGTAGTATTCCTTGTGCTTATTCCGCAGCGGAGTAACCGATTCAGGCTGCCACGGGCCATCTAATTTACCAATCTTTTTCAAATACTTCATGAGAAGCCCGACAATTATTTCTTGCCTTTTGTCCCAATTAAGCTGTGAGAGTTTAAGATCCAGCGCCCAAATAATAAAGAGGAATCTCTCCGTCTCAATAATATTTCTATCTATGCCGGGAAAATAATGTTCATAGACTTGCGGACTATGTTCTACCGCTTCAAATCCCACCTGATGTGCAAAATCATAAAACAACTCAATAAAGTCCTGACACCCAATTTTCTGTTTTCCGAATCCGAACATATTTCTCCCTTACGCCAATGCCGAGTATTTGGAAGTATTTCCCCAGAACCTTAAAAATATTCTATCAAATGGGCAGCTACTCTAGCGCCTATTAACTTATGGGTGGGTAAATACGCCGTATCATAATTGGGCGGGGACAATTTAGGCAGGCCAGGCCGGGTGCGGCGGCCATCTCGCGGCAAGCCGCGACCGGCCTGGTCTTTCCTTACGGTCTTTGCAGTTTCTGCTCCCCGCCGGTGGCTACGAATTAGTCACAGAAAAGACCACCGCGGCGGCCGCAGCAGCGGACGCCGGGGTGGTTTTTTATAAATACGGGGCCACCGGCATAAATGTTGTTCAACATTAACAGGAACAGGCCCGCGCCGCGAGTGGCTTTAGCAGAAGCCACTGGCGAGCGCGGGCAAAATCTGTATATAATAAACTCAGTTCTTTGCAGTGCGCGCGGGGAATAATTTTCTTTGTTGTACGGACGCCGAAGGCGGACGGGAGCGGCCGGGCCAAGGCCCACGTTTATTGGGCCGGCCGGCCGCGCAAAAGGAGGTAATTGTAAGATGCAGACCTCCTTGGGAGCAGGTGCAAGGCGCGTAAGTGCCGCCGCCCTGCGAACCCGCTACTTAGCGGCAAGCATGGGCGGCCGCGAAGTGGCCGACCGTGCGGCATCTCGCGGATAAGATCGGCCTACCGCTTCCAAAAGACGACAGGGGAGCGGTACTTATAAAGAATCCGCAGGATGTGAAGCAAAGTAGTGTCGAACTTTGCAGCTGAGACTCCGCCATTTTTACTTAGTAAAAATGGCGCGGTCTCCGTAGCAACGCAGGGTTTGGGATCTAAACAATTTTTTGCAGAGTCAGGGCAGGGCCGCGGCATGGGTTGGCTGCGGCGCAGAAACTGGGGGCGGACAGTATGCAGATCCGCAAATTCATAGAAGAAAAAGCAGGCCACACCATAACGATGATGCGGCCAGCCGGCGCTTTGCTGCTGACGCTGGCGGCGGCGCTGGCGTTTTGGCTTTTCCTGGCCGCTATTTACCACAAAGAAGCCATCGACGACATCAGCAAAAGCCTCATAACGATAAACTCCTATAAGAGAGCGCAGATCTCCGAATGGCTGGGGAACCATAGACGCGAGGCCCTGCGCCTCGGCCGTCATCCCTTCCTGGGCGAGATACTTTCCCGGGAGCTCTCCAACCCCGGCTCAAAGCGGGCCAGTCTGATCACCTGGCTTTCGGACCATACGGCGCAAAAGCGCTATTCCGCCATGGCCTTCGTGTCGGCTGAAGGCGCCGTCATAGCGGGAACTCCCGGCTATAAGCCGGGGACGGAGCCGTATTTCAAAAAGGAATTAACCCAAACCGCCCGAACCGGCGCGGCGCGGCTTACAGACCTGTACCTGGGCGCGGACGGGCTGCCGCGCCTGACAATGTTCAGCCCCATAACCGCCGGCGGGCGCGGCGGGAAACCGCTGTGCGTGCTGGCCATACAAATAGACCCGGCTACGGAGTTCTATCCTCTGCTGACCGCGACGCCGCTGCTTTTCACCAGGGCCGAAACGCTGCTCGTACGCAAAGAAGGAGAGTTTGTCCTTTTCCTCAACGAACTCGAGCAGGCCAAGGACTCGGCCCTGAAATTACGGCGCCCGCTTTCGGAAACCGGCCTGCCGGCCGCCGCCGTCCTCACGGGCAGAACGGGGTTTTTCGCGGGCAAGGATTACAGGGGAGAAAAAGTTTTCAGCGCCCTGGACAGGATCGAAGCTTCCCATTGGGCGGTTATAACAAAGATAGACCGGAGCACCGTACTCGGCCCCGTTAAACTCCGGGAATACCTGACGCTGGTGCTGATACTGCTGGCGGCCGCGCTGATCTACGGTTTTGTCTACGCCGTGATCCTGGGCAGGGAATGGACGGGGCGTGAAAAACTGAGGGAAGGAGAACGCCGCCTGGCGGCCCTTTTCTCCAACCTGCCGGGCGTCGCCTTCCGCTGCGCGAATACCCGGGACTGGAGCATGGAATTCCTCAGCGAAGGCTGCCTGGGGCTTACAGGCTACCCGCCTGAAGAACTTATCGGCAATCCCGTCCTGAATTTCAATGAACTGATAGCCCCGCAGGACAGGGAACGGGTGTGGAGCACCATACAGGGTTCGCTTGCGGAATCCGGGAAATACAAAGTCGCCTACTCCCTGAAATGCAAAGACGGCTCGTTCAAATCGGTCTGGGAACAGGGGGTCGGCGTTAAAGGCCCGGGCGGCGCCTTTGAAAAGCTGGAAGGCTTCATCAGCGACATAACCCCCCTGAAGCGGGCGCAGCAGGCGCTGCAGATAAGCGAGCAGATCTTCCGGGAATTCATGGAGCACAGCCCTATCTATGTTTTTTTCAAAGACGAGAACATCCGGCCCATGCACCTGAGCCGCAATTACGAGAGCATGCTCGGCAGGCCGCTGGACCAGCTGCTGGGCAAGAGCATGGACGAACTTTTTCCGTCCGAGCTGGCCAAAAACATGGTAGCCGACGACATGCGCATCCTCAAAGAAGGAAAAGAAGTAAGCGTGGAGGAGCAGTTTAACGGGCGCACCTACAGGACCATCAAGTTCCCCATCATGATAGAAGGCCGGCCGCCGTACCTCGCCGGCTATACCATCGACATCACCGAGCAGAAGCAGGCGCTGGAAAAAATAGACCGCATGAACGAGAGCCTGGCCAGGCTTACGGAGCAGGTGCCCGGGGTGGTCTACCAATACCGGCTTTACCCGGACGGGCGGTCCAGCTTCCCGTACGCAAGTTCCGGCATTTCCGAGATCTACGAGGTCACCCCCGAAGAAGTGCGCGAGGACGCCACCCCCGTCTTCGGCCGCATCCACCCGGAAGACCTGAAGGCCACCTCCGCGGCCATCTTGGAATCCGCCCGCGATAACTCCATTTTCCACTGGGAATTCCGCGTAG
Organism: Elusimicrobia bacterium GWA2_61_42; assembly: GCA_001799615.1. Classification (GTDB taxonomy): domain Bacteria; phylum Elusimicrobiota; class Elusimicrobia; order Elusimicrobiales; family UBA9959; genus UBA9959. The sequence continues at coordinate 91,772 of MGTU01000011.1, read as the reverse complement.
TGCTGCCCAGGCAGGGCCTGCGCTGGCGCCTTTGCGACGCCAGGCCCGAACGCCTGCCCGACGGCAGCACGCTCTGGTACGGCATCATCACGGACATCACCGGGCGCAAGCGCGCGGAGGAGTCCCTGACGCTGAACGTCAGGCACATTCAGACGATGCTGCAGCTGAACCAGATGACGGAGGCGACGGAGAAGGAGATAACGGATTTCGCGCTGGAGGAGATCGTGCGGCTGACGCAAAGCAAAATAGGCTACCTGGCCTTCCTGAACGCCGACGAAAGCGTGTTGACCATGCATTCGTGGTCGAGATCCGCCATGGCCGAGTGCGCCATTTCAGATAAGCCCATAATTTACCCCGTCAAAGGCACGGGGCTGTGGGGTGAGGCCGTAAGGCAGCGCCGCGCCGTCATCACCAACGATTACGCGGCTCCCGACCCGGCAAAAAAAGGCTGCCCGCGCGGGCACGTCGCCCTGACCCGCCATATGAACGCGCCGGTATTCTCCGGCGGCAGGATAGTAATAGTGGCCGGCGTCGGCAACAAGACGGCCGAGTACGACAATTCCGACGTAGAGCAGCTGATCCTGGTGATGGGTGCCATGTGGCGCCTGTTGGAGCGCAGGCGCGCGGTGGAGGCGCTGCGGCAGAGCGGCGCGCTGATGAAAAGCACCCAGGAACTGGCCAGGATAGGCGGCTGGGAATGGGACCTGGCCGCGAAGACTATGCATTGGACCGAGGAGACCTATCGTATCCACGACTTCGTCCCCGAGAACGGCGGACCGCCCCCGGAGAAGCTCATAGCCAGAAGCGAGGAATGCTACCGCCCCGAGGACCGCCCGGTGGTAATGGCCGCCTTCAACCGCTGCGCGGAGACCGGCGAGCCGTACGACCTGGAGTTCCCGTTTACCACTGCAAAGGGCAGGAGTATCTGGATACGCACCACGGCCAGGGCCGAAAATAAGGATGGCAAGATAACCAAACTGACGGGAACGCTAAGCGACATCACGGAGAAGAAGCAGGCGGAGCTTGAGCTTAAGAGGATCAACCAGGACCTTTTCTCGAAAAAACAGGAGATGGAGAACTTCCTGTACATCACCACACACGACCTGCGCAGCCCCCTGGTAAACATCCAGGGGTTCAGCCAGAACCTGGAGCGCTATATAAAAGAGCTGCTGGCGAGCGTAGGCCAGGCCCCGCTGTCCGCGGAAACCCGGCAAACCCTGGACAAACTGGCCGGCAAGCGCATCCCGGAAGCGCTGACTTACGTGCAGGAAAGCTCGCGCAAGATGGACGCGCTCATTTCCGCGCTGCTTAAAGTTTCCCGGATGGGACGGGTGGAAATGAAGCCGGAGATACTGGAAGTGAACGGCCTCTTGCAAACGATACTGGATTCCCTGCGCTACCAGCTGGAAGAGGCTGGCGGGAAAATAGAAGTAGGGACGCTGCCGCGGTGCAGGGCGGACCGGGGCGCGGTGAACCAGCTGTTCACCAACCTGCTGGACAACGCCATAAAGTACCGGCACAAGGCGCGGCCGCTCGTGGTACGCGTTACGGGGGAAGTTAAAGGAACTTCGGTGCTTTACACGGTGGCGGACAACGGGGCGGGCATACCGCAGGGAGACCTGTCCAAGATCTGGGATATTTTCTTCAGGCCGCGCGGTGCCGGCGACAACAGGGGTGAAGGCATAGGCCTGCCCATGGTGCGCCGCATAGCCGAAAGGAACGGCGGCGGCATAAAAGCCGAGTCCGAAGAAGGGGAAGGCTCCGTGTTCTACGTAGAGCTGCCGGGGCCGGGGGAGGCTTGAATGAAAGGCAACGACAACGACATAACCATTCTTATGGCGGAAGACGACGACGGGCACGCCCTGCTGGTCCAGGAGCGCTTCGAGAGCGTCGGGGTCCGGAACGCGCTGATCAGGTTCAAAGACGGACAGAAGGTCTGGGACTTCCTGACCGGGACGGAGAAGCCGGGGGCGGAGCCCGACAAGAGGTACCTGCTGCTGCTGGACATCCGCATGCCCGGCCTGGACGGCATAGAGATCCTGCGGCGCGTTAAACAAGACCCGCGCCTTAAGAACATTCCCGTTATCATGCTTACGACCACGGACGACCCCAAGGAAATAGGCGTCTGCTACGAGCTGGGCTGCAATAATTACCTGGTAAAGCCGGTGGAGTTCGAGAAATTCGCCGAAGTTATAAAGCGGCTCGGCCTGTTCCTGATGATAGTTAAGGTCTCAAAGCTCAAGGCGGGCTAAAGGCTGCGCTCTGGCGGCAGACACAAGGACGGCTAAAGAACAGGGATGGCGGCCCACGGAACGTATATGAACGACAAAGCGATATTGATAGTTGAGGACGACCCCGGGACCAGCGAACTGGAAGCGCAGCGCCTGGAGCCACTGGGCCTCAAGATCCTGCGGGCGGCCAGCTCCGAGGAAACAGTGGCCGCGCTCAGGAAAGGCACCCCGGAGCTTATGCTGCTGGATTACTCCCTGCCGGGTGCCAACGCGATACAGCTGATAAAGACCCTGCGCGGGCTATCTATAAACGTGCCGCCTTTCATAGTGGTGACGGGCCGCGGCGACGAAGCGGTGGCGGTAGAGGCCATGAAAGCGGGGGCCCTCGATTACATCGTAAAGAACTCCGACTTCCTGGAAAACCTGCTGCCGGCGGCCAGGAAAGTGCTGGAAAAAGTGTCGCTGATAAAAGACCTGGAAGCCGCCCAAAGCACGACGGCCAAGAGCATGCGCCTTTACAATTTCCTGGCGCAGGTCAACCTGGCCGCCGCGCAGGCGAAGGACCGGGACACCCTTTTCCGCAGCATCTGCGATATCGCGGTAAACACGGGCCGCCTGCGGATGGCCTGGATAGCCCTGCCCGACACGGACCTGGGCAGAATACTGCCTTTCTGCTGGGCGGGGTTTAACGAGGGTTACTTGAGCTCGATAAAGATAGACCTGGGGCAGGACTCCCCTTTCTCAAAAGGCCCGACGGGCATCGCGGCTTCCAGCGGCAAGATCTGGCGCTGTTCCGACATAGCGACGGACCCCGGCATGGCGCCCTGGAGGGACAAGGCGCTGGAGCAGGGCTACCGTTCCTCGGCCGCCATCCCGCTGGAAGAAGACGGAAAACTCGCCGCCGTGCTGACGATATATTCCGAAAGCCCAGGGTTCTTTACCGACGACGAGCTTAAGCTCCTGGGCGAGATCAAGGCCGATATTTCCCTGGCCCTCGACGCGATCTCGGCTGAGGAAAAGCGCGGCAAGGCGCAGACGGCCCTGGAGCGCACGGCCCGCCAGCTGGCGCACGTAATGGACGCCACCCCGGTAATACTTTTTACGCTCAAACGTAAAGGCGACAGGACGATCACCGACTGGGTCAGCGGCAATGCCTTCGAGATGACCGGCTACACCCCCGAGGAGATACTAAATCCGGACTGGTGGCCGGACAACCTTCACCCCGACGACAAAACCGGCGTACTGGAAGAGCAGAAAGAACTGTTCAAAAAAGCGTCGCTGGTACAGGATTTCAGGTTCAGGAAAAAGAACGGAACTTATTTCTGGGTGCATTCCCAGCTGAAAGTCCCGGTGCCGGGCAACGGGGAAATTACCGGCTCCTGGACCGACATCACGAAATTGAAGGAATCGGAAGAGCGCTTCCAGGAGCTGTTCAGGGAGGCGCCCGTGGGATACCAGGCGCTGGACGGGGACGGGAATATCCTGGCCGTCAATAATACCTGGAAACAGACTTTCGGCCGCGAGGAGAAAGAGGTCCTGAACCGCAATTTCGCCGAGTTCCTGGAACCGCATTCACGAGATATTTTCAAAGAGAAATTCCCCGAATGCGCCAAGTCCGGCGCCTTCGAGGGCCTGGAGTTCGAGGTATTACGGGCCGACGGCTCCGCGCGCAGGATCTCGCTCAGCGGCAGGGTGGCCCAGGCCCCCGACGGGACCATAAAGCAGAGCCACTGCGTGTTCACCGATATCACCGACACCTGGAAAGCCAGGGAGCAGACGGACCTGCTCAGCCAGGCCGTGCGCGCCAGCTTCAACGAGGTTTACATTTTCGACCCGGAGGACTTCCATTTCATTTTTGTAAACCTGGGCGCCGTAAAGAACCTGGGCTACACTCCGGAAGAACTGGAGAAAATGACCCCCTGGGACCTGAAACGCGCATATACCCCGGACTCCTTCCGCGCCGCCGTGGCCCCGCTGCTGGAAGGCAAGCACCACAGCCTGATCTTTGAAAGCGAGCATACGCGCAAGAACGGCACTGTTTACGCCGTGGAGATCCGCCTGCAGCTGGTGGAAACCGGCAGAAAGCGGGTTTTCCTGGCGGTTATAAACGATATCACCGAAAGAAAAAAGAGCGATAAGATAATGATGGAAATGGTCACCATGCAGCGCGTAGAATCGCTGGGGCAATTGGCCGGCGGCATAGCGCACGACTTCAACAATATGCTGACGGGGATCATGGCCAACATCTCACTGTTGGAAGCCCGCTGCGGCGGCGACAAGGAGAACGCCGAGATCCTGCGCGAAACGATCGAGGCCGCGCATAACGCGCAAAGCCTCACCGCCAGCCTGCTGGCTTTCTCAAAGGGAGGCAAACCGGTCAAGCAGGAATTCTGCCTGCGGCGCGCTCTGCAGGATATCTTCAGCCTCGCCACTTCGGGCACTACCGCAGCGTGCCGGATAGCGGTCCCGGAGCAGCTGTGGAGCGTGAACGGCGACGAAAACCAGCTGAAACAAGCCATAAACAACCTGCTTATGAACGGGCTGCAGGCCATGCCCGGCGGAGGTGTGCTGAAGCTGGAGGCGTGCAATATAGGCAAAGAAGTCCGGCCGCCGGCCCCGCTGGAACCCGGCGAGTACGTAAAGATAACCGTCTCCGACACAGGGATGGGAATTCCCGCGGAACTCCTGACAAAGATCTTCGACCCGTACTTTACCACGAAAAAACGCGGCCACGGCCTCGGCCTCTCGATGGCCTGGTCCGTGGTTAAGAACCACGGCGGCGACATCACGGCCTCCTCCACGCCAGGCAAGGGCTCCAGCTTCGACATTTACCTGCCCGCTACCGGGCGCAGCATGAGCGAAGAGGTCGCGGTCAAGAAAGATATCGTCAAAGGCACCGGGCGCATCCTGGTCCTCGAGGACGAAGAAGTCGTAGCGAACGCGGTGCGCCGCATGCTCGGCGCGCTGGGCTATGAATGCGAGGTAGTGACCGACGGCAGGGACGCCGTGCGGCGCTACGACGAGGAAGCGAAAAATAATAAACCGTTCGCCGCGGTAATAATGGACCTGACCATCCCCGGCGGCATGGGCGGAAAGCAGGCGGTGGCGGAACTGCGCAAGACGGCCCCGCGCGCCCGGGTGATAGTTTCCAGCGGGTACTCGGACGAGGCGGTGATGGCCGACTACAAAGCTAACGGTTTCGACGCCGTACTGCCCAAACCTTACAAATACGAGGACCTGGCGGAGACCCTGGCGCGCCTGCTGAAAGAATAAGCCGCTTTTCCGGCCCGCCGCCGGAAATTGCTAGAATTAGACTGCCCGCCGTTGAAAGGCGGGCAGCCTGCTTATGAACAGACACAAAGCCACGCAAGCCAGCATCAGAAAAGCCGCGGCCCTGATAAGGGCGGGCGGCGTCGTGGCTTTTCCGACCGAAACCGTATACGGCCTGGGCGCGGACGGCCTGAACCCTAAAGCCTGCGCGCGCATCTTCGAGATAAAAGACCGGCCCCGGTTCGACCCGCTCATACTGCATGAATGCTCGGCCGCCAGGGCGAAAAAGCTTTTTTCTAAGATCCCGAAACCCGCCCTGCGCCTGATGGAGAAATTCTGGCCAGGCCCGCTGACGCTGGTGCTGCCCAAAGCCGCGGCCGTGCCGGGCATAGTCACTGCCGGCCTGGAAACCGTCGCCGTACGCGTTCCGGCGGACCGCACCGCGCTGGCGCTGATAAAAGCCGCCGGCCGGCCGGTGGCCGCCCCCAGCGCCAACCGCTTCGGGGCGCTGAGCCCCACCACCGCCGCCCACGTAAAAAAACAGCTGGGGAACAGGCCGGACATGATCCTGGACGGGGGGAGAACCGCCATCGGAGTGGAGTCCACTATAATCTCTTTCCAGGGAGACAAGCCCGTGCTGCTGCGCCCGGGCGGCCTGCCGCTGGAGGAAATTGAAAAGGCGGCCGGCGCAGTATTACTGAGGCCCGCGGCGGGCAAGGCGCCCCTGGCGCCGGGCTGCCTTAAAAAACATTACGCCCCGGCGGCCAGGCTTAAGCTGATAGCGCCGGGAAAGGCGGTAAAACCTGCCCCAAGCGCGGCCTACCTGGCTTTCAGCACGCGCCCCGCCGGCAAGTGGGCCGCTGTTAAGATCCTTTCTCCCCGCGGCGACCTGCGCGAGGCGGCGGCGAACCTGTTCGGGGCGCTGCATGCCCTCGAGGGCTCCGGCGCCAGGACCATCTACGCGGAAAAAGTGCCCCGGCACGGCCTGGGGCGGGCCATAATGGACCGGCTCCGCCGGGCTTCGGCTTAAATTTATGAAAAAGAAAGAAGCGGCCATAGAAATAGTGAAGAAGTTCATCCAGACCGACCCGGTCAAAGCGGCCCAGGCGCTGGAAGCCCTGCCGGCCCGCGACGCGGCGCAGCTGCTTAAAGACCTGCCCCCGTCGGTAGCGGCGCAGGTCCTCGAAAACCTGGCGCCCCAGGAAGCCGCCGGCATACTTGAAAGCTTTACACCGCAGGAAGCGGCGGAAATACTGCACCGCGCCGGCAAATTCCACGCCGCGGATATTTTCCGGCGCCTCAACCCGGATTTTTCCAAAGCCGCGATCGCGCTGCTGGACGCCGAATTTTCCAAGGACATGGCCGAGATACTGGCCTACCCCCGTGGCAGCGCCGGCCGCATGATGCACACGGACTTCCTGGCTTTCCGCGGCGACGCGAAAGTGCGGGACGTGATCCTGAAACTGCGCCAGATGGCCAGGAAACAGCTGCCGGCCGCTTCCTACTGCTACGTGGTGGACAATACCGGCGCTTTGCTGGGCGTGCTGAACATGCGGGACCTGCTGCTGGCCTCCCCGGAAGCCCCCGTAGCCGAGATAATGATCAAGGACGTTTTTAAAGTCTCGCCGTTCACGGACCGGGAGGAGCTGGTGGCCATGGCGGCCCGCAAGCATTACCTGGCCGTGCCGGTAACCGAAGAGAACGGGCACCTGATAGGAATAGTCAACACCAAGAACATCATCGCCTCCACCGAGGAAGAGGCCACCGAGGACCTGCAGATACTGTTCGGCGCCAGCGCCGAGGAACGGGCCTTCTCTTCGGCCTGGTTCAAGATCACCCGGCGCCTGCCCTGGCTTACGGTAAACCTGGCCACGGCTTTCCTCGCCGGTTCGGTGGTGGCCCTGTTCGAGGACTTTATAGCGCGGATAGCGGTGCTGGCCGTGTTTCTGCCCATCATAGCCGGGCAGGGCGGCAACGCCGGCACGCAGACCCTGGCCGTGGTGATACGCGGCATGCTTATGCGCGAGATAGCGCCGCATAACGCCTGGCAGCTGGTACGCACGGAGGTCTTCGTAGGTTTTGTGAACGGCATGGCCACCGGCATGATCACGGCGGCGGCCGCCTGGCTCTGGAAAGGCAACGGCTGGCTGGGCCTGGTAGTGGGCCTGGCCATGGTGGTCAATATGGTGGCGGCCGGCCTGTCCGGCGCGCTTATCCCGGTGCTTATGAAGCGCATGGGCTACGACCCGGCGCATTCCTCCGGCATCTTCCTTACCACCGTCACCGACGTGGTGGGCTTCTTCGCCTTCCTCAGCACCGCCTGGCTGCTGCAGGGGAAACTCCTGTAGTTTTCTTCGCGTTTTTTTTGAGTTATAATAGCCGTGGGGGTAGAGAAATGAACGGCCAGATCCGTATTTTAATAATAGAAGACGAACCTGTCTCCGCCGGCATCACGCTCAGGATGCTGAAAGAGGCCGGCCTGGGCTCCGACGTAAGCGTGAAAGAAACCCTGAAAGAGGGCCTTAAAAGCATAGCCGCCGACGGCGCCGACGTGACGCTGCTGGACATGGGCCTGCCGGACAGCGGCGGCGCGGCCACCATAAAGGCGGTCTGCGGAAAATTCCCCAGCCTGCCCGTAGTAGTGATGACCGGCACGGAGGACGAAGCAGCGGGCATCGACGCGCTGAAGGACGGGGCGCAGGATTACCTTGTAAAAGGCCAATTCGGCCACCGGGAGCTTAAACGCACCGTCAGGTACGCGATAGAGCGCAAGCAGCTGGTCAACGAAAAGGAAGCGCTGATCGCGCAGCTGCGGGAAGCTTTGAAACAGGTCAAGCAGCTGACCGGCCTGCTGCCCATCTGCGCGGACTGCAAAAAGATCCGCACCGACAAGGGCGACTGGATGCAGCTGGAATCCTATATCAGCGAGCACTCGGAAGCCCTGTTCACCCACGGCTTCTGCGAGAACTGCTACAGGAAAAGACTTAAAGAAATACCTTAGACCGGCCGGCTGGCGCCGCCGCGCTTGCCCAATAATTCCCGATAATATTCAAGAGTTCTGCGGCCCATGATGGCCGTAGTAAAACCATCGCGCACCAGGGAGACGGAATTACCGGAGAATTTTTCCCGGAGCCCGGGGGTTCGCAGTATCGTTTCCAGGCGGTCCGCCAGGGCGGGGGCGTCGCCGGGAGGAAAAAGCAGGCCGGTCACCCCGTCCTTGACTATTTCCGCGTTGCCGGAAATATCGCTGGCCACCGCCGGCACGCCCATGGCGAGAGATTCCCGGATGCTGCCGCTCAGCGCCTCGCCCTTTACCGCGGCGTTAACGCTGACCGAGGCCGCGGTGAGCAGCTTTTCCACATCGTCTCGCAAACCCAAAAAACGCCCTTTTTCTTCCGGCAGGCCCGCGGCTTTATAAAGCGCTTTAAGCTCGGGCGAATCGGTGCCCCTGCCGGCAAAAACCAGGATAAAGTCCAGGCCGCGGCCGCGCAGCAGCCCGGCGGCTTCCAGCAGCACGCGCTGCCCCTTATGTTCGCTGAAATTCCCCACCAGCATGACGACCGGCAGGCCGGGCGGCAGCGCCAGCTCCTCTACAATAGCCGGGTCCGGCGGCCGGGGGGAAAAGCGCGCGGGGTCGGTGCCGCTGTAGATGGTGCGCACGCGCTCCGGCGGCAGGCCGTAAGCCGTAAGCAGGCCGCGCACGGAATCCGCCACCGCGATAAAGCCGTCTATCAGCCGGCTCTGGTACTTCAGCCTGGCGAAAAAAGTGGTGATGATGGGGTGCGAGACGCGCCTGGTGACCACGAACACCGGTTTGTGCCGGGCGAGGAACTTGGCCATAAGCCCCATGGCGTGGGCTTTCGGGTGGTGGGCCTGCAGCACGTCGGGCTTCCGCTCGTCTATCAGCCGGGCCAGGGCGAAGGCGGTCCTGAGGTCATAATCCCGCTTCGGGCGGAAGTGAATTACCTCGAAGCCGTCGGCCGCGGCCTTTTGCCCCAGGTCCCCGTCTTCAGGGCAGGCGAGGAGGTTTTCCTGGCCCAGGGCGCGCAGTTCGCGCGCCAGGTAAAGCGCCTGCGCGGCGCCGCCCGACCAGCCGAAAGATTCAGTGATGTGCAGTATTTTCATGGTCAGAACAAGCTGGCTTTCCTCACTACCCTGCCGATAACGCCGCCCCAGGGCACGGCCCGGGACTCCAGCGCCGCGGAAAAGGCGGCGATGTCGTACGGCACCCGTATTATCTCGGCGCTGACCCGGCCGTTCACGGACAGCAGGGCGTAGGAGGCCGCGGGGTTCTTGTCCAGCGGGCTGCCTACGCTGCCCGGGTTGACGGCCAGGAAGCCCGCCTCCTGCGGCAGGACGAAGGCGGAGTGGATGTGGCCGCAAAGTATGTTGACCGGCTGGGGCAAAGGTTTGAAGGACGCCTCGTCGCTTTCTTTCGAGGCGTGGAAACAGCAGAATTCCGCGCCGCCAAGAGTGAAGGAGGCCGCCACAGGGGCCGCGCCCAACCAGGCTTTGCAACCCTCGTCCAGCGCGGCGGCGGTCCAGGCGGTGTGCTCGGCGCCTTCGGGGCAGCGGAAATAACGCTCCAGCGCCGGGCGGTCGATGGCGCCGGCCGCGTAGCGGTCATGGTTGCCCCTGACCCGGCAAAGGAGGTTCATGGACCGCAGCTCCCGCACCGTTTCCGCCGGGAAGGGGCCCATGTTGACGGCGTCGCCCAGGAAACAGACCGGGGCGGCGCACAGCCCGCGGCGCGCGATATCGGCCCTGACGGCTTCCAGCGCCGGCAGGTTGGCGTGCACGTCAGAAATGAGGATCAGTTTTTCAGCGCTCATAAGGTCCTAGGGCCGTATAGGCCCAATAACACCGCCCTTCTGGGCCTTTTCGCGCATTACAAAGGCCGGTATTTCTGTTAGATTATAGTATATAGGAACTGCCGCGCGCGGCAGAAGCGAAGCCGGACAATTAGACAGAACAGGAAAACGCCGATGAAAAAAAACATACTAATGATGGCGGCCATTCTCTCCGTAACGCCCGCCGCCGCCCAGCAGCTGGAATATTTCGACGTAAGCGGCCTTAAAGCCGCCTCAAAGACTTTCGAAGCGCCCGCCGTCAAAGCCCTGCCCGAAGCCTCCGGCAACTATTACCTGGACCCCGATTCCTACGACCCGCTGCTGGCGCCCCGCCGCCGCCCCGCCGGCGCCGACAAGATAAACCTGATCGGCGGGACCATAGACATCCCCGGGATCCAGAACACGCTGGAGTTCGCCCGCCAGTACCGCCAGGCCGCCTACCTGCGCCACGACCTCCAGAGCGACGTCGCCCTGACGGTCTACACCAAGAACCTGCCCAAAATGCTTTTCCAGGTGCTGTTCGGCGTAATAGAGGACAACGGCAATCCCGCCGGGGGGACTTACACCGACATAAACCCGGTAGTGCAGGACCCGCCCGTGGCCCTGCCCACCGAGGCCGACATCCTGGCCCTGGACCTGCCGCAGGACGAAAAAGAGCGCATGCTGGTGCAGCTGCGCAACTCTAAACTGCAGCTGGACGGGCGCATCAACCCCTTCCGCAAGACTGAAATGCTGAACATGCTCAAGCAGATCATCAACGAGGAAATGGCCAACGGCCTGCAGCCCTCTTACGGCCTGCCGCACGAATGGAGCCCGGAATTCCTCCAGTACTGCCGCGAGAAAGGGGAGCTGGTCCCCCTGGGCTTTACCAAGCTGTTCACCGCCCTGGCTTCCGGGGTCACTTCGCGCCATTTCAAGACCGGCGCCGAAACGGAACTTATCAATTACATCCTTTCCCGCCAGGACGCCTCCGCCACGATGGACCAGGTGTTCCGGGCCAGCTACCGCCTCAACGGCGGCGACGTCTACCTGACCATCCTGACCATAGAGAACGTGCTCTCCGACAACTGGCGCCACCCCGAGCGCGACAAGCTGGCCGTCACCCGCAAGCTGGCGGTCATCAGCAATTTTTACAAAGGCAAGGGCGACAAGTACGGCTCCTGGTACCACTTCCACGGCATCATGCTCTACGGCTACGTGCGCGGCGGCCTGCGCGCGGCGCTGGTGGGCGGCATCGAGACCGCCGGCTCCCACGTGCTTAACGGCGCCAACGACCAGAACGAGCAGCAGGAGGATTTCGTCAACTCCACGGGCGGCAGGATAGGCGCGCGCCTGGCCAGGACCGTCAGGGAGAATCTCTACGCGGGCTTCGTCCCCGACAGGAACTACTGCGACCCGGCCGTCTACCTGGACCTCAGCGAGGACTTCCGCGACCGCCTGGAATACGTGGAGAGCAAGGACTTCAAGGTGTCCCTCGACGAGGACAGGATGTGGCTGAAACCCCTGTCGCGCAGCTACCTGGACTGCCACGTGGAGATCATCTACAACGACTTTACCGGCCAGCTTAACTCCCAGTATATCGTAAAGCGGGACCACGTTAATTTCAAGAAAGGCAAAAGCACGCCCGTGCTTCTGAACCCCGTCCACGAGCTGGTCAAGGCCCGCGCTTTCATCACCGGCTGCCTGGCCGAGGAAGGCGTGGTCCAGAGCAAGGCTTTCGGCGGGGGGCTCCCGGCGCGCGGCGTCTGGGTGGACGCGCAATAGCGGAAGACCGCGCTTTAAGAACCGCGGCTGAAGAGCCGCGGTTTTTTATTTGCTAAACTTTTTCCAGCGAGCGACCAGGAGGAACGATATGCAGAACTTTACTTTCTCTAACCCCACCAGGATCATTTTCGGCAAGAACACCATTTTCAAACTGGGCCCCGAAGCGGCCAAAGCCGGCAAAAAGGCGCTGCTGGTCTACGGCGGCGGCAGTATAAAGAAGAACGGGGTTTACGCGGCCCTAATCACGGCCCTGAAGGATAACGGCGTCGCCTTCATCGAGCACGCCGGGGTAAAACCCAACCCCGTCCTCTCCCACGTGCGGGAGGGCATAGAGAAAGCCAGGAAGAACGACTGCGACCTGGTGGTGGCGGCGGGGGGCGGCTCCGTGATAGACGAGGCCAAGGCCATAGCGGCCGGCGTGAAGTACCCCGGCGACGTCTGGGATTTCTTCTGCGGCAAGGCGGAGATAAAAGAGGCGCTGCCGCTTTTTACCGCGCTGACCCTGCCGGCCACCGGCTCGGAGATGAACGCCGGCTGCGTGGTGACGAAAGAAGAGACCCGGCAGAAATACTCGGCCCACGGCGCCGCGCTATTCCCCAGGGTTTCGGTGCTTGACCCGGAGACCACGCTGACGCTGCCCATGGCGCAGGTAGCCAACGGCGCGGTGGATTCGCTGGCCCACATCATAGAGGGGTATTTCACCACCACGGACCGCGACGCGGAAATAACCGACGAGGTGGTGCACGCCCTGGCCCGCACGGTAATAGCGTCCACCGGCAGGATCCTGAAGGACCCGTCCGACTATAACGCCCGCGCCTCCATGATGTGGTCGGCCACCCTGGCCCTGAACGGCCTGGCCACCTGCGGCTACGGCGGCATGAACTTCATTAACCACGCCATCGAACATTCCCTCAGCGCGCTCTACGACATAGCGCACGGCGCCGGGCTGGCCATAGTGATGCCGGCTTGGTTCAAGCATCACCTCGCCGCGGATGGCCCGGCGCGGCTTGAGAAATTCGGCCGCGCTGTTTTCGGCGTGCGGACGGCCGAGGACACCATAAAGGCGTTCGAGACTTTCTTCAGAAAGGCCGGCGCCCCGGTGCGGCTGGGCGAGGCCGGCATCCCCGCCGCCGACATCCCGCGCATAGCGGCCAACGCCATGGGCCTGATCCGCTTGTGGGGCATGAAACACGAACAGCCCGAAATAGAGAAGATCCTTAAAAACGCGGTTTGAGGAGCGCCTTCACCCGGAGCTTTCGGAAAACCTAAGAAAATTGACTTGGCCGGATATTTTTGTTATCGTCAGGAAGATAGGGGATCGGCCTACCGCCGAAGGGCGGCGCCAAACAACACCACACGTAATCACCGAGAACGGCCGCAGGCCGTGTTCCGTCATGAAAGCCAACAAGAAAAGCTATCGTTCCGCGAAGACCGGACGCACCGGTGGAAGCTCCGGGGAAATTCCGCCCGCCGTTAAACCCGCCCTCCGCGAATCGGGCAGCGAGCTCCTGCGGGCGGAGGCGGCGCTGCGCGAAAGCGAGGCCAGGTATCACGCACTCTTTGAAGCCAGCGCCGACGGGATCCTGATCGCCGATCTTAAAACCAGGATGTTCAGATACGCAAACCCGGCTATCTGCCGCATGTTCGGCTATACCGGAAAAGAAATGCTGACGCTGGGCGTCAGGGATATCCATCCCCCGGTAAATTTACCCTCCGTTATAGCCACGTTTGAAGCCCAGGCCCGCGGAGAAGTGGCCGTCGCGTCGGTACCCTGCCTCAGAAAGAACGGCGAGATCTTCTATGTCGACATCAATACGGCTAAGGCCCCTATCGACGGCAGGGAGTGCAATATCGGCATATTCCGGGACATCACCGGGCGCCTGAAAGTGGAAGAGGCGCTGAAAAGGACTTGCGCGGACCTGGAAGTTGAAAAAAAGCTCCTCGAAGACAAAAATATCGCTTTTCGGGAAGCCATGAACGCGGTAGAGGTAGAAAAGAACAAGTTAAAAGACGACATTATCGTGAACGTGAATAAGATAATCCTGCCTATCTTAAAGAGGATCAGGCTGAAGGGCGGGGATTCGCGCAAGCACCTCGACTTGTTGGAGAAAAGCCTGGGAACATTGATCTCCTCGTTCGGCCGCAGGCTGACGGAGAAGCACCTCAAGCTTACACCTAAAGAGATAGAGGTCTCCAATATGGTCAAGGCGGGCATGACGACCAAGGAAATAGCCGGCCTTTTGAACGCTTCCTCCCAGACGGTCGATAAACACCGCAACAATATCCGCAAGAAACTCGGCCTCGCCAACAAAAGCGTCAACCTTGTTTCTTTCCTGCAAGGCCTTTAAACCCGTAGAAAAGCCCCAATAGGTATTTCCCATACCTATTACCTACCTACTTTTACCCTATAGTCAATTCCGCCCAAAAGCATGTATATTTGCTCTGGGGGGAAAGCCTTTATTGGTTTCCTAAATAATTTAGCCGGCGGACTGGAGCAGACCAGCCTTAGCCGCTTCTACCGCCGCCTAGCGCGACGCTGAAGCGGCAGGCCGGTGTCTCCGTAAAGACCGCCGATGGAGGCGGAACTGATGAGACACTATCGACCGAGGAAAGCAGCCATTAAACCGCGCCCGAGTCCCCGAAAAAAAGCGGAGTCCGCGGGCCTGGCGGGGCGGTTCTTGCGGAGCGCGTTCTATTATCTTAAGGCGGAACAATACCTTAAGACGTCGATGCGGCTTTTGTGCGACGCCGCTTAGGTGAGGAATATATGCCTACTTCAGGCGTAATTACCGATAAAAATATTCAGCCGGATGCCGGCGCTGACGCGCTTCCCCTGGATTACGGCGTAACAATGGCGGCTTTAATGCCCAGGGACCCCAACTGGATGTTCATCTACTGGGAAATAACGCCCGGTTCAAAAGCCCTCCTTGCCCGCAAGCACGGCCATGATATATTCGAGAAAGGCCGCCAGCTCCTGCGCGTCTACGACATGGCGCACACGGCCGGACATATCCAGAAGTATTTCGACGTCCCTGTAATGCTCGACGCCAAGAACTGGTACGTGCATGTCCAGGACGGCGGCGGCTCTTATTGCTGCGAGCTCGGCCTATTACAGCCGGACGGCAGTTTTATCGGCATAGTAAAGACGAATCCCGTCACTCTGCCGCCGGGACGGGTGTCGGACGTTATGGACGGAGGTTGGATGGCCGTCTCCGAGGATTTCGACAGATTGCTGCAGCTTTCCGGGGTCGAGTATATCGGCAAAGGCTCGGGCGAGGTGGCCAAGTCGCTGGCCCAGCGCTGGGAGATGCTGCGGGCCGTGTTCTCGCGGGGGGCCTCCTGGGGCGTCAGTTCGCTGCAGGCCAAGCGGAGGCCGGAGGAAAAGAAGTTCTGGCTGGTGGCGGACTGCGAACTGATACTGTACGGCGCCACGGAGCCGGACGCCTTCGTAACCGTAGCCGGCCGCAAAGTCCAGCTGAATCCGGACGGGACCTTCTCCATGCGTTTCGCCCTGCCGGACGGCGCAACGGACCTGCCGATAAAAGCGATGTCGAACGACGAGAAGGACGCCAGGCAGATAACGATCGGCGTTACCAGAAGCACCGCGCGGCCGGAGTCCGGGGGCTTTTGACGCTATGAAGTGTTCAATATACCTGAATAAGGCGGCCGTGATGAAGGATATCACCGACAGGCTGGGCCGCGGCAGAACGGACGGGGAAAGAACCAGACTTGCCCGGAAACTGGGACAGGAGGCCGACTCGCTCCTGACATGCGCGGATTATGCGAGCGGCAGTCAGGATTGTAAGAACTGCCGCGCTATCGCGGCCAGGCGCAAAAGGATGATGTGGGGGCTATTAAAGACCGTAAAAACCAGCCAACTGGTAATACAGGGAACCAAAAGGAGACTGCAAGGACATGGGAATAACTAAGCTGATAAAAGCGATAAGCAAAAGGAAGATCGCGCCGAATAAATCCGGCGCCGCGCCAGCGGGCGGCGGGGGCCGCACGATACTGGATCACCCACAGCGCGGCGAAAAGATAACTTCGCCGCAATATACGTTCCGCGTGGGAGCCACGGGCGATATTGAGCGGGTGGAGATCTCCATCGATCACGGCGCCTGGCAACCCTGCCGATACTCAGTTGGCTACTGGTGGTATGATTGGGCAGGCTATACCGACGGGCGCTACCAGGCCGAGACCAGGGCGCGGACGAAAGACGGCCGGCTGCTCACGGCCGAGCCGTGCAAATTCCAGGTGGCGGCGGGGTTGGATGGGAAAAAGAGATAGCAGAGACCTGCCCGCTTTACCGCGCCTCAGGCGAAGGCGGAGCGGGTTATATAACGGCCGTGCTCACGAGGACATGCTCGCGGGCACGGCGCGGATTTGATTTGCCCGTATTTTTTGCTATCTTTAAGTAAGGGAGAGGTGGGTGACTATGAACAAGCGCACAGTATTGATCGTGGATGACGACACCATCTGGCTGCGTTCCTTAAGCAATTTTTTTAAAATTTTCAATTACGAGGTCGGCGCGGCGATGAACTGCGCGGACGCGTTCAACCTTGCCAGGAAGCTCCGGCCGGACTGCGTGCTGATGGACTACCATCTGCCGGACGGCGACGCCGGGCCCCTTTGCGCGCGGATAAGAGCGGACCAGGATTTGAAGAAGACCCCAATAATAATAGTAAGCGCCGACGGCGAGCAGGAGTACGGTGCCTATTTAAAACATCAGGCGGACGGTTTTGTGCTGAAAGGCGGCCCCCTTAACAGGATACGCATGCTGGTAGAGAGCATGCTGCGCCGCGTCTGGTGGGAGCGCGGCATACTTGAAAAAGGGGACCTGCGTCTTGAGACGGAAAATCTCACGGTTTTCAAGGACGCAAAGCCCGTGGCCAGGCTTTCGCTGGAGCAGTTCCGGTTCCTATTCATGCTTATGGAAAGGAGCCCCCTGTTCGTGGAAGAGAACGACATTCTAAAATTCGTCTTCGACACCAAGATCGTCCCGAACAAATTCGACGCCCTGCGCGGCCTGGCCAACAGGCTGCGCGCCAAACTCGGCCCGCGCCTGGGCAGGCGCATAAAGAACAAGAACGCCCTCGGCTGGATCTATCTGCAGCCGCCCGGGGATAACCGACGGACCTACAAAAAGCCGCGCTCCGGCACCGAGCCGGTCTCCTGACAATTCCCGTATTTTGTTTTACGACGTGAAGTCCTAAATTCGCGCACGCTGGCGTGATTGACTTTGCCGCGCATCAATTCTATCCTAACTAGGCAGTACAGGGGTTTGGGGGTGGGGAATGCAGTCATCGTACGTACGTACGGTTTCCGGCGCGGGTCCCGCGCCGGAAACCGCCTATTTCCTGGTCTTTAAACTTGACGACCAGAGCTACGCCATTGCCATGAAAGGCGTGGAGCGGGTGGTCAGGGCTTTCGCGCCGGCGCCGCTGCCGAAGGCTCCGGCGTCCGTTTCCGGCCTTCTCAACCTCCACGGAAGAGCGATCCCCCTACTGAACATCCGCCAGATTTTCGGCCTGCCGGAAAAGGAACTGGCGCCGCGGGACTATTTCATTATTGCCGACGGCCCGCAGGGCCCATGCGCCATACCGGCCGATCTTGTGCCCGACCTGACCGGCTGCCGCCCGGACGAACTGATAGCGGCGGACGCGGCGGTACAGGGGAAATACGTGGACCGCGTGATCAAAGCGCGCGAGGGGTTCATCTTGATCTTCGACCCGCGCCGCCTGCCGCCGGGCGAAGAGATGAACGGCGCCGCGATACAAGGAGGAACGCGATGAGCTCGATAAAGCGGGCCGCGGACCTCGAAGAATTCTCCGCCTTCATAGCCGAGCGCACCGGGTTGTATTTCCCGCGGGAAAAGTTCCAGGACCTGGAGCTCGCGGTCTCGCGCGCGGCCCCGGAACTGGGCTTTACCGACGCCGCCGCCTGCATTAACAGCCTGGTGACCTCGCCTCCCGACAAAGAACTCCTGGAGACGCTGGCCGCCTATCTGACGATAGGGGAAACATATTTTTTCAGGAATAAGGCCGATTTCGACGCGATCAGGAACATTGTGCTCCCGGCCCTTACGGGGGACGGGAAGCGGGAACAAACCTTACGGATATGGAGCGCCGGCTGCGCCACCGGCGAAGAGCCCTATTCCCTGGCCATGCTGCTGGACAGCTGCTCTCCTGCGCTGAGAAGCAGGGCCGTATCCATACTGGCCACGGATATAAATTCCAAAGCGCTGCGCGAAGCCGGGCGCGGCATATACGGGGACTGGTCTTTCAGGGAAGTTCCCGAACAAATAAAGGCGACCTATTTCACGAAGACCCGGGACAAAAAACTGCATCTGCTCCCCCGCATCAGGGGAATGGTGGATTTCTCCTACCTCAACCTTGCGGAAGACTCCTATCCCTCGCTGTTGACCGCTACCAACGCCATGGACCTGATACTGTGCAGGAACGTGCTTATGTATTTCCGGGCCGACCTGGCCGAGGCCGTACTGCGTAAATTCCGGGCCGCGCTGAAGGATGGCGGCTGGCTGATATTGGGCCCGGCCGAAGGGCCGCTGACTTTTTCGGACAAGATCCCCGGCCTGGAACCGGCGCGGCTCCCGGGCCTGACCATTTACAGGAAAGCGGCGGGACCCCGGCCGCAGCCTCCAGCCTTGTATGCCGCGGCCGCCCCGTCAAGGACGACCGCCGCGCGAACCCGCCCGCCGGCGCCGCCCGCGCCGAAAAAGCGCCCGCTGGAGGAAGCCGGGGGCCTGTACCGGGCGGGCCTGTATACGGAGGCCGGGAAGGAACTGGAGGCCCTGCTTGCCGCGGAACCGCAGAACGCCGCCGGGCTCGTCCTCCTGGCCAGGGTGCGCGCCAACCTGGGCAGACTGGCCGAAGCGGGAAAGCTCTGCGCCGAAGCCATAGAAGCCGACAAGCTCGATCCCCTGGCGCACTATCTCCTAGGAACTATTTTTCTTGAAGAGGGACGGGACAGCGAGGCGGGCATGTCATTCCGGAAGGCGCTGTATCTGGCGCCGGACCATATACTGACCCATCTGGCCCTGGGGAATTTATTCCTGCGCGGCGGCAAAGCCGCCTGGGCACGCAGGCATTTCAAGAGCGCCGCCGCCCTGTTGAAACGTCACGAACAGCAGGACGTACTGCCGGATTCGGAAGGCATGACGGCCGGCCGCCTGGAAGAAATAGTGCGCTCGGCGCTGACGAGGTTCACCGATGACTGAAAAAGTAAGTGACGCCGGGATACTGAAGAAACGGGCCGAAACCATGGCCGCGGCCGCGGAAGAGAGGCCCGCCGCCGGGAAAAAGGAGGAATTCCTGGAATTCCGCCTGGCCGGAGAAAGCTACGCCGTAGAACTGGCGCTTGTCCGCGAGGTCTGTTCCGGCAGAGAGATAACGCGCATCCCGGGCGCCCCGCGGTTCATGGCCGGCGTGGCCAATATCCGGGGGCAGATACTGCCGGTGGCCGACCTCGGACTTTTCTTCGGGATAGGAGCGGAACCCGCGGGGCCGCGGGAAATAGTAATACTGCGCGCCCGCGCGCCGGAGGGGACCGGGACCGCCGGGGAGATACGGGAGCTGTGCGTCCTCGCAGACGCCGTTTGCGGGGTACGCCGGGTCTCCGCCGCCGAGATACAGCCGCCGCCGCCGGGGTTCTCCGGCATACACGCTAAATATCTCGGCGGCCTGACACGGCAGGGACTGATAATATTCCTGGCGGACAGATTCCTTGAAGCGGACCACGCAGCGGCGGCAGAATTAAACGGGAGGGACCAATGAAACGGATAGCTGACATTTCCATAAAGAACAAACTTCTTCTGAGCTTCGGACTGATGATATTTTTTACGGCGGCGGTAACGCTCACTGCCTACGACGTTATCACGACTATGCGGGCCACGCTGGACCTCACTGAAAGAGAACACCCCGCCATAACCAACCTGCTGCAGCTGCGCTCCAACCTGAACAGGGTACGCGGCCAAATGCTGGAGATGTCGGTGATAAAGGACAGGTCGGAACAGGAAAAAGTGGCGGCCGACGCTGAACAACAAGTGGTGGATATCAAGCAGAGCATAGCGGCGCAGGCGGCCCATAGCCGTGCCGAGGGGAAATTACAGGCCGAAACGGCGGAGCTCATCATAAAATGGGAAGCATACGACAAAACCATGCAGGAGGAGATACAACTGGCGCGGTTGGGGAAAACGGCGGAACTCATGGTCATGGCCCAGGGCGTACAGCGGGACCGGTACGAACGCATACGCGCGCTGGCACTTACGATGGCCGAGGAGTCGGAACAAAGCATGAGAACGGCCACCAGGCTCAGCCGCGAGCGCGCCGCGGGTTCGGTGCGGATATTTTTCCTGACCGGGACCGCGGCCGTTTTTACCGGTCTCCTCATCGCTTTCCTGCTGACCAGCAATATAGTGGGGCCGCTCACCGGCCTGGCGGCGGCGGCCGAAGCCATTTCCAACGGCGAGATGGCCGTCGATCTCCCTGCGTCCAGCCGCGAGGACGAAGTGGGCGCCCTCGCTAAAGCTTTTACGCGCATGACCGCGTACCTGCGCGGCATGGCTGAAGCGGCCGAGCAGATAGGCGGCCGCGATTTCCGGGCGGAGGTAAAACCGCTCTCGGAGAAAGACGTGCTGGGCAACGCCTTCCGCTCCATGACGGCCAATCTCCGCGTAATGACCAAGGATATCCAGAACGCCACACAGGTGCTGGCCTCGTCCACCGGCCAGATGGCGGCCTCCACCACCGAAACCGCCTCCACCGTGGCGGAAATCGCCACGGCCGTCAGCCAGACCACGGCCACCGTGGAAGAGGTCAAGCAGACCGCCCAGCTTTCCAGCCAGAAAGCCAGGCAGGTCTCGGACTCCGCGCAGCGCGTGGCCCAGGTGGCACTGGAGGGGAAAAAGGCGGTGACCGAAGTAATGGAGGGGATGGGCCAGATAAAGGGACAGGTGGAATCCATAGCGGGCAACATCGTGCGCCTCAGCGAACAGAGCCAGACCATAGGGGAAATAACCGCCACCGTAAGCGACCTGGCGGAGCAGTCCAACCTGCTGGCGGTCAACGCCGCCATAGAGGCCGCCAAAGCGGGCGAGCAGGGGCGCGGGTTCGCCGTGGTGGCGCAGGAAGTGAAGACCCTGGCCGAGCAGTCCAAGAGCGCCACCGCGCAGGTGCGGGGGATACTGAGCGAGGTGCAGAAAGCCATAAGTTCCGCCGTGATGGCCACCGAGCAGGGGAACAGGGCGGTGGCGGCCGGCGTGAAACAATCCGCCGTAGCCGGCGACGCCATAGCGAAGCTGGCCGAGAGTATAGCCGAATCGGCGCAGGCGGCCACGCAGGTAGCGGCCTCGAGCCAGCAACAGCTGGCCGGCATGGACCAACTGGCGCAGGCCATGGAGAATATAAAGACGGCCACTACGCAGAACGCCAGCGCCTCGCGCCAGACGGAAACGTCCACCAAGGACCTGCAGCAACTCGGCCAGAAGCTGAGACACCTGGCGGAGCAATATAAGATCTGACGGGCTATATGGACCATAACGCCGACGAGTTCAGAAAAAAGCTCCTTACCACGTTCAGGAGCGAGGCCGAGGACCATATAATGGAACTCGGTTCCTGGCTTTTAAAATTCGAGGCGCCGGCATTTTCAGATTCCCCGGCCGCGATACTGGAGGTGGTTTTCCGGGCGGCCCACAGCCTTAAGGGCGCGGCCAGAGCGGTGGACGAAAAGGAGACCGAGGCGGTATGCCAAGCCCTGGAAAGCGTGCTGGCCGGCCTGAAGAAAGACAATATCGTCCCAGAAGCTGGCCTGCTGGACCGGCTGCTCGGGGCGGTAAGGACGCTGGAAGAACTGGCCGCCGCCGCGGGGGTGGAAAGTAAGGCCCCGGCCCTGTGCCGTAAAGCCGCCGAAACGGCCGCGGGACTGGAAGCCGCCCTTAACGGCGCGGATGCTCCGGCGGCGCAGCCGCGGACCGGCGCGCTGAAGAGCGCCTGTGAGGAACCCCGCCCGGTTCCCGCCGAGCAGCAGAACGTGCGTGTGCCCCTAGCCGCGCTTGAATCGCTGCTGCGGCAGACGGAGGAGATGCTGGCCTGCAAACTGGCGGCCGCGCAGCGCTGCGAGGATATGAGGGGCCTGACAGGAGATGTACGGCTCTGGCTGAAAAAATGCCCGGCGACGGCGGCCGACGGCGCTCCCGCGCGCGAATTTATCGAGACACTCCGCGTTTTCCTGGCCGGCCTCGAGAAAGCGCAGCGCGGACTGCTGCACGTCCTGGAACAGGACCGGCGCGCGCTGGCCTCCCGCATAGACCACCTCCATGAAGATATGAAGCAGACGATGATGCTCCCCTTCGCCACGCTGCTGGAAGGCTTTCCGCTGTTCCTGCGCGAGGCGCTGCACAGCCAGGGCAAGGACGCCGAGCTGGTGCTGGAAGGAACGGAACTGGCCGTGGACCGCAGGATACTGCAGGAAATGAAGGACCCGCTGCTGCACCTGGTCAGGAACGCGGTGGACCACGGCATAGAGAAACACGAAGAGCGTCTGAGGAAGAATAAACCTCCACGCGGAAAGATAGTAATTTCAGTTTCTAAAAAAGGCGGGAACAAGGCCGAGATAACCGTCAGCGACGACGGCGCGGGCATAGACGCGGATAAAGTGGCGGCCGCGGCCGTTAAACTGGGGCTGCCCGGCGCCGAAGCCCCGGCAAAAGCCGACATGCCCCGGGCGGAGTCCCTTATTTTCAGGTCGGGGATCTCCACCAGCCCCATAATAACATCGATATCCGGCCGCGGCCTGGGCCTCGCCATAGTGCGCGAGAAAGCCGAACGGCTGGGCGGCACGGCGGAAGTAGAGACAACTCAGGGAAAGACCATATTCCGGGTGGTGCTGCCCCTTACCGTCTCGACGCTGAGGGGGATACTTGTGGAGAGCGGGGGAGAGATATTCGCGGTACCGGTGGCGCAGGTGGAACGCGTCGGCCGCGCCGCGCGCGGGGACGTCAGAACGGTGGAGGGGAGGACCGTCATCTCGTCCTGCGGACGGACCATACCGGCCTTGAACCTGCGGGAAGCGCTCGGCCTGGCGGACCCCGCCGGCAGCGGACCCGGCGCCGGCGGCGGCCAGTTCCTGGTAGCGGCCTCCGGCGGAGAAAGCACGGCTTTTATGGTGGACCGGGTGATGATGGAGCAGGAACTGCTGGTAAAGGGGCTCGGAACGCCGTTCGCGAAAGCGCGCGGGGCGGCCGGCGCGGCGGTACTGGGCAGCGGTAAAGTGGTCCCCATGCTTAATATGCGCGACCTTATGGAAACGCGGCGGGGAAGCAGCGCCCCCGCGCCGCGCGGCGCGGGCGGGCAGCGCGCGCGCGAACGCAAAAAGACCATACTGGTCGCCGAAGATTCCATCACGGCGAGAACGCTACTGAAGAACATTTTCGAGGCCGCCGGCTACGAAGTGAAGACCGCGGTGGACGGCGCGGCCGCGTTCGAACTGCTGCGGACCGCCCCGTGCGACATGGTCATATCCGACATTGATATGCCTAAAATGACCGGTTTCGAACTTACGGCCAGGATACGCGCGGACAAGGACCTGGCGGACCTGCCGGTGGTGCTGGTAACGGCGCTGGACTCCGACAGGGACAGGGAAAAGGGCATAGACGCCGACGCCAACGCCTATATCGTAAAAAGCAGGTTCGAGCAGAGCGATATCCTGGAGATCATCGAAAGGCTCATATGATAGAAGTCCTTATAGTGAACGACTCGCCCACGGCGGCGGAGTTCCTGCGGAGAATACTCGGTTCCGACCCGGAAATATCCGTGGCCGGAGTGGCGCGCGACGGTTTAGAAGCGGTGAGCCTAGCCGGCAGAAGGAAACCGGACGTCATCGCTATGGACGTGCATATGCCCGGCCTCAACGGCTTCGAGGCGACGCGCAGGATAATGGAAACCACCCCCGTACCCATAGTCATAGTATCCGGAAGTTCGCTCGGGGGCGATGATATGCTGGCTTTCAAGGCCGTGCAGGCCGGGGCGGTGGCCTGCGTACACGCGCCGCCCGGATTTTCGGCCCCCGGGCACGCGGCGCAGGCGGAAGAACTGTTGCGCACGGTAAAAGCCATGTCCGAGGTGAAGGTGGTAAAGCGCTGGCCCGGAGCGGCCAGGAACCCGGCCGCCGGCCTCTCCGCGCCGGGGAAATTACCGGAACTAAAACCCGGCATTACACAGCTGGTAGCCATAGGCGCCTCCACGGGAGGCCCGGTAGTGCTTCAGTCCATACTTTCACGGCTGCCGGCGGGGCTTTCCGCGCCGATCGTGATAGTGCAGCACATGTCGCCGGGGTTCATAGAGAGTTTCGCGCTGTGGCTGGGCGAGTCCACTCCTCTCAAAGTAAGCGTAGCCGCCGACGGCGAAACCGCGCTGCCGGGCCGCGTCTATGTCGCGCCGGACGGGCGCCATATCACGGTGGATAAAGGGGCGGCGATACGGCTTACCGACGGCGAGCCGGAGAACGGCATGCGCCCCGCGGTTTCAAGGCTCTTCCGCTCCCTGGTCGGAAGTTTCCCCAGGAACTCCGCCGGGATACTCCTTACCGGGATGGGCGCGGACGGAGCGCTGGAACTTAAGGCGTTACGGGACGCGGGCGCCGTCACCATAGCCCAGGACAGGGAAAGCTCGCTTATAAACGGCATGCCGGGCGCGGCCGTCAAAGCCGGGGCCGCGGCGTATGTGCTTTCGCCAGCCGGGATAGCCGCCGCTATTTCCGCGTTGGCGCCGGCCGGAGCCAAGGGAGATAACTTATGAACCGTGAAACCAACATCCTTGTAGTGGAAGACAGCAATACACAGGCCGAACTGGCCAGAGAGATACTGGAAAGGGAGAACTACGTGGTTTCCCGGGCCGAGAACGGCGCCAAGGCCCTGAAGATGCTGAAAGAGCAGCGGTTCAATATTATACTGAGCGATATCGAAATGCCCGGCATGGACGGCTATGAGTTCTGCCGGAAGGTCAAGGACGACCCGGCCACGAAGAACATCCCGGTCATACTGCTGACCGTGCTCTCCGACCCCGGGGACATTATCCGCGGCCTGGAATGCGGGGCCGACAATTTCGTGACCAAGCCCTTTGACCCGGATTACCTGCTGTCGTGGATAAAACACCATCTTACCAATGTGGAACTGCGCAAGGCCGGCGGCGCCCAGGCGGGGCTGGAATTCTTTTTCGCCGGCCGTAAACATTTTCTGGCCGCCGACCGGATGCAGATACTGGACATCCTGCTCTCCACTTATGAGGCGGCCGTAAACAAGAACCGGGAAGTGAAGAAAGCGAAGCTGGACCTGGAAAAGCTCAACGGCTCGCTCGAAAGCAAGGTGGCGGAGAGGACCGCGGACCTGAGCCGTGAGATACAGGCGCGCGCCAAGGCCGAGGAAGACCTGAGCCGCGCCAGGCAGCGCGAGGATATGGTGCTGCGTACCCTGCCGGTGGCGTTCTTTTACGCGAAGCCGGAAAAAGACGGCTTGCGCATAGAATGGGTGAGCGAAGGCGCGGAAAGGTTATGCGGCTGCAAACCCGGGGAGCTGCTGAAAACGCGGGACCTGTGGTTCTCCCGCATACACCCCGACGACAAAACGCGGGTGAAGGCCGATATGACCCGTCTGGCAGAGACAGGAACCATGAACACCGAATACCGCCTGCAGGGCGCCGGAGGCGAGTACCGCTGGGTACTTGCCAGCGCCACCATCATAGACGGGCACGTTCTCGGCCTCTGGCTGGATATTACAGAAAAGAGAACGCTGGAACTCCAGTTCAGGCAGGCGCAAAAGATGGAGGCCGTCGGCAGGCTGGCCGGCGGGGTGGCGCATGATTTCAATAACCTGCTCACCGCCATAGACGGCTACACGGGCTTCCTGCTGAAGAGCCTGGCTACGGACGACAAAAGGCGCGAGGACGTGGTGGAGATAGGAAAAGCAGCGCAGGCGGCCGCGACGCTTACCAAGCAGCTTCTGACGTTCAGCCGCCATCAGGTATTCCAACCGCGGGTGCTCGATTGCAACGCGGCCATCCGCGACACGCAGAAGATGCTGAAACGGCTTATCGGCGAGAATATAACCCTGGAGATCGGTCTGGCAAAAGAGGAGTGCCGCATAAAGGCGGACCCGGGACAGTTGGAACAGATCCTGATGAACCTGATAGTGAACGCCAGGGACGCCATGCCCAACGGAGGGAAGGTGACCATCAGGACCGAAAACACGGAACTCAGCGACAAATATTCAAAAATGCATATGGAGGTGCGGCCCGGCCCCTACGTCATGCTGCTGGTGACCGATACCGGCAGCGGAATAAGCCCCGACACCCTGACGCATCTCTTCGAACCTTTTTTCACCACAAAAGAGGCGGGGAAAGGCACCGGGCTCGGGCTGGCTACGGTTTACGGCATAGTCAAACAGAACAGAGGGAACATCTATGTATACAGCGAGCCCGGCCTGGGGACGACGTTCAAGATATACCTGCCGCATGTAACGGAGGAGATAGATACCGGCAAGGCTCCCGCCAAAACGAAAGGACTGCGGGGTTCGGAGACGATATTGCTGGCGGAGGACGACGACGGGGTACGCGGTTTCGCCCTGCGCGCGCTTCGCGAGAACGGGTACACGGTCCTCGAAGCCCGCGACGCGGAGGAGGCCGTCAGGATATGGAAAAAGAACACGGACAAGATCGACCTGATCCTGAGCGACACCGTTATGCCCGGGATGAACGGCCACGAATTATACGGAATGATCTCAAAGAGCTGTCCGGGAATGAAAGTGATATTCATGTCCGGCTATATCGACTCGGAACTCGCCGACATCCGCCTCACGGTGAATAACCTGGCTTTCCTGCAGAAACCGGTGAGCGCGGACGACCTTGTTAAGAAAGTGCGCGAAGTTCTGGATTCCCCTAAGGCGGTCGGTGTTTAGGAAAGGAGATATTCCAGGTACTTGGCGTAGATCTTTACAGCGCGGTCGGCCGAACGGAATACCGGCAGGCCCAGCTTCTGCGCGTAGGCGCAGTACGGCTCGTATAGCGTGCCGCAGGCCACGCAGAAGATCAGCGGCTTGCCCGCCGCGCGCGCGGCTTTGGCGGCGTCCTTAAGGAAAGACTTTTCCAGGTCGTCGGGCCAGGCCCCGCCCTTCGGCAGCGTGTTCATGGCCGCCGTAAGCGGCACCATGGACACCACCGCGCCGGAAAACTCGTCGGAGGCCAGCGCGGCCTTTATTACCCCGCCTATGGCCGCGTCGGGGGCCATGGGGGTGATGTCCAGCGGGTTCTTGGCGTCCACGATGGAATCCAGCCTGAATTCCTTCAGCGTGCGCGTCATGGCCGCGTAAAGGTCCGGGCTCTTCATCTCCGCCGTAAAGCGACCCGCCACGCCGTCGGCCATGCCGGCGGCCTCGAACCCGGCGTTGCTCATCAGGAAGGTGTTGCCGTGCCTGATCTCGAAATTCGCGAAGGAGCAGGCCAGGGCGGCCAGGTCGTTGAAATCGTCGAAAGTCTCGGCTACCAGCGCCCCGGCTCCCTCCATTATCAGCCGCGTCACCAGGTAATCGCCGGCTATGGAAGCGGTGTGGCCCATCACGGCCTTCTGCCCTACGGCGGTGCGGCCCGCCTTGTAGAGCACTACCTGCTTGCCCTTCGAGCGGGCCTTGTCTATCACCCTGGCCAGCGCCAGGCCGTCGCCGGGCTTGAAGCCTTCCATGTAAACCAGTATGACCTTCAGGTCGTCCTCGTCGGCCAACCGCTCGACGTAATCCGGCACGGTCACGTCCTGCTGGTTGCCCACCGTGACGCTGTAGGCCGGCTTCAGCCAGGGCATCTTGCTGATGGTCGAGATGACGAAGGCGCCGCTCTGGCTGACAAAAGCGGTCTTGGCATTGTAAGGGTTGACGCCGATCGGGTGTTCCAGCTTATACTCCGGGATGAAGAAAGTGTTGAGCTTGGCGTCGTTGAGCACTATGCCCATGGAATTGCCGCCGGAGAGCGCGAAGTCCGGGTTCTTCTCCCGGGCGCGGGCAATAGCCTCGACCACCGAGCCGGCCATCCCCTCGGAACCGGCCTTTTCGCCCATGCCCCCGGAGATCAGCACCACGCCGTTGACCTTGCCGGACTCGCCGGCCTCCGCCAGCACGCGCGGCACCTCGGGCGAGGGCACGGCCACCACATACATATCCACCTTCTCGGGCAACCCGGCGGGGGAGGCGAAGCACTTCACGCCGTCTATCTCGGCGGCGCCTTCCTTTATGATATAGGTGTGTTCCCTCGGAAAGCCCGCCTTCAGGATATTGTTGAGGATGATGCGCGCCATGTTCATCTTTTTTTCGCTGACGCCCACCACCGCGGCGCTGGCCGTATGCAGCAGACCGCCCACGCCTTTTTTGGAAGGCTTCACCCGCGGGCTGGCTTTGCGGGCTTTCCGGAAGCGCAGCACGCCGTCGAGAGCCGTCAGCCTGCCTTTGGACGCCGCCAGCGGGTTCACCTCGAATTCCTCTATGGCCCAGTCCGAGTGCCCGCCGTCGCGGAAATGCTTCATCAGCAGGGAAAAGCCTTCCAGCCATTTGAACATCTCGCCGTCCTGCACCAGGCGGCGGCCGCCGCGCACGGAGCCGGAGACGTAAGCCCAGATCCAGCAGCCGGACAGGAATTTGTCCCAGACGCCGCTGTTGAAGGCCAGGTCCACCGGTATTACGGAAGGGGAGGTCCCGGGCCGCAGGGACTTGGTAAGCGCCTCGGCGTTGGTGCCGCCGGGGCCCAGCGTGATGACCGGCCCGAAGGCCTCGTCGGCCCGCGCGCCCAGCAGCAGTTCCTCTCCCAGGGCGAAAGCGGAATGGGGCAGGAATTCCACCGCCATAAAAGCTTCCGCGTCGGGAAATTTGGCCCGCAGGGCTTTCAGGGCCTCCTCAAGGGCCTCCGCGGTCTTCTCCACCACTTTGACGCCGCCGGACTCGGTCTTGTGCAGGGTCTTGGAAGAAACCAGCTTGAGCACGGCTTTGTCGCCGCCCAGGCGGGAAACCGCGGCCGCTGCCGCGGCGGCGGGCTCAAGGCCGGCCGCGGGGAAAAGCAGGTACTTGGGCGCCTCCAGCCCGGCCAGGGACATCACCTCGTAAACCTCCGGCTCGGTAAGGCTGGCGCGGCCCTCCGCCCCGGCGCGCTCGAATATTTTTTCCACGGCGTTTAAATTCTGCATAGAGTCTCCCTGGTCGCGTATGCCGCGACAAAAATCCGGGTTCAGGCCAGCTTTACCACGCGGGCCTTCTGCGCGTAAGCCAAAGTCTGTTCCCTGGCTATCAGCCCGGCGCCCAGCGTAAGGCAGTCGGAAGCGGCCGCCCCGGTGGCCAGCTTAAGCGTGCGCTCGAAATCATAGCCCTTTAAAAATCCGAAGAGAAAACCGGCCATGAAGGAATCCCCGGCGCCGGTGGGGCTTTTAAGGCCGCCCAGGCGCGGGGGGGTGACCCGCCACAGCCCGAACGGAGACGCGGCGTGGGTATGCCCGGCGCCGTCCGTCACTATCAGGGTCTTGAGACCTTTGGGAGCATGCGCCTTGAAAAAAGCGGCCAGCCGCGCCGGCGTATAAGGCGCGCCCGAAAGCTCCTCGAACTCGTCGCGGTTTATCTTTATGCCTTCCGCCCCGGCGGAAAGCGCCTCGGCCAGCACGGGGCCGCTGGTGTCGAAAATAGTGAAGCAGCCGCGCGCGGCGGCCAGCCGCACGAGCGAAGAATAAAAACCTTTCTTAAGCCCGGAGGACCTGCGGCCGCAGACGGCCGCCACTCGGAATTCTCCCGCCAGTTCCGTGAACCGCTTAAGAAAGCCCGCCTGCGCGGCGGGGGGAACGTCCGGGCCTTCTTCGTTGAGGTCGGTGGAGCGGCCGAGGGCGTCCACCACGGTATAGCAGACGCGGGACTCGCCGGTCTGGTGAACCTCGAGGTAGGTCTTGAAGCCTTCTTTCTTCATGGCTTCGGCTATCCAGCGGCCGTTGAAACCGCTGGCGAAACCGGCTACCGGCACTTCCAGCCCCAGCGAACGCAGGGCGCGCGCCACGTTGACCCCCTTGCCGCCCGGCAGGGTGACGGTGTTGCCCAGGCGGAAAACGCGCCCTTTTTTGAAGCCGGGCACCAGGGCCGTTTTATCAACGGCGAGATTGAGGTTAACGATAAGCGCGTTCATGCTGTAAATAAATTTAGCATTTTTATCCCGGGGTTTAGAAATCCTGCGCCGGCCCCGGCCGCCCGGCGCGCGGCTTTTTCGCCAGCCGGGTCCGGGGTAACTTTATTATAATGTTAGATATGAAAAAAGCCCTTAAAGTCTCGGCCTGGGCCGCCCTCGCCGGCCTGCTGTGCCTGGCCGCCGGCCTCGCCGCGGCTAAACTTTATTTTACGCCCGCCCGGCTTAAGGCCCTTACCTTCGAATACGCGGTAAAGAACCTCGGCCGCGAAGTGACCTTCGACTCCGTCACCCTTAACCTCTCGGGGCTGGCGATGGAGAACCTGCGGGTTTCGGAATACCCGAATTTCAAGAAAGGCGAATTTTTAAGCGCGGCCTCCTTCGCCGTGCGGCCCTCGCTGCGGGCCCTGCTGAAGCGCGAGGTCAGGATAAACTCCATCTCCGCCTCGGGCCTGAAGCTGCGCATCACCGAAGTCAAGAAGAACACTTACAATTTTTCGGACCTGATAACGGAAGAACCGCCGCAGAAGCCGGCCAGGCCGGCGGACAAGAAGGCCGCGCCGCCGCCGCTGGCCGTGTCCAGCCTCAGGATAAAGGCTTCCCGCTTCACCTACGCCAACGCCGCCGGCGACCTGACGGTGGAGCTGCGCGACATCAACCTTTCCGCCTCCGACATCTCCCCTTCGGGGCTTTTCCCGCTGGAAGGCGATTTCACCATGGATGTGGCCTCGCCCTATTTCACCGGCTCCATCCCCGCCCGGCTGAAAGGCCGCGTGGCGCTGGGAAACTTCGACCCGGAGAAAGGCAGGGCTGAAATAGACAAAGCGGCGCTGTCCCTGGGCGGGGTGAAGGCCGAGATCAAAGGCTCGCTGTCCAACCTGCTGGAGCCCGACGCCAGGCTCACGGTGTCCGTGAAGCAGTTCTCCACCTCCGACCTCAAGACGGTCTTCAAAGGGCTGCCGCCGCGCGTGCTGCTGCCGGAGATAGATTCGGAAGCGGATTTCAAGCTGACGATGAAAGACGTGAACCTGCGCTCGGTCTCTTTCCGCGCGGGCGCGGTCAGCGGCAGCCTGAAGGGCAGGGCGGGGTGGGAACCCAAAGTTTCCTACAACCTGGCCGCCAGCCTGAAAGCCCAGGTCCCCGAGATAGACAGCACCGTGCTGGCCCGCAAATTCAAGCAGCTCCCCCTGCCGCGCGGCTACAAACTCCCGCTGGCCGAAGTAGCCGCCAGCCTGCTGGTGAGGGACGGCTCGGCCGACATTACCGCCTTCTCGCTCAACTGCGACGCTCTCGCGGTCAACGGAAGGACCTCGGTAAACTTCTCCGGCCCGGACCTTAAAGCCGCCGGCAGCGTGAAGGCCGAGATCAAAAGCCTGTCCAAGCTGGCCGCCATCGCGCCGGCCCTGCTGGACCAGTACGCCCTCTCCGGCGCCGCGGCCGCCGCCCTGGACTACAGTTATTCCGGCGGGCTGGCCCTTTTTAAAGGCAAAGCCTCCCTCGCCGGCGCGGGCGCCGCTTTCGCGGGTCACAAGCTTTCCGGGTTCACCGGCGGCATCGATTTCTCCAAGGACGCGGCCTCGGCCCAGAAGCTGGAAGGCAAACTGGACGGCGAGGACCTCAAGGTCTCTTTCAAAGCCCGGGACCTGCTGAAGCACCCGAAAGCGGATTTCGACGTTAAACTGGCCCGGCTCGCCGTGAAAGACACGCCCGCGCCCGCGGCGGCCGGGGCGGCCAAAAGCGGGCAGGCCGGGAAAGCGCCCGGGGAACCGTTCTACCTGGACGTGTCGGGCAGGGCCGAGATAGGCGCCATCGAACACCCCAATTTCCGCTGCGGCCCGTCGTCCATGAAACTGGACCTCGTGAACGTCTCGGACGACCTGAAGTCGCTGGACGGGACCGCCTCGTTTTCGGCGGGACCCGGGAAATTCTCGGAGCTCTACGCGCTGGCCAGCCGCTACAAGGCGGCCAAGGTGGCGCTGTATCCGCTTATCGTGCTGCAGAAGACCTCCAAGCTGGCCAAAACGCTGCGCCTGCCCGACTTCAACAACATCGACTTCGACAGGATCGAGGGGGACTACACTTTCACCAAAGGCCTGATGAAGCTGAACAAGTCCGTCCTCACCGCCGCGGTGGCCGACGTTTCCTCCTCTGGCACTATAGACCTGGGCGCGGAAAAACTGGACATGCGCATAAACACGGAGCTGAAGAAGGCCAGCGGCATAAGCATGAGCGCCCCCGTGGCCATGACGGTAAAGGGCACCTTCGCCAACCCCTCGGCGAAGCCGGACATGAAATCCCTGGCGGAGCAGCCGGCGGTTAAAAAAGCCCTTGATAAAATAGCGCCCGACGCCTCCAAACTTCTGAAAGGCCTGTTCAAGAAGTGACCGATGAAAAAACACGCCCTTATAATTTCCGCCGCTTTCGTCCTCTCGGCCTGCGCCGGGGGGAAGGGCATCGTCCTGACCACGGAGCCCTCCATGGAGCGGGCCTTCGACCTCCTGGAAGGTACGCGGGAAGGCCGGCCGCTGCTTAAATTCCTGCACAAGCACCCGGTGCGTTTCGAATACTCCAATACCCCCGGGCTCTGCCACAAGTTCTCCCTCAAAGCCGGCAAGATCTTCCTGCCGCCGGAATATAAAAGCTCCGACAAGATGCTGGCTTTGGCCATCGCCCGGGCCGGCAAGATCTACGAATTCTCCTCGCAAACCGGCCTGGAAGAACTGGTCGCGGAGGAGGAAGAGCTGTCCGCGCTGACGCAGGCGCGCCTGGCGGTGGACCTGACCCTCCTGAACGAGGATTTCGACAAGGCCAGGGGCGCCGAAGGGATCAAGACCTCCTTCTGCGCCTACGTGCTGGGCGGCACCGGCTACGCCATGCAGCAGGCCCGCAGGCAGGCCCTGGCCGCGGACTCCGACTGCCAGCGCCCGCTGGACACCGTGGAGAACCAGCGCGTCTGGCTGGAGAAGATCCGCAAGGCCATAGACGACGAGACTTTCTACCAGCTGCTCTACGACAGGGACCAGCTGCGCGTTAAAAAAGGCGTCATGACCGCCAGCCAGGCCATGAAGAACGACGCGGAGCTGAGGGGCCTGCCGGTCTACGACGTCTACCGCTACCAGCGCACTTTCTACGACCAGCAAAGCGACATCGTGGGCCGGTTCGACAAGATCCGCGCCCGCGAGCTGCGCGAGGACGCCGGCTGGCGCCAGGCCAGGCAGGCCGACCTGGACCAGGTGCGCGAGGAATTCTCCGCCTGCCCCCTGGAGTAGCGCGGTCCGTTGATTTTATTTGCCGGCCTTTGATATCATTAACCTTATGGCGACCCAATACGACCTCTGTTTTGTTACCGCCGGCGACAGGAAGACCGCCGACGAAATAGCGTCCGGGCTGCTCAAGGAGCGCCTGGCGGCCTGCGTGTCGCTGGTGCCCGGCCTTGAGTCCTCCTACTGGTGGAAGGACCGCATAGAGAAATCCTCGGAAATCCTGCTGATGATCAAGACCCGCAGGGCGCTGCGCGAGGATATCATCCAGTTCGTCAAGGCGCGCCATCCCTACGCCGTGCCCGAGACCATCTTCACCGAAATAGACGGGGCGGCCGCCAATTACCTGGACTGGATAGGCGCCAACACGCTGTTCACCACCAATATACCCCTGGATAAAGCCGCCGGCACCGAAAAGGAACTATGAAAAACGCGCTGCATGTGGTGGTAGTGGTGGTAGTGGGCTCCCTGCTGGGCCTGTTCATCAGCAAGGTGTTCAATATGTGGTTCCCGGCAGGCCAGATCAACGCCCTTATCAATACGGGGATAAACACCGGCCTGCATCCGACCACCGTGGACCTGAACCTGGTGGAATTTACCGCCGGGCTGGTCTTCAAGTTCAACATCTCCAGCATCATCGGCATTTTCCTGTCCGCCGTGGTCTACAAACAGCTCGTCAAGTAATGCCCACCCTCATACTGGCCTCTAAATCCCCGAGAAGGAAGCTGCTCCTTACCCGGGCCGGAATAAAGTACCGGACGATCCCCAGCCATATCAAGGAGGTCTGCGCCTATAAGAGGCCGGCCCTGATAGTGCGGGAGCTGGCCTACAAAAAAGCCCTCAGCGTGGCGCTGAAGCACCCCGGCTCGCCGGTACTCGGCTCCGACACGCTGGTCTACTGTAAGGGCGAGGTGCTGGGCAAGCCGGCCAGCCACAAGGACGCGCTGCGCCTGCTCAACCTGCAGAACGCCTCCTGGCAGGCCGTCCACACCGGCGTAGCCCTGATCTGGCTGGACAAGGGCATCTTCCTGGCCGGCGGCGAAGTTTCCCGCTGCAAAGCCCGCCGGCTGACCCCGGCGGAACTGCATGACCTGGCGTACAAGCACCACGACAAGGCCGGGGCCTACGCCGTACAGGATACCGGCGACCTTTTCATAGAAAAGATAGAGGGCCGCTTCGACACCGTGGTAGGCCTGTCCATGAACCTGGTCCGCAAGTTCATGAAGAAAGCCGGGCTTTAACGCGCCGGCGCAAGGAGCGAATTCGAACATGTATAAGATCAAAAAAACCTTTCACCTGGCCTACGGGCACCGCCTGCTCAACTACAAGGGCAAATGCGAGAACCTCCACGGCCACAACGGCGTGGTGGAAGTCAGCCTGAAAGCCGCCGAGCTCAACGGCGACAGGATGGTGATGGATTTCACCGAACTGGGCAAGAAAGTGAAACTCTGGCTCGACGAGAACCTGGACCACAAGGTCATCCTGGCGAAAGCCGACCCCCTGGCCGCCGTGCTCGCCAAAGAGGGACAGCGCTGCTACCTGACGGACGAGAACCCGACC
Source organism: Elusimicrobia bacterium GWA2_61_42 (assembly GCA_001799615.1). Lineage (GTDB taxonomy): Bacteria > Elusimicrobiota > Elusimicrobia > Elusimicrobiales > UBA9959 > UBA9959. The sequence continues at coordinate 56,634 of MGTU01000011.1, read as the reverse complement.
GCGGAAGTGCTGGCCGGGCTGATCTTCGCCTGTTTAACCCGCGACCTCAAGCTGCCGGTGCATAAGATCGCTTTCTGGGAAACTCCCACCTCGATGGCGTCCTACAAGAAATAAAGGAAAGAGCAATATGGCCGACCAAAAGCCGGATTTCGACATCGTCATCATAGGGTCCGGCCCCGCCGGGCTGACCGCGGCCATTTACGCCACGCGAGGAGGGGCCGCCACCGCGCTGTTCGGCGGCGTGGCGCCCGGCGGGCAGCTGCTGCAGACGATGGAGATAGAGAATTTTCCCGGGTTCATCGACCCGGTGGCCGGGGCCGACCTCATGACGCGGATGATCAAGCAGGTCACGCGCCTGGGGGCCGTGGTCTTCCAGGAATCCATAACCGGGGCCGACCTTTCCGCGCGGCCGTTCAGGTTCAAGGCCGGCAGCGGCAAGGAGTATACAGCGGGCGCCGTGATAATCGCCACCGGCGCGCAGGCCAGGTGGCTGGGGATCCCTTCGGAGCAGAAATTCACCGGCAAGGGCGTTTCCGGCTGCGCCACCTGCGACGGCTTCTTCTTCCGCGGCAAGGAGATCTGCGTGATAGGGGGAGGGGATTCCGCCGCGGAGGACGCGCTCTTCCTCACCAAGTTCGCGGCGAAGGTATACCTGGTGCACCGCCGCGACAAGCTCCGCGCCTCCTTCCGCCTGCAGGAGAAACTCCGCGCCAACCCCAAAGTGGAGATCATCTACGACCATATCCCGGAGGAATTCATCGGCGAGGCCAGGCTGGCCGCCGTAAACCTCAAGAACGTCAGGACCGGCGCCGTGCGCCGACTGGAAGTCACCGGGGCCTTCATAGCCATAGGCCATACGCCCGCCACCGAGGCCTTCAAAGGCAAGCTGGCGCTCGACGAGGCCGGCTACATCGTGACGGACGAGAAAACCGCCGCCTCGGTCCCCGGCGTTTTCGCCGCTGGCGACGTGATGGACACCCGCTACAAGCAGGCCGTGGTTGCCGCCGGCACCGGCTGCAAGGCGGCCATGGAAGCGCTGCTGTTCCTGGAAGAGAACAAGAACTAGCCTTAGCGCGCCAAAGAAAAGGACGGGCTTAAGGCCCGTCCTTTTTTATTTCAGCTCCCGGCTAAGCGTGAGGCAGGATGTTGAGTTTGCGCAGGTCCCGGCTGGTGCGGCGTATGTCCTTTACGAAGATGCGCCAGCCCTTTATCAGGTTCTGCCGCTCTTCCTCGCCTATGGCGGGCTCGAACACCCTGCTGGAGACCTTGGCGGTCCACTGCGGGGCCAGGCCCAGCCCTCGGGCGGCGGCAAGCCCCGCGCCCATGGCCGTGGCCTCGCTTTCCTCCAGCGCCGTCAGGCGGGCGCCGGTGATGTCGGCCTGGAACTGCAACAGCCAGTCTATCTTCGAGAGGCCGCCGGAAACCTTGAGGTCAGCGATCTTAAAGCCTTTTTTCTTTACCAGGTCGAAGGCGTCGGCCACCATGTAGGCGATGCCCTCCGTCACGCCCCGCACCACGTCGTATTTGTCGGAATGGGGGGAGAAGCCCGCGAAGGTGGTAAAGGTGGTGAAGTCCCAGTACGGCGCGCCCAGCCCGCCGATGGCCGGCAGGCAGTGCAGGCGGTTTTTGGACTTGCGGCACATGCCGTCCACGTCGCCGATCTCCTCGAAAAGCCCGAACTTCTGGCGCAGCCATTCCAGGGAAGTCCCGGCGGAATTCACGGTGCTCTCGGTGAAATAACAGATATTCTTCTTGCCCTTCCCTTCCTGCCAGCCGAAGGAATTGAGCAGGCCGCGGATCTTGAGGGTCTGCCTGCCGGTATTCACCAGCAGGAAAGCCCCGGTGCCGTAATTGAGGGCGGCCGAATTGGGCGTCTCCAGCCCAAGGCCCAGCATGGCGGCCTGCTGATCGCCCAACATGGCGGTCACCGGCACGCGGCGGCCGGCGGTCTCGACGTGGCAAAGGCGCCCGATGCTGGGTTTTATTTCCGGCAGGAACTCAGCGGCCAGCCCGAAAGCGGAAAGAAGTTTCGGCTCCCACTTCAGGCGGCGCAGGTTGAACAGCAGTGTGCGCTGGGCCTGGGAGGGGTCTATGACGAAGCTTTTGCCGCCCGACAGCCGCCAGATCACATAGGTGGCCACCGGCGCGATGAGCAGGCGCTTTTCCGCGGCGGCGGCCTTCACCTCCGGGTAATTCTCCAGGGCCCAGGCTATTTTGGACGCGCTGTAATAAGGCGTTTTATAAAGGCCGGTGAGGTCGTGGATCTTTGTGTTGGAGAGGGGGATCTTGGCGAGCAGCTCCAGGGCGCGGCCGTCCTGCCAGCTCAGGGCGGGGGCGAGCGGGGCCCCGGTGGTTCTGTCCCAGAACACTACGGTGGAGCGCTGGGCGGCGATGCCCAGGGCGGCGGCCTCGGCGTCGGGCGGCAGCTTGGCCATGACTTCGGCCAGGCTGTCGGCCTGGGAGAGGTAGAGTTTTTCGGCGTCGTATTCCGCGCGGCCCGGGGAGGGGTAGGCGGCCTCTATCTTGCGCTGGGCCTTGTAGCGGATATTGCCGTCGAGGTCGAAGGCGAGGGCGCGGGAGCTGGAGCTCCCCTGGTCGAGCACGATTATAAATTTTTCAGGCATACTAGTTGCGGCCGAGGTCCCTTACGCGCCGGGCTTTTTGGTGATCTTGATGTCGTAGCCGGTTTTTTTTACGGCCTGATCGAGGAGTTTTTTGCGGGCAGCCTCCGGGAGGTCGTCGCTCTCCAGCACGCCGGTAATGCCGGTCAGGGTGAGGCTGAGGGCCTTCTTGTAGAGGTCGAACTGGTTGAGCACGCCGATGACGGCCTCGCGGTCCCTGAATTCCCACCTGGAGCTTTTCTTTACCTGCGCGGTGTACGAGGAGCCGGCGTATTCGCCGCCGTCCCTGGCGGAGCGGCCTATGCTGTCGGCCACTTCGGCGAGCTGGGCCTGGATCTCCTCCATTTTTTCTTTAAGGCGCCCGTAGCGGTCCACCAGCACCTCGATATTGTCGGTAACGGCGGCGGGCTGCGCCGCCGGCCGGGGCTGGCCGCCGAAGAAGTGGGGGCACAGGCTCTTGTAGTCGCACCAGGCGCAGGCGCGCTCGCCGGGGGTAGGGTCGAACTTCAGGCCTTTTATGGCGTCGGCCACGCCCAGCACGCGCTCCCAGAAACCGCCTATCTCCTTGTCGTCGGCGCGCTCGAACGTATATTCCTTCAGGGTCGGCACATGGTAGTACAGCAGCTGGCGCACTTTTACGGCGCTGACGCGCTGGCCGTAGGTCTCGGCGATCTTTTCTTTCAGGCGGGGGTCCAGCTCGCTGATCTTCTGGTACATGTACAGCTGCAGCGGCTGGCGCTTCACGTCCTTGCCGGTCTTGTAGTCTATGATCACTATTTCGCCGCCGCCCAGGTGCTCGATGCGGTCGGAGATGGTGCGCACCAGCAGGCCGTCCACTTCCACGTCGGTGGAATATTCCACCAGGAACGGCGGCTTGAAAGCGGCGCGGTTATGTTCGTAATAGGCCTTCAGCATCGCCAGGCCTTTCTGGTAGTCGTCCTCGGCCTTCTGCGGCGCGCGGTAGCCTTTTTCCAGGTAGGATTTCTGGTTCCAGTCCTGCCGGAAAGCCTCCAGCAATTCCTCGAGCGAGGGGAAAGGCGGCGCTTTGACCGAGTACAGGAATTCCAGCGCGGTGTGGATGCTGTTGCCGAAAGCGAAGTAGAACTTGGGTTCTTCCTTGATCTTGTCGATGTACTTGAACTTGTACTTCAGGGGGCATTCCTCGTAAAGCGACATCTTGGAATAGGAGAAGGAGAGCAGCCCGTCCTTCCTGGGCGGGGCCGGGGAGGGGATGATGTCGCCGAAAAGCCCGGGGACGGCGGCGGGGTCGGGCTCGTTATTTTTTTTCTTCATAGGACAGCAGTTCCGTTACCCGGTTCTCAAAGCCTTTGCCGGCTACCGACGTGAGGACCTTGCCGGTCCAGGGCGCGTAATATTCCAGGATCCACGACGGCATGCCGGGGGAGCGGCGGCGGATCTTGACGCAGCCCGCGAATTCCCCGGCCTTGACCTTCACCTTCTGTCCTGTCGCTTCCACGCGGAACTCCAGGCGGCCCTCCGGCCCGGAGGAGGTCCAGGCTTTGCCCGTCTCCAGCGGGTAATTCAGGATCAGCGTCTCGCCGCGGTCCTGGCGCTCCATGAAGTTCATGGAGGAAAAGCGGTAGGCCTTTTTCTGGCGGCTGACGAGGGACCGGCCGGCGTAAAAAGCGCTGCTGATGACCGCGCCCCGGGAAGTGTGGTCCACGACCGCCACTTCCTGCCTGGCGTTTTTGCCCAGCGTCTGGGAGTCGCCGTAGGTCCATTTCAGGCCCGGGCCGGCGGGGAAATAATCGGGACAGACGAAGATGCGGCGGAAGACGTCCTCCGGCATGTTGAAAGACGGATAGTCCCTGGCCAGCCGCTCCAGCAGCGGCTTGGACTCGTGGCAGACGCCCAGCTTGAGGGCGTAAAGGTTCGCGGCGGCCAGCAGCGCTTTGGGGGCGTCGGCGGCTTTGGGGTTCTCCAGCGCGAAGGCCTTGTATTTGGCCGCCGCTTTCAGGAACCGGCCCTGCTCTTCCAGCACCACGGCGTCCTCGTAGCGGTCGGCACAGCCGCCGGCCGCCAGCAGGATCAGAAATAAAAATGAGGACGCCCCTTTAGCCATACTTTAACCCTATTATATAATAATCGCCGCTCCGTCGGGGACGGCCGGCCGGGGAGGCTACAGCCGCGGTTTGCCGCGCAACGCCGCGTGGACTTTACGCGCGAGATCGCGGTAATCCGCCTTGGCCAGCACGGTTTCCCTTGCGCGCCCGCCGATAAGGTCGCGGCGCTCCTTCTTAAGGGCCAGGAGCTGCCGGATCTTTTTGCGCAGGTCCCCCGGCACTTTTTCATCGTAGAAAAAACCGTTCACCCCGTCTTTGACCAGCTCGGCCAGCGCTTCCGTCCTGTTGGTGAGAACTACTTTGCCGAGGGACATGGCCATGGTAAGGATGGAATTGGCGGCCGGGCTGACGGCTGGTTTGAAAGGGATAACTACGGCTTGGGCGGCGGCAAGCTCCTGCCTGAGCAGCTCATGGTTGCCGCTCAGCCTGCTCACCGCCACATCCGCGCCGCCCGCCTTCGGCTGCTTCAGGTCCAGGTCGGTATAGATCCTGAGCTTTACGCCCAGCCCTTTCACGGCGTCGAGCAGGGCGCCGTAATCCCTGGCCGCCGTGCCGGCGGAGACCAGGTAAGGCAGGGGATCGCCTTTGAGAGGCGCGTAGTAATCCGTGTTGACCGAGAACATATATTTGAACAGTTTGCGCGCCGGAACGCCGTACCTGGCGTTGGCGGCCGCGGTGTCGTGCTCCAGCATGAACAGCCCGTCCAGCCCCCGGAACAGTTTCCTGTAGGCCACCAGGTCCGAAGCCGCCGAAGCGCCCTTGGGAGGGGCCAGGCGCAGGCTTACGAATATTTTTTTGGGTCCCTTGAGCTCCAGCAGGCGGCAGAACAGGTCCAGGCAGGCGGTCTCGGGAAAATCCACGAAGAGCAGGGAGTCGTAGTCAGCCCCGGTGATCCCGTCGAAACAGCCGGCCTGCTCCACCGGCAGCCTTTTGCCGTACAAAAATTCGGACGGCTCCAGCTTCGAAAAATGCTGCTGCCGGGGCATGGCGATGTCCAGCAGGGCGTCGCCGCGGCGCCCGAAGTGATCCGCGCAGGTCAAGGCGAACAGGCGGCTTTCGAAAGTGCCGCTGAGGCTGACGAGCAGGCAGCGTTCCTTTATCGCGCAGGAGGCCATGGTCTCCACGCTTTTCACGTCGGCCGCGGCCATGGCGAGCTGGGCGGGGTTGCACCTGGCGCGCATGAGGCCCAGGACGATGAGGGCTTTATTATAGGCCTTGCCGGAGAGATGGCCGGAGATCAGGTTCATATAAGCGGAAAGATTGGCCGGGTCCAGGGAAATAGCTTCGAGGAACAGGCGCTCCGCCTTCACGCGGTCTCCCGCCGCCAGGGCCTTTATCCCGGTATCATTGAGCTTCTGGTAAGTTTCTGTTGCCGCCATGAGGTGACCCCGCCCGGTTTGAGTTAACCACGAAAATTCTACAAAAAATACCGGCACCCTGACGGGCCGGCCCGGGATTAGGAACGGGGGGGCAATAACTTGTAAAATTGAACTGGTAAACGATCGGCTATGGACTGAACATGACAAAACCGGATATCAGGGATTTTACCAGGCAGGAACTGGCCGGCGCCATTACGGCGCTGGGCGAAAAAGGCACCAAGGCCGACCGGGTCTTCAACTGCCTGCATAAAAAAGGCGTCGCGACCTTCGAAGCCATGTCAGGAGTGCGGCCGGAACTAGTTAAGAAGCTGCAGGACAAATACTCCCTGGCGGCCTTTCCCAAAGTAGAGAAACTGGTCTCCAAGCTGGACGGCACCATCAAGCTGCTCCTCACTTTCCCCGACGGCGCCAGGGCGGAGAGCGTCATCCTGTTCAACAAGAACACCGTCTCCGCCTGCATCTCTTCCCAGGTCGGCTGCGCCTGCGGCTGCACCTTCTGCGCCACCGGCGCGCTCGGCCTGAAGCGGGACCTCAAGCCCGCCGAGATCATAGCGCAGTTCGTGGCCTGCCGCCGCGAAGCCGGCAAGCCTATAGACAGCGTGGTCTTCATGGGCATGGGCGAGCCTTTCCTGAACTGGGCCAAGGTCAAGAAAGCCATCATGATCCTCTCGGACAACAAGGGCCACAACTTCCCGCAGAGCAGCATCACCGTTTCCACCGTGGGCGTGGTGCCCGTGATCCGCGAACTGGCCGACTCGCACATGGGCGTCCGGCTGGCGGTGTCGCTGATAACCGCGGACGAGGCGCAGCGCGCCGAGCTGGCGCCCATGAGCCGCAAATACGACCTGCGGCAGGTCATCGGCGCCGCGCGCTATTACGGCGACCGCACCAAGAAGTCCGTGTTCTTCGAATATATTTTCTTCGACGGGCTCAACGACTCCCCGGAGTACGCCCAGAAGCTCCTGGCCCTCATCAAGGACCTGAACTGCAAGGTCAACCTGATCATGTACAACCCCGGCCCCGCGGCCGCGCCGTACACGCCCGGCCGCATAGAGAAAGCCAAGGAATTCCAGAAGATCCTGGTGGAAGCCGGCATCCGCACGCACCTGCGCCGCGAGAAAGGCTCCGACATCGCCGCCGCCTGCGGCCAGCTGGCGGCCGGGGCCTAGAGACCGGCCGTTCTCTCCGAAGTATAAATGGAACTATCCGACGATCAACAGAAAGCGCTGGCGAAACTCCTGGCCTGGTACAAAGACCCGGAGAAGGCCCAATTCATAACGCTGGGCGGCTACGCCGGCACCGGCAAGACCACGCTGATCGCCATTTTCAAGAACGAGCTTTTAAAGCTGGACAAGAACGTCAAGCTGGCCTTCTGCAGCTATACCGGCAAGGCCGCGCAGAACCTCAAGAACAAGCTGAAGGAAGCCGGCGCCCTCAGCGTTAAGGATTCGGTCAGCACTATCCACGGCCTTATCTACACGCCCAGGGAAGCCGACGGGCTGATAGCCGGCTGGGACAAGAAGGACGCGCTGGAGCGGCACCTCATAATCGTGGACGAAGCCTCCATGGTGGACGGGCTCATCTGGAACGACCTGCTTTCCTACAACATCCCCATCATCGCCGTGGGCGACCACGGCCAGCTGCCGCCCATCTCCGGCAAGTTCAACCTGATGGAGAAGCCGCAGCTGCTGCTCACTCAGATCCACAGGCAGGCCGCCGAGAACCCCATCATCACGGTTTCCGAGTTCGCCCGCACCACCGGCATAGTGCCGCCCAAAAAGTACGGCGTCGGCGTATACAAATATTTGAAAGAGGACCCCGACGCCCAGGAGAAGTCGGGGGAACTCCTGGAATGCTATTCGCCGGACACGCTGATCCTCTGCGGCTACAACAACACCCGCAACCGGCTCAACCAGCATATCCGCGCCAACCGCGGCTACGAGAGCCCGAACCCCGCCGGCGGCGACCGCGTGATCTGCCTCAGGAACAACCACAAGAAGGCCATTTTCAACGGGATGCTGGGCACCATTACCAGCATAGTCCCGGCACAGAAAGACTGGTACCAGGCCGAGATCCGGCTGGACGACCGCGAGAAGCCCTACGAGGGCCTTATCTACGCGCCGCAGTTCAACGCCAAAACCGGCGTGAACTTCACCAAGGACCGGCAGCTCGCCATGCTGGGCGACCTGTTCGACTTCGGCTACGCTCTGACCGTGCACAAAGCCCAGGGCAGCCAGGCGAAGAAAGTGATCATGTTCGAGGAGCGCTTCGCGCAGATGGACGACGAGATGTGGCGCCGCTGGCTGTACACCGGCATCACCCGCGCCGAAGAAGAGCTCTACCTTTTCGGCTAGCGCCCCGCAATTGTTGTAAAATATACAAATTGTCCCCATAGCTCAAAGGATAGAGCTCCTGCCTTCTAAGCAGGCAATCCAGGTTCGATTCCTGGTGGGGACATTTAAATTTTATATCCCACAGCGAGCCAACAATTTGGCTCGCGGCAGGAATCGAAAGGCGGACCCGCGAGGCCAACAGGCCGCAGCGGGGGATGGAGCGAAGCGACAGGTCCCCGCCGGGGTCGCGTGGCCCGGTGAGCGACGGCGAACCGGGAACACGTGACCGTCTGGTGGGGACACTTAAATTTCAGGGAGGAAAAGAACCGGCCAGAATAACATTCCGCCGGTCTTTTTATTTCACCAGCATTTCTTTGGGATGGAAGGCTTTGCGGCCTTTGAGCAGGGCTTTAATATCCCCGGCCAGGTAAAGGCTGCCGGCGACTACCACTTCGGAAGAGGCAGGCGCCAGCTTGAGGGCACGGGCGAGGGCTTTAGCGGGGTCGGCTATAACTTCGGCCCGGCCTGAGAACGAGGCGGGCAGCAGTTTTTTTAATTTCTCCGGCGGTGCCGCCCTGTAGGACGTGGAGCGGGTGAAGAGGATACCGCCGGCCGCCGCCGAGAACTTTGAGACCAGGAGGCGCAGCGCCTTGTCATCCATCAGCGAGATCACGAAGAACGGTTTTTTGCCGCGGCGTCCGAGTTCCTCAAGGAGCGCGTCCACGCCTTCCGGGTTATGCGCCCCGTCGAGAACAAATTGGCGGCCGCGGTAGCGGAGGCGTTCGAAGCGGCCGGGGGGGATAGCCGCGGGTAAAGCCGCGGCTGCCTTCTCCAGGCTGAAAACCGCGCCGGCGCGCTTTGCGGCCAGGGCCGCGGCGCTCAGCGCGAAAGCGGCGTTCTTAGCCTGGAACCTGCCGCCTTTAACCGCCACGGGGCCCAGGTACGCCGTAAACCCCGACGGGCGTGAAACGCCGGCCTTCATAGCCGCGGCGCGGCGGCTGATAACGGCCATGGCCTCCGGCGGCACGCGCAAGCCGACGAGGGCGGAACTTCCTTTCTTAATAATACCCGCCTTATGCGCGGCTATCTCTTTCAGTCCCGGGCCCAGCAGCGCGGCGTGCTCGACGCTGACCGAGGTTATGCCGGCTACCGCCGCGTCAGCCGCGTTGGTGGCGTCCAGCCGGCCGCCCAGCCCGGCCTCCACCACGGAGAACAGGGTCCGCCTGCCGGAGAAATAAAGGAAAGCCATGGCCGTGAGCAGTTCGAAATAGGACAGCTCGCCGGCGCAGCAGGACTCCGCCTTGAGAAAACAGCCGAGAAAATCTTTTTCGCTGATCTCGGCGCCGTCGAGCTTTATCCGCTCGCGCGGTCCGGTAATATGCGGGCTGGTATAAAGCCCGGTGCGGTGGCCGCAGGCCGCCAGCGCGGCCGCCGCCAGGCAGGCGGAACTGGTCTTGCCGGTGGAACCCGTGATATGCAGCACCGTCCCCATGGAAGTTTGCGGCGAGCCTAGGGCGGCCAGCGCGGTTTTTATAGGGGCCAGAGAATAATGCGCGTCGGCGGCCGGCGGCGGCAGGGTCTTCAGCCAGGCTTCCGCTTCCTTATAAGTAGAGGGCAGGCGGCGCGCGGCGCCGCGCCGCTTGAGGTTCGAAAGCATTTTGGCCGCGCTCAGCCCGGTGACGGGATGGCGCAGGCCCGGGGCTATTTCGGCCAGGGGAGCCAGCACGAACTCGCGCTCGGCCAGGCGGGGATGGGGAACGGCCAGCCCGGGGGACTTGATGACACGCCCGCCGTAAAACAAGATGTCTATGTCTATGGTACGCGGCCCGTTCTTAAGCAGGCGGCGGCGTTTCAAGGTTTTCTCCACGCCGGCGATAAGAACCAGCAGGTCTTCCGGAGGGAGGGGAGTTTCGCAAACCGCGGCCTGGTTGAAGAAAGCCGGCTGCTTAAGGTAATAGAGGGGGGCGGTTTCGTAGACGGAGGAGCTTTTGACCACCCGGCAGCCGCCCTTATTAAGCAGCCGCAGGGCTTGCGCCAGGTTTTCCAGCCTGTCGCCCAGATTTGAGCCGAGGGAAAGATAGACCGTCATTGCTTGCGCAGGTGCCATATCAAGGGCTATGCCCATCAAATGGCCATTTTTTACCGGCGGACCTTATCGCGTCGGCCACCAGCATGGCCTTGCGGCATTCCAGCACGTCGTGCACGCGGATGATGTCCGCCCCGTTGGCGGCCCCGGCCACGCAGGCGGCTATAGTGCCGCTCAAGCGTTCGCCGGTCTCGCCGCCGGCCAGCGCGCCTATGAATTTTTTCCTGGAAACCCCCAGCATCACCGGGCAGCCGATAGAGCGTATTTCCGCCAGGCGGGCCACCAGCTCCAGGTTATGGGCGATGTTCTTGCCGAAACCGATGCCCGGGTCCAGGATGATGTCCTTTACCCCGGCCTTAGCCAGCGCGGCGGCCCTTTCGGCCAGGAAAGCTTTTACTTCCGCTACCACATCGCGGTAAACCGGGGCGGCCTGCATGGTCCGGGGCTCTCCCTGCATATGCATAACTATGGCGCCCGCGCCTGAAGCCGCCGCGGCCTCTATCATGGCCGGGGAAATGAACCCGGTTATGTCGTTTATGATGTCCGCGCCGGCCTTTACGGCCAATAAAGCCAGTTCCGGCTTGCAGGTATCCACCGAGATCGGGATCTTAAGCCGGCCCGCAAGGGCTTCCAGCACCGGTATGACGCGGCGCTTTTCCTCTTCCAAGGCGACCGAAGCGCTGCCGGGGCGGGAGGATTCGCCGCCAATATCCAGCAGATCTGCGCCCTGGGCTTCCAGCTCAAGCGCGCGGGCTACTGCGGCCTGAGCGGAAGGCCATTTGCCGCCGTCCGAAAACGAATCGGGAGTGACGTTGAGTATGCCGCAAACCAAGGTGCGGCCGGGCTGGAAACGCAGTTTCTTCATAGGGGAATTTTAGCAATTTATTCGAACGGAAAACAGGAAATTCCTACGGAAGGGGGCAGAGCCCGTTGGGAGGGGGAATAAAATGTGCTTGTTTTTCAATGCTTATTTGAAGGGGGGGGAAACTACCCCTTGACAAACTATACTATCCTATGCTATACTATACATAGTTGAGAACAGCGTCACTTGCACGGAGGAAATATGAACACTCAAAAGTATATGCTCCAGAAAGACTTCAAGGTGTGGATGTGCGCGACACTCGGCCTGATAAAGGACGGCAAGATGGGGGTCAGCATAGCCCGCGCCGACCGGATCAAACTTGCTTTAAACTACACTGGAAAAGGAAGGTAAACAATGAAACCACGCTACCAGATAGTGATCTCCCTCTCTGAAGAAGACAGCACGAAACTGCAGCAACTAAGGGAAGACGGCTACCAGATAGTGGACATCTTCCGCCTCGGCTTGACCGAGGCGGAGGAGGCGGTCAAGAAATCAGGCAAAAGAAAGGAAAAACCCAGCCAGGACAAGCTTTTCTAACCCCGCCCGCCACCGCTTCACTGTTTTTCCCCATATTCCTCCATTTTACGGTATAGGTCTTTGGACCTATATACGCTTGGGAACAATTGCCCTTACAAAATTTACGGCTATTCCGTATAATATGGATATGAAAAACACTAAAGCAATTTTCCTCATAGTTCTCGGCAGCTTTATAATGGCTACCGGCTTCGCTTTTGCGGAGACCCTGCCCCTCGGCGAAAGGGAGAACATCCCCTTGGGCGAGGCGCAGAGCTGGCTGAAGGTTAATTCAGGTATAGCGACTGGACTGGCCAGCGGTTCAAACACGCCTACCCCTCCCGCAGTCGGCGCCCCTGACGCAGCCTCAGCCCCGGCTGCCGCAAGCACGCCCGCCGCCAAACCGCCGGAAGTTAAGCCCGCGGAGCCCGAAAAGCCTCCTACTTTCGGCGAGTCCCTGAAAAAACACCTTAAAACGAATATGGCCACCTACGGCATGGTAGCGATAGGCGCCTTCGTAGGCATAGCCTTATTCGGCGGAATTGTGGGAGCCATGACCGGCGGCCTGTTCATGTTCGCCCTGATGTTCCTGGGCGGCCTGTAAACAACCCAGCCTTCGCAAAAAGATCCACCGTGCGTCCATAGCACGGTGGATCTTTTTTATACTGAGGAGCCGCCAACGGGGGGCTTTTGTTATTTCTCGGTGAAAGAAGATACCGTATAGGTATATAACTCGGTAGCCTGGTCTTTCCAGGCGCCGGCGGCCAGCCCGGCCTTCTCGGCGCAGAGGGAGGACAGGAACTCCTCTTTGTCAGTGAAATGCTCCCAGACCTGCGGCAGGTAGGTGCCCGAGCGGCCGCCGTTTTTAACATAGACCCCGTGCACCCCGGCTTTCACCGCCTCCGGGCCGGAAACCCGTTCCAGGGGGGAAAGCACCGAGATCTCGATCTTCAGTTTTTTCAGGTCCGCCGCCGTGACAGGCTCGAACCGGGGGTCCTCGAAAGCCGCCGCGCCGGCGTAAGCACCGACCATGTCGGCCAGCGTCCCGCGCGGCTCCAGGCTGCCGATGCAGCCGCGCAGCGCGCCGCCGCTGGTAAGGGTCACGAACACGGCGGCCGGCTGGTTGAATTCCGGCCTGAAGCTCAAAGGCTGGCTAGGCGTTTTCCCGGTTTTCAGGCAGCCCCCTATGCTGAAGCGCGCCAGCGCCAGCAGTTCCTCCTGCATCCTGCCGTCCAAGCCGGGCGCGCCGGAAGGCTTGGGGGAAACCTTGGTGAAGAAACCCGCGCCGTAGCCCACCACGGCCGTCTCGTCGCCGGAGACCTTGCCCGAGTGGGTGTAAAGCCCCAGTTCGAAATCGTTGCAGCCCAGTTCCAGCGCTGCCGCGGCGCCGGCGGTCATGGCCGCCTGCCCGCAGGCCGTGGTATCCAGGGAGCCCGCGGCCTTGGCCAGCAGCAGGCGGTTGGCCAGCGTGAAATACTCCGGGCTGGCATTGCGCATGGCCTGCCGCAGGGCCAGCAGCACCGAGCGGTCCGACATTTCGGCGACGTCGCCGGGGGGATAATGGCTGAGGTCGGAGGAAACGCAGAACAGCGCCCGGCGCCCTTTCAGGGCCCGGCCCACGGCGCGCCCGGCCTTTTCGAGCAGGGCGGTGTCCTCGCAGTTAAAAAGTATGGGGACGATCTTTACGGCGGAGCCTTTTACGGCCTGCAGGAAGGGCAGCTGCACTTCCACGGCGTGCTCCTCCTCGTGGGCGGCCGGCAGGTCCTCGAAAAGTTTTTTTTCCTTCAGGAGCTCGGCGCAGAACGCGGCGTCTATCTCCACCCGGCCCAGCGGGGTCTCGAACGAGCCGGAGGCCAGCAGCGCGCCTTTGCGCAGCGGCATGGTGTGGCCGGTGGCCATTATCACCAGCGTGTCAAAGTCCAGGTCCTTTACGGAGGCGAAAGCGGAGCCGGCGGCGGGGCCGGAGTAGGTATAGCCGGCGTGAGGGGCCAGAAACCCCTTTACCTCGCCCAGGGGACGGTTCGCCGGTTTAAGGAAACGCAGCACCGCGGCGCGCAGCGCCTCCGGGTCCGCGTCGTAAAAGCGTCCGGCTACAGCAGGTTTTCTTATCATAAGCCCTCCGTGATTTTCATTATACATTTGTTTTATATATAATAGTCATACGGTGGTTGTAGCTCAGTGGTTAGAGCGCTCGGCTGTGGCCCGAGAGGTCGGGGGTTCAAGTCCCCTCAGCCACCCCAAATTTGACTCCCAGCGGCTTACGTTTGAAAGCCGCTTTTCTTTTTAATCACATTGGGGTGTACGCCCGGTACTAAGGGGATATTTAATGCGTAAAGCCTTATTTATACTGCTGCTGCCGCTGGCCGCGCATGGAACGGCCAGCGCTACCTGCGCGGAAGCCGAACAGTTCTTCAACTCGGGCAACCCCGCCGAAGCAGAAAAAGCCCTGCCCGTCGCCGACGGGCCCAAAGACCAGCCCTGCGTACGCCTGGAAACCCGAATCCTGATCTCCTTGGGTAAATTCGGCGAGGCCGAAGCCTCCGCCCTCTCCGCCCTTAAAACCGATCCTTCAGATTACGAATCCGCCCTGGCCCTGGCCCGGCTTTACAGCTGGCAGGACAGGTTCGGCGATTCCGCCGCTTTTTATGACAAGGCCATAACCCTTGAACCGGCGGACTACCAGCCGGAACTGGAGAAGGCCAGGGTGCTGGCCTGGGACAAGCGCTACCCGGCCTCGGACAAGGCCTACGCCGCGGCTTTCACCAAGGCCGGCCTGGACTGGATAAAGGAAGAACAACTCGGCAAGGAAAAGATGCGGGGCGCGCGCCCGGAGCAGGCGCTGGCCCATTTTGAGAAAGCCGTCGCGCTGGAGCCGGCCGAGGCCGAGGCCCTGTTCGACCTGGCACAGTTCTACTCCAACTCAGGCCTTTATTCCAAAGCGGAGCAGTACTATAAAAAGCTGGCGGAAGTTTCGCCTTACAACACCGCCGCAAACAGGTCGCGTGAAAAGAACGCGGCCTTCGGCGACGGCTACGCCGTCAGGGCCGGGGTCTCGTTGTGGAACGCCGACGGGGCGGACCGCATGACCGGCGTTAAGTACCTGAACAGCTCTCTCTCCGCGGAAAAACATCTTTCCCCGTCGCTGCTGCTCTCGCTGGTGGGGGCGCACGGCCGCTATTCTTTCTCCGGCGCCGCGCCCCTGGACGAGAAAGCCGGCCGGCTCTCCCTGGAATACAGGCCGGCTTTCAGCAGCGGGGCCGGAGCTTCCTACTCGGCCAAAAGCCTGAACCGTCCGCCCGCCTCCAGGGAGGATTACAACCTGTTCTACTGGCGCAAGCTGCGCGAGAACCTGACCGGGGCGGTCACTTACAGCAGGGAGAATTTCATAAACAGCCGCGCTGTCTTCGCCCGGAACCTGGACCTGGACGCCCTGAAGGGCAGGCTGGACTGGGACGCGAACGGCAGCCTTTCCGCCGGGGCCGATTACAGGGCCGGCCATATCAACGACGGCAACGGCCTCGAGCTTTACGGGGCCGACGCCCGGTACTATTTCTCGCGTGAGCCTTCCGCCCTTTACGCCCAATTCCGCTACGAGCGGCAGAACTACGACAAAACTTCCGCGCTTTATTTCGCTCCCGCCGCCTACGACCTGTACGCGCTGACCGCGGGCTACAAGCTCAATTTCGGGCCGGACGGGCTCTATTACGGGGCCCGCGGGGATTATTTCGAGGCGAAGTGCCGCGCCGCCTACGACAACAGCCCCTATCTTTCTTTCAACCCGTCGCTGCTGCTTAACGTCGGGCTGCGCGGCACCCTGAATTTTCAGGCGGCTTATTCCCTGACGGTCTCCCATTACTACAGGGATAATTATTACAGCCTGTCGGCGGTAAAGGCCTTCTGATGCTGATCGCCTTCCTTAAAAGGCTGCGGATATTCACGATAGCGGCGGCCATAGCCATCTGCGTGTACTTCGTGGCGCGCGTGGTGATCTTCTCCTACTCGGAATACAGCGCCCTGGAGAGGCTGTTCGGCCTGTTCCTGCTGGCGGGCGAAAGCTACATGCTGTTGCACGCCTTCGGCTACATGATGAACACCTTCGCGCTGACGACCCCGAGGGCGGCGCCCAGGCGGGTGACGCCTAAGCCCGGAGAAGAACCCGCGGTGGCCATAGTGGTGGCGGCCAGGCACGAGCCGAAAGAAGTGCTGGAAAGCACCATCATCACCTTCCGCAACGTCGATTATCCCCGCAAGACCATCTACTTCCTCGACGACTCCTCCGACCAGTCCTATAAGGACGAGGCCGACGCGCTGGCGCTGGCGCACGGCATCACGGTCTTCAGGCGTACGGAACGCCACGGGGCCAAGGCGGGCATCGTCAACGACTTCCTGCGGGGCATGCCTGAAAAATATATAGCCATCTTCGACGCGGACCAGAACCCGATGCCGGATTTCCTCAACGACATAATCCCGCTGCTGGAAGGCGATGAAAGGCTGGCCTTCGTCCAGACGCCGCAGTTCTACACCAACATCGGCGAAAGCCCGGTAGCCAAGGGCTCCGCCATGCAGCAGGCCATCTTCTACGAGACCATCTGCGAGGGAAAGAACGTTACCGGGTCCATGTTCTGCTGCGGCACCAACGTGGTCTTCCGCAAAGAGGCGCTGCTGGACGTGGGGGGGTTCGAGGAAGAGTTCATAACGGAGGATTTCGCCACCTCCGTGAACCTGCACATGAAAGGCTGGCGCTCCTGGTACCACAACCACGTGGTGGCTTTCGGCCTGGGCCCGGAAACCCTGCCCGCCTATTTCAAGCAGCAGGCCCGGTGGGCCGGCGGCACCATCAGCGTCTTCCGCAAGCTGGTCTCCGGCGTGTTCAGGCATCCCTTCAAGCTTTCGCCCATCCAGTGGTGGGAATACATGCTGGCCGGCACCTATTACTTCGTCGGCTGGGCCTTCTTCCTGCTGATGCTCTGCCCGATAGCCTTCCTGCTTTTCAACGTTCCGTCGTTCTTCCTCGACCCGCGCATCTACCTGACCGCCTATGTCCCGTATTTCTGCCTGACCCTGCTGATCTTTTTCTCCACCATGAAGGAGCGGCATTACAATTTCAGCCAGATCTATTACGGGCTGATCCTGGGCTCCTTGTGTTTCCCGCTGCTGATGAAGGCGGCCGTGTACGGTCTGTTCGGCAAGCGCATGACCTTCGTGGTCACCACCAAGGGCAAAGCGGAAGTGATGCCGCTTTCGGCCCTTTGGCCTTACGGCGTGATGATGGGGCTTAACATCGCGGCCCTGGTCACCGGCCTGCTGAAGTTCCGCACCGCCCCTTACGCGATGGGCGTGAACATGTTCTGGGCCGCGTACCATCTCTTCATCCTGTGGAACATTTTCTATTTCAACCAGCTGCCGGTCCTGGGCCGCGAGGAAAAAGCGAAATGGCGCGCCTGAAAATACCGCTGGCTTTAGGCCTCGCGGCGGCGGCCGTGCTGCTCTGGGCCCTGCGCGAGGACCTGCGCCTCCCCTGGCAGAGGACGTACCGCTTCGAGACGGAGCAGCCCGGCTGCGTGGCGGGCATAATTTCGGAGAATTACGGGGCCCTGGGCCTGCCGACGGGGTTCATCTCCTTCTACCTGGCCTGGGGGGACGGCTTCCCCGCCGCCGAGATCAAAGCCGCGAGGGCCGCTTCGTCGATACTGGCGCTGACCTGGGAACCCTATCTCAAGAGCGACCCCGACCGCAGCCTGCTGGGCGAGATCGCCGCCGGAGGCTACGACGCCTATATGCGGAGCATGGCGGCGGCCATAAAGGCTTACCGCAAGCCGGTCCTGATCCGCTGGGGCCACGAGCCCAACGGCGACTGGTACGCCTGGGCCGGGGCGAAAAACTCGCGCGACGCCGGGCAGTACCGCCTGGCCTGGCGCCGCATGGCGGGCATAATAAGGGCGGAAGCCGGGCCGAAGGCGCGGCTGGTCTTCAGCGTGAACGGCGAGGACAAACCCGCGGAGAAATGGAACCGGTTCGAGAATTACTACCCGGGCGACGAATACACCGACGCGGTGGGACTCGATATCTACAACTGGGGCGACACGCAGGCGTGGTCTGCCTGGAGCAGGCCCAACCTGCTGCTGAAGGACCCTTACGCCAGGGCGCTGGCGCTGGCGCCGGACAAACCGGTTTTTCTTACGGAAGTCGCGTCCTGTTCTTCGGGCGGGAACAAGGCGGAATGGGTCCGGCGCCTGTTCTACCGGCTCCAATCGCGCTACACCGCGGTAAAAGGCTTTATGTGGTTCGACTACGACAAGGAATGCGACTGGCGCGTTTCGGCGGACCCCGGGGCCGCCTCCGTATATTCAGCCGGCGCGAATAGCCGGCATTTCACATCCGACGGCGCCGGGCTGGACTGGTTCTTTAAAAAGGAAAAAAATGGGCGTTGAGAAAAAAATTCTTTTAAAAATGCTGGACGAAGCCATAGCGCTGGAAGACCGATCCATCCCCATCTACAACCGCCACCTCAAAACGGCCCTGTTCTGGAGCGGCCTGCCGGCGGCGGAAAGAGAAAAGCTGCGCATCCAGCTGGGCATCCTGGAGAAGGAATCCGAACGGCACACGAAGCTGCTTACGGCGGAAAGGGCGAAGATAGAGGGGGACGAACGGAATGTTTTCTAAAGAAGATTATGTAAAATATTTCCTCCAGATCCGCAAAGTGGAGAACACCATGCACGAGCGGTTCGGGACCTACGCCGAGGCCGTGGACGACCCGCAGCTTAAAAAATTCTTCCTGGCGCTGCAGCGCCAGGAAAAAGCGCACGCCAGGATAGTTGACGGCATGCTGGAAACCTTCGGCTACAAAGACAAATGACTTCCGACAGATAAAGGAAAGCGACCATGGAAATACTGATCACCAACGACGACGGCATCTACGCGGAAGGCATTTACGCCCTGGCCTGCGCGCTTAAAAAGCTCGGCAATGTCACCGTGGTGGCCCCTGACACGCAGCGCAGCGCCGTCGGGCACGCCATCACCATAGCGGACCCGCTCCGGGTAGTGACGGCCAACCGCAACGGCAAGTTCTTCGGCTACGCGGCCAGCGGCACGCCTGCGGACTGCGTCAAGCTCGGGATCAAGTCCATCATGAAGAAAAGACCGGACCTGGTGGTCTCGGGCATCAACCTGGGCGGCAACCAGGGCTACAACATCCTTTATTCCGGCACCGTGTCGGGCGCCACCGAAGGCGCGCTGCTGGGCATCCCTTCGCTGGCCGTCTCCCTGGACACTTTCACCAAACCTGATTTCGGGCCTTCCGCGGCCTTCGCCGTGAAGATAGCCGCCATGATGAAAAAGAAAAAGCTGCCGGCGGGGACGCTGCTGAACGTGAACCTTCCTAATATTTCCGCCGCCAAAATAAAGGGCGTACGCATTACCAACCAGAGCAGGACTTCGTTCAACGACTGGTTCGACAAGCGCCGGGACCCGCACGGCAACACCTACTACTGGATGACCGGGGATTTCAAGCCCAAGGACGCCGACGGGGCCAGCGACCTCAACGCGCTGCGCGCCGGCTATATCTCGGTGACGCCCATACAGTTCGACCTGACCGACTACAAGTTCGTGCCGGAACTGGAGAACTGGGACATCAAGCCCTGAAGAAACTATGAAACAACTGATCTTAGCCGCTTTGGTCTTTTCGGCCGCCCCCGCCACGGCGCAGGAGGAAGTTAAAACCCCCGGCCCGGAAGCGAATACGGCCCCGCCCGCCGCGGCGGCCAGGCCGGAGCCCGCCCCGTTAAAATATTCCCCGGAACTGCGCCAGGCCGCCAGGAACCTGGCGCTGCTGCTGGAACGCGGGGCCGAGGTGCCCCCGGAGAAACTGGACGCGCTGGCGCCGGAACTCGCCCGGTTCAACGGTGAGCTGGAGGCGGCGCTGGGCCGCGACCTGCTCGCCGAGGCCGCGCGCCGGGAAAAGGAGCTGGCGGACACGGCGCTGGCCGAAGAGGCCAAGCTGACCCTGCAGGAGTTCAGGTCTTCGCTGCAGGTCTACTACGTGGTCAACAACGGCAAATATCCGGCGGACCCCTCCAGGCTGACGCCGGGCAGGATGAACGCGGTGCCGGAGCTGCGCCTGCCGGGGCACGAGGCTACGGCCAAGGTCACGGTCATAGACTCCGCCAGATACGACAAGGATTTCACCAAAGCCGTCACGGACTCCGGCGGCTGGCTTTACTTTTCCGGGCAGCAGTCGGCCAACTACGGGCTGCTGATAATGGACTGCAGGCACCAGGCCCCGGGCGGGACTGAATTCTTCAAATACTGAGGCAACCATGACCAGGCACACGCTTAAAGAAGACGCGATAAACAAGGCCGTAGAAACGCTGATAAAGAAATACCCTTCCGAGTCCGAAAGGATCTCCTGCTGCGTGCGGCAGGCGGCGGCGCTGTGGAACACCCGTACGGACGGCACCGCGGCGGCTTTCCGGCGCTTCTGCCGCGACAACTTCCTGACCGGGCCCGAACTGGAAAAGCTCCTGGCGTCTTTCGAGACCAAGCTGGAAAGCGTGAACGGCCACTTTACCGCCCTGCTGCTGAAGCTGCGCCGTGAAGTGGACGAAGACACCGGCCCGCTGGGAGCGGCCGACAAGCTGTTCGCGGCCTATTCACCCGGCGCCCACTTCATCGAGGACATGTTCCGCGCCCGCCTGGCTTTCCTGGCGCTTTTGAATTTCCCGGTGAGAACGCTCGACGCCTGCCTGGAAAAAGGCCCGGCCTGGAGCAGGGACGAATGGGCCAGGACCCGCCTGGCGCAGCGCTTCGCGCACCGCGTCCCTTCCGACATAAACCGCGAACTGGCCGCGGCTTACTCCGAAGCCGAACAGTACATCAGCTCCTATAATATTTTTCTCAACAAGGTCACCGGTCCGGACGGGGAGGAACTTTTCCCCGAAGGACTGAAGCTGATCTCCCACTGGGGCCTGCGCGACTACCTGAAGGGCCTCTACACGAACAAGGCCGGCGGCCTGAAAAAACAGCGCGTGATACAGACCGTGATGGAACGCATAATCACCCAGGAGATCCCCGCGAAGGCGATAAACTCCGACAAGCACGCCTGGGACCCGGCCGCCAACACGCTGGACGGCGCGAAAGCCGAGCGCGAGCCCGACACCCGCTATGAGAAGTTCCTGGACGTCTTCCGGGCCCACCTGAAGCAGGACCCGTATTTCCCGGCGGAACCCACGCACATGGACCGCAAATTCAAACTCGGGCGCGAAATACCGGAGCCCGAAGTGGAGGCGATGTTCGCCGGGCTGCTGGAGGCGCGGGAAGGCGGCGAAGCCGCGGCGCTGATCTCGGCCAGGCTGGGGCGCCCGCTGGAACCGTTCGACATCTGGTACGACGGGTTCAAGGCCCGCTCCGGGGTCTCCCAGGAGGAACTGGACCGCCTGGTGGCGGCCAAATACCCGAACACGGCGGCTTTCCAGAAAGCCATCCCCGAAATACTGGCAGGCCTCGGCTTCGCCAGGGACACCGCCCGGTTCATCGCCGACAGGGTGGAAGTTAACGCGGCCCGCGGGGCCGGCCACGCCTGGGGCCCGGGCATGCGCACGGAGAAGGCCCGGCTGCGCACCAGGGTGCCCAGGGGCGGCATGGATTACCAGGGCTTTAACACGGCTATGCACGAGCTCGGCCACTGTACCGAGCAGGTTTTCTCACTTTACAAAGTGGACCACACACTGCTGGAGGGGGTGCCCAACACCGCCTTTACGGAGGGTTTCGCCTTCGTTTTCCAGGACAGGGACCTGGAAGTCCTGGGCGCCGGCAAGCCGGACGCGGGAAAAGAGCATTTGAAGAACCTGGACTCTTTCTGGTCGGCGCGCGAGATCGCCGGCGTGGCGCTGGTGGATATGAACGTGTGGCGCTGGCTCTACAAGAACAAGGACGCCGAAGCCGCCGACCTGCGCCAGGCGGTGGCGGAGATCGCCAAGAGCGTGTGGGACCGCTACTACGCCCCGGTCTTCGGAGTGAAAAGCAGCCCGCTGCTGGGAGTTTACTCCCACATGATCAACAACGCTCTTTACCTGCCGGATTACCCGCTGGGGCATATCATCGCCTTCCAGATAGAGGCTTATTTCAAGGAGCACGACCTGGCCGGTGAGATGGAACGGATGTGCGTGCAGGGCGCCGTAACCCCCAGGGAGTGGATGCGCGGCGCCATAGGCGCGGAGATCTCCCCGGACCCCCTGATAAGGGCCGCGGCCCTCGCCCTGAAAGCGGTCAAACCGCAGGACGCCGGCGGCAAAAAATAATGAACGGCGAAAAGACGCGGAAAGCTTACCTGGCGGCGGCCGCCGCCGCCGGCGGGATCATAGCCGCCGTCTTCTTCTACGCCGGGGTGGTGGAAGTCCTGCGCAAGCTGGGACACAAGCCCCCGCTTACCCCTCCGGCCGCGTACGCGCTTAAGTACGCGCTCTACCTGGCCGGCGCGGCGTCGCTGGCGGCGCTTAAACAGGTGAACCGGCTGCAGCAGGCGAAAAAATCAACCTTGGAAGAAACGCTGAAAGCTCTTACCCTGGCCGCCGTGGTTCGCGCCGCCGTCTGCGAGGTTCCCGCCGTCTGCGGCCTGGTGCTTTTCCTGCTGACCGGCTATTACGCGGATTTTTACCTGCTGGCGGCCTTTTCCGCAGCGCTTGGGGTGTATAATTTCCCGCGCCTGAGCGCCTGGGAAACGCGCCTGAGGGAGGACTTCGGACAATTATGAACCCAAAAGAATATGACTCCATCGCCGTAGTGGGTGTCTCCGACGACGCCTCGAAGTACGGCCATAAGATCTTCCGGGACCTGCTCAACGCGGGGTACCCTGTCACCGGCGTTAATCCCAAAGGCGGCTTCATCCTGGGCCAGAACATCCGTAAAAGCCTGACGGAAATGGAAAAGAAGCCGGACCTCGTAATAACCGTGGTGCCGCCCGCGGCAACCGAGCTGGTGGTTGAGGAATGCAACAAACTGGGCATTAAGACCATCTGGCTGCAGCCCGGCTCCGAATCCCCGCAGGCGCTGGAGAAAGCCAGGAGGTACGGCATAAAGGCCGTTACCGCCTGCTTTATGGTACGCAAAGGCGTCTGGTAGCAACGATGATACAGAAACTCCTGGACAAGCACTACGGGGACTACCTGGGCTTCATCCGACGGGCCATGATAAAGGACCAGATACAGTCCCGCGGCGTAAAAGACCCCCGCGTGCTGGCGGCCATGGAAAAAGTGTGCAGGCACTGCTTCGTCACCGAGGACATGGTCAGCCGCGCTTACGAGGATTACCCGCTGCCGATCGCCGCCGGCCAGACCATCTCCCAGCCTTACATAGTGGCCCTGATGAGCGAGCTGCTCGGGCTGCAGGGAGGGGAGCGCGTGCTGGAAGTGGGCACGGGCTCCGGCTACCAGACCGCCGTGCTGGCCGAACTGGCCGCCGAAGTTTACACCGTCGAGATCCTGCCCGAGCTGGCGCGCGGGGCCGCCGAAAGGCTGGCCAAACTGGGCTGCAGGAATATAAATTTCAAGACGGGGGACGGCGCCGCCGGCTGGGCGGATAAAGCCCCTTACGACGCCATCCTGGCGACCTGCGCGGCGCCGGAAGTGCCGCCGGAGCTGCTTAAGCAGCTTAAAGCGGGCGGCCGCCTGGTCATCCCGGTGGGGGGCAAGGACAGCCAGGACCTGCTGCTGATCACAAAGACCGCCTCGGGGCCTGAGCGCAAGACTATCTGCGCGGTGCGCTTCGTGCCGATGACGGGGGGCGGATGAACACGCTGGCTTTTAAGATCGCCTGGCGCCTGGTCTTCTACCCGGCCCTGCTCTATGCTTTTTTCTCGCTGGTGTTCTTCTGGCTTTACGCTCACCCCAAGCGCTATACCGGCTCCTACCAGCCGGGGGATTTCGGGCTCAAGCCGGAAGCCGTAAAGCTTAAGACGGCCGACGGCATAGAGCTCGACGCCTGGTTCATCCCGCACAAGACCGCCAAAAAAGCCGTCATCGTCTGCCACGGCTATCCCATGGACAAGTCCGACGTGCTGGGGCTGACCGTTTTCCTGGCCAGGGAATTCAACCTGCTCTATTTCGACTTCAGGGCCACGGGCAAGAGCGGCGGCTTCTTCTCCACCGGGGGAGCGCGCGAGGTGCGGGACCTGGACGCGGCCGTCGACTTCCTGAAAAGCCGCGGTTTCAAGAACGGCGCCGGGGCTTTCGGGTTCTCCATGGGCGGCGCTTCCGTGCTGCTTTCAAAGAACCCCTTTATCCGGGCCCGCGTACTGGACGCGCCCTACGCGGACCTGTCCGGAGAACTGGACCATGTTTTCCATTCCTGGGGCGTGTGGCGCAAGCCGCTGCTGGCGATGATGAAAGCCTGGAGTTTCCTGCTGATGGGCGTGAACATAAACGCGGTGAACCCGGCCAGGAGCGCCGCTGCCATCGCGACGCCCATACTGCTGGTGCACGGCGACGCCGACACGCAGGTGCCGCCGGCCAACTCCGCGCGCATAAAGGCGGCCAACCCGGCGGCGGAGCTGTGGGTGGTGAAAGGCGCCGGCCACGGCGAGAACTGGTACAAGGCCGGCAATGAATACGAAAGACGGCTCAGCGCGTTCTTCGAAAAGAACCTGTAGGAAACCCCTTATGCCCGCGATCAAGATCCAAAACCTAGTAAAGCGCTACTCCGAAGTGACGGCGGTAGACGGCGTCTCCCTGGAAATCCCCGACGGGGAAGTGTTCGGGCTGCTGGGCCCCAACGGCGCCGGCAAGACCACGCTGATAAGCATGCTGGCCACGCTGGTAAAACCCACCTCCGGCACAGCCCTGGTGGCCGGCCGGGACATCCGGACCGAATCGCTGGAAGTGCGCAGGAATATCGGCATAGTCTTCCAGGAGCCCAGCGTGGACGACCTGCTGACGGGGCGGGAAAACCTTTACCTCCACTCCATGCTCTACGGCGTGCCCCGCCGGGAGATACGCCCGAAGATAGAGACCATGCTGGGCCTCGTGAACCTGGCCGACAGGGCCGACAGCCTGGTCAAGACCTACTCCGGCGGCATGCGCCGCCGCCTCGAGATAGCCCGGGGGCTCATCCACGGCCCTAAAATACTTTTCCTCGACGAGCCGACCCTGGGCCTGGACCCGGCCAGCCGCAAGGCCGTCTGGACCCACATCCGGGAACTCAAGGAAACACACAACACCACCATCATCCTTACCACGCATTACATGGAAGAAGCCGACAGCCTCGCCGACCGCATCGCTATCATCAACAAGGGAAAGATCATAGAACTGGACACCCCCGCCGCCCTGAAGAAAAAGGTCGGACAGGACCTGGTCTTCCTCAAAGGCGACATCAACGAAGCCGCCGTAAGGGCGCTGCCTTTCGTAGACAGCGTGCAGCGCGGGGACGGGCGCTTCACGATAAGCATGGAGAACGCGGGCGCGAACCTGCAGGCGCTGCTCAACGCCGGGGGCAGGATAGAGGAAGTGGAGGTGCGCCGCGTGACGCTGGACGACGTGTTTTTGAAGTTCGCCGGCCAGCAGATCAGCGAGGACGCCGAAGAGCACTCCGAAAGCATCTTTGAAAGGATCGCCGTCAATAAAACCCAGGGGAAATGACCCGGGCAGCCGACCTACTATGATAAACCTGAACGCCGTTTACGCTTTGCTGCTGCGCGAGGTCAAGATCTTCTTCCGCGAGAAGGAGCGCATCGTTTCCATGCTGATCTCGCCGCTGCTGTTCCTGTTCGTGATGGGCGAGGGCCTGGCCGGCGGCCACAGCCCGGTGCCGGGCTACACCTACCAGCAGTTCATTTTTCCGGGCATAATGGCCATGGTGATACTTTTCACCTCCATCACGTACGGGCTGTATATCATCTGGGACAAGCGGCTGGATTTTTTGAAGGAAGTGCTGGCGGCGCCCATCTCGCGCTCGACGCTGTTCGTCGGCAAGTCGCTGGGCGGCATGCTGGGCGCCATGATCGAGATCCTGATGCTGCTGACGATCGGGGCCATCTTCATCCTGCCGCTTAATGTCTGGAAGGCGCTGCTGTGCCTGGCGGCCGCCCTGCCCATGTCCTACCTGGTAACCAACATGGGCCTGACCATCGGCGCCCGGATGAAATCCATGGAGGGGTTCGGGCTGGTGATGAGCTTTTTGACCTGGCCGCTGTTTTTTTTCAGCGGGGCCCTGTTCGACCTGGCCACCTCGGCGCGGTACATTCAGGTCTTAAGCCTTTTAAACCCGGTCACCTACTCCGTGGACCTGCTGAGGATCATAATGCTGGGCCAGGGCGCTTTTACGGTGTGGGCGGACCTGGGCGCCATCGCCGTTTTCTGCCTGGCCACCACCATCCTCGGCGTAAGCGCCTTCGGCGATCTCCAGCAGGAAAAATAGCCTTACCGCCCCTTCGCGAGAAACGCGGCGAAATCGTCCCAGGCGCCGTCGCGCGCCCAGGCCAGGCCGCCGTAAAGGGGGTCGTAGACTTCGGGCACATAGACGGACAGGCCGTGGCTTGCCTTGTCCTGCGCCCAGTTCTCTATGATCAGTTCCGTCTTGAAGAACAGCATAAAATCCCGGCCCAGCGCCTTCAGCTCCGCGTCGGCCGTGCCGGCCGTGACCAAGCCCACAAAATCATAAAGGTCCTTGTACTCCGGATCCTCGCCGAAGATCCTGGCTTCGGCCCTGGCCCGCGCCAGCACCTCCGGCTCCGCGCGCCGGGCGGCGGCGGCCCAGGCGTCCAGCTTGACGCGCAAGGGGAGCATCTTTGAAAGCCGCAGCGCCGACTGCGTCGCCGGGGCGCCCTCATTGTCGCCGGCGGCGGCCGTGAAATAATCGCGGTAGGTCCTTACCGTGTTGACCGCCAGCTCCTCGGCGCCCATGGAGGGCCTGGCGTTAAGCAGGCCCAGGAACTGGGCGTACCGCACCACTACGCCCGGTTCGGTCTCCTCCGAGGCCGTCAGCGCCTCCGCGTAGTCCTTCACTTCATAGGCCACCGAGGCCATGGCCATGTTGCAGCCGTCCAGCATAAGGAAGTTCACCCCGCCCGCGGCCTTCAGCGCGGCCGCTATCTGCGGGGTAGAGATCTCGCTGCCTGTCTCGTCGTCCAGGGAAAAACCCTTCAGATCGCCGAAGTCATGGGCGTTGGCCGGGTCCACGGGCTTCCAGCCGTTGCCGTGGTCCCACATCACCAGGGCGTAGCGCCGGGCGGGGAAGTTGGCCTTGCTCCAGCTGATAAATGAAACCAGCTCCTTCCAGGAGCCCATATCCGCCCGGCCCAGGTTCTGGAGGACGGGGGAAGCTATGCGCGAAGTATCGCGGTCTTTTTTAATATGGTAGCGGCGCACGCCGGTCCAGTCGCCCTCGCTGTGATCGTCGCCCTCCTGGCCGTTCATGCGGCCCAGCTCGGCCACTATGGCCACCCGGGCCGTGCTGCCGGCCAGCTCCATCTGGTTCAGGTCCATCATGGCGGAACTCTCAAGGTTATTCTTGCCGTTGACGAAATACATCACCGTCCAGTCCCTGACGGCAGAAGGCGCCGGGGGAGCAGGCGGGGCGGACTGCGCCGCCAGGTCCTTCGCATCCAGGCTAAGGCCGGCCGAATAAACTGGTGAAGCGCCGGAGGCGCAAAGCAAAGCGCAGGCCGCGCGCGCGAAATTTTTGAGAGACATGTCTTTTAATTATACGGCAGGAGGGGAAAGAACGAAAGTGTCCAAAGACCTATGCCGGGCTGGGCCCGCGGGCTATTCTTTATAAAGGCAGACGGGGGTGCGGCCGAAGAGCACGCAGGCTTTTTGCTTTTCCTCGGGCAGGAAGAAACCGAAAGCGAGCAGCAGCACAGGGTAAGCCGAAAGCGCCAGCAGGCGGTAGGCGGTCCACTGCCACCCGGCGTGGACCCAGCCGGCCAGGGCCGGCGCGCACAGCGCCAGCGCGGCCGCGGCCACGAGGGCCAGGCGCCTCAGTTCGTAAGGCACGGGGAACAAGCGCCGCCCGTAAAAATAGACCGTCAGCGTCATCACGCAATAGGCGGCGAAAGCGGCCCACGGCGGGCCCAGGATGCCCAGCACCGGGATCAGCGCGAAATTGGCGGCTACGCTCACCAGCGCGCCCAGCAGCGTGGCCAGCATTATCACCTTGGTTTTTTTGGCGATGATGACAGGCGCCAGCAGGTTCACGTAGATCCCGTTGACCAGGTACGCGAACAGCACCACGGGCACGATGCCCAGGCCGGGCCAGTAGCTTTCGTGGATGAGCGGCCGGCCGGCCACCTGGAACCGGGCCAGGTCCGGGATGAAGAACGCGAGCGCCATGCCCAGCCAGACCAGCGCCAGCGTGAAATAAGTAAGCACGCGGGCGAACACGGCCGGGGAGCCCGGCTTGTCCGCGCGCTCGATAAAGAAGGGCCGCCAGGCCTGGTCGAACATGCTGACGACGAGCACCAGGAAGATCCCCAGGCGGTAATTGGCCTGATAGACGCCCACGGCGGCTTCCCCGGCCAGGCGCAGCAGTATGGGGCGGTCTATCACCTGCACGGCCATGGCGCCCAGGCCGGCCGGCAGCAGCGGCAGGGCGTAAGCCGCCAGCTTGCCGAACAGTTCCCGGTCGAAGGTGAAGGTGAAGCGCTTGGGCACGGCCGCCACCGAAGCCAGCGAAGAGATAACGTTGGCCAGAAAAACCCCTTCTATGCCCATGTGCAGGCGGGTGAGGAAAACGATATTGAGAACTACGTTCAGGGTTATGGAGAACATGCGCACGCCCGCGAAATAGAACGGCTTGTGCGCCATGCGCAGGTCGGCGAAAGGCAGGACGTTAATGCTGTCCAGGAACAGGATGGCCGCGGCGTAAAGGACGAGGTTGCCGCGCTCCGCGCCTATGCCGCCCAGGCCGGCCCAGAAGGAGGGACAGCAGGCCAGCACGGCGGAAAACAGCACGGAGGTTACCAGCACGCAGGAATAAGCCGTGGAAAAAGCTTTTTCCTTGTGGTCGTAATGGCGCATGTACGCCTGGTCCATCCCGTACTGGTAGAGGATATTGAGGAACGCTATGTAGGAGAACACCGTGGCTACTACGCCGTACTCCGCCGGCAGCAGGTAGTGCGTGTAGAACGGCATCAGCAGGAAATTGAGCAGGCGGGCTCCCACCGTGGAGAGGCCGTAGATCAGGGATTCTTTTCCGAGGGCTTTGAGGTCTTTTAGCATGCCGTAGCGAATTAATAAGCGGCGCTTTCGTCCCCAATAGTTTAGCAAATGACGGCGGGAGCGGAAATAAGATATAATAAGGTTAGCCCGACAGCGGGACGGGGGAGAATATGGACCGATTCACTAAAAATCAAGCTCCGGATTGCGGTATTTGCCGCTTCCGGACCAGTTGTTTTTACAACAAGCTCGACGCGCAGGCGCAGAAAGCCTGGAACTCGATAAAACTCGGACGCAAATTTTCCGACGAGGAGGGGATCTACGCCGAATTCCAGAAGCCCCTCGGCGTCTACACGGTCTGCAAAGGGCGCGCCAAGGTCTTCTCGACCGACGCCAAGGGCCAGCAGATGATCACCTGGATACGCCATCCCGGAGAGACTTTCGGGCATATCGCCCTGTTCTCCGAGAACGATTACCTCTGCAACAGCCGCGCCATGGGCGAGACCGTCCTCTCTTTCGTGGACAGGAAAAACCTGGAGCAGTTCCTCAACGACCACCCGAAGACCTACAAGCTTTTCCTCACCAAGGTGTCCATGGAGATGCGCACGCTGCAGCTCAAGCTGAAGGACACGGCTTACAAGCCCGCCCGCTCCAAGGTCGCCAGGGCGCTGCTGAACGCCATTTCCTATAAATCCAAGGACACGTCCACCCCGGCCATCCACGGCCTCAAGCGCACGGAAATAGCCGAGATAACCGGCCTGGCGCTGGAGACGGTAGTGCGCACGCTGGCCGAGCTGGAAAAGCGCAGCGTCATAAAGCGCGAAACCAAGGCCATAAAGATACTGGACCACGCGACGCTTACCCGCATCGCGGACCCGCACGCCAAGAGATAAGCCGCGGCCGGGCAAAAAAAAGGGACAGCGCGAGCTGTCCCTTTTGTTTTTTCTGCGGGAGCTAGTCCGTCCCGAACATCCTGTCGCCGGCGTCGCCCAGACCCGGCACTATGTAGCCGTTCCCGTTGAGCTTCTCGTCCACCGTGCCGACGTAAATAGGCATCTCGGGGTGGGCGGCCGCCAGGCGCTTCAGGCCTTCCCTGGCCGCTATCATGCAGATGAAACATATATTCTTCGCGCCGCGGCTTTTCATTATTTCCACGGCCTCCACGGCGGAGCCGCCGGTAGCCAGCATGGGATCGGCGATGACCACCAGGCTGTCCGTCACGTTCTCCGGCAGGCGCACGTAATACTTCACGGGCTTCAGGGTCTCCTCATCGCGGTAAATCCCGATATGCGCCAGCCTGGCCTCGGGATGCAGCTTGATAAGGCCGTCCACCATGCCCAGCCCGGCACGCAGTATGGCCACGAACACGATGTCGTGGGACAGGCGCATGGCCCTGGCGGTGCCTATGGGGGTGCGGACCTTGACGCTTTTGACCTTGGCGTGCAGGAAAGCGTCATGCGCGAGGAACATGCTCAGCTCGCCCATCAGGCGCCTGAAATCCACCACGCTGGTCTTCCTGTCCCGCAGGCGGGCGATCTTGTCCATCACCAGCGGGTGCTTCGAGACGTGAACGTTCTTCATGCGGTCTCCTATTTAATGATCTCTTTGATCAGCGGCGCGCGGGCCGGGGCCTTCGGGCCGTACGCGAGCGAGGACTCGAACATCTTTACGCCGTCGGCCAGCTTCGCCGGGCTTGAGCCGTAGGTCCGCGCTATCACGTCGCCGGGCTTCACGCGGTCGCCGGGCTTCTTCTCCAGGATAAAGCCCGCGCCGAAATCCACGGCGTCCTCGGCCTTGGCCCGCCCGGCGCCCAGCACCACGCTGGCAAAGCCCACCGTGCGGGCGTCCATGCGGGTGAGGAAGCCGGCTTTCGCGGCCTTGATCTCTTTTACCAGCCTGGCTTTGGGCATGAAGCGGTCGGGGTCGCTGACGACGCGCACGTCGCCGCCCTGCCATTTGACCATCAGGCGGTATTTTTCCAGGGCGCTGCCGTCGGCGATGGCCGCGCGCGCCTTCTCCTCGCCTTCGGCGGCGGAACGGGACTTGCCGCCCAGGTAGATCATCCAGCCGGAAAGGACTTCCAGCACGCGCATGAAATCCGCGGGGCCCTTCTCGCCGGCGAGGATCTTTATGGACTGCGCGGTCTCTATGCCGTTGCCGACGGCAAGCCCCAGCGGCTCGTCCATGGCGGTCATGACGGCCACGCAGCGGATGCCCAGCAGCTTGGCCGTCTTCATCAGCGCCACGGCCAGTTCCCTGCTCTTCTTGAAATCTTTCAGGAAGGCGCCGGAGCCGTACTTCACGTCCATCACCAGCCCGGTGATATCCTCGGCGTATTTCTTGGAGAGGATGCTGGCCACGATCAGCGGCAGGGCCTCTACCGTGCAGGAAGCGTCGCGCAGCGCGTAAAGCTTCTTGTCGCTGGGGGCGAGCTGCGCCGTCTGGCCGAACATGGACAGGCCGGTGGCCTTAAGCTGTTTGACGATATAGGCGGGCTCGAGCCGCACGTTGAAGCCTTTCATGGCCTCTAATTTATCCAGCGTGCCGCCCGTGTGGCCGAGGCCGCGCCCGCTCATCATGGGCACCACCACGCCGCAGGCCGCCACGACGGGGGCCAGCGCGATGGAGACGCCATCGCCGACGCCGCCGGTGGAATGCTTGTCCACCTTGGCGCCTTTAACGGAGGACAGGTCCAGTTTTTTCCCGGAAAGGGCCATCGCGCGGGTGAAGGCGGCGGTTTCGGCCGGGGTCAGCCCGTTGAGGAAAGCGGCCATCAGCCAGGCCGAAAGCTGGTAATCGGGAATGGAGCCGTCGGCGGCGCCCAGGGCTATGAATTCCAGTTCGGGGGCGGTCATTTCCAGCCCGGAGCGCTTCTTGAGCAGCAGGTCCATCATTCTCATATTTTTATACCGCCTTTGAATTAAGCAGGCCTTCCAGCAGGGCCCGCATTTTAGAGGATACTTTTTCTCCCAGCGCCAGCACTTCGTCGTGCGTCAGCGTGGTCTTTGAAATGCCGCTGGTGAAATTGGAGATCCAGCAGAAACCGGCCACGCGCAGCCCGAGCTGGCGGGCCGCGATGGTTTCCGGGGCCACCGACATGCCGGCGATATCTCCGCCGAGCAGGCGGTACATTTTCACTTCGGCCGGCGTCTCGTAGGACGGGCCGGTCACGGCGGTGTAGACGCCTTCGCGGGCGCGGATCTTGAACTTGCGGGCCAGCTTCATGGCCTCGCGGCGGAAAACCTTGTCGTAGGGCTCGTTCATGTCCGGGAACATGGCGCCGAAAGCCTCGTGGTAATTTCCCATCAGCGGGTTGGCCCCCATCAGATTAAGGTGGTCCCGGAGAATGATCATATCGCCGGGCTTGAGCGCGGGCTTGAGCGAACCTACCGCGGCGGTGAGCAGCAGGTTCTTTACGCCCAGCGCGGCCAGCACCCTTATGGGGAAAGCGATAAAGCTGAGCGGCCGGCCCTCGTAATAATGGAAGCGCCCGCGCATCATCACCACGTCCTTGCCGCCCATGCGCCCGAAAACCATCTCGCCGGCGTGGCCCTTGACGGTGGTGGAGGGAAAACCGGGGATATCCTTATAGGAGATAGAAACCTTGTCTTCCAGGCGGGGGAGGGAATTTCCCAGCCCCGAGCCGGCGATGATGGCGGTCTGGGGCCTGAACCCCGCGGCTATTTTCTTGAGCCAGCGGGCGGTATTTTCCACGTTCACGAGTATGTCCGAAGAATCCATGATGTCTCCTTAAGCCGCGGCCCGGTTCCTTAGAACCCGAAGCCGTCGGCGCTGAAAGCGTCCTCGATATGCTCGGGCTCCGCGCCCGGGACTATGCCTATCACGTCGAACCTGAAGCTTTCCGCCGCCGGGCGCCGGGCCTTCAGGTAAGCCTGCGCCGTCCTTATGAGCCTGGCCCGCTTGGCCGGCGTCACGCTTTCGGCCGGGGTGCCGTAGCCCGGGTTGGACCTGGCCCGCACTTCCACGAAAACCACGGTGTCGCCCTTCCGCGCCACGATATCCAGTTCCCCCATGGGGGTCGACCAGTTACGGTCCAGTATCTCGAAGCCCGCGGCTTTCAGGAACAGCGCGGCCTGTTCTTCGTACCGCGCCCCTTTCTCGTTCATCGCGCCAGCCCCGCGGCGATCCTTACCGGGGAGAAACTCATCCGGTGTTCCGCCGTGGGCCCCAGGCGGTTCAGGGCCTCCAGGTGAGCGGCGGTGCCGTAGCCTTTATGCCCCGCCAGCCCGTAGCCCGGGTAGCGCGCGTCCAGCACGCCCAGCCAGCGGTCCCGCAGGACCTTGGCGAAAATGCTGGCGGCGGCTATCGAAAGAGACCTGGCGTCGCCGTCCACCACAGGCTCCTGGGCGCAGCCTTCCAGCCGCTTTATGCGGTGAGGCCCGTCCACCAGGACCAGCGCGCCCGACGGCTGCGCGCCCGTATAAAAAAGAAGCCGCCTCACGGCGGCTGACATGGCGTTGAACGTGGCCTCGAGGATGTTCACCCGGTCTATCTCGGCGGGCAGGGCGAAGCCGAAACCGAAGCGGACGCCCGCGGCCAGCATGGCCCTGAACGCGCGCTCGCGCCGCGCCGGAGAAAGTTTTTTACTGTCGTTGATGAAAGGGGAAACCGCGGGGTAGGCCGACAACGGGACCCAGGCCGCGGAGGCCGTGACAGGACCCGCCAAAGGGCCCCGCCCGGCTTCGTCTACGCCCAGGAGGAAAGCCGGTTTGCGGTTTTCAAGGACCGAGATGTCAAATCTGCAGAGCGGCACGGTTATGTGTTTGCTCCAATCTGACAGTCCCCGCGCGCCGGGCGCGCGGGGACCGCGGCCGGCTTACTTGCCGGCGGCGGGCTGCTGAACGGGCGCGGCTTTGGCCGGTTCCGCCTGGGGAGCGGCTGCCGCTGAGCCCTGTTCCACCTCTTCGAGCCTGGCGGCTTTGCCGGACAGCCCGCGGAGGTAA
This sequence comes from Elusimicrobia bacterium GWA2_61_42, assembly GCA_001799615.1. Taxonomy (GTDB): domain Bacteria; phylum Elusimicrobiota; class Elusimicrobia; order Elusimicrobiales; family UBA9959; genus UBA9959. The sequence continues at coordinate 22,651 of MGTU01000011.1, read as the reverse complement.
TAGATCTTGGAGCGGCGGACCTTGCCGGTCTTGACCACTTCGATCTTTTCGATACGGGGGGAATGCAGGGGGAACACCCTTTCCACGCCCACGCCGTAGGAGATCTTGCGCACGGTAAAGCTCTCGGAAATGCCGCTGCCGCGGCGGGCAAGGACCACTCCGTCGAAGATCTGGATGCGCTCACTGTCGCCTTCCACCACCTTGGTGTAGACTTTCACGGTGTCGCCTGACTGGAAATCAAACTTTTCCGTCTTGATGCCCAGGTAGTTAGCGATGTTTATCATACTGCCTCCTAAGTTAGTTAAAAACCAAAATCTATTGCGCCGTTCTCTTGGCGGCGCGGGCCGGCTTCTTGGCGGCCTTCTCTTTGGCCAGGTCCGGCCTGGCCCGCCCGGTAAGCTCTCCGGCCTGCGCGGCGCGCCACTCGGCGATCAGCTTGTGGTTGCCGCTCAGCAGGGCTTCGGGAACCTTCTTGCCCCGCCAGACCCCGGGCCTGGTGTAATGGGGGGCTTCGAGCAGCCCGCCCGTAAAAGTTTCGTTCACGGTGGCGTCGCTTTTTTTAAGCACGCCGGGGATAAGCCTGGTCACCGCGTCTATCACGGCCACCGCCGCGGGTTCGCCCCCGGTAAGAACGTAGTCACCGATGGACAGTTCCAGGTCGGCCAGCGGGGTGACCCGCTCGTCTATCCCTTCGTAGTGACCGCAGATAAAGATCAGGTGCTTCTTGCCCGCAAGTTCCAGGGCGGCCGCCTGGTCGAACTTTCTGCCCTTGGGCGTCAGGAGGATGACGAAGGAATTCTTCTTCCTGACTTTCTTGAGGGCCCGGTAGACCGGCTCGGCCATCATCACCATCCCGGTACCGCCGCCGTAAGGCTTGTCGTCCACGGTGCGGTGCCGGTCTTCGGTGAAATCCCGCGGGTTGACAAAACCCAGTTCGAGATACCCTTCGGCGCGCGCGCGGCCCACGATGCTGTCGGAAAGCGGGGCATCGATCATGCCGGGAAAGAGCGTGACCGCGTCTACGCGCATATCAAAGAGCCTAGTCTATGTCCAGGTAGACTTTCTTGTTCTGCCTGGCGGCGGCGGTCTGCAGCACGGTGCGGATGGATTTAACCACGCGCCCTTCTTTGCCTATGACCTTGCCGCGGTCGGAGGAGGCCACTTCGAGCTTGAAGCGGACCACGTCGCCGTCTTCGGCGACCCCGACTTTGACGGCCTGCGGGTTTTCCACCAGCGAGCCGATGATGTACATTAAGACGTCTTTCATAATTGCCGTAACCCCGGGGCTACTTGGGCGCGGCGGCGGCCTTTTCGGCCTTGCGCGCCCTGATTATGAGGGAGTTGACGGTCTCGGAGGGCTTGGCGCCGTTCTTGACCCAGCGCTCGAGCTTATCCGTTTTCAGGGAAACCTTTTCCTTGTCTTTCTCGGCCTTGGGATTGTAGTGGCCGATAATTTCCAGCGGCTGACCGTGCGGGCCGCTCGATTTCTCGATGGCGACTATCCGGTAGTGCGGCTGGGTGCGTTTGCCGATTCTCTGAAGCCTCAGAACAACTGCCATGGTATCCTCCTTGACTGCCGACGAAACTATGTTTGCGGCCGCGCTTGCCGCGCGGCCCGGGAACTATCTTGCGCCGTCCCGGGGACCAGGCCCTTCGAACGGCGAAAAATCCGGCACGGGTCCGCTGCTGCGCGGACTGGCGTGAACGTTTATTATATTATATTTGGGGAGATTTTGGAACTACCCTATCAGTTTCTGCACGTGCCCCAGCAGGCGGGCCCACTCGTAAGGCTTGTTCACGTAAAAATCCGCGCCCGCCGAGAACGCCGTCTCCATGTCGCCCATCAGGCGCTTGCCGGTGAGCATGATGACGCGGATGCCCTTGGTCTCCTCGCCGGCCTTTATCAGTTCGCAGAGCGTGTTGCCGTCGAGCCTGGGCAGGCCGATATCGAGGATGACCAGGTCCGGCTTTTCCTTTTTAACCGCGGCGAGGCCTTCCTCTCCGTCGAAAGCGGTGACCACCTTGTAGCCCAGGCCCTCGAGGCGGATGGAAAGCACCTGCGCGATAAGGGTTTCGTCCTCGACTATAAGTATCTTTTTAGCCATGCCCCGTTTCTCCGGCCCGCCTTGGCGGTCTTTTTATACTGTCCGCTTAAGCCCGCGCAGAAAAGCGGCGGGGCTGGGCGCCTTGAAAAGGGCGCTGCCTATCACCAGGGAATCCGCGCCCGCGCCCGCCGCCGCCCGCGCGGTTTCGGCGGTGATGCCGCCGTCGACCTGCAGCCAGATGGCGCGGCCGGTTTTTTTTATGAGGCCCCGGGCCGCGCTGATCTTGGGCAGCATTTCAGGCAGGAAAGCCTGCCCGCCGAACCCGGGCTCCACCGTCATTATAAGGACCAGGTCCAGGACCCGGAGGAAAGGGATTATTTTCTTAAGAGGGGTTTTAGGGCGCAGCGCCAGGCCCGCCTTCAGCCCCATTTTTTTTATTTCTTTAAGGCAGGCCCCGGCGTGCGCGGCCTCGGCGTGGACGGTTATCAGGCCCGCCCCCGCCGCCGCGAAAGCCTCGAGGAAGGGCCCCGGCTCTTCCACCATCAGGTGCGCGTCGACCGGCAGTCCGGAGGCCCTGGCCACCGCCGCGGCAATGCCGGGCCCGAAGCTCAGGTTGGGCACGAAATGGCCGTCCATCACGTCCACCTGCACCCAGTCCGCCAGTTTTTTCACCGGGGCCAGGCTGCCTTTCAGGCAGGAAAAATCAGCGGCCAGGACGGAAGGAACGAGCGCCGCGCGCCCGGACGGGACGGGGAAAGCGGGGGGGCGTTTCATTTGACGGGCCGCTCCTCTACCAGTATGCCGTTGACGAAGATCCTTATTTTCTCGGCGCCGCCGTAAGGGACGGACAGGTCTATCTTCGACCCGGGGTCCCGGAGCCCGTTGAAGATCTCCCTGTCTCCGCGCTTGCTGAGCGCCACTACCCTGATGTGCCGCTGGGAACCGCTTTGGGACACCTCGTAGTGCACCCTGAATTCTTTTTCCGAACCGGCCTCCGTTCCCTTGCGGGAGCTGACCGTCAGCGTGATCCTGGATTCCGCGGAAACCACCGTGTCCGGCTGGGGGGACTGGTCTATTACGGTGCCGCCCGGGAAGAACGAGCCGGGATCGTCGCTGATCGAAAGGCTCAGGCTGTTCTGCGACGCCCACTGCTGCGCCTCCTCGCTCTTCTTCTGGCGGAAGTCGGGCATCATCACGATGCCGGCGGGGGGAATACCGGCGGAAACGGCCACCTGCACCATGGTATTCTTGGAAACGCTCAGTTCCGGTTTCGGGTCCTGCGTGAGCACGGTGCCTTTTTCGGCTTTCAGCGAATAGGACTCGCTGACCTCGCCCAGCACCAGCTGGCGCTGACGCAGCAGCAGTTCCGCGTTCCTGAGGGGCAGGCCGATAAGGTTGGGGGTGAAGACGGACTCGCCGCCCTGGCTGAAGACCACGCGCACGATCTTGCCCTCGCGCACGGTGTTCCCCGCCTCCGGCACCTGCCTGAGCACGGTGCCGATGGGCACCGACTCGTTGAACTCGTAGCCGCCGATCTTCATGGCCAGGTTATTTTCGGAGAGGGCCTGGAGCGCGTTCACGGAGGACTTGCCGGAGATGTCGGGCACCAGCACTTCCTTGCGGTTATGGATGACGGTCTCCATGGTCCAGGAGAACAGGAAATAGGTGAGGAAGAACAGGATCAGGCCCACGCCGCCGACGCGCAGCACGAAGCCCGCGCTGACGATCCGCTCGTCCGAGGCGGAGAAATGACGCTGGTAAAATTCTTTGATTCCCACAAGCCGCTCCTTTGAACTCAACGGAGAATGTCGCCGGGCTTAAGGCGGGATCCGTTAAGGAAATCCGCTCCGGACATTTCGTTTTTTCCCTCGGGTTTCACGCTTTTGACCAGCAGCCCGCCGACGCCACATTTTACAACAAACCCGCCCCCGGGCTCAACGGAAAGCACGGCGCCCGGCGCCGCGTCCTTCACGGGCCCTTCGGGCAGCGCCGCAGTCAGCACCTGCACCGTCACCTTGCGGCCCGGCACTTCCAGGTTAAAGCGCGGCCTGGGCCCGCAGGCGAGACCGCGCACCTTGCCGAGCAGCGAGGCAGCGGGCAGCGAAAAATCCAGCCAGGTAAGCCCCGGCGTAAGCTTGGGGGCGGCGGAAGCCTCGCCCGCCTGCGGGACGCGGATCATTTCACCCGCCGAGATTTTTTTAAGTCCCTCTTCGAGCAGGTCCGCTCCCGAGGCCGAAAGCCGGGAGAAAAGCGCGGGGGCGTCGTCGGACTCCAGCACCGGCTCTTCGCGTTTGAGGAAAACGGGGCCGGTATCCATGCCCTCGTCCAGCCAGAACAGCGTGACGCCGGCGGTCTTTTCGCCGTTGATAAGCGTCCACTGCACGGGGGCGGCGCCGCGGTATTTGGGCAGCAGCGAGAAATGCACGTTGAGGAAGCCGATACGGGCCAGCGCCAGCGTCGCCGCCGGGATAAGCCGGCCGTAGGCCACTACCACGGCCAGGTCCGGCTTAAGCTCCTCCAGGACGGAGTGCAGCTCTGCCCTGGAAGCGGGTTTATAAGCGTTCAGGCAGAGTTTGGCGGCCAGCGCGTTTACCGGCGCGCAGCAAAGCTTGAGGCCCCTGCCCACGGGCCGGTCGGGCTGGGAGATGACCCCCACCAGGTCGTGCCCGGCGGCGGCGATGCGGCTGAGAAAGCCGCAGGCGATATCGGGGGTGCCCAGGAAAACGATTCTTAGCTTGGCCATGTAAAATAGACCGCGGACCCGGCCGGGAACTTCTCTAAAGTTTCGCCGGCCCCAGTTTCCTCTCGTCGAGCTTCTTCCATTGCGCCTTCAGCTTCATCAGGGCCGGCTTCAGCTTAAGGCGCGACATCAGCGGCAGGCGGCTGATAAAAACTATGCCGTCCAGGTGGTCTATCTCATGCTGCAGCGCCTTGGCGAACAGGCCCTCGGCGTTTATCTCTATCGGCAGGCCTTTTTCGTTGAGCGCCCGGACTTTCACCTTGGCCGCGCGCCGGACTTTGGCGAACAGGCCGGGGAAGGAAAGGCAGCCTTCTTCCTCGCATAGGGAACCGGACCGCTCCACCAGTTCGGGGTTGATGATGACGATGCTGAGCGGTTCTTCGCCTTCCCGCTGGATCTTTATGACCGCGAGGCGCAGGTCCACGCCCACCTGGTTGGCGGCCAGCCCGGCGCCGCCCACGGAGTCCATGGTCTCGAACATGTCGGCCAGCAGGACGGGCAGCTCTTTCTTGATTTCGCCGAAGTCCACCTTCCTGGTTTTTTTCTCCAGCACCTTCTCGCCGTATTTGCAGATCCTTCTGATAGCCATAATTACCTCGCGTAAAGTTCAGCTGAGCTGGTACGTCATCTGCCGCCCTTCCCAAACCACTTTAGCCAGCACCGGCTTGGCCGGCACGTCGGGCTTCCTGAGCATGCCCCAGGCCATGGCCAGGCGCTCCAGCTGCACTTCGGCCCCGCTGGAACCGGAAACTCCCATCACTATCTCGTCGCAGCCGGCGGCCTGCGCCACCTGCGCCATGGAGTAGAACGGGTCGTTGGAAAAAACAAAAATGGGCTTGACGGTCTTGCCGTATTTTTCCGCCATCAGCACCACCGCGCTGAACACTTCCTTGTCCTCGTCGGACATGGTCTCGCCGCCGGACTGGATGCCCTTGGCGATCTTGGCCGAGAGCACTATGATGTCGGTGGTATCGTCGTCGGCGGTCTCGAGCACCGCGGCCAGGTGCAGCAGATTGTTGGGGTTCCTGACCGGCACCAGCACGCGGCGGTCCTTGGTGAGTTCCGGCACCACCGTGTGGATGTCGGCCTCTTTGCGGAGGTTCATCTTCTCGTCGTTGTCTTCATCGGGAGCGTAAAGCTGCGCCTTCTTCTCGTTCATCTTCTCCGAGATATGGAAGATGGTAAAGAAGGTCATGGTGAACAGCACACCGCCTATGGTGGCCACCTTCTTGGTGAGCATGTTCATGCCGGTCGCCGCCAGCAGGACCATGAGGATCGCCACCATGCCTATCGGGACGTAGACGTTGCCGGACTTTATGTTGAACGGGAACTTCCACTCCCGCTCCTCGTCCTGCTTCCTGAACCGCAGGATGATCATGGAGAGCGTGTCGAAGGTAAGGCTCCACAGCACGCCGAAGGAATAGGCCTCGCCCAGCAGGAAGATGTCGCCGCGGGAAATGAGGATTATAAGGATCTGCGTTATCGCCACCAGGTTGATGATGCGGTGCGTGGTGCCGAATTTCTTGTGCAGGTGGCGGAACCAGTCGTGCAGGATGCCGTCGTCGGCCACGCGGTTGAGGACGCCGTTGGAGCCGACGAAGGAGGTGTTTACCGCGCCGACGAGCATCAGCACCCCGGACAGCACCACCAATACCTGCATGCCGAGCCGGCTCCAGTACGGGCCGTCCAGCTCCAGCGCCAGGCCGCTGAGCAGATTGTCGGCGTACTTGCCGGCGATCAGGTCCCCGGGGATGATCAGGGCCGACATGAAGGTCAGCAGGCCGGTGAACAGCACGCTGAAGACGAAGATGGTGATGACGGCTTTCTTAAGGTTCTCGAATTTGGGGTCCTCGATCTCCCTGTACACCTGCGCCAGCGTCTCCAGGCCGGAGAGGGCGAGGATGGAATGACCGAAGGCCATGATGATGCCGATAACGCCCACAGCTTTCAGCCAAGGGAAATGCACGGTCCAGCCCAGGGCTTTTTCGGTGAAGACCGGCTCGAAGGGCGGCAGCGTGAAGCCCCTGTGATAGATCGTAAGGCCGGCCCAGCTGATAAGGAGCACGGCGACCACGGATACGAAGGCTATGATCTTGAGATTATTGTCGGCGGACTCTTCCACGCCGCGGATATTTTCCCGCCAGAAATAGGCGGTCACTATCACCGCGAAGATCACGGCGAAGGCGCGGGCCGGCACGTGCCAGTTGATATGCAGCAGCGGCATGATATTGGAGAGCAGGCTGCCGAGGTAAAGGCCGGCCGTGACGGAGCTGATAGGCCCGGTCAGCGTATAGTCGAAGATGAGCGCCGAAACGGAAAGCTTTGCCATCACCTTGCCCATGGCCTCGCGCACCACCACGTAAACGCCGCCGCGCACGAACATCAGGCAGGACTCGGTGTAAACGCCCAGCATCAGGCCCGAGAACAGCATGACGCCCAGGATGAACCAGGGGAAAGCCGGGCCGAAAGAGTTCATGGCGATGCCGCCGGCGTAATAGGCGCTGGAGCCGAAGTCGCACAGCACGATGGAGGCGGCCTTCCAGAAAGAGATGAAGCTGAGCATGGCCGTGCTCAGGACGAAAACCTGCTTAAATTTGGGATTAGGGACCATTACTACAATTATATATGTTTATAGACGGGGGCGGAAAGCGGCGGAAAGCAAACGGGATTATTTGCCCGTGACGAGGGCGGCGGCGGCGGCGGGGTCTTTCAGAACGGCCAGCTTTTCTATCAGCTCCGGCTGGAAAGTCTGGCTGAGCAGGGAAAGGACGTTCAGGTGGCGCTGGAAGAAATCCGGTCTGTGGGGCGAGAGCAGGAGCAGCAGCGCTTTAACCCGCAGGCCGGTAGCCGGGTCAACGAAGCCCTCGGGGATAATGCCCAGCACCGCGTGGAAACCGTCCAGCTCGGGGAACTTGGCGTGGGGGATATAGAAGCCGCTCTCCAGCACCTGGTTGAGCTTCTCCACCTCCGCCACCCGCCCGAAAAGGGCCTTGCGGCTTATAATAGCGGCGACCCGGGGCAGCATTTTCTCGGTAAGCTGCAGCACGGCCTCTTCCTTGGAAGGCTTTCCCTCAAGGAAAAACACGTTTTCGGGGTTTATTATAGTTGAAAGGCTTACGCCGTCTGACTGTCTTATCATATGGACTGCTTTTTATATGATATCATTTAACCTTCCCGTCGTCAACAGGGCAAAGCGCGGCATGAATAAAACTAAAGAAATAGCGGCTATAGGCGTGGACAGGGGCGGCACCTGGACCAGGGTGGCCGCCATAGACGCGCGCCTGCGCCCCGTAAAGAACATTCGCTTCCGGACGGCGCCGCTCAAGACCCTGCCGCTCAAACTCGCAGCGCTGCTGGCGCGCTGGCCCGGGGGCGCCTCCGCCCCTCTGGTCATAGCGACGCGCGGCGCTTTCAGCCGCAAATGGAAAAAACCGTTCCTGGTCAAAGCCCTGGCCGGGAAACTTAACCTCGCGGGCGTAGTCTCGGACGCCGAGGCGGCGCATTTCGCCGCTTTCAAAGGCAAAGCCGGGCTGCTGCTCATAGCCGGCACCGGGGCGGTGGTCTTCAGCGGCAAGCCGGGCGCTTACAAAAAGACGGGGGGCTTCAACCCGCCGTCAGGGGACCCCGGTTCCGGGCGCTGGCTGGGCCGGCAATATCTAGGCACCCTCGGCCGCCTGCACGAAGCCGGCGCCCTGGGCCACGGCCCCACGGCGGCCTACGCGAAAACCCTGCTGGCCCGGGCCGCCCGCGGCGACAAGGCCTGCGCGCTGCTGGAGGCGGCCGCCCATTACGAACTGGCGCTGCTTTTAAGAACCGCCGCCGCGCCTTGCCGCGGGCAGATCCGCGCGGCGCTGGCCGGCGGGCTGATGGAGAACGCGCGCTTCAGGGCTAATTTCGCGAGAGCCGCGCGCCTGGCGTTAAAGGGCCGAAAACTCGTTTTTATCAAGGCGGCCTTAAGCGCCGGGGAAGCGGCGGCGCGCCTGGCTTTACAACACGGACGGGCAAAATGAAAGAACTGCTGATCTTAAAAAAAGCGGCGCTGGCCGGCGGCAGGATCCTGGCCGCCAAGTTCGGCAAGGTCTCCTACCGCCTGAAGGGCCGGGCCAACCTGCTTACCGAAGCGGACCTGGCCGCGCAAAAAACCGTCATAGCGCTCATCCGCAAGGCTTTCCCGGCCGACGGTTTCATGGCGGAGGAAAGCCCGGTGGAGGCCACCCCCAATAAGCGGTTCTGGATCATAGACCCGCTGGACGGCACCACCAATTACGCCCACGGTTTTCCCGCCGCGGCCGTCTCTATCGGCTTCGCGGATAACGGCGTCATAAAAGCGGGCGGGGTTTACGACCCGTTCAGGAAAGAGCTGTTCCTGGCCGCGCGCGGCCGCGGCGCTTTCGTCAACGGCCGCAGGCTCGCCGTTACGCGCACGCCCTCGGTCTCGAAAGCCCTGCTGGTAACCGGCTTCCCGTACGACAGGGCGGAAAAAGCCGATTTCTACTGCGGCTTTTTCTCGGAATTCATGCAATTGTCCCACGACGTGCGGCGCATGGGCTCCGCCTCGCTCGACCTCTGCTGGCTGGCCGCCGGCCGCACCGACGGCTACTGGGAATTCGGGCTGAAACCCTGGGACGTGGCCGCGGGAAAACTCATACTCGAGGAAGCCGGGGGGAAGGTGACGGATTTCGCGGGCGGGCCGTGGCAGGAACTGGCGGCCATGGGCAGCCAGACCCTGGCCAGCAACGGGCGCATCCACGCCGCCATGCTCCGGGTGATAAAGCGGAGGCTGGGCCGCTGATGCTCGTCTGGATAATAATCTACTCGACGCTGTTCGCCCTGGCCACCACCTGGGCGCTGGTCTCCATCATAGAGCGCAAGGAAACCGCCTACATGCACGGCGGCGTTTCCTTTACGGACGCTTTCCTGATCGGCGCTTTCTTCCTTCTTTTTATTTACATTTCCAACATGATAGTGCTCGTCCGCTGGCCGCGCTCGGCCATCCTGTACGACCTGGCGGTGGTTACGGGGCTGGCCGGGTTCGGGCTGTACAGGGAGACCCGCTACAAACTGCGCGGGGTCTTCCGGCGCAGAACCCTCCGGGAAGAAGCCCTTAACCTGGAATGGAATATCGCGAAAGACCCGGCCAACGCCGCCTACTACGAGCGGCTCAGCGAAGTTTACGAGGAGCTTGGGAACAAGGCGCGGGCGCTTGAGGCGGCCAGGGCCGCCGAGAAGATAGACCCGCAGAGGATAAGGAACGGCTGGCGCATAAAGCACCTGGAAAAAGATCTCTCGGCGTCAGCGCGCGGCCAGCGCCGCGGCAAGGCGCCTTGAGGCGTCCCGGAAAAGATAATCTTCGGCCGCCAGAACAGTTTCAGAGACCAGCACCTCGCCCGAGGCGGCGTTCACCAGGCCGGCCGTTACCGTATACCCCTTCTTATCTTTGGAGACCAGGCCGAAAACCGCGAACTCCGCCCCCGAAACGCGGGCCAGCTCGGCGGCGGCCAGCTCGCCGGAAAGCCCGGCGTAGGCCAGTTTTTTCTCCGCCAGTATAAAATCCAGCTTGGACCGCTCTACGATCCTGAAACGCCTTGTCTTCAGCAGCTCCGACTCCGTCAGGTTGCGCAGCACGGCCGCCTCGGTTTCGGTCACCCCGCCGCCGGCCGTGAACTCCGCCACGGCGAGGACGACGGAGCGCGAAGGGACCGCGGCTTTTTTTTGCCCGGTTTTCGCCGCCGCGCCGCCCCAGGCCCAGCCGGCCGTCATGCGGTGCGCCGCGCCCAGCTCGCCGTAAGGCGCGAAGGCGTAATCCAGCAAAAAACCGCCGAATTTCAGCCCGAAGCCGCCGGCAAAAGCCCCCAGGAAACCGTGGTCGTCGTAATTCTTGAAATTCATCCCGGCGCGCAGGAACAGGCCCGAGGCCGCCGCGTAAGGGAAAAACCATTCGCCGGCGAAGGCCAGGTAGGGGGAATGGTCGCAGGGCAGCCGTCCCTCCATGAAGAAATTCAGGTCCGGGGTGTATTTCCACTTCAGCCCGCCGCCCAGTTCGAAAGGCAGCGGGTCTTTCTCGCTGCCCAGCTTCAGCGGGGGCCCGAAATTACGGACGGCCAGCGCCAGTTCCACGCTGGAAGGGGAAGCCTCCCTGAAGATCAGCCCGGCGTCCACCGCGGCGGAAGCGCCGGACTCCTCCGCCAGGCGGGATTTTATGTATTTCAGGCCGACGCCGAAGTCGAACGGGCCGAAAGCGCGCGCCCAGCCCGCGCCCAGCGCGGCGTCATAGGCGGGGATATCCGGACCCGTCCTGCTGCCGGCCCCGTCCAGCCTGTCCCCGGGAGCGGCGCCGTGGTAAAGCAGGCCCGCGGAAAAGACGCCGGAGGAAGTCCCGTTGGAAAGAACGAGACCGGTACGCGAAGCCCCCTCGAGCAAAGCTTCATAGGAAACCGAAACGGCGCGGCCCCCGGGCCCCGGCGCGGCGGCTCCGGCGGGATTTAGGAAGAAGGAGTCGGCGCCCCGCAGCGCCAGCCCCGCTCCGCCCAGCGCGGAGAAACGCGCCGAAGGGGGGACCTTGAGGAACTGCGCGGCCGCGAGCCCGCGGGCGTCGTCCGTAAAGGCGCCGTCGGGGAAAAAGCCGCCATAGGCCGTGCCGGCGCAAAGCGCCAGCGCGGGCAGGATGGCTGAAAAACTTTTCACTTTTATTTTTTGAGGTCTGAAAGGAGGTACTCTATCCTGGCCTTCAGCTTGGCTTTGTCCAGGGAGTCTATATCCTGCAGGATGTCTTCCAGGAACTTGACGGTAAAGTCGTTGTTGACGCGGCCCTTGGACATGGCTGCCTCTATGCCGCGCAGGCGCGAGTCGAGGCCGGAAATCCCCTCGTAAATGCCGCGGACGAAGGTTTCGGCGCGGTTGGAACCAAGGCCGGCTTCCGCGGCGGCGGGGCCGGGCGCGGGCATCGGCTCGGGCCCGGGAGCCGGCAGCTCGTCCCGGACGGGCAGCTCAGGCTGCTCGTCCACCGTGGGCAGCAGGTCCGCTGAAGAAGAGTCCTCGGGCGCGGCTTCCTGGTCGAAAACGCCGGTGTTCTTAAGTTCCAGGTACCGGCGGATGGAATACACCAGCGCGAACAGCGCGGCGGCGGCGACGGCCGCCCAAAGGTAGAACACCGGGTCCATCCAGGCTGAATAAAAGTTGAATTTAGGCATAATTTTGTCCGGTTTAAAGTTTTACTTCCTGGCCTTCCCTGACCGCGAAACATTTGAGTTTGGAGCCGGCCTTGCGGGCCCTGCGCGCGCACTCCGCCACCGTCTTGTCCAGCTCGGAATCGTAACGGTCCTGGTTGTGGTGGAACAGGCCCAGCGCCCGCACCTCGGCCTTAAGGGCCAGGTCCAGCGCCTGCTGCCAGGTGGAATGCCCCCACGTCCGGCGCCTGGGGTACTCGGCGTCGGTATAGTCGGCGTCGTGCACCAGCAGGTCCGCGCCGCGCGAAAAGGCGACGTAATCCTCCGGCTTCCTGCCGCCGGGGTGCACGAAACCCAGTTCGTTGTCGGTAAGGAAAGCGAAAGTTTTTCCGCCCTCGCAGAATTTGTAGCCCAGGCCGTTGTTGGGGTGGCTGAGTTCTATGGGCAGTACCTGCATGCCGCCCAGCTCGCACCCGCCGGTACAGAGGGAGGCGAATTCGAAACGCGCCGAGATCTCCTCGAATTTTACCGGGAAGCCCGGCGGCTGCATGGTTTTGGCGATTATCTCGCGGACCGGGTCGGAAGAAAAGGAACAGCCCATTATCCTTATGCGGGTCTTCTTGTTGTAGATGGGCGCGAAGAACGGGAAGCCCAGCACGTGGTCCCAGTGGGAGTGCGTGAAGAGCATGTTGAAATTGTTATGGGTGTTCTTGAGCAGTTCCTTGCCGAGCAGCCTGATGCCCGACCCGGCGTCGACGATGATCAGTTCGTCTTTTTTAGAACGCACCTCGACGCAGGTGGTGCTGCCCCCGTACTTTATGTATTGTCTGCCGGAAACGGGGATGGAACCCCGCGCGCCCCAGAACTTTATTTTCATAACGTTATTATATTAGCAAAAAGCGGCGCGTTTTTACCTATAGCTATCAGTACATGCCGCTTTTCCTGAGTTCCTCGGAACCGAGCGGGGCCCGGAAAAGCCTGTACACCCAGACCTGGTAGCAGATCACCACCGGCAGGAAAACCGCCGTCACGGCCGTCATCAGCCTGAGGGTGTAGGGACTTGAAGCCGAATTGTACACGTTAAGGCCGAACTCCGGGTCCAGGCGGGAAGGCAGCAGGTCCGGGTAGATGCCGGCGAAACCCGTGAGGGCGAAGAAGACGATGCCGGCGAAAGAGACCAGAAAAGCCCGCCCCGGATCCCCGCGCGACAGCAGGAGTTTGGCCGCCACGAGAGAAGCGGTCAGCAGCGCCGGCAGGACCAGCAGGTATTTGCGGACCAGGAAATTAGCGCTCAGGCCGGTGTAAGCGTAGCTCGCCGCCGCGAACAGTACGGCGAGCAGCAGCAGCGCGTACCAGGCCCCGCCGGCGAGCCGCCGCGCTTTGCCGGCCACGGGCGCCGGCGTCTTGAACGAAAGCCAGAGCTGGCCGTGGAAGAAGAAGAACGCGCAGAACAGCAGGCCGGTAAGCAGGGCGTAAGGATTCAGCAGCCCGGCGAAAGTCCCGAGGTAGCCGTCCGCGCCTATCTCAAGCCCGCGGAACAAATTCCCGAAGGCCACGCCGAACAGCAGCGCCGCCAGGAAGCTGGAAACCGCCGCCGTCCGCTCCCAGAAGGATTTCCAGGCGGCGGCCTGCACTTTGCCCCTGAATTCCAGCGACACGCCCCGGGCTATCAGCGAGAAAAGGATAAGGGCCAGGGCGGGATAGAGCCAGCTGAAAAGCCCGGCGTAAACGGCCGGGAAAGCCGCGAACGTGGCCCCGCCGGCGGTCACCAGCCAGACCTCGTTGCCGTCCCAGAAGGGCCCGATGGAAGCGAAAACGCTCCGGCGTTCCTCTTCTCCGTCCGCCGCCAGCCAGCCAGAGAAGCCGACGCCCAGGTCGAACCCGTCCAGCGCGAAGTAGCCGGCCCACAGCACCGCCCAGAACACGAACCAAACTTTAGCGTAATCCATATTTATCCCTATTCCTTTAACCCGGGCAAGGCAAGCCATGGGACCGGGTTAGCAAAACCGTCGTTGAGCCTGCCGGTTGCATAGCCCGGCAGGCGAATACCGAGTGAGGCCACGGTGTGGCCGAACGCGTTTTGCGTTCCGGTCCCATGGTTTGCCGCTACCCCTCCATCCCTTTGCGCGCGTATTTCGACAGCAGCCAGAAGTCCACCGCGCCCAGCGCGGAGTAGAACAGCGTGAAGCCGCCCAGCGACAGCCACACCTGCGCCGGGGTCACCGTTCTGGAAACGCCCTCGGCGGTGCGCATCAGGCCGTACACCGCCCAGGGCTGCCGCCCCATCTCGGTAACGATCCAGCCCAGCTGGATGGCGAGGTAGGGCAGCGGGATGGAGAACAGCATTACCTTAAGGTAAAGCGGGTAGTCCTGCAGCCTGCCCTTGCGCCAGAGCCAGACCCCGGCCCCGGATAAAAGTATGAAAAGCCCGCCCAGGGCGACCATGGTCCTGAAGCTGAAAAAGACCGGCAGCACCGGCGGGCGGTCGGCCGGCAGGAAATCATTGAGGCCTTTTACCTCGGCGGAGGGGGAATGGAAGGCCATCAGGGAAAGCGCGTAGGGGACCTTCAGCGCCTCCACCGCATTGCCCTCCCCCGTGAACGAAGGGATCGTCAGCAGCGCGTAGGGCGCTCCGGAGCGCGTCTCCCACACCGACTCCATCGCGGCGAACTTGGCGGGCTGGTTCCTGGCCGCGTTAATGCCGCTCAGGTCGCCCACCCCGGCGACCAGCAGCGAACTGGCCAGGGCGAAGACCGCCCCGGCGCCGAAGGACCTTTTAAACAGCTCCTCCTGGTTCTTGCGCAGCAAATGCCAGGCCGAGACGCCCATGACGAAAAACCCGGCGATCACCCAGCCCGCGAACACGGTATGGAAAAATTCCAGCCAGCCGTAGGGATTCGTGAGCAGGGCCATAAAATCCACCATCTCGGCGCGGCCGTTGCGCAGGACGTAGCCGACGGGGCGCTGCATCCAGCCGTTGGCCAGCAGTATCCAGAGGGCGGACATATTGGTGGCGAAAGCCACTATCCACATGGCCGCGGCGTGGGCTTTTTTGGACATCCGGTCCCAGCCGAAAACCCAGACGCCGATAAAGGTGGACTCCAGGAAGAACGCCGCCATGGCTTCTATGGCCAGCGGCGCGCCGAACACGTCTCCGACGTATTTGGAGTATTCCGCCCAGTTCATGCCCAGCTGGAACTCCAGCGTGATGCCGGTGACCACGCCCAGGGCGAAGTTGATAAGAAAAAGCTTGCCCCAGAAGCGGGTGAGGGAGAGCCAGCGCTGGTCGCCGGAAAGGACGTAGCGGGTTTCGAACCAGGCCGTCAGCCAGCCCAGGCCCAGCGTGAGCGGCACGAAAAGGAAATGGAACATCGCGGTAACCGCGAACTGCAGCCGGCTTAATGCCAAAGTATCCATGGTCCGTCCTCCCGCGCTGTTTAAGGTGATACTGATTATAATAATTATTGCCGCGGCTTATAAATCCCCAAACCCTAAAAACCGCAAAAGAGCCAAAACCCTTGCGGGCGGGGCGGGCATTTCATATACTTCAAAAGTTAGGGGGGGAATAATGTGAAGAGATACGAGAAATACGCCGTTCCCGTCGTTTTTTTGATTTTCGCAGCTACGCTGGCGCCGTGGGCTTTCGACTTTCCCCTCAACGATGACTGGGCCTACGCCATGGCCTCGCGCACCCTGGCCGATACCGGGCGGCTGGCGCTGTGCGACTGGGGCTCCTCCACCCAGGTCCTCCACGTCATCACCGGGGCGCTCTGCTCCAAAATTTTCGGCTTCAGTTTCGCCGCCCTGCGCACCGTCAATATCCTGGTGGCCGCGGGCGCGCTTTTCCTGTTCGTCAAGCTGCTCGATGAATTCGAAATAGGCGCTTTCGAAAAACTCGCCGCCGGGCTGACCCTGGCTTTCAGCCCGCTTTACCTGGTGCTGGCCAATTCCTTCATGACCGACATCCATTATTTTTTCTGGATGACGGGAGCGGTATATTTCTACGTCCGGAACCTGAAAAACCCGGACGACAGAGCCGCCCTGGTCTGGGCCGGCGCCTTCGCCGCCGCCGCCTACCTGACGCGGCAGCTGGCCATAGCCCTGCCGGCGGCTTTCACGGTCACGCTGCTGTTCCAGGGCCGCCTGAAATGGCGCGGCCTGGCCGCGACCTGGGCGCTGCCCGGAGCGGCCATGGCCGGTTACGCGCTGTGGTTCTACGCGGTGCACGGCCCGACCTGGGCCTCCGAGAACTACGTGGCGGCGGCCACGCTGGACCACTTATCCAGGCCGCTGGGCTTCATAAACGACTCGTTCTACCGCCTGTTCGCATCGATGGTGGAGACGGGCCTGATGCTGCTGCCGCTGGCGGCCGGCTACCTGTTCAGCCTTAAGCAGTTCTCCGCCCGCAACAGCCTGCGCTGCCGCGTCAGTTCGGCCGGGCCCTGGCTGGCGCTGGGAACGCTCGCCGTCTTCGCCCTGCTGAACGGGCCGCTGCCGTACCTGGAAAACACGCTGGCCCGCTCGGGCCTGGGAGTGCTGACCCTGGGCGGAGCGGCCCTGAAACCCTCGGGACCTTTCGCCAGCCACCTGTTCTGGCAGCTGGCCACGGGCGCGTCCGTGGCGGCGGCGGTGTTCCTGATGTGCGCCTCCGGCCTGGCGCTGCGGGCCGGCACCCCGGCTTTACGCTTCATCTTCCTCGCCTGCATGGCGCAGCTGGCGGTCTCGCTGATCGGGGCCAAGTATTTCGACAGGTACCTGCTCACCACGCTGCTGCCGTGGTTCGCGGTGGCCGCGGTTTTCGCGGCCAGGGGGGTCAAGTTCTCAAAACCCGCCGCGACCCTGGCCCTGGCGCTGTGCGGCCTGCTGGGGTGGGCCGGCATGAAAGATTACCTGGCCTGGAACGACGCCAAGTGGCAGCTGGCCGGCCGGCCCAGGTCCGGGCTCTCCCCGGCCGAAATAGCCAACGGCTTCGACTACGAGGCCTGGCTCAGTTATGAAAAGAACATGGCCTATCTGAAAACCATGAAGCCCCTGAGCATGATAGGGGAATGGGAATGGCAGAAAATGAACAATTATAAGGCCGTGATCGCTTTCAACCAGGACCCCAGGCTGAAATTGCTGGACCAGGTGGAATATTCAACTCCCTTTTCTTCCCGGAAAGGCGTATTGTACCTGATGACCCTTAAAAACTGAACCCGGCTCCCCGGGCCTTAAACTCCGCGCTTTTAAGGGTTTTTCCTTATGAAGCGGGAGCCTGCGCCCCGGCCCCGCCGGCTCTTTTTGTTGCCAGCGCACTTTCTTTTTAATAAAATATACCTTATGACATCCTTAAACGGCCCGTTCTGACACCGTTTACCCCACACAATTTATAACCACCGGGAGCCCCTTCAGCAGCGGGGCGGGATTGAACAACACGAGCCAGCACAAAAAGGCAACCAGATTATGAACAATGAAAAAATAGCGATAGTCGGTCTTGGAATAATAGCCCCCAAAGCCCTTAACAAGGACGCGTTCTGGAAGAACGTCCTGGAAGGCCGCAACTGCGTCAGCGAAGTGCCGGCGGACCGCTGGGACTGGAAGCTCTATTTCTCGGAAGACCACAAAGCCCCGGACAAGACCTATTCCAAGATAGGCGGCTTCATAGAAGGCTTTAAGTTCGACTCGATCCGCTACAAGATCCCGCCCCAGACCGCCACGCAGATCTCCCGCCTGCAGCAGATGACCATAGAGGCCGTGCGCATGGCCCTGGAAGATTCCGGCTACGACAAGAAACCTTTCGACCCGAAAATGACCGCCGCCGTCATCGGCAACGCCATGGGCGCGATGCGCAAGGAAATGACCGACCTGCGCGTCTACAAGTTCTACAACGAGGATATCCTGAAGAAGACCGCCTCTTTCTCCGCGCTGCCGGCCGACAAGCAGGGCGCCATGATAAAAGAATACGAGGCTGGCATAGACGCGGGCATCATCAACATCACCGAAGACACCATGCCCGGCGAGCTGTCCAACGTGACCGCCGGCCGCATAGCCAATATTTTCAATTTCAACGGCCCCAACATGACCATGGACGCGGCCTGCGCCTCCTCCATGGCGGCGCTGGATTACGCCGTGCTGGGCCTGCGCGCCGGCAAGTTCGACATGGCGGTGGCGGGCGGCGCCGACGAGATGATGAGCCCCCCGGCTTTCGTGAAGTTCTGCAAGATCGGCGCGCTGTCGGCCGAAGGTTCCTATTCTTTCGACGAAAGGGCCAACGGGTTCGTAATGGCGGAAGCCGTTTCCGTTTATATCCTTAAACGCCTCTCCGACGCGGTCCGCGACGGCGACAAGATCTACGCCCTGGTGAACTCCGTAGGCGCCTCCTCCGACGGCAAGGGCAAGGGCATCACCGCCCCCAATCCCAAGGGCCAGAAGATCGCCATCGAGAACGCTTTCGCCGGGGTGGACTATTCCCCGGCCGACGTGGATTTCGTGGAAGCGCACGGCACCGCCACCAAGGTGGGCGACGCCGCCGAGGTGCAGGTGCTGCAGGAAGTGTTCGGCCCGCACATGGGCGGGGGGAAGAAGCTGGGACTTACCTCCGTTAAATCCCAGATCGGCCACTCCAAGGCCGCCGCCGGCGCGGTCAGCATAGCCAAAACCGCCCTGGCCCTTTACAACAAGACCCTGCCCACCTCCATCAACTACGTGAAGCCCAATCCCGGCATTAACCTGGACCTGTTCCGCGTGATCACCAAAGCGGAAGAGTGGAAGAAGGACGGCATCCGCCGCGCCAACGTTTCGTCTTTCGGTTTCGGCGGCACCAACTTCCACGTGACCATGGAAGAATACACCGGCCCGGATCACCAGCGGTTTGCCAGGGCCTCGGCTGAAGCCGCACCCTGCGCGCAGGCCGAAGTAGTGGAAAACCCGAAGACCGCTTTCTCCGCCATACAGGGCGAGGCCGTAACTTTCACCGGCGCCACGCCCGCCGACGTCATAGCGCAGGCCAGGGCGGCCGTGAGCGGCGCCGTTTCGAACTGGCCCGAAACCTACCCCATTTCCGTCTTCGCCCAGCCTGGGCAGACCAAGGCCAAGGCCGCCTGGGGCGTGGCCATCGTAGCCAAGTCGCCGAAGGACCTGGCGGAGAAGATAGACTTCCTGGCCAGGAACGCCAAGGATGAAACCTGGACCGCGCCGCCGCTCAATTTCAAGCTGAAAGGCGTTTACACCTTCAAGACCGGCAAGAACAACGCGAAGGTCGGGCTGCTGTTCCCCGGGCAGGGCTCCCAGTACGTGGACATGATGAGGGACCTGGCCGCCAAGTACGACGTCGTGCAGAAAACCTTCGACGAGGCCGACGTGATCCTGGAGAAAATGATAGGCGTGCGCCTGACCGACGCCATCTGGAGCAAGCCCGGCGAGGGCAAGGAAGAGCTGGCCAAGCGCGAAGCCGCCATCAAGCAAACCCAGCTGACCCAGCCGGCCATGATGACCGCCGACATAGCGATGTACCGCCTGTTCAAGGAATTCGGCATACAGCCCGACATGGCCATAGGCCACTCCCTGGGCGAGTACGCCGCCGCCACCGCCGCGGGCATCTTCACCTTCGAGGACGGCCTGCGCGCCGTTACCAGCCGCGCCAAGGAAATGGCCAACGTCCAGGTAGCCGACCCCGGCAAGATGGCCTCCATCGCCTGGGGCTGCGACAAGGTGGAAGTAGAACTGAAGAAGATCAAAGGCTATGTCATCTGCGCCAACAAGAACTGCCCGCTGCAGACCGTGATAGCCGGCGAAGCCAAGGCCGTGGAAACCGCCATCCAGATGTTCAAGGACCTGGGCGTAGAGGCGGGGGAGATCCCCGTGAGCCACGCCTTCCATTCCGAAATAGTGGCGCCGGCCATGGGCCCTTACCGCAAGTTCCTCCAGAACATCCCGATAAAAGCGGCGGACATGAAGATCCTGTCCAACGTTACCGCGGACTTCTTCCCCGTCGACAAGCAGGGCATCTACGACATGCTGATCAAGCAGATGACCAGCCCCGTGGAATTCATCAAGCAGCTTGAACGCATGTACGCCGAGGGCGTGCGCACTTTCATAGAGTGCGGCCCCAAGCGCGTGCTCAGCGCTTTCGCCACCTCCACGCTGAAGGACAAACCGGACGTCACCATCCTGGCCTCCAACCACCCCAAGCGCGGCGGCATCACCGAGTTCAACGACCTGCTGGCCAACATGACGGCCCTGGGCATCCCGGTAAAGTGGGAAGGCAAGACCCCGCAGAGCGGCGGCAAGTTCTTCAACCCTTACTACCAGGGCTGGGCGCTGAAAGTCGCCGGCCCGGCTTCCGCGCCGGCCTTTGCCGGCGGCGCCTCCGCCGCGCCGCTCGCCGCCGACAAGGCCGCGTTCGCCGAAAGCTACGGCTTCAACTTCAACCCGGTGGCGTTCACCGGCATCGCAGGCGGCACGCCCGGCACCTGGGATAAAATGTTCCGCGAACACAACCTCGACGAGATCCTCGAGGGCAGGAACATGATCGAGGCCATCCCCGGCCCCTGGCGGGCCGAGCAGATCGACAAGAACATCGTGCGCGTGGTGAAGTCCCCGACCGGCAACCACAGCATAGTCAGGATCGACTCCGTGGACCAGGCCATAAAGCTCTCCGCCCGCGTCGGCCACCTGGACATCGAGAAGGAATTCGGCCTGCCCCACACCGTGGCCAAGGCCCTCGGCGCGCCGTTCAAGATGGCCATCGCCGCCGGCGTACTGGCCCTCAAGGACGCGGGCCTGCCGCTGATCCATTATTACAAGAAGACCACCACCGGCGGCTGGCTGCCGGAGAAATGGGCCCTGCCCGAGCCGCTGGCCTCAGAGACCGGCGTGATCTTCGCGTCGGCCTTCCCGGCCACCGAGCAGCTCATCAAGGAAGCCTCCGGCTATTTCAACCACAAGTACGCCGACCTCAACGCCGCCCAGCTCTGGGAGCTTTACCACCAGATAGTGGACAAACTGCCGCACGAAAGCGACAAAGCCGAACTCAGGGGCTGGCTGCAGACGCAGCTGCCCCACTATAACGCCGCAAAAGACCCGTACGCCTTCAGCCCGAACTTCCTGCTGAAAGTCATCCCGATAGCCGACAGCCAGTTCGCGCAGTGGGTGGGCGCCAAGGGGCCCGCCATACACGTCAGCGCCGCCTGCGCCTCCACCACCCAGGCCGTGCACGTGGCCGAATCCTGGATCCGCGCCGGCAAGTGCAAGCGCGTCGTGGTCATCTCGGCCGACGACGTCACCAACCGCACCATGCAGGGCTGGACCATGCCCGGCTTCCTCGCCTCCGGCACCGCCTCCACCAAGGAGAACGTCTCCGAGGCTGCCCTGCCGTTCGACCTCAGGCGCGACGGCCTCATCGCCGGCTCGGCCGCCGTCGGCATGGTGATAGAGGACGAGACCCTCGCCCTCGCGCGCGGCATGAAGCCGCTCGCCCGCCTGCTGCTCACCGAATGCGCCAACTCGGCCTACCACGTGACCCGCCTCGACACCGAACACGTCTCCTCGGTGATGGAGAAGTTCGTGGCCAAGGCGGAGCGCATCTACGGTCTTAAGAAAGAGGAAATGGCGCCGCACATGATGTTCATGTCCCACGAGACCTACACCCCGGCCCGCGGCGGCAGCGCCTCCGCCGAGGTGAAGGCCCTGCGCCGCGCTTTCGGCGCTTCGGCCGACAAGATCATCGTGAGCAACGTGAAAGGCTTTACCGGCCACACGATGGGCGCCTCGCTCGAGGACGCGGTCGCCGTGCGGGCGCTGAATACGGGCCTGGTCCCGCCCATCGCCAACTACAAGGTACCGGACCCCGAACTGGCCGGCATCAACCTTTCCAAGGGCGGCAAGTACGACTTCAAGTACGCCCTGCGCTTCGCCGCCGGCTTCGGCTCGCACATGGCGATGTCGCTGCTGGAACGCGTCTGGAAGGCGGGGGAAAGCCGCTTCGAGAACCCCGCCCGCTACCAGGCCTGGCTGAAAGAGATCTCGGGAGACGAGTCGCCAGAACTGGAAACGGTTTTCAACACCCTCAGGGTAAAGGATAAAAAGGCAGCCGGCGTCAGGCCCGCCGCCCCTGTGAAAGAACTTGCAGCCGCGGTCGCCGTGCCCGCGCCCAGGCCCGAACCCGTGATGGCGGCCGCCGCGCCCAGGCCCGCCCCTGCGGCCGCAGCGCCGGCCCCGGCGCCCCAAACCGCGCCCGCCGGCGTGAACGAGGATTCCGTAAAGGAAGAGATCCTCAGGATGATCACCGAAAAGACCGGCTACCCCAAGGATATGCTGGAGCTGGACCTCGACATGGAAGCCGACCTCGGCATAGACACCGTCAAGCAGGCCGAGCTCTTCGCCGCGATACGCGAACAGTACGCCATCGCGCGCAAGGATACCATCTCCCTTAAGGACTACCCGACCATAAGGCATTGCATAAAGTTCGTAATGTCAGAAAAAGGCGGTTCGGCCGCGCCGGTCGAGGCCGCGCCAGTTCACGCCGCCCCGGCGCAGAAAGCGGCCCCCGCTGCCGCCCCCGTCGCCGCGGCGCCCGCGCCCGCCGCCCGCGCGCAGGCCGCCGGTCCCGGCGAAGAAGCGGTTAAAACCGCGATCCTCGACATGATAGCCGACAAGACCGGCTATCCCAAGGACATGCTGGAGCTGGACCTCGACATGGAAGCCGACCTCGGCATAGACAC
>MGTU01000010.1 GCA_001799615.1 Elusimicrobia bacterium GWA2_61_42 | reverse complement strand
GGCCGCGGCGAACTGCACCTCTCCGTCCTTATCGAGACCATGCGGCGCGAAGGCTTCGAGCTCTGCGTCTCCAAGATGGTGGTCATAACCCACGAGGAGAACGGCGTTACGGTAGAGCCCGTGGAAATGCTGATGCTGGACTCACCGGCCGAATTCCAGGGCGCCGTGATGAACGGCCTGGGCGCGCGCGGCGCGCAGCTCAAGAACATGTCCATAGGCGAGGACGGCCGGGTCCGTTTCGAATATGTCATTTCTTCCAGGGCGCTCATCGGCTTCAAGTCGGAGTTCCTGACCTTCACCAAGGGCGCGGGCCTGATGCACCACTCCTTCCATGGCTTCCTGCCGGAGGGCAACTTCAACAGGCCCAAGCGCAACGGCGTCTTCATCGCCAAAGACGCCGGCCTCTCAACCGGCTATGCGCTTAACAGCCTGCAGGACCACGGCATAATGTGCGTCGGCCCCGGCCAGGATATTTACGCCGGACAGATCGTGGGCGAGCATTGCCGCTCCAACGACCTGGTCACCAACCCCTGCAAGGAAAAGCAGCAATCCAACATGCGTTCTTCCACCGCCGACGCGTCCATCTGCCTGACCCCGTACCGCAATATGAGCCTGGAGCAGGCCATCGAGTACGTCGAGGACGACGAGTACGTGGAAGTCACGCCCAAGAGCCTGCGCCTGCGCAAGAAAGTGCTGGACCACAGCCAGCGCAAGCGCGGCGAGAAGGTCGAAGATTAAACCGGCGGCCTTCACGGGGGGCGGCGATGGACAATGACTCCGTTCTGGAAGTCTCCCGGGCGATCAGCGGGCAGGGAAAGGGCCTGCTTTTAGGCATGAGCGCCTGGGGCCTGACGGCCTCGCTGGTCTTCTCGGGCATCGGGTACTTTTACTTTAAGCGCGGCCGCGACCAGAACGACACGACCAGGCTCGGCGTCGGCATCGCCCTGATGGTCTACCCTTACTTCGTAACTAACGCTTTGCACATCGTGCTCGTCGGCGCGGCGCTGATGGCCGTTCCGGCTTTAACGGAACGGTTCTGACGGCGGTCCGCTTAATTTTTATGAGATTCTTCACCAGAGGCGAAGGCGGCGTGGACGAGCTGCTTAAAGTCGCCTACCCCATGATACTTTCTACCGCCAGCACGACGGTAATGCAGTTCATCAACCGCATCTTCCTGGCCCATTACAGCCCCGACGCCCTGGCCGCCTGCGTGCCCGCCGGCCTGCTGTCCTTCGTGTTCGTGTGTTTTTTCTTCGGCATAGTTTCTTATACCAACGCCTTCGTCGCCCAGTATTTCGGCAGGGGCAAGACGGCCAGCGTCTCCGTGGCCGTCTGGCAGGGCGTGTGGCTGGCCGCCGCCTCCGGCCTGCTGCTGCTGGCGCTGACCCCGGCGGGTTTCTTTATAATAAACCATTCCGGCCACGCCCCGGCGGTAATAGAACTTGAGCGGCAGTATTTCCTGATCCTCAACTCCGGCGCGATCGTCTACCTTATCGGCGCGGCGCTGTCGGCTTTCTTTACCGGCCGGGGCCTCACCAAGGTCCCCATGATGGTGAACATGGCCGGCAACGCGCTTTGCATACTGCTCTCGTGGCTGCTTATCTTCGGCGCCGGCCCCGTGCCGGCCCTGGGGATAAAAGGCGCCGCTTACGCCATGGTGGCCGGGCAGGCGCTGATGACGGTCCTTTATATCGTCCTGATCTTCTCGGCCTACAACCGCCGCCGTTACCGCACGGCGCGCCTGGTGGGCGTACATAAGGGCCTGTTCCTGCGCCTCATTAAATACGGCGCGCCCAACGGCGTCGGGTTCTTCCTCGATATCGCCTCCTTCGGCGCCTTCATCTTCATAATCGGCGGGATGAATAAGATCGCGCTGGCGGCCAGCAACATCATCGCCTCCATAAACATGATAGCGTTCATGCCGGTGATAGGCCTGGGCATAGCGGCGCTGACGCTGGTGGGCAAATATATCGGCATGAAAAAGCCTGACGTTTCAACGCGGGTCTCCTATAACGCGGCTAAACTTGCCGCCCTTTACACCCTTGGGCTGGGCGTGCTTTTTGTGACGGTGCCGGGGCTTTTTATAAACATCTTCGGTTCCGGCAATTCCGAAGAATACGCCGCCATCCTGGCCTTGAGCCGTCCGGTCATGAAAGTGCTGGCGGTCTTCGTTTTCTTCGACGCCATCGCCATGATCTTCGCCGACGCGCTGCGCGGCGCCGGGGACACGCGCTTCCAGATGCTGGGGGCCAGCGTGGTGGCTTGGCTCCTGTTCGTGCCCGGGATCTGGTATATAACCCACGTGGCCGGCGGCGAGCTGATCCACGCCTGGGCCTGGGGCGCCTTCTACGTTTTCCTGCTCGCGGTCTTCTTCACCCTGCGCTTCCGCTCCGGATTATGGCGAAAAATCGATATCCTCAAAGGGTAGGGGACGCTCTTAGTTATTTAGTTTTCTGCGTCCAAATGCTAATTTCATTGGAAGATTTGGGTTTCAAGATGTACAATATTGGTCGGTAACGGTATGTTTAGTATGAGTAAACTAATTAACTAAGAGCGTCCCCATTACATTATGGCTGAAAAAATATTTTCTAAAGCTGGCGGTCTGCCCAAGGTGAGGCTTTCGCACGCTCCCGCGGGGCCCAACGCTTTCAAGCGGATGATAGACACCTGCGACCGCGCCGAAGCCGGCGAGATCGTGGCGGTCTACGACAAGAACGGGAACCCCTACGGCGTGGCGCTGTATAACCCGCGCAGCCAGATCACCCTGCGCATCTTCACGCGCGAGAACCCCGAAGAGTTCCAGATCGACGATTTCCTGGAAAAGCGGGTGGCCCGCGCCGTGGCGCTGCGCCACGACATCCTCAAGCTCCCCGAGAAGACGAACGCCTACCGCCTGGTGCATGACTTCGCCGACGGCCTGCCCGGCATGACCGTGGACATCTACAAGGACCAGATCGCCCTGGAGTTCTACTCGCTGGGCATGTACCGCATCTGGCCCAACATCGAGGCCGCTTTTAAGAAACATTTCCCGGACGCGACTTTCCACCACCGCGCGACGGCCTACACCCAGGACATGGAAGGCTTCACCATAAAGCCCGAGCCCGGCCCCAGCCATAAAACCCGCATAACCGAGAACGGGGTGCAGTTCGAAGTAGACATGAAAGCCGGCTATAAGACCGGTTTCTTCTGCGACCAGCGCGAGAACCGCCTGCTCGCCTCCTCCCTGGCCTCGGGGAAGAGCGTGATAGACCTTTGTTCCTATACCGGCGGCTTCGGCATTTACGCCGCCAAGTTAGGCGGGGCCACGGCGGTCACTTCCGTGGAGCTGGACGCCGAAGCCAATGAAATGGCCAAGCGCAACGCCAATATCAACAAGGTCAAGATAGACCCCGTCTGCGCCGACGCTTTCACCTATATGCGCCAGATGCTGGAGCTCAAGCGGAAGTACGGCATGGTGGTGCTGGACCCCTACAAGCTGGTTTCGAACCGCGAAGAGCGTGACAAGGGCATCTTCAAATACAGGGATTTCAACCGCATAGCGCTGTCGCTGGTGGAGCCGGGCGGGATCTTCGTCACCTGCTCCTGCAGCGGCATGGTGCCGATGGAGGAGTTCGCCTTTATCCTGCGCGGCGCCGCGGCCAATGCAGGGCGCAAAGTGCAGATCCTTAAGAAATCGGGCGCGGGCCCGGACCACCCCGTGGCTGCCGACTACCCTGAGGGGGAATACCTCAAGTGCATCTTCTGCCGGGTGCTGTAGCCTTGCCGGGAGCCTTATGACCGCCAAACACCTGAAATTCATGGCAGCCGCCCTGGCCGAGGCCCGCAAAGGCCTTAAAGAGGGGGGGATCCCCATAGGTTCCGTACTGGTAAAGGGCGGCAAGATCATCGGCCGGGGGCATAACCGCCGCGTTCAGAAGAGATCGGCCATCCTGCACGCTGAGATGGACTGTCTTGAGAACGCCGGCAGGCTGAAAGCGGCGGACTACAGGGACTGCGTCATCTATTCCACCCTTTCGCCCTGCTCCATGTGCACCGGGGCCATCCTGCTCTATAAGATCCCGGTGGTGGTCATAGGGGAGAACAAGACTTTTAAGGGGCCGGAAAGCTATTCCAAAAAGTTCGTAAAACTCATAAACCTGGACCTGTCCGAGTGCAGGCAGCTGATGGCTGATTTCATCAAAACCAGCCCGAAACTGTGGAACGAGGACATCGGGGAGTAGATCCGCTTGACCTTTTTCCCGAATAATGTCATACTATATAGGTAGTTAACCGAGAACTCAAGATTTTTCGAAGCCTATCCTGCTAGCAGTAGAGTAAGGAAAGCGCAGAGAGAGTTGAGATCAGGTAAAGATAGCTAGGAGGATAGTACAAATGAGCAAAAGAATATATGTGGGCGGATTGCCCTTCAAGACGACCGAAGAGGAAATGAACGCCCTTTTCGCGACCTACGGTCAGGTTACCAGCGCCAAGCTGATCACCGACAAGTACAGCGGCCAGTCCCGCGGCTTCGGCTTCGTTGAGATGC
Organism: Elusimicrobia bacterium GWA2_61_42; assembly: GCA_001799615.1. GTDB lineage: Bacteria > Elusimicrobiota > Elusimicrobia > Elusimicrobiales > UBA9959 > UBA9959. Next base: position 38,195 of record MGTU01000010.1, on the reverse strand, counting down.
CGAATGACGAAGAGGCCAATGCGGCCATGGAAAAGCTGAACGGCTCCGATTTCGGCGGCCGCAAGCTGACCATCAACGAGGCTCGCCCGATGGAAGCCCGCCCCCGCACCGGCGGCTTCGGCGGCGGTCGTGACGGCGGTGGTCGCGGTGGCGATCGCGGCGGTCGCGGCGGCGGCGGCGGCTACGGCGACAAGTGGTAATCTTTAAAACCCTTTAACGGTTTTAAACCCCCCCGAATAAAATCGGGGGGGTTTTTATTTGGCTCGTTGCGCTCAGGCCTGCGTGGGGGACCGGAACGCAAAACACGTTCGGCCACACCGTGGCCTCACTCGGTATTCACCCGCCGCGCTTATGCAAGCGGCGGGTTCAACGACGGTTTTGCTAACCCGGTCCCCCACGCAGGCCTGGGCGACTCACTTCTTGACGATTTACCCCTTGACTTTTTAGTTATACGGATGTATAATTACACAGCAGTATAACAACGGAGGATGTATGGCAAGACCGGGTTCGGGAACAGATCTGAAACTTAAGGCCGCCGGGCGCAAGCTGCTGGAGGAGAAGGGGATAACGGGGCTGAGCGTGCGCGAGGCCTGCCGCCTGGCCGGCATTAATACCGGCATGTTCCACTATTATTTCGGCTCCAAAGAAGAGTTCCTGAAGGAGATCCTTAAGGAAATCTACGCGGAATTTATGCTAAATTTCAAGGCGGGGGTGGCCGTGGCCGGCACACCGCGCGCGCGCCTTAAGGCCGCGCTGGTCGAGCTGGGGAAATTCGCGCTGCGTATACGCCAGGTGGCGCCGATGATGTTCGCCGACCTGGCCCACGGAAAAAAAGAAGCGTTCGCTTTTGTCAGCGGGAATTTTACCGAACATATCAAGCATATCTCCGCGCTGGCGGAGGAATGCCGCCCCGATAGCGCCGTCAAAGGCCGGTCCATCCCTTTCCTGATAGCCGCCATAGTGCCGGTTATGATCTTTCCGGTCCTGATAGGCGGCGTTCTGGAACGCAACGGCGTAAAGAGCATAGGCGGGAGGGAACTGGAAAAACTGCGGGAGGAGCTGTTCTCGGACCAGGGCATAGCCGAAAGGGCAGAGGTAGCTTTAAGGGGCATAGGTATATGATCTTCAGGCTTATAATATTATTCCTTATACTGCCGGGCGCGGCCCGCGCGGCGGAATTCGGCGTTACGCTGAAGGCCGCCGAGGACAGCGCGCTGGCCTCTTCTAACCAGTATAAGAGCGCCAAGTTCTCCGCCGAAGCCGCCAAAGCCGGGGCGGCCGCCGCCGGGACCCTGCTGTACCCGCGTCTCAGCCTTGAGGGCAGCCTGAGGTATAACGAGGTGGTGCCGACCATAGCGATGCCAGCGGCCCTGGGGGGCGCGAGGCCCCTGGGCGACAACTGGAATTATTCCATCGGCCCCACCGCCTATTGGACGCTGGACGCCGGCACGCTGCGCTCCGGCCGGGAGTTCGCCCGGAAAACCGCCGCCGCCCGCACTTCCGAAGCCGAAAACGCCCGCCGGCAGGCGCTGCTGAAAGCGCGCTCTTCCTATTTCCAGCTGCAGCTGGCGCTGGAAAAGGTTTACCTTATAGGGCAGAACCTGCAGGTCTCGCTCAGCCAGCTTAAGGACATGGAACTGGGGGTTAAGGCCGGCGCGCGCAGCCGGCTGGACGGCATAAGGGCCAGGCAGGAAACCACGGCGCGCCGACGGGACCTGCTGCGGGCCAGGGCCGAGCTTTCCTCCGCGCTGCTGGATCTTAGTTTTGTGACCGGCCTGGAGCTGCCTTTCTCGCCGGGCCTGCCGCTGGACGCCCGCATGGCGGGCAAGGATTACGGCGGCGAGATAAACCCCGGCCTGCTGGTCAGGGCCGAGGCCTATGAAGAACTGCTGCCGCGCCTGCTGCCCGCCGCCGAAGGAAAAATGGGCAAGGCCCTGCCGGCGGTGGTCGCGCTGGCCGAGACCGCCGCGGCCTACCGCGCCGCGGCCTCCGCCCAGAAAGCGGAAAGACTGCCGCGCCTTACCCTGAGCGCCCGCGGTTCGGTAGATTATCCCAACGGCCCGAACCTATACTCTTTTCTGCAGGGTTCCGCCGGGCTGTCGCTTAATATGCCGCTGTTCGAAAGCGGCCGACTGGCCGAGCGGGAGACAGAAAGCCGCCTGGGCGCCGAGGCCGCGTCCGAACGCCGCGAGGAGGCCGTCCGGGCCGCGAGCAGGGATTTCAGCCGCGCGCTGGACTCCTATAACGCCCTGATGGAAGAGCAGGCCATCAACATCGACGCGCTGGACGACGCGGAGGAAGCGGCCAAGCTGGCCTACGCCGCTTATAAGACCGGCAGCGGTACCTGGCTGGAAGTGGAGAGCGCCAACCTTAAAGCTTTGCAGGCGAAGACCACCGCGGCTTCCACCAACGCGGAGATCTTGATAAAGCTGGCCCTGCTGGACAGTCTGTCTGATTAGGGGCTCTCTTATAAAGGAACTATTTATGAAGAAAAAAATAATACCCGTGATACTTCTCCTGGCCGTGGCCTTGGGCGTTTACCTAAAGGTGCGCTCCGGCGGGGAATTCCGCTACAGCGGCACCATAGAGGCTACCGAGACCGACCTTTCCGCCCGGATCTCCGGCGTGATCGACTCTTACGGGGCCCGCGAGGGTGACCCTGTAAAAAAGGGAGAGGTCCTGGCCTCCATAGAATGCGCCGACGTGCGCCTGGCCGCCGGCCTGGCCGCCGAAGACTTCAAGCGCGCCGACGAACTGTACAAGGGAGGCTCCCTTTCCAAGGAGAATTACGACCGCCTTAAATACAAGCGGGACGATTCCGCCCTTAAAGCGGAGTGGTGCTCGGTAAAGTCGCCGGTCTCCGGCCGCCTGCTGTACGCCTACCGCGAGAAAGGCGAACTGGTGGCCCCGGGCGTCAAGCTGGCTACCGTGGCCGACCTGTCCGAGGTCTGGGCCTATGTCTACGTGCCCCATGACCTGCTGGCCAAATTAAAGGCGGGGATGGAAGTGAAGGGTTTCCTGCCCGAGGCCGGGGACAGGGAATTCGCGGGGCGGATCTCCGTCATACAGCCCGAGGCCGAGTTCACGCCCAAGAACGTGCAGACCCGCAAGGAGCGCACGCGCCTGGTCTTCGCGGTGAAGGTCAGCTTTCCCAACCCTGACGGCACGCTGAAGCCGGGCATGACCTTAGAGATAAAGCTGCCTGAATAATATGTACGCCATCCGGACAAAAAACCTGGAGAAGCATTTCGGCGCCACAGGGGCGCTGAGGGGCGTCTCTTTGGATTTTTCCGCCGGCCTGATACACGGGCTGATAGGTTCAGACGGGGCCGGCAAGACCACCGCGCTGCGCCTGCTGGCCGGCCTGCTGCGCCCGTCGGCCGGTAACCTGACCTACATTAAGGACGGGCGGCCGTCCTCCTTCTCCGAGTTCCGGCCGGGGCTGGCCTATATGCCGCAGCAGGCCAGCCTCTACCCCGACCTTTCGATAGCCGAGCACCTGGAGTTTTTTCGGGACCTCTACCGGCTCGACGCCGCCACTTTTAAGCAGCGTTCCGCGGAACTGCTGGAGATAACGCGCCTCGGGAAGTTCAGCGACCGCCGCGCCGGGCAGCTGTCCGGAGGCATGTACAAGAAGCTGGGGCTCATGTGCTCGCTGCTGCAGTCTCCATCGGCCCTGCTGCTAGATGAGCCCACTAACGGCGTAGACCCGATCAGCCGCCGCGAGTTCTGGGAGCTGCTTTACGCTCAGAGCGCTTCCGGCATGCTGATTATAGTCTCCACCGCCTACATGGACGAGGCCGAGCGCTGTGCCAGGGTGCACCTGCTGGACGCCGGACGGCTGCTGTCCGCCGGAGAGCCGCGCGCCGTGCTTAAAGAAGCCGGCGCCGCCAGCTTTGAGGAAATATTTATAAAGGGGGCCGCGAAATGACCGCCGCTCCCGCCCTGGAGGTCAAAGGCCTCTCCATCAAGTTCGGCGATTTCACCGCCGTGGACGATGTCTCCTTCACGGTAGAGCGCGGAGAGATCTTCGGCTTCCTCGGGGCCAACGGCGCTGGCAAGACCACCACCATCCGCATGCTCTGCGGCCTTCTGGTCCCCACCTCCGGTTCCGCCACGGTGGGCGGCCTGGATTTCTCCGACGGAGGCAAGGGCATAAAAGGAAAAGTCGGCTACATGTCGCAGAAGTTCACGCTCTACACAGACCTGACGGTGGGGGAGAACCTGGATTTCGCGGCCGGCCTGCGCAAGCTCGAGCCGGCTTACGCCATGCGGCGCAGGAAGGAACTCTTCGAGCTGATAGCTTTCGACAGTCCCCTCTCCACTATGGTCTCCTCGCTGCCGGGCGGAGTAAAGCAGGAGCTGTCGCTGGCCGCGGCCATGCTGCACGACCCGGAGATAGTTTTCCTGGACGAGCCGACGGCAGGCGTCTCGCCGGCCTCGCGCGCGCGCTTCTGGGCGCTGATACGCAAGGTCACCGCGCTCGGCAAGACGGTCATAGTAACCACACACTACATGGACGAGGCCGAGCAGTGCGGCCGCATAGCCCTGATGCGCACCGGCAAGCTCATCGCACTGGGCTCTCCCGACGAACTGAAGGCCTCGGCTTTCCCCGGTCCCATGGCCGAACTGGATTTTAACGGCCCCGCTCCCGAGGGTTTTCTCGAGAGCCTTAAAAAAAACCAGGGCCTGCTTGAGCTGTCGCCGCAGGGCATGCGCTGGCACGCCGCCTTCAGGGACAAGGCGGCCATGGACGCCGCCCTTTCCTCGTTGCCGGCAGCCGCGGCGCGGACCCTGATAAAGCCTTCGCTGGAAGACGTGTTCATCCGCCTGGTGGAGGGGATAGAAAGATGACCGGCTTCAACCTGCACAGAGCCGCGGCCGTAGCCCGCAAGGAGGTCATGCACATCCTGCGTGACCCGTTCACGCTGGTGCTGGTGCTGGGCCTCCCCGTGGTGCTGGTGGTCTTCTTCGGCTTTGCCATCGATTTCGACGTCAAGAACCTGGCCCTGGGCGTTTACGACAGGGACAATACGCGCCATTCCCGGCAGCTGGTGTCGGTATTCGAGAGCTCCGGGTATTTTCTGCCCGGTGCGGTGGACAGCCCGGCCGCCGCCGTGCGCGGGCTTGACTCCGGGCGCTACTCGGCGGCGCTGCTGGTAGAGCCTGGCTTCGGCCGCGAGGTGGGGGGCGGCGGGCGGCCGCGGGTGCAGTTTATAGTGGACGGCACCGACAATTCCAAGGCGCAGGCCGTGCTGGGCTACCTGCCCGGGCTCACCGGGGCGGCGCTGCGCAAGTTCGGCGCCACGGTCCCCGCGGACCCGGTGCCGCTCAAGACGCGCTTCATGTACAACCCCGAGCTCAACAGCCGCTGGTTCGTGATCCCAGGCCTGGCGGTCATCATCATCGGGCTGCTGTCGATACTCATGACGGCGCTCACGGTGGCGCGGGAATGGGAGAACGGTTCCATGGAACTGCTGCTCTCCACCCCGCTGCGGCCCGCCGAGATCATAGCCGGCAAGATTGCCCCGTATGTCGGGCTCATCCTGGCCGGTGTTTTCTTCGTCAACCTGGTGGCGCGCTTCGGCTTCGGGGTGCCTTTCCGCGGCAGCTATCTGCTCTTTCTGGGCGGCACGGTACTTTTCGCGCTGGCGTCCCTGTCCCAGGGCATAGTGATCTCGGTGGTGACGCGCCAGCAGCAGCTGGCCATGCAGCTTTCCATGATAAGCGGGCTGCTGCCCTCGCTGCTGCTGTCGGGCTTCATTTTCCCGGTGGAGAGCATGCCCGCTTTCTTCCGTTATTTCACCATGATCCTGTCGCCCCGGTGGTTCATGGAGATCGCCCGCGGGGTGACCATCCGCGGGGCGGGCGCGGCCGACCTGGCCCTGCCGCTCGCGGCGCTGGCGGGGCTGTGCGCGCTGCTGCTGACCGCGGCCTTTAAAAAATTCAAAACGGACCTGGAACCATGAAACGCACGCTGCTCGCTTTTATACGGAAAGAATTCGCGCAGGTCCTGCGGGATCCGCGCATGAAGCTGATCCTGTTCGTCATGCCGATGCTGCAGATGACCGTTTTCGGCCTGGCCCTGTCTAGCGAGATAAAGAACATAAAGCTGGCCGCGGTGTACGCCCCTTCGGACGCGGCCGCGCGCCGCCTGGCGCAGCGCTTTACCGCCTCGGGCTGGTTTGTGCCGGTGGCCGCGGAAGGGCGCGCCCCCGAGGACCTGGTGGTTTCCGGCGCCGCCGACGCGGCGCTGGTGTTCCCGGCCGGCGGTTTCGCGCGGGAAGCGGCGCGCGGCTGCGGCGGTGTTCAACTGCTGGTGGACGGCACCAGCGTGACCAGGGCGCGCAGCGTGGAGGCCTACGCGCGCGCCATCTTTGCCGCGCACGCCGCTGCGGAGGCGGGCCTGCCGGCCCCCGCGGCCCCGTTCGGCTTTGACGTGCGGATAATCTACAACCCGGAGATGGAATCGCCGGTCTTCATGGTGCCGGGCGTGATGGGCATGATAGTCTGCCTGGTTACCATCATCCTTACCAGCATGTCCCTGACGCGCGAACGGGAGTTGGGCACCTTCGAGACCATAGTCTCGGCCCCGCTGGAGAACTACGAGATCTTGCTGGGAAAAACCCTGCCCTACATCGTGCTGGGGCTGGCGAACGCGGCCCTGGTGATAGCGGCGGGCTTTCTGATCTTCGGCGTGCCGGTCAAGGGCGAACTCTGGCGGCTCTTCTCGGCGGCGCTGGCCTTCGTAATTACCACCGTGAGCGTTGGTACCCTGATCTCCACGATCTCAAAAAACCAGCAGCAGGCCATGCTGGGCGGCTTCATCTTCCTGTTCCCCGCGGTGCTGATGAGCGGTATAATGTACCCTGTAGAGAACATGCCCGCCCTGCTGAAGCCGGTGGTCTACGGCAATCCGCTTTATTACTTCACCACGCTGCTGCGCAATATCCTGCTCAAGGGCGGGGACCAGTCGGTCTTTGTTTTTAACATGTCGGCCCTGGCGGCGATGGCTGTCGTCACCGGCGCGGCCGCTTACAACCGGTTCAGGCAGACTTTGAATTGAACTTAGCTTGGTTTGGAGGACATATGAAAAACGCGGAAAAGAAAGAAGACCTCAGGGGCAGGGCGCTTAAAGCCAAAGGGCTGGTGGATTATAAGAAGGATTCGGTGGTAAGCCGCACCATACTGGAGAAGAAGACCGGCACCGTAACTATTTTTTCCTTCGACAAAGGCCAGGGCCTGAGCGAGCACACGGCGCCTTTCGACGCCCTGGTGGAAATAGTGGACGGCGAGGCAGAGATCCTCATCGCCGGCAAACCCCACACGGTAAAGGCCGGGGAATTCATAATAATGCCCGCCAACAAGCCGCACGCGCTGAAGGCCGTGAAGCGGTTTAAAATGGCGCTGATAATGATAAGAGCGTAAGATAAGGTGACACACAACTTATTTGCAAATAAGTTGTGTGTCACCTTATTTCCTGTAATCGCTCGGAGGGCGGCGAAGTTCTTTATCTAGTGTAACTATCGGCACCCCTCGCGCATCAAATAGTAAGAGCTATAGAAAAGGAAATCCATGCCCCTCGTAAAACTTGAGAAGGCCTGTAAAGATTATATCACCGGCGAAGTCTCCACGCCGGCCCTGAAAGGAATAGACCTTTCCATAGAGCCGGGGAGATTCATCTCCTTCGTCGGTCCTTCCGGCAGCGGCAAGACCACGCTGCTTAACCTGATAGGCTGCCTGGACAGGCCCACCTCCGGCAAGGTGTTCGTGGCCGGTGCCGAGGTGAGCGCCATGGACAGGAAAACTTCCGCTAAATTCCGCGGCGAAAATATCGGGTTCATCTTCCAGAACTTCAACCTTATCCCGGTGCTTACCGTGTACGAGAACGTGGAGTACCCGCTCATCATGGTGCAGAACGTGCCGCCGGAAGAACGCCGCCGCCGCGTGGCCGAGATGCTCGAGAAAGTGGGGATGGCCGACCAGGCGCATAAGTACCCGGCCCAGCTCTCCGGCGGGCAGAAGCAGCGCGTGGCCGTGGCGCGCGCGCTGGCGCCCAGGCCCAGGCTGGTGCTGGCCGACGAGCCCACCGCCAACCTGGACCATGCCACGGCCTACAAGGTGATCGGCCTGATGCACGCGATGAAAAAAGAATTCGATACGACTTTTATCTTCGCCACCCATGACCAGAAAATAGTGGGCGAGGCGGAACTGATCTACACTATTGAGGACGGACTTGTAACCGAAACGCGGGAGAACGCGGCGGCCGGGGGGGTAAAATGACGAATATTATCAAGATCGCCTGGCGCAACCTGCTGCGCTACACCCGCCGCACCCTGCTCACGTCCTCGCTGATAGCCCTTGGCGTGGCGCTGGTGATAGTTTTCGGCGGCGTGGGCAATTCCTTTCGGAGCGAGGTTACCGGCATCCTCACCAATTCCAACCTGGGCGACTTGCAGATACATAAAAAGGGCTATCTCGGCTCCATGGACAATCTGCCGCTGGACCTGGCGATCCCGGGGGAAAACCTGGCCGGGATAAGGGCTATCCTGGACGCAGACCCGGAAGTGCTGGCGTATTCCGAGCGCATCCGCTTCGGGGCCATGGTCAGCAATTTCGCCCAGACCACGGGGATAAGGCTGACCGCCGTGGCGCCGGCGAAAGAAAGTCTCGTCTGCCCCGCCCTCCCGGGCAGGATAAAACAGGGCGACTCCGACCCTGCCACCTTCGTAAAACCGGGCTCGGTGGTGCTGCCGCTCACCATCGCCGCCGGGCTTAATCTGAAAATAGGCGACGACGTGGTGCTGGTGGCCACCAATAAAGAGGGCTCGGTGAACGGCATCACCTTTAAGCTCTCGGGCGTCTCCGAAAATATCATGGGCCCGCAGGGCAAGGACGGCTATATCCATTTGGACGATGCCCGCTCCCTGCTGCGCATAGAGGACGGCGAGATAACCGAAATAGCGGTAAAGCTCAGGGACTTCAAGCGCCTGGGCAAGGCTTACCCCGCGCTGAAAAAAGCCATCGCCGCCCTACCGGGAGAGAAAGGCGGTTTCGAGACTCACTCCTGGGAGGAGCTGTCGCCTTTTTCCAGCATCGCCAAGATAGTTACGCTGCTTATCCTAGTGGTGCGCCTGGTGCTGGTCTTTATAGTGCTGGTCAGCATCCTCAATGTTATGATGATGTCGGTTTACGAGCGAATAGGCGAGATAGGAACTATCGCTTCCATAGGCACGCCGCCGTCTAAAATACTGGCGCTGTTCCTGGTGGAGGGGCTTTCCCTTGGGCTGTTCAGCGGGCTGCTGGGCAGCCTGGCCGGCGCCGGCATACTGCTGATCCTGCAGGCGGTAAAGCTGAAGTTCACGTTCGGCGCCATGGACCTGGTGCTGGCCCCCGCTGTGCCGCTGGCCGAAATGCTGCTGTCGCTGGCGGTGGTGGTGACCATTTCCACCCTGGCTAGCCTGCAGCCGGCGCTGAAGGCGTCGCGAATGGAACCGGTGGAAGCCCTGCGGCACGTATAAGGAAAACCCTATGAAAGTTATAAAAATATTTCTAGCCCTGGCGCTGCTGAGCCCCGGCGGCGCGGCCCTGGCCCTGGACGGTGAGGCCCTGCTTAAGCGCATAGACGCCAATCTGATGCCGCCCAGCTACGAGGCCTACCGCAAACTGGTGAATATAGAGCCCGACGGCAAAAAGAAGGAGTTCGTCTTCTATACGGCCAAGAAAGGCCGCGATTCCATGGCCATGCTGTACCTGGCCCCGGCCAGCGATAAAGGCCGCAGCACCCTGCGCCTGGGCGAGAACATGTGGCTGTATATCCCCAACGTGGGCCGGCCCATGCGCATTACCAGCCTGCAGTCCGTCACCGGCGGCGTCTTCAACAACGCCGACATCATGCAGGTGGACTACGCCGCCGAATACAGCGTGGTAAAAACCTCCGCCGCCGGCGCCGGTTACCTGCTGGAGCTGAAGGCCAGGAACAAGACCGTGGCCTATGATAAATTAAAAATGTGGGCCTCCAAGGACGAGGTCCTGGAGAAGATAGAATGCTATTCAGCCAGCGGCATGCTGATCAAGACGCTGGAATTCAAGGAATTAAAGGATTTCGGCGGCGGCTTCAGCAGGCCTTCGGTGATAGAGACCTATAGCCCGCTCTACAAAGGCTACCGCTCGCTGATGATCTATTCACAGGTGAAGGCCCGGGAGTTCAAGGACGAGGTGTTCACTACCGGCTATATGTCACGGCTGGAAGGACTGCGCAAGTGAAATTAATTACGGCGCTCCTGCTGGCCCTGGCCCTGGCGCCCGCCGCCCGGGGCGAAGATTATTCTTTCGACATCCCCGCCCGGGAAGAGGCCGCTAAAAAACTGGAGCTGAGCGGCAACCTGGACGCGCGCTACTCGGTCTTGTTTTCCAGAACGTCCTCGCCGCTGTATAAGCTGCAGTATTACGGCCAGGCCCCGGCAAGTACGCTGTCGCAGTACCGCGCCGATCTTTATTTGAACGGGGATTACCGCTCCGGGCCTACCGGCTTTCACGCGAAAACCTACGCCCAGTATTACAGCGAAGACTCTAGCGACCTGTCCCTGCACGAACTCTACGGCACCCTGGCGCTGGGGGATAGCGCCGTGCTGGCGGCCGGCAAGCGGATGTACAGCTGGGGCAAAGGCTATGCCTTCAACCCCGTGGGCTATGTGAACCCGCAAAAAGACCCGGAGAACCCGGACCTGGCCCAGGCCGGGCTGATGAGCTTCGGTTATGAATATATAAAAAGTTTCTCCGGCCTGCCGCTGGCCAACGCCGCCCTCAACCTGGTAGCCGTGCCTTCGGCCGAGACGCTGAACGCCCAGACCGCCGAGGCGCGCGCCACCGACCTGGCGGCCAAGGTCTCGCTGCTGGCCTGGGATACCGACATAGACTTTATGGGCTACGCCAGCCGGGTCAACCCGGAAAAGTACGGCGCGGCCTTTTCCCGCAACCTCGGCCCCAGCCTGGAGGCGCACGGAGAGTTCAGCCGTTTCTCCAATAAGCCGCGCTATACCATGGCCGCCGGCGCCGCGGCCGCGAGCCGCGCCGACGGCGAGGACTGGCTGTTGGGCCTGCGCTGGCTGAATAAGTGGAACCTGACCTCTACGCTGGAATATTACCGCAACGGCGCGGGCCTTACTAAAGGCGAGTTCGGCGCTTATAATGATTTCCTGGAGAACGCCGCCGTCTCCGGCAGTTCCGTAACCGCGGCTTCCGCGCTGGCCGTGAGCCGGGGCAATTTCGGGTCTTCCAATTTAATGCGGGATTATATTTATCTCAAGCTGTCCTGGCCGGAGCCCTTCAACTGGGTTTATTTCACCCCGTCAGTTTATTTGATGCTGAACGCCGCCGACGGCAGCTGGCTGGGCGGCCTGCCCTTAAGCTATAAACCTGTCACGGATTTCGAAGTCATCGCCTGGCCCGTCTTCACCGGCGGCGGGCGCGGCACGGAATTCGGCGGCCGCCAGGCCTCCGCCAAGCTGGACCTTTGGCTGCGGTTTTATTTTTAACGGCTTTATAAGACCAGGAATTTCACAGCCAGCACCACCGCGGCGCCTAGAATGAACCAAATGCTGGAGGTCTTGGCCTTGCCGATCTCCTGGGTGAGCGACACGCTCTGCGCCTGCGCCGCGGTTTCTCCCGCTATGATGGCGCTGGCGGTTATTTTGTATCTGCCGGATTCCTTGAATTTATAGTGCAGCTGGTACAAACCCTTCTTTACTATTTCTTCGGCTTCCTGTTCCGTCAGCTTCTCAATTATCCCGCCGGTCCTTTCGCGCTCTATTCTAAAGGTGACAGCCGCCCCGGTAACGGGGACGCTGTCCTGAAGCCGGGCCAATTTTGTGGTCAGCCTCACCTGCGCGCCCGCGGAAAGGGCCGGGACTTCGAGGATAAGGCTCAAGTCCTTTGAGTCGATCTCCCTGATCAGCGTCTTCGCTGTCTGTTCGTCTCCTGACCCGCTGACCCCGCGTACAGCCATCATACAACCGCTCAGGTTCAGGGCCAGAAGGCCGCCTATAAGAAGTTTACCAAGGGCAGCTATGCTCATGATGTTTTGTTTCCTTTATTTCGCGCGTCGACCGTACGAATAATTGTGTTTCCACGGAGGCAGTATGGCCGTTGCCTTCAAAGTTGCCGCCGCTATATATGGAACGCCAGTTTGAGGGGGTTTATTGCATGGCACATTTCAGGCGGCTCTATGCCCGCCGACAACCTCCACGCCCTGAAAGCCGTGAAGCGGTTTAAAATGGCGCTATTTCTGTTTCTTCCAGCACTCGGTCACGCCTTTGGTGCCCCATTTTACTTCGCTGAGGGAAGGCGGCGAGGTTTCTTCGTCGAAGAAGATCTTTCTGAGCCCCGGCATTTTGGCCAGGGAGTACAGGGGGGTGGAGACGATGGTGGCCGCGCCGTGCCATTTGCTTTCGGTGGTGCGGGTGCAGGACCAGAGGTAATGTTCCACGTCCCTTAGCGCCGGAAAATCCTTCTGTTTGCGCATCTGCAGCGCTATTTCCCAGGCGTCGTCGGGATTCTTAGCCTTGCTTTTGATCTTATCTATGACCAGCCGCACGTCCTCGTCTTTGGGGGACGGGTTATTGATAAAAGTTTCGTTGAAATCTTTGGAGACCTGGAAAACCGCTTTCAGGGTGGCGGCCTTGGCCGCGTTGACCTTCCCGCCGGATTCCCCGTCCTTGTCCACTTCCTTCATCACCGCGGTGAACTGGTCTTTCGCTTTTATCTCCTTATAACCCTCCATGCCCTTGAAGTGCTCGGTCAGTTGGACCTCGGGCGGGGCGGTTGAGGTCAGCGCTTTTTTAGAGCCGCGCGCCAGGGGGGAGGGGGTAGAAAGCTTGGTGCCGGCTTTGCCTTTGAGTTGTACGGCGCTATTCGCATCGGCGGGGCCTTTCAGGCCGGTCTTGCCGCCGTCGTATAAAGAGGAAAGTTTTTCCGCTTTAAGCGCTTTGCTGTCCTTAAGCGCCGCCAGTTTCTTGCCCGACTTGTCCAGCGACTTTTTGCTGTTCTGCGCCTGGGCCTGCATTTGCCCGCGCCAGGCGGCTTTATCCAGCTCTTCATCGTTCAAGCGTAAAGAGTTCTCCTCCAGCCAGGCCAGGTCGGCCTGCGGCAGCGGCCCGGCCTTGGCGCGCGCCAGGATAAGGCCGAGCTTGTCGCGTTTCTGCTGTAGGGCCGCGGCCCGGGCTTCCCCGTTCTCGGCGCAGACGGCCAGGCGCGCCAGGGTTGCGTCGGAAATGACTTCCAGGGCTTTGGCGTCGGAGCCCGAGGCGGCTTCGGCCGCTTTGTCCGCCTGCCGGCAGGAGGCTTCGGCTTTTTTCAGCAGGGAATCCTGCTGGTCTTCGGAGAGGCCGGGCCAGGTATCCTGGTCCTCCTCTGTGAATTCCGAGATCCAAGCCCAGGCCTGGTAGGGGGTTTCCAGTTCCGCTCCCCAGGGCAAGCCCGCAGGTTCCCCGGCCGGGGCTAAAGCCGGAGTGAGGAGCAGTGCTAAACTTAAAGCGGCGGAGTTGAGCTTCATATATTTACTCCATATAGCCTAGCAGAGGAATTCCCTGTTATCAAGGGCCCGGCCAGGGTCGCCCTGGCGGGCGGGGCTTGACATCTATTTTACTATTTGGCAAAATAGGAGCATGAAGAACAAGACAAAAGAGGATTACGCGGCGCAAGCCTCCGTCATCAAGGCCATGGGGCACCCGACCAGGCTTTTAATACTCAATTCGCTGAGGAAGAAAGAAATGTGCGTCTGTGACCTGAGGGACCTGGTGGGTGACGACATCTCCACCGTGTCCAAGCACCTGCTGGTGCTGAAGAGCGCCGGCCTGGTGGCGGCCCGCCGCGAGGGGAACTGGCTGCATTACCGCCTGACCTGTCCCTGCGTGCTGAATTTTACGGATTGTATCGCCGGGATCAAGAGGTAATATGTTCAAACCTGTGCAGCTCTTCGCCGACTGGCTCGTTTACGGTCTTTTCGGTCTCGGCCGCGACACGCTGGCCGGGTCCTCGGTTAACTTTTTCGTTTTCGACACTATAAAGATCTCTCTCCTCCTGGCCGGGATAATCTTCGCGGTCTCCATAATCCGCACCTTTCTTCCGCCTTCCAGGATCCGCGAGATAATCCTTAAAAAAAGCCGCTTCTCCGGGCATTTATGGGCGGCTGCGCTGGGCATAATCACGCCTTTCTGCACCTGCAGCGCTATCCCGCTGTTCCTGGGCTTTATTCAGACCGGCATCCCGCTGGGGGTGACCTTTTCTTTCCTGGTGGCCTCGCCTATGATCAACGAGGTGGCGCTGATAATGCTGTTCGGTATGTTCGGCTTCAAGATCGCCGCGTATTACGCGCTCAGCGGGTTTATCATCGCCGTAGTTTCCGGCTTGATCATAGGCAGGCTGAACCTTGAACATCTGCTGGAGGGTTTCGACCCGTCGAAGAAAATTCAGAACATCTCTTTCGGAGCCGAAATGCCCTGGGGGGAACGCTTCGCTTTCGCCCGGGAATATACCTGGGACATCCTTAAAACCGTGTGGCCGTATGTGCTTGCCGGCATCGGCATAGGCGCCTGGATACACGGTTATGTGCCCGAGAATTTCCTGGCCCGCTGGGCCGGCGCGGATAAATGGTACGCCGTGCCGCTGGCCACGCTGGTAGGCGTCCCGCTTTATTCGAACGCGGCCGGCGTCATCCCGCTGGTCAGCGCGCTTACCGAGAAAGGCGTGGCGCTGGGGACCACGCTGGCCTTTATGATGGCGGTGACGGGCCTGTCTCTGCCGGAATTCCTTATCCTGCGCCGCGTGATGAAGGTAAAGCTGCTCCTCGTCTTTTTCGGCATTGTCGGCGCCGGAATAATGTTCACCGGATTTTTGTTCAACGCTATCGTAAAATAGGAGTCTTATAATGAAAAAAATACAGGTGCTGGGAATGGGCTGCGCGAAGTGCAACAAGCTCTACGCGGCCGCGGAAGCGGCGGCTAAAGAGCTGGGCCTCCCCTACGAGATGGAAAAAATAGACGATATAAGCAGGATAACCGAGATGGGGGTTATGATGACCCCGGCCCTGGCCGTTAACGGCAAGGTTAAATTCTCGGCGAGGATCCCGGCGAACGACGAGCTGAAGAAAATAATCCAGGTGGCCGACTAATATGGGCGAAGGCTGTGCCTGCGGCGGTAAATGCGAGCCGGATAAAAAGGGCCCGAACAAGGCTTTGAAATACGCCCTGATGGCCTTTGTGGCACTCAGCGTGGGCGCTGCGGTCTATAAAATTGCCGGGGCCCCGTGCTGCGCTGAAAAGACTCCCCTGGCGGCCCCGGTAGAAGCCGTGCCCCCCGCCACGCCGGCGGGCGCCGCGTCAAAAAAGGCGGCGCAGAAAACCGCGGTGGTCTATTACTTCTATACCGACACCCGCTGTTCTTCCTGCCAGACGATAGAAGCCTATACCAAAGAGGCGGTGGAGAAGAATTTCAAGGCCGACTATAAGGGCTGGAAGGTGGCTTTTAAAGGCGTAAATATCGACGAAGAGCCGAACAAGCATTTCGTAGAGGCTTACTGGCTTAACTCCAAGTCCGTGATCGTGCAGAAATTCTCCGGCGACAAACCTCTTAAGTGGGGCATGCTCCCGAAAGTCTGGGAACTGACAGGCGACAAAGAAGCTTTTGTCGGGTATGTCACGGCCGAAACGCACAAACTGCTGGATGAAAAATGAGCGCTGAACTTTGGGCCGCGGCTATAACGGCTTTGTGGACGGGGGTAATCACCTCGGTGAGCCCCTGCCCCCTGGCCACCAATATAGCCGCGCTTACCTATATCTCCAAGCATTCCGGCTCGCACCGGGCGGCGGTGCTGCTCCAGGGCGGGCTGTACGCGCTGGGGCGGGCGCTCGCTTACGTGCTCATCGGTTTCCTGCTGGTAAAAAGCCTGCTCAGCGCGCCGTCCTTCTCTTTCTTCATGCAGAAATACGGCAACCAGGCGCTTTCTCCCGTTCTGGTGCTGGCCGGCATGTATATGCTGGACATGTTCGGACAAAGTTTTGAAGGGTTTAATCTTTTTAATCCTTCTAAATTCAAAGCCAGGGCGGGCGCCTCCGCCTCGCTGCTGATGGGTTTTATGTTCGCGCTGGCTTTCTGCCCTATTTCGGCCGCGCTTTATTTCGGGGTCATAATTCCCCTGGCGGCAAAGAACTCCTCCGCTTTCTCGCTGCCGCTGCTTTACGGCCTGGGCACCGCCCTGCCGGTGATAGGGGCGGCCGTGGCGCTGGATCTCGGCCTTAAGAAAGTTTCGGTCATAACCGGCCTGGCCGGCAGGTTTGAAAAATACGCGCGGCCGGCTACCGGCTGGGTATTCATCGCCTGCGGCGTCTATTTGGGACTTAAGTATATTTTCGGCGCGATATAGGAGACTTAAATGAAGATCCATCACGAAAAGACGCGGTCAATGGTGCGCAAGGCCTACGGCACCGTGGCGAAAAAATCGGTTTCCTGCTGTCCCGGTTCTTCCTGCTGCGGCCCCGCGCCCGCCGCCGCCGAGGGGGAACTGGGGCTTTCCTGCGGCAGCCCGGTGGCTTTCTCCAGGATAAAGAAAGGGATGACCGTGCTGGACCTGGGCAGCGGGGCCGGCAAGGACGTATTTATCGCCGCGCCGCTGGCCGGGGCCAAGGGGCGCGTGATAGGCGTGGACATGACCGGCGAAATGCTTAAGCTGGCGGCGAAGAACCTGGTCAAGTTCACCGCGCGGACCGGGCTTAAGAACGTGGAATTCCGCAAAGGTCTTATCGAGAAACTTCCCGTGAAGAGCGGCGAGGCGGACCTGGTCATCTCCAACTGCGTGGTCAACCTCTCCCCGGATAAGCCGGAAGTGTTCCGCGAGGCCTTCAGGGCGCTCAAGCCGGGCGGCGTTATCGTGGTCAGCGACATCGTGCTCAATCGTGAACTCCCGCCGGCTTTGAAAAAGCACGCCGGGCTTTACGCCGCCTGCGTGGCCGGGGCGCTGCAGCGCCCGGATTACCTGGGCGCCATAAAGGACGCCGGTTTTAAAGGACTCAAACTGCTTACCGACAATACTTACCGCTCCGAAGGGGGCTGCTCCGACCCTATCACCAACAAGGCCGCCAAGGCCCTGGACGGCGCGGCTTCCAGCATAACCGTGTACGCGCGCAAGCCGGGCGGCCGCAAATGAAACGGGTGCTGTTCCTCTGCACCGGCAACTCCTGCCGCAGCCAGATGGCCGAGGGCTGGGGGAAGGCGCTGCTGGCCGGCAGGGCGGAGGTGTTCTCCGCCGGCACCAAACCCGGCGCGGTGGACCCCCGGGCCGTAAAGGTGATGGCGGAAGCCGGCGTGGACATCTCCGGCCACCGCTCCAAGCACGTTTCCGAATTCAAGGATGTTACTTTCGACCTGGTGGTAACCGTCTGCGACAAGGCGCGCGAGAGCTGCCCGGCGTGGTTCGGCAAGGCGGAGAAGATTCATAAAAGTTTCGAGGACCCGCCCTTGCTGGCCAAAGGCGCGAAGACGGAAGAAGAGGCGCTCGGGCATTACCGCCGCGTGCGCGACGAGATAAAAGAATTCGTGGGAGGATTGCTCTGATGGAAGGCATAATAAAAAAACTTTCTTTCCTGGACCGCTACCTGACGCTGTGGATCTTCCTGGCCATGGCCGCCGGCGTGGGGGCGGGCTGGCTGTGGCCGCAGGCCGTGGCGGACTTCAACGCCGCCTCCAGCGTGGGTACCACGTCCATCCCGATAGCGATAGGCCTGATCCTCATGATGTACCCGCCGCTGGCCAAGGTGAAATACGAGGAGATGCACAGGGTTTTCTCCAATAAAAAGGTGCTGCTGCTTTCGCTGGCGCAGAACTGGCTGGTGGGCCCGGTGCTGATGACGGCGCTGGCCATCCTCTTCCTGCGCGACAAGCCGGAATACATGGTGGGCCTGATAATGATCGGCCTGGCGCGCTGCATAGCCATGGTGATAGTCTGGAACGACCTGGCGCGCGGCGACCGGGAATACTGCGCCGGGCTGGTGGCTTTCAATTCCGTGTTCCAGGTGCTGTTCTTCCCAGTGTACGCCTGGTTCTTCGTTACGCTGGTACCGCGCTGGCTGGGCCTGGAGGGCGCGGTGGTCAGCATCACCATGGCGGAGATCGCCAAAAGCGTGTTCATTTACCTGGGCATCCCTTTCCTCGCCGGCATAATTACGCGGTTCGCGCTTATTTCTGCCAAGGGGCGGAACTGGTATGACTCCAAATTCATCCCGGCCATAAGCCCCGTTACCCTGGTGGCGCTGCTGTTCACTATCGTGGTGATGTTCTCCATAAAAGGCGAGAATATCGTGCAGGTGCCCTTCGACGTGGTGCGCGTGGCCATTCCCCTGCTGTGCTATTTCACGCTGATGTTCTTCGGTTCTTTCTACATGAGCAAGAAGACCGGGGCCAATTATAAGGAGTCGGCAACGCTTTCTTTCACGGCCGCTTCCAATAACTTCGAGCTGGCCATAGCGGTGGCCATCGCCACCTTCGGCATAGGGCACGGGGCGGCTTTTGCCGCGGTGATCGGGCCCCTGGTGGAGGTGCCGGTGCTGATAGGGCTGGTCAACGTTTCGCTGTGGATAGGCCGGCGGTGGTTCGCCGCCGACCTGGCGCCGGAGCCGCGGACAAGCTAAGTCCGGCGGGCCCGTGCCTGCCCCGGCCGCTTGAAATCTTCTTTCAGATATTGTGAAATGGGGGAAGATTCGAGGGGAGGGGGATATCATGAAAATCAGATCCGCAAACTGGTTCCTGTCGGTCGGGTTCGTCGCGGCTTTGCTGGCCGCCGGCTGCACGCTCAGGGACGAAAAAACTATAGGCACGCCGGCCAACCCGCTGGTGGTGGTGCTGTCGCCGGCGCACGTGCCGTCGATGGACTCGGGCGCGGCGGACTTCATTAAAAAGCATTTGGAAGCCGCTACCGCCATGTCCGTGGAAATTAGGGCGGCCATATCGCCGTCGGATACTATAAAGAAGTTCGACTCCGGGCTGACGGACGCGGGGCTGGTGACGCTGGAGGAATACCTGGTGGCCAGGGAAGAATACCGGGTACGCGCGGCTCTACAGGTGCTGCGCGGGAGTAAACTCGGCGACTATGAGGGCGTCCTGCTGACGCGGACGCCGGGGGGAGCCGGCAGCGTAGCCGAGCTTTCCGGCCGGAAAGTCGGCTTTGTGGGCCCTTACTCTTTGAGCGGCTTTACCCTGCCGTCCATTTACCTGAAGAACGCGGGGGTGGAAGTGGAAAAGGAATTCTCCGCCACCCACGAAGGCAACCTCCAGAAGCTGCTTAAGGGCGAGGTCGCCGCGGTGGCCACCTATGCCCGGCAGGCTTCCCGGGCTCCGGGCCTTAAAATACTGGCGGTGACCGGCAAGGTGCCTAATGAGCCGCTGATAGTGAGGCGCAACCTGGAAGCGGCCACGCGCGACAGGCTTATCGCCGGCTTCCTGACGCTGGGCGATACCAAGGAGGGCCGGCGCGCCCTGGCCGCGGTGGCCGATATCACCGGCTTCCGCGCCGCGGACGAGAAGGTTTACCAGCCCGTGCACGAGCTCCTCCTGGGAGAAGGCAAGACGGTCTATGACCTGGTGCCGGACGGCTGGTATATCTACCGGCTCAACCAGCCTTACTACCCCGACTGACCTGCGCCGCAGCTGCAAAGCAAAACCCCGCGCCCTTACGGACGCGGGGTTTTTTTATCCCCTTACTGAGTGTAAGCTTAGAACTTGTAGCCTACGGTGAGCGCCGGCAGGTGCGCGGCGGAATTGTACTTGCCGTTCAGCGTGGTAGCGCCAACGCCGGCTCCGTTATCCTGCAGACTGTCGGTTATCTTCCGTTCCCGGAACATCAGGTACATATAGGAAGCGTCGACAGTTATGTTGCCCTTGTTCCATCCGGCGCCTATCGAGAAGGCCACGCGGTCGGTGTCGGGCACGCGGGTTTCGAAGCGGGCATCCGTGACAGGGTTGTTGTCATAGAAGGTGCCTGCGCGGAACTTCCAGGTGTCCGAGTATTTGTACTCGGTGCCTGCGCGGAAGGCCCAGACGCTTTTCCAGTTCTTGGTGTCGGTGCTTACTACGTCGCTGTTGGACTGCTTCTTGATGACGATATTGCGGTAGGTCGTCCAGTTGGTGTAGTCGGCTTCGGCGGAGAACAGCCATTTGTCGCTGTACTTGTAGGCCGCGCCGAACTGCAGCATGTCGGGCAGGGTAAGCTCGGTCTTGACCGGGCCGGTGAACACGCCGGTGGCGACAAGATCGCCTTCCAGCTTGGCCTTTACTTTGCTGTGGTAGTTGGCGCCGAAGTTCAGCTTATCGTTATACTTGTACATAGCGGCGGCATTAAAGCCGACACCATGGCCATCTCCCTCAAGCGTAATTTCCTGCGCAGCCGCGGGATGCCATTTGTTGAGGGTGGCATCGACCATAACGTAGCTGGCACCGGCGGCGAAAGAGAACTTGTCGTTCAGCTTATACGCGCCGTTCAGGTTATAGTTTATAGCCTTAACTTCCGACTCCGTCGCCACCTTGCGGGTGAGGGCGGTCGTTTTGTCCCATTCCGTGGAAAGACCGAAAGGGGCGTTCACGCCTAAACCGAGCGACCACTGGTCGTTGATTTTTCGGGTGGCGTAGAAATGGGGGGGGATATGCAGCGTATTCTCTATTTTGTCTTTGGTTCCGTTGACGTTCGTGTGCTCCATCGAAGGCGCTACCATTACGGTACCCAGGGACAGGTTAGTGCCTTCCAGGTTGGTTATGGCGGCGGGGTTATACCAGACGGCTGAGGCGTTGTCCGCCACGGCCACAAAGGAATTACCCATGCCTGTCGCTTTAGCATCCTGCTCCGCAAGGCGGAAACCCGCGGCGTTGACATTGCTAGCCAGCGCCATGAGTGCCACCAGTATAAGGACTATTGTGTTTACCATTATTCCTCCTACTGTAATTTAACAACAGGTCAATTATACAAAAAAGGTCTCCGTATCAGTCTTAACGGCGGTCAACTGTCAAAACAATAACGGGGACAGGCTACTTTTCGGGTTTCCCCAAAAAGTAGCCTGTCCCCGTTGATTACACAGTTGATTACAGCGCCCAGATCTTTACGGTTTTGTCATTGGAGGCGCTGGCTATGTATTTGCCGTCCGGGGAGACGTCCACGGCGTGGATCTCGTCGGCATGGCCTTCATAGGTCTTCAGGCAGGCTCCGGAAACGGGGTCCCAGACCTTGACGGCCGAGCCGCCGGTCACTATGCGCTTGCCGTCCGGGGTGAAAGCCACGCAGTTCACCCAGTCGGAATCCTTCACGGAGCCGGCTTCCTCGAGTTTTTCCGCGTTCCAGATCTCCAGGCGCTTTTCCATGCCCGTGCCTACCGCCAGGGTCTTGCCGTCCGGGGAGAAGGCCAGGGCTTTCACCCCGTAAACGTAGGAGTCATTGTCTTTCAGAAGCTTGCCGGAGGGCAGTTCCAGGAACTGCAGCTCCACGCCGCCAGCGGCCAGCATCCCGGCGGCGACGGCCAGGGCCTTGATGTCCCCTATGCCGGGCTCCAGGGTGTTCTCCAGCCAGCACTTGGGCGACGAAAAAACTTTTATGGTGCCGTCGTCCGAACCGGAATACAGGAATTTGCCGTCCGGGGAGAAGGCCAGGCAGTTGACCGGCCCCGCGTGTTTGGAGGCGGAGGCCAGGGTGGAACAGTCGGCGGTGCGCCAGATCTTCACGTTCTTGTCCCAGGCGGCGGAGGCGAACACGTCGCCGTCGGGGTCGAAAGCCAGGGCCCGCACGTCGCCTTCGTGGGCCGGAATGGTCTGTATCTCTATGCCGTCCGGGATGGACCAGAGCTTGATGGCATTGTCTTCCCCGCCGGTGGCCAGGAATTTGCCGCAAGGCGAGAAAGCCAGCGACAGCACGCCGTCCGTGTGTCCCTGCAGTGTTTTTACCAGTTCGTTGTCAGCCATAGAGCCCCCTCAGCCTGCCGTGTGAACAGAGCATAATTTATATAATTTACGCACAACATGCAAAGACAACGCGTAAGGAAAAGCATAGCCGCCTCCATAAAGGACGGGATAGCCTGGACCTTGAGCGGCTTTGCCGAGTTGGATCCCGCCTTCTTCCCTTTGCCCTAAGGGCCTAAAAAAGCCTGGGCCCTTTGCCTTTACAGGTCAAGGCCGGCGGGGCTTGCGCTTTGGGGTTTCCTCTGGTATAAAACTAGTGAGGCCTTGAGGCCCGCGGTATTTCAGGGGCAGGAGAACTATCATGACCAATATTTTAAAAGCGGTGGCGGCCGGGCTGCTGATCTTTAACTTCGGCTCTGCTGCCTCAGCTGCAGGCGGCGCGCTGGACGACCTTGGCTCGGCCCAGGCCGTGGAGGTTCCCGAGGCTCCCGCCCAGGCGGCTCCCGCCGAAGCGCGCGAGCAGGCGCCCGACATAGACCTCTTCAGGTATTTCGGCTATGCCGAGACCCCCAGGGCGATGGAACTGCCCGAGTTCTCCATGCAGAAGGGTGTTAAAGGGGTGGCGGATACCGTGGCTTCCGTGGACCTGGAGTCTATAAGGAACGCCTACCTTAAACCGGCGGTGACCTTTACTACCGGCGCCGGCACCAAGGTACATGTAAGCGGCACCAAGGCCTCCAACTGCCCGGACGGCGGCAACTCCTGCGCCGACAAAGAAAAATTCTTCCTGGTGCTGACCACCAGCAAGGGCGAGACTTTCTTCGCCCGCGCCATGGATATCCTGAACTGGGGCTTCATTTACAGCGGCTCCAAGACTTTCGTCATCGACGGCGAGAAATACGTGGTAAAGGTGCAGGCCAACGCCTCTACCCCCGAGAACAGCAAGCTGGAAGTAAAGGGCCCGAAAGGCCTGGCGCTGAGCTCCACGCTTAAGCAGGTGGGCGACGGCGTGGCCGCCAAGGGCGTGGACGTGAAACTCTCCAAAGCCTATAAGCTGGCCTACGGCAACGAGATCGTGCAGGGCCCCCAGGGCGCCAAGTTCACCTCCAAGATGCTGGTGCTGATGATCCCCTTCCCCGTGGTGGACGCGTCCTCGTACTTCATCCTGAACGCCGCCGAGATAAAGCCGGCCGGCACCACCTTCCCGTCCTTCGAGAAGGGCTACGGCTTCAAACTGGAAGGCGGCAAGCTGGATATTTACAGGCTGTGACCGCAGCAGCTGGGGAAAAAGACCGGGGAATTACCGGTCTTTTTCTTTGCCCCGGCGCCGCGCCGCACCTATCAGACCGGAGATAGAGGAACCTATGAACGACCTCAGCGAAATAACAAATTACCTGAAAGGCAAAAAGGTACGCTTCGCGGACGCGCGCGAGAATCTCTTCCATGAGCGCGAAATTTTAACCGAAGACACCCGCGTAGAACATATAGACGAGCAGCACGTCCTGGGCACGGGGATAAAAGTGCTGTACGAAAACGGCTGGGGCTACGCTTCTACCAGCGCCAAAGACCTGGATTCCCTCAGGAAAGCCGCCGACAAGGCCCTCGCGCTTGCCAAGCACGCCGACAAGTCCGCTTCGGGTAAAGTCGAGCTGGCTTCCGAGCCCAAACATGTCGCCAAATTCGTCACAAAGATAAAGGAAGACCCGCTCGGCGTAGATATCGGAGACGCCGTCGGCGTCCTCATTCAGGCCGGGGAGACCATCCTGAAGGGCAAGGACGTCATTAAGGCCCGGGGCTACCTGGTGCTGCGCAACATAAAGAAGAAATACGCCAATACGGAAGGCTCACTTATAGAAACGAATATTTACACCGTGATGCCGGAGATCATGGCCATAGCCAGGGCCAACGGCGAGGTTAAATCCAGGCATTACCGGCCCTCGCCCATGAACGCCGGCTACGAATATTTCAGGGGGCTGGACCTGCAGCCCGAAGCCGGGAGAATAGCCGCGCAGGCCCGCGAGCACTGCTTCGCGAAGGCCTGCGAAACCGGCCCGGCCACGCTCATCCTGGACCCGGAGCACCTTTCCCTTACCATGCACGAGTCGGTGGGGCATCCCACGGAGCTGGACCGCGTGCTGGGCTACGAGGAGTCCTGCGCGGGCAGGAGCTTCGCCACCATGGACAAGCTGCATAAGTTCAAATACGGTTCCGAAATAGTGAACCTTATCGCCGACAACACCCTGGAGGGGGGGCTGGCCAGCTGCGGCTACGACGACGAGGGCGTGGAATGCCAGAAATGGCATATAGTGAAGGACGGCGTCCTTTGCGGCTACGGGGTGAACCGGGAGCTCGCCCACAAGATGAACCTGGCCCGCGCCAACGGCACGACCAAGGCCGCCAATTATTTCGACGTGCCTATAACCAGGATCCCCAATCTTTACCTCGCCCCCGGCAAGAAACCCCTCTCTTTCGGGGAGCTGATCGCGGATACCGAAAACGGCATTTATATAGAGGGCCAGGGTTCGTTCAGCATAGACCAGATGCGGCTTAACATGCAGTTCGGCGGGGACGCTTTCTGGGAGATAAAGAACGGCAAGCTCGCCGGCATGCTCAAGAACGTCACCTATAACGCCACCTCCTACGAGTTCTGGCGCGCCTGCGACGCCATCGCCGACGAAAGGTTTTTTAAGCGGTCGGGGACCATAATCTGCGGTAAGGGCGACCCCATGCAGCTGGCCCAGATGACCCACGGGGCCAGCCCGGCGCGGTTCCGGAATATCATGGTGCGGAGGTCGAAATAATGAACAAGACGGACCTGATAATCGAAAAAGTCCTGAAAGAGCCGGTGACGGACCACGTCGTCCTCTCCTGCAGCAGGGCCGAGGCCCACTCCATAAGGTTCTCCAATAATTCCGTGAACAGGGAGAACCTGCACAAGGTTGAAGAAGAGGTAAAGGCTGAAGTGGGGTACGAGGGCAGGACCGGGGTTTACAAAACCAACGACCTGTCCGAGGACGGGATAAAACACGCGGTGAAAAAAGCTTACGAGGCGGCGAAACTGCTGCCGAAAGACCCGGAATATATGCCCCCTGTGACCAGGGAAGAAGCGGGCGCCGCGAAGAACTTCAGCCCCGCCTTCGGCGAGGTTTCCGACGAAAGGAAATACGGCATTCTCCAGGCCGCGTTCTCGGAGATAAAAAAAGCCGGGCTGAACTCCGCCGGCATCCTGTCCACCAACCCTTACACGGTGCGGGTCTGCAATAACAAGGGGGTGCGCGCCTCGCACAGCAACTGCTATTCGTCCTTCTGGCTGACGGCCATGACGGGGAATTCCTCTTTCAAGGACTTCCATATCACCAGGGACTTTTCCGACTACGACGAAAAGACTTTCGTCGCGGATATCATCGCCAAGACCCGGCTTTCAAAGGACCCGGCCCCGCTCGACCCCGGCAAATACACCGTGGTGCTTTCGCCCGCGGCCGTGGAGGAACTGCTGATGAAGTTCCTCTGGTACAATATCGACGCGAAAGCCATCGACGAGGGCAGGTCGGCGCTGTCGAAACGGCAGGGCGAGAAGATCGCGCACGAGTCGGTCCATATTTACTCCAGGCCCGACCACGAGAAGGTCAGCCTGTTCCCTTTCTCCCCGGCGGACGCCATGCCGTATATCGACTTCGACATGATCAAGGACGGTAAACTGGCGAGCGCCTGGTACTCCAGGTTCTATGCCGCGAAGAAAGGCGTCCGGGCGACAGGCCGGGGGCCCGGCAGCGTGATCTTCAAGGGCACCGACAAGCCCCTGGACAAACTTATAGCCAACGTGGAGAACGGGCTGTACGTGAATAGTTTCTGGTATGTACAGCTGGTGGACCTGATGGACGGCGTCTTTACCGGCATGACCCGGGACGGCCTTTTCAGGATAAAGAACGGCAAGCTGGCCGGCAGCGCCAATAACTTCCGCTTCAACCAGAGCGTATTCGACCTGCTTAAGAATACCGCGGAGATAGGCAGGGAAAAAAACATGACCTACACCTCCATCCCACCGATAACCGTCAGGGACTTCAACTTCGTCAGCAAAACCGAGTTCTAGGTGTTACAGGCGCAAAAAAAGGGCCGGGACTACGTCCCGGCCCTTTTCATTTAATGCCTTGCGGCGGTATCAATGCCCCAGGGTCGCCACCATTACGGCTTTGATAGTGTGCATGCGGTTCTCGGCCTGGTCGAAGGCGATGCAGGCTTTGGATTCGAAGACCTCTTCGGTCACTTCGATGCCGTTCTTCAGGCCGAACTGCTCGGAGACCTGTTTGCCCACCTTGGTGTCGGCGTTGTGGAAAGCCGGCAGGCAGTGCATGAACTTCACGTTCCTGTTGCCGGTCTTCTTCATGAGCGCCGGGTTGACCTGGTAGGCTTTGAGCAGCTTGATGCGCTCCGCCCAGACTTCCTTGGCCTCGCCCATGGACACCCAGACGTCGGTATGGACGAAATCCGCGCCCTTAACGGCGACTTCGGCTTTGTCGGTGATGGTGATGCGGGCGCCGGAGGTTTTGGCCAGCTCTTTGCAGGTAGCCACCAGTTCGGCGTCGGGTTGCAGGCCTTTCGGGGCGCCGATGCGCACGTCCATGCCCAGGATGGAACCGATCACCAGCAGCGAGCGGCCCATATTGAAGCGGGCGTCGCCCACGTAGGCGTAAGAGATCTTCTCGAGCGGCTTGTCGCAGTGCTCGGTCATGGTCAGCACGTCGGCCATCATCTGGGTCGGGTGCCATTCGTTGGTCAGGCCGTTCCACACGGGCACGCCGGCGAACTTGGCCAGCTCTTCCACTATCGCCTGGCCGAAGCCGCGGTATTCGATGCCGTCGTACATCCGGCCGAGCACGCGGGCGGTGTCCTTGACGGTTTCCTTGTGGCCCATCTGGCTGCCGGTCGGTTCCAGGTAGGTCACATGGGCGCCCTGGTCGTGAGCGGCCACTTCGAAGGCGCAGCGCGTGCGGGTGGAGGATTTCTCGAAGATCAGGGCTATGTTCTTGCCGGCGAGCCGGGGCTGTTCGGTGCCCGCGTATTTGGCCGCTTTGAGGTCTTTGGCCAGTTTCAGGAGGAAAACCAGTTCTTCTTTTGTGAAGTCGAGTTCTTTGAGGAAATTCCTGTTCTTCAGATTGAATGCCATTGTGAGTCTCCTTAGGGGTCGTGCTATGTAAAAATTATATAATACTTTCGTGCGGGGTTAGAAAATACGGGGAGAAACGGCCTTAACCGCGGCAGACCCTTTAAAGCAAAAAAACCGGAGCCCCGGCCGGGGCCGGAGGAAAAATGAGCATAGCCGAAGACATAAGAACCGCTTTCAAGAAAGACCCGGCCGCGAGAAGCCTCGCGGAACTCCTGTTCTGCTACCCTGGCCTGCATGCCGTGTGGCTGTACCGCCCGGCGCATTGGCTGTGGAAGGCGGGGCTGTATTTTCCGGCGCGCCTGCTCTCTCACCTGGCGCGCTTCCTTACCGGCGTGGAGATCCATCCCGGGGCAGAAATAGGCCGGCGGCTTTTTATAGACCACGGCATGGGCGTGGTTATAGGCGAGACCTCCGTGATAGGCGACGACGTGCTGATCTACCAGGGCGTGGTGCTGGGCGGCACTTCGCTGGAGCATAAGAAACGCCATCCCACGCTCGGCAACGGGGTGGTGGTCGGCGCCGGCGCCATAGTCCTGGGCGCCATAAACGTGGGAGACCGCTCCCGCATAGGCGCGGCCTCGGTGGTGCTGCAGGATATTCCGCCGGATACCACCGTGTTCGGCGTGCCGGCGCACAGCGCGCGCGGGGGCGCGGGCGGCAGCGCGCAGCTGGATCATAACAAGCTGCCGGACTACTGCGGCGAAGAGATGCGCCGCGTGAGAAAGGAACTGGACGAACTGCGCAGGGAGATAGCCGCCAAATGAACTACGCAGCCGACATGAGCGGCCTGATCGGCCGCACGCCGCTGGTAAAGATCAACCGCCTGGCCGCGGGCAGTTCCGCCCTGCTGCTGGCCAAGCTCGAATTTTTCAACCCGTCCTCCAGCGTCAAGGACAGGGCGGCCTACGGGATGCTGGCCGACGCCGAGGAACGCGGACTGCTTAAGCCGGGAGCGCTGGTGGTGGAACCTACCAGCGGTAATACCGGCATAGGCCTGGCCTGGCTCTGCGCCATAAAAGGCTACCGCCTGACCTTGACCATGCCCGAGACCATGAGCGCGGAACGCCGCAAGATCCTGCACGCTTTCGGCGCCAGACTGGTTCTTACGCCCGGCGCCGCCGGGATGGCCGGGGCGGTGGCGAAGGCCGAAGAGCTGCTGGCCGGTACGCCGGGGGCTTTCATGCCGCGGCAGTTCTCCAATCCCGCCAATGCCGCCATCCATGAGCGCACTACGGGCGAAGAACTACTCGAGGACACGGACGGGAAGATAGACGTGCTGGTGGCCGGCATAGGCACCGGCGGCACTATTACCGGCGCGGCGCGCGCGCTTAAAAAAAAGCGTCCCGGCGTTAAGATCATAGCCGTTGAGCCGGCCGCTTCTCCGCTGCTCTCGGGCGGCCAGGCCGGGCCGCACCGCATCCAGGGCATAGGCGCTAATTTCGTGCCGGAGATCCTGGATAAGTCCCTGCTGGACCTGGTCATAAAAGTGGAGGACCTGCAGGCGGGCGCCATGGCCCGCCGCCTGATGACCGAAGAAGGCATCATGGCCGGCATCTCTTCCGGCGCCGCCATGCAGGCGGCCGTGGAAACGGCGCTGAAGCCCGAGTTCGCCGGCAAGACCATAGTGGTGATCCTGCCGGACACCGGCGAACGCTACCTGAGCACCTGGCTGTTCGACGACCTGCCGCCCGTGGGCAAGTCGGAGATCTAACTATGAAACTCGCGACTTTATGTTACGTTAAGAAGAAAGGCGCCACGCTGATGCTGCACCGCGTCAAGAAGCTCAACGACGTGCACGAGGGAAAGTGGAACGGCCTGGGCGGCAAGTTCGAGCCGGGGGAGTCGCCCGAGGACTGCGTGATCCGCGAGATCCGCGAGGAATCCGGCCTGAAGATAAAAAAACCCTCGCTCAAAGGGGTACTGACTTTTCCGGGTTTCGCCAAAGGCGAGGACTGGTATGTTTTCGTCTTTACGGCGTCCGAATTTACGGGCCGCCTGCTCGACTCCGCAGAGGGCAACCTGGCCTGGGTAAAGGACCGCGACCTGCTGAAACTGAATTTGTGGGAAGGCGACAGAGTTTTTTTGCCGCTGCTCAAACGCCGCGGGCATTTCTCCGGCAAGTTCCGGTATAAGAACGGCCGGCTGGCCGGCTACAGCGTGGAAAAATACTGATATGCCAAAAATTAAAATACTGGGCCTCATGAGCGGCACTTCCGCCGACGGGCTTTCGATAGCCCTTTGCGAAGCGGCCGGGCGCGGCCTTAAAGTCCTCAAATTCTCCAATTATCCATACCCGGCCGCGCTGCAGGCCGGGATAATAGCCGCGCCGCGGCTGAAGGCGCCGGAACTCTCAAAGCTTAATTTCGAACTGGGCCGTCTCTGGGCCGGCCTGGTAAAGCGCTTCTGCCGCACGCATAAAGTGCCGTATAAAAGCCTGGCCGTCATAGGTTCGCACGGCCAGACGGTGTGGCACGCCCCCGGCCGCAGCGGCCACACCCTGCAGCTGGGCGAGGCTTCTTTCATAGCGGAGGAAACCGGCCGCCCGGTGGTGTGCGATTTCCGCCCGGCCGACATGGCCGCCGGAGGGGAAGGCGCCCCGCTCATCCCTTTCATGGACGAGTACCTGTTCGGGGCGGGAAGCCCGACGGCCCTGCAGAATATCGGCGGCGTGGGCAATATCGCATTCGTCGGTAAAGGCGTCAGGACTTTCGGCTTCGACACCGGCCCGGGCAATTCGCTGATGGATACGGCCGTAGCCGCGATCTCCGGCGGCAGGCTGGCTTACGACAAGGGCGGCCGCTGGGCCGCCGCCGGCGCGCCCGACGTGCCCAAGGTCTACAGCCTGCTTGAGGCGCCTTTTTTCAGCCGCCGCCCGCCCAAGTCCCTCGACCGCAACCAATTCTCCCTGGCTTTTCTGAAAAAGCATTTCCCCGGGCAGCTTAATCGGAAACGCGCTCCGGACCTGCTGGCCACGCTGAACCTCTTTACCGCCGCTTCCATCGCCCTGGCCTTTAAAAGCCGCGCCCCGCGCGGCACGCGCGAACTCCTGGTCAGCGGCGGCGGCGCGCTTAACCCCGTATTGATGGACAACCTCGCCGCCCTGCTGCTGCCTGCCGGCGTGCGCGTCCGCTCCGTCGCGGAGCTGGGCCTGCACCCGCTGGCCAAAGAACCGGCCTGCTTCGCCCTGCTGGCCTGGCTGGCGCTGGAGGGCCGCGCCAACCATTGCCCGTCGGCCACCGGGGCCCGCGGCGCGCGCGTGCTGGGCAAACTCATCTTTGTAAAACCCCGATGAACCCCCCGGACGGCCGCCGCTCAAGGCTTAACCTGATGCTGCGGGCGTTCAAATACCGCAACTACCGGCTTTTTTTCGGCGGGCAGTGCGTATCGCTTATCGGCACCTGGATGCAGAGCGTGGCGCTGAGCTGGCTGGTTTACCGCCTTACCGGCTCGCCGCTGCTGCTGGGCATAACGGGTTTCGCCTCGCAGGTGCCCAGCCTGCTGCTGGCGCCGTTGACCGGTCCCGCCGCGGACCGCTTTGACCGCAGGAAGATCCTGCTCGTTACCCAGGCGCTGTCCCTGCTGCAGTCGCTGGCTTTGGCGCTGCTGGTGCTGTACGGCTCGCCGCAGGTCTGGCAGATCATAGCGCTGGCCGCCGCCCTGGGCGTTATAAACGCCTTCGACATGCCGGCGCGCCAATCTTTTATCGTCGAGCTGGTGGAGAAGCGCGAGGACCTGGCCAACGCCATAGCCCTAAACTCCTCCATGTTCAACTCCGCCAGGCTTATCGGGCCCTCCATAGCCGGCGTCTGCATCGCCGCTTTCGGCGAAGGCGTCTGTTTCCTGGTCAATTCTATCTCCTACACGGCGGTCATCGCCGCCCTGCTGGCCATGCGGCTGCCGGCGGCCCGCGCGGGCGCGGCGGGTGAAAAAAAGAGCGGCGCTTTCGCGGAAGGCTTCAAATACGCTTTCGGGTTCCCGCCCATAAAGTACGTCATGCTGATGCTGGCGGCCGGCAGCCTGCTGGGCATGCCTTACGCCGTGCTCATGCCCGCCTACGTCAGGGAGATCCTGCACGGCGGGCCCAGGACGCTGGGCTTTATCATGGCCTGTTCCGGCGGCGGCGCCCTCCTGGGCGCGCTGCGGCTGGCCGGGCGCCGGCACCCAGCCGGGCTGGAGCGGGGCATCCCGCTCTTTACCGGCATCTTCGGGCTCGGGCTGCTGGCTTTCTCCCTTTCCACCAGTTTCGCGCTTTCCGCGCTGCTGATCGCTTCCGCCAGTTTCGGCATGATAAGCTTCATGGCTTCGGCCAATACGGTCATCCAGACGCTGGTGGAGGACGACAAGCGCGGCAGGGTAATGGCCCTTTATTCGGTGGCCTTCATGGGCATGGCGCCTTTCGGCAGCCTGCTGGCCGGCTGGGCGGCCAGCCGCATAGGCGTGGCGCATACTATGACGCTCAACGGGCTGTTCCTGCTGGCGGCCACGCTGGCTTTCGCTTCAAAGCTCAAAGAGATCTCCGCCCACGCCGCCCCGGTTTACAGCCGCCTCGGCCTGGAAAATCTCGCCGCCGCGGAACTGGGCGACGCGGAAAGGGTGGAACGGCCGGTTTAACGGCCGCCGCGGCAGCGCCTCTTGAAGCGGCCTAAACGAAAGTTTGGTAAAATTAAGGTGTTATGGAAAAACGCGAAAGGGCCATCCTCTCCGGCGACATAAAAAACATATTAAAGCACGTTTCACGTACGCTTTACCTCAGCGTGAACGTGCTGCCCGAGCCGGTCAAAAGCTCCATGGGCATGGGCTACCTGCTGTGCCGGCTGATGGACACGGTGGTGGATTCTCCCTCCATCGGCTCCGAACATAAGCTCGCCATCCTTTCCCTGATGCGCGGCATCCATAAACCGGCTAACGCGGAAGCCGTGGCGATCAGGGTGCATAAGCTCGCCGCCCAGGCCCCGGCCCGGGGGGAGAAAGAGCTGCTGCTTAAATTCGGCAAGATCCTGGCGCTGTACGCGCGGTTCCCCGAACAGGACAAGGAACTTTTTTCGCAGCTGGTCAACGCCGTAGCGGCGGGGATGGAAATGGACGTGCAGGCCTTCCCCGGCGGGCTTCCGGCGGCGTTCCAGACCGCCGGCGAGCTGGAGCTCTACTGCACCCGCATCGGCGGGGCCCCCGGAGTTTTCTGGGCCCGGCTTTACCGCGAGGCTATCAGGCGCTCGACCCGCTCCACCGATAATTTTCCCTCGGAGAAAGACGCCGAGATGATCGGCTCGGCTTTGCAAATGACCAATATCCTCAAGGACATGGCCGCCGACCTGCGCATCGGGCGCTGCTACCTGCCGCAGGCCGACCTGGATTCAAAGAACCTCAAGCCGGCTGACCTGCTGGCCCCGCAAAATATGGACCGGCTGCGCGACATAACGGCCAAATGGATGTTCTGGGCCATAGACCGCCTGGACCAGTGCGAGGCCTTCGTCGCGGCCATCCCCAAGACGGAACTGGCCCTGAGGGCCGCCGTGATCTGGCCCGTTTACTGGGCCATGGACACGCTGGAGGTCGCCGCCCACTCCAACCTGCTGGACCCGGCTTCCCGGCCCCGCCTGCGGCGCCGCCGCATTTACTCCACTATCGCGGCCACGCCGCCGCTGCTGCTGAGCAATACGGCTTTCGCGCGGGGCTACCGTTTCCGCCGTGAGACGCTTATCGTTTCCATCAGGGGCGGGCAATTCGAGGGGAGGGCTATATGACCAGGTTTACCGTACTTGCCGCCGCGGCGCTGTGCTTCTGCGGCTGCGCGAGGCAGCTGAATCCGGCGGAGAAGGAAGAGGCCCGCCGGGCCGAACTGGAGCTGCAGTCGGTGATGGACATGGTGTCCACCCGCCAGATCCCGCCCGTAGAATTCGAACTGGGCTCGGCCAGGCTGCTGGAATCCTCCCGCCCGCTGCTGGACAGGGTGGCGGACGTGCTGATCGGCCATAACAGGCTTAAACTTATAGTTTCGGGGCATACCGACGACAGCGGCTCCGAGGAATTTAACGAGACGCTTTCGCTGCAGCGCGCCGGCGCCGTTAAGATGTACCTGGCCACCAAAGGCGTCCATCCCGATTCGGTGCGGGTGTACGGCTACGGCGAGAGCATGCCGGCCATCCAGGGGGGCACGGACGAGACCCGCGCCCTGAACCGCCGCGTGGAATTCCGCATCACCACCCGCGACTGGGGCACGGTGTATTGAACTTTCGCGGCAGAAATAAAAAGGGGCCCGCTTAACAGCGGGCCCCTTTCTTTACGCGGTCCGGGTCAGTTGTCGCCGAACTCCTGGTCGAATTTCCTGTACTTGTAGGCGAACTTGCCGGGCTTGCCCGCCGGCATGGCGGCGTCGCTCCACTGGAATTCCTTGCCGCCTACGCGCACCTTGTTGCCCTCTACGCAGCCGGCCTTCTTGAGCGCCTTGTCCATGCCTATGGTCTTGAAGACGCGGTGCACCCTGTCCCAGGAGTCGGTCTGGGTGAAGTTGGTCATGGCGATAAGTTTCTCTATCCTGGCGCCGGACACCGTGAAGACGCCTTCTTCGTCCACGGAAACCCTGAAGCCTCCCTTCGGCGGAGGCAGGGCGGCGGCGGACAGCGCCGCGGCCTGGTAAAGGTCCTCTTCCTTTATGGTCGGCAGCATTTTAATTATGTGGTCCAGCAGGCGGCTTACGCCTTTGCCGGTAGCGGCGGAGATCAGGAAGACCTCGCGCTTCTTGAACTTCTTTGCCAGGACCTCGTGCACCGCGGCGGCTTCCGGCAGGTCCGACTTGTTCACGGCCAGGATGGTGATCTTTTTGCCCAGCAGCGGGTGGTAGTCCTTCAGTTCTTTCTCTATCACGCGCACGGCCTTCTCGGGCTTCATGCCGTCGAAACCGGAGGGGTCCACCAGGTGCACCAGCAGCTTGGTGCGCAGGATGTGCTTGAGGAACTGCACGCCGAGGCCTTTGCCCTCGTGGGCGCCTTCGATCAGGCCGGGGATGTCCGCCGCGGCGAAGCCTCTGCCTTTATGCGTGACCATCCCGATATTGGGGTTCAGGGTGGTGAAGGGGTAGTCCGCTATCTTCGGCCGCGCGGCCGAAATGGCCGACAGCAGCGTGGACTTGCCGGCGTTGGGAAAGCCCACCAGGCCCACGTCGGCCAGCACGCTGAGCTCCAGGCGCGCCTCGAAGTCGTCGCCGGGCTCGCCGTTCTCCGAGATCTTGGGGGCGGTATTGAACCGCGTCTTGAAAGCCGTGTTGCCGCGGCCGCCGCGGCCGCCTTTGGCTACCATGTAGCGCTGGCCCTGTTCCTTCAGGTCCGCCAGGACCACGCCGTCCTTCTTTATCACGGTGCCGCAGGGCACGTAGAGGGTCTTGTCCTCGCCGTAGGCGCCGTCCTTGCGGTTGCCTTTGCCGTTGCAGCCGTCGGAAGCCGTTATGTGGGGGTGGCAGGCTATTTCCGCCAGGGTGGTGATATTGGCCGAGGCCTCGAACCAGATGCTGCCGCCGCGGCCGCCGTGGCCGCCGTCGGGGCCGCCGTAAGGGATGAATTTCTCCCTGCGGAACGAGCAGGCGCCGTTGCCGCCCATGCCCGCCTTGAGGTACACGCGGGCGGTGTCGATAAACCCCGCCCCGACGCGGTAATCTTGTATTTTAGTCATAGTGATATAATAAAAAACCTCCTGAACGCGGTCAGCACCCAGGAGGCTTTACCTTTTGGAAAGGTTATTTCGCGGGGGGGTAAACGCTGATCTGCTTCTTGCCGCGTTTCGCCCACTCGAATTTAACGACGCCGGTCACCAGCGTGAACAGGGTGTCGTCGGAAGCCCGCCTGACGTTTTCGCCGGGAAGGAACTTGGTGCCGCGCTGGCGGACCAGGATCTCTCCCGCGTTGACCGTCTGCATGCCGTAGCGCTTCACGCCAAGGCGCTGGCCATGACTGTCGCGTCCGTTAGTGCTTGAACCTTGTGATTTGGTACTGGCCATTATTGAACCTCTATATTAAATCGTTGGGGACATTGCCTTTACAGGCGCCTTCCAACTGGGGGGCCAAAAACTATGATAACTGGATATCTTTAACTTCTATCTCAGTAAGTTCCTGGCGATGACCCGAGCCTTTTTCGTAGGCTTTCTTCGTTTTCTTGCGGAAGACGATGATTTTAGGGCCCTTGAGATGCCGGACTATCCGGGCTGTTACCTTGGCTGCAGGAGACTTTGAGGCCGAGGCGCTTTTCTCGTCCTGCGAGGCTGACCACAGGGCTTTGAAGGTCACTTCCGCGCCTTCTTTGTCCGTGAGTTTTTCAACCTGCAGAATTTCGCCGGGGACTACCCAGTACTGCTTGCCGCCTGTTTCGATTATTGCGTACATAGTATGTATATGATATCAAAAAAAACCGGTTCAGGCAAATAAAATTTTGGGGCGGTACCGCTGGCGGGGAAGAGGCTGCGGTTACTATTATATAAATTATGCGGCGGCGCGGGCTATGCGTCTGGGTCCTCCGGCCCACCCGGTACTGGGCCGTTGGCCACTTACGGGCCCGCTCGTTTTATTCCATAATATGACCATGCGATCTAACTGCGTCCTGGAGGGAGCGATGAAGCACACACCCGGTTTTTTTCTGGCGGCAGCGGCCGTCGTTTTTATTTCCGCCGCCGCGCACGCCGGCGATAACGTCCTGCTGGCGCTTAACAGCCGGGAAAAACCCGCCGCCGCCATAACCGTCTCCGAGCTCGGCGCCGCGGCCACCGCCCAGGCCAAGCTTTCCTGCCTGGAGGGCTGCGATTTCGACGCTTTCAGCGCCGTCAACGACCCGCTCTACCGGGAGGGTTCCAAAGAATTCCTGAAGCAGGTGTCGAAAACGGACGCGGCCGCGCCGGCCGAAAAAAAGCGGACGGCGCCCGCGCTGCGCGACGCGCCTAATTCCGGCAAAGTTCCCGCCGCGCTGCGGCCCGTGGACGTCAAGCCGCACCCCGCCATCAAGAGGCCGAAGATAAAGAAGACCGGCCCCGCCGATCCGCTCAAGGTGAAAAATACGCTGTAAGGCCCTGAAGGACCCGGCAGCCCCAGGCCGCGCCTCCCCGGCGCGGCTTTTTGCTTTGGGCGGTCCATAAATAATAGAATAACCCTGTTAACTCCAGGAGGAACAATAATGATAAAAGACCTCGCCGAACTTTTCATACAGCCGATCCTTAATATCTGGAGCATGTTCTCCGATTACGTGCCCAACCTGGTGGCGGCTTTTATCTTCGTCCTTTTCGGCCTTTTCATAGCGCGCGTGGTCAGCTCCCTGCTCGAGCAGTTCCTGCGCAGGATCAAGCTGGATTCCTATACCAGCAGCGTCGGCATCAACGAACTGCTGATCCGGTTCGGCTTCGGCAAATCCTTCTCCCACATGGTGGCTTTCATCGTTTACTGGGCTTTGCTGCTGGTGTTCTTCGTCACTGCCGCCAACATCCTCAACCTTACGGCCATTTCCGAGATCCTGCAGCGCTTCACGGTGGTCTTCCTGCCCAAGATGGTGGCCGCCATCTTCATAGGTTTCGGCGGCCTCATGTTCGCGCGCTTCATGTCCGACGTGGTCATGAATTCCGCCACCGCCAATAACCTGCGCGGCGGGCGGTCCCTTTCCAAGATAGTCCACTTCGTGATCGTGGTCTTCACCCTGATAGCGGCCATAGAGCAGCTGGGGATAGAGATGAAGATGATCCGCAACGGCGTGAACATCCTGTTCGCGTCGATGGGCCTGGCGTTCGCCATAGCGGTCGGCCTCGGCGCCAAGGATATCGCCCACAACATCATCCGCGGCATGTTCACCGACAACAAAGAAGAGAAATAACTTCGGCCGGCAGGGCGATAAAAAACCCCGGGACCTTCCGGGGTTTTTTATTTTATGCGGCCGGGGGGCTCAGTCCAGGTAATCCCTGAGCATCTTGCTGCGGGACGGGTGGCGGAGCTTCCTGATGGCCTTGGCCTCGATCTGGCGCACGCGCTCGCGCGTCACGCGGAAGATCTTGCCTACTTCCTCGAGCGTGCGGGGGTAGCCGGTCTCGATGCCGAAGCGCAGCTTTATGATCTTGGCTTCCCTGTCTGTCAGGGTGTCGAGGATCTTGGTCACCTCGCGGCGCCTGAGCAGGTCCAGCGCCGAGTGGGACGGCGGCAGCCCGGTCTTGTCCTCGATGAAGTCTTCCAGGTGGGAATCCTCGTCCTCGCCGATGGGCGTGGACAGCGAGATCGGGTCCTGCATGATCTTCAGGGCGTTCTTCACCTTGTCCATCGAGATATGCATGTGCTTCGAATATTCTTCTATCTGGGGGTCCCGGCCGAATTCCTGCCGGTACTTGCGGGTGACCTTCATCAGCTTCGAGACCAGTTCCTTCATGTGCACCGGGATGCGGATGGTGCGGGACTGGTCGGCGATGGCGCGGTTGATGGACTGGCGGATCCACCAGGTGGCGTAGGTGGAGAACTTGAAGCCGCGCTTGTATTCGAACTTCTCCACGGCCTTCATCAGGCCGAGGCCGCCTTCCTGGATCAGGTCGGACAGCTCCAGGTTGGAGTTCACGTGCTTCTTGGCGATGCTCACGACCAGGCGCAGGTTGGCGCGGATCAGCTTCAGCTTGTCCTGCAGGATCTGGTCCTCGAGGAAAGTGATCTTGTCGTTCAGGGACATGAAGTCGTCGGGGTTGATCGGCAGCGTGCGGATCAGGTGGTGCTCGCGGTCCTTTACGGCCTTTATGTTCTCAAGCGCGGCCTCCACTTCCGTGTGGTTGTAGCCCCACTTGGATTTAAAGGCGGCGGGGCGGAGCTTGCCGCGGCCCACCAGCTCGTGGTCGTGCTGCAGTTTTACCAGGTCGCCGTAGGTCTTCTGGTATTTCTCCAGCTCCAGGCGGTATTCGCGGATCTTGTGCGCGAGGTTCTTGATCTTGTTGGTGAGGCGCTTGATCTTCTCCTGGTTCAGGTCCAGGTTGATGATGTTCTTGACGATGTCCTTGCGCTTCTTGTCCACGATGCTCTCGATCTTTTTGCGCATCTCGTTGGAAAGGGAGGGCTTCTTGGCGCGCTCCTCCAGCTTGAAGATCTCTTTTTCCGTGCGGGTGATG
>MGTU01000009.1 GCA_001799615.1 Elusimicrobia bacterium GWA2_61_42 | reverse complement strand
GCGCGTTTCTTTTTTTGCCACCTTATGCTTAAAACGGTGGCGGGGTCGACGGGATTCGAACCCGCGATCTTCGCCTTGACAGGGCGACGTGTTAACCAGCTACACCACGACCCCGCAGTGATTTATATAGGATACCAAAAAAAGAAATCTATTTCCATAAAATTATTACCGCCCCGCCGGACCGGGAGCTTTTTTCTTTCCGCCGGCGGCTTGTGCGCGGCGCTTTTTTTGTATCATAGCGGGTATAGGGATACTATTTAAATCAGGGAGAATCTTTATGGAAAAATCTAAAAAAGCGATAGGCGCCGGCATAGCGCTGGCGGCCATAGCGGCGGCGGCCACGTATTTTCTCACGGGCAAGCGCGGCATAGAGAACCGCGCCAAGATAGAGGCCTGGACGCTCAAGATGAAAGGCGAAGTGCTGATCAAGATGCGGGAACTGAAAGTGCTGAACAGGGAAGCCTACTGCGCCCTGGTGGACGAAGTAGCCGTGCGCTACGAGCGCGTGGGGCGCGTCAGCGCCGCGGAGATGAGGCACCTTACGGAAGAGCTGAAAGGCGCCTGGTCGCATATCAGCAAACAGATAAAGTAACGCCGGCTGTTTTGACGAAAGAGAACGCGCCCGCGGGCGCGTTCTCTTTTTGCCCCTAAAGTGTTACCATAACCGGGATGCAAAACCTCGCCGCCATCTACGGCCCCGCCTTCTTCCGGGAATGGGGCCCGGCCAACGCCGATTATGTCCGCTCGGCCGGGCTGGTGGCGGCGGCTATAAACGAGGTTTTTAAGCCGGCCAGCGTAGCCGACCTGGGCTGCGGCTGCGGGGTATACAGCCACCTGTTCCGGGAGAAAGGCGTAAAAGTGCTGGCCATAGACGGGGCGGCGCCCCCCCAGGAGCACCGCTTCCCGGTGGAGATAGTAGATCGGGACCTCACCGCGCCGCTGGAGAACACCTGGGGCAATTTCGACCTGGCGCTGTGCCTGGAGGTAGCCGAGCATATCCCCGAGGAACTGACCGCCGCCTTCCTTAAGAACCTCACGAAGTTCAGCGACAGGCTGATCATGTCCGCGGCCCCTCCCGGCCAAGGCGGGCACCACCACGTGAACGAGCGCCCCCGCCGCTACTGGGCGCAGGAACTGGCCGCGCTGGGCTTCGCCTACGACCGCCGCGCCTCTGGGCGGATACTCAAGGCCCTGGAAGCGGACCCTCCCCCTTTTATGTGGATGGCCAACCATATAGGCGTGTACGAAAAAGCGAAGGACGCGAAGCAGTTGACGCACGGCCGGCCTTTCGGGGTCAAGCCATGATTATTTAGTAGAATTTAACAGGGGAAAATGAAAAAACTGCCGCTGACCGACGCCGACACCGTGCAATTCACCAAGATGGTGAAGAAAATAAATTTCTTCGCCTCCATGAACATGGGGCTGCTGGAAAAGATCCTCAGCAGGATAACCTACTACCAGTATGACGGCGGGGAGAAGGTCTGCCGGCAGGGCGACCCGGGCGACACTTTCTACGTGGTTTCGGAAGGCAAGCTGAAAGTCACCGTCAGGGAGGCTTTCCTGTTCTCGCGCACGCTGGCCACCTTCGGCCCGGGCGACTGCTTCGGCGAGATGGCGCTGCTGGAGCGCAAACCCAGGAACGCCACCGTGGCCTGCGAAGCGGATTCCAAGATCTTCATCCTGACCGCGGACCATTTCGACCAGGTGCTGGCGGAGAATCCCGCCTTTAAACAGGAAATAAAACGCCTGGCCGCCGACCGCCGGTTCGAACTGGACCACAAGTAACTAACGTACCATTTTAAGGAAATCATCCCAGGCCGTAGCCTTCGCAAGGGCGAGCCTGTCGTAGGCACCGCTGTATTTGCCGGCGGGCATATAAGCCGCGACGCCGCTTACCCTGTTGTCCGTCCCGAAAGAAGCCGCCGTCAGTTTTGTCCTTATAAATTCCGATAAAGCCGCGCTTTGTGCCGCCAGGGCCGGGTCCTGGGCGTTCGCCCCCACCAGCCGCATAAGATCACCGAGGTCTTTAGCGTCTTTCTGGCCGTTGTCGAAGCCGAAGGCCGCGTCCAGTTGGGCACGGAAGATTTTTTTCTTGCCGTATTTTATGGCCGCCCGGCTCCAGCCCTCGAGCAGCGCGAAGAAATCGTTCAGCGCGCCCGCGTCTACCGCCGACAGGGTCGGGTTCTGGTGCGGGTAACCGCCGTAAGCCTCGGCGTGTTTTTCCACAAAAAGCTTTGCCGCCTCCCTGGCGTCCATGCCAGGCCGGGCGTTGAGGACGGGCACTATTCTCTCGTACGGGATGCCGCGCATGACGTTCTCCGAGCCGACTATATAGCCGGCGCTGTCCTTCAGGTCGTAAAGGGCCTCGGCGGTCTGCATCAGGCAGGCGTTGAGCACCAGCAGATCCAGCTTCCCGCCGGACTCCTCTATGGCGCGGGCCAGTTCGGGGTTCTCTATGCCGCGGCCGGTCTCTTCGTCGAAAGCCAGGCCTTTATCGGAGCGGGCGATGTCACGCCAGCCGCTGCCATGCCCCAGTATCACCAGCGCGTAGCGCTTGGCCGGGAAATTGGCCTTGCTCCACTTTATAAAGTCGGCCAGGTGCCGCCAGTCGCCCGTGTTCACTCCGGTGAAGGACTGCAGCACGGGAGACCTGATCAACGCGAAATTATCGTCTTTTTGTATATGGTAGCGGCGCGCGCCGGTCCAGTCCCCGTCCTCGGGCGTGTCGAAGAACTGCCCGCGCATGCGGCTGAGCTCGGCTACGTAATCCACCCTGTCCGTGGACCCGCCGTTCTCCTCCAGCATGTTCACCGCGTCGAGCGACAGGCCTTCCGCGCTGCTCTTGCCCTCGGCGTAAAGCATCACGGTCCATTCTTTCGGGCCGGCCTGCTCCGGCTGGCCGGCGGGGACGGGAACCGCGGGAACGGCCGCCTCATCGAGCGCCGTCTTAAAATAGGAAACCGGGTCGGTTTCAAAATTGAAACCGGCGGCAAAGGCGGCATTGAGCGGGAAGATCAGCGCGGCAAAAAGCAGGGATTTAATGACATGGGCCATCTATACTTAAAGTATAGATAGTAAAGGCGCGGTTTTTAAGAGCCTTTAGGCCCCTTTTTCGGGATAAAAGGGCCCAGAGCGCCTGGGCCCGGGAGCAGTTATTCCCTGATGTAATGGCAGGTATAGCCGCCCGGATGTTTCTTTAAATAGTCCTGGTGATAGTCTTCCGCCGTCCAGAATTTCCCCGCCGGGACGATCCCGGTGGTGATGGGCCGCTTCCAGAGCCCGGAGGCCTGCGCCCGTTTTACCGCCGCCTCCGCCTCGGCCTTCTGGGCTGGGGTCAGGTAAAAAATGGCGGAGCGGTACTGGCTGCCGGTATCGTTGCCCTGGCGGTTGGGCGTGGTAGGGTCGTGCATCTTGAAGAACAGGTCCAGGATGGCGCCGTAGGAGAGTTTGGCCGGGTCGAACTTTATCTCTATGCTCTCGGCGTGGCCGGTGGTCCCCGTCTTCACGTCCTGGTATTTGGGATTTTCGGTCTTGCCGCCGGTGTAGCCGACGGTGGTGGCCGTCACCCCGGGCAGGGCGCGCAGTATCTCCTGCATGCCCCAGAAGCAGCCGCCGGCCAGCAGCGCCGTTTCCGTTTTAGCTTTAACGTCCATTTTTTTGCTCCTTGCCGGGGCTCCCCCGGCTTGCGGCTGCGCCGCCAGGCAGGCGGCCAGAATTAAGATCAGTTTGCTCACGGCCTGCCGCCCAGGCGCGGCTTGAGCAGGCGCCACCAAAGCGCGTTGGCCGCCGTAAAGGCCAGCAGGACGCGCCAGACCCAGGCGAAGTACGGCTTTTCGGCCGTCAGGTCCCCGCCCAGTTCGAACTGATGCCCTATGGCGAGGGCCAGCCCGGCGTATACGCCCAAATGCGCCCATTTCCAGGCCGCGTAGCTAAGCCGCCGCTTAATAAAGGGAAGGGACAGCAGCACTGCGGCTATTATAAGGACTTCCCCCGCCGCCGCCTGCGGCACGTCGTCCCAGCGCAGCATGGCCAGGTACTGCTCCAGAAAAGAATTCTCGGCCTGCAGCGCGTGATGCCAGGCGACCAGCGCCGGATGGGCCAGCAGGAACAGCGGTATCGCCAGGCCGGCCCGGTGATGCCAGGCCGGCAGGCCGGCTCCCCGCAGGGGCTGCAGCCAGTCCGCCCGCGACATCAGCAGCAGCTGCCCCATGACGCCCAGGGCCCCGGCTATGCCGGCCAGGCGGCCCAGCGCCATTACCCAGCCGGCGCCGTCCGCGGAGGAACTACCCATCGGCGCGGAGCTGTTGTTGTAGTACCACAAAACGAGCGCCGCGGCCGCCAGCAGCGGGAATAAGAACAGAAGGGCTTTTTTCATAGGGGGGCGCTACAGTACGGTAAACTCCATTTTTATGTCCGGGTGCAGGCTCCGGCTGACCGGGCAGGCCTTCACGCAGGCCAGCAGTTTCTCCCGCTGCGCGGGCTCCAGGCCGGGCGGCAGGGTTATTACGCCGGTCAGTTTGGCGATGCGGCGCGGGTGCTCCTGCATGTGTTTTTCTATTTCGAAGGAAGCGCCTTCGAACTTGATCCCGTCGCGCGCCGCCAATTTGGCCATAATGCTGAGCACGCAGGAAGCCACCGAAGCGGCGGCCAGGTCGGTAGGAGAAAAGGTCCGTCCCCTGCCGCCGTTATCCGGGGGCAGGTCGGTCAGCAGCTCGCTGCCGCTCAGGCCGTGCGTAAGCCGCACCTGGTCATCTCCCGCATAAACCGCGTTAATTTTAAACGACATAGGCCCTCCTTAAAAGGCTCTGGATTTATTATAATATTTATCTCTCATCGCTGTTCCAGGAGGTTCCCCAAAATGAACATCCGTACCCTCGCACTTATCTCAGCAGCTGTTTTTGCGTCGTCTTGCGCCAATAAGGCGCAGGAAACGGCCACCGCGCAGCCTACCCAG
The DNA here is from genome assembly GCA_001799615.1 of Elusimicrobia bacterium GWA2_61_42. Classification (GTDB taxonomy): domain Bacteria; phylum Elusimicrobiota; class Elusimicrobia; order Elusimicrobiales; family UBA9959; genus UBA9959. The sequence goes on along the minus strand of MGTU01000009.1, from coordinate 125,475 downwards.
GCCGCCGTAACCCAGGCACAGGAGATCAAAACAGACATGGAAACGCTTAAGAACCCGGCTAACGCCACCGAAAAAGCCCCCGAAACCTTCAAAGTAAAATTCAATACCACCAAGGGGGATTTCACCCTTGAGATCAACCGCTCGTGGTCCCCGCTCGGCGCCGACAGGTTCTACAACCTGGTCAAAGCCGGCTTCTTCACCGACCTGGCTTTCTTCCGCGTGATAGAAGGCTTCATGGTGCAGTTCGGCATCCACGGCGACCCCGCCGTTGCCTCGGCCTGGCGCGGCGCCCGCATCAAGGACGACCCCGTGAAGCAGTCCAACACCAAGGGCTACGTCTCCTACGCAATGGCCGGCCCCGACACCCGCACCACCCAGATGTTCATCAACTTCGGCGACAACGAGCGCCTGGACGGCATGGGCTTCTCCCCCTTCGGCAAAGTTATCGACGGCATGGAAATAGTAGAGAACATCTACTCCGGCTACGGCGAAGGCGCCCCCTCCGGCATGGGCCCCGACCAGGGCCGCGTGCAGATGCAGGGCAACGCCTACCTGAAGAAAGACTTCCCCAAGATGGACTACATCAAGAGCGCGCAGCTGCTTAACTAAAGAGGTTTACTTATCCCGGCCCCCTCGGAGGGGCCGGGATATTCCTAAAATGGCAAAGATCCTGATCATAGACGACGACGAGACTATCCACCTGATCTGTAAGGCCTACCTGTCTAAATCCGGCCACACGATAGCGACCGCCTTTGACGGTCCCGAAGGCCTTGCCCTGGCGGAATCCTTCAAGCCCGACCTGCTGCTGCTGGATATAAACATGCCGCGCATGTCCGGGTTCGAAGTGGCTAAAAAAATGAAAGAGAACCCGGCGACAAAAGAGATCCCTATCTTCATGATGACGTCGCTGAAGCAGGAATCGAACATACAGCGCGGCTACGACCTGGGGATAGCGGAATATATAACGAAACCGACCAATATCGCTCACCTGAAGCTCCGCATAGAGAAGTTCCTGGAAAACAAAAAATAAGGGCGTCACAGCCCGCCTGAAGGTAAAGCTTGCTAGACCTGCTAACGCAGTCGCCTCACTTTTACGATTACGTCACCGTCGCGGTGCTGCTGCTGGGACTTTTCAACGTCTTCGAGATCCTGTTCCTGCTCTATAACAAGAACATGGTGGAACGGATAGAGCGGGAAAAGCTGGCCCTTAAGCGCCTGGCTTCCACCGCGCTGATAACCTCCACCGCCCCTGCCGAACTGCTGCCCGGGCCGGCCGCCGAATACGAGTTCGCGGCCTACAGCGAAGCCATCGCCAGCGTCCTGGACAGCTTCGAAGGGGAGATAGCGGACCGCGCCAGGGCCCTTATCGGCCAGCTTGGCATAGACGACCATTACCGCCGCCTGGCCCGTCACCGGACCTGGTACAAGCGCGGCAACGCCATAGACATCATGGCGTCCTTCCGCCTCAAAGCCAGCAGGGAATTCTTCCTGGCCGTCTACCGCAGCGAACCGGTTCACGACGTGAAGTACCGCATAATCTACGGGCTCAGCCGCCTTACGCGCGAGCATGCCGACATCCGCGCCCTGGCGCAAATGCTTTCCGCGCTGCCTTACCTCACCCCGAAATACACCGAGGACATTTTCTACAACATCATCTCCGCGCTTAAGGCCGAAGGCAAGGAGGGTGAATTCGGTCTCTTCATGAAGGAGACCCTGAACGACCAAAGCGTGCAGAACCTGGTCAAGCGCGACTGCATAAACGCCTGTTTCGCCGCTACCTGCGAGAAAGGCCGCGGCCTGCTGAAAGAATACTACGCCGCCTACCCGCACGAACCGGAGATCCTTATAGCCTCCATAAAGGCCCTGGCCAGGATCGGGGATTTTTCCAAGATGCCGGAAGCCATGAAGAACCCGGATTGGCGCGTGCGCCTGGCGGCCCTCAAATACGCGCATCTCTGCTGCGCCGACCTGCTGCCGGAGATCAGGGCGATGCTGCGCGACAACAGTTACCATGTGCGCATCAACGCCGCCCTGGCCCTGGCTAAAGCCGGCGGCGCCGGGCGCGCCGCGCTGCAGGCCGAGGCGGCGTCGGAAGACAAATTCGCCTCGGCCGCGGCCGCCTACGCGCTGACACAGGAGCCGGCATGACGGTCTTCCTCATCTGGCTGGCCGTGCACGCCTCCCAATACCTGGTTTTCCTGTATTTCCTGGTGGTGAACAGCACCTACACGCTGCTTATTCTTTTCGCGCTGCGCGACATAGTGCGGCACGCCTATCTCACCACCGCGCGGGTAGCCCGCCGCCAGCTGGCCAGCGAGTTCTACTACAAGCCGGTCTCGGTAATAGTCCCGGCCCGCAACGAAGCTGCCGTCATAGCGCAAAGCGTAAAAGCCCTCCTGAACCTGCATTACCCCGAGTTCGAGATAATAGTGGTCAACGACGGCTCGACCGACGACACGCTGGCGACGCTGGACCGCGAATTCAAGCTCGTTCCCTCCAATAAGCCCGTACGGCTGCAGGTTCCCAACGAAGCCATCCGGGGAGTCTACAGGTCCGCCGTTTACCCCAACCTTGTCGTGGTGGACAAGGAGAACGGCGGCAAAGCAGACGCCATAAACGCCGGGATAAACGTCTCCGTCTACCCCATTTTCTGCTCGATAGACGCGGACTCGCTGCTTGAGCCGGACGCCCTGCTTAAATCCTCCAAGCTGTTCCTGGAAGACGACGAGCTCATAGCCACGGGCGGCATCATCCGCATCATGAACGGCTGCACCGTGAAGGACGGGGCGGTAACGGAAATAGGCCTGCCCGCCTCCACGCTGGAAACGCTGCAGGTACTGGAATACACGCGGGCTTTTCTCTCCGGCCGGACGGGCTGGAACGCGCTTAAAAGCCTGCTGATCATCTCCGGCGCCTTCGGCGTGTTCCGCAAGGATGTGGTGGTGGCGGTCAACGGCTACCGCAAGACGGTGGGCGAGGATATGGACCTGGTGATGCGCCTGCACCGCCACTGCCGCGACAACAAGATCGCCTACAAGATCCTGTTCGTGCCGGACCCGGTCTGCTGGACGCAGGCCCCGTACAGCATGAAAATGCTGCTCAAACAGCGCAACCGCTGGCACCGCGGCATGATAGACGCGCTGCTGGCCAACAGGGTGATGATCCTCAACCGCAAGTACGGCGCCACCAGCCTGATAGGCATCTCCTACTTCGTGTTCGTCGAGTTCCTGGGGCCGCTGATCGAACTTTTCGGGTACATCGCCATACCGATACTGTGGTATTTTAAAATGCTCAACACGCAGTTCTTCATCATGCTGGTGCTGCTGGCCGTTTTCTGGGGCATCTCCATCAACATCGGCGCCGTCTTCCTGGACATCTACAATTTCCGCCGCTACAAGAAGACCTCCGATATCCTGCGCCTCTGCGTTATGTCCGCCATGGAATTCTTCGGCTACCGGCAGATCATGCTGCTGGAGCGTCTCAGGGCCACGCTGGAGTTCAGGAAGAAGGGCTGGGGCACGCAGGACCGCCGGGGCTTCGGGAATAAAGGCAGCGCTTTATGATAAAAGAATTATTTCTTTCCCCCCGCCGTATAGCCCTTTTCCTCTGGCACTGGCTGCTCGGCGGCTTCTTCCTGGGCACGCTGACGCTGACGGGCCCGGTGCGCTGGGCTACGGGCTACGCCAGGTCGGCCGGGTGGAGCGAAAGCGCCGAAAAGCTGGCCGTCTTCTCTTTGATCGGCGCGCTGGCCGCCGTTTCCCTGCTGCTCGCCGCGGCCCTTACCCGGAAAACGGAATCCGCCTCCGGGCCGGCCGGGCGTTGGGGCCTGCCGGCCGCCTCGCTGGCGCTGTTCCTGACGGCGCTGGCTTTGTGGCTGAACCCCAAGCTGATGACGAACTCTACCCCGCAGAGCGCGGCAGAGGTTTTTTCCTGGTCGGAGTTCGTCTTCGGTCCTTACCCCGAGGAAGACCGCCTGGCGGGACTCAAAGCGGAGGGATACACGGCGGTGATATCGCTGTTAAGCCCGGCGGTAATGCCTTTTGAACCGGTGCTGCTTGCCAGGGAAAAGGGTGCGGCAAAAGAAATCGGCATGGAGATAATACACATTCCCATGCTGCCGTGGGTCTCTTCCAACGACCACGTAAAGGCGCGCCTCAAGGAGATAGAGCGCAGGGGCCCGGGCAAATACTACGTGCACTGCTACCTCGGCAAAGACAGGGTAAACGTGTTCAAGACGATGCTCTCCTCGGTATCGGGCGGCGCACGCCTAAAATCACTGGGCCCGGCCGATGTCAGGACGCTCAACGATATTAAGAAATTAGAGCGGGGAGCGATAACCGTACTGCGCAAAGACGTCTTCTTCACGCCATATCCCACCGACGAGGAATACTTCGCCTACATTCTCAACGGCACGGTAAAATCCGTGGCCTCGCTGCTGAACCCGGACAATCCGGACGACCTCCCCTGGATAAAGAAAGAGGAAGCCATAGCCGGCAAATACGGCCTCAAGATAGTCAACTATCCGTGGAAGAAACTGGACGCGACAGGCAGGGCGAAGGCGCTGCGGGAGATCCGCGCGCTGGAAAAACCGGTGGTCATACACGCCTTCCTGGCGCACACCGCGGATTCACTAGGTTTCATAGCCGCCTACAGGGGCGGCCCGGCCGCCGCTACAGCCGCGCAGCCAGCTTCGGAAGGAAAATAATACAGCCGACAACGGCGGCCATCACCGCCGAGATCAGCACCGCGCCGGCCGCGAGGTCCTTGGCCTTTCCGGCCAGGACATGATGCCCGGGGGAGACGAGGTCTGTCAGTTTCTCCACGGCGCTGTTGAGCGCCTCGGCCGACATCACTGCCGAAAAGCACAGCAGGACGGCGCACCATTCCATGGCGGAGAGCCCCAGCCAGAACCCGAGGAAGACCGCCGCCGAGGCGGCCGCCAAATGGATGCGGAAGTTGGGTTCCGAGCAGGCCCACCAGACGCCGCGGCCCGCATATTTAAAACTGAGCATTCTTTTTTTCATTTTTCCACCGCCTTCTCCCCCTGCCTCTTCAGCCACTCCAAGTAGCTTTCGAAATGATGTATGACAAAACCGGAAAAGGCAGGTTTGCGTGAGAACTCCGCCTCGGCCAGGGCCAGCTCGCTTTCCATCGCGGCTTCCGACAGGCCGCTAAAAGTCACCTTCCCTAGCTCGTTCGGCGTGACCTCAACCCCTACAACAAGACCTTTGCCGTGCGCCGAGGCATAATCCAGCTCGGACGCTGCGTGTACTATCATACCGTCCGTGCCTTCGGCCCGGTTGCGGTAATCCATAAGGGCGGCGTAATCGTAAATATCGAGCACGTGCTCGCTGACGGGCTTGCTGACGCCGTTCCACTCCAACTCCATACGGTCCAGCCAGAACGGGATGGCGGGGCCCACTTTCAGGTCCGCGCCGGCCTTTTCCTTCAGGGACATCAACTCGCGCCCCAGGTCCAGGAAGTTCAGCATCAGGCCGTCCTTGCCGTCTTTCCAGGCATCCAGCATGTGCGGTTCTATGTCCAGATTCACGCCCCCGAAACGCGCCTCCGGTTCGGCCTTTGCGTTATAGTCCAAGACCCGCCGGAACATGGCCAGGGCCTCACCCCGGCGCTCAGGCAGCACATATTCCTGCGTGCTCAGGTGCCAGGAGCCGAGCAAGGCGTAGGTTTGAATGCCGTGGTTGCGCAGCCGGCGTATCAGTTTCCTGTACAGTTTGGGCTTGGCGGTTATGAGGTTGCTGCCTTTATAGGCGTCAGCGTAAAGGTAGACGGTGGTTATCTTCTTTTCTTCCAGCAGCTTTATAGCTTTGCCCGCCTCTCGCCCGGACTTCAGCATGGCGTAGGACTCAGGTTCCCAGACCCAGACGGCCCGGGGAGCGGCGGAAGCGGCGGCGCGCAGGGCCAATGCCAGCAGCAGCGCCGCGGCAAGGCGTTTCATCAGAAGTTTATCCGGGCCTGCAGGCCGGCCGACCAGGAATGGCCGCGGCCGCCTGTCGTGCGGCGGCGGCCCTGCAGCCGCACCGAACCGCGGCCGGAATACCACTCCGCTCCGGCGGTATAGATGTCGGCGTGGTAGGACATCAGCTTGTCGGTAACGTAGCCGTGTTCGTAGCCGGCGTCCGCCGACCAGTTGTAGCCGGCGCAGCGGCGCCATCCGGCGCTAAGCCAATGGCCGGTCTCGTCCAGGGTGTCGTAGCCGTCCAGCCCCCTGGTAAAATTCAGGTGGGCGAACCTGTAGCCGCCCCAGAACTCTTTCTGCCAGGGCAGCCAGGCCGTCAGGTAGCCGTCCGCCTCGGAAAGGCGGTTGCCGTCCGAGAAAAAGGAGCGCCCCAGCGAAGCCCCGGCCCGATATACTTCCTGCTCTCCCCTGCTGACGCCGGCGCTGAAGCGGTCGGCATGCACGTAGCGCAGTCGGCCCGAGGCGGCCGCGCTGTAGAACTCCTGCTGGCCGTGGGAATAGCCGGCAGAAAAGCCGTAAACCCCGTGATCCTTCAGGCCGCGCAGGCCGAAAGTCCCCAGCGCGGTCCCGCCCGCCAGGGCGCTGAGCCCGCCCCTGGCCGTCCAATCCCAGCCGAGCAGCGGCCCGGCGGTTTCGGCGCGCACCGAGCTCTCCCGCGGGATGCGGTAAAGGTGCGTGCCGCCGGAGGTGCGGACCAGCCGGGGCTGGCTGGCCAGTTCCAGCGTGGTAGAGCGCCTGCGCAGGGCCGCCCTGACGCGCCCCATAGAGAGCTGACCGCCGCCCGCGGAAGAAATGTCCGAGAACAAGGACTGCCCGTACTCGCCTTCCCAGAGCAGTTCCCCGCCGTAGCGGCCCGAGAGGCCGGCGGCGTAGGCCTGCTCCTGGATCTCGAAATAGGTGAAGTTGCGCCCGGCGTTGCGCTGCGCGTCGGTGCGCAACTCGGCGCCGCCGAAAATATCCAGCCCGCCCTTCAGCGGCGTCCGGAAGCGGGCCCCGGCCGAGGAGCCCTCGTAGATGATGCGCTGCGGGTTGGCGGTGGCCAGGCTTTCAAGCGAGACGGAGCGGTAGGCGCGCGCCTTGGGGAAGACGGCCGCCCCGGCGCGCTCGGCCAGGGAATCGACGCGCTGCCGGGCGGCGCAGTTGCGCGGGTCCAGCGCCGCCAGCTCCGCGTAGGCGCTCAGGGCGCCCTTATAGTCGTTCATGCCGTTGCGGGCGCGGGCCAGCAGGCCAAGGACATACTGGCTGCCGGGGCTTTTGGCGTTCCACTGGTCCAGGTAAACGGCGGCTTCTTCGTATTGGCCCAGCGACAGGCAGGCCAGCCCCAGCCCCTCCAGCGCGCCGGCGCCGCCCGGGTTCTGCGCCAGCAGCCGCAGGAAAGTCTCTTTCGCCCCGGCGTAGTCGCCGCTCCGGCGCTGCTCCATGCCGTAATCGTAAGTGCCGGGCGCGGCGGGAGACTTAACCGCGCCTGATGAGATTTTTACCGGCGGCTCGGCGGCTTTATCCGCGGAAAACGCGGGAAGAGCGCAAAAAAAGCACAGAGTTACGGTTAACAGGATCTTTGGCATAAGGAAAATCAAGCTTCAGGCGGCCTCGCCGCCGTATTTGTTTATCCCGTATATTTTACTAAATACGGGCCCCCGGCCCGCGCGCCGCGCCAAGGCATAAAAATACCGTCCCCAGGGACGGCGCAGTCGTTTATTTAGAAGGACATGGAAAGACTGAATTTCTTGGTGGTATCCATTTCACCGAAGGGGCTGAAGGAGTAGTCGATCTTCATGGAGCCGGCGCTGAAGCCGACGCCGCCGGTCATAGCCCCGGGCGCGCCATCGCTGCCGGCCGCGTAGCCGCCGCGCAGCGCCAGGTTGCCGGTAAGGCCGTACTCCGTGCCGACGGCAAAAGAGGTGCGGCGGTCGTACATCAGGCGGCTGACCTCGGCCGCCAGGCTTATAGAAGAAAGCACCGCCACGGCGGCGCCCGCGCTTACCGTGAGGGGCAGCGACTCGCGCTTATCTATGAATTTGAGGCCGCGCCCCATATTGCGCACGGAGAGGCCCAGCGTGACCGGCGCGTTGTTCAGTTTCTGCACGGCGCCCACGTCGAAAGCCATGGAGGAAGCTTCGTAGCCGGCTATGCTGCTGGAAAGATATTTGGCCCCGACGCCCAGGCTGAAGCCGCCGGCCGTACGCGCCAGGCCGAACCCCACCGCCTTGTCGGCCGCGGAGAAACCCCCCGAACTTTCGCGCCCCGGCCCTCTGCCGTCCAGGCCGCCGTGGTCCAGGCGGGTGAAGGACACCGCGCCGGTAAAGCCGGCCACCGGGAAAGCCGCCGCGGCGAAATCGTAGCTGCCGTCCAGCGCCCAGGCCGAGTGCATAAGGGAAACCTCGCGCTTGGCCAGGCCCAGGCCCCCGGGGTTGTAATAGATGGCGTTGGAACCGGCGGCCAGCGCCGTATAGGCCGAGCCCAGCGCCGAGGCCCTGGCGCTGACGCCTATGTTAAGGAAATCGGCGCCGCTCTCCAGCGCCTGCACCAGTTTTACGGAAGGCATAAGCAGGAAGGCCGCCGCGAGCAGCAGCACGTAAGGACGGCACAGCCAGTAGATCAGGCTGTTGAACGCGTCCTTTTTCGCCCCTCCGTCCAGGAATTTCATAATGCCTTTACCTTACCACCGCGAACTTGCCGGATTTTTTAAGCTTGGCCGCCCCGCTGCTGACCTCCGCCAGGTAATAATAGATCCCGCTGGTAAATTCCCCGGCCAGCTCGAGCTCGTAGGCCTGCGCGCCTGCCACCGGCGCGGGCGCGCCCGCGTAATTGGTTTCATAGACCAGTCTGCCGGAAACCGAGTAAACCTTAACCGCGGCCTTATCACCGGCGGAAGCCGCTATGTGCAGTTTGGGCCTGGCGCCGGCCAGGGCCGGGTTGGGGAACACGTAAACCTCGCCCAGGGCGAAGGCCTGCGGCGCCGCCGTCGGGACGGCTTCGGACACCACCTGGTAAACCGAGAAATGCGCTACGTCGGCGCTGACCAGTTTGTCGGCCTTGGAAACCACGGAGGGCAGGACCTCCCACTCGCCGGCCGCCTGGTTCCAGTACGCCACCTTCAGGTTGTTCTCGTCCGCGCCGGCGGGCAGGCCGGCCGCGTTATAAGGCAGGGAGATCGTGACCGGCTTGGCGAACGCTTCGCCGTGCGGGCCGAATTCGAAAGACTCCGAAGCCGCCGCCAGGCCGCGGGTCTTCATGCCCTTCGAGCGCTTCTCTTTCTCCGGCGCCGCTACGGCGTCGGTATCCTCGGGGGCCGCCGTAAGCAGCAGGTCCGCGTTGCCTTTGAAAGCGCCTTTGGGGATATTCACTTTAACGCCGCCGGCGCCTTTGCGTTCGCCGGCGCGCGCTTCCATCAGCGCGGAGAACAGTTTCTTGCTGGAGAGGCCGCGGTTCATGCTCTCGCCGCTGAAGGCCCTGCCGTCCGCCAGCAGGCCCTCCACTTTAACGGAGAACTCGCCTTCGGGGATCACCTGCGCCACTTCCTGCCGGCCGAACTTCAGCATTAAGTAGCTGACGCCGGCCATGCCGGAGAAATCCGCGCTGTCCCCGCTATGCAGGCTGGCGGTCCATTTCGGGTCCGGCAGTATGGGGGCGATGGCCTGGCCGTTAATAGCCGAGATCTTAACGCTGGCCGGAACCACCGCGGCGGCGTCGGCTTCCGGCAGGCCTATAATGACGGTCACCCATTTGCCGTTGGCCCCCTTATTAATAGAAGAAGGATTCAGCTTAACGAAAGCCCGGGGCTCGGCCTTGAGCTTGGCGAAGTAGATGGAGTTGACGGGGGTTTCGATGTAGGCCAGCCCGCCGCCCAGGGAATAGAGGTAGTCCGGGGTAGCCACGGCCGCCAGCGAAAGCAGGTTCTGCGGCAGGGCCTGCAGCGCCTGCCAGTCGCCCAGGGCGCCGTCGGCGGAAATAGGCGAGAAGTAAACCGAGTTCACCACGCCCCCGTCGAAACCGCCCAGCAGGTAGACGCTCTTCTCCGTGTCCACCAGCGCGAACAGGGCCAGCTGCGCCGGCATGGCCGGCTGCGCCGCCCAGGCGCCCAGCGTGCCGTCGGCGTTGATAGCCGCTCCGTAAACCATGGAGGAGATAGCGCCGGCGGGAAGGCCTTCCTCGCCGTACATCCTGGGCGCGGCCGAGCCGCCCAGCACAAAAAGCTTGCCCGCGCGGGTAAAGGACTTATGGCCGAACAGCGTGGAAGGCAGAGGCGTCTCGTAACGCCACTCGCCCAGGGCGCCGTCGGCGTTGATAGGGGCGGAATAGGTCAGGGCGGTAGCCCCGGTATTGCGCACGCTGCCGCCGGTCACATACAGCCTGCCGCCGTAGATCGCCGCGGCGTGGGCCGCCACTTTCTGCGGCATGGGGGTGGTCGGCTGCCAGCCGGTGAGGGTGCCGTCCGCGTTGACCGCGGAGAAATACGCCACGTTGCGCGGGCCTAAAAGGTTGGTGCCGCCCAGAACATAGAGCCGGCCGTTATAAGAGGCCGCCGCGTGCATGCCCAGGCCCAGGAACTCGGGCATGGGGCTGGCGGCCTTCCAGGCGCCCAGGGTGCCGTCGGGATTCATGTCGGCGCAGTAATAGATGTTGTTGATATAACCGGAGCCGCCGGTAACGCTGCCGGCATCGCTTATGCCGCCGGCCACGTAGATGCGGCCGTTAAGGGTTACCGCGGTGTGGGAGAGCAGGGCCTGGGGCAGCGGGGTGGTGGCCTGGAACTGGGCGTAGGCGCGGGGGGCCAGCAGCATCGCTGCCGCCACCAGGAAGTTTTTCGCCGCTGCGCCGATCATAAGGTCCCCTTTTTAGAATAAAAATACCGAATAGTGAAAGCCTATATATACAATAGACTCACTTATTCGGTAGCCTAGCCGGCAAGAGACCAACACTGATCGTTCGGCAGCCCGTCTGGCGTATAGACACTTGGTCTCTTTAGCCCCGCGGCTTTGCGCCCCCGGCCTTTCGTTCCGGGGTTGCTATTATCGTTACTATGGTATAGCAGACAAAACCCGATATTTCAAGGGCTATTTTGTACACATCGATTTCTAGCTTTAAAGGGGTTGAGATAACGCCGGCGAGGTAGTGGTCCGCGCGCGCAAGTTATTGTATATTATATAGGTGAAAATCCGGTATTGCTTCATCGTGAGCCTCCTCATGGCCGGCGGCTGCCCGCTACAGGCCGGAGAAGACGGCGGCATGCCCGGGGCTTTCCTGACGCTGCCGGCCGGGGCCAGGGGCGCGGCCATAGGCGCGCCGTATTCTTCCTGGCCGGGAGACTACTCGTCCATCTTCTGGAACCCCGCCCAGTTGAGCAATACCGTAAAGCCGGAGCTGGGCTTCTCCAGGACCGCCCTTTTCGAGGACACTTCCAACACTTCCGTAAGCTTTGCCTGGCCGCATAAAAAAGAACGGGCAGCCGGGATCGGCTATATACGGCAGGCCAGCGGCGGTTTCGAACGCCGGAACAGCCCTTTCGACGCGCCTTCTTCCTTCGACATAACCAACGACGCTTTCTTCGCCTCTTTTTCAGCCCTTCTCCCCCCCGCCCGCTACGGCCTGCGCGGCGGCCTGTCCGTGAAGGCCGTGCGTTACGCCGTGGGCGACGTTTCGGCCTGGGGCACCGGGGCGGACGCCGGGCTGCTGGCCGAGCTGCCGCGCGGCCTGCGCGCCGGGGCCGTGATCAGGAACCTGGTCAGGCCGTCCCTTAAACTCGTTTCGGACGGCATCACTTTTCCCTCGGCGCTGGACCTTTCTATTTCGGGCGAAAGGCGCCTGGGAGAGATCTTCTCCGCCACGCTGGGCGCCGGGCTGGTAAAATACGAAAGGCAGACCGCCAAGCTGTCTCTGGGCGCGGAAGTGCTTTACGGGCGCAGCGCGGCGCTGCGTCTGGGGGTCTCCGGCACGGGTTTCTCCACCGGTATGGGCCTGCGCGCTGGCAACTATTCGCTGGATTACGCCGTGCTGATGCACGAGGTGGCCCCGGTACACACGCTGAGCCTGGCCGTTAAGTTCGGCATTTCATCCGACGAGCTGGAAGAATATATCACCCGCGGCATAGGCCGCTACAACCGTGAAGACGCGGCCAAGCTGGCAGCCGCCTACGCCCAGCAGGCGGAGCTGATGCGCAAGGACGGCAACCTGGTGCAGGCGATAAAGACCCTGGAAACGGCCAATCTCTGGGACCCGTCCAATGCCGAAATAGAGAACAAGATAACCGCTTACCGCGCCGAGATGGACGCGGCCCTGACCCGGCAGGCGGTGGAGCGCAACCTGGCCATGGCCGACCGCTACCTTGCCAAAGAAGACCTGCTGGCCGCCAGGGAATACCTGGCCAGCGTGCTGGACCTGGACCCCGCCAACGCCGGCGTGCCCGCGCGCATAGCCGAGATAGACAAGAGGCTGGGCGAAAGGGAGCAGCGCAGCCTGGCAGACGCCAAACTGCGCGAAGCCGCCGAAAGGTCAGCAGCGCTGCTGAAAAAAGCTTCCAACCACCTGCGCAGGGAAGAATATACCGCGGCCATAGCGGCCGCCCAGAAAGCCGCGGCGCTTAACCCCGAGGACGCGGCCGCCGCCAATTCCCTTATGCGCATAGCCCGGCAGGGGCTGGACATTTCGCTGCGCACGCGCCTGAAAGAAATTGACAGGCTTTGCGAGACCGGCGACTACGCCAAAGCCATGAAGATCCGCGCCTCCGTACTGCGCGACGACCCCGCCAACAAAGAAGCCGAACAGAAGGGCAGGGTCTGCGTACCGGCCGATACGCATAAACCCGGGGCGGACGAGCAGAAGAAAATAGAAAAGCTTTATTACATGGCCGTGGACGCCTACCTGAAGAACAAGCTCCCGGCGGCTTCGGCCCAGGTAAAAGAGATCCTGACCCTGGACCCGGGCAACGAAGCCGCGCGCAAGCTGGAAGGCAAGATCCTCTGGGCCGAAGGCGGTGGCGGCAAATGAGAAAAACTGCCCTGATACTTTTATTGTCCGCCCTGTGCGGGCCCGCGAACGCGGCCGAAATAAACGGCGGCGACTGGCACGGCGCGGACCTGAACCCGGCCAATTACGACATCCTGCGCGGGACTTTCACCAATGTCGGCAATTTCAACGTAGCGGCCAGTACCACGGTATTGGTAGCCTCCGGTGAGCGGCTGGCGGTCTACGCGGCCACGGTCACCATAGCCGGCCATCTGAACGCCAGCGGCAGCGGTCTGCCCGGCGGCGCGGCTGGCGGCCCCGGTCTGCCAGGTTCCGACGGCTTCAGCCCTGTAGTCAACGGGGCCGGCAAGGGCGCCCTGGCCACCTACGGCGGCGGCGGCGGCGGCCACGCGGACGCGGACCTGGACGGCATCAGCGGCGGCCAGGGGCGACCGGCAGGCGGCGGCCTGGGCGGCACGGTATACGGTTTTAACCCTTCTTTGGGCATTCCCTTTTCCGTAGCGGACGCCTACCTGGGTTCCGGCGGCGGCGGTGGCGGCGGCGGCGGCGCGGCCGAAGACCAGAGCGGCGGCGGCGGGGCCGGCGGCGGCGCTATTTATATAGAGGCCGGCTACGCAATAATTTCAGGCACCGTAAGCGCCAACGGTTTGCCCGGCGGCGTAGGCATAACCACTTCCGGCGGCGCTTTAGCCGGCGCCGGCGGCGGCGGTTCGGGCGGCGGCATAATTATTAAGTCCGCCGGCGCCCTTAAACTGTTAAACGGCAGCCTCTCCGCTTCGGGCGGAACTGGCGGCTCGGCCATTGACGACGGCGCCGGCATCCCGAACCCAGGCGGCGGCGGCGCCGCCGGGCGCATACGCCTTATGTATAACAGCGCTGATTTTTCCGGCGTAAGAATTTCTACAACCGGAGGGACCGGCGGCATATCGCAGTTCGGCGCGGGTACCCCGGCCATGCCCGGCTCCTACGGCACAGCGGGTTTCGGCCTGTTCCCTTCCTCCCCCGCTGCTTTCACGGTAACCGATATTTTCAAGACCTCTGCGGCCTATGCCTGGACCGGCAAAGCCGGCGCGGCCTGGGGCGGCTATATTTCCGGCTATCTGCCAGCGGCGCAAACCGTCAAGGAATTCAGGCTTTACTCTTCCACCACGGCAATTCCCTTCACGGCCTATTACACGGGCTTCTCCGCCGCCGATACAGAGAACACCAAGACAGAAACAGGCCTGCAGCCGAACTCCGCCATAGGCAGGATGCTCTCCGCCTATACGGATTACGGCGACAGCGCGCCTTCAGCTTCGGTTTCGTTCATAACGCGGGCCGCAGATCCGCAGGGAGCGGGCTTCCTGTCCGCTGCCGCCGGGTCGGTAACTTTTTACTGGTCCTCCGGCACCGTGGCGGACGGCTTTAACCCGGCTTACACTTCATATGAAATTACCCGCTCCAGCGTGCCCGCTTTCGCCGCCGCGGCACATACCGCTTTTACTACGGGCATCTCCTCCGCGCCCGCGGGGTTGATGCCTAACACCACTTATTATTTCCGCGCACGCGCGCTGGGGCTGAACGCGGCTTATACCGACTACACGCAGGAATTCTCCACGCCCACGCTGGCCATGGACCCCGTGTCGCCGGCCTTTACCGGCGTTTTCATCAGCAGCGTGCTCTTCTCCTGGAGCGGCGCGCAGAACCCGCCGGGCACCTTGTTCCTGGCGCAAGTTTCGCAGGACGGTTTTCTCAGCGTTAAAACCTCCAGCGAAACGCTATCATACAGCGCGGCTTTCGAAGGTCTGGATCCCGGCAGCATTTACGCGCTGCGGGTGTGCGCCGTTAACCACGCGCGCCGCCAGACGGCCTTCACGGCGATAATTTCCACCACCGCCGGCCAGTTCACCACCCTGGAAGCCCCGGCCCGCCCCGAGCCGCCCCAGCCGGCCTCCGCTTACACTTACGACGGCACCACCGTCTTCACCTGGGCCCCTCCGGCGGGCACTGTGCCCATCTATAAATACCTGCTCGATATCGGCACAACTCCCGGCGGCAACGATTTCCTTGCCGGGCAGCAGGTGCTGGCTTCCGGCCCCCTGTCCTATGCCGCCGCCGCGCTGGTTTCGGGGAAGACTTATTACGCCAGGGTACGCGCCAGCAGCAGCGCCGGCGTGCTGGGAGAGTTCTCGCTGCCCGGCTCCGGCGTGGCCGCCTGGGCGCCGCAGGCGCAGCCCGCCGTGGCCAAACCCTATAACTGGCCCAACCCCTTCAACCCCCGACAGGCGTCCACCAGCATCGGCTTCAGCCTGGCCGCCCCGGCCAGGGTAACGCTGACCATCTACACGCTGCAGGGCCGCAGGGTACGCGAGCTCTCCGGCTCAGAGGGGTCAGCGGGCAACAAGGTATGGACCTGGGACGGCAGGAACGGCGAAGGCCGGGTGGTGGAGCCGGGCGGCTACCTGGCAGTGATTAAAAAAGATTACGCCGCCGGTTCCGATACCCAGCGCTTTAAGATCGCGGTACTCTACTGAGAAGCCAATGAAAAAATTCTTCAGCAAGCTGTCGGTAAAACTCTGCATTTTCTCCTCCGCCCTGATCCTGGCCGTCATAGGGGCCATGTCCCAAAGGATCATGGACGAGGCCCGCAATTCGCTGCTGCTGGAACTCGGGGTCAGGACGGAAGCCTTCGCGCAGACCTCCCGGGAAGCCTTTACCCCGGCGCTGGACATCTTTACCCTGCACCAGCGGGTAAGCGAGATGGCCAAGGAAAAGGCGATAAGCTCCGCGCTCGTTTTTGACGCCTACGGCAAGGCGCTTTCCCACTCCGACCCCGAAAAGATAGGCGAGCAGGACCTTTCCGCGGAAGCGGCCCGCGCGCTGGCCGCGGGCTCCGCTTTAACGCAGGAGCTGCCCGCCAGGGACGGCAAGTCCTATTACATTTCAGCGCCAATCAACATGGGCAAGGCGCGCCTGGGTACCGCCGCCGTGCTGGTAACCCATCAATCCCTGTCGGCCGCGCTGAAAGGCGCCAGGAACAGGCTGCTGCTGCTCTCCGCCGCGGCCCTGCTCATAGCGCTGCTGGGCACGGTGCTGATCGTTAACTGGTTCACCCGCCCCATCCCGCTGCTTTCGCGCGCCGCCAAGGCCATCGGCGAAGGCAAACTGGACGCGGAGGTGGGCTGGCACGGCTCCGACGAGATAGGCCTGCTGGCCTCGGCTTTCGACGACATGGCCAAAGGTCTCAGGGAGCGGGACCGCATCAGGCAAGTGTTCGGGCGCTATGTTTCGCGCGACGTGGCGGACACGCTGCTGAAGGACACCGTGGAGCTGGCCGGGGAAAGACGCGAGATAGCCGTCCTCTTCGCCGATATCAGGGATTTCTCCAAGCTGAGCCTGGAGATGAGCCCCGAGCAGACGGTTTCCATGCTCAACGACTATTTTTCCAGGATGACGCAGGTAGTGCAGACCTTCGGCGGCAGCGTGGACAAGTTCATCGGCGACGGGCTGCTGGCGCTTTTCGGGGCGCCGGTGCGCCTGGAAGGCGCCGCCGCAAAAGCGCTGCGGGCCGCGGTGCGCATGAGGGATTCCGTGGAAGTCTTCAACGCCGAGCGCAAGCTCAAGGGCCTGCCGCAGATACAGGTCGGGCTCTGCGTCACTTTCGGCCCGGCCGTAGTGGGCACCGTGGGCAGCGAGGACAGGGCGGAGTACACGGCCATAGGCCCCCCCGTGAACCTGGCGGCGCGGCTGGAAGGGCTGAACAAGCGCCTGGGCACCACCATCATAGTCTCGCGCGAAGTGCGGGAGAACCTGGGACCGGAATTCATCTTCAAGGAACTGGGCGACCACCCGGTGCGCGGCTGGGAAAAGCCCGTGACCGTCTACGCGCTGCTCGACGAGCAGCGCCCGGCGCGGACGCTTTGACGGGATTCAGGAAGATCAGAACGGCTTGAGGCAGTCCGGGGAATCGTGCGCGGGGTCGTTGACCACGTCGGAAACCCGGTAGCCGTGCATGAGGGCGGAATCGTAGGCGCGCAGCAGCGGCAGCAGGGTTTCGCTGTCTTTGAACTTCGGGTCCAGCCAGAGCGCTTCATGGCGCTTCTCCAGGATCACCGGCATGCGGTTATGCACCGTGCGCACCAGCGCGCTGGCGGCGGCGGTGATTATCGCGTAAGTTCCGGTCTTCTCCTCGTAAACTCCGGCCATCCCGAACAGGGCTTTATCCCTGAGCTCGAAGCGGTAGGGGACCTTGGTCCCGGCGGAGCTCTGCCATTCGTAGAAGCCGTCGGCCGGGATAAGGCAGCGGGTGCGGTAGAAAGCGGCCCGGAAAGCCGGGCGCGAAGCGATGCCCTCGGCCCGCGCGTTTATAAAACCTTCCCTTTCCTGGGGCGCCGCGGGAACCGGCCGCGTCTCCTCCGAAAACTTCTGCTCCAGGGTATTTCCGGCCGAAAAAAGCGGCGTGGAGGCCCCCGGGCCGGCGGCCCCGTAGGACCAGGCGGGGATAAAGCCCCACTTCATCAGCTTCAGCCCGCCGTGACAGACCACGGGCGCCTGCGCGCCGGGGGCGATATTGTAGCTGGGCTTGCAGTTGAAAGGCGGCGGCTTTACGCCGAAACGTTTGACCGCCTCGGCCAGTTCAAGTGTCTGTGAATATCTGCCGCACATAATTTTCCTTTTAAGCTCCCCCGGAAATTATACTACTTAGGCTTGGCTCCCCCGAGCGGCACCGAGAAGCGGAAAACGCTGCCGGGCCCGGGCCCCGATTCCACCCAGATGCGCCCACCGTGGGCCTCTACCGCCAGCTTGCAGAAGGCGAGCCCCAGGCCTTTGCCCGCCCATTTCCTGGGCGCCGGGTCCTCTATCTGCACGAATTTCTCGAAGATCCTCGCGTGGTACTCTTCCGGTATGGCGGGGCCCCGGTTCTTCACGAAGAACTCCATGCTTTTCCCGCCGGGTCCCTGTTCCGCGCCGATCTCGATAGCGGTCCTGGGCGGGGCGAACTTCAGCGCGTTCACCAGCAGGTTCTCCAGCACGCGGCGCAGCAGCTCCCGGTCGCCGTAAACCTCCGCCGGCAGGGCCGGCGCCCGCACCCTTATCCGTTTGCCCTCGTGCGCGCCGGCCATCTTAAGCGCGCCGGCGGCCTCGCGCAGGAGTTTGTCGTGGCGGAAGAAACCCGACCTTAACGGCACCTTGCCGTCCTCCAGGCGGTTTATGTCCAGGATATTGGACACCATGCGGTTCATCTCTTCGGCCAGGGTGTTAAGGATGGCGAAGCTTTCGCGCTGCTCCCCCGACAGCCTGCCTTTGAGGCTTTCGCTGAGCAGCTGCCCGGCGAGTATTATCGAGGACAGCGGGTTCTTCAGGTCGTGCACGATGGTGTGGGTCAAAAAGTCCTTCATGCCGGCCAGCTTTTCGCGCTCGGACGCCGAAATAGCCAGCGCCGCGAAATCGGCCACCGCCCCCAGCAGGTTCTGCTCGTCCGGGCCCCAGGGCGCGGCCCTGCCGAAGCGTTCGGCGGAGATCACTCCGGCGATCTTCTGCCCGTTGGAAATGGCGACGCACAGCATCGAGGCTACGTTTTTCGGCTTTATATAGCCCTCGCGCAGTTCGCGCACGCGGAAGTCGGCGCGCGCGTCGTCTATTACCAGCACGCGCTCCCGGTCCAGCAGCCGGAAGAAAGACGGGTAGGCGGAAGCCTCCAGCGCGGCGCCGGAGGAATGGGCGCGGGAAGCCCGCTCGTACGCGGCGGTGCAGGCCAGGGCGCTGTGGTCCTCGTTGAACAGCCAGACCCCCACCCTGTCGGCGCCCAGCGCGGAAGCCGCCGTCTCCGCGGCCTCGCGGAAAGCCCCGTTCACGTCGGCCGCCGCGGCGCCCCGCCCGCGGCCCAGCTCGGCCAGCGCGGCGTTCTGCGTCTGCAGCCGCTCCTTGGTGGCGCGCAGTTCGTTCTCTATGCGGCGGCGCTCGGTCATGTCGCTGAAAGTTATCACCGCGCCGGAAACCTCGCCCCTGGCGTACATGGGCCGGGCGGAATAGCGCACGTAAAAGCCGGTGCCGTCGCGGCGCCACAGCATTTCGTCCTGAACTACGCTTTCTTTTTTCTCGGTATAGGCGCCGTACATGGGGCAGTCGGCCAGGGGATAAGGGCTGCCGTCGGGGCGCTTGTAATGGATAAGCGAGTGCAGGTTCTTACCTTCCAGCTCCCGCAGTTCCCAGCCCAGCATGCCCTCCGCCGCTTCGTTCATAAAAAGGATCCTGCCGCGGCCGTCCACGCCGATTATCCCGTCGCCGACCGAGCCCAGTATGAGCCTGCGGAATTCCTCGGATTTGCGCAGGGACTCCTCCGCGGTCTTCTGCGGGGTTATGTCGTCCAGGCAGAGCAGCAGCTGCCTTTGGCCCCCGGCTTTCAGGATGGCGGTGGAAAGCAGGAAATAAGTGCGGCCCCCGGCGCTGTTATTCAGCTCCGCCGGCCGTCGCAGGACCGGCCTGCCGCCGCGCATGGTGCCGGAAATGGCCCGGCGCACGGAGCAGCTGCCGCAGAATTTACCGCGGCCGCAGCGGCCGCCTTTCGCGTTCACGCAGCGCAGCACGTCGCCTATCAGCCGGCCCGGGTGGGACGCGGCGTTGGTGCGTATAACTTTCAGGTCTTTGTCCAGCAGCACTATCAGCACCGGCGTCCTGTCGAAGATGGCCTTCAGCTCGGCCGTGCGCTCCTCCACCAGCCGCTCGAGGCCGGCGCGGTAAACCTCAAGCTCGGACTGCTGCTTGAGCTTGGCGGTGATGTCGTGGGCTATGCCCTCCACGGAAATTACCCGGCCGCGCTCGTCGCGTAAAGGCACCTCCAGCACCTCTATGGTCCGCCTGCCGCCGTCGGCGTGACGCAGCTCTACCTGGTAGGCCGGCTGCTGCCGGCCCTTTATGCTCTGGCTGGTATGCTTTACGACGGTCTTGTTCAGCGGATTATCCGTCACATAACGCAGGTAATGCTTGAGGAACTGGCGCTGGCTGTAGCCCAGCACGTCTTTTATGGAAGGGCTTATGTAGGTAAAGACCCCGTCCAGGCCGTGCTGGTAGAAAAAATACTCGCCGCGCAGGCCCTCGACCAGGCGCCGGTAGCGCTCGCGGGCCTCGTCAAGGTCGCGCGCGGCCTTATCTCTTTTCAAGCCGCCTTTGGCGATCCGGATCTTTTTCAAAGTTTTAACCCCGTCTTCCCCATATACGGCAATTATCCCAAATAAACGCCAAAAAAAACACCTCCTGTTAGTTACAGGAGGCGTTCTTAATAAAGGCGGGGCTTTTAAACCGCGGCTTTAAGCCTGGCGATGCGCTCTTCCAGCGGCGGGTGCGTGGCGAACAGCGAGAAGAAACCTTTGGGCTTGCCGGAGATCTTCAGCGTGGCCAGAGCCTCTTTATTGGTGAGGTCCGCGTAAGCCACCGTGCTCTGCAGGGCTTCCAGCGCCTTTATCATATTGGTGCGGCCGGCCAGCTGCGCGCCGCCCTCGTCGGCGCGGTATTCGCGGCGGCGCGAGAAAGCGGACACCACTATCATCCCCAGCACGCTCAGCGCCATCTCCAGCAGGAAAATGACCAGGTAGCTGGGGCCGGAGCTGCTCTCGGAATCCCTGCCCCGGTTGGCGATGAAGAAAGCTATCACGCGGGCCAGGAACATGACAAAAGCGTTTATGATGCCCTGTATCAGCGTCATGGTGACCATGTCGCCGTTGGCCACGTGGGCTATTTCGTGGGCCAGCACGCCTTCCAACTCGGCGCGGTCCATGCGCTCCAGCAGGCCGGCGGAAACGGCCACCAGCGCGCGGCTTTTGGTGGGCCCGGTGGCGAAAGCGTTGACCTCGGGGCTGGGATAATAGCCGACCTCGGGCATCGCAGGCAGGTTGGCGGCCCGGGCCAGTTTATGCACGGTGCGCACCAGTTCGCCCAAGCCGGGGTCGCGCGTGTCCGGGTCTATCACCACCACGCCCATCATCCACTTGGCCATCACGCGGGACAGCCCCAGGGAGATAAAAGCGCCGCCCATGCCCCACACCAGGCAGAACAGCATGAGGTTCTGGTAATCTATGCCGCGCGCGCCGAAATAGGCGCCCACGCCCAGGATGCGCATGGTAATGGACAAGGTCGCCAGGATGAGGATATTTACCGCGAGGAAGAGGAAAATTCTTTTACCCATTCTGAACATAAGGCCTCCTTAAGACCGGGCTGCGCCTATATTTTAGCAAAACGGGGCGGGTTAAAAGCCCGCGCGCTTTTTGCTATTATTTAGGCATCGGGGAGGAGGATACATGAAAATCAATATAAAGCTTATTTCCGCCGCGCTGCTGCTCGCCGGGACCGTAAACGGCTGGGGCGCCGGCAAAAAGATCGTCTGCGTGCTGGACCTGGAGGATAAATCCAACCACCACGGGAACTGGCAGAACATAGGCACGGGGGTGGCCGAAATGATGGTGACGGCCCTCTCCGAAACAAAAAAATACACTTTGATAGAGCGCAACAAGCTGGAAGCCGTTATGGAAGAGCAGAAGCTGGGCGCCTCCGGGGCGATAACGGCCCAGACCGCCGCCAAGATAGGACGCCTGCTGGGCGCCCAGTACATCATAACCGGCGCGGTGACGGAGTTCGGCATCAAGGATTCCAAGATAGGCGTGGGCGGGCTTGAAAAAGTGCTGCCGTTCGGCGGCGGGGCCAAGCTCTCCAAGACCAAGGCGCGCGTGGTCATAGACGTGCGCGCCATAGACACCACCTCGGCCCAGATCACGGCCGCGGCCAAAGGCGAGGGCGAGAAATCCAGCGCCGAATTCTCCGGCGACGTCAGCATAGCCCCCAGCTTCGACTTCGGCAAAGAGGGCTTCGACGAGACCATCCTGGGCAAGGCGGCCCGCAAAGCCGTGGACACCGTGGCGGCCGAGCTCTCCAAGAAGTTCGAAGAGGCCGGCGGCGGCTCGGTCAAGATCATCAAAATAACCGGCAACCAGCTCTATATCAACTCCGGCGGCTCCGACGGCGAGAAGACAGGCCATGTCTACGGCATCTACCGCATAGGCGAGGACATGGTAGACCCCGACACCGGGGAGTCCCTGGGCGCCGAGGACGAGAAGATCGGCACGGCCAAAGTAGTGAAGGTCAGCCCCAAATTCTCCATAGCCGAAACCAAGACCGCCGGCGTGCAGAAAACCGACATCCTCAAAGACGACAAATAAGCGCCGCGCAGGCCTGAAACCCGGGGAGCCTCCTCCCCGGGTTTTTTTATTGCGCGCAGCCGATGCCCTTGACAACCCTTGACATGTCAACTAGACTATAAACAAGATCGCTATGAAAAGACTTTTGCTGCTGCTTCCCGTATTGCTCCTGGCGGCGCCCTCAAAGGCGTTCGCCCAGTCTTTCTCACAGCTTTCCCAGTCCCCGGGCGCGGGCGACACCCAAATACCGGAGCCAGCCTCGGCGGCGGCCGCGGACGAGAGCCAGGCAGCCGGCCAGTATATAGATTTCCTGGTAAGGCCGCCCGCGGAGCATGCCCCCGGCGCCAAGCTATTCAATCCCGTAGACGGCCGCCTCAAATCCGCCGGCAGGAAGGCCGAAGAAGAAAACAGCCCTTATCTTGAGAAAGCCAAAGCCGGGCAGGAGGCCGAAGACATCCCCTATCTTAAAGAAGCCAGGGCCGAAGCGGCGGCCCAGGGCCTGGACCTGGCGCTGGTGCTGGCCGTCATCCAGAAAGAATCTTCTTTCGACCCGAAGGCGCGCAGCGCCGTGGGCGCGGTAGGCCTTATGCAGCTGATGCCGGACACCGCCAGGTGGCTGGGGCTCAAGGATACCAGCCAGCTGACCAAGCCGGCGGTCAACATAAAATACGGGGTGAAATACCTGAAATTTTTGTGGGAGAAATTCTCCGAAGCGGCGCCCGCTGATATCTCGGCCGAGGAAATGAAGACCAGGACCTCGCAGATGGCCATAGCGGCTTACAACGCCGGGCAGGGCAACGTCAGGAAGTACGACGGCGTGCCCCCGTTCAAGGAAACCCGGTATTACGTGAAGAAAGTCACGGAATACTTCAGCTACTACGAAGGGCTGCTGGAAAGCCTTTTAGAGTAACTGCCCGCTCCCCCGCGCCAATGTCAAAATTCACCGCCATAGACTTCGAGACAGCCGACTACGGGCGCGACTCCGCCTGCGCCGTGGGTTTGGCGCGCGTGGAGAACGGCCGCCTGACAAAGACCGCCTACCGCCTGATACGGCCGCCGCGCCAGGACATGCGGTTCACCGACATCCACGGGATAACCTGGGAAGACGTGGAGAACGAGCCGGTTTTCGGAGAAGTGTGGCCGGAATTAAAGGAGTTTTTCGACGGGATAGACTTCATCACCGCGCACAACGCGCCTTTCGACAAGGGCGTGCTTTACGCCTGCTGCGCGGCCGCCGGCCTGGAAGCCCCCGCGCAGCCCTTCGTCTGCACGGTAAAGCTTTCAAAGACAGAGCTCGGCATGAAGCCCGCCACGCTTTCCCACGTCTGCCACCACCTCAGCATACCGCTAAAGCACCACAACGCCCTCTCGGACGCGGAAGCCTGCGCGAAAATAATGATAACGGTGGAACAGGTGCGGGCCGAAAAAGCCGCGGCTTAAGCGGCCGGCGGCGTCCAGTCGGTAAAATCTTTTATCAGCTGCTGCGGGATCCGGCTGGGGCGGCCGGTCTTGTAGTTTATCCACACCCACATCGTGCGGCCCTGGCAGACCAGCTTGCCGTCCGATTTCCTGAAAATCTCGTAATGGCGCTCGGAGGAGGCGCGCTCGGCCGTCTCCACCCAGGTGCGCATCCGCACCGTCTCGCCGGGCAATACCGGCAGCAGGTAATCTATCTCGTGCCGGCGCACCACCCAGCCCTCGCCCATGGCGATGAGGCGCTCAATAGCCCAGCCAACCGCGGCGGAATGCCTGGTGGCGGCCGCCATCAGCCAGTCCAGGTAGACCTGGTTGTTCACATGGCCCAGCCCGTCTATCTCTTCGGGCGTCACCGCGTGTTCGTATTCCATCACTTTTGATATAGCCATACCCTATTTTACTATATATTGATTTTGCCGGCCCCGGGCCGGGTTTTTTGTCACTCCGCGCATTTATGGTAGTATTCCCGAATGATCTCAAAAAAGACCGTCATCCACCTGCTGGCTTTCACGCTGGCGGCCGCGCTCTCGCTGAAGCTCAGCACCGTCGGCTGGTATTTTCTGGCGCCGGCCTACTCCGGCCGCAAAGCCGGGCTCACCGACGCCGCCAAACTTAAAAAGACCGTGACGGTCCTGGCGGAGGAGATAGGCCCCAGGGACCTTTTCAACAACAATAAGGCCCGGCTGCGCCTGGCGGAGGATTATATAACCCTGCGCCTGCGCGCCGCTGGCTACAAAGTGGAATTCCAGGAATATTACTCGGCGGGCGTGAAGGTCAAGAACATCATAGCCTCCAAGCCCGGGCGGTCGGCCCCGGGAGAAATAATACTGGTGGGCGCGCATTACGACACCTTTAATAACCCGGGCGCCGACGACAACGCCAGCGGCGTGGCCGGCCTGCTGGACCTGGCCGAATACGCCGCAAAACGCGGCTTCGCGCGCACGGTCACGTTCGTGGCTTTCGTGAACGAGGAGCCGCCTTTCTTCAAGAACGAAGGGATGGGCAGCGCGGTCTACGCCTCGGCCGCGGCGAAACGCGGCGACGACATAAAGGCGGCGCTGGTGCTGGAAATGATCGGTTATTTCACCGAAAAACGCATCTCTCAGCGCTACCCGCCTTTCATCGGGCCTTTCTTCCCCAGCAGGGGCAACTTCATGGCGCAGATCTCCGACTTGAGATCGCGGGCCCTGGCCGCGCAGGCCGGCAAAGCTTTCAGGGGTGCCTCCACCCTGCCGCTGCGCACGGCTGTGCTGCCTGCTTTCGTGCCGGGCGCGGACTATTCCGACCACCGCAGCTTCTGGCGGGCCGGTTACCCGGCGGTGATGTTCACCGACACCTCGTTTTACCGGACGCCCCATTACCACAAGCCTTCAGACCTGCCGGAGACGCTTAACTACGAATATATGGCGGCTTTCCAGGACGGCATGAAGGCCGTCCTGGACGAGCTGGCGGTCAGCGATCAGCGTTTGGCGAAAAAATAAAGGTAAGCGGCCGCGAGTATCGCTATCAGCAGCGCGCCCAGGCGCGCCAGCTTCACAAAATCGAACGACAGGTTAAAGCTCAGGTTCTTGACCACCACGTACCTGGAGGCCGGTTTGGCCTGACCGGGCACGGCCCCGCAGGCCGGGTTGGAACAGTAGGCTTTCCCGCCCTCTATCTCCGCTCCGCATTTAGGACAGCGCATCAGCGTTTCTCCGGCAGGATTTCCAGCCAGTAACCGTCAGGGTCCTCTATGAAATAGATGCCCATCGCCTCGTTCTCATAGCAGATGCAGCCCATTTTTTTATGCAGCTCATGCGCCGCCTTGAAGTCGGCGACGGTAAAAGCCAGGTGGATCTCGTTATCCCCAAGGTCGTATTTTTCCTTCCTGCCGCGCAGCCAGGTCAGCTCCAGGCCGTGCGGCGTAACACCGTCGCCCAGGAAAACCAGGACAAAGCTGCCGTCGGCCGCGTTCTTGCGGCGGGTTTCGGCGAGGCCCAGGGCTTCCTTATAGAAAGCCAGGCTTTTTTCCAGGTCCAGGACGTTCAGATTATTGTGCGAGAAAATAAATTTCATGCGTAAATATTACAAAATCCCGCCTGCCGGCCAAAACTACCTCTGATTTCAGATTGGGCCTTGACAAGTCAAGGAACGCCTGTTAGACTACTAAGGTAGTCCTGTTCTTTTCGGTGCGCCGCAGTTGCAGTTCGGTTGGTGTGGGTCCCGGTGAGTTGCCCGGCCCCGGCGCTCTCCCGGTCCGCGGCCCGCTTTTGGCGGGGCGGTTTCCGGGCGCCCGGTTCGCGGTCCCGCCTGTGGCGGCGCGTTCTCCGGGCGGGCGGTACGGCCCCTGTGCGTTCTCGGGCCTTCCGTCCCCGAAGTTCCGGCCTCCGCGCCGGATGACAGCCCCCGCAACTGCGGGGGCTCTCAATTTAGACCCTTTTATTTTATATGCTTATAGCGGAGAGGTAAATCATGAGATATTTCCTGATACTGCTTTTAGCGGCCTTCGCCGCCCCGGTCAGGGCGCAGAACACCCCGCCCCCCGTCGCCGATAAAGACATCAGGCTGCAGACCCCGGAGGAACTTACCCGCACGGCGGCTTCGCTCGAAGAGGCCGTCAGGCTGAAGCCCGCGGACGTGGACCTGCAAGTGAAGCTGGGGTTCACCTACACCCGGCTCGGCAAGGCTGACGAAGCGCAGAAGGCTTTCGAAAGCGCCGCGGCGCTGGACCCCAAAAAAGCCATAGCCCATTACATGCTGGGACTGATCTACGAGAAGAAAGAACTCAAAGACAAGGCTGTAGCGGCCTGGAAAGCCTGCCTGGCGAGCGCCGCCGAGCCGCGCCTGCGGGAAACGGCTTTGAAGCATCTTAACAACCTGACGGCCCGCTGAACATGAATAAATATTTTTTCCTGCCGGCCCTCCTGCTGCTGTCCGCCTGCGTCACCCCCAAAGTGGCGTTCAACCCGCGCGCTGATTTCTCAGGGGTCAAGCGCGTGGCGGTGCTGCCCTTCAACGGCCCCAAAGGCGACCTGGCCGCGGACCTGATGACGCAAAGCCTGCTCGAGCACGGCGCCGACGTGATAGAGCGTCAGCGCCTGGACGCCGTGATGCGGGAGCAGTCCCTCTCCAACTCGGGTTCTTTCGACCCGGCCACGGCCAAACAGCTGGGGAAACTTCTGGGAGTGGACGCGCTTTTTGTGGGCACGGTGGCGGAGAGCACGCCGCAAAGCTCCTACATAGTCAGCCAGTCGAAAGACCCGCTGATCACCAGCGTAACGCAGGTAGGCGGCGGCACGGTTTACTCGGAAGGCTCGGTGATGGGCATGCCGAATTCACAGCTGCTCAGCACCACCGCCAACGTTTCGCTGCTGTCGCGCATGGTGGACGTGCAGACCGGCTCCATCATGTGGTCGGCGTCCATGACCTATGAAGGGTTCGACGTCTCTTCGGCCATGTCGGGCATAACGGACGCGTTCATCCGCTCCCTTTCCCCCATCTGGCCCGGGCTTTATAAGCCGAAATAGCCGCGAGGCGTGAAAAAGCCGGGCCCCTGCCCGGCTTTTTTTATTTTAGACGCGCGGACCGCTAATCCATCAGGCGCTTCTGCCCCTGCAGCTCCCGTATCTCCTGCACGTCCTGGGTAAACTCCATGCAGCCCAGGTAGTTCTTCTGCTCGTCGCGCAGAGCGAAGAATTCTATAAGCATCTTGTGCTTGGGCTCGCCCTTCACCACTTCCATGTCTATCCAGAAGGAGGCTTTATCCCTGGTGCCGGCCTTCATTTCGCCGATAAGGCGCTCCACCATGGCCAGGCTCTTCTCGGGGTGGCACTGGCGGAAGTTCATGCCGATGGCGGTCATGGGGCGCCTGAACAGGCGGGTCTCATGCTTGTTCCAGCCGACCACCTCGTCTTTGGCATCTATCACCGTCAGCTCGGCCGGAATGGCCTCTATCATCGCTTTCACCATCTCCGCGTTCATCCTGTCAAAAAGCATGGTCCCTCCTGTTCTTAAAACGTCCTTAAATTATAGGAAATGCCGCGCCGCATTTGTTCAACCGCTGAATTATTCATATCATAGACCCATGAATAAAAATGAACTCGACCTAGCCGCCAACTGCATGGCCAAATACGATATCCTGCTGGCGAAACAGCAGCCGCAGCAGACCACTATAGATACGCCTGAAATATTCCAGGTAATAAACCCCGGCCTGCCGACCGAATCCCACAACACGGTTTTAAGGACAAATTTCAGCAAAGAGCAGGCGAGCGCCCGGATAAAGGAGGTAATAGCCAGCTTCAGTAAGCTCGGCCTGCCTTTCCGCTGGGCGGTCAAACCCGACAGCCGTCCGGAAAACCTGGCCGAACTGCTGCAGGCAGAGGGCCCCGTGGAGATAACGCATGCCCGCGGCTTCGCCGTTTCCTGCGCTGACATAAAGCCCGCCCCTGGCGGCATCACGACAGAGGAGCTTTCCGCGGCCAATCTCGAAGAGTTCATCCTGGCGGCCTCTGAATCTTACGAAGCCTCCGAACGGCGGATGGCGAACGCCCTGAATTTGCTGAGCAGGGAAGCGCTTAAAAATCCGAACCCTGATTTGATCCATTTTCTCGTCCGGCTTAACGGCCAAGCGGCGGGTTTCGGGCGCCTGCGGGTAATAAACGCCGACGGGGTCTCGGCCGGCTATATAGGCGCTTTCGGCGTCAGGAAGGATTTCAGGAAACGCGGCGTTTTTACCGCCATCCTGGCGCGTTTCGCCGAGCTGCTGAAAGAGCGCAGCATCCCCGTGCTGCTCTCGCAGGTCAGGGAAGAGACCAACGCCCCGCTGCTGCGCAAGCTGGGGTGGCAGGAATTAGGGCTGACGCATTATTACTATTTCCCGGCGCAACCGGCGAAGTAGGCCTTTACGGACAAAAAAAAGCCCCGCTCTCTTGAGCGGGGCTTTTTTTATAGGGCAGTTTACTGCGGGGTCTGTATGTTCAGCACCAGGCCCTTCTCGTTGAAGCTGAAGCCGGTCAGGTGCAGCTCGCCCACCAGGCCGCCGGGGATGAAGTGGTTCATCACCTTGGAGGAGATCTGCGCGTGCAGGGTCCAGGCCGCCTTGTCGTAGCGCAGTTTGATGACGTCCTCGGCCTTCATCGGGATCTGCTTCTTCTTCAGAAAATCGCCCACAGCGGAGTAGGTGCCCTTTATCAGCACGTCCATCACCTGCACCATGATCTCTTCTTCGTTGATGGCCGGCATGGGGGCGGCTTTCAGGGAGGGCTCCATGGAGGCGTGCAGCTGTATGCGCTGTACGCGGATGGCCAGTTTATCGGTGCCCGCGAAGGAGGGCTTCAGGGTCAGCGTGGGGATCACTATGATGCCGCCCTGGTCGATCTTGATATTGCTGACGCGCAGGAACTCGCCGTACTTGAAGGCCACGGGAGCGTTCTTGTCCATGATGGTCAGGCGTCTGTCGGAAGCGGCCACTTTTTCCACGCCGTTCTTGATAGTGGCGTAGGGGATGCGGATGTTCATGTCGATGCCGATGAGGTCGTCGACGCGCTGGGCCTGCGGGGCCGGCGCCCGGAAATCCGTCTGCGCCGCGCGGATGTCGTCGGCGCCCATGCCCGCCAGGTCGAAGGCCGCCGCGTTGCCGGCCAGCAGGACCAGGGCTATCAGGTTAAGAGTGAGTTTTTTCATAAATTTTCTCCTTTGTACCGCGATCACAGCTCGAAGCCCAGGTACATCATCCCGTTGTTTATCTTGAGCTTCTGTATCACGGCGCCCTTGGCGAAGGAGGGCATGAAAGCGCTGTTCTTCAGGACGATGCTCACGGTCTTATCGTCCAGCTTGGTGGCGGTCATCACCTTGGCCAGCTCGGCGTTGGTGGTCAGGGTGTCGGTAATGGAGCGGATGACCTTGCCCTGTATCCAGTTGTTGATGAAGCCGGGGATGCCTATACCGTAGGCTTTGTCCACTTCCACGCGCTCCACACGGACCTTGATAGTGTTGGCGGCGGTGAGCTCGGGGAGGATGACAGCCTTGAAGTAGACGTTGGGCTTGCCGAACACGTCGCGGGCGTAGATCTTGCCGGCCACTTCCAGGCGGCCGTCGGCGCGGAACTTAAGCCCGCCCTCGTGGCCCTGGGGGTGGAACTCGAAATCGCCCTGCTTGGTGAACTGGAAGATGAAGTTGTCCAGCAGGCCGTCCGAAACGGCCAGGTTGTAGCCGGGCAGCTGGGCCGCGCTGGCCGAGCCGCTCTTCACGCTGAGGGCGAAACCCTCGGCGTCGAAGGTGAAGTTGCGCAGGCTGATGTTGGTGATCAGGTTGGGCATCAGCGGGGCGATGAAATTGGGATTGACCGAGGCGCGCAGGGTCCAGCTGCGGCGGTCGTAGGAGAAGGTCAGCACGTCCTTGGCCTTCAGCGGCACTTTGTTCTTGGCGAAAGCCGCGTCCATGCTCTCCAGCATGCCGGTGGTGAGGTTTGTCATCACCATTTCCATCAGGCCGTCCTTGTCCAGCTGCTGGGGCAGGGCCTTGTTGGGGCCGAAGGCTATGTCGGCCTCTACCTTTACCACCTTTATGGAGAGCTTGTTCTCGCCTTCGAAAGCGGGCCTGATGAGCAGGGTGGGCTCCACCTCTATGCCGTTATAGTCCACGGCCACGTTGCTGAAGGCGATGTTTTCGCCCTGCTTGAAGAGGATGGGGGCGCCGGGGTTGATGGGCCGCATCTTTATGCCGGGCAGTTCCTTGAGGCGGGAGCTAAGGGAGCTGAAAGGGAGCTTTATGGTCAGGTCCAGCACCGGGGAGGGCAGATTGGGGGACTTGTCCATGCCGAGCAGCTCGGGCCGCACCGGGACGGGAACGGCCTGCAGGTTATCCTGCGAAGCCTTCAGGTCCGAGGCGCTGAGAGAATTGAGATTGAAGTCTCCGGCGAAAACCGCCGTGGAGAGCCCGCCCGCCGCTATTACCGCAAGGATGATCTTTTTCATATTTGCCTTGGTCATATTCATAGTCTAACAGCCGCAGGCAAAAACCGTAAGTGTCTAAGGGCCTAGGCCCCTGGGCCCAAGTGGCCCCCCCTAGCGGGGCCCAGGCGCGAAATAAATACGAAATATCCGGGCTTTATAATTTATTCACAGGTTAAAGGGGCTATAAACATGAAAACACTCGGAAAGGTTTTGCTTTGGATAGCGGCCATAGGGATATTGGTAATGCTGCCGGCCGCGGGCAGCAGGCTGTTCAACGCGGTAACCGGCAAACTCAGCGATAAAGACCCGGCCCCGGTAGAGCTGAAAGACATCGGCGGCGCCCCGGCAGGCGCAGTGACCGCGGCTAAAGCGGTACCGGAGGAGGACGCCGAAGCCGCCAAAGAGCGCTACCTGGAAGGCCTGAAATATTTCAAAGAAGAAGATTACGAAAAAGCCCGCGAGGAATGGGAAGCCGCCGCCAGGCTGGACCCCAACAACATAGAAGCCCGCAAAGGCCTTAAGCGCATAGACGCCCTCCTGAACAAACCATAACCGGATTGATCCCGCCCCCCCCAATTAAAAACCCCGGGCTCCCCCGGGGTTTTTCTTTATCGAGGCGAAGCCTCGATAGGAGGCGAGACCTCGATAGACTTTTAGCTGCGGCGTTTGTCCATGAAGGCTTTGAGGGCTTCGGCCATGGAGCCGGCCGGGGCTTCGTCGCGGCGGGGGCGGTTGTCGGGGCGGCGGTCCCGGTTGAAACCGGGGCGCGGGCCGGCGGCGGCCTGGGCGGGTTCCTGCCGGGGGCCGCGGGACTCGCGGGGCCCGACCATGGGGTTGGACTTCATGGAAAGAGCTATGCGGTTGCGCGGCAGGTCCACGTCCAGCACGGTCACGTTCACGCGCTGCCCCACCTTCAGCACCGCGGCGGCGTCCTTTACGAAAGTATCGGACAGCTCGCTGATGTGGATCAGGCCGTCCTGGTGCACGCCGATGTCCACGAAAGCCCCGAATGCGGCCACGTTGGTGACGATGCCGGGGAGCTTCTGGCCGGGCTTCAGGTCCCCTATCTTCTGGGCCTCGCCGAAAACGAAGGCCTCGAACTGCTTGCGGGGATCGCGGCCGGGCTTGGCCAGTTCGGCCACTATATCCTTCAGCGTGGGCTCGCCCACCCCTTCGGAAATGTATTTCGAAATATCTATTTTCGCCCGCAGGGCGGCGTCGGTTATCAGGTCTTTGACCTCGCAGCCCAGGTCAGCGGCCATCTTTTCCACTATCTCGTAGCGCTCCGGGTGCACGGCGCTGGAGTCCAGGGGATTCTTGCCGCCTGAGAGGCGCAGGAAGCCGGCGGCCTGCTCGAAAGCCTTGGGACCCAGGCGGGGCACTTTCTTAAGCGCCGCGCGGGACGGGAAAGCCCCGTTGGCGTTGCGGTATTCCACTATGTTCTTGGCCAGCGCGGCGTTCAGGCCCGAAACGTAGGAAAGCAGTTCGCGGCTGGCGGTGTTCACTTCCACGCCCACGCTGTTCACGCAGCTTTCCACGGTGGCGTCCAGGCTTTTCTTCAGACCGCCCTGGTCCACGTCGTGCTGGTACTGCCCCACGCCTATGGACTTGGGGTCGATCTTGACCAGCTCGGCCAGCGGGTCCATCAGGCGGCGGCCTATGGAGACGGAACCGCGCACGGTCACGTCCTTGTCCGGGAATTCTTCGCGCGCCACCGGGGAAGCGGAATAGACGGAAGCGCCGCTCTCGTTGACCATCACTATGATCACGCCTTCCAGCTTGAGCCCGCGGGCGAACTCCTCGGTCTCGCGGCCGGCGGTGCCGTTGCCTATGGCGATAACTTCGGTCTTGAATTTAGCCGCCAGCTCTTTCACTTTCGCGGCGGCGGAGGCCGCGGCGCCGTCCCCGTTGTGCGGGTAGACCACGTCGTCGTGCAGCAGCTTGCCGTTGGCATCCAGGCAGACCAGCTTGCAGCCGGTGCGGAACCCCGGGTCCAGCGCCAGGATGTTCTTGTGGCCCAGCGGGGAGGACATGAGGATCTCGCGCAGGTTGCGGGCGAAAACGGCTATGGCGTCGGCGTCGGCGCGCTTCTTGGTCTCCAGGCGGGCTTCGCCCTCCATGGACAGCGCCAGCAGGCGGTTGTAGGAATCCGTCACGGCCTCTTTAACCTGTTTGCCGCAGGCCCCGCCGTTCTTAACGAACAGCGGCTCCAGCAGGGCAATGGCTTCTTCGGCCTCCACTTCTATGCGCATGGTCAGGAAGCCCTCGGACTCGCCGCGGCGCATGGCCAGGATCCTGTGTGACGGGGCCTTGGCGGCCGGCTCTTTCCAGTCGAAATAATCTTTGAACTTGGCCCCCTCCTCCTGCTTGCCTTCCAGTACTTTGGAATGGAACACGCCCTTTGCGGAGAAAAGCTGGCGCAGGCGGGCGCGGGAGGTCTCGTCCTCGCTGACGCGCTCGGCTATGATGTCGCGGGCCCCGGCCAGGGCTTCCTCAGCGGTCTTCACGGCCTTCTCCTCGCTGATAAAAGCGGCGGCCAGGGCGGCGGGGTCCTCGGCGCCCTGCAGGTAAACCTGGTCGGCCAGCGGTTCCAGGCCTTTCTCCTTGGCTATGGTGGCGCGGGTGCGGCGCTTGGGGCGGAAAGGCAGGTAAATGTCTTCCAGTTTGGAGAGGACTTCGGCTCCTTCCACTTTGGCTTTCAGTTCGGGCGTCAGCAGGTTCCTCTCGGCCAGCGATTTCAGGATGGCGGCGCGGCGCTCGTCCAGTTCTTTCAGCTGGGCCAGGCGGTCCTGGATCTTGCCCAGGGCCACTTCGTCCAGGTTGCCCGTGGCTTCTTTGCGGTAGCGGGAGATAAAAGGGATGGTGGCGTCCTCTTTAAAGAGGGCTATGGCCGCGGCCACGCCGGCGCCGTTAAGGCCGAGTTCTACCGCAATCTTGGAAACATACATATCGCTCATTTAGTCCTCCGAAATTTATTACGCCGGTTAATACGTATAGGATATAAAAAAGCCGGCATTAAGGGCCAATAAACGGAGTGAAGCTATCATTCAGAGACGCGAAAAAGCCGGGGAAGGCCCCGGCTTTTATCGACGGACGATAGGTTACTTCACGGGCACTATGACGTAAATGCCTTTGCGGGTCTCGGGGTCGGCGAAGCAGGCCTGGTCCAGGTTCTCGCAGCCGTCCGAGCATGCCCAGTTGGGCTGCGTCACCACTTCTATGTGGCCGCTCTTCGCGCTGAAATCGCAGACGCCTCTTTCGTAAACCAGGATGCTGCCCACCGGCACGGCCATTTTGTCTTCCGGGGTAGGGATGCGGTAAAGCTTAAGCTCGCTGAGCATCAGCTCCTTGTTGAGGCCGGCCCATTCGGCGAAATCGGCCGCGTGGTCCGGGCCTATCTTAAGCTGCGCCCACTGCTCCGGCCTTATCACGCCGGCTTTCTCCATGTGGTAGGAAACATACTCATAGCACTTCCTGTCGAAATAACCGAGGTTGCCGGCGGCGGCGGCCTGCGCCAGCAGCGCGGCCCTTTCAGGATCGAACTCCGGAGCGGCAAGCCCGGTCCTGGCGGGGATCCCGGGAACGGCTTCGGCCAGGAGAAGCGGAGCCGACGGCTCAGGCATCTCCACGGCTTTAAGCTCGCGCATGCTGCCCATGACGGAGTTTACCATGCAGGCGAAAGGATCGCCGGCGCAGTTCTGTTCGGCGGCAAGGTTAAGGACCGGGGCGGCCAGGGCCGCTAAAGTCGTGATGAGAAGTATTTTTTTCATATATCGTTCCTCATCAATAGCATACCCCCCGCCCCTGGTTTTGGTAAGCGCCCAAAGACCCTGTTGTCCATAGGTCTAATGGCCCGGCACTACATCAGCCCTTTCTGCTTGAAACTCATGAAGGCCTCCCGCGTGACTATTACGTGGTCCAGCACCTCTATGCCCAGGAGTTTGCCGGCCTGGACCAGGCGCTTGGTCAGCGAGAGGTCCTCGTCCGAAGGCTCCAGGCAGCCCGACGGGTGGTTATGCGCCACGATGACGCTGGCGGCCAGGTTCTTCACCGCCGGCTCGAACACCTCGCGCGGGTGCACCAGGTTGTAGTTGAGCGTACCTATGGAGACGATGTCGCGCTTTATCTCCTGGTTGCGCGTGTCCAGGTAGAAGACGATGAAGTGCTCCTTCTTCTGGTCGCGCACGTCGCGCAGCTCCTCCCAGATGTCGCGCGGCTTAAGGTAGATGCCGGCTTTTTTGCCGTTAAGGAAACGGCGCCCCAGTTCGAACGCGGCGAGGATCTCGCAGGCGCGGACCGGCCCGAGGCCCGGCGCGCCGCGCAGTTCACCGAACCCGGCTTTGGCGATATCCATCCCGCCGAACTTCTTTAAAAGCTCGCCCGCCAGGTCCAGCACGTTCTTGCCGCGCGCTCCGGTGCGCAGTATTACGGCCAGCAGTTCCTCGTCGGCCAGTTTCTCCGGCCCGTAGCGCATGATCTTTTCGCGCGGGCGCTCCACCCGCGGCATGTCCTGTATGGCTCCGGCTCCTTTCATAAGGCCCCCTTTCTCCCAAGCGTTAAAATAGCATAGCAGGCCATGGCGTCAGCGTAGTGTCGGGATGGCGCGCGAGGTATTTAGTTTTTTTGCTTTCATTTGAAAACATTCGTTGCGCGTGAAAAGAACTTTCCCGCTTTTCGCGGCCGCAGGCAGCATCATGGCCGCCGGTCGTCACGGAGCAGTGATGAGCGGCCGCCGCCTGGCCCTTTGGCATTAAAATTGCTTTATTAATATTGCGGCAAAACCAGGCAGGAGAAATCTTATGAAAAGACTGATCTTCATCCTTATGGCGGCGCAGCCTTTATTGGCCGCCGAGACGCCGCCGCAGGCCGCCGACCAGGCAGCGGCGGACCCTTATCTCTGGCTGGAAGAGAAAGACGGGCAGCAACAGCTGGACTGGGTAAAGGCCCTTAAT
The DNA here is from genome assembly GCA_001799615.1 of Elusimicrobia bacterium GWA2_61_42. Lineage (GTDB taxonomy): Bacteria > Elusimicrobiota > Elusimicrobia > Elusimicrobiales > UBA9959 > UBA9959. The sequence continues at coordinate 90,002 of MGTU01000009.1, read as the reverse complement.
AAGGAAACCCTGGATGAGCTGCAGGCCGACCCCCTTTATAAAGACCTGTATGAAAAGGCCCTCGCAGCCGGCAACTCCCCGGCCAGCATCCCCTCCGCGCACATGCAGGGGGACCAGGTGGTTAATTTATGGCAGGACGCGCAGCACGTCAGAGGCGTCTGGAGAAGGGCGCCACTCGCCGAGTACCTGAAAACGGACCCAGCCTGGGACACCCTGCTGGACTTGGACCTGCTTTCAAAAGATGAAAAGGAGAACTGGGTTTTCAGGGGCGGCGTCTGCCTGCCGCCTAAAAACAGGTTCTGCATTGTACGGCTGTCGCGCGGCGGCAAGGACGCGCTGGTGCTGCGGGAATTAGACACCGTAAAAAAAGCTTTCGTGGCGGACGGTTTCCGCCTGGAGGAAAGCAACAGCGGGATAGCCTGGTTGGACAAGAACACCCTGCTGCTGGCCGAGGCGCTCGGGCCGGAGTCCCTTACCGCCTCCGGGTATCCCCGGGTAGTGCGCAAATGGCGGCGCGGCACGGCCCCCCAAACCGCGCCCGTGCTGCTCGAGGCTAAAAAAGAGGACATCGAGACCGGCGTCAGATGTCACTTCCGGCCGGAAGGCAAAGCCTGCATCGTTAACAGAAAAACCTCTTTTTACGAGAGCGAGCAGTTCCTGCTTTCAGGCGACAAAACACAAAAGCTGCCGCTGCCGCCTGACGCGGAGGTCAAGGGGCTCTTCAAAGGCAGGCTGCTCGTGACCCTGCGCAGCAGCTGGGAGCTGCCAGGCCGCACCTTCAGGCAGAGTTCTTTGGTGGCCGTAAGCCTGTCAAAAGCCGGGCTGCCGGCCGCGCAGGCGGACCCCGAGCTGGTCTTTGAACCGGGTCCGCGCGTTTCCATCAGGTACGTTTCCTTCACCAGGAACGCCGTGCTGCTTACGCTGCAGGACAACGTAAAAGGGCGCGTGATAAAACTGACCCCCGCCGGCCGCGGCTGGAAAACGCAGGAGATCCCCCTGCCGCCCAACGGCACGGCTTTGGTGGATTCCTCGGACAATTTCAGGGACGATTTCCTGCTGAGCTACCAGAGCTTCCTCGTTCCCGAATCCATTTTTTATTCGGCGGACGCCGGCAGGGCCATAAAGCAGGGCCCGCGCCAGTTCGAAGCCGCCGGCCTTGAAAGCGCGCAGCGGGAGGCGGTCAGCAAGGACGGGACCAGGATCCCTTATTTCATCCTTTACCCGAAAGGCATGAAGCATGACGGGAAGAACCCGACGCTGCTGACCGGCTACGGCGGGTTCAAAGTCCCGCTCGGCCCCCTCTATTCGTCCGCGATAGGGCGGCTGTGGCTGGAGCGCGGCGGCGTGCACGTGGTGGCCAATATCCGCGGCGGCGGCGAGTTCGGCCCCGAGTGGCACAAGGCCGCGCTGCAGGGCAAACGGCAGACGGCTTTCGACGACTTCATAGCCGTGGCGGAAGACCTGGTGAAGACCGGCGTAACTTCGCCGGCGCGCCTGGGGATAAAAGGCACCAGCAACGGCGGCCTGCTGGTAGGCGTGATGGCCACGCAAAGGCCGGACCTGTTCCGGGCGGTGCTGTGCGCGGCGCCGCTGCTGGACATGCTGCGCTACACCAAGCTGCCGCCCGGCCCGCAATGGGTGGGAGAATACGGCGACCCGGCCTCCCCCGAGCTGGGACCGGTGCTGGCCGCCTACTCGCCGTACCAGAACATCAGGGCAGGGGTAAAGTACCCGGAGATCTTTTTCTTCACGTCCACCAAGGACGACCGCGTTCACCCGGGGCACGCGCGCAAAGCCGCTGCCAGGCTCAAGGAATTCGGCAACAAGATCTACTACTACGAGAATACGGACGGCGGACACAGCGGCGCGGCCAACCTGACGGAGTCCGCCAGGAAGTCCGCGCTGGAATACGTGTTCCTTTCCCGCAAGCTTATGGATTGACGAAGGCGGCTCAACGCCTTACGCAGGTGGTCACTTTTCCGCCCGCGGCGTATTCCTGCCTCGCCTTCGCCTCGAGCGCGGCGCTGTCCTTGTCTTCGGAAACTCCGGAGTCGCAGGCGAAAACGACGTGCCGGGCCTTGTCCTTGCCGAACAGGAAGGAACTTTTATCGGGGGCGGAGTAATCCAGGATTATGCCCAGCTTGCGCAGCGCGCCCAAAGAAAGGTCGGCCCGGCCGTAACCGGCCAGGTAGGCGTTAACGGCGGCCAGCGAGGAGAACAGCTCTTCGCCCAGCGGTTTGCCGTCGAAGACCCTGCCGTAAGCGTACCGGGCGGCGCGGTACCCCTCTTTCGTCTTCTCCACGAAAATATCGCTGTCCTGCTCGAATTGAATTATCACGCCGCGGTGTTCGGGGGCGAAAGCGATGGGAGCGGCCAGGTCGGTATCCGCAAGCTTTGTGAAGCCCGTTACTTTCAAAAGACTCCTGGGCAGTTTCCCGAAAGAGGCCGTATCCACGAGAAAAGCGGAACCGTCCGCGTTCTCCACCTCTACCAGCGCGTGCCCGCTGGAGGGAGCGGAGGCGTTGAAAGAACCTATGGCCCGGGCCTTGAAGCCGGGATAGGCGGTTCTGAACAGGCGGAAGAACACCCGCTCTGCCTCCACGCAGCCGTTGAAAGTGCCGTAGCCCAGCGCCTGGGCCGCCGTCCATTCGTGCGGCCCGCGCTCTATGGGCTGGTCCGGGGCGTATCTTAGCGCGCTGTTCATGAAAACCAGCACGTTGCCGACCGCCTCCGCCGGCCCGGAGGCTGGCAGGGTCCGGAGGAACTCCGCGGCTTTGGCCATTACCGCGGCAAGCTCCTCCCTGTCGCTGAAAAGGGCGCGCCGGCGGCTTTCAAATTCGTCCAGCAGGGGCCGGTTTTGGCCGGTCACAAAAGCGCCGGGCGCCGGCTCCGCGCAGTAAGCCGGCCCGGCCGCCAGCAGAAGGCCCGCCGCCAGTAAATATTTTCTATTCATACGAACTAATATACAAAATAGGCCTGGCACGGAGAAAAAGCCGGGCCTGAAGCGGAAAAGACAGCAGCAGGCATTTTGAAAATTGTATTATTGACCTATCAGGGGACACTGACATGGAAATTAAACCTTTCGAAATTTACGCGCCGGTGCGCAACACCATAAACAAGGCCCTCGGCGTGGTCGTCAAAGTGGCGGGAGAGAACATAACGGTGCAGCCGCCGGCCGGCGACCGCATGACCTTCCGCGCCCAGTACCTGGCCCCCGCCAGCGAAGCCGAGACCGCCTCCCTGCTGGACCTGATCACCCGCCTGAAGGCAGAAGAGGAGAACCGCGCCAAAGCCAAGACCATGAAAGCGGACCCCGCCCTGATACGCGAGGAGTTCGAAAAATTCGTACGCCACATAGAGGTGCGCTACCCCAAGTCCGCGGGGACCTTCCGGGAATTCTGGGCCGAATTGATGGCCGCCGCCGGCGACCTGCCCGGGCAGACCTGGGAGATGAAGCCCAACACCGCCAAAACCCCGGGACCCGTGCTCAAGATCTTCAACCAGGCCACACAGAAATGGGTGTACTGCCTTACGCTGCTGGCCGGCTGGGGGCTGCGGATGGAAATTAAAAAAGAATTCCTGCCGCCGGGAATGGAGCACCTTTTTCCCATAGACCACGCCATGTTCGGCGCGGGCCGCGCCGTGGAGCTGATCTACCGGGATTTCACCCCCGAAAAACGCAAACCTTACGCGGACTGCGTAAGAGCCATCTACGCCGCGGTGCAGAAACCCGAAACCCCCGGTTAAAGTTACCCCCGGCCGCCTTGGCACAGGCAAAGCCTTGACAATCAAATACCATGTTGTAGACTATAATACGCCCCAGGACGCTGTCCGCTCCGGGCTATATAATATGAGAACCATAAAGATATTCTTAACGCTGTTCATGGCGGCGGCAGGCGCGGTCAGCGCCGCAGCGGCCGTCCCTTGGGACGAAGACCGGCCCGAGTTCAAGTTTTTCCAGGAGAAAGGCCATTATGACGAAGAGGCCTGGGACAAGCTGCCGGCTGAAGAACAGGATAACGCCCTTAAGACCGTAAAAGAAGCGGCGCTGGAGCGGCAGGCCGCCGTGCGCAAAGATTACGCCGCCGCCAGCCGCAAGTGGGACGCGCAGCAGGCCCGCTATTACGCGGACGCCCTCAACAACAGGGAACTCAAAGCCGTCTACCTCTGGGTAGGCAGCGCCGAGGGCCATGAACTGGCGCACAAAGCCACGGTGGTGCGCTCCATGCTGGACAAGGCCGCCGCGGAAGGCATTAAAGACAGCGACGCCCAGGCGCTGGCTCCTTACCTCACGCCCGAAGCCATAACCCAGCTGCGCTCCATGAAATTCGCCGCCGACCTGGCGCAGAAGCAGAAGGCGGGAATAAAGGCCAAAGGCCCGGGCAGCCAGTCTACGGCCAAGCTGGATAAATTCGCCGCCGGCGCCGCCTCGAAAATGGACGCCGGGAAACTCTCCAATTTATACACCGGTTCAAAGGCTTCTGGTGATGCGGCGGTGGAACTGTCCGCCGGCGCGCTGAAAGCCGGGGGCAAGCTGCCCGGGTCGGCCGCGCCCAACGCCACGGCCGCCAAGACCGTGAAATATATCCCCCCGGCCGCCCTGGACGAGGCCAATAAGGCCAAGTCCACCGCGCTTACCTCCGACGCCTACGGGGTCACCCTGGAGACGACTGAAGGCACAAAGACCTTCCGCAAGACCGCCGACGCCGACGCGGCCATCAAGAAACTGCCGCCCGGTTCAGTGAAAAAGATCACTTTCTACGGCCACGGCTCGCCTGGCATGCAGATGGTGGGAGAGGGCTCCTACGACTCAGGCTCGGCGGCCGAACTGCTTAAAGGAAAAATGGCCAAGGGCGGGGTGATCCAGTTCGCGGGCTGCAACACGGCCTCCATAGGCGGGGCCACGCTCAACCCCGCGGTCGGCATCTCCATGGTGGCGCGGCGACTGCTCTATTTCAGCCTGCCCTATTTCCAGGACAGGGCCGACGGCGTCCCCGCAGCCCAGGCCAAGGAACAGTGGGAGAAAGGGTGGAACGCGGACCTGGCGCAGGAAACCAGCATGGGCGTTAAAGGCGCCATAGTCTGCGGCTACCGCACTTTCGGCCTGGTGCCCGGCCGCCTGCCCGGAGTTACCGCGCTGCTGGGCAACCAGGAAGCCACCACGCCCGGCTATGTGGCCGGTAAAAAAGCCTGTTACCAGGACGGCAAAGAGGTACCTGTACCATGACCGATCTGTACTATATACTTGAAACCATACTGCTGGTGGCCGCGCCCTTTGTGCCGGTGGCGGCCGGGGTTATCCTGCGCCGCAAGTTCCCGGCGGCGGCCGAAGGCGCGCCGCCTCCTACCCCGGGGCAGAAGGCCGGGCGCCTCGTAGGCAACCTGCTGCTCTGGTGCGGCATAGCCGGGCTGCTGTTCATCGTTATAGTGGTGCTGAACTTCAAAGGCAAGATCTAAGGGACGGGGGACGCAATGAAAATAGCGCGGGCGGCCGCGCTATTTTTATTTGCCCGGGGCGGCGGCCTTACTGCGCGGCTACGGTCTTCAGTTCCAGGATCCTGTCCACGCGGAACATGCGGCGCCCGCCGCGCATCAGGCACTCAGCGTCCAGGCCCGTAAATTTCTTATTCATATAGCTGCGGTCGCCCACGGCCAGCGGCTTTATTTTGCGCCGGCTTTTTTCGTCGGCCGCTTTCAGGTAGGTTATCTCCAGGCAAAGCCCGTCCTTTATCGCCCGCTCTATCAGCTTGATCTTCTCGGGCAGCGGCATGGCCTGTTCGCTGGCGCCGTACTGATGCCCCGTCACGTAGCGCACTATGCGCCAGTCGGTCATCACGTCCGAAGGCCGCACCGCGCGGGCCAGCGACAGCCCCTCCAGCGCCGTGCAGCGGCTGAGCGCCACGTAGGTCTGGCCGGAGGCGAAAGCCCGCCGGCCCAGGTCTATGATCACCCGCTGGAAAGTCTTGCCCTGGCTTTTATGGATGGTTACGCCCCAGGCCAGCTTCAGCGGGTACTGTCTGAAGGTGCCGGCGGTCTCCGACTTTATCTTCTTCGCTTCCGGGTCGAAGGTGAAATGAAAAAGTTCCCACGCGTGCGGCTCCACCGGCTCCACGGAGCCGTCGGCCAGGCGCACGTGGATAACGTCCGGCTCGCCCGCCGGCCCGCGCATTATGTCCTGCACGGCGGCCATGGTGCCGTTCACCCAGCGGCCGTCCGGGTCGTTGTTGAGCAGCATCACCTGCGCGCCGGCCTTCAGGTGCAGCTCGTCGTCGGCGGGGTAGGAGTCGCGGGTAAAAGCCCCGGTTATCTCCGCTTTGTAAACGTGGGAGCGCCCGTCTATGGCGCGCAGCCGTTCGTTGTTTATTTCCGCGGCGTCCGCGTTGGTGGTGAGCAGGCGCACTATCAGGCCGCGGCCGCCGGTCTCCACGTCGGCCCCTACGCGGCGGTTCAGCCGCTCCAGCTGGGCCGGGCTTACCCGGTTGTTCCTGATGGCGTTGAGGATCTCTATAAAACCCTGGTCTTTCTGGCGGTAGATCTTTTCCAGCTCCAGGTATTCCAGCCCCGTATTGGCGAACACCTTGGCGTTAAAAAAATAGGGGCCGGGATAATAAGAGGAGAACAGCCCCCGCTCGGCGCCGGTCACCACGGGCGGCAGCTGGTAAAGGTCCCCGAACAGTATAAGCTGGGCCCCGCCGAAGGGGCGCCCCGGCTCGCGCCCGTTAAGGCGCAGGAAGGCGTCCACGCAGTCCATCAGGTCCGCCCTTACCATGGAGGCTTCGTCTATCACTATGGCGTCCAGCGCCTGGTAAACCTCGGCGTCTTTTTTGCGCGCCCTTTTCACCTTGTCAGGCGTGGTGCCGGGCTTGAAGCGGAAAAAGGAATGAATGGTCTCGCCGCCCACGTTCAGCGCGGCCACCCCGGTAGGGGCCAGCACCACTATTTTCCTGGACGTATGCGCGCGGAAATACCTGAGCAGGGTACTTTTGCCCGTGCCGGCCTTGCCGGTTACGAACACATTATGGGTCCCGTGCTGCAGCAGGTGCAGGGCTTTAGAGAATTGCTCGTTAAATTCTATTTCTGTTTCTTCCATCGCGTTCAGCTATTTTAACATTTACCCGCGGACAGGGACCCGGACGCTTCCGGCCATATTCGGTCAAAAAGGCTTCATATAGGCCTTTAGGCCTATACGCGCATAGGCCTTTTGGCCCTTGAGCAAAATCAATGTTGGCGGTAGAGTGTATATAGTTGCTGTGTAATCCCCGGAATTGGCCGGGGAGCATCCACCTCCGGACCTTAATCCGGATTCACCACGGCAGGACCGCAGACGTTTAGCGGAGGTGGATATGCATCACGTGAACAAGAACTCTCCAGCACCCGCAGCCCTTAAAACCGTTATTTCCTTTTTATTCCTTATTCTATCCGTATTCCATTTTGTCCCCTCCGCAAAGGCGCAGGCCTTCACGCAGCTTGTAGAAGCCGCGCCCTCCGTAGAGGTTCCCTACGCGCCCGTCCCCCAGAACGCCACGCTCTTTACCCCGGCCCCGGGGCTTAACGTTTACTTCCTTAATGTCGGCCAGGGCGACTCTATCTATATAGAGCTGCCCGGCGGCGGCAACGCGCTGATAGACGGCGGCCCCTATAAAGCCGCCGACGGCCCCCTGGCCAGGTTCCTGGCCGATAAAAAAGTGACCAGGATCGACCAGGTAGTGCTTACCCACCCCCATAGCGACCACTACAACGGCCTTGAATATGTCTTCTCGAATATGACCGTCGGCAATTTTTACGACACCCGCATGGACAACAAAGGGGCCACCGGCGACAATACCCTGCGCGCGCAGGTGAAAACCCTGGGCGTCAACACCGTTTATCCCGCGGCCGGAGACCGGCTGGACTGGAGCGCCCCCGGGGTGGAGGTAAAGGTCTTTAACGCCTGTTCCGCGCCCGGGCTCAGCTCCAACAGCGACGCGCTTAACAACTGTTCCATAACGTTCAAGCTTTCCTACCGCGGCGCCTCCCTGCTTTTCACCGGCGACACCCAGGACGACGCCGAAGCCAGGCTGGTGGCGGCCTACGGGGCCGAGCTGAAGGCCGACGTGCTCAAGGTCGGGCACCACGGCAGCAAGTATTCCTCCACCGATATTTTTCTGAAAGCCGTACGGCCCGCCAAGGCCTACATAGAGGTGGGCAAGAACAATTACGGCCACCCCACGCAGGGCGCGCTGGAGCGCCTCAGGGCCGTGGGCGCGCAGATCTTCCGCACCGACCTCGACGACACGCAGGCCTTTTCCGTGGCCGGCTCCGCCGAACTGGTGGAACTCCCGGCTGAATAAGCCGCGGGGTTTTGGCGTTATCATGCAAATAGCTTAGCAGACGAAGGCGACACCCTGGTGTCGCCTTCTTTTTTACCCCCCCGCCGCTTCAGGGCGCAAAAAAAAGACCGCCGGGCAGCCGGCGGTCTTTCTTACGCCAAGGGACTTAGAAACCTATGATAAGCTGGTCCACCGCGGTGTAGTTGCCGCTGTTGCGCAGCGGGGTCACGGGCGCGTCCACCGTCATGTCGATGAACTCCGGCTTGTCGGTGAAGACTTCGCCGGCGTTCGCAAGGCGGCCGGGCAGCACGGGGATGGTCTGCGTGACGCAATGGATGGAGCCGCCCGAGGTGATGCTGTCGTCGGAAGGCACGGGCACCACGGTAACGCCCGCTATGCCGGCTTCGTAAGCGGCCTTGGCGGCGGCTTCTTCGGCGGAGTGCCCGCCGTAAGAGGGAATTATGGCCACCTTGTTCACGATCAGGGAGTTGGTATAGGTGTACCAGGTGCCGTAATTCTCCCAGCCCTTCACGGTTATGATCTTGTAGGGCTCGCCGTCGGCGGCTTTGCGGCCGGTGAAGTAGGCGATGGCTTTCTCGGAATTGGACTTAAAGGGCTCGGTGGCGGCCACGGACACCAGCACGGTGTGGTCGTTGAGGAGCTTCATGAACATGTCGATGTGGCCGGTGCCGTCGGCGGGTTCGCCGGGGTAGCCGGAATAGTCGAAGGTGATGATGTTCTTGACCTTGAAATAGGTCTTGAGGGCCGCGTCCACCGCGGACTGGCTCATATTGGAATTCCAGACGTAGGTGCGCTTGGTCATGAACAGGTTGCCCTTGCTGTCCACCATCACGTTGCCGCCGTCCAGGATTATGGGAATGCCGAAAACGTCGATCTTTTTAACCTTGCCCAGCACGGCAGGGACGGCGTCGTCGTTGCGGCGGTACTGGTAATGGCGGTAGATGGAGTCTACGATGCCGGGGCGGCCCTGGCCCGCGGACAGGCCGAAGGGGCCGTAGTCGCGCACCCAGACGGTGTCTACGGGAGCGGAGATCCTGGTATAGCTGGCGGGAGGCACGCCCTGTATGCTGGCGGGGCCGGCGACGGCCCAGATCTGCGCTTTGCCGGGGCCGGTAACGGCTTTGGCGATGCCGTTGAGCATGCCGGTATAGCCGGCCCAGCCCAGCACCACCGCGCCTACCGGCTCGTATTCGGCCGGGATGCGGAAATCCGCGGGAGTGGGGCCCCTGCGGGAAGGCGCCATTACGGGCGCTTTGCCGTCGGCCTTTTCGCGGCCGGCGTCTATCCAGTTGGGAAGGGGTTTAGCGAGGTCCAGGGCGAAAGCCCCGGTGGAAAGGATGCTTAAGAATGACAGAGCGAGGAAGCCGTTTATTTTTTTCATTCAGATCCGCCTTATGAGTAGCCCAGACTTTTAAAAAATAAGCCGCAGTCGATAGTTCTTATAAAGATTGTATCTTTTGAATTAAAAGGCCGCATGAGACCTAGGGCCCAGGCCCCGATAGGCCCTACGGCCCGGACAGGGCCGCCAAGACTGGTTCTTTTAAGCAGGCGGGCGCTATTTCACGTGCAGGGCGCCCACGTATTTATTGAAGCGGGAACAGATCTCGGCCTTGGAAAGCCGGCCCACGCGGTTAACGCTGAAATCTTCCACGCTGAAAGAGGACATGACGGTGCCGTAGGACATGGCGCGGCGGATCACGTTAAAATTCTTCCAGTCGGGGGCGGCGGCCAGGTAGCCCATGAAGCCGCCGGCAAAAGTGTCGCCGGCGCCGGTGGGGTCCACCACCTTCTCTATCGGGTGGGCGGGCACGGAGAGCACGTTGTCCTTGAAGAACAGCATGGCGCCGGCGTCGCCGCGCTTGACCACTATGCCGCGCGGTCCCATCTTCATGATCAGCCGGGCCGCCCTTATCAGGTTGTACTCGCCGGTCAGCTGGCGGGCCTCCTCCTCGTTGACGAAGAGCATGTCCACTTTCTTGAGCAGCTTGAGCAGCGACTTCTTCTTGAGGGTTATCCAGTAATTCATCGTGTCGCAGGCCACCAGGCGGGGCTTGCCCATCTGTTCGAGCACCTCGCGCTGCAGGTCCGGGTCTATATTGGCCAGGAACAGCACGCCGCAGCGGGCGTGGTCGGCGTTGAGTTTGGGCTTGAACTGCTCGAACACGTTGAGGTGGGTGGCTATGGTGGTGGCGTTCTTGAAATCCTGGTCGTACTTGCCCTTCCAATGAAAAGTCTTGCCGGGCAGCACTTCCATGCCCTCCAGGCAGATATTGCGGCGGCTGAGGAAACTGCGGAAGGGTTTGGGGAAGTCCTCGCCTACCACGCCCAGCATCTTTACGGGAGAGAACTGCGAAGCTGAAAGGGAGAAGTGCACGGCCGAACCGCCCAGGGCCTTTGTAGTACTGCCGTGGATGGTCTTAACGGAGTCTAGCGCCACGGAACCGACTACCAGAATTGTATTCTTCATAAGTTGTAAAAGCAGCTCCCTTGTTTCGCGGCGCGGACGCGCGCGGGCCAGCAAGACTAATAATACCAAAATTAAATGACGCGGTCTAAATCCCGCCGGAGCGGCCCGGCGGGCTACTTGGGGGTCTTATCCTTGGGAGCCGGGGGCTCTTTTATCAGCTTTACGCCCAGGTTGCCCAGGCGCGCCCCCGCGCCCATCAGCACGAACACCAGCATGAAAAAGAAGGACAGGTTGGCCGCCTTGTTGATCTGGGGCGGCATGGGAATGGTCACGGCGGCGCCGTTAGGCGAGGAGACGTTGAGGTCGCCGGCCAGGGCGAAAGGTTCGGGGAACGGCAGCCCGCCGTAGAAGCTGGCCAGCGCCAGGCCGGCGCCTCCCGCTATAAAAGCGGCGCCCAGCAGCAGCAGCAGATAGCCTGTTTTCTTGTCCATGCCGGTCGTCCTGTCAGGCGGCGGCTTTTTCTTTGGGGGCGGTACAGCCCAGGGCTTCCAGGGTTTCGCGCACTATCAAATCCGCCCACTCTTTGCGCAGCTCGGTAGTGGGGGCGGGCAGGGTGCGGTGCTCCACCTTCAGTTCGGCCAGCAGGGTGTTGAGGCGGTTGTAGATGTCGGCCTGGAATTCCAGGCTGTCGGCGTCGCGGATGCCGTCGGCCATCAGCTCGCCCACCATGGGCAGCTTGTAGATGACGTCGTAAGGGAATTTTTCGGAGTAGCCCTGCAGGAACTCGCGGATGAAGGGGTTGGTGCCGCAGCGGCGCTCCATGTAGGCCAGGTTGTCGAACACGGAGCGGTCGCACACCACCACCTGGTAGTTGCGGATGATGGCGCGCAGCTCCTCGGTGATATGCTGCATCATGATGTACATCTGGGCGGGCAGGGTGGTGCTTTCGTTTATCGGGATGCCCTGCTCGAAGGCGGAAGCGGCGATCTCGGAGAAAACCTTCACTTTGAGCCCGCGTTTCTTGAGCTCCGCGGCCACCTCGTAGCACAGCGTGGTCTTGCCGGTGCCGTGGGTCGAGACCAGGGATATCTTGTAAGGCCGCTTTTTCGAGTGGGGCATTTAAACTCCGGGAAATTCAGATTTCTTTTATACTACACTTTTTAGCTTCGTACGGCAAAAATCACGGCGGCGGCCCTCCGCGCGGGCTTTGGCGGCCCTGCGCGGGCGGGGCCTACAGCCAGGGCGACAGGCGCCCGGCGATCTTGTCCATCAGGGTGGGTTTATAGTCAAGGATGCGGCGGCTTTGCGGCAGGTCCGCGTCGAACAGCTCGCGGCCGATATAGCCGGCCAGGGCGGGGTCCAGCACCACCACGTTAAGTTCGTCGTTGTTCTTAAGGCTGCGGCTGTCCAGGTTGGAGGAGCCGAAGCTGCTCCAGACGCCGTCCAGCACCGCCACCTTCTGGTGGGCCATGCGCCCCTGGTATTCGTAGATCTCGGCGCCGGCGGCGAGCAGGGCCGGGTAGTAGGAGCGCGAGCCCTGCAAAGCTATTTTTTTATTATTCTCGCCGGGGAAAACCAGCTGCACGTTCACCCCGCGGCGGGCGGCGGCGCAAAGCGCGTCCACTATTTCAGGGTCGGCGAAATACGGCACGGCCACCCTTATGGACTTCTGCGCCGTATAAAAAGCGCGCAGGTACATGGCCTTTATATTGCGGTCCTGGTTGCCGCGGTGGTAAACCACCCTGGCCTCCACCCCGCCGGGTACTTCCTTGAGCGGCGGGTAGAGTTCCTCCCCGGCCCGCGTCGTGCCGCCCACCTCCGCCCATCTTTCCATGAAGGAATCCTGCAGCCTGGCCACGGCGGGCCCGGTTATCAGCGTCTGCTGGTCATGCCAGTCCACCTGGTAATGCCCGCCGATGTTCATCCCGCCGGTAAAACCCGTGCGGCCGTCTATCACCATCACCTTGCGGTGGTCGCGCCCGCCGGTAAACCGCGCCGACTCGTGCGCCCGCGCCTCGGCGCCGTTCTCGCGCAGGAAGGCCAGCAGCTTCTGGATCTCCTCGTTCTTTTTCAGGCCGGAACCGTAATAATCCACTATCAGGCGCACCTGCACGCCGGCTTTGGCCTTGGCGGCCAGTTTGCGGGCCAGGCCCCAGCCTATCTCGTCCGCCTGCAGCTGGTAGATCTCTATGTGGATGGATCTTTCGGCCGCGTCGAGGGCCGCCACGGCGGCCGGCAGCACGCTGGCGTCTATAAGGAAGTCCACGCGGTTAAGCCCCGAACTGCGCGAGCCCGTGACCGCGTCGATATACGCGCCCAGGGCGGCCCAGTCCCCGGCTACGGTGCCGGCCAGGTGCTTCTGGACGAGGGCTTTTATGGGTTTGGTGGCGGGGACGGCGTTATGCAGGTTATAGCGCCTGACGTGGTAATACATGCTGTCGAAAGAGGCGGCGTCGGGGGCCGACTCCAGCAGCCGGTAGATGGAAGCTTCCAGGTCTTGCTGGGCGTAATCGGGGCTTTCTGAATTATTCAGGCCGGGGCGCGAGCGCTTGACCAAAGTTTTAAGCATGGCCAGCCGCTGCCCGGGCGTGCAGGCGGCCATTTCTTCGGAGGTCAGCGCGGTTATGGCGCTTTCGGAATCGGTGTCGACGGCGGGCGGCGGCAGGGCGGCGGGAACCGCCGGCAGCGGCACGGCGGCGGAGCGGTCAAGGGCGAGCTCCCCCGCCTGGGCGGCCAGGGCGCCGTAGGCGGCGTCCTGCGCGGCGGCGTGGCGCTGGGTGAGCAAAGGGGTCAGGATGAAGATCAGGAAAAGGCGGTTGCGGAGGGAGTTCTTATTCATCATGCCATTATTATCGCTTTATGCCGGCAGGGCCCAATAGAGACCAAAGGGCCGGAAAGAAAAGGCATTGGACCCAACCCGGGGTGGGTCCTAAAGCCCGTTATTTCAATAAAGGGCGCAGGGCGCGCAGGTCGGCGGCGAATTGGGGATCCTTAAGCAGGTTCTTGTAGAGAACCTCTGCCAGGGCTTTGCCGGCGGCTATATCCGAGGGGTGGTGCACGCCGCCTATAACGCGGAAAAGCCCGGCTTCGTCCGCGCGCGCCAGCAGTTCGGCCCGGCGGGCCGGGACCAGGTCGGCGAGGATAAGGGCGAACAGCCGCGCCATGGTGGAATGGCCGCTGGGATAGGCGAAACCCTGCACCTGGGGCAGGCAGGGCTTTACGGCGGCGTCGCGCACAAAAGGCCGCGGGCGTTTATAAACGTCTTTGAGGTATTTGTGGGCGGCCACGGAATCCTCGCCTACGTTCCTGAAAAAACCGGTAACGGAAGCCGGCGTGGGCGCGGCGAAAAGGCCCAGCTTGCCGAAGAAAACCTCGTAGGAATGGCTCATCTCGGCTTTGGCGCGGGCGCACTGGTCGGTTGTGCGCCGGGCCTGCCAGTCGAAAATTATCCGGAAATCTTCTTTATCCTGCGCCGAGCCGTCGGCCGGCGCCGCGGGCACGGCCCGCAGGTCCAGCCCGGCCATGGCAAGGTAATGACCGGCGGAAGCAGCCTTTTCGGCTGTGACGGCTGGCGAAATTGGCAGCAGTGAAACCGGCAGCTCTGTACGCGCCGGCAGGCCGTAAACAAAAACCGAAGCGGCCGAGGCGGAATTATCTTCCGGGGCGGCGGCATTGACGGTTATAGGCAGTATTAAAAGGGCGAGCAGCTGTAAATAGCGAAAGGGATACTTTTTAAGCATAACTCTATTATAAAGCGCCGGCCTGAAAATTTAAAGAGGCAAAGGACCTATAAGCCGCCAGGCAAAAGGGAAGCCCGCGAGGCTCACCTCGCCTTAAAAAAGAAAAGGCGGCGCAGGGCGCCGCCTTTCTTTGGGCCGGTAAGCGGTCAGTTCCAGGTCAGGTTCTCGAACAGGGGCGCCACGCGCTGCCAGGCGGCGCCTTCGCCGGAAGGGCCCGGGGCATCTGTTTTGGCGGCGTAATAAGCGATGGTGCTCATGCCGAAGCTGACCGCGTTGTTCATTTCGGAATAGGCGATCTTGAAGAAGCCTTCTTCGCCCCAGCCGGTGTCCCAGCTGTTCTTCACTATGAAATATTTTTCCGCGTCGTTATAGCCCACCAGCAGCACGGCGTGGCCGCCCAGCTTCTTGCCGGTGGTATAAGAATAGACGCCGGACTTGTAATGCATGAAGTCCTCGTAAACCATGAAGGCCGTGGGCAGGGGCCCGTAATTCGCAAGGGCGGTCTTAAGGGCGGTCACGTTCTTGGAGACCGAACCCCAGTTGCCAACCTTGTAGGCGGAAGTCTGCCACCCGGCGGCGGCCGAAGCGCAGGAGCCGTCCAGGGCGGTATAGGGATAAGCGGCCTCCGGCGGCAGGCCGGTCTTTTTAAGGAAAGCGGCGGTAAGGCGGCCGCCGTTGCAGGAACCGGCCCCGCTGCAGGAGAGCATCACCTGCTCGGAAAGGTCCAGGTCCGCGCCGGGGGTGTTCTGCTGGCGCAGTATATAGGACTCAAGTCCGCCGGTCATGGCGAAGGCCCAGCAGGAGCCGCATTTTTTCTGGTTGCGCGGCGCGGTGACGAAATTGCCGTTGGCGCTGCGCCAGTCCAGGGCGGCGGGCAGGTCGGCCAGCTCCGTCATGGGTACGGGGTCGGCGTCTATGGGCTGAAAATCGAAGCCCACCAGGTACTGCCAGTCCTCGCGGCTGAGGCCGGACACGGCGGTTTCGCCGGCTACCCACCGGGCGCCTTTTGCCGTGATGGCTTTCTGTACCTTGGCTATCTGCTCTTTCACCTCGCCCGAGGCCTGGGCGGAGGAGGAAGCGGCTATAAAAGGAAGCGAAAGAAGGGCCGCCAGCGCGCTGACGAGAGCTTTGTTTTTCATTATTATACCTCGGACTTGTAAGGAGAATTCTACCGCTTGGCTTGAGGGATGTCAACGGCAGGCCGCAGAACGAACAAGGGCAGTTCGGAGCGGGTGAAGAGGCGCAGGGGCGGGCCCCAGGTGCCGGCGCCGGAAGTTACGTAAATGCTGAAGCCGCCCGCCCGGTACAGGCCGTAGAAATATTTAAACAGATGCCGCTCCAGCGGGCCGAAAGGGAAGATCTGGCCCTCATGCGTATGCCCCGCCAGCCCGAGCCCGAAGAAGTGAAAAGGGTTTTTCATGAGTTAACGGCTATTCCACCCACTGCCGGCCGCAGAGGTTCTTGAACGGGCAGACCGCGCAGGGGGTTTCGTCGGGCGGCGGGCTGAAAGGCAGGTCGATATCCAGTATTTCCTCAAGCAAGGCCGTGATGGCTTCCTTGTAGGTGCCGAAGAGGGCGGCCTTGTCCGGGGTTTTCTTATAGCGCTCTTTATAAAGGGTTTCCTCGGCGATATTCTCGGCGCCCAGCAGCATCAGCGAGGCGTCCATGCCGGCGGCGCTTGTGATATTATGCCCGGCCATGTAGGCCAGAATATAAAACGGCAATTGCGTGGATTTCAAAGTGGCGGACCAGTCTTCGCGCAGCCCCAGGTCGAACTTCTGCCAGTTGGGCACGGCGGCGCGCACGCCGGTCTTGTAGTCCAGGATGTGGATGACGCCGCCGCGCTCGTCCACGCGGTCGGCCCTGCCCTTGAGCCTGATCAGGCCGTGCCTGGTCGGCAGCTCGGCGGTTAGTTTGGTCTCGCAGTCCAGGATGGTGACGCCGGCCAGGTGGTCGCGGTGATAGTCCAGGATGTCGCCCAGGCGCCGCTGCACCTGTTTCTTTATCAGGTATTCGAAGCCGGCGTTATGGCCTTTCAGCCGCGCGTCGAAAACTTTTTCGGACTCTTCCTTGATCAGGCCGTAATCCTTCTCCGTTATGTGCAGCGGGCGGCCCAGGCGGGCCTTGAAGAAATTCTCCAGCACCTCGTGCACGATGGTGCCGATGTCGCGCTGCTCGATGTCGTCCGAGATCTCGTCCTTCTCGCTCAGGCGCAGGGCATAATGGTAATAGAACCGCAGGCCGCAGTTCAGGTAGGTATCTATGGCCGAAGGCGAGAATTCCCGGGCCTTCAGCGCGGCTATCAGCTGCGGGGTCTTGTTTATCTTTTTGGGCCCGGCCTGGGAGAAGTCGACGCGCAAATGCACCTCGTTCACCGCCGGGGGGTTCTTCTGCCGCTCCAGGTCCCAGATGAGCTTTTCCACGAAGGGGCTGCGCTCTTTGTCGGCGGCGTCCTTGTAGAAGATATGCGCCTCTTTGGCGCCCGAGACCAGGGCGTTGAAATAATAGCGCGAGAGCGTCTCGCGCGTCTTGTAGGTGGACAGCCCCAGGCTTTCCCGCACGAAATGGGACAGGATGGTGTCCTCTTTGCGCGCCGAGGGCAGGATGTCGGCGTTGGCGTCCAGGAAATAGACGCGGTCGAAGCGCAGGCCGCGGGTTTCCAGGAAGCCCAGCACCTGGAGGCCCTTCAGCGGCGTGCCCGGAAAAGGATAAGTGGCGCCCTGGATGAAGGTCTTGAAGAATTTAAAGTAACCGGCCGCGCCGTCGAAACTTTCCCCGGCCAGGCGGGAATTCTTCAGTTCCAGGATATGCTCTATGGCCTTTTCCACGAAAGGCGCCCAGTAGGGGTGCAGCGGCGCGGTGCTGTTCTCGGAGAGATGGGAGAGGAAGGCCAGCAGCTTGCCCGAGAAGTCGGCGATGTCCTTTATCTCCTCGAAAGGCGTCACCAGGGCCTTGTGTATGCCGGCTATATGAGCCTTGACGTCCGCCGGGCCCAGGTTCCTGCCGTAGTCCTTCAGCTTGGCGGCCGCTTCGCGCAGCAGCTCCGCGTCGTCCTCTATTTCTTTGAGCTTGACGTACTTGTTCACGCGCCCGGAAAGGCGCTCCTCCACGGTCTGGAAGATGACGCGGCCCGGCTCCGCGGCGCCGCCCAGGAAGATATTCTTGATATAAGGGTGGAAGACGAACTTTAAATAATTAGGCGCGAAATAACCAGCCTCGCCTTTCTTGTCCAGCAGGTCGCCCAGCGCGTCCAGCAGGGCGTAGACCGGCGTGGCGGCCAGCGGGTAGCCCATGGAGACGTTGTAATCCGGCACTCCGGGCAGCACGTTCTCTATAAGCGGAAAAAGGGACTGCGCCTCGGGCAGGACTATCACGTCGCCGGCCCCCGGGGCCTTCAGCACCTCCGCCAGCTTGAAGAGCTCCCCGTGCGCGTCCGGGGCTTTGTAGAAGCGCAGCTTTGGCCCGGGCCCGGCGGCCGGCTGGCGCACTTCGCCCAGGAAGGCGAACCGTTCCTCCAGGCCGGGGCCGGGCTCCAGCAGGATATGCGCGCCGCGGCCCGCCAAATGCTTCAGCACGGCTTTCTCGGCGCCGGTCAGCGCGAAGAAGCCGGCGAAAATAATATTTTCGTATTTGGCGCGGTCCAGCTTTTCTATTTCTTCCGCCACCCGGACGTATTTTACCGAGCGGGTCAGCAGGCCTTCCTTGTCCAGCTCCTCGTAGAACTCGCCGTAAAGGCGGCTGAAGCTTTCCAGTTTTTTTATGAAGGCGGCCGAGCGCAGGTCTTCGGGCAGGAGGGAGTCGTAGCCGGACAGGTCCTTGCGCGTTTTCAGTTCTATTTTAAGCTCTTCGAAGTCCCCGGTGAGTTTAAGCGCCCAGGGCAGGAAGGACTCCAGCGTAAGATCACCGGGCTCGCGGGCTATTACGCGGCACAGTTCCTTTTTAAGCCGGCCGTACAGCACCTCGGCCAGGTCCAGCGGGGAAGCGGCGCGGCCTTTGATCCCCAGTTCTTCGGCGGCCAGGTCCATGAACCCGTCCATGGACGTGATGACCGGCGCGCGCAGGGCGCTGCCGCGCTGCTGCGCCAGGTACTTGCGCAAAAAATGCGCCGGCCGCTTGCCCGGGAAGATCACCAGGTTGTCGGCCAAAGAAGCGGAGGAAAGCAGGATCTCTCCGGCTTTCTCCACCAGGCTTTCTTCAGTACCGATGACGCTGACTTTCATCAGTACAATTAAAGTATAACTGAAGCCGCGCGTAAAGCCGGCTGCACCCCGCCCGGCTCCGGAGAACGGCTTTTCAGCTTCAGGCCAGCAGGCAATTCTTGCCGGTAAAGGCTATGTCCACCCTGGCTTTGCGGCGGCTGCCGCTGGCCTTGGCCTTGTAGGCGTTGCGCGTAGTGTTCACGTAGGCGGCTATGGCTTTGGCCGTTTCCAGGGCGCCCTGGCGCGGCGCCAGCCTGGCCACGGCGTTCACGCCGGGCACTTTCTTCATGCTGCCGTCGCGCCCTTTGAAGCGGAACGACGACAGCCACATGTTCACCGTGCCGTCCTCGCCTTTGCCGGTGGCCACGCCCGAGATCTCCGCGGTGACCGCCTTGCCGCCCACGGTGGCCATCCTGGACGTCACCATGGCCCGCTGGGTCAGGTCGTAGGATACCGCCGTCAGCGCGGCTCCTCTTTCCAGCTCGCTATCGTTATAATACCCCGGTTCTTCATTTTTCATGTTCCCCCCATTTTAAACGACCCGGCCCCCCAGCCGTGCCGCGGACTTCAGCGCAAGCGCGCGGGGCCGCCGAGCAGCCCCTTGAGCTCCCTGAAAAGCCCGTGGGCTTCCCTGAATTTCCCGCTGACTTCTTCTATACTGCCGGCTATAGCTTCGGCATTTTCAAAATCCAGCCTGGCGGCTTCCAGGTCGCCGCCGTGCGCGTTGCGCAGGCTGCGCAGCACATAGGCGATAGAAAGGTATAAGGCGTTCTTCTCCCCGTCCCTGGCGGCTTTGTTCCCGCCAGGCCCGCCGCCGTCATCCCGGCGCACCCGGGCCAAGTCGTCGATGGCATTGTCGTATTCGCCTTTTTGTATATAGACCGAGCCCCTTATGCCGTAATACTCTATGTTATCCGGCGCCAGGCGTATCGCCTGTGAAAGGTCCCGCACCGCCCGTTCAAAGTCTTTTTCCGCTATATAGGCCAGTCCCCTTTCGCGGTACAGCTCGCCGTCCTGCGGCTCCATTTCTATGGCGCGGGTGATCAGGTCCACGGCCTCAACGGCCTTGCCGCCGTCCTTGGCGAGCAGGTGAAGCCCGATAAGGCCGGAAAGCCTGGCAAAAATAGCCCTGACATCGCCGTCGCTTTCGATGGCGTCCTTAATTATCCTGCTATTGGCGGCGTCGTCCATGGACTTCCCTCCAAATACCCGGAATGCCGGAGAAAAACCGGCAACGGCAGATAACCCGGCCCGCAAGGCCGCGTTTGAACCGCATTGTGTTTTTTACTTCCCCCCGAACTGCCGCTGCTCCGGCCGCGGGCCCTACCCCGCACCGGATAAACTTACTATATAGCTTTTTAGCGCCCGACTCAATAGCAAAATGTTACAGGCGCCTTGTTTGCCGGGCCAGGACCGCCGGCAGGGAATTTTTCTCCGCCGGCTCAGGCCTTTATGACGCCCAGGCGCTTCAGCTCCCAGAAACATTTGATGGTGGCGGCAACGTCGGCGGCCGCGTTGTGCGCCGCCTCGAAGCCCGTCTGGAATAATTTGCGGTGCAGCTCTTCCAGCTTGGGCCACTTAAGCCCGTACGGGCCGGGAATGGCGCAATACTGGGTGGAGCTGTGCATGGTGCAGACGCGGGTTTTGGCCGGCAGGGTGTCCGGCAGGCCGTTGCGCAGGAATTCCGCGCCCATGATCTTCTCGTCGAAGCTGATATTGTGCGCTACCACGCAGTCTGCCCGGCCGAGGGCTTCATGGAATTCCTTAAGCACGGGCAGGAGGTCCCGGCCTTCCCTCAGCGCCCGCTCGGTGGTAATGCCGTGGATGCGCGCGGCCTCTTCGGGGATGGTGAAGCCTTCCGGCTTTATTATGAACTCCCCGCCGGCCAGCTTCTTGCCTTCGGCGTCGGCCAGCAGCCAGGCCAGCTGTATCATCCTGGGCCAGTTGGCCAGGTCGGTCACGGGCGCTTTCCAGTTTTTGGGCAGGCCGGTAGTTTCAGTGTCGAAAAATAGGTACATGTCAGACTCCCCAGAGTTTAAGGACTTCCCGCTCTTCTTCGGCGGAAGCCACTTTTTTGAAGCGCGCGCCGGAAACGCCGTTAACGCGCCCCTGGCATTGGGGCCAGGTGATATGGCGTTCCACCTGCCCGCCTACCAGGCTGAGGTAGAAACCGCCCTTTTTTTTTGATCTGGAAGAAGAGGATTTGGAAACTGCCGAGGCGTCCCGCAGATGTTCGGGGCCGGGTTCCAGCAGCGAATAACCGCAGCCTACCGCGGGGCCGTCATACAGCGCCAGCCGCTCGCCTTTGGAAAAGGCCACCGCTATTACGTCGCAGCGCTCGTTGAGTTCGTGGCCGGCGTGGCCTTTAACGTGGTGCCAGGCCAGCCGCCTTTTGCGGTCCTGCGCCAGCGCGTCAAGGCGCTCCCAGAGGTCCCGGTTCACTACCGGGCTGCCGGCGGCCGTCAGCCAGCCGTTGCGCTTCCAGCCCCGCATCCACTTGGTAACGCCGTTGATGAGCAGGGCGGAATCCGTATAGAGCTTTACCGGCTCGGGCCGGTCCCGCACGGCGCCCAGGGCCGCTATGGCCCCCAGCATCTCCATGCGGTTGTTGGTGGTGGGGCGTTCTCCGCCGCCCAGTTCGCGCACCGAGCCTTCCGGGAAGATGATGACGGAAGCCCAGCCGCCCGGCCCGGGATTACCCGAGCAGGCGCCGTCGCTGTAGATGAAGATGGTCTCCTTCATCGGGGTGGCTCCGGTATCGTTATCTGACTTTTCTGGCGAACTTATCTTTCAGCTTGGACTCGATGAACGTGCCCAGGCCTTTGCCGGCGAGCGCCAGCTCTTTCATCTTGCTGACGTTCTCGCTGCCCGCGCTCTGGTTGGAATAGATATATTTCGCGTGCGTGGTGAACCCGATGGTTACGGAATCTTTTAAGAGCTTATAAGTCGCGACCGTGGATTTGCCGCCAAGGTTCTTATACTTTTCCGTCGCAATTATCAAAGGTTTCTTAGCCATATATGGTGATCCTCTTTTCGCTGTTCTAATTTCAAAACCCAAGCCTAAAAGGTACCTGCTACCTTTTCTAAAACCCCGGACAGTCGAATGTAAGGGAGTTTCGGGCCTGCTATGCCTATATCTTAACAAATCCCGCTTACCCTGAAAAATAAAAAAGAGCGGGCCCGTCGTGCCGCCGCCTCCCCGGAATACGCTCCGGCAAAAAACGGCCTATTTAGCCCCGGGAGCGCCCCCCTGAAAGCCAAAACCGCCGGGGAAGGTCCCGGCGGCTTCGTTTAAGGCTTGCCGCCTATTTAGGCAGGTACTTCTCCACCACGGAGATCTTGGTCACCGCTTCCCCCCTGCCGCCGTCCTGCGGCACCACCGAGGCCACCCGGCAGCCGGCCGGGGACATGACGAAGTCCGTGTCGCCGCGCACCAGGATGCCCTCTATCAGGTTGGTGCCGGCGTTGAACACCGCGCTGCCGGAGTTGCCGCCGAAAGTGTCCAGGTCGGCCTTGAAGAAATACTTGGGCGAGGCGTCCCGCACTTTGGCGCTGCCCGCCACCTTGAGCGGCAGGCCCACCGGGTGGCCTATCACGAACAGTTTGTCGCCTTTGGCCGGCTTGGCTTTCTTGTGGATGGGCAGCGGCTTGTGACCGGTCACCTTCCGGTCCAGCTTGATCAGCGCAAAGTCGGGCCCGGGCCCGCCGTTGAACACGCTGGCGAAAAAGCCGGGGTCCGTGTCCAGGTCCTGCTTTATAATGCTCTTGCAGCCGTAAACCTCTTCGGCCGGCACGGACTGGGGATATTCGCCTTCTTTTTTAAGGGCGTAGCCGAATACGAATTTGGCGGTGGCGCACTTGGACGCGTCGGTCACGCAGTGGCCGGCCGTCATGATCACGTCCTCGGCGACCAGCGTGCCGGAGCAGAAAGCGCCTATCGGCTGGTCCGCGAATTTTTCGCCCGGGCAGAGGCCGGCGGCCAGCCCGAAGGGCACGACCTTCAGCTTGGCCTTACCGCCGGCAACGATGATGTCCTTGTCTTCCCAGAGCGAAACCACCGAATCGGACAGTTGCTTCATGGCGGCGCCGGCCGCGTAATAGTCCAGGCGATCGTCGGAGCCGTAAATGGACTTCTCGGCGAAATTCTCCGGCTGTCCCGCGGGGACAGGCACCGCCGGCACGTTCGCGTCCGAACCGGAACCGAGCAGTTCGCTCAGGGCGCCGTCAGAAACCGCGTCGCGCAGGTCGCCGGGGATATGCGCGGCTTTCGGCGCGAAGACGTAATACACCGGGGCAAGAACAGCCAGCAGCAGTACGAAAGGTTTTATTTTCATAGGCTCCTTCAAAAAAATACCGACAGCTTTACAACTAAAGTATACCCCGCCGGGCCGGCGCGCGTAAGGGCACATCGGCCCAGCGCGCATTGCCCCTTAAGGCCTATACTGCGTCAGCTCGCGCAGGTACCAATCCTCCACCTCTTTGCGGGCCCAGGGCGTATTACGCAGGAAAATCAGGCTGGATTTCACGGTGGGGTCGTACAGGAAACACCGCACCGGAATGCGCTGTCCCAGCTTGCGCCAGCCGTGCCGCTTGACGAGCTGGATGAGGATGGCTTCGAGCGTAACGCCGTGCAGCGGGTCGCCGGAGCTTTTGGCGGGAGCGGGTTTAACGCCGCATTCGGCTATGGCCGCGGCGTAAGCGTTCTCCGAGCAGCACTTGCCCAGCGGGTTTTTCTCTTCGCATTTGCACTTCGGGACGGCGCCGGTTATCTCTTTGATTATGGCGGACCAGCGCGTAGCCCTGGTTTTTTTGACGGCCTCCAGCACCTGTGCCCTGGTAACGCCGGCGCAGTAGCAGGCGTAGACGGGCTCCGCCCCGGTCTTGAAGTAAACAGGCACGGCGACGTCCTCCTGTTTAAAAACGGCGCCTTTGGGGTGAAAATAAACCACCGCGCAATCTGCGGCCCTGCAGATCAGGTACCTGTCGAACGGGGCGGCAAGACCGGGCTTCAGCATTTTCCGCACCGTATCCCCGCCCGCGATATCGCCCGCTTGCCCGCAAGCGGGGCAGGCGGGAGTGTTCCCGCTCACAGGCTTGCCGCAGCAGGAATCCCCGCACGCTTCTTTGCTCATACCTCAATTCTACCAAACCAGCGCCCACCCAAAGCAAAACCGCCGGACTTTCCGGCGGTTTCACGGGCCCCGGAAGAGGCCGCCGCCTTCTATATGTTCTCGACGAACTGCACGCTCACGCCGTCAGGGTCCTTGATATAGAAGAATTTAATATTGGGGGTAGGCTGATAAGGCCCGCCGGTAATTTCCAGTTCTTTTTCGTTTACGAAGTCGAGCATGTCGTCTACCGACTTAACCTCGAACCCCAGCGAAATTCCTTCCGGGTCGGCCGCCACCTTGTGGTTCGCCCCGCAGACCAGTTCCACTTTGGTCTCGCCTTCCCCGAGGAAGCAGATCTCTATCCCGTCGCCGGTCGTGAACCTTTTCCCCAGGGGCAAACCGACCACGTCCCTGTAGAAAGCCACCGACTCTTCCATGTCCTTGACCCCGAGAGTTACCCAGCAAAATTTCATGGCTTTTCTCCTTCGCCGCCTGAGAGCCGGCGCTCATTATTCTAGCAAAACAAAACGCCGGGACCGCCCGGGCAAAATTGCTATAGTTCCAACACATTACGCCGCACAGGAGATAATATGGGATTATTCGACAGCCTTTTCGGATCCAGCAACGGCCCCGAAGCCGAGGCTTTCTCCATGAGAGTCGAGACGGTATTCGCCATTACCGGGCGCGGCCTCGTAGTGACCGGCAAGGTGGAAGCCGGGGCCGTCTCCAACAACGACACCATCTATTTCATTACCGCGCAGGGCAAGCCGCGGTCCTGCCGCGCCGACGTGCAGCTGGACGAGGAAACCCATCCCGGAGTGAAGACGGCCTCCGCCGGCATGAACGCCGGCCTGCTGCTGCGCGGCCTCGAGACGACCGACATCGCCGAAGGCGCCCTCATCACCGGCCGCCCCCGCTGAAAAGCCGCGGTTCTTTCTTTATTTCTTTTCAGCTTTCGCGGCCGGAGGCGTGAACGCCGCCGGCACGAACACGACGTCCTCGGCCTTAATTTTCCCGGGATACAGCTCCACCAGCGCCTCTTTAACCGCCTTCAGCTTCTCTTTAGGCAGGTCGGCGTCATGCAGTATGCGCGCCTTCATGCCGCCGGCGGTAAATTTAAGGACCTCGCTCTCTTCAGTGGTCCTCTTTTCGTCGCTGGCCGTCTGCATCTGCACCGAGGTCTGCTCTTTAGCTTTATCCTTGCCGTCCTTCTTCCCCTCTTCCTTAATGACGATCACCTTCTCTTCTTCCACCTTGGACGAAGTCCTGTGCAGTTCGCCTATCCCGCCCTTGCTGGCCTTCTCCGCGCTGCTTTTAACCTCGATCGTCATCTCCAGGAAGGCGTGGGCTTTCCCGGCCCCCAGCAGCGGATCCAGCACATGTTCCTGGATCTTGGCCTCGGTCATGGCGTTGATCCGGTAGGCCGTCCCGGCCGCATCCTCCCCCCGCGCCGCCCCGGCCAGCCCTCCCACCATTGCCGCGAAAATAAAAAATCCTGAGTATTTCATATCGCTCTCCTTAGCCGGTTCAAACCCGATCGCCTCTATTCTGCGCGGCGGGACCTTTATCGTCCCCCCGCAGCCTCGCGGCCAGGCGCCAGAACGAAACCAGGCTTTATCTTGTAAATTGAGAGCCCCCGCGGACGGGGGCTCTTCAATTGGCGCACAGGCCAGGGTACTTGTAAACCGCGACTGAGACCGCGTAAGGGGCAGACCGGGGAACCAGGCAGCGCGTTAGCGCCGAACCGAGAACCGGAACACCCACCCGGGAGCAGGTTGCCGCCGCGAAAGGCGGGCCGCCGAACCAGGACCCCGGCAACCGCGCCCCACTTAGGTGGGGGAGACGGACCAGGGAACACCCCGTAGAACGCGCGCCAGCAACCAACCTCGAACGCCGACGCCGCAAGACGCCAAGCCAAAAAACACTGGCCGCGAACCGGGGGAAACCGCGCCGGGGGCCGGGGCAAAGCCCGAAACCCGCAACCACCGAGATCAGCTCGACCGCACACCGAGACCGCCGACGCATTTAAAAGATCAGGACTACATACCGAGTATAACAGCAACTCCTTGACTTGTCAAGGGGTAATCTTAAAATATTTTATTTTCTTATTTTCACGTCGAGCTAAATCCCGTTCGCCGCCTATTTTTTTCCGGCAGCCCTTCCCCCGCATTTTTTTATTTTCAAAATTCCTCCCTTTCACCCTCCCGAAGATCTCCGGCAATCACCCGGCAAAACTGTTATTACGCCACCATCACGGAGGGGACTGACGAGGGTATGGGTTCGGCGGGCCCTCACGGAGGCCGAGGCTTGCATAGCGACGAGGCCGAGTGAGGAGGGCGGCCACGGTGTGGCCGACCCGGTGCCCGCCGGGCCCATACCCTCGGCAGGCTCCGACTGGGCTTCTCGCGGCCCACCACCCAAAGCTAAACGCGCACTATATAAAATTGAGAGCCCCCGGGAACGGGGGCTCTTCAATTGGCGCACAGGCCAGGGTACTTGGGAACTACGGACCACGTAAGGAGCGAACCGGGAACCAGGAGGCGCATTAGCGCCGGAGACCGAGGGCCGGAACACCCACCCGGAGGCAGACCGCCAGAAGACGGAGCGCCGAACCAGGACCCCGGCAACCGCGCCGCCCGAAAGGGCGGGAGACGGACCAGGGAAAACCCGGAGAACGCAAGCCTCGAACAGCGGACCAAGCGGCGCCGCTAAAGCGCCAGACCGGAGAACACAGGCCGCGAACCGGGAAAAACCGCGTCGGGGCGGGCAGGACCCGCGGACCGGAAAACCTCAACGCCGAGATCAGCTCGACCGCACACCACCGAGAGCACCTCGACTACACCGCCGACGCATTTAAAAGATCAGGACTACATACCGAGTATAACAGCAACCCCTTGACTTGTCAAGGGGTAAATAAAAATAAATTTAAAATTAATATCCCCGGCGCCTTTCCACGTCGGGCGGCGCGGCCCGCCGGGATCAATTATTCCCGGCTCCGGCCGCCGGCAGCTGCCAGGAGTTCAGCAAAGCCAGCAGCATGGCGGCCACGATCGGCCCGAAGATCACGCCCAGCACCCCGAACATCCGTATCCCGGCGAAAATTGAAATGAGCGCCAGCAGCGGGTGCATATCCCCGTGCCCCTTCATCACGATAGGCCGCACCACGTTATCCATAAGCCCCGCCACCACCGCCACCAGGCCCATCAGCGCCAGCATAAAAAGCGCGCCGTTGAAATACAGATAAACCGCCCCCGCCAGGCAGACCGGCAGGCTGCCCAGGATGGGTATCCAGGCGAAGATGAACGTAGCCCCGCCGGCCAGGAAAATAGCCGGCACCCCCAGCGCCCAGAAACCCGCCATCACCACCAGCGCCTGCGCCGCCGCGGCCGCCGAAGTCGCCCACACCGTGGAAGCGGCCGTAGCCCTGAAAGAAGAGATCAGGCGGCCGCGCAGGCCGGCCTCCATAGGCACCCTGCGCATAAACCAGTTAAGAAAAGTTTCCCCCTCGAAAAGCAGGAAGAACCAGGTAAGCAGGGAAATAACCACCTTAAGCAGCAGGTCCGGCAGGGCGGCAGCCTGCACCAGGATCATGCGGCTCAGCGCGCCGCCCGCGCTCTGGGCGAACTCCAGCCCCTTGGCCTGCAGGTCAGCCGGGCTGTCTATAACCCATTGCACCGGCTTCAGCGCCGTAACCGCGGCCACCGCCGCCCTCACGAATTCCGCGCCGCGCTCGTCGGCCAGGTAAGCCGCCAGGGCCACGGCCTGCTTGACCGCCGTGACCGCAAAAACCGCCAGCGGCCCTATGATAGCCAGCAGGATCACCGCCATGGACAAGCCCGCCGCCAGCTGCGGCCCCAGGCGTCTCTTTACCAGCGCGTTATAAAGCGGCCGGCTGAGGATGGCCAGCAGCAGGCCCATCACCAGCGCTATCAGGTAAGGCCAGATCATGCCCAGGAACAGGAAAAGGAAAACGGCCAGCAGCACCAGCAGCGTAGTACCCGGATCTTTCTTGTCGTTCGTCATTTATAACCTCGGTGGCTGAATAAGCTCAGAACTCCGCCTCATCCGATACCGCGGACGGCGCAGGGATTTCCGGCGCGCGCCCGGCGACGGCGTCCAGGAAGATCCTGCCGTATTTCTGCACCCGCTTCTCCCCCATCCCCTTGATCTCCAGCAGCGCCTCCGGGGTCCGCGGCTTCACCGAAGAAATTTCCAGCAGCGTCGCGTCCTGGCAGATAACGTACGGCGGGATGCCCGCCTTGTCCGCCAGCGCCCGCCGGATAGCGCGCAGCCGCTCGAAGAGCGCTTCGTCCGAAGCGGAGAAATCAGCGCCCGCCTTCTTCAGCGCCTTGGACTTCTTCTTGCCCGCCTTGGGCGGCACCGGCAGCCCCAGCCGCACCGCGCCTTTGTCCTGGCACAGCGCGCGGCCCGCCGCCGTGATCCGCAGCAGCGGGTATTCGCTCTCCTCCGTCACCTCCAGGAAATCCTGCACGATAAGCTGGTCTATCCAAGACCTCACCGCCGGCTCGCCCGCCTCTTTCAGCAGGCCGAACACCTGAAGCTTGTCGTGGCCGTTGCCCGTCATGCGGTCGTTAGGCCGCCCCAGCAGCAGATTCACCACGTAGCCCGTGCCGTAGCGCCCCTCGGCCCGCCACGCCGCGCTCAAAACTTTTTTAGCCGTCAGCAGCGCCTCCGCGTCCGACAGCCCCTTGGTCTCCCCCAGGCAGACGTCGCAGGCCCCGCAGCCCCCTTCCCCGCGCGGCGCCACCGGGTAAGGCGCGCTGAAATGCTCGGCCAGTTGCCCGTGCCGGCACACCGGCGCCACCGCGAAGCGCCCGATGTCGCGCAGCTGCTTCTCCAGCGCGCGCTCGCGCTCAGCGGAAAGCGTGACGTCTTTCTTGGCCATCCAGCGGTGCATGGCCAGGTCCGCCGCCGAGAACAGCAGCGTGCAGTCGGCGGGCTCGCCGTCGCGCCCGGCGCGGCCGCTCTCCTGCTGGTAATGCTCCACCGAGCGCGGCGTGTTGGCGTGCACCACGTAGCGCACGTTGGAGCGGTCTATGCCCATGCCGAAGGCGATGGTGGCCACTATCACGTCCAGCCGCTCGTTCACGAAATCGTCCTGCGCCTGGCGGCGCTCCTCGGCGTTGAGCCCCGCGTGGTAAGGCGCGCAGGAAACCCCTTCCTTCTTAAGGTTCGCGGCCAGGCGCGTGACGTCCTTGCGGGTCTGGGCGTAAACTATGCCGCCCTCGCCGGGGTGGCGCTTCACCACCTCCAGCACCTGCCTGGACTGGTCCCGGCGCGGGAAAGCGCGGTAAACAAGGTTGGGGCGGTCAGGGTGGCCGATCAGGATCTCGGGCGAGCGCAGCGCCAGCTGCGCGCGGATATCCTCCTGCACCACGGGCGTAGCCGTGGCCGTAAGCGCCATGCGGGCCGCCCTGGGAAAAAGGTCCAGCGCCTCCGTCAGGCGGCGGTACTCCGGGCGGAACTCGTGGCCCCAATGGGACACGCAGTGCGCCTCGTCTACCGCGGCCAGTATAAGCCGGGGAGCTATCAGCTGGTAAAGGTCGCCGGAGAGCAGGCGCTCCGGGCTGACATAAAGCAGTTCAGTAACGCCGCTGGAGAGGTTCTGGTAAGCCTCGCGCTTGGGGCCGGCCTTCAAATTGGAATGCAGCGCGTCGGCGGCCAGGCCGGCTTCGCGCGCGGCGGCCACCTGGTCGTCCATCAGGGCTATCAACGGGGACACCACCAGCACCAGGCCCTTTCCCATGGCCGCCGGCAGCTGGTAGCAAAGGCTTTTGCCGCCGCCCGTAGGCAGCACCACCAAACAGTCCCTCCCGGCCAGCGCGGCCTCTATAGCCTCTTTCTGCAGAGGTTTGAAGGCGCCGTAGCCCCAGCGTTTTTTAAGGATTTCCTCGGGAGTCATCTTATATAGTATAGCAGGAGAAAGCGTCAACGTGCTGACGCGTCGGTTTTTGGCGTTTCTGCCGCGGCGCCGATGTAGCCGCCCGGCGGGCGCAGTTCGATGGCGAGCTTGGCCACGACGAAAACGCTCATTATATACAGCATGCCGCCGAACGAGCCGGAGAGGCCGGCCCCGGCGGCCAGGGTAAGCTGCATTATAGCCAGCCTGTGAAAAGGCTCGTTCACGCAGTCGCCGGGCCTGGTCCTGCGAAATTCACCGCTGGCGAGATAATCCGCCGCGAAAGCGGCGCCGTGACCCAGGAACAGCGACAGCAGCCCCCATTTCAGGCTTAAGAGCGGCGGCACGCTGGCGCCGGGATAAACAAGGACCAGCGCCAGGTAAAGAATAAGTCCGTTCAGCGCCATGAACATAATGAAAGGAAAAGCGAAAAAGAGGGAGATCAGGATCTTCCCGATAAAACCCAGGTCCCCGGCCAGCAGCGGCAGCGTTTTCAGATGCGGAGCCGACTTGAGCATTTCAAAAGTGACGGTTTTGTGATACGGCACCGGCGCCGAGGCGAAAAAGACCTTCAGGACGGTAAAAAATCCGACGATGGCGGTCTCGATCCAGTAAAGCGCCAGGATCTCGGTTACGCCCCAGTAGCCGAGCGCGACCAGGACCAGCGGCAGCAGGTTGGCGGCGACGATAGCCCAGATAGAGAACCTGGATCTCACGGCGGCCCCGCCTTTTCCGGCAGCTTCGGGCCGAGCTTCAGTTTGTAAAGTTTTATCGCCAGGTGTTTTTTAAAACCCAGCCTGTTGTTTATGGCCAGCATGGGCGCGTTGGAGTCGGCGTTGCCTGTCGCCACATGTTTTACTCCGGGAAATTCTTTCCTTATATGCAGCAGCATGCTGGCCTTCAGGAGTTTCCCCAGCCCCCGGCCTCTGTACTGCTCGCGCACGCCGGTAAGCATCTGCGTCGCCTTGTGCCCCGCTTCCGGCAGGTACATCATCTCGGTCAAGCCGCTTATTTTTCCGTCGCTTTCCCTGGTGAACATCGTTATCGGCGTATAGCCCTGGGCTATTATTTTCTGTTCCGAGAAACGGATCATCTCCGGGGTATAGACGAACTTCCCCTCTATGTCGCCCTGGGGGGCCTGGGCGCTGGTTTCCGTATAGGCCGCGCTGTAATCCTCCAGGTCCTCCCGGGGGATGGTTTGCACGGTTACAAGCGCGGTGGCCGGGTTCCTGCGGGCGCCCTCTTCGGCCCAGGCCTGCGCCATCTTCCAGTCGACGTCCTTGAAATTCAGCCGGTTCTCCGCGTTCTCAAGCGCTACGGTGGCGCCCAGGCCCGCCAGGAACCGCCCGCCGGATTCCAGCACCACGGGGGTGAGCAGTTCGCTGATGGCCGGCTCCAGCGCGGCGGCCTCTTCTATCACGCGCTTCAGCAATAGGCGGCCAGCGCCCTTGCCCCTGTATTTTTTCGAGACGGAGAGCGTAAGGTGGGCGAAATGCTTATTGGTCTCATACGTGGGACTTCGGGGGGTTTCCACGGAAAGGAAAGCGAACCCCGCGGCGGCGGCGTCCCCGGGGGAGAACATAAGGAACATGCGGGCCTGGCGGTACGGGCTGGCCGCGGAAGAAATGAAGACCGCCTTTCTTTTTTCGCGGGGCAGCAGGGGTTCTTCCGGGTCGGCCTCGCGCAGGATCTCGTCCTTGTGCCGGAAATAGGCCTCCCAGTCCGCGTCCGAAGCCGCCAGGAAATCGAATTTAACTACGTTCATGTCCATTCCCGCGTTCCTATTTGCCGGAGACCGTCACTCCCCCGAAGGAGAGCCACGGGTAGACGGCGCTGCCGAAATCCACCCGTTCTTTGGAGATACCCCTGATATCCATGAACATCTTGGGAATATTGCAGGAGATCATGGTCTCGCTGACGGGATAGAGGATCTTGCCGTTCTCGATATAGTAGCTGTTCTTGGCCACGCCGGAGAAATCGCCGCTTTCGTTGGGGTTGTTGCCGGACACGCGCGTGACCAGCAGGCCTTTCTTTATGGGGGCCGCCAGCTCTTCCAGCGTTTTATCGCCCGGCTCTATCACGTCGCAGCCGGCGGAGCAGGAAACCCGCGGCAGGCCGGTCTTGTTGGCGCCGTAAAGGCTCAGCAGGAAGGTCTTCAGCACGCCGTTCTCTATTATGGTCGTGTTCTCGGCCTCAAAGCCGTCCGGGGTTACGAAGTAGCCGTCCACGATCTCGTAGGAGACGGGCCGGGAATGCAGGGTGAAGCCCGGGGAAGCTATCTGCCTGCCCAGCTTGTCCTTGTAGACGCTGCTGCCGGAGATCAGCGAAGCGTCGCGCAGCGCCATGGCCGTTATGAACTGCAGGAAGTTTATCAGGCAGTCGGGGGTGACTATGATCTCCCCCTCGAACTTGCCGTTCAGGGGTTTCGTGTCCAGCTGCTCGGCCGACTGGCGGAACAGCGTGTCGATGGAAACCCGCCCGATCAGTTCTTTTTCCATCTCGCGGGAAGTGAACCCGGAATAATTGAACGAGGAGGTTTTTTTGCCGTCCTGCGACAGGAAAAAAACGGAGCCGTCGTAATACCCGGTGGAAGAAGTGAAGTCCACGCCGTTGGAGTTCAGGAAATACTCGGTCTTGCGGTTGAAGTTCACGATAGCCTGCACCAGTTTAAGGCGGGGGTACTTCGCGCGGGCCTGCGCCAGCAGAGCGGAGAGCCTGTCGTACATGGCGCCCAGGTCCGGCGCGGCCAGGCCGCTCTCAAAAACTTTGGCGGGCTGCGCGGGGGCGATATCGTAAGCCGGGTCCGAAGGCGAGGCTTTGGAGAATTCCACCGCCGAAGCCGCCGCTTTCTCGATCTCCGGCCTGGCGCAGCCGTTAAGCGAGGCGGTGCCCCTGCGGCCGTCCTTGATGGCCGTGAACTTTATGGAAGTGTCGTACCCCGTGCGCAGCAGCGAGAGTTTGTCGCAGTCCACGTTGAACTCGTGCTTCTCGGTGTTGGTGAGCACGCACTGCGCCTTGTCGGCGCCGGCCTGCTTAAGGCTTTCCAGGCAGAATAAAGCGGTGTTCTTGTCGGACATGTCAGCGCCCCCCTATGTTGATAAGGCATTTTACGGCCGGGCCGCCCATGGCGGCCGGGATGCTCTGCTTCTTGCCGCACATGCCGATGGCGGACCAGCTCATGTCGGAAGAAAGCATGGTGACGGTCTTGAGCAGTTCGAAGGCCACGCCGGAAACCGTGGCTCCCCGCAGGGACCTGGCGAACTTGCCGTTCTTTATTTCGTAGCCGCCCATCACCCCGAAAGTAAATTCGCTGGTGGAGTCGGCCTGGCCGTTGGTCCAGCCGGCCAGGTAATAACCGTCCTTGACGGAACTTACCATGTCCGCCAGCTTGTCCTTGCCCGGCAGTATAGCCGTATTGCGCATGCGGATAAGGGGCTCGTCCGAGAATTCCGAGGCCCGGGCGTTGCCGGTAGGCGCCGCGCCGAAATGCGCGGCCGACTCGCGGTTGTGCATGTAGGAAGTCAGCACGCCGTCCTTTATGATCACGGCGTCTTTGGCCGTTACGCCTTCGTCGTCCACGTAGACCGGGATATGGCAGGGCCTGCCCAGGCAGGTATGCGCGAAGTCCGTCAGGTTCACCATGGGGCTGGCGACCACCTTGCCCATCAGGCCGGCGGAAACGGAACCGCCCAGCACCAGGTCCGCCTCGGTAGTGTGGCCCACGGCCTCGTGCGCCAGTATGCCGGCCAGGTCGGCGTCCAGGATGCATTCCTTCAGGCCGGCTTCGGGGTAAACGCCTTCGGCGCTGCGCCTGAGCTTCTCGTAGATCCCGTCCACGAAGGAGAACAGCGCGGCCGGCTCGCTGAAAACGTCCTCGAAATGGCCCACGCTGCAGACATAGTCCGAAGCCTGCACCGGGACGCCGTCCTTTTCGGTGAACATGACCACCCTTAAAGTGGAGCGCGGCGTCATAGAGTAAGAAGAAGAGCCGTAGGAATTAACATAGGCCTTCTCCATGTCCAGGCCCTGTATGCTTACGCGCCGGCCTTTAAGGGCTTTATATTTCCCGGCTATGTAGCCGTCGATCTCGGTGGCGAAGTCCACCAGTTCCTTCTGGCTTTTGCGGTTTTTCCTGGTCGAGAGGTCGTGCACGGCGCTGCCGGGCAGGGAAGGCAGCGGCGGCAGGCCTTTTTTAAGGCGTGAATCCAGGAACTCGGCGTTGCGGGCGGCGGCGGCCAGCACTTTTTTAACTGTTTCGACGTCGGCCCCGGGGGCGGAGGCGAAGCCCCAGGCCCCGTTCCTGTAAACCCTGGCCGACAGGCCGCCGGCGGCCGTTTGGCCGTTAGCGACCAGGTTCCCGTTCATCAGGGAGATATTGGCGTTCCGGTTCTCCTGCAGGCGCAGCTCGCTGTAGCCGCCCAGCAGGGCCGCGTATTCTTTAAGGTCTTTTTTCATTCTCAGTCTCCCGGTTTAACCTCTACTATCTTTTGCAGGTCCACGTAGGCCAGCGCGCCCTTGGCGGGCCTGCCGTACACTTCGGAAATTATCGCCAGGTAATTCTTCATCTGGGGCGCGTATTTTTTCATGTTCTCGCGCCCGGTCTTGAAGTCCACCACGGTCACGGCGTCTTTTTCTATTATCACGCGGTCCATGCGGAACAGCGCGCCGTTCCTGTCTATAAATTCGGCCTCGGCCAGGACCTGCCGGCCGGGGCCGTCGGCGAAGAAATTCGCGGCCTCGGAGTTGCTGAGGAAAGCCAGGAGCGTCTTTACCAGCCGGACCTTGTCGAACTTGAAAGGATAGCCGGGGCTCAGCTCGTCGAAAAGGGCGGGCAGTTCCCGCTCCGGGTCGGACGGCCCGGTGACGCGGGCCAGGATAGCGTGCGCCAGCTCGCCCTCGGCGGTGTCGAAGGAGCTGCCGTAAGTGGGCTTCAGCGCGTCGAAGCGCTGCTCGGGACGGGCGGCCGCGCCGGGCACCTCCACCGGTTCGGAGGCCTGGCGGGCCTCCGGCTTGCGCTCCGCGGGGGTGCCGGCCTCGAACGGCGCGAAGAGGTCCTGCAGCCTGGGCTCCGGCGCCGCGGTCTTGCGGGCTTTTTTTATCACCAGGTTATAAAGTTCGTGGCGGGCGCGGGTGGAGATCACGTAGAGCACGTTCAGGTCCTGCACGTTGGCGTCCGTCCTGCGGCCCTCGTACACCGGCCGGAGCTTCACCGACTGCTCGGCCGCCGCCTTGGTGATGTGGTAGACGTGGATCTCGCCGTCCTTCTCCTCGAAATACATCGGGTCGCTCTGGCCGCGCTCGTCGTACATCAGGTTGATCACCACCGAGAAGCCCAGGCCCTTGGATTTATGAAAGGTCATCACGCGCACGGCGTCCAGGTATTCCGGCAGGGCGATGGAGAACAGCGCGGCCTTGTCCTCGTCGGCCCCGGAGGCGTACTCTATGAAAGAGCGGGGGCTGGTCACGCCGCCGGCTTCCAGCGCGCTGACCGCGTCCAGGAACCGGGCCAGGAAGGCCTGCTCTGAAGGGAAATTGGCGAACAGCCTGAAATCGTCGCAGACCACCGAGACCAGCTCGTACAGCGGCAGGTAGCCGACCTTGCGGAAGGCTTCGTCGAGGTATTTGTCCCAGTATTCTTTGTACCTGGCGTGGTTGCGGAACGCGGCGTAAAGAAGGGCGCCCGGGGCCGTTAAGCGGGAATTAAAGACGAACTCCGTCAGTTCTTCGCGCGGCAGGCCGGTAAGCCTGGTGAAGATATCCCCCGTTATGAAGGCGGAGAAGGAAAGGTCATCCGACGGGGTTTCCAGGAACTTCAGGCAGGCGATAAGCTCGGCCACTACCTTGCGCTTGCGTATGTCCAGGGAGCTCAGCGAGGCCACGGGGATGCCGGCGCCGGTCAGCCACTCCACCACCGGCTCAATACGCTTGTTCTTGGCTACCAGGATGGCGATCTCGCCCAGCGGGTAGCGCTCGCGCGCGGAATTCACGGCTTTCAGCAGCCAGTCTTTCTGCGGCTCGGCCTCGGAGAGGTCCTCAAGCTCCAGCACGCCGGTCTTCACATAGCCGAGCTTCAGCCTGTCGGGCCGCGCGGCCTGGGAATAAGCGGTAAGCTCGGTCAGGTCCTGGCCTATCAGCTCGGGCACGCGCTTGAGCTTTTCTTTAAAGAGGGCGTTCACGTAGTTCAGCACCT
The DNA here is from genome assembly GCA_001799615.1 of Elusimicrobia bacterium GWA2_61_42. GTDB lineage: Bacteria > Elusimicrobiota > Elusimicrobia > Elusimicrobiales > UBA9959 > UBA9959. Next base: position 54,105 of record MGTU01000009.1, on the reverse strand, counting down.
CGCCGTCGGAGCGGTAGTTGACGGGCAGGTTCACGTACTTCAATTCGCCGCCCAGGGAGTCCAGCGAAAGGTTGGCCGCCTCGGCCTTTTTGCCCTCGGCCTTGTCCAGCAGGTCGCGCATGATCTTGTAGTCCGCGTTGCGGAACATGTAGATGGCCTGCTTGATGTCCCCCACCACGAACAGCGAGCCGTTCTTGGAGACGGCTTCCTCCACCAGCGGGCGGAGGACGTCCCACTGCAGGCGGTTGGTGTCCTGGAACTCGTCGATGAGGAAGTGGGAGATGCGTTCGCCCAGCTTCAGGTAGACCTCGGGCACGTTCTCGGCGTTGATATAGGCGGAAAGCTTCTTGGCGATGTCGTTGATGTGAATGACGTCGGTCTTGCCGCGCTTGACGCGCTCCAGCTCGGCCTTGAAGCGGTCATAGATGCCCACGTAAGGGTGGTAATAAGCCGCGGCGTTCAGCTCGGTCAGGGCTATCACCAGTTCGTTCAGGCTTGCGAGGTCTTTTTCCCAGCCGGCCGGCAGGCTTTTCTTTTTAACGCCGCTGAAAATGCCGTAGTCGAACTTATAGGCCGCCAGGAAGTCGGTGAGGTTCTTCGCTTCCAGCGCGGCCAGGCACTTCTCTTTGAACAGCCCTTTGTCGCCGTAATGTTTTACCAGGCCGGCGCAGAACTTCAGCGTCTCGCCGAATTTGGCCTTGAGCAAAGCCTCGTGGTCCCCGGCCACCGCCGCCAGCACGCCCGCGGTCTTGCCCTCCTGCGTCAGGAAGCTGTTGAAATTGTCCTTTACGCGCTGGGCGGGGTTCCACGGGTAGGAGCCGGTCTTGGGCAGCACGGCCAGGAATTTATCCACGACCTCGGCGGGCAGGTCCGCCTTGCCTATGCGGGCGAACATGGCGTACAGCGCCAGGTCTATGAGTACGTCGTAGGCCATGGTGATCTCCGCCTTCAGCGGCAGTTTCAGCTCGTCCACCGAGGCCGCCATCACCCTGGCCAGGAAGCTGTCTATGGTCTGGATGTGAAAATCCGAGTAGTTGCCGATGACGCGCTCCACCAGGTCCCCGGCGCGCTTATGGACCTCTTCCCGGGAAAGGGAGACCAGCGCCAGGGTCTCGTCCATTTTTTCGCAGTTCTTATTCAGCGCCAGGTCCTTCAGCCACGCCAGGATGCGGGCTTTCATTTCCTTGGCGGCGTTATTGGTGAAAGTGACGGCGAGGATGCCGGAAAGGTCGTTATTGGGAACTTTCTCCGAAAGCAGGAACTGCACATAGCGCTGGGTAAGGGTATAGGTTTTGCCGGAGCCGGCGGAGGCGCTGATCAGGATGGCGTGCGGGAATTTAAGGGTTTTATCCCCCTCCAACACCTGCGCTGCGGTTGCCGCGGGCTTTCCCATAAGTCAATTATAAGATATTAAGGCGACGCCGTATTGACGGGCCGCGGCCCTTAAACAGCGAAGGCCCGCGCGGGCGGGCCGGGCAACAGGGCGGAGCGGATCAATATTTGGCGAGGGCGGCTTTATAGACTTTCCACAGTTCCGAGGTAGGGTGGGTGGGCTGACCGTAAGGGCTGCCGGGCAGCGAGGCCCAGGTGGTGTTCAGTTTGGCGAGGGCGGAAGTGAAATTCTCATAGACGTTGGATTTGAGCACCCTGTTGTAGGCGCCGGCGCGGCGGATGATCTCAAGCGCCGCTTTTTCCTGGCTGGGCGGGGTGAACTCCGTAAGGCCCAGGCCGGGGGCCAGGCCGTCCCAGGTTTTAGAAAGGAACTGGTAGCGCCCGGCGGCCGTAGAGCACAGTTTGCCGGCGCAGATGGCTTTGCGGGGATGGTCCGCGTAGCTGTTGAAGGTGACGAAGGTGAAAATATAATTATAACGGGCCTTGGTGCCCTCGGCGAAAGCCAGGGTATCCATGAAGGCCCTCACCGTCCTGGGCAGCTCCCAGGCCCCGCCGGCCGAGCTGGAGGAAACGTCGGTCATGTAGAGATAGCCGCGGGTGATGGCGCAGCCGGGCAGCGGCGCGGCCAGGGTCACGGTCATATGCTCGCCCTGGAAGCCGGGTTTGGCCTGGGTTTTATAAAGGGCATTAGGGGCGAGGGCGCACCGGCCGCTGCCTTCGGCCAGATCGGCCGCAAGGTCGGTGGAAGCCTTGAGGAAAGCGGTGTTATTGCCTATATAGAAAAAATCCTCGGCGGCCCTGTCCTTCCTTTCCGAGGGCCATTCAAAACCGGGTTCTTTATTGTCGGGGGGCAGGTACTGCTCTGCTTCCGCCAGGGCAGGGGCGGCGGGGACGGAAGGCAGGGATAAATTTTTATCGCCGGCGTAAGCCGCCAGCAGTTCGTCAAAGGCCTGCGCCGAAGCGCAGACGGGCGCCGCTATCGCAAGCAGGGTAATTAAAGCGGCCCGGTTCATCCTTTCCATTCCCATATTATGGCAGGCGGCGGCGCGGCCTTTAAGTGCCCTTGGGCCCTGAAAAAAATAGGCCCTAAGGCCTATTACCGGTACCGCGGCAAATTGGAGAGTCCCCGCGGATGTGTCAGGGGGGTCCGCGGGGACTCTCGAAAAAAAATGGCCGGTTAAGGCCGGCAGGGCGGGCGCAAAAAAAAGCATTCTCCCGTTCCCTCGGTTAAACATATAAGATAATCCCTGGCGGTGTCAACACCACAGGGTTTGTCATATTAAACCTTGTGGACTCTAGAAAGAGGTGCCGGTTCATTGCAAAAATATAAGCGCCATCATGAAAATAAACATCTACGCGGCGCTTGGGACCTCCGTACGGGGTCACCGCAAGCGCCTGAACTGGTCCCAGGAGGAATTGGGGGACCGGGCCGGGCTGCACCCCAGCTATATAGGCCAGATAGAGCGGGGCACTAAAAAGATAAGCCTGGCCACGCTGGCCAAGGTGTCAGCGGCCCTGATGGTGAAAGCCGCGGACCTGCTGGAAGAGAAGGCGCCGAAAGTACGAACCACCACCTGGGAAACCAGGATCATAGGGATAATCCGCAATAAATCGTCAGGCATACAGAAGCGCACCTACCTTACAATACGCGCCGCCCTGGCTCCTGAGCGCAAAAGAAAGTAAAACATCGCTATTCCCCTATAAAAATGAGAGCCCCCGGGAAACGGGGGCTCTTCATTGGCACACAGGCCGGACCGCATAGACCGCAGACCGCACCGCCTGAGGAGCGAACCGGAGTACCGAGAGCGCCGAAAAGCGCCGGGACCGGAACACCCGCCCGGGAGCTGTTGCCGCCGCTGTGGGCGGACCGCCGAACCGGGACCCCGGCAACCGCGCCGCCCTAAGGGCGGGAGACGGACCGGGGAACACCCCGTAGAACGCGAGCCGCAAACACCGAAACTGCGCCGACGCCGCAAGAACGCCGAGCCGGGAACATGGCCGCGAACCGGGGGAAACCGCGCCGGGGCCGGGGCAGATCCCCGAAACCAACCCAACCGAACCGCTCACACTGCCGACGCGCTGTATAAAGACCAAGGCTACATTTGAAGTATAACAGACGCCTCTTGACTTGTCAAGGCCCAGGCCAAAATAGCTTAAAAAAACTTCCGCGCGCGTTTATTCCGGGCGCCGCCAACAGGTGTTCCAGCAGAAGAAAAGCCCCCCGGTAACGAGGGGCCTTTCTTTTTATGCCGGCAGATCCAATTACGGCTTTACGGTAAAATCTTCCAGCTTGCCGAAGCTGTAGCCCCTCCGGCGCAGCTCGGGGACGGTCAGCTCAAGGGCCGCGAGGCCGGGCCATTCGGGATGATTGAAATGCATTATGACCACGGCGCCGTGGCGCGCGCCGGCCAGGATATTGCGCTGCATCTTTTTAGCGGACTGGCGCATGGCGTCGCCGGAGAGCACGTCGTAGCTGACCACCTCCATGCCCAGGCGGCCGGCCACCTTCATGGAAAGCTCGTCGGTATAAGCGGTGGCGGAACGGAAGAACAAAGGGCGGCGGCCGGTAAGCCCGCTTATTTTCCTGGCGCCCAGTTCCATCTCGTCTATAACGTCGCCCAGGTCCCTGGTGCCGTGCACGCCGTACTTGGTCTTGCCCTCGGTGGAGCAGAGCCGGTGCATAAGGCCGTGGTTCTCTATCTCGAACAGCGGGTCCTTGGCCAGCCCGGCGAAGATCTCCTTGTTCTTCTCTATCCAGATCCCGGTGACGAACAGCGTGGCCGGGATCTGCTCGCGGCGCAGGTAGGCTATGAGGGCGGCGTCGTAGCCGCTGTGGCGGCCGCCGCAGGCGTCGAAGGTAAGCGCGATGACCTTCTGGTCGGGACCTTTTCCGCCGGGGGTGCCGCGCTTTAGGAATTCGCTGAAGCGCCCGGCCTTGACGTCCCGGAATTCCGCCATGATGCGTTTCTTGAAGGAGTTATATTCGGCCGTATAGTAGGATTTGAAGACGTTGCGCTCGTCGCCCCGCGGGCGCCTGGCGGCGGACGCCTGGGCCGTCAGGCACAGAGCGGCAAGCGCGGTCACGATGCAGAGACGAAGAAGCATGCTTCTATTCTAGAAAATTATGGCGGCATTAACGCGACAGCACGGTGTCGTGTCGGCCTGCTATGCTATGGAAGGGATGAAGAAGTTTCCGGGTATATTCGAGGAACACGGGGGTTTTATGAAATGGACCGTTAACGAGTGGGTTGCCGAAAGCTACAGGGCCCGCAAGGTAGGCGCCCTGACCGCCTATATTTACCGGGCGCTGAAATGGCCGGACTTTTACACCAGCGGCGCTCCGGCTTACGAAGTTAAATATGGCGGGGCCACCATAGCGCTGATACGCTTCGAGGGCAAGGGCGCCACGGTAAAGTCCCTGGAGGCGGCGGCCCGCTTCCCGGAGATAAACGACCTGGACCTGGTGGAAATAGCGCTGTGGGTAAGCAAACTGAGGGGCGCCTGTTCAGGCCTTAACTGATTCCGCGCGGCGGCGTATTTCGCGGGTGAGGCCGCGGAAGATGTAAGTGTGCACCGGGTACAGGGAGTACCAGTAGAGGCTGCCGAGAAAGCCGCGCGGCTCGAAGTAGGCCGTCATGCGCAGGATAGAGGAGGTTTCGCTGCGCGGCTTGGCTTCGAACTGCAGCCAGCCCTTGCCGGGCAGCTTCATTTCCGCGCGCAGCAGCAGCATGCGGTCTTCGATCACGCGCTCCACCCGCCAGAAATCCAGCGCCTCGCCCTGGTGGATGATATCCGGGTGGCGGCGCCCGCGGCGTATACCTACCCCGCCTATCAGGCGGTCCTGCAAAGCCTTAAGGCTCCACAGCCACTGCCCGTACAGCCAGCCGCGCTGCCCGCCTATACCGGAGAACACCCTGAAAACTTTGTCCGCGGGAGCGTCCACCGCTATATAATGGTCCTGGAGTATCAGTCCCTCCGTGTCTATAAAGGAACAGGGCTTGGCGTAATGCGGTTCGTAGGCGGTAGTCCAGGAGGTTTCCACATTGTTCTCGGTTATGCGCATCAGCGCGTACTGCACGGCGGTGCGGTAATCCAGCGGTTTGATCCCCGGGAAGAGCCGCAAAGCCTCGTCCGAAGAACAGACCACGTCGTTGCGCAGGCTCTCCAGCAGGGGCTTGGCCAGCACGCCCGGCACCGGGGTGATCAGGTCTATAAGCCGCGCGCAGAACGCCGGCGACCAGAAAGCGCAGGAAAAAAAGAAGCGTTTAAGGCCGCGGGTTTCCGCGTAGATATCCATGAGCTCGCGGTAGGTATGCACGCTCGCGCCGCCTATCTCCACTATCTTCCCGTCGGAAAGCGGGTTCTCCAGCGCCTCCGCCAGGTAGGCCAGCACGTCCCTTATGGCCACCGGCTGGCAGCGCGTGCCGCGCAAACAGCGGGCGCAGGGAATAAGCGGCAGGCGCTCCACCAGGTAGCGGATCATCTCGAAGGAGATGCTGCCCGAGCCCACTATGATGGCCGCGCGGAACTCCGTGACGTTCAGCCCCGCCGCGCGCATGATCTCGCCCATGCGGTGGCGGGAATGCAGGTGGTGGGACAGGCTTGCCGCGTCCCCCCCCAGCCCGCCGAGGTAGATTATTTTTTTTACGCCCGCCTCTTTGGCGGCGGCCGCGAAGTTGCGGGCGGAGGTTTCCTCGAAAGCCTCGAAATCCGCGGTGTCCGCCATGGAATGGATAAGGTAATAGGCCGCGTCCGCGCCCTGCAGGGACTCTTTAAGCCCCTGGCCGCAGAAGACGTCGCCCTTGAAAATGTCCACGCTGCCCGACCAGGGCCGGCCCGCCAGATCTTCCGGGTGCCGGGCCAGGGCCCGCACGCGCAGCCCCTTGGCCAGCAGCCTGGGGATAAGGCGGCCGCCGATATAGCCCGTGGGGCCCGTGACAAGAATGGTTTTCATTTAAACCGGCAGGATATTGCGTTCTTTGGCCCAGTTGCGCAGGAAATCCACGGCTTCGGCTTTTATCACCGAAAGCGGGCGCGTCAGCCTGAGCTGTTCCAGCACGTGCCTGGCGGAAATTTTCTCGTTCGAGCCCGCGGCGCTGTAGAGGGCGGAGATGACGGCCTGCTCTATTTCCGCGCCGCTGAACCCGGCGCAGCCCTGCGCCAGCGCCGGCACCTCGAACAGCGCGGGGTCCAGGCCGCGTTTTTCCAGGTGTATCTTCAGTATCCCCTCGCGCGCGGGAGCCTCGGGCAGATCGGCGAAGAAGATCTCGTCGAACCGGCCCTTGCGCAGCAGCTCGGGCGGCAGGCCGTTGATATCGTTGGAAGTGGCGGCTATAAAGGAGCGGTCTTTGCGCTCCTGCATCCAGGTCAGCATGGTGCCCAGCACCCTTTTTGACACGCCGCCGTCTATCTCGCCCGAGGAGGAGGCGAAGATCTTTTCTATCTCGTCTATCCAAAGGCAGACCGGGGCCAGGCGCTCTACGGTGGCCAGAGCCTTGCGCAGATTCTCCTCGGTCTCGCCGATGTACTTGGAATAAAGCCGGTTCAGGTCCAGGCGGTAAAGCGGTATGCCCAGTTCCCCCGCGATGACCTTGGCCGCCAGGCTCTTGCCGCAGCCCTGCACGCCCAGCAGCAGCAGGCCTTTCGGGGGCGGCAGCGGGCCGTCCGTGAAGAAGGAATGTTTCCGGTCGCCCACCCAGCGCTTGAGGCTGCCGAAGCCGGCGATGGCGGCTGACTGCTCGGCGCCGAAATATTCCAGGATCCCGTCCCGGTCGAAAGCCTCTTTCTTGAATTTCTCGACCACCGAGATATCGCCGGCGTCAAAACAGTTGTCGTTGAGCAGGCAGAGATTGAGGGCGTTGCGGACCTGCTGCAGCGAAAGGCCTTTCAGCGTTTTGATCACGCGCCGCAGGGCTTCGGGAGGCATGTCCACGTCCAGGCGCGCGGAGGTCCGCTTAAAATCCCCGACCACCCGGTTCAGCTCCGCCATTATCTGTTTTTCGTCGGGATACCCGCCGGAGATGCGGGCGGCGAGCGGGGCTATGTCCGGCGGCAGCTTCACCTCGGCGCCCAGCAGCGCCACCGTGGTGGGCGTGCCTTTGATATGGTTCAGCAGGTCCTTAAAAAGCCTGGCCGCGGCGGCGTCGCCGAGAAACCGGTCCAGGTCGGAGAAAGCGAAGAGGGCGCTGTGGGGCTCTTTTACCAGGTCGCCGGCCAGGCGCAGCATGGCCGCGGGGTCGCCGGATTTATAGAAGGAATTCTCATTATTGCCTATGCGCAGCCCTTTGGTGAAAGACCAGGTATAGAACGCCAGGGACTGGTCCCGGGCCACGCCGTTGAGCTGGTTGAGGACGTAACTCTCGTCGATGGTATCCACCAGCACCAGCGGGTAGCGGGATTTGATCAGGAGGGAGATTTCTTCTTCGAAATTCATTTAGAGAGAGATGAGCGGGGAAACATAGCCGGCGGATTAGGTCGCTGCGCTTCATCCGCCGGATAAGGAACACTGCGCTTAGTCCGGCAGACGGTCACAAGTCTTCGGGCCGCCGTCGCGGCCCTCAGCTTGCGACCCCGCCTCGCCGCTGCGGCCTGGTGGCCTCGCGGCTCCGGCTTTCGATTCCTGACGCACGCCATGATTATGGCGTGCTCCGGGCGCATTGCCCGAAATTATATGCGCCCGGCAGGAATCGAACCTGCACTAGAAGCTTCGGAGGCTCCTGTGATATCCATTTCACCACGGGCGCGTTAAGAGAACAAGACCGCTTTTACACCGCGAAATACATTATACCCTTTAGATAAAAGGGCTACACGTGCTTTTTGGCTATTTCCAGCAGCTGGGCTTCAAAAGCAGCGAGGTCGGCAGGGATCTCCCCGCCGCCCTGCGCGAAGTCTTTGCGGCCGCCGCCGGAGCCGCTTATGACGTCCGCCACGACTTTGGCTATGGCGGAGGCGTCGGCCTTGACGTCGCCGGTGTGGGTGATGATAAAAGAGAATTTGCCGGCGGCGCGGGAATAGATGAAAAGCAGCGTGGATTTCAGGTCCTTCTTTATCTCGTCGGAGATGCCGCGCAGCTCTTTCATCTCCAGGGCGCCGGCGTCATAGACCATGAAGCTCGAGCCGGAACCGTCGATGCCCTCCGCCAGCATTTTGCGGCCTTCTTTGGACGCCGCGGCGGGCGCCGCTTTGCCTTTGCCGGCTTTGAGTTCTTTCAGGTTCTGCAGCAACTGGTCCACGCGCGCCGGCAGTTCGGACGGCGGTACCGACAGGCGGGCAGCCAGCGTCTCCGCCACCCGGGCCAGGCCGGAGAGGTAGAAAACCGCGGCCGGGCCGGCCACGCCCTCTATGCGGCGCACGCCGCGCGAGACGGAGGAATCCTTGAGTATTTTTATCACCAGCAGTTCTCCGGTGCGGTCTATGTGCGTGCCGCCGCAGAGTTCCAGGCTGTAGCGGTCCCTGGCCGTCTCGAAACCGCCGCGGTTTATCAGGATGAAGCGCGCCGGGTCCCGGTACTTCTCGCCCAGCAGCGTGGTGGCGCCGAACTTGGCGGCGTCGGCCAGCGGGCGCTCGGCCTTGGAGACGAGGTAATCCTCGCGCACGGCGGCGTTGGCGATGTCCTCTATGCGGGCGAGCTCTTCCTTGGTGGGAGTTTTGGAGACCGTATAGTCGAAGCGGAACCGGACCGGGTCCACTTCGGAGCCGGCCTGGCGGGTGGTGTCGCCGAACACCTGCTTGAGCGCGGCGTTGATCACGTGGGTGGCGGTATGGTTGCAGGCCGTGCGGTACCTGTCCCCGGAAACGCGGGCCGAGACCTTCATGCCGGTCTTAAGCCCGGCGTGGGCGCGGATAGCGTGGAAATAGACCTTCTCCACCGGCTTCTGCGTGTCGGTCACGGAGGCGAGTTCGGCGCCTTCGAAGACCAGGGAGCCGGTGTCGCCGGCCTGGCCGCCCGACTGGGCGTAGAAAGGGGTAACGTCCAGCACGGCGTACCCCTCGGCGCCGGCGGGCAGTTTCTCCGCCATGTGCCCTTTCTCGTCGAGCAGGGCGATCACTGAGGCCTCGGTCTCGGTAACTTCGTAGCCCCTGAACACGGTGGCGGGCAGTTTCTCCTCGGCGGTCTGGAAAATGAAAGCGTTCTTCTCTCCGGAATCCTTCCAGCCGGCCTTGGCCACGCTCTGCGCGGCCTTGCGGGCTTCGTGGAAGCCCTGCTCGTCCACCGGCACGCCTTTCTTCTCGGCCAGCTCGCGGGTCAGCTCGAACGGGAAGCCGTAGGTCTCGTAAAGGCTGAAGATCTCGGCGCCGGGTATCCCCTTGGGATGTTTCACCAGCAGGTCGGACAGGAACTTCTCTCCGGTCTCCAGGGTCTCTATGAACCCCTGCTCCTCGAAGCGCAGCGCCTCGCCTATCTGCTTGGCGGCGGCTTCCACTTCGGGGTAGACGCCCTTGAATATAGAGAACACGGCCGGGGTAAGCTTGTGCAGGAAGGGGTCCCTGGCGCCCAGCATGCGGCCGTAGCGGCTGGCGCGGCGGATAAGGCGGCGCAGTACGTAGCCGCGGCCTTCGTTGGAGGGAATGATGCCCTCGGAAATCAGGAACGACGAGGCGCGCAGATGTTCGGCTATGATGCGGTAGGCCGAAACGTTCTCTGGAGAAGCCTGGTACTCCGCCTTGAACAGGCCCTGGGCGCTTTCTATTATCGGGTAGAACAGCGAGGTCTCGAACGGGGACTCTTTGCCCTCGACGATGAAGGTCAGGCGCTCCAGCCCCATGCCGGTGTCTATGTTCTTCTTGGGCAGCGGGGCGTAAACGCCGCCGGGCTGCTTGTCGAACTGGGTGAAGACGTGGTTCCAGATCTCGATATAGCGGTCGCAGGAGCAGAAGCCCGGACCCTCGCAGCCCTTGTGGTCATATTGCGGGCCACGGTCCCAGTAGATCTCCGAGCAGGGGCCGGAAGGGCCGGTGTCGCCCATGGCCCAGAAATTATCCTTGTCCCCCAGCTCCAGGATATGGGAATGCAGCTCCGCGGGCAGGATCTTTTCCCAGATCTCGCGGGCCTCGGCGTCGCGCGGGGCCACGCCGCCTTTGTAGATGGACGGGTACAGGCGCTTGGGGTCCAGCCCCATGTCCTTGGTCAGGAATTCCCAGCCCCAGGCTATGGATTCTTTCTTGAAATAGTCGCCGAAGGAGAAGTTCCCCAGCATCTCGAAGAAGGTCATGTGGCGGATGGTCTTGCCGACGTTATCTATATCCGTGGTGCGGAAACTTTTCTGGCAGGAGACCGCGCGCTTCATGTCGGTCTTGAGGCCGAGGTAGTAGGGTTTGAATTGCACCATGCCGGCCGAGGTGAACAGCAGCGTGGGGTCGCCTTCGGGGATCAGCGGGCTGGATTTGACCACGGGGTGGCCCTGTTTGGCGAAAAAATCCAAAAAACTTTTGCGTATCTGGTGGCTTTTCATGGCTAAAACGTCCTTGATCCTTACCTTAAATCAGTTAATAATTATACAATTTTGCCCCGCCGGCAAGCCGGCAAAGAAAAGGCCCGGCAGGTTTCAGCCTGCCGGGCCTTAATAAACCGCAAAAGCGCGCGGTCAGCGAGAGGCCTTGCGGAGGACTGAAAGCAGTCCCTTGGCGCGGTTTATGGGGATGGCGAAGCCTATGCCGGCGAATTCCCCGGCCGGGGAATAGCTGGCCGTATTTATCCCTATGACCTCGCCGCGGAGATTCAGCAGCGGGCCGCCGGAATTGCCCGGGTTGATGGCCGCGTCCGTCTGGATCACCTCCAGCCAGGTGTCCTTGCTTACCGGGAGCTTCTGGCCGGGGGCCGAGATCACGCCCACGCTTACGGATTGGGCCAACCCGGCCGGGCTGCCCACCGCTATGGCCCATTCCCCGGCGCGCAGCCCGTTGGAGTCGCCGAGCTTCGCTGCCACCAGCCCCTTCTTCCCCTCGATCTTGACCAGGGCCAGGTCGGCGGCGGCGTCCTCGCTTATCACGCTGCCGCTGTAGCTTTTCCCCGTCTCGCCCGCGAAGGTCACGGTGATGACCTCCGCCCCGCTCACCACGTGCGCGCTGGTCAGGAGATAGCCGGCCGGATCCACCACCACGCCCGAGCCGGTGTTGGGCACTTGCCGCCCGGTATGCAGTTCGGGCCTGCCGGCCCGGTGCGGCGCCGTCGGGAAAAAGTACTGTTCCACCATCTCTTCGGGCTCGCGTTCCAGCGGGGAACCGGCGTCCGCCCCGCGGCCGGCGGTGATCGCCGCCACCGCGGGCTTCACCCCGGCAGCCGCCCGCACAAAAGCCTCCTGCAAGGTCGGCGCGTCGGCCGCTACGGCCCGCGCGGGCAGGGCGAGCCCCGCCGCCAGCAGTAGAAGGAGAGCGTGGTCTTTCATCTTAATACCAGAGGAAACCGAGCACGCGCTTGATCGAGCCGATCATGCTGTCGGAGTTATGCCATTCGTCCAGGCGCAGGTCGCCGCTCTGGAATTCCTTGTAATATTTGCCCTTGTAGATCTCCTCGTAAACCGCGTCCAGGTTGTCCTTGGTGTCCAGGCCTTCCTTGGCCTTCAGCGCCTTCAGGTGCGCCACCGCCGCCGGCCCCTTGAGCAGCGCCTTACGCATCTCTTTCGCCTCGGCGGGCGTCATATGCTCGGCGGCGCGGTGGGCTTTCTGCGGGCAGATCAGGATCATCACCGACTTCTTCATCTCGTGCTCGGTCTTGTTGGAGAAGAGCGACTGGATGATGGGGATGCTCTGCAGGAACGGCACGCCGCTCTTGGACTTGGTCGTCTCGTTCTCGGACAGGCCGCTCAGGATCAGCGTCTCGCCGAACTTCATGATGGCCGTGGCGTCCACGGAAGTCTTGGAAGTCTGGGAGAAAGTGTCGAAGCCCAGCTTCTCGCTCTTGGATTCGATAAAGCTGCGGTCGGCATGCACCTTGAGCTTGATGGTCTCATTGTCCACGAAGGTGGGCGTGACCGACAGGTTGATGCCCACCGGCACGTCCACCAGCGACCCGTCGGAATTGTTGCTGTTGAGCTGCACGTGCAGCACGGCGCCCGAGTAGAACTGGGATGTCTGGTTCTCCACGGCCAGCAGCGAAGGCCGGGCCAGCACTTCGGCCTTGTTCACGCCGTCGTTCCAGATGTTCAGGTTGTACGTCATGTTGCTCAGGGCGAAGGTCGGCGCCACCGTGGTGGAACGGCCCGACGTGCCGCCCGAGCCGCGCGCGTTGATATATTTGTACGCGTACAAAGTTCCGGTCAGCGTGGCCTTCAGGCCGGCCAGCAGGTTGACGCCTTTGGACTGGGTGCGGCTCTCTTCGGTGCTGAGCAGCACCACGTCCACCAGGGTCATCTTGGGCTCGGCTTCGTCCAGCTTGGTGGCGGGGCTGAAAGGCGCGGGCGCGGGCCCGGGCGGGACCCCCTGCATTGAGGCGTCGTTGCTGTCGTCGTAGTTGTCGTCCTGGCCGGCCACGTCCAGCGGCTTGCCTTCCGCCTGGACCGGGGCCTTGAAGACGCCGGGGCCGGCCGCCTGGACCAGGGCGGGGTGCTGCCGGTGAAAAGCCTTCCAGTCGTCGACACGGTTCCTCAGGTAGGAGGTGGTCCATTCCTGGACCGCGCCGCTATTCTTTTTGTCGGCCTTCATCCCGGTAAGCGCCTGGTACTTCAGGAACCCCTCTTCTGCCCCTTTAAAGTCCCCTTTGGCGGCCCTGGTCAGCGTTACCAGGCGCCAGCCCGAAGGGTTCAGCGGCTCGCGGGCCGCCGCTTTCTCCGCGGCCCAGCTCGCCGTGTCCAGGCTCTGTTCGTAATAGGAAGCCGTGGCCAGCGCTCTCAGGAATTCCGCGTCCTCGGGGACATAGAGCAGCGCGTAGGAGAACTGGTTCTGCGCGTCCTTGTAGCGCTTCTGGGTGAAGTAGACGTGGCCCAGGAAATAGGAGGCCCAGTAATTATCCGGGTCGAAGCGCAGCGCCGTAGCGTAGCCCGACTCGGCCAGGTCCAGCATAGCCTGGTCGCCCGACAGCGAGCTGAGGTGATAGGCCAGGGCGTTCAGGAAGTGCAAATTCCCGCTCACCGGGTCTACCCTCAGACCGGCCGCGAAGCTCTTGCCGGCCTCCGCGTAGCGGCCCTTGCGGAGCTGCTTGATCCCGTCCCGGATGGACGCGCTGATCTTGCTGCTCGAGGGGCTGCGGGCGACGTCGTCCAGCATCCGGTCTACCGAGGGGTTCAGGGGCACGCGCCGGGCCGTTTGAGCCGTGGACGCGCAGCCGCTGAACGCGGGGGCGAGAAGCAGCAGGCTGAGGAGCGAGGTGGTTATTTTTTTCATTTTGTAAGTTCCAGTAAGGTGCTGTCGTTGGGTACGATGTTGCAGTCCGCGATGCCCGCTTCCAGGTCCTGCGTGGATCCCTTGGGCGGCGCGGGCAGCGTCATGCAGGCGTTCCTGGGCTCGATGAAGAACTGGTCGGCGTTGGCCGACTTGGCGTTGATCCGCCAGAACATGTCTTCGCCGCGGTCGCAGGCCCTGAGCGCCAGGGTGGTGCTCTTTTCCTGCGGGTAGACGCAGGCGCCGGTCTCGGTATGCACCAGCCGGATGTCGCCGTCCACCTCTTCGATGTAGTTGAACTTCTCGCTGCCTTCGCCGCATTTATGCGCGTAGAGTTTTATCTCTTTTTTGTCCGGCGTGATCTGCAGCGCGTTCTCCGCCTGTTCCACCACGTCCAGGCACAGGCCGTTGGCCGCCCTCACCATGGACTCCACCTTGTGCCAGGTGGGCTTCTCCGCGTCGGAGATGTCCCGGAAGGTCTGGGAGTCGGTGCCCAGGCAGCTGGTCCACTTGGCGAAAGCCGACTCCGGGTTGGCGTCCTCTTTGTCGAAGTGCAGGCATTTCTGCGAAGCGCGGTTGACGATCTCCTCGTAGAACCCGTCCGCCGAGATTATCTTCCACTGCTCATGCAGGTCGTCCGAGTCGCACTGGGCCAGGATCAGCGGCTCGAAGCCGTCCCGTTCGTCGCCCTGGCGGGCCTTCAGGCAGAGCCCCTTGTTCTTGAGCTCCACGTAGCCCGCGGCGTCGTCCTTCAGCGCCACCGTGCTCCACTGCTGCACGTCCGCGTCCTTGCAGGGCAGCTGCACCACGCTCAGGCCGTCCTTGGAGACGGCCAGGCAGAGACTGCTGTGCCCGATGGCGAGGTAGGTGTTCTGGTACTGCAGGCTGTTGGGCATCAGGTCGCTGACGTCCATGCCCTCCACCAGCTTCAGGTGGTCGTCGGCCTGCTCCGCGAAGGCCTTCTTGTACTTCGCGGTGCCGTTCTCCAGGGAAGCCAGCACGGCTTTGTACTTCTCCTCCTGGGCTTCCACGGCCTCGCGCACCTTCTCCTCGGAGTCGGCGATCTGCGTGGCGATGTGGGAGTGCACCCACTTGGCCGCCGACGGCGAGAGCTTGCTCAGCGCGTCCTCGGTCAGCTTGTCCATGGCCAGCGCCGGCAGCAGCGCGAAGGAGCCCGCGTCGAACTGGGCGTTCTCCTCGTTGATCGGGATCTTTACCGCGAAGAACTCGTGCATCGGGGCGCCGGCCAGCTTGAACTGCATATCCAGCACCAGCGGGTCGTTGTGGGTGACCATGTCCTTCAGGTCGCCCACGATATAGGTCTTGTCTATTTCCAGCGGCATGCTGGAGATCGCTTTCTCCAGGACGGTCTCGAGTTCTTTCATCACGAAGTCTTCCACGTCCTCGGCCACCTTCACCACGGCCTGTGCCACGGAAAGCCCGGCGCGCTCGATGTCGCGCTCGGCGATCAGGGCCGCTACGCGGGGGTCCAGGTTGGTGGCGGCCGCCACCACTTTCTTGGCGGCGTCCAGGGATTTCTCGGCCACTTCGTAAATGACCCAGGTCGAAGCCGCGGCTATGCGCCAGCCGGGCGAACAGGCCCAATGCGTCCAGCGCGAACCGCAATGGTGGGCCTGGTGGTTCTCGTGGTCGTGCTGGTCGGACAAAGAATCCACGCGGCGCTTGGCGGAATCCAGGGCGTCGTTGGCCCGGTCTTTGGCTTTCTGGTCCTCTTCTTTGAGTTTCTGGATCTTGGCGGTGAGCTGGTTGACCTTGTCCATCGCCTCGTTCAAAGCTTTACCGTCGGCCTCGAACTTGGCCTTGGCGGAATCCCGCAGTTCTTCCACGCCGCGCTTCACTTCGGCCTTCATCCACGGCACCAGCGTGGACTGGAACTCGCCCACCACGCTGATCCCGGCGTTCTTGTCGAAGGTGCCTTTCTTCAGGTCGAAGCCGTCCATGGTGATGGTCAGCAGCGCGTTGCCGAAGGCGCCCAGCTTTTCCGTTATGTCGAAGGAGAAATGCGGCGGCTCGATGTCGATGGCCACCTTCTGGGGCGCGCCCAGCAGGGTCACGTTGGCGTTGATGACGTATTTGGGGACCTGGTTGACGGAAATGTCGATGGTATTATCCGTGAACTTCAGAACTTCCAGGTCGATGTCGCCGATAGCGCCCTTGATCCTGAGGCCGCCGGGCCCGCCGGCGCCCGTTACCTTCCCCAGATTCTTGTTCATGAAGAAGAAGTTGCCGGCGAAGGCGAAGCCCTCGCTTACCAGCCCCAGCTGCGGGTCGCTGGCGCCTGGCGTGGCGAAGGCCAGCTGGGCGTTGTCGATCTCGAAGTAAGGCACCGGCAGCTTGGCGATGCTGCCCGCGGGCACGCCCATCAGCGTTTCCGTTATCTCCATCAGGGCCGGGATGCTCAGCGGATTCACCTTGCCGGCGAAGGCCACGCCGTCGGGCAGGCCGGCCTCCAGCGGGACTTTCACGCTCATCGCCAGGTCCACGTCCACGCAGTCCTTGGACTTCAGGTCGTGGCAGTTGCCGTACAGCTGATCGCCGGCCAGGCCGAACTGCACCTCGCCCACGGGCGTTATGGCCACGTCCATCTTCAGGTTATTGAGGGTCAGGCCCTTGATGCCGAAAGGCTGCTTCCAGGGCCCGGTCTTCTCGCCCAGGATCTTTACCCCGGCGCCGGCCAGGCCGAACTGCACCTCGCCCACGGGCGTTATGGCCACGTCCATCTTCAGGTTATTGAGGGTCAGGCCCTTGATGCCGAAAGGCTGCTTCCAGGGCCCGGTCTTCTCGCCCAGGATCTTTACCCCGGCGCCGGCCTCGCCGAACTGCAGCTCCAGTTTGGTGGCGAAGTCGATGGTCTCCTTGCCGGCTTTCACCTGCATCGCGGTGCTCAGGCCCGCGTACAGGTCCGCGCCCGCCCACTGGATGAAGTAAGCCGGCGGCACTCCGGGCTTGAAGGTCATGATCTTGCCGGGCAGGCCCTTGGCCGCGCCCGCGCTCTCCATGCTCAGCGACAGCATTACGCCGGCCTGGCCCTGGAATACTCCGGTGACGGCGCCCATTATAATGGCGTCGTCATGCACGCCTATGGCGTTAAGCCCTTTACCCACAATGCCCATCGCGTTGGGGTCGAACTCCGCCAGCAGGCCTATGCCGTCGGGCAGGGTGACCGGCGCGTTGGATTTACCGAGGATGCCGTCGAACATGTCCCTGGCGATCACGCCCAGGCTGTTGCGGTCGGCGTTCTTCAGCCCTTTCTCGGAAAGGATCAGCGCCGCGTTGGGGATGGTCATGGCGGCCAGCGGCTTGATAGCCTTGGCAGCGGGCAGCAGCTCGGTGATCTTGAAGTTCTTCTGGTTGATGGCGAAGACCCAGTTGGGCGTCGCGGCCGCGCCGGCGTTGAACATGTAGGCGTTCACCTTGTTCCCGCCTATCACGGTCTTGGCCTCTATGCCGTTGACCGAAAGTTTCAGCTGGTCCAGCTCGAACTTCTCGCCGGAGGGAATGTTCTTGCCGCCGGGGAAATCGGCCAGGCGGAACTTGCCGTCCAGCTCGAAGTAATCCAGCGAGATCTTGCCGTCCGCGCGCTTCAGTTCGGCGGTGACGGCCACGTTCTTGCCGCCTATCAGCGCCGTGGCGAAGAAGCCCAGGCTGCTCTTGGCCTGCGCGTCCTTGCCGTCCAGCGCGAACTCGAAGCCGCCGTCGGCCAGGGTCAGGCCCTGGATGCCGAAAGGCTGCTTCCAGGCGCCCTCGTAAAGCGCCAGCAGGGTTAAACCGCCGCTCGCGCCTTTGTCCAGGCTCACCAGGGCGTCCAACTTCTCGCCGATGCCCGCGCCGACTATGTCCACTTGGAACTGCACGGACACGTCCAGGTCGCCCTTAGGCTTGGAAGCGGCTATGGCCGCGGGCACGCGCGCCCACAGGCTGCTCTTGTTCCTGGCGTCGCCGCCGATGTTAAGTGTGACCGGTCCTTTGACGGTGACCATGCCCGCGATGGCGGGGAGGGTAGGCAGCGGGAGATCTATGCTCAGGTCCAGGCCGGCCAGCATAACCTGCTTGTCGGCTTCGGCCAGCGCTCCGCCCGGGGTCATGCCTTTAAAGGTATTCTGGGAAACCGTGCCTTTGACGAACACGCTGACCGGCGGCAGGCCGACGGTCTTGAAAGCGTCGGCGAGCTTGCCGGACTTGGCCGTGGCGATGGTGGCGGCGAAATTCACGCCTTCCGACAGGTTCATCGACGTGTTAGCCGGCCACGCTACCAGTTTGGGCAGGTCGCCGGGCAGGTCCGCGGCCGTAACCGCACGCGCGGGCGAGCCCGCGGGCTGCACGAGGAACAGCGCCTTCTCCAGGAAGAGGTCGTTGACCAAATGTCCCTGCGCCGCCGGGATGAAGGTGGCGGCCGAGAGCGTGTCGAAGAAGACGGAGACGTAGCCGCCGTCGTTATTCTGGTTGGCGTGGGCGATAACGTCCACCTTCACGCCGTTCAGTTTAGCCTCGGCTTCCACGCTGGTGCCGTCCAGGCTGATCTTGTCCACGGCCACCGCGTTCACGGCGGGCAGGCCGGCCAGCGGGGCGTAAATATCCGCCAGCACCATGCCGTCCGCCGTAACGGTGGTCACGGGTTTGTCGTTCCGGGTGCGCACGAACTTCACCGCTTTGCCGTTCAGCGTGCCGGCTACCTGCACGGCCTCCGGGCTCACGCTGACCAGATTAAGAGCCAGCGCGTCGAAAGCCTTAATGCCGCCCGCCTCGGGGACGATGTCCTTGAGCGTAAGTCCCTCGCCGGTGGCGGTGAAAGCGGTCGCCGGGCCGAAAGCCCGCGTCACGGAAACCTTCTTGGCGCTCAGCTTGCCCTCCACCACGATGGAGTCCGGGGTATAGGCCAGGCTGTCGAAAGCGAAAGCTTTCAGGAAGGGGACGTCAGCCGCCTCGGGCACGAAGTCCGCCAGCTTCAGGTCGTCGCCGGTCACTTTAATGCTCTTGGCAGCGTTGTCACGCACGGCGGCCACGTTCTTGCTTCTCACCGTGCCGCTCACGGTCAACGTAGTATCCGTATACTCCATGCTCAGGAAAGCGAACGAGTTTAAGAGCGGGATCCTGGCGGTCTCCGGGATGAAGTCGGCCAGCTTAAGGCTGTCGCCGGTGGCGGTTATGACCTTGGGGGAGAAGACCCACACAAGTTTCACCGCCTTGCCGTCGATGGTCCCGTTCACTTCGATCCTGTCCGGCCAATGGAACAGGCTGCCGAAGGTGAACCACTTCAGGGCGGGCAGGTTCAGAGAGAACGGCACGCACGCGGGCAGGCTCAGGCCCAGCCCGGTCATCTTGATCGAGTTGTCGGCGAAAGTAGTGGTTATACCGACGGGCTTGCCGTCGACTTTGCCGGCGATGGAAGCGTCGGTGTCCGAGCGCTGCACGCTGTCCAGCGCGAAGGCGCTCACGCAGGGCACCTCGGCCGCCTCGGGGATGAAGTCCACCAGCGTCAGGTCGTCGCCGGTCACCATGAAATTCGGGGAATTCAGCGTCTTCTTGACGTAGACCGCCTTGTCGCCCACCTTGCCGGTCACGGTGACGTCGGTAAGCGTCGAGAGCAGGCTGTCGAACTTGAAGTTATTCAGGTAAGACCACCCGGAAACCTGCGGGACGAAGTCCTTAAGGAGCAGGTCGGCGCCCGTGATCTTGAAGGTATTGGCGTCCAGGTCGGCGTCCACGCTCAGCGCTTTGCCGTCTATGTCGCCGTTCACCAGCGCGCCGTTGGGGCGCTGCTGCACGCGGTTCAGGTCGAACTTCTGCAGGTAGGGGAGATTCCTGGCCGCCGGCACAAAGTCCGTCAGCTGCAGCGCGGAACCGGTCAGCGTGAACATCTTGGTGGCCAGGTCCTGCACCACCGCGATGTTCTTGGCGTTCACCGTGCCGGCTACTTTAATTTCGGTCTCGGAGTAATCCAGCTCCAGGAAGGTGAAGCCGTTCAGGTAAGAGATCTTGACCGCCGCCGGGATGAAATCCGCCAGCTTGAGATTGTCGCCCTTCACCGTGAAGGTCTTGTCCGCCAGGGTATGGCTGACCGTTACGCCTTTGCCGTTCACGCGGCCCGCCACGGCGATGCCGTCGGCCGTATGGGTAAGGCTGTCGAAGGCGAAGGTGTTGAGGTAGGTCAGGTTCTTCGCGTCCGGTATAAAATCGGCCAGCTTCAGCGCTTCGCCGGTAACCGTGAAGATATTGCTGGTAGTGTGGTCGTCTATGGTCACGGCTTTGGCGTTCACCTTGCCGTTGACGATGAATTCGTCGGGAGAACACTTGACCGTGTCCAGGGCGAAAGTATCGAGGTAGGTAAGCTGCGAAGCTTCGGCTACGAAGTCGGCGAGCTTCAGGTCTTCGCCGCTGATGAGCAGCGCCTTGTCGCCGGCGCTTTTCTTCACCAGCAGGGCTTTGCCCCGCACCTTGCCGGACACCGTGGTGTTGCCGGCGGCGTAATCATATTTTTCGAACACGAAATTATTGAGCGAGGCCAGGCTGGACGCTTCGGGGACGAGGTCGCTGAGCGTAAGCCCTTCGCCGGTGAGGGTGAAAGCCCCCGCCGGGCCGCTTTCGACGGTAACGTTCTTGCCGCTGACGCGCCCGGTCACCTGGGTAGCCGTCGGCGAGCGGCCGGCGCTGACGAATTCGAAAGCGTCGAGGAACCGCACTTTGGACGCTGTAGGGATGAAGTCGGCCAGCTTAAGGCCGGTAGAGGTTACGGTGTAGGTTTTGGGCGCCGCGCCCTTTGTAACGGTAACTTCTCCGCCGTTGATGTGGCCCAGCACGGAGAAACCGGCCGGGGCCTGCTCCAGGCGCAGGAAGTCGAAAGCGGCGAGTACGGGCAGAGCGGCGGCTTCGGGGAGGAAGTCCTGCAGCTTAAGGGCGTCGCCGGTTACGGTGAGGGTCTGCCCCGCGCTGTCGGAGACCACCGCGGCGCTCTTGCCGCCGATGGTGCCGTTGACGGTAAGGGAACCGGGCGCCCAGATAAGGCCGGTGAAGGAGAAGTTGGCGAGCACGGGCACCTGCGCCGCCGCGGGCACGAAGTCGGCCAGTTTAAGGCCGGCGGCTGTCACCACGAAAGAAGTCTTGTCTCCACCGCGGGCCACGGTGACCTTCCTGCCGTTCACCGTGCCGCCGACGGCCATGCCGGCCGCGGGGGACTGGTAGTAGCTTTCGAAGGCGAAGTTGGAGAGATAGGTGAAGGCGGAGGCTTCGGGGTAGAAATCAGCCAGCACCAGGCCCTGGCCGGTGAGGCGCAGGGTATTCTGGGCGGTATCGGCGGTCACGGAGATCTCGCGGCCGTTCACAAAGCCCTTGATCTTGAGCTCCGTGCCGTTCTTGGCCAGGCTTTCGAAGGCGAACTGCTTGTAGAGCGGCAGCTGCCCGGCGTAAGGCAGGATGTCCCGCAACGCCAGGTTGCCGCCTATGACCAGGAAATCCAGGCCGGCTTTGGTTTTGGTGAGCATGAGGCCCGGCAGCGGGGGCTTGTTATAGTTGGTGAAGTAGGGGATGACGCGGGCGTAGACCTTGTAGGCGCCGGCTTCCTTGTAGACCACTACGTCCAGGCTGGCCGAGGTGGCGTGCAGCGCGCCGATGTCCACCAGGTCGTCGGAGGTGCGGGATTCGGCCTTGGAGGTCAGGCTGGCCGCCGGGGCGCCGTCGGCCGCCTGCGGGTCGAAGGTCAGCGTGCCTTTCAGGTCCAGCTCTTCGCCGCCGAGGGACAGGTCGAAGTCGTAGGTCAGCTGGTTGCCTTTGTCGTAGACGAGCTTGTCCAGGCCCAGCGCCGCGAAGAGCGGGTCCGCCGCCAGTTTCGCGCTCAGCGCTTTCCACTGGTCGGCGCCCCCGGTCATTTGCCGGTCGGCTTTTACGCGGTTTTTAAATTTGGAGAAAGGATCCGGGCTGTCTGTCTGGGCTGAAACGTCCTGGGGGAAAGGCAACAATAAAAAAAGGAAAGAGACGGAGATTGCCAGAAAATTGCGCATTTAGCACCTCGTTGGGAATTCTGCCTTAATAAGATGACCTATTATACAATATCAAGGCCAAAAGGTCAGAAGCGCGCAGGCGAAGGGAGCGTTTTCCGCACGCCGACCCCTAAACTGATACTATTACAATTCAGTGAGAAGCCGAAAACGAGTTGACTTGGCAAGTCGATTTTTTTTAATTTGTATGTTTAAGGGCTCTGTCCGGCTGAAAGCCGGCTTTTTCCGGTCCCGGTAAGAATAAAACTGCACGGCGCGGAGGTTTCATGAAATATTTGTTAACGGCGAAGGCCTGCCTGGCGGCCGCCTGCGCGCTGCTGCCCGCCGCCTCCGCGGCGGAGGACTGGAAAGTCAGCTCTTCCGTAAATTATGACACGGGCAAGTACGGGACCAGCGACAGGACCGATTCCGTCTACATCCCTTTCACCCTCAAGCGCTATTACGGCTACGCGGACCTGTCGGTGACCGTGCCCTGGCTGCGCCAGAGTTCTACCGGCCGGGTCACCCGGGTGGGAGGCAGGCCGGCGCGCGCCGCGGGAAAAACCCAGGCGCCGGCGGGTTCCTGCGAGTCCGGCCCCGGGGACATACTGGTGCGCGGCGGCTACGTGGTCAAGGAGGAAGGGCCGCGCTCTTTCGACCTGTCCCTGGCCGGGCTGCTGAAACTGCCCACAGCCAACGAGCATAAGGGCCTGGGGACCGGCGAACTGGACGAAGGCCTGGGGCTGGAATTAGCCAAGAAGATCTCGCCGCGCTTTACACTGCTGGCCGACGGGTATTACACGATCATCGGCGACCCCGCCGGCATAGATTACAGCAACCAGCTGTCCTTCGACATAGGTTTTTCCCGGCCGGTGGCCGCCGACCTGACCCTGACCGTCCTTTATGAGACCCGCAGCGCGCTGCTGGACGGGAACTCGGACCCCAGGGACCTCAGTTTCTCCCTGGACTACAAGGCCGCCGACGGCAACCGCTATTCCGGCGGCCTGCTGCTGGGACTTTCCGACGGCAGCCCGGACGCGGGGCTGAGCGCCGGCGTGAGCCGCCGGTTTTGAGCTTGAAAAACGAGTGAGGCAAAAAAACCCGGGTCAAACACCAAGCAAGGGACCTGCGGCGCGGCTTTTAGTCCAATATGCGGCACAACAAACATCTTTTTCACCTTCTCCTCCCCCTCCTCCTGTGCGGCTGCTTTCCGGCGGCCTGGAAGACCGCGCCGGCTAAAAAAGAGGCTCCGGTAAGGCTTTCCGAAGAGAACACCAGGAAAGTGGAACAGCTGTATTATAAGGCCGTAGGCGCTTACACTAATAATGAACTGGCCCTGTCCCTGAAAAACCTGAACGAGATCTCCGCTATCCACCCCTCCTATCCGCCAGCCCTGGAGCTACGGGAAAAGATCAGAAGGATCTCCGTCACTAAGCCATGAAACCGGGCAAGCTCCGCGAGACGGCCATAAATGTCTCGCTCATCATCACCTCGTTGGTCGTGCTGCTGATCCTGGGGACCGCCAGCCTCATTCTTGAAGACGCGCGCAATTCCGTCTACGAGGATATGCGCGTGCGCGCCGGGGTCTTATCCAAAAGGGCCGGGGCGGCCATGTTTCCCAGGGAGGACCTGTTCGTGCTGCACCTGCTTGTGAACACCATGATGCTGGAGCCTGTCATAAAGTACGCCGCGGTTTCCGACAAATCCGGAAAGATACGATCCCATTCCGACCCTGAAAGCATAGGAGACAAGGACGACAGCCCCGAAGGAACGGCGGCCAGGAACGCCAAAACCCCTTTGACGCAGATCTTCAAAGGCGGCGACGGACAGGACTATATGTATTTTTCGGAGCCCATACTGGTCGGGACCAGCCGGGTCGGCACCGTGGCCGTAGCGGCCAACAGCGAGACCATAGAATACCGCCTGGCCCCCGCCCGGCACAAGCTGCTGCTGATCTTCCTGGCGGCGCTGCTCACCATAGCGCTGCTGTTCGAGATGAGGGCGCTGATACGGCAGGAGCAGAAGGCCGCCGCGCTGAAATCAGCGATGGTGCACGCCGTCAGCCACGAGTTCAATAACGCGCTTACCGTTATAGACGCGGCGGTTTTCATGCTGGAGGAATCCGAGCCTGAAAAGAGCAACGCCGCGAGGGCGGGACTGTATAAAGCCCTCGACTACGAGCGGGGCTCCCTGAGGCGCTTTGTAAAGAACGTTCTGAACGAAGCCCGGATGGAAGCGGGAAAGTTCACCGTGGACAAGAGGCCGCTGGCGCTGCGCGACCTGGTCCGTTCCTCCGCGGCGGCCATGGAAGAGCTGATGAAAAAGAAGAATATCTCCTTTTCCCTGGACATGCCTCCGGAACCGGCCATAGTGAGCGCCGACCACGAGGCGCTCGCGCTCGTTATCTCCAACCTGGTCGGCAACGCCGTTAAATATACCCGGGCGGACGGCAGCATCAAGATCAGGCTGGCGCCGCACGCAGAAAAAGCGGGCTATGTAACTTTTTACATAGAAAATTCCGGCCGCGGCATCAGCGCCGCCGACATCGAGAAGATCAAGACCGAATTTTTCAGGACAGGCGAAGGCCGGGAAGCGGCCGAAGGCTTCGGGCTCGGGCTCAAGGTCTGCAGCGACATGCTGCTGCTGCACGGCAGCGCGCTGGAAGTTAAAAGCGAAGCCGGCAAGAATTCTTGTTTTTACTTCTCCCTCCCCATAGAAAGCGGGCCGGCGCTGAAAGCGGAAGACGGCCGCGCCCTCCGGACATAAAAAAGCCCGGAAGGCTCTCCTTCCGGGCTTTCACACCGTTAAACTCTCCTCAGCCTTTGAACGCCATTATGCCCAGCTGATAGCAGGCGGCCGAGATAGCCGCCGCGGCCGGGATGGTTATGATCCAGGCCCAGACTATATTGCCGGCCACTCCCCACTTCACCGCGCGTATTCCCTTCAGCGTACCCACGCCCACTATGGCGCCGGTTATGGTATGCGTGGTGCTTATGGGCACGCCTATGGCGGAAGCGCCGAACAGCACCAGGGAAGCGCCGAACTCGGCGCAGAAACCGTCCACGGGGCGCAGCTTGGAAAGCTTGTTGCCCATGGTCTTAACTATGCGCCAGCCGCCGGACATGGTGCCCAGCGCTATCGCCGCGTGGCAGGACAGCACTATCCACAGAGGTATGTGGAATTCCGTGCCCAGGTAGCCGGCGCTGAACAGCAGGCCGCCGATGATACCCATGGTCTTCTGCGCGTCGTTGCCGCCATGGCCCAGGCTGTAGGCCGCGGCGGAAAGCAGCTGCCCCTTGCGGAACAGGTGGTCCACCTTGGTCGGCGTAGACCGCGCGAACAACCGGTAAACGATAACACCCAGCAGCAGCCCCAGCAGCATGCCCACCACCGGCGAGATGACGATGAAGGCGACGGTCTTTATTATGCCCTTCATAACCAGCGCGGTCGGGCCGGACTTTACGAGGGCGGCGCCGATAAGCCCGCCCACCAGCGCGTGCGAGGAGCTGGACGGTATGCCGAAATACCAGGTTATGAGGTTCCACGAACAGGCGCCCATGAGCGTGCCGAAGATGACGTAACTGTCCACCTGGGCGATATCCACTATGCCTTTGCCTATAGTTCCGGCCACGTGCAGACCGAAGAAGGCGAAGGCGATGAAGTTGAAGAAAGCCGCCCACATGACCGCGTACTTGGGGGTAAGCACGCGGGTGGCGACGATGGTAGCTATGGAGTTGGCGGCGTCGTGGAAGCCGTTCAGGAAGTCGAAGAACAGCGCCAGCCCCACCAGTAAGATTATAGCGATCAGCGTGCTATCCATGTTTCACCAGGATGGACTCGATAACCTTGGCCACGTGTTCGCATTTATCCAGAGTGCCTTCGGCCACTTCGTAGATCTCTTTCCACTTTATCACCATGATGGGGTCCTTCTCGGTCTCGAACAGGTTGCTGATGGCCTTTTCCCGGACGGCGTCGCCCAGGTTCTCCAGCCGGTTGATCTCTATGCAGTGGTCCAGCACGCGGCGGGCGCGCTTGGTGTCGTGCATGTGCTTGACGGCGTTGGAAAGGGCGACCGAGGACTGGTCGATAAGATCGATGAACTGGGCGAAGTATTCGTCGGCGGGGTCCAGCTTGTAAAGCCTCATGCGGCCGGCCATGGCGTTGAGCATGTCCATCACGTCGTCTATCTGGTTGGCCAGCGCGTAAATATCCTCGCGGTCTATGGGCGTGATGAAAGTGCGGTTCAGCATGTCGGTGATCTCGTGCGAGAGCGTGTCGCCTTCGTGCTCGAGGTCGTGGATCTTGCGGGCGGAGTCTTCGTCCAGTACGCCGTTCTTAAGGATGGATTTGAAATACCCCGAGGCCTTCACCAGGTTCTCGGCCTGCAGGTTGAGGTAGTCGAAGAACTTTACTTCTTTGGGTAAGAAATTAATGGCCATGTTTTTCTCCTGCCGCGGATTTGACTGCCCTTATACTTTAAAAAAAGCGCGTGAAGGCCGTTTAAAGCCCGTGTAAAATATGTGTAAAGAAGTTTTTGGACTATTCCGGCAGGGTGAACCAGAAGGAGGAACCGCGGCCCTCGGCGCTTTCCACGCCCGTGGAACCACCGTGCATTTCCACCAGGTGCTTCACTATGGAAAGGCCGAGGCCGGTGCCGCCCAGCTCCCGCGAGCGGGCCTTGTCCGCGCGGTAAAACCGCTCGAAGATCCGGGGCAGGTGAGCGGCCGGGATGCCGGAGCCGGTATCTTCCACCGAAACCTTCACGCGGCCGCCTTCTGAAGCGGCCGAGAGTTTTATCTCCCCGCCCTCCCTGTTGTATTTGGCGGCGTTATCCAGCAGGTTTATCAGCACCTGGGATAGCTTATCCTTATCCGCGCTGACCGTAAGCCCGGCGGGGACGAGGTTCAGGAAGGAAATTTTCTTTTTAGCCAGGATGGGCGCCAGCCCGCCCGCGGTCTCGTCCGCCAGCGCCTTCAGATCTACCGGGGCCCTTTCAAGAACGGCCCGGCCCGATTCGGCGTAAGAGATCTTCAGCAGGTCGTCTACCAGGCTGTCCAGCCGCACCGCCTGCTCGCAGATGCTGCGCGCGAAGCCGGGGCCGTGCTCTTTGTCTTCCATGGCCCCGTTAAGCAGGGTTTCGGCGCAGCCGCGGATGGCGGTAAGCGGGGTCTTAAGCTCGTGGGAAACATTAGCCACAAAGTCCCGGCGCATGGCCTCCAGTTTGCGCGGCCCGGTGATGTCACGGGCCACCAGGACGCAGCCGCGCACGGCGCCTTCCTCTATTATAGGCGAGGCGCTGACGGCCAGCACGGTCCCGGGAGCGGCCGAAGGCTCTATCTCGAAAGAAACAGGCTTGCCGCTGGACAGGGCCTTGATGGCCGCCGAGGACAGCTCCGGCCCGCCGGGCATGCCGGACAGGCGCACCCCTTCCGGGTCAAAGCCTTTAACGCCCATAAGCTGGCGCGCGCGCGGGTTTATGCGCGTTATGATGCCGGACCCGTCGGTGACCAGGATGGCTTCCGACATGTCGCGGAAAGCC
This sequence comes from Elusimicrobia bacterium GWA2_61_42, assembly GCA_001799615.1. GTDB lineage: Bacteria > Elusimicrobiota > Elusimicrobia > Elusimicrobiales > UBA9959 > UBA9959. The sequence continues at coordinate 26,868 of MGTU01000009.1, read as the reverse complement.
GCTTCCAGTTCCAGCCGCCGCAGTTCGGCCTCCCGCATCTTCAGGCCGATCTCTTCGGCCATGTAGTTGAGGGTTTCGGAAAGTTTTTTCAGCTCGCCGGAGGACCCTACCGGGATGCGGTAGCCGAAATCCCCCGAGGCGAAACGCTTGGACCCCGTCACTATCTCCCCGAACTGCCTGCCGATGAGCAGAACCACCAGCCAGCCCAGGGCCAGGACGAGAACCGCGGAAAGGGCGAGGACCAGCGCGACACTGCCGCCAAGTTCCCCGGCAGCCTGCCGCTCGAAGAAACGGCGCAGCAGGAAGGCGGCGGCGGCCAGGGCGAGCAGCGCTCCCAGCACATAGGAAAACAGCATCCTGAATTTCAGCGTGGAAAAAGATCTCATTTGCTCTCGAACCTGTAGCCGTAATTCTTTACCGTCACTATGCGGCGGCCCTCGATCCCGAGTTTTTTACGCAGCGTGCCTATATGCACGTCCACGGTACGGGTCTCCACCTCGAGCGACGCGTCCATCCCCCAGGCTTTGGCCAGCAGGTCCTCGCGCGACAGCATTTTCCCCCCGGCGGTCATCAGGGCCTTCAGCAGTTCGAATTCGCGGGCGGTAAGGTCGGCCGGCCGCCCCTTCACCAGGGCCAGTACGCGGGAGCAGTCCAGTTCCAGGTCGCCGGCGCGGTAAACCTGCAGGGCCTCGCCCAGCAGGGCCGCGCGCCGCAGCACGGCTTTCACGCGGGAGATGAGCTCTTTGATGCTGAAAGGCTTGGTCACGTAATCGTCGGCCCCCATTTCCAGGCCTACCACCTTGTCGGACTCTTCGCCCTTGGCGGTCAGCATTATTATGGGGATGGAGGCGGTCTTGGCGTCCATTCTTACCCGGCGGCAGACTTCCAGGCCGTCGAGGCCCGGCAGCATCAGGTCCAATATTATCAGGTGGGGACGCTCCTTGGCGGCCAGCAGGGCGGCGGAGGAACCCTCGTGGGCCAGCACGGTGCGGAAGCCCTCTTTTTTAAGGTTATAGTCCAGCAGGCGGGCTATGTCCTTTTCGTCCTCTACGATAAGTATCTTCGCGTCCATTTGTGAATATGATAGCAATACTTGGGAGCGCCGCGGAACAGGCACGGGCAGGCGGCTGTTTTTTATTATAATTCCTTATATGGTTTCAAAAAGGTCGGCAACGATGAGCTTGTGGAACAAGGTGATGGCGCACGCGCGGGCGCACCGCCTGTTCGCCGACCGCGACGCCATCCTGCTGGCCGTCTCCGGCGGGCCGGATTCGGTGGTGATGCTGGATTTCTTCGCCGCCCAGGCGCGCGGCCACCGGCTGCGGCTGCATATCTGCCACATCAACCATAAGCTGCGCGGCAAGCTGGCCGACGCGGACGCCGCTTTCGTAAAGAAACTGGGCGCGCGGTACGGCATAGAGACCTCGGTCCTTTCCGCCGACGTCAGGAAGCTGGCAAAAAAACACGGCACCAGCCTGGAGCACGCCGCCCGCAACGCCCGCTACCGGCTGCTGTCAGAGACCGCTTTAAAACAAAAATGCTCCCTGGTGGCCACGGCGCACCATTCCGACGACCAGGCCGAGACCATCCTGCTCAACCTCCTGCGCGGCACTGAACCCAAAGGCCTGCTGGGCATACCGGTAAAGCGCGAACTTTGCCGCAAGGGAAAGATCCGGGTCGACCTGGTGCGGCCCATGCTGGCGGTTTCCCGCCGCGACATAGAGGCGTACCTGAAAGCCCACGCCCTGCCGTCGAAACAAGATCACACCAACGACGACGAATATTACACCCGCAACTGGATCCGCAAAACCCTGCTGCCGCTGATGCTCAGGAAACAGCCCCGCCTGCGCGAGCACCTGGCCGAACTGTCCCGCAAGCTCGCCGTCGCCCTTTTAAAGTGACCCGCTTCGCGAACGGTAAGTCCGGGGACAAAAAGCGGGAAGAGCAGCTGTTCTCCCCAGGCGCCAAGACAATGAAACTGGCTTTCATCATAACCTCGCCGGCAACCCTCAAACACGACTGGTACCGCGACCCCCTCTACCAGAAAGTCGGCGTGCCGAACCTGGCCGGTTTCCTGAAGAGGGCCGGCTTCCCCGAAATAACGCAGTACGACTTCAACAACCAGGTGCTCAAGGTCTACAAAGAAAGCCCCGGCCTGGTAAAACTTATCAGCTACTCGGACCGGGAGAACGTGCGGCGTTTTTTAGAACGCGGAGACTCCGCGCTGGAGAAGCAGACGGCGTTCCTGCTGGACACCCTGGGGATAGAGCGCCAAGACTTCTTCGGGATCTCCATAAATCATTTTCTCGGCGACGAAGGCGAGATAGCGCTGGGGATAAACCTGGCGCAATGCCTGGCCAAGGCGCTCAAGCAGCGCTTCCCTGGCTGCGTCATAGCCCTGGGCGGCCTGCAGAACATGTCCTTGCCTTTCCAGCGGGAGGCCTACAGCAGGATACTCGAGGAGTGCCCTGCCTTCGATTACGCCGTCTGCGGCGAGGCCCACCTGGCCATGCTTTATATCTGCAGGGCGCTGGAGAAGAAAAAGACTTTCGCCTCCGCGGCCCCCGGGAATTTCAGGACCGTACAGGTGGGAAAGTCCCTGCTGATAAACGAGATAAAAGGCGAGGCCCGCGCGGAGGTGACCGGCCATTATTTCGAGCCGCTGCCGCCCGGGGAGACCAGGAATAAAAGCGTGCCTTTCGGCCTGCCGGCTTACGACAAGGCCAATAGCCGAGCCTACGCCTATACCGGCGAGGAACTGCGCAAGTTCTACCACCTGCCGGCCGGCTGCGCGAAACTTCTGGCGCCCGCCGACAAGGACACTTTCCTGCTGCTGCAGGCCAGCTTCAACGAGGGCTGTCCCTTCGGCTGCTATTTCTGCGCCGGAGCGAATACGAAGTTCTTCTCCCTGGGGATAAAAGAATCCGTAAGGATGCTCAAGCGCATGAAAGAGGAACTGGGCTGCCGCCATTTCCTTTTCTACGACCCTAACTTCAACCCCACCCCGGGCTACGCCAAACGCTTCCTGGCGGAGATCATAAAAGCCAAACTGGACATCCGCTGGAGCGACTGCTTCAACCTGCGCAGCCTGGACCGGGAAATGGCGGCCATGATGCGCGAAGCCGGCGTGATAAAGATCATCGCCGGCGTGGAATACCCCACCAGGCGCATGCTCAAATACATAAACAAAGGGCTTTCGGTCGAGACCATCTACCGGAACCTGGAAGAGCTGCACAAGGCCGGCATCTGGAACCACGTGCTCCTGATCACGGGCCTGCCTACGGAAACCGAAACGGACGTGGCGGAAATGGAGGACTGGATCAGGGCCACCAAAGACATGGTCAATTCCTACACCGTGGGGTCTTTTCACATGGCGCTAGGCTCGCCCTTCCAGAAACAACCGGAGAAGTTCGGCTTCAAACTGGGACAGCCGCTGTCGCTTTACTGCCAGGACTCCTACGACGAGCAGAACGGCCCGGGCTGGGAGGAGAAATCGCGCCTGAACCTGGATTCCAACCGGCGCATAGTGCAGCTGATCAACGCCCTGAAGGGAACGCCCAAATATACCGGCGCGCGCATGGACGACTCGCACCTGCTGATGTACCTTTACCGGACGCTGGGCCACAAGAACAAGAAGCTCATAGAGAAACTTTACGAGGCGGCCTTTACGGTAAACCCGCACGCGGAGCGCGCCCGCGAAGGACTGCGGCTTGGCCTGGAGGCGCCGGGTTCCGCGCTGCGCGCCCTGCTGGCGCGGACGGGGCTGAAGATGGAATTAGGGCCCGCCGGCAGGGAAACGGTGGAATTCAATTTAAAGAAGGGCGGGGCCTCGCTGCGCTGCGCGCTGCAGGCCAGGAGCGAGAACGTCCTGCTTAACCCGGCCCCGGGCCGCGTCCACGGCGGTCATTTCATGCTGGAGTCGGGAGCTTCCTCCGGGCCGGCGCGGGCGCTGTCCGCCATAAAAAAACACCTCGGCGCCGTGCTGACGGCCGCCGAGGCGTGGGACCAAAAACCCTGACCGCTCAGACCCAGCGGTGCTGCAGTTCCAGGAAGCCGTTTGCGGGCAGGTGGCGGAAGTGGGCGGGGCGGTTCTCGTAGAAAACCCCGCCTTCAGGTTTTTCAATAATAAACTTATAAGAGATGAGCTTGCCGGCGCTTTCTTTGACCGGCAGGTTGCCCAGCCACATATTCTCGTTTATATATTCCAGCGGGAAGGCCTTGGCCAGGTCCCAATTGCCCAGCTCGGGGCAGTTGCCGGTCACTTTCACGCGCTGGCCGTACGCCGTGCTGAAGCCGTTGAGGATAAAACTGATCTCCATCCCGGCCCTGGCGCGCGGCGGCTCGGACCAGGAGAATACCATGGAACTGTCGCGCCCGGCGCGCAGGCCCGCTATGCGCCCGCCTTTCACGGTCACCGCCGCGTCCGATAGCGCGTCCTTATGCACGCCGTCGGGCAGCTCTATGTTCTCCAGCGTTAAGGTCGAAGCGGGGCCGCGGTTGAAGACCGCCAGGCAGCAGCTGCCGCGGTACACGCGGGTGTAGGCGTAAACGTCCTGCGAAAGGTATTTGCGGCGGTGGCTGCCGCTCTGCACGGCCCGGTTCTCGCGGCGCACCTTGGCCAGCCTGCTCACCAGCTGGAAAGCCGGCGTTTGGGTGCCCCAGTTCTCCATCATAGGCCGGTTATACGGGTCGGCACCGCCGTTAGTGTCGTTATGCAGGTACTGCTCGGTGCCATAATAGACGCACGGCGTGCCGCGGCAGGTAAGGATCAGCGCCAGCGCCATTTCCATCCGCGCCGGGGTGGCGCCAGAAGACATGAACCTGGGCATATCGTGGTTGTCTATGAAGGTCACCAGGTGGCGGCAGTCGTCGAACAGCGTGTCGCGGCCGAAGACGCGGTCAACCAGGTCGAACCCGGTGTCGGCGCCGCGGGCCAGGCAGTCCTCGAGCCCGCGCTGCAGGGCGAAGTCCAGCATTCCCATGCCGCTCTTATTGGCGAAATGCACGGACAGGTCGTCGTAGCAGCCGCCCTGGAACCATTCCCCGAAGATGAAAAGGCCGGGGCGGTGGAAGAGCATGTCGGAGACGAATTCCTGCCAGAACCAGAGCGGCATATGCTTGACCGTGTCCACGCGCAGCGCGTCCACGCCCTTGTCCAGCCAGAGCTTCATGACCTCTTTGATGTAGGTGCGGTAGCCGATATGCGCTTCGTTGAAATCCGCCAGCCCGCAGAGCTCGCTGCCTTCCACCTGGGCCTTGTTGCCCCAGTCGTGCACGCCGCCGTTGCGGTGGTACCAGCCGAGTTTGTCGTCCTCGTAAGAGGTCAGCATTTTTCCGTCGTCGTAGATGGCGCCTTTGCCGGGGCAGCCGCCCATGTCGGGGCGCTGTGCGGGGCTGGAATGGTTGCAGACGATGTCGAGCACCAACCGCATGTCTTTGGCCTTCATGCTTTTCACCAGTTTGTCGAAAATGGTGTTGTCGGAGGCGAAGACGCGCACGTCTTCGGGGGAACCCGCCAGGTGCTCGTCGAGGCGCTTGAAATCCTTGGCCCAGTAGCCGTGGTAGCCCGCCATGCCGCGCCCTTCCACGTCCACCAGCCCGTCTATCTGGTCGAACAGCGGCGTCAGCCAGATGGCCGAACAGCCCAGCTCCTTTATGTAGTCGAGTTTCTGCAGGACGCCGTTCAGGTCGCCGCCCCAGTACTTGAACCAGTCGCCGCGCGCGGCGTCGTAGGTGGCCGGGTTGCGGCCCCGGTCGTTGTCGGAATTGCCGTTAAAGAAACGGTCTACCACCGCGAAATAGATAACGCTGTCGCTAAAAGGTCTCATAGTCCCCCCCCGCGGCTGGTTTTTTTATGGTTATAGTTTTAAGCCGCTTTTCGCTCCGTAATCCCCGAACATGGGCATATCGGTCACTTCGTCGATGGCCTTGTGCAGGGCGGCCAGGCTGAACGGCTTCTTCAGGAAGCGCAGTTTCGGATCGGCCTGAGCCAGCGCGGCCCCTTTCCCGGTCTCGAGCCCGCTCCACAGGATAAAAGGGGAGCAGGCGTATTCGGGCATGGCGCGGGTCTTCGTGTAAAGCTCTATGCCGTCGAAACCAGGCATATTTATGTCGGAAATTATAAGGTCGGCGCGCAGCTCCTTTATTTTTTTAAGGAGCTCGGGGCCGTTGGCGGCCAGGATGACCTGGTGCCCCTCGTGTTCCAGGTGCGGCACCAGCATCGCGAGCAAATTCTGGTCGTCGTCGGCTATAACTACGTTCATCTGTCCTCCCCCTGGAATGCTATCCGCGGCGCGCCTCTTCGATGAGCGGCTGCGGGTAGCCTATGGGCAGCACTTTTATCAGCCCGGTGTTCTTCTGGGCGTGCGCCGCCATCAGGCCGGTCTTGGCGAAGCCCAGCGTCAGCGTGAGCCTGGCGATAATAAAAACCCCGCTGTGGTGCCCGGTGTCGGGGCTCAGGCCCGAAGGCAGGTCCACCGCTATTATCGGCCGGCCGCTCTTGTTCATCAATTGTATGACCCGGTGAACGGGGCCGGTAGGCTTGCCCACCCCGCTGACGCCCAGCAGCGCGTCCAGCAGGAGGTCGGCCGCGGAGAACGCCGCGGGCAGGGCTTCCAGGTCCTCTTTACGCGTCATTTCCACCGGCACCCCCGCCTCTTTGGCGGCCTGCAGATTTTTAACCACCAGCTCGCCGTAGCCGGTCTCCTTGGGCGGCAGGATAAAAACCCTGACCGCGGCCCCGGCCTGCTTCAGGTAGCGGGCGGCCACCAGGCCGTCCCCGCCGTTATTGCCTTTGCCGCAGCAGACGGCGATCGACAACCCCGCCGGCTGCTTGCCCAGTTCTTCCGCGGCGAACTTGAGCGCCGCCTCGGCCACGGCGCGCCCGGCGTTCTCCATAAGGGTCTCTGCGGCGACGCCGTGCTCCAGCGAAGCCTTTTTGTCCAGATACTTCATCTTCTCCGCCGTAACTACGGGCAGGCCGTCGAATTCTTTTACTTGCGGTATTTTTGACATAAGGGCGGGCGAAAAACCGGCGCCTACATTATCAGCCAGAACAGCCAGATCATGCCGTAGACGAGCCCGGCGAAGAACAGCAGGAAGATCCCGCCGTAAGGCAGCCAGACGGACAGCAGGGCCTTGTTGACCGAGACCGTATAAAGCCGGCGTATCAGCCGCACGCGCGCGTAGATGACGGCCAGGAAACACAGGCCGAACCACAGGAAGCCGTTCAGGACCTTTACGCCGGAAAGGAAGCCCAGCGGCACCAGCAGCGCCAGCAGGTAGTCGGTGCAGCCGAAGGCGAGGAACAGCCTCGCCGCCCTGCCGCGCCCGTTCGCTCCGGACGGAGCCGCGCAGGTCAGGTCCATGAACAGGTGGATCACGCCGGCGAAGAAGAAATTGGCGGCCAGCACGAACAGGTACGCCGACAGGAAAGAGAAAACTCCCGGCGGAACGGCTCCCTGCATACGCAGGAACATGAAAAGCCCGAGCGTGCCGGAGAAATAACCCAGGAGTCCGGCGCGGCCCAGGCCCGCGGGCCTTTCAGGGCCCGTGATCGTTTCGGGCCGGTCTATCAGCGCCTCAAGAGTGTTTATCGGGTTCATGTCAGCGCCCGTACCAGCGGTATTCCAGGCTGGGCCCGGTTTCCAGCGCGTCCGCCACGGCCTTGGTCCCCAGCAGCTGCAGCCTGCTGTCCACCAGCGACATCAGCTGCTCGAAGGGGGCGGATTCCCTGACCACGCGCGGATTCTTGCCTATGCCGCCCAGCTCTCCGGCGGCGTCCAGGGCCTCCTGCAGGTCCCCCAGTTTGTCCACCAGGCCGAGGTCCAGGGCCTGCCGCCCGGTGTAGATGCGGCCGTCGGCCAGCGCCTTGGTCTTTTCCACCGTCATCTTGCGGCCTTCGGCCACCGCCGCGACGAACTGCTCATACGAATCGTCGATCATCCCCTGCAGCAGCTTGTGCTCTTCCGTGGTCATCTCGCGCATGGGCGAACCGATGTCCTTGAACTTGCCGGACTTGATGGCCTCGCTCCTGACGCCGACCTTCTTCAGCAGCCCCTCAAGATTAGTCACGCTGAAGATGACGCCGATGGAGCCGGTTATGGTGCCGGGATGCGCCACTACCAGGTCGCAGGCCGAAGCCACGTAGTAGCCGCCGCTGGCGGAAACCTCGCCGAAGCGGGCCACGAAGGGTTTTTTGGTCTCGGCTTTGGCGCGCTTTATGGCGGAGTAGATCTCCTGCACGGAGCCTACGGATCCCCCGGGAGTGTTTATATCCAGGACTATGGCCTTGACGTCCTTGTCGGCGGACAGAGAGCGGATGCGCTTGGAGATCTGCTGGCTGCCGCGGTCCCAGGAACGGCTGGAGCTGCCCTGTGAAATGGCCCCGTAGATCTCCACCACGCCCACGGCGCTTTTTTTAGACTGCCGCAGGCTGGAGGAAAGCTTGGACATCTTCAGGTCCTTGCTGCCGGCCTTTTTAGCGGCGTCGGCCTTTGTGATAAGGGAAAACGCCGCGATAAGGGAAACCGCGTAAAGCGCGGCCACGACCTTAAGCCAGAAACCCGTGCCCCCGGGCGCGGCGGGCGGCGCGGGAACCTGCGCCGGAGCCGGAGCCGGCTGGGCCGCGGGATTGACCGGCACGCTGTTGTTTTGTTCTTCCATTTAGTCCTCCAGACCGAAATAAAAATCCGGCCGGCTAGCTCTTGCCGGCTTCCGCCACGCGGTTTCGCCCGCTTTCCTTGGCGGCGTACAGCGCCTTGTCGGCCGCGGCCACCAGTTCCTCGGGGCCGCGCCCGTCCTTGGGAAAGTGCGCTATGCCTATGGAAACGGTAAGCCGCACCTTTTCAAGGCCCTGTGAAAACACCTCGGCCTCTATGCGGGCCCTCACGGCCTCGGCCTTGCGCAGCAGGCCGGCCGAATCGGCGCGGGGCAGCACTATGCCGAATTCTTCGCCGCCGTAACGCCCGACGAAGTCCGTTTCGTAAACCCCTGACTTCAGCAGCTGCGCCACCCGCTTGAGCACGGCGTCGCCGAACTGGTGGCCGTAGGTGTCGTTGAGGCGCTTAAAGTGGTCTATGTCGGCTATCATGAAGCCCAGCGTGGTCTTGAACGCCGAGGCGCGCCGGATCTCCTCGCGGATCTTTTCGTCCAGGGCGCCGCGGCGCCACAGGCCGGTAAGGCCGTCGGTAAGCGACAGCCATTCCACCTGGCGGAACAGGATCACGCGCTTGAGCGCGAACGAGATATCGGACGCGAACCTGGACGCGCTATCGGCGGCGGCCGGGTCCGCGCGCACGACGATCAGGCCCAGGGGCGCCCCGCCGGCGGCCACGGGCGCCAGCACCAGGCCGGCGGCCGCTGCAGTCTCCTGAGGGAAGCCTCCGGCCAGGGCCGTCAGTTCCGCCAGTGCGGGCAGGGCGGAGCCTTTGGCGGCCTGCGCGAACAGCTCCATCTCCGCCACGCCGCCTGAACCGCCGGCCATGTAGAGCGCGGCTTCCTCGGTCCCGAAATAGTCGGCCAGGTACTTGCCCAGCTGTTTGGCGGCGGTCTGCGGCTCCACGGTCTCGGAAAGCAATTTTACGGCGGAATAAATGGCCAGGGATTTTTTCTCGCCGGCCGCGTTAAGGCTGGCTTCGCTCTTGATGGCGGCAAGCTCGGCTTCCAGCGCGGCCGCCTTTTTTACGGCGGCCTCCAGGCCGGACCTGTCCGCCGCGTCCGAATGGCGCCCGTTGAGCAGCACCGAGTGGGCCAGCGCGGCCGCCACCCATAAAGCCAGCGCCGCGAACGGCGCCCCGGCGGAAATTTCTCCCGCCAGCATGAAAGAGCAGAAAATAAAAAGCAGCAGCCCGGCGGCCAGGCCGGCCCAGCGGTTGAGGCGCCCCAGGAAATAGGAAAGCACCGGGGCGGCGGCCGCGGCGGCTATCCACAATTCAGGCCTGTTCATTCGAACACCACCCTGTTGCGGCCGCCTTCTTTGGCTTTATACAGGCGCTCGTCCGAGGCCCGCACCAGCTGGCTGGCGGCGGCGCCCTCGGAGGGAAATTCGGCCACGCCGAAGCTGGCGGTTACGCGGGACGGCCGGCCGCCGAAATTAAAAGCCCTGGCCTCGAGCGAGCGGCGCAGCCCCTCGGCCACGGCGGACGCCTGCTCTTTGCCGGAGCCGGTTATTACCAGGGCGAACTCCTCGCCGCCGTAGCGCGACACGAAGTCGATGTCGCGCACGCCTCCGGCGAAAACTTCCGCCACGGCCTTCAGGACCGTGTCGCCGGCCTGGTGGCCGAAATTGTCGTTGTAGGATTTAAAATGGTCGATGTCGGCCATGATTATGGAGAACGGGACCTTGGTGCGCGCCGAGCGCAGCACCTCTTCCTGCACCCGGTCCTGGAAAGCCCGGTGCGTGTAAAGGCCGGTAAGCCCGTCCTTTATGGCCAGTTCGTTGACCTTGTCGAAAAGGTAGATGTTCTCCATGCTGACCCCGGCCAGCGTGCAGGCGAGCTCAGCCCCGCGGAGGTCCTCCGACTTGAAGCGGTCCGGAGCCGCCGCCGACGCGCGCACGAACCCGACCAGCCGGCCGAACAGGTAAAGCGGCAGCGCCATGAAAGAGCGCTCCTGCGGCCCGAAAAGACTCCGGTTAAAGCGGCTGTCGGCGTCCGAGTTGCGCACCAGCAGCGGGATCTTGCGCTCCGCCACCCAGTTATCGGCGAAATCGCGCGGGGCGCCGGTGCGCAGTTCCACCGAGGCGCCCGGGAAATATTCGCGCAGCAGGGTTTCAAGCCGGTCGCGCACCTCGTCGGGGGCCGAGGCGGAGCCCATGTCGTGGAGGGCGGCGGCCAGGGCGCCCTTGTCCCTTATGCGGGCCAGGGTGCTGTCGAGGTGCAGGCGGTAGCGGGCCAGCTCGTCTTCCAGGTTCTTCACTTTTTCCAGCGCCGCCGCCTCCTGCGCGTACAGGCGCTCGCGGGCGGCTACGCGCGAGGTTTCAAAATGGGACAAGGCGTAGAAAAGCAGCCACAGGCCCAGGGTTTCGGCGATGGCCCCGGCCATAAGGTACAGCGAATCCCCCTCCGGCGAGAGATTAGGCAGCAGGAACCCGGCCACGGTGACCAGGAAAAGGAAGATGTATTTTATTTCGCGCTCGCCGGACCAGGAGAACCAGAGGAACAGCGCCCCGCTGGCGGGGTAGACCCAGAGGAAATGCGCCGGCCATAGCCAAAGCGTCCAGCCGACGGCGCCGACAATGGCCGCCGGGCCGGCAACCTTGGTAAAAGCGTTGGGCCGCGTCATGTCTGAAATTTTACAATAAAACACGGGTATATATACGGGAAGGACTGATTTATGAAAAATATAAATATGTTTTCCACAAAATGCGGCGCCGGGGCTTTCGCCGGCCTGGCCGCTTTATCCGCCGCTCTCCCAGCCGCGCAGGAATTTATCGGCCGCGGCCAGTTCCTCCGCCGACAGCGGCTGCAGATACTCAAAATTAAAACGCTTCCCCTTGAACCAGTCATAAACCTCTTCGGGGATCATGTTCCGGTTTTTGCGGGAGAGGACCACGACCCGCAAACCGACGGCCGCAAGATTATTGGCGCCGGGCAGCTTCAGGGCCCTCCTGAAATTTTTCTCGGCCAGCGCCAGGCGGTCCGGGATGGGAACGGAACTCCAGCTGAACCAGAGCACGTACGTCCCGGCCAGCAGATACGGCGTTGACTTGTCGCTAAGCCGGCCGCTGCCGAGGGCGGACATGGCGGAAGGGCCGGGAAGATCGCGCCGGACCTTCCCGCCGAATTCCCGCCCCAGCAGGCCGGCAAAGGCGCCGGACAGAAGCATATAGCCCCCGGCGTCAGGATGCACATGGTCCACAAAAAGGTCGCTGCCGGGAAGGCCGTCAGCGGAACGCCCGGCGAACAGCTTTTCCGCGTCCAGCAAAGGGATGCCGTATTCTTCGGCCAGGCCGCGGATCACTTCGTTCTGGGAAGGTTTTGCGCGAAAAGGCAAAGGGTCGGTCTCCAGCGCCTTAAGCAGATGTTCTTTAGCCGCGGCCGGCTTTCCCATGGACTGCAGGCACCTGCCCAGCCGGTACTCCAGGTAAGGCAGGAGCGAAGAGGCCCCGGCGTCGGAAGCCGGGTCTTCCGCCAGGCGCGAATACTGCCGCGCCGCTTCTCCGTATCTCCCCGCCAATTCCAGCCCCAGCGCCCGCTCTATCCCGGGGGTCAGCCTGCCTTCCCCGGGCTCTACGCCGGAGATATTGCTCGCGAGCGTGGAAACGATCGGCACCGCGCCGGCGTCCAGGGCGGCTTCGATGGCCGCGCGCAGGTAATGCTCGTAGTGGGCCAGGTCCCTGACGCCGTAAAAAAGAAAGCGCCGCTCCAGGCGCAGCGCCGCCTCGCTGAAAAGAAGCGAGTGTATCAGCACGCGCCGCTTGAAAAGCTCATACGCCCGCTGCGGCAGGGCGGCGCGGGCATACCCGAGAATGTTCTCATTGTGGCCGGAGTAGATAAGCAGAGCGGCGGGGGCGGCGCGGTTCCTGTACTTCAGGGCCCTGATGGTTTTTATAGCCTGCGGGTACACGGAATTCCCGCCGTAAGCCAGGTTTATCACGCGCAAATTCCGGCCGGCAAGCGTGTGCGAGAACAGCAGGGAAACGATGGCCGGCGGAGATCTGTAGAAAGGGGACCCCTCCATGCTGGACTCGCCCATGGCGTACAGTTCAAAGTCGCCCTGTCCTTCGGCGAAGCGGGCCGAACCGAACAGGCTTAAGCGATACAGGCCTTCCGCCAGAAGGGCCAGCGCGGCAAAAGCGACAAAGAAAGCCAAAAGCAGCGCCGCGGCTGACCGGAACCGGCGCACCAGTATTTTTTTCACCCCTATATTGTAGGAAAAACCGCGCTTACGGGATATGTTTACGGCAGAGGGAGTCCCTTTTCCGGACTTTGGCATATTTCCCCGCCAACCTGTCACCATAGGCGCCTATAAAAATATATAATATAGGACACCTTAAAAAAATCCCGATCTAATCCCGAAATTCGCAGCGCACGGAGAACAGCTTGACCGCTTCAACGACAGGGACCAAAACGCAGCCTTTTCTGCCTTATTCGCCGGAGACCCTGGCCGCCATACAGGACCTGACGGCGCCTTTCTCCGCTGCCGGCTCCGAAAGCCTGGCCTTAACCCCCGGGCTCAAGCCCGGCACCCCCGTAATGCCCGCCTGCGCCCCGGAAAACCTGGGCGATCCCGCTTTCCTGCGGGCCCACGGGCTGGGTTACGCCTACGTCGGCGGCTCCATGGCCAACGGCATAAGCTCCACTGAACTGGCCGAGGCGTTCGGCCGGGCCGGCATGCTGGGCTTCTACGGCGCCGCCGGCCAGCCCATCGCTGAAGTTGAAAAGGCCATAGACCGCCTGCAGTCAGCCGCGGTGCCCAATTTCGGTTTCAACCTGATACACAGCCCCTCAGACCCCGCGCTGGAAGCGGCCCTGGTGGACCTGTACTTAAAACGCGGCGTGCGCCTGGTGGAGGCTTCGGCTTTCATCGGCCTCACCCTGCCGCTCATCCGCTACCGCACCGCGGGCATACGCCGCAACGCCGACGGCGGGATAGAGACCCCTAACCGCGTGATAGGCAAGATCTCGCGCACGGAAGTGGCGACGCGCTTCTTCTCGCCCCCGGAGGAAAAATTCCTGAAGGAGCTGGTCTCCCGCGGCGAGCTCACGCCCGAACAGGCCGAGCTGGCCTCCAGGATCCCCGTGGCGGAGGACGTGACGGCCGAAGCCGACTCCGGCGGGCATACGGACAACCGGCCGCTGGTCAACCTGCTGCCCACCATCCTCGCCCTGCGCGACCGGCTGCAGGAGAAATTTAATTACGCCGTTGCCCCGCGCGTGGGCGCCGGCGGCGGCATAGCCACCCCCGAAGCGGCCGCCGCCGCCTTCATGATGGGCGCGGCCTACGTGGTGACCGGCTCGGTCAACCAGGCCTGCGTGGAATCGGGCACCACGGACCTGGTGCGGAAACTCCTCGCCGGGGCGGAGCAGGCCGACGTGGCCATGGCCGCCGCGGCCGACATGTTCGAGATGGGCGTGCGGGTGCAGATCCTCAAGCGCGGCACCATGTTCGCCATGCGCGCCAACAAGCTTTACGATCTTTACCGCACCTGCGGGAGCTTCGAGGAGATCCCCGCCGAGACCAGGGCCGTCATCGAGCGGGATTATTTCCGCGCCTCCTTCGGCGAGGTCTGGCAGGGCACGCGGGACTACTTCCTGCGCAAAGACCCCGCGCAGGCCGAGCGCGCCGAACGGGAGCCGAAGCATAAGCTGGCCCTGGTGTTCCGCTGGTACCTCAGCCAGTCCTCCCGCTGGCCGCTGGCCGGGGACGAGAGCCGCAAGCTCGACTACCAGATCTGGTGCGGCCCCGCCATGGGCGCCTTCAACGAATGGGCCAGGGGCTCCTTCCTTGAAAAACCGGAAGCCCGCGACGCCGTTACCGTCGCCTATAATTTACTCGCCGGGGCGGCCGCGCTTACGCGCCTGCACGCCCTGCGCTGCCAGGGCGTGGCCGCCGACAGCCGGCTGGCCCGCCAGGCCCCCCGCACCAGGGAGCAGCTGTCTGCGTTCTTTCGCAACTAGAAACAAGGCCGAACGGCCGCCGGACAGGGTCCGGGAAACGAGGATACTATGAGCGTAAAAGAAAACTCAGTCCAGTCACCGGTGGCGATAGTCGGCATAGGCTGCCTGTTCCCCAAAGCGGAGAACGCCCGCCGGTTCTGGGCCAACATCAAGAACGGCGTGGACGCCATCACCGACGTGCCGGCCTCCCACTGGCTCCCCGAAGATTATTACGACAAGAATCCCAAAAGCCCGGACCGCACCTACGCCCGCAAGGGCGGTTTCATCCTGCCCGTGGACTTCGACCCGTCGGAGTTCGGCCTGGCGCCCAACGCGCTGGAAGCCACCGACAGCGCCCAGCTGCTGGGCCTGCTGACGGCCAAGATGGCCCTGCAGGACGCGGGCTACGGCCCCGGCCGGGATTTCGACCGCGGCCGCGTCAGCGTTATCCTCGGCGTCACCGGCGCCCTGGAGCTGGTGATCCCCCTCGGCGCCCGCCTGGGCCACCCCAAGTGGCGCAAGGCCCTCTCCGAGTTCGGCATAACCGGCGCGGACGCCGAAGCCATCATCTCACGCATGCAGGAGGACTACGTCCCGTGGCAGGAAAGTTCCTTCCCCGGCCTGCTCGGCAACGTGGTCTCCGGCCGCGTGGCCAACCGCTTCAACCTGGGCGGCACCAACTGCGTGGTGGACGCCGCCTGCGGCTCCTCGCTGGGCGCGGTGCACATGGCCTCCATGGAGCTGGCCACCAGGCGCTCCACCATGGTGGTCACCGGCGGCGTGGACTGTTTCAACGATATTTTCATGTACATGTGCTTCAGCAAGACCCCGGCGCTGTCCGCCGACGGCAACGCCAAGCCTTTCGACGCTTCCGCCGACGGCACGGCCCTGGGCGAAGGCCTGGGCATGATGGTGATGAAGCGCCTCGACGACGCCGTTAAGGACGGCGACAGGATCTACGCCGTGCTCAAGGGCGTGGGCTCCTCCTCCGACGGCAAAGGCAAGGCCATCTACGCCCCCAGCGCCGAAGGTCAGGCCCGCGCGCTCAGGAACGCCTACTCCGTCACCGGCGTTTCCCCCGACACGGTGGAGATGGCGGAAGCGCACGGCACCGGCACCACCGTCGGCGACGGCGTAGAAGTGGACGCCCTCACCGAAGTTTATCGCGACAGCAGGAAGGAAGGCACCTGGTGCGCCCTCGGCTCGGTGAAATCCATGATCGGCCACACCAAGGCCGCCGCCGGTTCGGCCGGCCTCATCAAGGCCGCCCTCTCGCTCTACAACAAAACCCTCCCGCCCACCATTAAAGTAACCGCGCCGGTAAAACAGCTGGCGGCCGGAACTACCCCCTTCTACCTCAACACCGAACTGCGCCCCTGGCTGCCGAAGAGCCACCCCCGCCGGGCGGCCGTGAGCGCCCTGGGGTTCGGCGGCGCCAATTTCCACGCCGTGCTGGAGGAATACTCCCCCGTTAAGGCCCAGCCCGACTGGGACGGCGAAGTGCAGATCGCGGCCCTCTCCGGGCCCGACGCAGGAACGCTGAAGACCGAGCTGGCCGGCTGGGCAGGGCTGCAGTGGAACGACCTGCGCGTTAAAGCCATGCGCTCCCGCGCTGCCTACAAGGCCGACGGCGCCGCGCGCCTTACCTTCGTGCTGGAGCGGGACTCCGACTATAATAAAGTCATAGCTTCCGCTCTCTCCAATCTCTCTTCGCAGCAGGCCGCCTCCTGGACCACTCCCGACGGCGTGTTCTACGCCTCCGGCGCGCCCGAAAAGCTGGCCGTGCTGTTCCCCGGCCAGGGCGCGCAGTACCCAGGCATGCAGCGCGATATAGTCTGCCGTTTCCCCGCCGCGCTGGATACGCTGGCCGCGGCCGACAAGGCCTTCGGCGGCGATAAGCCGCTCTCCGACTTCATCTATCCCAGGTCCGCCTTCACCCCGGAGGGCAGGCAGGCCCAGGCCGACGCCCTGCGCGACACCTCGGTGGCGCAGCCTGCGCTGGGCGCGGCCGCCCTGGGCGCCTGGCGCGTGCTGGCCGGCTTCGGCCTCAAGCCCGACGCTTTCGCCGGGCACAGCTACGGCGAACTGGCGGCGCTCTGCGCGGCCGGCGCCTTTGACGCTGCCTCACTGTTCTCCCTGTCCAAACTGCGCGGCTCCCTGATGGCCGCCGGCTCCGGCGACCGCGGGGGAATGCTGGCCGTGCAGGCCGGCCTCGCCGACGTGGAAAAAGTCGTTAAGGAAGAAAAGCTCGACCTCATTATCGCCAACAAGAACGCCCCGGCGCAGTTCGTACTGTCAGGGCGCACCGAAGAAATAAAGCGGGCCGCCGCAGCCTTCGCCAGCCGCGGCCTCAAGAGCACGCAGCTGCAGGTCTCGGCCGCTTTCCACAGCCCGCTGGTGGCCGGCGCGCAGAAAGAGTTCGCCGCCGCGCTGGAGAAAGTCAAATTCGACAAGCCGGTTGCCGCCGTTTACGCCAACAAGACCGCCGAAGCCTACCCGGAGAACCCCGGCAAGGCGCGCGAGATCCTGGCGTCGCAGCTGGCCTCGCCTGTGGAGTTCACTGCGATGATAGAGAAGATGTACGCCGCAGGAACGCGCGTATTCCTTGAGGTGGGCCCCGGCTCGCGCCTGACCGGCCTGGCCTCGGCCATCCTGGCCGGCAAGCCGCATACCGCTTTCGCCCTGGACGCCTCCGCCGGCAAACGCTCCGGCATAGCCGACGCCGCGCGCGCGCTGGCCCGCCTGGCTGCGCTGGGTTATAAACTGGACCTCGCCGCCTGGGAGAACGGGGAAGCCGGCGTGAAGGACGTGCTGGAGAACAAGGTTTCCAAGCTTGCCGTTAAACTTACCGGCGCCAATTACCGCTCCCCCCGCCCCGCCGGTCAAAAGCCCGCGCTCCGCAGGGTAGTCGCCGCCCCGGCGGCCGCGCAGGCACTCACCGGAGCGCCGGCCATGCAGCCTGCCCTGCAGGCCTACGCCTCCGACGCGCTGCGCATTACGCAGGAAAGCATGGCCGCCCTGCAGAAGATGCAGGAGCAGACCGCTATCCTGCATACCCGTTTCCTCGAGGGACAGGAAGCCGCCCAGCGCTCCTTCCAGACCCTGCTGGACCAGCAGCAGCAGTTCTTCGGCGGCGCGCCGGCCCAGCCGTGGCCCGCGTACCAGCCCGCCCCCGCCCCCCGCGCTGCCGTCCCGGCGTACCAGCCGGCACCGGCCCCCGCCCTGCCCGCCCCGGCCGCGGCCGGGCCCGACGTCGCGAAAGTGCTGCTGGATATCGTTTCGTCCCAGACCGGTTACCCGGCCGAATCGCTCAACCAGGATATGGACATGGAGTCCGACCTCGGCATCGATTCCATCAAGCGCGTGGCCATTCTCTCCGAGCTCCAGGAGAAACTCCCCACCGCGCCCCGCATTACGCCCGAGCAGCTCGGCTCCATCCGCACCCTGCGCCAGGTGGCCGCCCACCTCAGCGCCGGAATGCCCGCGGTCCAGGCCGCGCCCGCGCAGCCGGCCCCCGTGGCGGCCGGTTCCGAAGTTTCCAAAGTATTGCTCGAAATAGTCTCGGCCCAGACCGGCTACCCGGCCGAGTCGCTCAACCAGGACATGGACATGGAGTCCGACCTCGGCATCGATTCCATAAAGCGCGTGGCGATACTCTCCGAGCTGCAGGAGAAGTTGCCTTCCGCCCCCCGCATTACGCCTGAACAGCTCGGTTCCATACGCACGCTGCGCCAGGTGGCCGCCCACCTCAGCGCCGGAATGCCGGCGGCCCCCGCGCAGCAGGCCCCGGCAGCGGCGGGTTCAGAAATTTCCAGCGTACTCCTCGAGATAGTCTCGGCCCAGACCGGCTACCCGGCCGAGTCGCTCAACCAGGACATGGACATGGAGTCCGACCTCGGCATCGACTCCATCAAGCGCGTGGCCATTCTTTCCGAACTGCAGGAAAGGCTGCCGTCCGCCCCGCGCATTACCCCGGAGCAGCTCGGCGCCATCCGCACCCTGCGCCAGGTGGCGGCCCATCTCACGGCCGGCGCGGCCCCCGCGCCCGTCCCGGCCCCCGCCGCGGCGGCCGCAAAAACTTTCGAGAGCGAAATAGTCCGCGAAGTGCTCAAGACCGCGGAACTGGACCTCTCCGCTCCCCGGCAGGCGGTACCGCTCGACAAAAAACTTCCGATCTGGGTTACCGAGGACGGCTCTGCCCTGTCGGCGGCAATAGTTAAAAATCTCGTGGAACGCGGCCACGCGGCAAAGACGGTTTCACTCGATGAAACGGCCGTGCCAGGCACCGGCCTGGCGGGCCTGGTGATAATCGCCCCCGCGGTAAAGCTCGGCAAGAAGGATTTCTGGAACGGGACCTCGGAAGCTTTCCTGAAAAAAGCTTTCAGCCTGACCCGCGCCGCCGGCCCCGCGCTTAAGGCCGCCGGCAAAGCCTCCGGAGCCGTCCTGATGACGGTCTCCCGCCTGGACGGCGCCTTCGGCATCTCGGGGCTCAAGTCCGAGCAGGACCCTGTTTTCGGCGGGCTGGCAGGCCTGGCCAAGACGGCCGGGCACGAGTGGCCTGAAGTTTCCTGCCGCGCGCTGGACGCCGCCGCCGACTGGACCCACACCGTCTCCGTGGCGCAAGCCGTGGCCGACGAGCTCTTCTGCAAGGGCCCGGCCGAGCTGGGCCTTTCCGATACCGGCAGCAAAGTAGTGCTGCTGAGCCGCTCGGAACAGGTCAAGGGCGAGGATTTCCCCCTGGCCAAAGGCGACGTAGTGCTCATCACCGGCGGGGCGCGCGGCGTCACCGCCGAGGCCGCGGCCGCCCTGGCCGCCGCCTGCGGCGCTGCCCTGGCCGTGCTGGGCCGCAGCCCCCTGCCTGCAGCCGAAGAAGGCTGGCTGGCCGCCTGCGGCTCCGAGAACGATATAAAGAAAGCCCTGCTGTCGCGCAACCCGGGCATGGCCCCGAAGGCGGCCGGCGAGCAGTGCCGCAGCATACTGGCCGCCCGCGAGATCCGCGCCCAGCTCAACCGCTTCGAGGCCGCCGGCTCGCGCGCCTCCTATTACTCCGCGGACATACGCGACGCCAAAGCCGTGGGAGAAGCCCTGGCCAAAGTCAAGAAAGAGCTGGGCCCCGTGCGCGGCCTGGTGCACGGCGCCGGCGTACTGGCCGACAAGCTGCTGCTGGACAAGACCGACGAGCAGTTCAGCTCCGTGTTCGACACCAAGGTGGTCGGACTGCGCAACATATTAACAGCGCTGGACCTGACGAAACTTAAAGCGCTGGCGCTTTATTCCTCCTCCACCGCGCGCTTCGGCCGCGCCGGCCAGTGCGATTACGCGATGGCCAACGAAGTGCTCAACAAGACGGCCCGCCTGCTGGCGCGCCGCCTGCCCGACTGCCGCGTGGCCTCTTTCAACTGGGGCCCGTGGGACGGCGGCATGGTTAACGACGGGCTCAAGGCCCTCTTTGCCAAAGAGGGCGTGGGTGTGATAGGCCTCGAGGAAGGCGGCAGGTTCCTGGTCAACGAACTCTCTCTGCAGGGCGGCCCGGCCGAGGTGGTAGTGGTGGCCAGGCCCAAAGCCCCGGCCGCGACCCCGCCGGTCTCCGGCCGGGCGCTCGCGCGCGCTTTCGACTTTTCCGTCTCCGTGGCCGACAGCCCTTTCCTGCGCTCGCACGTCATCAACGGCAAAGCGGTGGTGCCGACGGCCGTGATAACCGAATGGCTGGCCCACGCCGCGCTGCACGGCAACCCGGGCCTGCTCTTCCACGGCTTCAACGGCCTCAAGATCTACAAGGGCATACTGCTGGAGGGCGGGACCTACCGGGTCTCCGCTCTGGCTGGAAAAACCTCGAAGCTTAACGGCCTCTTCGCCGTGCCGGTCGAACTGCGCGGCCCCAACGGGGAACTGCACGCCGGCGCCGAAATAGTGCTGGCCGCCGCGCTGCCCGCAGCCGCCGCTCCGGCGCCCGACTTCCCCCTCAAGCCTTACCCGCGCACCGCGGACAAGGCCTACGGCGAGATCCTTTTCCACGGCGAGGACATGCGCTTCATCCGCTCGGTGGCGGGCGTCTCTGAAAAGGGCATAGTGCTGGACGCCGCGGCCTCGCTGCCGCCGGCCTCCTGGATGCGCAGCCCGCTGCGCGACCGCTGGCTGGCTGACCCCGCCGCCCTCGACGCCGCCTTCCAGGGTATGATCCTCTGGACCTTCGAGAACTCCGGCGCCTGCTCGCTGCCCAACTCGGCCGCCGCCTACCGCCAATACTCGCAGTTCCCCGGCGGCGGGGTGCGGATCTCCGCGCGCGTGACCCGCAGCGCCGAGCACGCCTGCACGGCCGACATAGATTTTACCGACGACAAGGGCGCACTGGTGGCCAGGCTGGAAGGCTACGACTCCACCGTGGACAAGGCCCTTAACGCCGCTTTTCAGAAGAAGGAGCTGAGCGCGACCGCCGCCTGATGAAAGAGATTCAGCCCATAGCGATAGTCGGCGCCGGCGGCATTTTTCCCGGCGCGGCCGACCTCCCGGCTTTCTGGTCCAACATAGCCGGAGGCAGCTGCTCGGCCAAAGACGCGCCGGCCGGCCGCTGGATCCTGCCCGGCGGCGAAGCTTTCGACCCGCAGAAAGGCGCGCCGGACAAGGTCTATTCCCTCAAGGCCTGCTTCGTCGAGAATTTCCGGCTGGACACGGGCGGGCTGGACCTGCGGGAAACCTTCATCGAAAAACTGGACCCCGTTTTCCACCTGGCCCTGCACGCCGCCCGGCAGGCCGTTCTGGACGCCGGAGAAAAAAGAATAAACCGTGCCCGCACGGGCGTGATCATAGGCAACATAGTACTGCCCACGGACGCCGTCTCCGCGCTGTCGCTGGAAACCCTGCTCCCCGATTTCGAAAGGGCGGTGCTGGGCAAACAGCTCACCAGCCTGAAATCCAAGACCGATCCGCTCAACCGCTACCCGGCCGGCCTGCCCGGCGCCGCCATAGCCCGCGCCCTCGGCCTCTCCGGCGGCAGCTTTACTCTGGACGCGGCCTGCGCCTCTTCGCTTTACGCCATAAAACTGGCCGTCGACGCCCTCCGCTCCGGCCGCGCCGACGCCATGCTGACCGGCGGCGTTTCCCGCCCGGCCAGCCTCTACACGCAGATGGGTTTCTCCCAGCTGCGCGCCCTGTCGCCTTCCGGCCGCCCCTCCCCCTTCGACGCCGCCGCCGACGGCCTGGTAGTGGGCGAAGGCGCCGGCATGTTCGTGCTCAAACGCCTGGCCGACGCCGTGCGCAGCGGCGACAAGATCTACGGCCTGATCACCGGCATAGGCCTCTCCAACGACATCGGCGGCAGCCTGCTGGCCCCCAACACCGCCGGGCAGCTCTACGCCATGCGCTCCGCCTACCGCCAGTCCGGGCTTTCCCCGTCCCAGGTGGACTACATAGAGTGCCACGCCACCGGCACTCCCACCGGCGACCCGGTGGAGGTGGAAAGCCTCAAGACCCTCTGGGGCGAGCGCGGCTGGAGCGAGGGCCAGTGCGCCCTGGGCTCGGTAAAATCCAATATCGGCCACCTGCTCACCGCCGCCGGCTCGGCCGGCCTGATGAAGGTGCTGCTGGCCTTCCAGAACAAGACCCTGCCCCCTACCGCCAATTTCTCCAAGCCCGGGCCCAAAATAAAACTGGCCGATTCGCCTTTCCGCGTGAACAGCGAGGCCGCCGACTGGGCCCAGCGCGACGGGCGCACCCCGCGCCGCGCCGCAGTCAGCGCCTTCGGCTTCGGCGGCATCAACGCCCACGTACTGGTGGAGGAATACTCAGGTTCCTACACTCCCGCCCTGCGGCAGGCCCCGCCCGCGCCGCCGGCGCCGGTGGCCATAATCGGCATGGAAGCCCGCTTCGGCGCCCTGGGCGGCCTGCGGCAGTTCCAGGAGGCCGCGCTCGGCACCTCGGCCGCGCCGACCGGCGATCTGCCGGGAGAACGCCTGCGCGGCCTGCCCCCCGGCAAGAAAGGTTTTTACCTGCGCGAGGTCGGCGTGGCGGCCGACGCTTACCGCATCCCCCCGAAGGAACTGGAGGAGATGCTGCCGCAGCAGCTGCTGATGCTCGACACCGCGGCCCGCGCCATAGCCGATGCCGGCGGCAAAGGCCTGGAGAACGCCGGGGTCTTTATAGGCCTGGGGCTGGACCTGAACACCACTAATTTCCATTTCCGCTGGGCCCTGGCCGACACCGCCCACCGGTACGCGGCTGAGAAGGGCTGGAAACTTTCAAAAAAAGAAGAGACCGACCTGCTGTCGGCCCTGCGCGAAAAAGCCGGGCCGGCGCTCTCGGCCAACCGCACCATGGGAGCGCTGGGCGGCATAGTGGCCAGCCGCATAGCCCGCGAATTCCACGTCGGAGGCCCCAGCTTCACTATTTCCAGCGGCGAGACCTCCGGCCTGCGGGCGCTCGAGACGGCCGTGCGCGCCCTGCGCGCCGGCGAACTCGATACCGCCCTGGTCGGCGCGGTCTCCCTGGACGGAGATCCCCGCGCCCTGAACGCCGCGGACGCCCTGCGGCCTTTCGCGCCGCAGCCCAAACCTTTCGACACCGCCGCCTCAGGCACCGTGCAGGGCGAAGGCGCGGCCGCCCTGGTGCTCAAACGCCTGGACGACGCCGTGCGCGACGGAGACCGCGTCTACGCCGTTATAAAGGGCCTGGGCTTCGCCTCCGGCGGCGGCGTGGACAAGCCCGCCCCCACCCCGCAGGCCTACGCCTCGGCGCTGCGCGAGGCCTACGCAGAAGCGCAGGTGGACCCGTCCACTATCGGCTACCTGGAAACTCACGGCAGCGGCATTCCCGCGGAGGACGCGGCCGAAGCGGAAGCCCTCACTGATTTTTACGGCGTCTCCGCCTCCCCGCTGCCCTGCGCGCTGGGCTCGGTGAAACCGGTAATAGGCCACACGGGCCCCGCCTGCGGCCTCGCCGGCGTGGTAAAGACCGCCCTGGCCCTTTACCAGGAGATACTCCCGCCGCTGGCCGAAATTTTTCCTCTGGCCACGCTGGCTCGCGCTAAAAAAAGATTCCACATTCCCCCGGAGCCCCAGTACTGGCTGCGCAACCGGGCCGAAGGCCCGCGCCGCGCCGGCGTCAGCGCCCTCGGCCTCGACGGCAACTGCGGCCACGTGGTTTTAGAAGGCCTGGAGCAGGCGGCCGGTGATCGTCCTGCTATAGAGCGCCGCCAGCCGCTCGGCGCGCGGGCCGAAGCTCTTTTCGCGGTAGAGGACGACGACGCCCGCGGGCTGCTGGAAGGGCTGGAAGACCTGCGCGCCTGGCTTTCAAAGCAGGACCAGGAAGTCAACATCGAGCGGCTGGCCCGGAGCTGGTTCGCCCGCGCCGGCGCAAGGTCGGCAAAAAAACGGGCCTGCGTATTGCTGGCCCGGAACGCGGCGGAATTGCTCGCCCTTCACGCGGAAGCCGCGGCCGCGCTGCGCGGCGATCCGGAAAAACCGGTTTTCAAGGACCGCGTCTATTATTCCCCCGCCGGTTTGGCCCGTAAAGAAAATCTCGCCTTCGTTTTCCCCGGCTCCGGCAACCAGTATATCGGCATGGGCCGCGGCCTCTGGACCCAGTGGCCCGAGATCATCCGCCGGCTCGACGCCGAGAACGGCTACCTGCGCGCCCAGATGGTGCCGGAACTCTTCGCCCCCTGGCGCCTGACCTGGGAACCGGGCTGGCAGGCGGAGACGGAACTGCGCATAGTGGATGACTACAATTCCATGATCTTCGGCTCCGTGGCCCACGGCACGGCCGTCAGCGACCTGGTGCGTTCGCTGGGGATACAACCGGCTATCGTTATAGGCTACAGCCTGGGCGAGACCGCCGGGCTTTTCGCCACCCGCACGTGGACCGCGCGCGACGAGATGCTGCGCCGCATCAACGAGTCCAGCCTGTTCGTCAGCGACCTGGCCGGCCCCTGCGACGCCGCCCGCCGCTTCTGGAATCTGCCCAAGGACGAGAAGGCCGACTGGGTGCTGGGCGTGATAGACCGCCCGGCCGAAACGGTGCGCCTGGCCCTGAAAGGCGCCGAACGCGCCGCGCTGCTCATCGTCAACGCCCCGCTGGAATGCGTGGTAGGCGGCTACCGCAAGGCGGTAGATTCACTGGTCCAGGGCATGGGCTGCGTGTTCCTGCCGCTGCAAGGCGTGTCCACGGTACATTTCGCCGCGGCAAAGCTGGTGGAGAAGCAGTACCGGGACCTGCACCTTTTCCCCACCGACCCTCCGCCCGGCATCAAATTCTACAGCGGCGCCTGGAAAAAGCCCTACGACGTGACCCGCGACAGCGCGGCCGACTCGATCGTGGCGCAGGCCGTGCACATCCTGGACTTCCCGTCGCTGGTAAAACGCGCCTACGAAGACGGCGCCAGGGTTTTCGTGGAGCTGGGACCGCAGGCGTCCTGCACCCGGATGATAGACAAGATCCTGGCCGGCCGGCCCCACGCGGCTCGGCCCGCCTGCGTGAAGAACCAGGATGAGATTGGCACCATACTGCGCCTGCTGGCGCGGCTGCTGGCCGAACGGGCCCCGGTAGACCTGGCGCCCCTCTACGGCCTGGAATCCCGCGCCGCCGCGCACCAGGACGTCCCGCAGAAAAAAACAAGAATTAAAGCCGGACTTTCCGTTCCGGCCCCCGACGCGCTGATCTGGCGGCCAGCGACTGTCGAGGCCGCCCCGCAGACTCCTGCCATGAGCTCCTCCCCCGCGGCCCCGGCCAGGCCCGCCCCCGCGCCCGCGCAAGCAGCCGCAGCGCCGGCGCAGGCCGCCATCGCACCGGTCTCCTTCGCTCCGCAGGCGCTGCCCCAGCATGCAACCCTTTCCGCGCAGGGGGGCCCGGCCTATCTGCAGAATTTCGCCGCGGCTAACGCGGCCAAAGCCAACGCCCACGAAATTTTCCTGCGGCTTTCCAAAAACTTCACCGAGCTCCAGTCCAGGAACATAGCCTTCCAGGGCACCCTGGCGCGCGCCCTTGGCGGTCAGCCCGGCGCGGTGCTCCCTATGCCGGTCGCCCACTCCCCCGTCACTCCCGCGGCCTCGGCGATCGTTTCCGGCAGCTCCGCCCCGGAAAAAGTTTTCATGAACCGCGAGCAGTGCATGGAATTCGCCGTCGGGTCCATCGCCAAGGTACTCGGAGAAAAATTCGCTGCCGCCGATGCCTACCCTACCCGGGTGCGCCTGCCCGACGAACCGCTGATGCTGGTGGACCGGATCCTGAGCGTGAAGGGCGAGCCCGGCTCCATGACCTCCGGCAGCGTGGTCACCGAGCACGATATCCTGCCCGGCGCCTGGTACCTGGACTGCGGCCGCATTCCCACCTGCATAGCGGTGGAGGCCGGCCAGGCCGACCTGTTCCTCTGCGGCTACCTGGGCATTGACGACCGCACCAGGGGCAAGGCCATGTACCGCCTGCTCGACGCCGAGGTAACAGTCCACCGGGCCCTGCCGCTGCCGGGCCAGGTGATCCACTACGACATCAATATAGAGCGTTTCGCGCAGAACGGCGACATCTGGCTCTTCTTCTTCAACTATGAAAGCACCGTGGACGGCGAGCCGTTCATCAGCATGAAAAAAGGCTGCGCCGGCTTCTTCACCCAGGAAGAACTGGCCAAGGGCAAGGGCGTGGTGCTGACAGCCGAGGAACTGGCCCCCGCGCCCGGCAAGGCCCCCGCCGGCTGGACGCCGCCCGCGCCTTTCGACAAGGAAACAGAATCTTATTCCGACGCGCAGCTGGACGCGCTGCGCGCCGGGCGCTACGCCGACTGTTTCGGCCCGGCCTTCGCCGGCCTGCCGCTCGCAAAACCGGTGGGCCTGCCATCGGGCAGGATGCGCCTGGTGGACCGTATACTGGAGCTTTCCCCCCGCGGCGGCCGCTACGGCCTGGGCCGCGTGCAGGGCGAGATGGACATACACCCCGACGACTGGCACCTGGTCTGCCATTTCGTGGACGACCACGTGATGCCGGGCACGCTGATGTACGAATGCTGCCTGCACACGTTCAGGGTGTTCCTGCTGCGCCTGGGCTGGACCGCCGAAGAAGGCTCCTGCTGGTACGAGCCGGTGCCCGGCGTCACCAGCCGCCTGGAATGCCGCGGCCAGGTACTGGGCTCCACCAAAAAAGCGATGTACGAGATCGTGGTCAAGGAGATCGGCTACCAGGCCGACGGCACCCCCTACGCCATAGCCGAAGCTTTCATGTACGCCGACGGCAAGCGCATCATCCACATCCACAACATGTCCATCCGCATGGGCGGCGCCACGAAACA
>MGTU01000008.1 GCA_001799615.1 Elusimicrobia bacterium GWA2_61_42 | reverse complement strand
ATGATAGAGATACCCCGCGCCTGCCTGATGGCCGGCAAGCTCGCCGAGACCATGGAGTTCTTCTCCTTCGGCACCAACGACCTCACGCAGATGACGTTCGGCTACTCCCGCGACGACTCCGGTCCCTTCCTGAACGACTACGTGAAGAAAGGCATCATCCCCGTGGACCCGTTCCAGACCATAGACCAGGACGGCGTGGGCGAACTGATAAAGATCACCGTCGAGCGCGGCCGCAAGACCCGCAAAGACCTCAAGATCGGCATCTGCGGCGAACAGGGCGGCGAGCCGGCCTCGGTGGCGTTCTGCCACAAGGTGGGCCTGACCTACGTGTCCTGTTCCCCGTTCCGCGTGCCCATAGCCATACTGTCCGCGGCCCAGTCCCAGATACGGACCCCGAGAAAGAACAAGTAAGTGCGTCAAGGCCGGTATAAATACTTCCCGATGGTCATTTCCGCCCCCTCCGGGGGCGGAAAGACCGTCGTGCGTTCGGGGCTGCTGAAGCTGGACAAGCGGTTCGCCTTCAGCGTCACCTGCACCACGAGGCCCAGGCGCCCCGGGGAGATCGACGGCAAAGATTATTATTTCGTGACCGCCGAACAGTTCGGCAGGCTCAGGAAGGAAGGCAAGCTGCTGGAGTGGGCCAAGGTGCACGGCAACTATTACGGCACGCCGGTGAAGTCGGTGCTGGCGGTGCTGGAGAAAGGCCGCATCCCGGTGATGACGATAGACGTAAAGGGCGCCCACTCGGTAAAGAAGCTCTTTCCCGGCGCGGTCACGGTGTTCCTGCTGCCGCCCGACCTGAAGACGCTGGTACAGCGCCTGCGCGGCCGCGGCGAGAAGCCGGAGAACGTGGCGGTAAGGCTGGAAACGGCCCGCTCCGAGATCAAGGTGGCGTCCCGGTTCGATTACCTGGTAATAAACGACAAGCTCGGCGAAACGGTGCGCGAGGTGGCCGCCATCGCCGACCTGGAAACCCGCAAGACGGGCCGCAACCTGGATAAAGTAAAGGCGTTCGGCAACCAGCTTTCAAAAAGAAAAGGTTTTTAATCACGGAGGTTCATTATGACTGCACACGCTAAAATCGAAACCGAGAACGATCTCGAGAAACTTATATCCGACTACGGTCCTTCCAAGTACCAGGATATCGTGCGCGCCATGCAATGGGCCCGCCACCTGCGCCGCCAGGAGGATTTCCGCAATATCCCCATGGCGGAACTGATCGACCGCTCGCTGTTCGACGTGGTAAGCGGCAAGGTCAAGGTCCCCGAGATCGAAGCGGCCGTGACCGCCGACCAGGAGATCGAGGCCAAGCTCGCCACCAAGCGCTCGGACGAGCCCCGCAAGCCCCGCAAAGAGGCCAAAGAAGATAAGCCGGCCAAAGACGCCGCTTAACCCCCGGTACTCTCGGCAAGAATGAAGCGGGAACTCGCGGAAGCGGCCAGGGACCTGTCCGCCTATCTCAAAGCGCTGGATGAGAACCTGGCCGAACCCTCCCGCCCCGGCGCCGCGGCCGTCCCAAGCCCGGCCGCACCCCGGCCCGCGGATATAATAATCCTTCCCGCAGCAGCCTCCCCCATGGACGAACGATCCTGCACAGACCTGGCTTCGCTTGCCCTTAAAGTAAAAGACTGCCGCAAGTGCCCGCTCGGCCACGCCCGGCTCAACGCCGTTTTCGGGGTAGGCGACCCCGGCTCGCGCGTGGTTTTCGTAGGAGAGGGCCCCGGTTTCCAGGAAGACCATGAAGGCGAGCCTTTTGTGGGCCGTTCCGGCCAGCTCCTCGACAAGATCCTCGAGACCGTCCTGGGCCTGAAACGCTCCGACGTCTACATAGCCAATATCGTCAAGTGCCACCCGATGAAGAACCCGGAGACTCCCGAGGCGCACGGCAACGACCGCCCGCCCGCCCCCGAGGAGATCTCGGCCTGCCGCCCCTTCCTCGACGAGCAGCTCCGCCTCATCAAACCCTCCTGCATCGTTACGCTGGGGTCCGTGGCCACCAAAGTGCTGCTCGGCATAGACAAGGGGATCTCCATGGTGCGCGGTCATTGGTACGACTATCCCGTGGAACTGTTCGGCCCCGGCCACCCCATAAAAGTTCTCCCCACCTACCATCCCGCTGCCCTGCTGCGCAACTCCAACCTGAAACGCGACACCTGGGAAGATATGAAAATGTTAAAATCTTTCCTGGAGAAGAACCCTTAGCGTTCCCGGTTTGGTCCTGACTTCCGGCTGTTTAACCACGCGGTCCATTATGCTCGCGGAAATTTCATTCCCCATACCTTTGCGCAAGACCTTCTATTACCTCCTGCCGGAGGCATTGGAGCTCGAGGCGGCCCCGGGCCTGCGCGTACTCGCTTCCTTCGGCAAGCGGGAGGCTGTCGGCGTGCTGGTCCGCGTGCTGTCCGAGAAGGACGCCGACCTGACCCGCTTCCGGGAACTTAAGACCATAACCCGCCTGCTCGACGAGAACCCCCTTTTCCCCGAGGACGCGCTGGCGCTTTCGGCCTGGATGGCCGGGCGCTGGGGCTCTCCGCCGGGGCTTTGCCTGGGGGCCTTTTACGCCCACGCCCCCAAGGAGCCGCCGCCGGCCCCGCCTCCCGCTCCGCCGGCCCTGCCGGCCGCCGCGCCCGACTTGCCCGAAATAAAGAATCTGCTGGCCGCCCTTGCCGGCAAAGCCGGGGCTTACCTGCTGCGCCTGGCCGCGCTGGAGCGCCGCGAACTGGTTTACCCCGCCGTTTTCTCCGCGGCTTTGCGCGCCGAAGGGGCGCAGGGCCTGCTGCTGGTGCCGGACCTGAATTTCATCCCGCCGCTGGCGGCGGCGCTGGAGGCGGTCTTTCCCGGCAGGGTGGGCGTCTGGCACGCCCGGCTCACCCCGAAAAAGCGCGCCGAGGCCTGGGCCGGCGCCCTCGCGGGCCGGTTCAAGGTGCTGATCGCCACCCGCACGGGAGTTTTTTTGCCGTTCAAGGACCTGAAACTGGGCGTGATGGACGGCGAGCACGAGGAAATTTATAAGCAGGCCGAGGCGGAGCCGTACTACCACGCCCGCGAAGTCCTGCTCAAGCGCATGGCGGCGCTGGGCGGTTCCTGCCTGCTGGCCAGTCCCTGCCCCTCCATAGAGGCCTGGGGCGCGGCGGCGGGAGGCCGGCTTCAGCGGTTCGACGCGGTGCCCCCCGCCCCCGTCAGCGGCCCGGGGCCCGACGTCAGGGTGCTGGACATGGCGCAGTACCCGGGAGATATCCTGGCGCGCCCGCTGGCCGACAGCCTGCGCGCCGCGGTAGCCGCCGGCGGGCAGGCGCTGATAATAGCGGGGCGTAAAGGCTACGCCTCCAGGCTTTTTTGCGCCAACTGCGGCTGGATGCCCCGCTGCCCCGATTGCGGCCCGGGCATGACCCTGCTGAAGACCGGCGCGGCCGGCGGCCCGGTGCTGCTGTGCAGGCGCTGCGGCAAGAAAGACCCGAAACCAGAAACCTGCCCGAAATGCGCCGGCAAGGTTTTCCGGGACTACGGGGCCGGCTCCCAGAAGACCCAGGAATTCGTTTCCAGGCTGCTGCCGGGGGCCAAGGTGGCGCGCTTCGACGGGGACGTCCTGCGGGGCTCCCTGAAGACCATGCGCTCCGAACTGGACAGTTTCTCAAAGGGCGAAACCGACGTGCTGGTGGGCACCCGCATCGCGCTGCGCGAGCTTGGCGCCCCGCGGCTTTCCCTCCTGGCTTTCGTCGATGCCGACTCCGACCTGTCCAGCGCCGATTTCCGCGCCTCGGAAAAAGCCTACCAGGCCTTTTACGGGGCCTGGCGCCTGCTGGGCGCCAAAGGCGAACTCTTCATCCAGACCCGCGAAGCGGGGCATTACGTGTTCTCCCGCCTCAACGAGATGGATTACCCCTCCTTCGCCGACGGAGAACTGGCCGCGCGCAAAGATTTCTTCTACCCGCCTTTCTCCCACATCGTGAAGGCCCGGTTCGCCTCCTACGACGGCAACGCCCTGGACGCGGCCGCGGCCGATTTCCTCAGGGCGCTGTCCTTCCTGGGGGCTGCCGGCGACGCCAGCGAGATCCTGGGGCCGGTCACCCCCCCGGGGCAGGAAAAGCGGAAGTTCCACAGCGAATATTACCTGGTAAAGGCCGCCTCCGAAGCCGCCGCCGCCCTTTGCCTTGAAAAAGCCATGGCCCTGCCGCAGCGCCAGGGCGTAAAATACTTCATAGAGGCCGACCCGTACGGGTTCTGACCCGGTTTTTTCCCCGGGGAACCCTCGCGCGCCCGCGCCCAAAAATAATACAATTGACACTTATGAACACTGACGAGATCCTGAAGGAAATTACGCGCGGAGCGGTAGACGTGGTAAGCCGCGAGGACCTGGCTAAAAAGCTTTCCTCCGGCAAGCGGCTTCGCGTGAAGTTCGGCGCGGACCCCTCCAGCCCGGATCTGCACATCGGCCACAGCGTCACGATGTCGAAGCTGCGCAAATTCCAGGACCTGGGGCATACCGCCGTGCTTATCATAGGTGATTTTACCGCCCAGATCGGCGACCCTTCGGGCAAGGACGTGACCCGCCCCGTGCTGGACCATGAGACCGTCGCCCGCAACGCCAAAACCTATACCGAGCAGGCCTACAAGATCCTGGATCCCGACAAAACGGAGATCCGGTTCAACAGCGAGTGGCTCAAGCCTTTCTTCGCCAGCCCCGCCGCCGGCGTGTCGGATTTCATCAATATCGCCAAGAGCGTTACCATCTCGCAGCTGCTGGAACGGGAGGATTTCCGCGCCAGGATGAAAGCCGAGACCCCCATAAGCCTGCTGGAGATCCTGTACCCGATCTTCCAGGGCTACGACTCGGTGGCCGTTAAGGCCGACATCGAGCTGGGCGGGCAGGACCAGATCTTCAACCTGCTGATGGGCCGCGACCTGCAGAAGCTTTCCGGCCAGGAGCCGCAGGCGATCATGACCATGCCGCTGCTGGTCGGCACCGACGGCGAGCGCAAGATGTCGAAATCCCTCGGGAACTACATCGGCCTCAACGACCACCCGAACGACATGTTCGGCAAGGTGATGTCCGTTTCCGACGCGCTCATGTACGACTATTACGAACTCCTCACCTCCGAGGACGCCGCCGCGGTGAAGGCAAACCACCCGATGGCGGCGAAGAAAAAACTGGCCGGCCTGATAACCGCCCGCTACCACGGCCCGGAGCAGGCCGCGGCCGCGCTCGCGCATTTTG
This sequence comes from Elusimicrobia bacterium GWA2_61_42, assembly GCA_001799615.1. Taxonomy (GTDB): domain Bacteria; phylum Elusimicrobiota; class Elusimicrobia; order Elusimicrobiales; family UBA9959; genus UBA9959. Next base: position 259,784 of record MGTU01000008.1, on the reverse strand, counting down.
AACAGGTCTTCTCCAGGAAAGAGCTGCCCGAGGACATGCAGGTCTTCCGCGCGGAAAAGCCGGGCAAGCTTTCCTACCTGCTGGTGTCGGCGGGGCTGGCCGGCGGCATGAACGAAGCCCGCCGCCTGATAACGCAGGGCGCCGTGCGCCTGGACGGAGAGAAGGTGGCGGAAGATATGGTTTTTGAACCGAGGAACTGCGTGCTGCAGGTGGGGCGCCGCCAGTTCCGGAAAATAGAGAAATGAGGGGTACTTAATGTCCAAGATCAGCTCCGCGGCTTTTTGTTTTTTGATGCTGGCCTGCGCCGCCCCTCTGCCGGCGCAGGAGGAGGAGGGCGGCGGCCAGCAGGACTACCAGAAGATGATGCAGCAGATGATGAAGTCCGCCAACAGCCAGGGCCAGTCCGAAACCTGGGACGCGCGCCTGAAAGTCATCTCCGGCAGCGTCATGGTAAAGCCGGCGGATTCGGAGGAGTGGTCCGGGATAACCGGCGAGATCCCGCTCGACCCCGATGACGCCGTAAAGACCGCCTCCGACGGCGTGGCCGAGCTCTACCTCGACGACAAGGCCGCCGTCGCCATCGGCCGCAATACGCAGCTGGACATTTCCTCCCTCGAGCAGGGCGACACCGTCTTTTCCCTTAACTTCGGTTCCATCGTGGCCAAGGTAAAGCACCTGCTAAACGACAAGTTCAAGATGCAGGTGCGCACCCCCTCCGCGGTCTGCGCCGTGCGCGGCACCGAGTTCGCCGTTGAACATTCCCAGCTGGGCAAAGAGACCACGGTGGCCGTATTCGACGAGGGGCGGCTGGCGGTCACGCAGGCGGAGGGCGCTGAAGGGGCGGCCCAGGAATACCTGCTGGAGAAGAATAACGAAATTACCCTCGCCCCGGACAAGAAGCGCCTGCGCACCGTTCCTCTTGCCAGGATGTCCCGGCACAGGGGCGCTCTCGGGACCATGCGCGCCCGCCTCACGGCTTTGAAAGGGTGGAAGCCCAAATCCCAGGCGAGGCGCTCCGCGCTGCGCGACCAGGCCCTGAAGCGCAAGATAATACGCCGCCAGCTGAAGAGCGGCGCCAAGGCCAAGGTTAAGGCCAAGGGGCGTTCTTCGGCCAAGACCAAGGCGGCGGCGGCCAGGCGGGCTAAGGCCAAGCGCCAGGCGCAGGAAGAAGCCGGGCAGGAGCAGGAACAGGAGCCCGGGCAGGAATAATGCGTCTTTTTGTCGCCTCGGCTTTCGAACCGGCTTTTACCGCGCATCTTAAAGCGGCGGCCGATTACGCGCGCGACAATGCCGGACGCGACGCGGTTAAATGGACGGCTCCTTCGGATTTTCACATCACCTACGCCTTTCTCGGCGACCTGGACAAGAAGGCCGCGGACGCCGCGGCGCGCGGGATGGACGCCGGGCTCGCGGGGCTGAAGCGGTTCAGCGTGGTTTCCGGAGGGCTGGGCGTTTTCCCTTCGCCCAGGCATCCCAGCGTGCTCTGGATCGGCATAGGCGAAGGCGCCGCGGAGCTGCGGGAGCTGGCGAACAAACTTTCCGAAGGCCTGGCGGCTAACGGCCTGATCTTCGAGAACCGGTTCGAGCCGCACGTTACCATCGGCAGGGTGAAAAGGCCTTTGCCGGAGGATTTCTTCAGGCGCGCGGGGGGCTATACCTCCGCCAGGCGGGCTTCGTCGGCGGTCTCCTCCGTAGAACTGATGGAGAGCCGCCTGACCCCCGAAGGCCCGGTTTACACCGAGGTATACTCCAGGAAGCTGCTATGAAAAAACTCAAGATCTTCGCCGCGCTGCTCGCCCTGCTCTCGCTTTATTATTTCTGGCCCGGCCAGCCCGTCAAGGTTTCCATCCCGGAGGGCGCGGGCGCGGGGCAGGCCGCGGCGGCGCTGAAGCGCGGCGGGGTGATACTCAGCCCGGTCTGGTTCAAGCTGCTGGTAAAAGCTACCGGCACGGGCCGCCGCATCATGCCCGGGGAGTATTCCCTCAGGAAAGGCATGTCGGCCGAAGAGGCTTTATGGCGCCTTACGCACAGCACCTATGTCAGCAGCGTGCGCGTGGTTATCCCTGAGGGCTGGCGCATGGAACAGATCGCCGACCGCCTGGCGGCGAACGGCATCGTCCCGGCGGCGCCGTTCCTCAAGCTGGCCAGGGAGCAGAAGCTCGAGGGCTACCTTTTTCCTTCCACTTACAACCTCAAAAAAAATATGCCGCCACAGGAAGTTATTAATTTGCTAAAATTTGAGTTTGAAAGGCAAATAAAGCCTTTGTTCTCTAAAGGTTTTCCCGAGAAGCTCGACGAGTTTAAAACTCTGATAATAGCCTCGATAGTGGAGCGGGAAGCCGTGGACGACAGCGAGCGCCCCCTGATAGCGGCGGTTTACATAAACCGCTACCGCAAAGGGATGCCCCTCGAAGCCGACCCGACTACCCAGTACGCTCTCGGTTATTGGAAGAGGGCCCTGACCTACAAGGACCTGAAATTCAAGTCGCCTTACAACACCTACGTGGTGGGCGGACTGCCGCCGGGGCCCATCTGCAACCCGGGCTACAGTTCGGTGGCGGCGACGCTGGCCCCGGCCAACCTGGACGCGCTGTACTTCGTGGCGGACAGGAAGGGAAAACATATTTTTAACGCGAGCTTCAAGGAGCATCTCAGGGCCAAGAAGCGCGTTGAGCAGGCCGCTAAGGCGGAGCAGCCGTAACTTTGGGCGTGTAGCTCAGTTGGGAGAGCGCCTCGTTCGCAACGAGGAGGTCGCAGGTTCGATCCCTGTCACGTCCACCACTTTTAACACCAGTTATCTCACCGATCCCGGGGGGGCACCAAATGGCCGCAGATTATTTCCCGCTTAAAGAAAAGACCCGCTTCGAATACAAATTCACCAGCACCGAATTTGAAGGCGACGCCAGGGTTTATATCGACATCCTCGAAGTCAAGAAGAAGACCGGCAAGACCGTGGCCCAGGCCCGCATGATCTTCGAGCTGCGCGATTCCCACACCACCGAATATACGATAACCCGCGACGCCAAATGGTTCACCACCGCCGACGGCGTCATCATCGGCGGCCGCCGCGAGTTCCCCCTTCCCGTCAAGGAAGGGGCCAAGTGGGACGAGTATCCCGACTCCAGCGAGGTCGTGTCCCTCTCCGACAAAGTTTCCATTAAGGCCGGCAAATTCGCCAAGTGCATGAAGATCGTGACCAAGCTGGCCGGCGGCGACGCCGGCAAGTCCGTGCGCTACTACGCCCCGGGCGTCGGCTACATCCTCGAAGAATACAGCGGCGAAGACAAGACCTGCGAGCTGGAACTCCTAGCGGTCTCCAAGGTGCCCGAGGAAAAGAAGAAAGGCAAAAAGTAATACCCCCTCCCAAGGACGGCAACATGGCTCTTCCCACCATCCGCGAACTGCTCAAAAGCCCCGCCCCCAAGCCCGGGGCCGTGGCCCGCGGCTGGATAAAAACCCGCCGCGACTCCAAAGTTATGTCTTTCGCCGAGCTCAACGACGGCTCCTGCCGCGAGAGCCTGCAGGTGGTTTTCGCGCCGGAGAACGGGAATTTCTCGGAGGTTCTCCCCTCGCTGGTGACCGGCGCGGCCGCGGAGATCCAGGGCGACCTGGTCGCTTCCCCCGCCGCGGGCCAGAAATACGAGTTGCAGGCCAAACAGGTAAAGATCTACGGCGGCTGCGACCCCGAGAAATACCCCATCCAGAAGAAGAAGACTTCCGACGAATTCCTGCGCACGGTGGCGCACCTGCGCCCGCGCACCAACAAGTACGCGGCCATGCTGCGCATCCGCGCGGAGCTGGCCTACGCGGTGCATACCTATTTCCGCAACAACGGTTTCCACTACGTCCACACGCCGATCCTCACCAGTTCCGACGCCGAGGGCGCCGGCGAACTGTTTACCGCCACCGCCATGGACCTGTCCAAGCTTTCGGCCCTGCCCAAAACCGAGGCCGGGGAAATAGATTTCTCAAAGGACCTGCTCGGCAAAAAGACCTTTCTTACCGTTTCCGGCCAGCTGGAAGGCGAAACCCTGGCGCTGGCGCTGGGCAAGATCTATACTTTCGGCCCCACTTTCAGGGCGGAGAACTCCAACACCTACCGGCACTGCGCCGAGTTCTGGCAGATCGAGCCGGAAATGGCTTTCTACGAGCTGGAAGACGACATGGACCTGGCCGAGGACTTTATAAAGTCCATAACCCGGCATGTGCTGGAGAACTGCCCGTCCGACATGGAGCTGTTCGCGAAGTTCGTCGAGCCCGCGCTGATGGAGAACCTGCGCAACGTGACCGAGAGCAAGTACGAGCGGCTGGCGTATACCGAAGCGGTCAAACTGCTGGAGCCCGTCAACGAGCGCTTCGACGTAAAGGTAAGCTGGGGTGTGGACCTTTCTTCCGAGCACGAGCGCTTCCTGGTGGAGCAATATTTCAAGAAACCGGTCATCCTTTACAACAAGCCCAAGGAAGCGGCCGCTTTCTACATGAAGCTTAACGACGACGGCAGGACCGTGCGCGGCATGGACGTGCTGGTGCCCCGCATAGGCGAGCTTGTCGGCGGCAGTGAGCGCGAGAACCGCCTGGACGTGCTGGAAAAGAAGCTGGCCGACGCCCATATAGACGCCCAGGCCTACTGGTGGTACCTCGACCTGCGCCGTTACGGCAGCGTGCCGCACTCCGGTTTCGGCCTGGGGTTCGAACGCATGATGATGCTGATAACCGGCATTTCCAACATCCGCGACGTGACGGCTTTCCCCCGCGTGCCCGGCTACGCGGAATTCTGAGCCCGCCCCGCCGCAATAAAAAAGGCCGTTCGCCAGCGAACGGCCTTTTCTTTTGCCAGGGGATCAGCGGCGGGCGCCCGCTTTCAGGAAATTCTCGGCGTCCATGATTATTTTAAGGGTCGTGCCGTAGTCGGGGATCCCGCTCGTCAGCACGGGGGAGGAGCTCAGGATCACCAGGGTTCCGCCCTCTTGGGCGCGCAGTTCCGCCGTGACGGTATTGCCCAGGGTTTTGAACAGGACCAGCGGGGTGCGGGCCGAGATCCTGCCCCCTATCTGGTCGGAACCGGTAACCTCGAAGCGGGCCACTTCCCGGAAATAGTGCGAGACCAGGTGGAAGGCCCGGATGGGATCCACGGGCAGGCGAACTTCCGCCGTCTGGCTGGCGGCGTAGATATCCCCCTCCCGTCTTCCGCCGGCCAGCGCGCGCACCCGGTTAATGTGCATGGTGCCTATCACCGCGGCCGTGACCGCCCCGAAGAACAGGCTCGAAAGCAATCCCTCCAGGATGGAGTCGGTTCCCTCGAACATGTTGAGGTTAGCGGCCAGCGTCCCCAGGAAAAAGAAAAAACTAAGCAGCCCGAACAGCTTCGCGTAACATTTTATCATTGCGGTCCCTCCGTCCTCTCTTCATTCTATAAAAAAAGCAGCGCCGGCGTGTTCTGACCGGCCCTGCCGATATTCTATAATTTTAGTAAAGACTCAATTACGGCCGCGGCGAAAGGGAGCGACTAATGGAAAGAGAAAAGGCTTTGGAACTTCTGCGGGCGCACGTTAAGAACGAGAACCTTGTTAAGCACTGCCTCGCTTCGGAGGCCGTCCTGAGGGCGCTGGCCGTCCGGCTGGGCGCCGACCCGGAACTCTGGGGCCTGGCGGGGCTGCTGCACGATATCGACGTTGAGCTTACCGCCGGAGACCTCTCGCGCCATACGCTGGAGGCGGAGCGCATCCTTAACGCGCACGGCCTGCCCGCCGGCCTCATAGAAGCCGTTAAACTGCATAACGAGGCGGTCCACGGCGGCAGAAAGCGCAGCGAGCTCTTCCATACGGCGCTGGCCGCCGGGGAAACGGTCACGGGCCTGATAACGGCCACGGCCCTGGTCTACCCGGACCGCAAGCTGGCCAGCGTGAAAGCTTCCTCGGTAACCAAGAGGATGAAGGACAAGCGTTTTGCCGCCTCGGTGGACCGGGCTATCATCCTGGAATGCGAAGCCATGGGACTTCAGCTGGATGAATTCGTTCAGCTTTCCCTGGACGCGATGCGCGCCATAGCGCCCGACCTGGGGCTTTAACTCTCCGGCTTGGCCCCGTTTTTCGGCTTTTTAAGGAACTTGTTTATTTTTTCCAGCAGTTCGGTAGTCTCGTAGGGCTTGGGGATGAATTCCGCTATTTCCGCGTTCAGGCTCCCGCGGTGCACTTCGAAGGCGTCCAGTTTGGTGAAAGCGATTATAGGCGTCTTCCTGACGCCGGGGATGGAGCGCAAGCCGCGGATGATCTCCGCCGGCTCCATATCCGGCAGCATCAGGTCCAGCAGCACCAGGTCAGGCTTCATCTTCTGGGCCGCCTTCAGGCCGTCCGCCCCGGTCTGGGCCACGGCTACTTCGAACCCCCGTATTTCCAGCCGTATCTTTACCAGCAGTATATGCTGGGCCTCGTCCTCTATGAGGAGTATTTTAGGCATTCACTTTCTCCCTGACCGCCGCCATCTTCTTTATAAAAGTCTCCTCGTCCCTGAAATCCACGGGGTAGGAGAGCATGGAGGTCAGGTCGGAGGTAAGCGCGGGGTCCAGGCCGGCGATGTCGGCCAGCCCTTTTTCTACGAAGGTGCACGCCCGGCAGCCTTCCCGGGGGTCGGCGTTGGCTATCACCAGCGTGAAATCCCCCTCCTCTCTTTTCAGTATCGCGTGCGAGTTGCGCATATTGCTTTTAAGAAAGGTTTCTCCCCTGGCGCACAGTTCCTGCGCCCTCGGGTTTCCCTTGAGCGTGCGCCCGGAAAAGTTAACGTCGATAACGCAGAAATTCCGGTTGCGGGCGGCCGCCATCTCTATCTCTCTCTTTATCACCCCTTTAAGGGCGGCGTCGAAAGGCTGCACCGGCAGCAGCACGTAGAACTTGCTGCCCGTGCCCGGCGTGCTTTCGGCCCAGATGCGTCCGCCGTGCAGCTCTACTATGCCCTTGGAGATAGCCAGCCCCAGGCCGGTCCCTTTTACGCCCGCCGGGCGCTTGCCGCCCACCTGCGAGAACTTATTGAAAAGGCGCGGGATGTCTTCCGGCTCGATCCCGGGGCCGGTGTCCTCCACGCAGATCAGCGCCTCCCCTTCCCAGGGGCGCAGGGAAAGGGCGATCTCCCCGTTTTCCGGGGTGAACTTGAGCGCGTTGGAGACCAGGTTGACCACCACTTCGCGCACTTTTTCCTTGTCGCAGTAGGTGAACAGCGGCGCTTGGGGCAGCTGTTTGACCAGCCGGATCCTGCGCCCCGCGGCCAGATGCCCGTAGTCCTTCTCGGTTTCCTCCAGCAGCAGGCCAAGGTCCGCCTTGGCCACGTCGAGAGGCATCACGCCGGCTTCCATCTTGGTAATATTGAGCAGCGCGTCTATCAGCCGGTTCAGGCGCAGAGAATTCTCTATGCCTATCTTTAAAATTTCCTTCTGCCGGTCGGTCACTTCGCCTACGGCTCCGTCGCAGACCAGGTCCAAAGACTCCTTTACCACGGTTAGCGGGGCGCGCAGTTCGTGGGAGATCATGGAGATGAACTCGTCCCTGCTGCTTTCCAGCGTGCGCACCGGGCTCAGGTCGCGCAGGATGACCAGGCGGCAGGGCTCGGCGTCCCAGATCAGTTCCACCGCCCTGATCTCCAGCGGCACTTTCTTGCCGTCGAGGCGGCGCAGCTCCGTCTGTACGGTCTTTTCGGGGTCTGCCTCCAGCGAAAACGGCTGCTTCATCAGTTCTTTGCGCGGGTGCCCGAAGATAACTTCGGCGCCGTGGTTGACGAACAGCACCCTGCCGTCCCGCCGGATCACGACTACGCCGTCTGGACTTTTTTCCAGGATGCCTTCCAGCCGGCTCTCGCGCTGCTTCAGCTTGCGCTCTATCTTGGCGCGCTCCACCGAATATTTTATGGAATAGGCGAGCCAGTCGCCGGTGATCTTTCCCTTCACCAGGTAGTCCTGGGCGCCTTTTTTTATCAGGTCCAGGCCCAGGTGCTCCTCGTAAAAGCCGGTCATGATTATGATAGGCAGGTCCGGGAACATCCCGGCCGCGCGGCCCAGCGTGTCCGGCCCGTACGAGTCCGGCAGGTTCAGGTCCAGCAGCAGGATGTCCGGCGGCGGGTCTGCCCGCGCGGCGACGCCGGCTTTCTCCAGTGTTTCCGCGAACGACAGGCGGAACCCGCTTCCGTTCTTTATGTCGCGGAAAAGCTCCGTTATGATCTTGGCGTCATACGGGTTGTCCTCTACGACAAGGATGTTTATGTTCTGGGTTTGCTCCATCAGTCGTCCGCCTTCCCGGTCTGCTTGCCGCGCCGGCGGGGCTTGACCGCCGGAGCCGGGGCCGCCACCAGGCCGAGCCCGACGTTGTCGAGGCACATGCCCACCTTGATCAGCTGGCCCAGGTCCGCCGGTTTTACCATGTAGGAGTTGGCCTTCAGGTCGTAGCTCAGGCTGACGTCCTGCATGGCCGAGGAGGTCGTGAGTATTATGACCGGCAGGTGCGTGAGCAGCGGATCGTTGCGGATCTCCTCCAGGACCTGGCGGCCGTCCTTGCCCGGCATGTTCAGGTCCAGCAGCACCAGGTCCGGCTTTACGGCGCCCTCGAATTCCCCTTCGCCGCGCAGGTAGCGCAGCGCCGCTTCGCCGTCCCGCATGGCGGTGACCCTGTTGGCCAGCCGGCCTTCCTTGAAGATCTCGCTCATAAAGCGTATATCCGCCGGGTTATCCTCCACCACCAGTATTTCGAGCAGCCTGGCATTTTTATGGGTTTTCCTCATGATACCGCCTTTTTCGTGATTTCAACCGGCCCGGCCTGCGCCGTTCCGCCGCCGCTCCCGGCCATGACGGGGAACGTTATATAGAACGCGCTCCCTTCGCCCGGCTTCGACTCCACCCAGATCCTGCCCCCGTGGTTCTCAGAGATCTTCTTGCAAAGCGCCAGGCCGATGCCGGCGCCGGGGTACTTGTCCACCGTATGCAGCCGCTGGAAGATAAGGAAGATCCTTTCATAGTGTTCGGCGGGTATGCCTATGCCGTTGTCCGCGAACTTTATCACCCATTCCCCCGGGCTTTCCGCGGCCTCGACGGTAATTTCCGGGGACGGGGAAACGTTGAATTTAAGGGCGTTCGACAGCAGGTTCTGGAACAACTGGATAAGCTGGAATTCGTCCCCCCGCACCGACGGCAAGCCCCCGAACTTTACGGCGGCCTTTCGCTCGTCTATGGTTATCTTCAGGTTGAACATCGCCTTTTTCAGGGCCACGCCGCAGTCTACCGGGGCGAAATCCCGCGCCGTATAGGTGACCTTGGAGTAATTGAACAGCGCGTTCACCAGCTCGGCGGCCCGCTCGGCGCCTTCCTCGATGTAGTGGATAAAGTCCTTGGCGTCCTTGTCCAGGGCGTTCGAGTACCGTTTGGATAACAGCCCGCTGAAACTCGAAACTATGCGCAGGGGTTCCTTCAGGTCGTGCGAGGCCACATAGGCGAACTGCTCCAGTTCCCTGTTGGAGCGCTTGAGCTTTTCCCCGGTATGCTTAAGCGCCCTTTTCTCGTCCTGTAGTTCTCCCCTGACGTTCTCCAGGTCCTCCACCAGCGCCATTACCTTGCGGCGCGTCAGCTCCAGGGTGCGGGTCTGGGTTTTCATGCGGGCCAGGCGCAGCACGGTTTCCTTGGCCAGTTTCATGCGCGCCAGCATCGAGGCCTCCAGGGTTTTATCCAGCGCGACCGCCGCGGCGGTCAATTCCTCCAGTTCGCGCCTCTTAAGCGGCGCTCCCATGAAAGGAGCGGCCGCGCGCAGCAGCTTCGCTTTTAAATCCTCCAGTTCGGTAAAAAAAGACGCGTTGGGCAGGTAATACTGGAGGCCCTCGGCCGCGAGCAGGACCAGGAAAATAGAGAAATAGGCCAGCGCGGTCTGTACCAGCAGCAGGTTGCGCTGCTGCAGGGTGCGCCTGGCCGCTCCCAGGGCGAAGGCGCCGATGGCCGCGGCTTTTTCCCTTGTCCCCGCCGGGATGGCTTCCGTCCCGGGTTCAGGTTCTCCGGACGCGGGGTTTTCCGCAGCAGGCAGCAGGCCGTAGTACTTGGCCCGTATTTCCGTGAAAGCGGCCCGGTTGACCGCGGAGACCGCGCTGCGGGCGCCTATCGCCGACCCCAGGGCCAGGTAATTGGCGCGGAAATCCCCGGTCTTGTCCCTCGCTGTTCCTTCGCCGGCCGCCGCTCCCAGCGCCGACGCCCTGGAGGCCACCTGCAGCGCGTATTCTTCTTCGCCGGCTATCGCCTCAAAGCGGTTGTAGAGGCCGTAAGCCCCGCCCAGTCCGGCCAGGATGACGGCCGCCCTGAAGGAGGAGAAAAGCCGGCTCTTGGTGGCGAACTTCATGGGTTAGTCCTGCGCCCCTCCAGCTACTTTCTCCCGCAGGTCGTCGATCTCTTTCTTAAGTTCCGAGATCTTTATCTCGCGCTCCATCAGGTACTTGTTGAGCTTTTCCAGCTCGTCGTTCTGGGATTTCAGGTCGGCTTCCTCTTCGCGCAGTTTTTCCGTTTCCGTCTCCAGTTCCATGTCGTGAGAGGCCTGGCCCTTTATAGTTCCGGCGGCTTCCTCTATCGCCCTGGCCAGGATAGCCGGTTCGCACAGGTCTTTCCTGTCGCCCGCCGGTTTCCCGCATTGTTCAAGCAGGGCGGCCGCCTGCCGCCCGGCCTCGCAGAGCGGCGCCGCCAGCAGGTTTACGGCGAAAAAAGCGGCGGCCGCCAGGAAAACGAAAGCCAGCAGCGAGTTCAGCCGCGCCCGCTCCAGCAGCATCGCGGAGCCGGCTGAATTCGTCTCGAAGGGAACTTTGGCGGCGATTATCCAGTCGGGCGCGGGGATGGTCCTCCACCCGTAAAGCATTCTGCCGGCCTTTCCCTCGTCCATGGAGGACACCCCCTCTTTGCCGGACAGGGCGGGCAGGAAAGGCGCGCCTTCCAGAGCTTTAAGACTTACTTCCCTCGCGGGGCCTTTTCCTTCGTCCAGTACCAGGTGCTGGCCGCTTTTTTTAGCCAGCGCGACGATAAAACCTTTTTCGCGCAGGGTTTGTGCGGCGGCCTGGCGGACGGGCGGGATCTTGAACCGGCAGCGCAAAGCGCCCAGCGGGCGCGGGCCGGCGCCCGGCGGCGCCGGGACCGGAACGGTTATCTCATAAGAAATGGTCCCGTTCTCGGAGCGGGGCGCGCTGATGTAGGGGCTCTTCAGTCCAAGCCTGAAGTCGGCCCTGGAAGAGAGGTCCAGCCCTACCCTGCCCTTTTCAAGGGAGGCCGCTATCTTTCCGTTTATTCCCGCCAGGTCCAGCCCTGTCAGGTTGTCTGAGCCGGCCGCCGCCCCGGCCAGCCGCCTGGCCAGGTCGGCCGGGTCGGAGGGCAGCGGCGTTTTGAGGTTGTACCTGGCAAGGAGTTCCCCGAGCCCGGTGCGGGCCGCGGTCAGCCGCGCGCGCTCCAGCGCGGCCCGGACGTCCTCGTCTATCACGGCGCCGGCCAGTTCAATGCTGGAAAACAGCCGGTTCCCGGCCTCGCCCTCGGAGAAAGGGCGCAGCGCGTTCCTGAAGCCGCTGTAACTCAAGTAAATGCCGGCCCCCGCGGCCGTCAGCATGACAAGCAGCAGTTTCAGCCGGAAAGGCAGAAATACTTTACCCGGAAAAGCCATAGGCCCCCCAATAAAAATAGACCAAATGGAGCTCAGCGCTGTTCTTAAGATGTAACCGACCCTAACCCCTTAGGATATACTGTCAAATTAATATATTTAAAACTCCCCTGTCAAATTATAGAGTGTGACTTTGGCTACACAAAAAAAACCCGCCGGTTTTAGCCGGCGGGCTTTTCTGGCTGCTAAACTTCTCCGTTATTGGAAGAAGTAGATGTTGACGAAGTACTTGTAGGTGTGCTCGCCTATCGTGAAAGGCTCGTCCAGCTTGACCGTTTTGGCGGCGATGAATTCTTTCTTGTTCTCGGCCAGGAATTTTTTGTAATCGGCCAGCTTGGCCGCTATGCCCGCTTCGTCAGCGGCCAGTTTGCTCTTGGAACCGAGCAGCTTGCCGATGTAGACCATGGAAAAGGAGGCGTCCTTCTCTACCAGGGTCACGGCGCCGGCCAGCAGGTCGAAGTCGATGTCTTCGCCGTTCTTGAGCTGGCGCAGCTGCGTTTCGTGGTCCTGGTTCTCGTCAGCCTTGGTCAGGTAGTAAACGTTGAACGTGGGGCGGAACGCCGCGTGCTTTATCGTGAAGGCGGCCACGGGGGTGAGGCCGGACTTCTCGAGGGACTCAAGCAGCATGTGCTGCTCTTTCTTCATGGCTTCGGCGCTCAGGGCGTCGTAGTTCATGCGCTCGCCCATGAACTCGCGGACTACGCGGCCGTCGGGAGATTCGTACTTGATGACGCCGAAATTGTCTTTGTACTCGGCGGAGGTCACTTTCATGCCGAATTTCTCGAGGATGGGCTGCCACATCGCCTTGAATTCGTTGAACTGGGCCTCGGTGTCGGCGAAGGAGAAGAGCTGGCTCTTGGAGGCCTGGGCCAGCAGGTGCAGCTGGGTTATTTCGCCGGAGACGTGGTCGCACTTGGCGGTTTCGGTTTCGAGGACCGGCGCGGGCACCGCTATCTGCAAAGACTTTATGGAGCCGGCGGAAAGGTAAGAGAGTTCCGCGGCGCTGACCGACGAGGCGCACAGCATGGCGGCCGCTATCAGGGATAATTTTTTCATCATTCTTCCTCCTGTAACTTTAACTGCTGTCTAAATTCTACATTATCGACGGGGTTTGGGTATGGTGCTAAAGTCCCCCGGCGACATAGGCCGTAATGCCTATGACCAAAGTCAACCAGGCGGAAGCGCGGGGGCTCAGGCGTCCGCGGGCTGCGGCTCTTCGGCGGGTTTGGGCCCCGTCAGCAGGAACTCGTAGGCCCTGGCCATGGCCAGGCTCAGCCACGGCAGGAAGACCAGGGTCTTGAGGGCCGCGCCTGCCAGGTTCCACGGCTTCAGGTTAAGGCTGACGTCGGGGTTTTTGAACGGGCCGGTAACCGCCACTATATCCGGCGCGAACATGTTTACCAGCAGGGTAAGCAGGAAGATGGGGAAGAGGCGGCTTTTCCAGCCGTCGGTTATTATACGGCTGAGCGCGAAGGACGCCTTTATGCCGGTCCGGCGGTCCACCACGGCGTACTCGCTGAAACAGTAGGTCAGGTGGATGATCAGGCCGGGCAGCACAAGGGCCAGCGTGCCTCCCAGCGTAAGGCAGCCCAGCCACAGGCTGACGGCGAGGGCCCGGTGATATACCGGGAAAGCGCTGAACAGGTCCGGCAGCCGCGCTTTACCGCCGCGCGCCATGTTGATGTAGACCATGGCGGCGCCGGTGGAGACCGGCGTGACCACGAGCAGGATATAGGGAACGGCCGCCAGCAGGGAGTGGTAGCGGTCCATCAGGAAAAAACTTCCGGAGGAAACGGCCGTCTGGACCAGCAGCACCGGCAGCAGCGGCAGGAACCCGCCCACGTAATCGTCCCAGGCGCCGGAGAGCCAGGCCAGGGCCGCTTTATCCTTTTCAAACTCTTCCATGCGCCGCCTCCCGGTAAAGCTGCGCGGCGCGGTAGGAACTGCGGACCAGCGGGCCCGAGAGTACGGCTTTGAGGCCGAGGGCTTTGGCTTTCTCCCCCCAGCGCGCGAATTCTTCTTCGGTGTAGTATTTGACCACGGGGCGGTGCGTTTTGGACGGCGCCAGGTACTGGCCCAGCGTGAGCAGGTCGCAGCCGTGCTCCGCCAGGTCGCCCAGGGCCTTTTCGAGCTCTTCGGGCTTCTCGCCCAGGCCCAGCATTATGCCCGACTTGGTGAAAATATCGGGGCGGAGTTTTTTGGCGTTTTGGATCACCCGCAGGGAACGCGTGTAATCGGCCCCGGCCCTGGCGCCGGCGTAGAGGCCGGAGACCATTTCGAGGTTGTGTCCCAGCACGTCGGGCCGGGAGTCCAGCACCGTTTCCAGGGCCTTGAGGTCGCCCTGGAAGTCCGGGATGAGGGGCTCGGTCTTTATGCCGGGTGAAAGTTCCTTTATGAGGCGGTTGGTCTCGGCGAAATGCGCGGCGCCGCCGTCAGGCAGGTCGTCGCGGGTGGGCGAGGTGAAGACCACGTATTTAAGGCCCCACTGGCGGCAGAGCTCGGCCGCGCGCCGGGGCTCACCGGCGTCGGGCGGCAGGGGTTCGGCCTTTTTTACGGCGCAGAAGCCGCAGTTGCGGGTGCAGATGTCGCCCAGGATGAGGAAGGTGGCTTCGCCTTCGGAGAAGCAGCGCCCTTTGTTGGGGCAGCGGGCTTCGTCGCAGACGGTGTGGAGGGCGCGGGCGGAGAGCTCGGCGGCGGTGCCGGCGGCGGCGGTGCCGCGCAGGTCCGCCTTGTTGCGGCGCACCTCGTCCACTATCCATTTGGGAAATTGCGGCATTGATTTATTGGATAGACCGCTCGCTCGAGGGGTCTGGCCGGGGTATTACCCTGCTCACCCGGGAAGAGGGAACCCTTGCGTCGGTTCCCCCCGCCTGACTTTGATGGCGGGGCCCCCTTCCGCAACGGGTGCTCAGGGCAACACCCCGGCCAGACCCCTGGCGATTCGCGGTCATTCGGTTATTTTCAGGTGCAGCTCTTTGAGCTGTTTCTCGTCCAGTTTCGCCGGGGCGTCGCTCATCAGGCAGGCGCCGCTGGTGGTCTTCGGGAACGCTATGACGTCCCTGATGGAGTCCGTGCCGCAGATGATGCCGATAAGGCGGTCGTAGCCTATGCCTATGCCGCCGTGCGGAGGCGCGCCGAAATCCATGGCGTTGACTATCATGCCGAAGCGGCTCTGCACCTGCTCCTTGTCGTAGCCCATGAGCGCGAAGATCTTTTCCTGCATGGCGCGGCTGTGGTTTCGCACGGAGCCGGAGCCCAGTTCGACGCCGTTGAGGACCAGGTCATACTGGCACGAGAGTACGTTGCCGGGGTCGGTGTCCAGTTTCCCCTCCTCGCCGGGCAGGGGCGCGGTGAAAGGGTTATGCGTGAAGGTCCAGGCGCCGCTCTCGGCGTCCTTCTCCAGCAGCGGGAAATGCCGGACCCAGAGGAAGGCCCACTTTTTAGCCGGGGCGGGCTTCAGGCGGGCGATAAGTTCCAGGCGGAGCGCGCCGAGGCAGGGCGCCGCGATCTCGGGCTTGTCGGCGGCTATGAATACGGCGTCGCCTTCGTTCACCTCCAGCAGGGTCTTGAGCGCGGCCAGTTCGGGCTCGGCCATGAATTTCAGGGTCGGGGATTCCCATTTCCCCTCTTTGAAGCGCAGCCAGACCAGGCCTTTGGCGCCGCGCTTTTTTACCAGGTCCGTAAGCTTGTCCATATCCCCGCGGCTGAAGGCGGCGGCCTTTTCACCCTTCAGGGCGCGCACGACGCCGCCGCCGGCGAGGGCTTCGGAGAAGACCTTGAAGGCGGAGGCCTTGAACACGCCGGAGCAGTCCTTGATCTCCAGGGCGTAGCGCAGGTCGGGCTTGTCGATGCCGTATTTGAGCATCACGTCGGAATATTCCATCTCCGGGAAAGGGGCGGAGACCTCTTCGCCTATATGGGCGAAGACGTCCTTCATCATGCCTTCCGCGACGCGGGCGATGTCCTGTTCGTCCACGAAAGACATCTCGAGGTCTATCTGGGTGTGCTCGGGCTGGCGGTCGGAGCGCAGTTCCTCGTCGCGGAAGTTGCGGGCCAGCTGGAAGTAGCGGTCCATGCCGGACATCATCAGCACCTGTTTGAACTGCTGCGGGGACTGGGGCAGGGCGTAGAACTCGCCAGGGTTGCTGCGCGACGGCACTACGAAGTCGCGCGCTCCTTCCGGGGTGGAGCGGGTGAGCAGCGGGGTTTCTATCTCGTTGAAGTCGAGGCTGTAGAGGTAGTTGCGCACCACCTGGGAAAGGCGGCTGCGCAGGACCATGTTGTGGGCCATGCGCGGCCTGCGCAGGTCGAGGAAGCGGTATCTGAGGCGCGTCTCTTCCGTTACCCCGGCGTGCTCGCCGAGGTCGAAGGGCAGGGGCTGGGAAGTGTTGAGGACCGTGATCTGCGAGGCGTCTATCTCTATCTCGCCGGTGGGCATGTTCTTGTTGGCGTTGGTGCCGGGGCGCAGCGTGACCTTGCCGGTGACCTGCAGGGCGTATTCACTTTTGGCTTCTTCGGCGGTCTTGAAGACGGGGGTGTCGGGCCTGGCGACTACCTGGGTCAGGCCATAGAGGTCGCGCAGGTTTATGAAGAGGACGCCGCCGTGGTTGCGCTTTACGTCGTTCCAGCCGCAGAGGGTGACGGTTTGGCCCGCGTCGGCGGCGGTAAGCTGGCCGCAGGTATGGGTGCGCATCGCTGTCTTCTTGGAAGGTAGGTCGTTGGTCATGGTTTGTCTCTCGTGAGTATTTATCAGTAAAAACCGCAGGATAGCACCCTCCGCAAAAACCTGATCTTCTCCGACTCCTAAGCGGAAAGCCTTTTGCTTATTTCCGAAGGGGCGTCGGCTATCGCGACGGAGAGCTGTTCTCCTTTTTCTTTCAGGAGCTTTACGGCGACCGTGCCGGCTTTGAGCTCGTCCTCTCCTATGATCAGGGCGAACGCGGCGCCGCTTTTGTCGGCGGAGCGCATCTGGGACTTGAGGCTGAGCTCGAAGTTGGAGAAGTCGGAGCTGATGCCGGCGGCGCGCATGGCGGTCAGCAGGGCGAAGGCTTTGGTGCCGGCCTCCTTGGCCGCGGCCACTATGAAGGTTTTCGGCGCGTTCTCGGCGGCTGGCTTGTCTTTGAGCAGCATGGCCATGCGGTCCACGCCTACGGCCCAGCCTATGGCGGCGGCCGCGGGGCCGCCCATGGATTTCACCAGGTCGTCGTAACGGCCGCCGCCGCAGACGGCGTCCTGGCTGCCCAGCGCGCTGGAGCGCACCTCGAAGACGGTGCTGGTGTAATAATCCAGCCCGCGCACCAGGCTGGTGTTGACCTGGTACTCGACCCCGGAAATATTCAGCAGTTCCTGCGTGCGGGAGAAATGCCCGGCGCAGGCGGGGCACAGGGAAAGTCTGGGCGCTTTTTCGGCCAGGACGGGGCCGTCGATCTTGCAGTCGAGGGCCCGCATCGGGTTGCGCTCTATGCGGCCTTTGCAGGGCTCGCAGAGCGTCGCCGTGTTGAGGCGCAGGTAGTTCAACAGCGTTTCGCGGTAGGCTTTGCGGCACTCGCCGCAGCCCAGCGAGTTCAGCACCACGGAACAGCCGCTGACGCCGGCTTTCTCCAGCAGGCGCACCAGCATGGTTATGGTCTCGGCGTCGGCGTAAGGGGAGGCGTTGCCGATCTGTTCGGCGCCTATCTGCTCGAATTCGCGGTAGCGGCCTGCCTGGGGGCGCTCGGCCCTGAACATGTTGCCGATATAAAAGTATTTGCCGTTGCGGCCGGTCTGGCCGAGGTTGTTCTCGATGTAGGCCCGCACCACGCCGGGGGTACCCTCGGGGCGCACGGCCACTTCGCGGCCGCCGCCGTCTGTAAAGGCGTACATCTCTTTTTCCACTATGTCGGTGGTATCGCCGGTGGCTTTAACGAACAGCTCTTTAAGTTCGATGGTGGGAACGCGCAGCTCCTGGTAGCCGTAAAGCGCGAACACTTCCCGCGCCGCGGCCTCTATGGAGGTGAAAAGCGCGGAGTCAGGCGGAAGCAGGTCCCGGAAGCCCCTCAGCGAATGCAGGCTCATTCGGCGTTGCCGGCGATGGATTTCAGCCGGGTCTGGTTCAGGATCACCAGCTCTCCGCGGCGGTAGTCTATCACGCCGCTGCGTTTGAGCGTGTTGATGGCGCGGCAGACCGGCACGCGCGTGGTGCCCAGGTACTGCGCCAGCTCGGTCTGGTCTATGGCCATTTTAAGGGGCTTGGTTTTCTTGTCCTGCGACAGGTCGAGTATGGCCTCGGCCAGCCGGCCCAGGATATTGTGGAACAGCATGGATTCCACTTCTTTGTTGGCTTTGTTGAGGCGCTCCACCAGCGTGTGCAGCAGCTTAAGCGTGAAATCCTCGTTCTCCAGTATCAGGCCGGTGAAGTTCTTCTTGGAGATCACGAACAGTTCGCTGGCTTCGGTGGCCTGGGCCGAGGCGGAGCGCACCTTGCCGCCCAGCAGCGACATTTCGCCGAAGAAGTCCCCCTTCTTGAGGAAGGCGAAAGTTTTTTTCTTCTCGGAGCCTACGGTAGTGAAGATCTTGATGCGGCCGGATTTGACCACGAAGAAGTTGTCGCCCAGGTCCTGCTTGGCGAAGACCATCTCGCCGGCTCGGTAGTTCTTGACGCCGGCGATGGCGAGCACCTGGTTTATCTCCCGCTGGCTGAGTCCCTTGAAGAAAGGGACTTTCTTGAGTGCGCTGGTCATCATTTATTTTTTCTCCATGGGCATGCCGCATTTGGGGCATTTGCCGGGGCTGTCGGACTGGGCGCAGTTCATGGGGCAGGCGTACTTTTTGGAAGCCTTCGCTTCTTTTTTATGGCCGTCCTTGTCGGGGCAGCCGGTTTTTAAATGCTCTTTGGCGGAGGCGGCCTGGATCTTCTTTATGACTTCCGGGGTCTTGCCGGTCATCGTTACCCGCGCGCCTTCGGCGGTGTTCTCAAGTTTTATCTCGGTGCCGGGGACGCGGCCGGGGCAGGCGGGGTCCATGGTCTCCTTGCTGCCGTAATGCACCAGGGCCAGCTCCTGAAGCTGCGCCACGGTTTCCTTGTTTTGGGCCGTCATGGTTATCTCCACGCCGTTGGGGATATTTCTGGCCGAGGTCTCTACGCCGGCGATCTTCTCCGGGCACATCTTGCCCGAGCACTTCTTGGCGCTGGCTTTTTTGGCCATAGGGCAGCCTCCGCAATCGTGCTTGGCGGCGGCCGCTTTTTTAGCCGGCCCGGCCGGGGCATCCGTTGCGAAAGCCGCGCCGGCGGAAAGTGAAAGGACGAGTAAGGAATAGATAAGTTTTTTCATAATACAGCAGGCTCCAGTTCTGTCGGTCGTATTGGCGTCAGAAGTAGATTATATCACTTTAAAAAAATTCCTTGCAAAGCCCGGGGCTAATTAGTGTAATGTTGACTGTCGTCAAATATGTAAGCGGAGGTAGCGCATGAAACATTTGATCCTGTCAGCGGCCGCCATAGCGGCTCTCGCGGCCGCGGTTTCCGCCGCCGAAATCAAGGGAAAAGTAGTGTACGGCGCGGATGACCGCCTGGACCTGTTCCAGGTCACGGACTCCCGCCTGCTGAAGCTGGCCGATTCCACCGTGGCCCTTTTCGAATACGGCGACGTGAGCGTCTCCGGCCAGCTCGCCAAGCTGACCACCTCGGCTTACGGCCAGTCTTACGGGCTTTGCAAAGAGGAGCCTTTTTACGAACAGGTCGTGGGCGCGTTCTGCTCCGGTTCCCTGGTGGCGCCCGACATCATTATGACCGCGGGTCACTGCGTTAAAACGGAAGAGGCCTGCAAGGACACCCGGTTCGTATTCGGCTTCGGCGTCCGCGCCGCGGGCTCTATGCCCAAGTCCGTCCCCGCCTCCGAGGTTTACGGCTGCGCCGAACTGATCGGCCGCGAGCAGGTAGGTACCGGCGCCGACTGGGCGCTGATCCGCCTGGACAGGAAAGTCTCCAATCATTCCGTGCTTAAGGTCAACCACGCGGGCACCATAAAGAACGGCGACGCGCTGGTGGTCATAGGCCACCCGGCCGGCCTGCCCGTAAAGATAGCGGGCGGGGCTACAGTGCGGGACGCTTCCCCCGCCGGCTACTTCGTGGCCAACCTGGACACTTACGGCGGCAATTCCGGCTCGGCCGTCTTCAACGCCAAAACCGGCGAGGTTGAAGGCATCCTGGTGCGCGGCGAGAACGACTATGTGTACAAGGGCGATTGCCGCGTTTCCAACGTCTGCCCCTCCGAAGGCTGCCGCGGAGAGGATGTGACCAAAATAACGGCGGTAACCTCCCCCATGCGCCTGCTCTCTCGGTCCGCCCCGGCCGCCCTGGCGCGACCGGCCCCGGCCTTCTCCCTGCTTGAGGACGCCGCCGCGCTGTAAACGGCCCGCCCCGAAAAAGCCCCCGCCCGAAAGGCCGGGGGCTTTTTTTTATGCTTGACGCGGCGGTCTGGCAGTAGTATGATAATGATAACCATTATCAATATGACTAAAACCATTAAGTCTTGTTCCTGCGGCCCGGACTGCGGCTGCTCCTCCGGCAAACGCTGCAGCAGCCGCCGCGGGGCCGTGCTGCGCGCTCTTTCCGAAGGCGGCCCCCACCTGAGCGCGGAAGAGGTGCACCGCTTTGCCGGGAAAATACGCCCGGGGATAGGTATCGCCACCGTTTACCGGTCCCTTAAATGCCTTTGCGGCTGCGGCAAGGCCCGCGAGCTGAAGCCCGCGGACGGCCCGGCGGTCTACGAGGCGGCGGGCCCGGGGCCCCGCCACGACCATCTTGTCTGTGTTTCCTGCGGCGCTATCGTGGAGATCTCGGACCCGGCCATGGGGCGGCTGCAGGCCCGCCTGGCGGCCCGGCACGGTTTTTCCCCCTCGGGCTACCGCCTGGATATTTATGGCAACTGTTCCCGCTGCGCTAAAAAAGACAGGAGTAAAATATGAAAAATATCCCGTCCGTCCTTGTGCTCCTGCCGCTGCTGTTCTGCGCCGTGAGCGCGGCGGAGCCCGGCAAGGCGCTGCCGAAAGCCAAACCCGCTGCCGCCGCCGCAACGGCCCTGGCCTCCCAGGGAAAGAAGAACCCGCTGCCTGGCGGCGGCTGGTTTACCTGGCAGTTTGCCGATAAACCCAAACTGGGCACCGTTATCATCAAGGTGCGGCTGTTCGGCAAAGACGGCCGCAGGGAAAAGACCGCCGAAATAGTCGGCGAGTCCGGCATGCCTTCTATGCCCTACCACGATTCCGGCCCGGTCAAGTTCAAGCTCAGCAAGAAGGGCGATTACCTGCTGCCGGTGGACGTGGTAATGCCGGGAGAATGGCAGCTGGTCATACGCGTCAGACAGGGCGACAAGGAGATCTATGCCGGTAAAGTCCTTTTTAGTATTTAGCCTGCTGGGCCTGGCGGCCCCGGTCTTTGCCGGCTCCGGGTTGCTGTACCTGGAAGCCCAGGGCGTGGCCGGTTACTCTTCCATGGAAAAGTCGGCGATCTACCATTCCATGACGCCGGGCGAGGTCATGCAGAAGTCTTCGGCGGGTTTCGACCTGCTGCGCAAATTCTCCTCGGCTTCGGGCGATACCGGGGCTTTGGCCCTGCAGGGCCGCCTGGCTTATGACCCCGACGCCCCCAACAGGCTGGAGCCGCAGCTTTACAACGCCTATTACAGGGCCAAAACCCCTTATGGTTATTTGTGGCTGGGGCATAACCGGCCGGCCGCCGGGCTCGAAGCCTATTTCGACGCGCACGCGGCGCTGCTGCAGGCCCTGCCCATGTACGGCTATGGTTTCGACCGCGACTGGGGACTGGGCGCCAGCCGCGACCTGGAGTGGGGCGACGCGGCTCTTTCGGTGACCACCGGTTCCGGCATGCGGCCGCGCTCCGCCGGCAGTTACCTGGTTTCCGGGCGCGCCGCAAAAGGGGTTCTGAACCGGGACAATTATGCCGCCGGGGTCTACGCTTCCCTGGGCAAGGTCCCCGAAACGGCGGGCTACAGGGTGCTGGACGGAGAGGAAAGGCCCTACAGCGCCGTCGGGGCGGATTACGCTTTGCTCTGGGACCGCTGGGAACTGCGGGCGGACCTGCGCGGCGGCAATATGCGCGGCAGGCGCTACCTGGCCGGGCTGGGGCGCCTCGGGCTTAATCTCCTTGAAGAGAACCGGCTTAAACTGGAGTGGCAGGCGGTTTATTCAGGCAGGGAGGCTATGGAAGGCTGGGCGCTGGGCGCCGGGCTTTCCTACGCCTTAACCCCGGACCTGACCTGGCGGGCATTGTTAGAATACGAGGACAGGATGAACGACAAGAGGGCGGTAACCCAGCTCTACTATTACCTGCCCGTCTAGAAGGCGCTTATGAAAAAACTATTTCTGCTTTTGACCCTCCTGGCTCTTCCCAGAGCCGCCTTCGCGGCCGTGGGCTGCGACCTGAACGATCCGGACCGCGACGTGGCCCGGCTTTTTCCGGGTTCCACAGGGTACAAAACCCGTTATCTTTCGGTTAAGACCTCCGGCGGCCAGCCCCTGCTCGAGCGCGTGGAGAAACGGCTGGGCGATAAATTCAAGGGTCTCTATGAGACCATCGACGTTCCTTATACCCTGTACGACATCTATAAGGGCAAGGAGATAGTGGGCTACATCCACGGCGTCAATCAGAAGGGCGAGTACGGCGGGATACAGGTCTTCCTGGCCCTGGATAAAGCGGGGGTGATAAGGGCTTTTTACATACAGAAGCTCACGTCGCGCGCCGCCAAAGGCCTGCGCGCCAAAGAATTCGGCGCGCAATTCGAAGGCCTCGCGCTCAGGGATTTTGAACCCTACGACCCGGTTTTGGCGAAGCTCCCCCCGGCCGCCGGGGCCTCGGCGATAAAAGCCCCGGCTAAAGCCGGCAAAGATTTCGGCTCCGTGCTGCGCGCCGTGAAAAAGAACCTCATACTGCTCGACGAGTTCGTCTTCTCAAAGAAGGAAAAATGAACGTATATTCTATCGCCTATAAGAACCTGCTGCGCAAGAAAACCCGCACCGCCCTGGCCGCCGGCGGCATAATGCTGTCCGCCTGGGTCCTCGCCACGCTGCTCGGCTTCAACAAAGGCTACCAGCAGGGCCTCAACCGCGACATAGACAACATGGGCTTCCAGGTGCTGCTCACCGCCAAAGGCTGCCCTTACGAGGCGGCGACGCTGATGCTCAAGGGAGGCACGGGGCTGCGCTATATGCCCGAGGCGGTGGTAAAGACGGTCTACACCAATCCCGAGGTGGAGAAAGTAACGCCCATGCTGATGCACGGGGTTTTCGACCCGGACAAAGGCGAGAACGGCGCCATAGCCGCTTACCTGGGCGTGGATGCCGTAAGTTATCCCCCCATGAAGGCCTACCTGGAATTCAAGCAGGGCGGCTGGTTCAAAGACAACAACGCCCTGGAGGCCGTGCTGGGCTACGAGGCGGCCGAGCTGGAGACCCGCGAAGTGGGAGACAAACTTCTTATCCCCGGCGTGGAAAAGGAGATCACCGTAGTGGGCGTGCTCAAACGCTCGGGCACGCAGGACGACGGCACCATTTTCCTGCCCATCACGGCGGTGCAGGCGCTCTTCAACAAGAAAGGGCTGATCACCGGCCTGGGCATAAAGGTAAAAAAGGACGCGGACATAAACGCCTTCGAGAACAAGCTCTATGACCTGCCCGACGTGCAGGTGGTCTCCATGGCGCAGGTGAAGACCACTATCATGAACCTGGTGAACAGCGCGCGCGTGATAGTCATGGGCATTGCCGGCATAGCTCTTATCATAGCCATGGCCGGGGTTATAAATACCATACTGATGTCGGTGATGGAGCGCTACGCGGAGATCGGCATCATCAAGAGCATGGGCGCCATGCCGCTGGACGTTTTTAAGATGATCTGGATGGAGACCGCCCTCCTCTGCGGCTTCGGCGGGGCGGCCGGCATAGGGCTGGCTTTCGTGACGGCGCGCCTGGCTGAAGCCGGGGTGCGGTACTTCCTGCCCTACGCGCCCAACGGCGCGCTTATCGCCCTGGACTTCGGCATCAGCGGCGCGGCATTCCTGCTGATAACGGCGGGCGGGCTGCTGAGCGGCATTTATCCCGCCTGGCGGGCGGCGCGGGTGCGCCCGCTCGAGGCTATCCGCATAGAGGGAGAACAATAATGGCTAAAGATATCGTGATCTCCGCCGGGGACCTGAGCAAGATCTACCGGCGCGGCGCGGAAGAGGTGCGGGCGGTGGACGGGGTCAGTTTCGAGGCCGCCGCAGGGGAGATGGTGGCCATTATCGGGCCGTCGGGCTCCGGCAAGACTACGCTGCTGAACCTGATCGGCTGCCTGGACAATCCCAGCTCCGGTTCTCTTAGCGTCGGGGGACGGGCTATTTTCGGCGGGCAGAAGGCTCTGTCGGAGCGGGAGCTGACCCTTATCCGCAGGGAGATGTTCGGCTACGTGTTCCAGAAGTTCTACCTTATCCCGACGCTGACGGTGGAAGAGAATATAATGCTGCCCGGGGCTTTTTACCGGGCCCCGGGAGCCAAGGACGCCCATGAAGTCATGAAGCTGCTGGGGATAGCCCAGCGCCGCGGGCATCTGCCGGGGGAGCTTTCCGGCGGCGAGATGCAGCGGGTGGCGATAGCGCGGGCGCTGATCAACGGCCCCAAGGTCCTGCTCGCCGACGAGCCGACCGGGAGCCTGGACAGCAAAAGAACGGAGGAGATAAAGGGGATACTTCGGGGGCTGGCGCGGCAGGGCATCACGGTGGTGATGGTGACGCATAACCTGGACCTGGCCCGTTCGGCCGACCGCCTGCTGGAGATACGCGACGGCAAGGTCCACGGCGCTTAAGGCCGCCGCGGCGTATTTCTTGCCCTAAGGGCCCTTGAAATCCGCGTTTTTGGGAGCTATATTATAATTGGGGACGGGGTTTCTCCCCGGTTGAGGCAGTACAGTTGAGACCCAGAAGAGGGCGGGCCGTCGGGCCCGCCCCTTCTTTTGGAATAAGTTAACCGCAGGTGCAGGTCCACCTGGCCGGGCAGCTCTGGCCGGAGTCCTGGGTGTTCAAAACCTGCCCGTTATTGTTGGCGGTGCAGTCCAGCAGGCGGTTGTTGACGTAAGGCCCGGAGCAGGGCCCGACCACGGGGTCAGGCGAGTTCCAGCGGCAGCCGACGCTGCGGGGGCTGGTAAGGTCGAGGTAAGCGAACCCGGTCTGCGCGCCGCTGGCCCGGTCTTCGAAGGCCAGTTCGTAAGACCCTGCGGGGATGCCGTTCAGCACGGCCGCCATGCGCCAGGTTTTGTCGGTGGAGTCGTAAGACCACTCCGGGTTGGGCAGCTTGGTCCAGGTGCCGCGGTCGGCGCAGGCGCCGCTCAGCTTGGGGCAGGCGCAGCTGTAGGTGCTGTTCGGGCCGAGGCCGTAAACCACGCCGTAGATAAGCTGGGTGGTTAAAAAACTTTTCTCGGAAACGCCGTTCCTTTTAGAGGAGAAGACGACTTTCTGGTTCACCGCGCCGCCGCCTGACGTGCCCGGGTTGGACGAGCCGGAGCCGGACGACGACGTCTGGGCCTGGCTTCCCCCTCCTCCTCCGGACGCGGAACCGCCCTTTGTGGAAGAGCTGCCGTAGGACCCCCCGGTGGCCGGGGCCATGCTGCCCCCGAAGGTTATGCCGGCGCCGCCGGTGTGGGCGGCTTCTCCTTTCCAGCTTCCGGAGGAATTGGAGACGGAGGAATTATTGACGGAGGTCACCGATTGGGTGCCTTTTTGCAGCTTGAGCTTTGGGCGGGCGCCGGCGTAAGCGCCGGAAACCAGTGCCGGGAGCAGCAGTGCCGCCGCTAAAGAGGTAAGCCAGATCCGTTTATTCATATTCCGCCTCCTGGATAGATATTGACCGCCAGCGCTATCGAAGAATTCTAACAAATGGGTTCCGGTTAAGCAAAGCGCGGTTTAAAGTCACGCCATCCCGCAGATTACCCTTATGGTTTATGGCCTGCCCCGTTCAGGCGGCGGGGCCGCCCAGCCGCAGCCACTCCCGGAACAGCGACTCGAACTGCCCGCATTCATGCGGCAGGAAATGGCCGCAGTCGTAGAAGGAATGGTATTCGCTGTTCTTCAGTTTCGTAGACAGCTTGAACTGGTCCCGGTAGCCGCTCAGCGTATCCTGCTGCCCCACCAGGAACGTGGTGCTGGATTCTATGCTTGCCGGTCTTATGCCGAGGTTGTCGCCCGCGGCGCTCCTGGCCAGCAGGGTCTGATAGGTAAGCCTGCCGGGCGAAAAGTCTCCCGGGACGCCGGAATTGTATCTTTTCAGCGTCTCCGCGGTCCTCTTGGCGGCCAGCGCCAGGTACCGGGTGTCGGCCGTTTTTTTCTGGGCCTGCGTCAGCTCGTCCGTGATAAGGGTGACCGCGGAGGGCCTGGTGATGCTGGCCTTGTTCGTGCGGACCGGGGGCGCTATGAGGAAAAGCGAAGGAAAGCGGATCTGCTCCGCCAGTTTAAGCGCTACGAACCCGCCCAGCGAGTAGCCTACCAGGGCGGGCGGTTCCTCGAAATTGCCGCGGATGAACGCCGCGGTATCCTCCAGCAGCGCCCGCATGTTGGCCCTGCCCAGCGGGCAGTCAGAGGCCCCGTGCCCCGGAAAGTCCGGATAGACCCGCCGGTATCCGCAGTTAGCGCCGCGGAAATACGGCTCAAAGGTGTTCTTCATCGAAAGATGGTCCACGGTGACGCCATGCAGGAACATCACCGGCCGTCCCTTTTCCGGGCCGGCCGCGGCGTAAGACATCCAGGTCTGTCCGGTATCGAATTTTTTCATTGCTCCCCCCCTCTGCGTAGTATATCAAAGATAACCGCGCGTATCGCGGTCAGCGGCGCCGGTATAAAAAAAGAACGCCCCCGCCGGGCGCTCTTTTTTCGCCGTTTTCGGCGGTTCAGGTGGCTTCGTGGAAGGTGGTGTCCCCCACCACTTCGCAGCGGATGGTGTTGGTCGGGCGGCGTTTGCCGAACGGGCTCGACGCCATGAAGATCAGCTTGTCGCCGTTCTCGATCGCGCTCTTCTCCAGCAGCTGGTCGATGATCTTCCCCGCCACCTCGCTGAAGCGCAGGGTCTCGGGGTTCTTCATCAGGAAGGGGATCACGCCCCAGTTCAGCGCCATCTGGTGATACAGCGTCTCATGGTGGGTGAAGGCGTAGATGGGCACGCCCGGGCGGAACTTGGACAGCGCCCGCGCGCCGATGCCGGTGTCGGTCACCACGGCGATGGCCTTGGCGTTCCAGTCGTGCGCGGTGTTCACCACGCTGTAAGCCATGATGTTCGTGATGTCGTCGCGGTCCACGTAGTCGTGCGTGATGCGCGCCAGCGTGTGGTAGTCGATGGACGATTCGGTGCGGTCGATGATGCGCCCCATCATGTTCACCACGCGCTTCGGGTGGGCGCCTTTGGCGGTCTCGCCGGACAGCATCACCGAAGAGGTCAGCTCCAGCACGGCGTTGGCGATGTCGGTCACCTCGGCGCGCGTGGGATAGGTCATTTCCGTCATGGACTCCAGCATCTGCGTGGCCACGATCACGGGCTTGCCCGCCAGGTAGCAGCGGTTGATGATGGTCTTCTGCAGGTTCGGCAGTTCCTCGATGGGCAGTTCTATTCCCAGGTCGCCGCGGGCCACCATGATGCCGTCGGAATCGCGGATGATATCGTCGAGGTTGGCCAGGGCCTGCTTGTCCTCGATCTTGGCGATCAGCCTGATGGGCGAATCGGCCTTTACGCTCCTGATGATCTCGCGCACGTCGGTGATGTCCTTGGCGGTGCGCACGAAGGACAGCGCGATGTATTCGAAGCGGTTCTCCACCGCGAAGGCGATGTCCTTGCGGTCCTTCTCGGACAGGAACGGGATAGGGTAATGCACGCCGGGGATGGCCAGGTGCGCCTTGTCCTTGAGCCTGCCGTCGTTGAGGACGCGCAGGGTAACGGCCCCGGGCCACTCGCTATGCAGCTGCGAGACCTCCAGCTCTATGAAGCCGTCCTGGAGCAGCACGCGGGTGCCCACCTGGCACAGTTTGTCTATGCGCGGCAGGTTGGTGTAGAAATGGCGCTTTTCCGCCGGCAGCTCCTGGACCTCTTCGGGCTGCTTGTCGGTGCTTTCCACGTGGAGCGTGTCGCCCTTGGAGAGGAGCACTGGCTTGCTGTAGCCGAACATGCGCACCTCCGGCCCCTTGGTGTCCAGCATGATGGCCAGCGGCACGTCCAGTTCGTAGCGGACCTTCCGGAGGATGTTCACCCTGTTGAGGGCTTCTTCGTAAGCGCAGTGCGAGAAATTTATGCGGGCGACGTTCATGCCTTCTTTGATCAGGTCGCGCACGCAGGCCTCGTTCTCGGAAGCGGGACCAATGGTGCAGATGATCTTGGTCCTGCGCGTCATGAACAGGTTCTTGGTAAAAGTGTTGGCCATCATAGAGGTCTGCCGCCGGGCAAAAGTACGCGCGTCGGGGCGCCCGGGACCAAAGTTTCTTTTTTCATGACTATATTATAGTAAATACGACGGCAGCTCTTTTTTTTGGCGCGGGTTTTGGTAAAATCAAGAGGATACGGATTTTGCGGGAGGGCGCATGGCTCAGTTCATAGAAAAACCTATTATAGTGCAGGCCGCGGGCAACAAGCCCAAGATCATCGAGGAATATATCGGGCGGGTCAATTCCAAGACCACCACCATCAGCGTGGCGCGCATGGTAAGCCCGGCCGGCTGGGAGGAGGCGCCCCAGAATCCCCGCTTCACCGAGTATACCCTGGTGCTCAGGGGCACCCTTAAAGTGGAAACCCAGGCCGGGACCTACGACGTAAACCGCGGCCAGGCCATTATCATGGAGCCGGGCGAGCGGGTGCGCTATTCCACGCCGGGCCCGGAAGGCGCGGAATATATAGCCATCTGCCTGCCCGCCTTCTCTTTCGAAACCGTGCGCCGCGAAGGTTAAGCGCCGCAACCGCCGTTGCCCCCGCGCCTTGGGGACAAATAAACGCGCCCGGGGAACTTCCCCGGGCGCGTTTTCTTAAGCCCGATCCGTAAAGCGCTTAGTCGAAGCTGACCGATTTCGAGGGCATCTCGGCCTGTATCGCGCTTGAATCCATGTCTACCGCTTCTTCCATTTCAAGGCCCTTGTTCACCTTCTCGCCGGGAAGCTTGGGGATGGAAGCGGAGAGGACCGAGATCTTCGTCACGTCCTCGCCGCGGCCGCCGGTCTGGGCGTAGGTGGCCATGGTGGTGCAGCCGGCGGGGCTGTCGATGAAGTCCTCGTCGCCGCGCACCAGGATGCCTTCTATCTTCTGGGTCCTGGTGTTGAACACCGGCGAGCCCGAGTTGCCGCCGAAGGTGTCCAGGTCCGCCACGAAGTACCCTACCTTGGAGAAGTCGCGCACGGTGGCGAAGCCGGCCAGCTTTACGGGCAGGCCGACGGGGTGGCCTATTACGAAGATGCCGTCGCCTTTCTTAAGGTTGGTGCCCCTGTTAATGGCCAGGGGTTTGTGGCCGGTCACTTTGCGGTCCAGCTTGAGCAGGGCGAAGTCGGGGCCCAGGGCCTGGCCGGCCGGGTTATTGGAGCCGGGTTCGCCGCCCAGGAAGCGTTTCACTATCTTGGCGCAGCCGTAGACTTCGCTGGCCGCCATGGTGGTGGTCGCTTCCGAGCCGTCGGTCTTCACGTTGTAGCCGAAAACCATTTTCAGATTCTGGCAGTCGGCCTCGGTCTTTACGCAGTGGCCGGCGGTCATCACCAGGTCCTCGCCTACCAGGGAGCCGGAGCAGAAAGCGCCTATGGTCTGCTCGCGGAACTTTTCATCCGGGCACAGGTTCAGGCGGTCCCCGAAATTCATCGTCTTAAGCTTTACGCCGCCGGGGTTCAGGGCTTCCACGGAGTCGGCTTTCCAGAAGGAGACCACCGAGTCCGCGATGGCCTTCATCTGCGGGCTCATCTGGAAGTAGTCCTTGCGGTTGTCGTCGCCGTATATACTTTTGCCGGTTTCAGCGAAGGAGAGCGCGGGCAGTATGGCTATCGCCGCCGCCAGGGTCAAAGTTGTTTTCATCAGGGTTTTCATAACTCCTCCAGAACTTCAGCGTTAACTTCCGCTATGTTATACAGCACGGGTTGACGGATGTCAATAGTCGTCGGGCCTATGGCTTTGATGGTCATTGGACCTACGTCCGCGTAGGCCTTTAGGGTAATTTCAAGGGGAATGCTATAGGCGGAAGACCTGTTCGGCGGCTAGATCCAGCCTATGTACATCGTTATGGTGCGAGCGTCCACGGCGCGGAGGGCTATATAAGAGGTAACAATAATAAACAGCCAGGCCAGGTAGTTTACCCCGGCCGCGGGGGGCGTGCCGGGCATTTTCCAGGCCCCGTCCTCCCAGGTCTGTCCCGCCCGGAGGGCCGAGGCCAGGGCGTACAGCGAGTAAGCCTGCAGGGAGAAGAAAGCGAAGCCCGCGTAGGCGAAAAGCGGCAGCCCGAACAGTTCCGGTCCCGCTTTTAAGACGGAGGCGTAGGTCCATTTGGCGCCGGCGGCGCTGTTCCACCAGCTCCACAGCAGGCCGCAGATCAGGCCGGCGGCGGCCAGCCGCAGGGTCTTTGCCGGCAGGCCCCCCTGCCACTCGCGCAGCAGGGAGCCCAGGCCCAGGCGGCGGTTCAGCGGTTCGGCCAGCAGGAGTCCCGCCACGCAGATGAGCGGCCAGCAGTACCTGGGCAGCACCAGCGGCAGCAGCAGCGCGATCAGCCCGGCGTAGTGAAAGCCGTCTATCAGCCCGGGGGAGATCGTCAGCGGCGGGGTTTTCAGGTTGCGGAAAAAGCCCAGGCAGCGCAGCAGTTCTGAAGTGACGAAGAGGCACGGCAGGCCGCCGGCCCAGCCCAGGGCCATCCCGGTCCAGCGGGTGGAGAGGGTGGCCGGCTGGTTCACGTACTGCCAGGCGCAGAAACGCAGGTTAAGGAGCTCCAGGACGGCGCCCAGCGCCAGCGACCACAGGGCCAGCGTCAGGAACTCCTCCGTCCTGGAAACCAGCGGGGAGTCCCCGGTGACGCGGTACAGCAGGTTGTCGGCGAAGAGCGTGTAGGACCAGAGCGCGAAGGGAAAGAACTGGTTGTGCACGGGCTCGAGCCCCGTGAGCATCCCGGCGTAGCCTATGAACGCAATGACAAAGGCCGCGTACAGCGCCGCCTTGGCTTTCGCCTCTTCGTCGAACATCGCTCCCCCTCCCCGGGCTAGAAGTTGAACTTATACCGCTTCAGGCCCAGTTCTTCGCGCATGGCGAGCAGCTCGCGCTGCGTTTCGCCGTTCACCGGCACGCCTTTGTTCCTGCGGTAGAGCCAGCTGAGGTGCTCTTTTTCCCCCGCGGTGTAGATGCGTTTGGCCCCGGGCATCTTTTTCGACGCGCGCAATTCGCGCAGGATGTTGCCGGCGGTCTTCTTGAAAGAGCGCAGCGGTACGAAAGACTCTATGTTGATGGCGAGGAAGAAGTGCCCGAGCGGGTACGGTACCTTCTTGCCGTTCTTGTCCACGCCCAGCAGCATCTTCATGTAGGCCCCCTGCTGCAGCGCGGCGGAGAGGATCTCCACTACCGTGCAGTAGCCGTAGCCTTTGTACCCGGCGAGCTCTTCGCCGATGCCGCCCAGCGGCACCAGCGCGGCGGTGCCGGCCACCAGGTCCTTAAGCACGGCCCGGGAATCCGTCTTCGAGTTGCCGTGCTCGTCTATCACCCAGCCCTTGGGCATTTTCTTGCCGAGCTTGGCGTAAACTTCTATCTTGCCGCGCTGGGTTATCGGCGTGGCACAGTCCAGCAGGAAAGGGAACTTCTCGTCGGTGGGGATCGCGAACGTGAGCGGGTTGGTGCCCATCATGTTCTCCACGCCGAAGGTGGGCGCCACGGACGGCCGGGCGTTGGTGCCGGTTATGCCTATCATGCCGGCCCTGGCGGCCATCAGCGCGTGGTACCCCGCTATGCCGTAATGGGTGGAGTTGCGCACGGCCGTCATGCCCAGGCCGAATTTTTTGGCCTTCTTTATCGCCAGCTCCATGGCGCGCACGGCTATCACGTGGCCCATGCCGTTGTGCCCGTCGATAACGGCGGTGGTGGGTGTTTCCTTTACCACTTCGAACCTGGCTTTAGGCAGCTGTATGCCCTGCTTGATGCGGTCGTAATAGATCGGCTTCAGGCGCGAAACGCCGTGGGAATCTATGCCCAGTTTGTCCGCCGTGATCAGGACGTCGGCGCAGACCGCGGCGTCGGCCGCCGGCACGCCTATGCCCTTGAAAACGTCCCGCATGAACCGTTCCATCACGTCGAACTTCACCCACTTCGCGCCTTTCTCTATTTCCATTGTAGTAGTCCTCCTGTAACAAAATCCCGCTTATTTCCCTTCGATCAGGTCGGCCAGCGCGGCCGCGGCCTTGAGGCCGTCGGGGATGCCGGCGTTCTTGAAATTTTCCGCCATGGCCGCCGTCTTTTCCGGCTCGTCGAGGAGCAGGCGCAGCGCGGCCGACAGTTCCGCGTCGAAATCGGGGCCCTCGTCCACGCAGACGGCCGCCCCTCTGGAGGCCAG
This sequence comes from Elusimicrobia bacterium GWA2_61_42, assembly GCA_001799615.1. Taxonomy (GTDB): domain Bacteria; phylum Elusimicrobiota; class Elusimicrobia; order Elusimicrobiales; family UBA9959; genus UBA9959. Next base: position 227,582 of record MGTU01000008.1, on the reverse strand, counting down.
CGCCATGGCGTTAGCTTTCTGGTGGCCGCCGGCCGAGGACGGCAGCGGCACCAGGATGGACGGCTTGCGCAAATGCACCAGTTCCGCCACCGTGCTGGCCCCGGAGCGGGCTATGACCACGTCGGCCGCGGCGTAAAGAGCGGGCATGTCCTCGCGGTAGTCGAAAAGTTTCAGGCCCCGGGCGTCGCCGAGGCCGGCCTCTTCGTATGCGGCCCGGACGGCGTCGTAGTTCTTTCTGCCGCTGATGTGGATCGCCTGCAGGTCCCCTTTGAGGGATCTGGCGGCGCGGATAAAGGCCGTGTTGAGGCGGCGGGCGCCCTGGCTGCCGCCGAAGACCAGCGCCGTGAATTTATCCGGTTCCAGGCCCAGCGCCTCGCGGGCGGAACTTTTGTCCGGCACCGTCCCGAAGGCCTCCCGGATGGGCGTGCCCGTAAGGGCGGTTTTGCCGGCGAAAGCGCTTTGGGCGCAGGGCAGGCCCAGCGCCGCCTTGGCGCAGAAAAAACCGGCCAGGTAGTTGCCCAGGCCGAAGATGGAATTGGACTCGTGGATATAGACCGGCACGCCGGCCAGGCGGGCGGCCAGCGCGGCCGGGAAAGCCACGTAGCTGCCGGTGCCGATCACGGCGTCGGGTCTGAAGTCCTTCATTATACGGCGCCCCAGCGCCAGGGCCTTCAGGAATTTAAAAATAAAAGTCAGGTGGGCCAGCGGGTTCAGGCTGCGCGGCAGCGCGACCATGTCCGTTTCCGTGTAGGGGAAATCCGCTTCCTCGAGGGCGGGGCGCGCTATATCCTCTTTCTTTACCAGGAAGACGATCTGCCAGCCCCGCGCCCGCAGTTCCGCCGCCAGCGCGAAGCCGGGGTAGAAATGTCCCCCAGTCCCGCCGGAAGCTATCAGCGCGCGTTTTTTTAAAGCCATCAGTGTCCGCTCCTGTGGGCCGAGACGTTGAGTATCAGGCCTACCATTATCATCGAGGCCAGTATGGACGAGCCGCCGTAAGAGAAGAAAGGCAGGGGGATGCCCTTGGTGGGGATAAGCCCGATCGCCATGGAAAGATTGAAGAAGGCCTGCAGCGTCAGGGTCAGGGTCAGGCCTAAGGCCGCCAGCGAGGTGTAGAGGCTGGGCGCGTTGCGGGCGATGCGCGCGCCTTTTACCAGCAGGGCGGCGAACAGGGCGGTTATGAACAGCCCCCCCACCAGGCCTATTTCCTCGGCCACTACGGGGAAAATGAAGTCCGTATGCGGCTCCGGCAGGTACATCAGCTTCAGCTTGGACGCGCCCAGCCCTTTGCCGAACCAGCCGCCCGAGCCCACCGCCAGCAGCGACTGCACCAGCTGGTAGCCGGTGCCGGAAGCGTCGTCCCAGGGCGAGAGGAAATTTTTCAGGCGCGCGATACGGTAGGGCTTGCGCAGGAGCTCTTCAATGAGTACCGGCACGGCCGCCGCGATGGGCGCCAGGATGTAGCGCAGCTTTACCCCCCCCGCGAAGAAGACGGCCATCGTGACCACGAAGAGCAGCGCGGGGGTGCCCAGGTCCGGCTCCGCTGCTATCAGCACAAAAAACAGCACGGACACGCCGAAGGGCCTGAGCAGTTCCCGCCAGTCGGCCTGGATGCGGCTGGCGCTGCGGTCGAAGAAATCGGCCAGGTACAGGACCAGCACGGGTTTTGCGATCTCGCTCATCTGCAGCTTCATGAAGCCGAGCGGGATCCACCGGCGCACGTGGGCTACCGGCGGCATCAGCAGCGTCACCGCCAGCAGCGCCAGGGTGACGATCACCAGGGGCTTTATGTAGCGGCGCACTTTTTCCAGGTCCAGGCGGGCGGCCGCGGCCATCAGGCCGAAGCCCAGCAGCATATAGAGGGCCTGTTTTTCCGCGTAGAACAAAGAGTCCAGGCCTTTATTCACCGCGTAGAGGGCGCTGGCGGAGTACAGGAAGACCAGCCCCATTACCAGCAGTATGGAAACGATGAAGAAGAACGGGTAGTCCACGTACTTCAGGCTGCGGTTGGTGATGACGTTGTACGAAAGTCTTTGGCGTTTAGAGGCGAAATCCATAGGGGCTTACTTCAACTTTCTGACGAAGGCTTTGAATTTGCGGCCGCGGTCCTCGAAATCCCTGAACTGGTCGAAAGAGGCGCAGGCCGGGGAGAAAAGCGCGATGTCGCCGGGGGCGGCCAGCTGCAGGATGTTGCGGCAGGCGCGCTCCATGGTAAGAGCGGTTATGATGGGCGCGGCCCCGGCGAGTTCGCGCTCTATCTTGGGCGCGGCGGCGCCTATGGTCAGCACGCCCTTGGCGCTTTTGCGGATAAGCGGGAGCAGCGGGGCGTAGGGATTCCCTTTGTCCAGCCCTCCCAGGATCAACCAGACGTTCTTTTGGGCCCCCAGGGCTCTGAGCGCCACCAGGGTGGAATCCACGTTGGTGGCCTTGGAGTCGTTTATAAAATTTACGCCGCGCGCTTTGCCCGCCGGTTCTATGCGGTGCTCCACGCCTTTGAAGGCGGCGAACGCTTCCTTCAGATGGACCGGGGCGGCGCCCGCCGACAGCGCCATGAGGCCCGCGCACATGGCGTTCTCCAGGTTGTGCGCGCCGGGCAGGTTTGGCGGGCGCACGCTGAAGGCCGCCTTGCCGGTTTTAAAGAATAATTTATCGCCGGAGACCCAGGCGGCCAGCTTGCCCCCCGTCCGCCGGGAGGAAAAGAAAAGCGCTTTGGAAGGGCAGCCTTTGGCCAGGCGGCGGCAATAAGCATCCTCGTAATTGAACACGCAGCTGCCGCCGCGGTCCTGGAACCTGAAAACTTTTTCCTTGGCCTTCACGTAGGCGGCCATGCTGCCGTGATGGTCGAGGTGGTCGGGCGTTATGTTGAGCACGCAGGCGGCGGCCGGCTTTAAAAAAGCGCTGTCCTCCAGCTGGTAGCTGGAGACTTCCATGATCACGGCGTCCCCGGGGCGCGCCTTCGCGGCCACGGCGGCCGCGGGTATGCCGACGTTGCCGCAGACCAGCGCGCGGCCTTTGCGGCCCAGGGCCCGCTTCATGAGTTCTCCGAGCAGCATGGTGGTGGTGGTTTTGCCGTTAGTGCCGGTGACCGCCAGCAGCGTGCCCGCGGAAAAAGCCAGCGCGGTCTCTATCTCGCTGAAAACGGGGATCTTGCGCTTTTTAAGCGCCGCTATCAGCGGGTTGGCGTGGGAAAGCCCGGGGCTTTTTACGGCGAAGCCGCAGCCGAAGGCCTCCGCCGTGTGGCCGCCGGTTTCTGTCTTTACCCGGCGCGAAAGGTCTTTGAGGGCCTTCTTCAGTTCGCCGGCCTTTTTCTTTTCGGTCAGCAGCACGTCGAAGCCGCGCCCGGCCAGCAGATTGGCGCAGGCGACGCCGGACCTGCCGGCGCCGATCACCAGCGCCCTTTTCCCCTTGAATTTTTCCGGCGTGAACATGGTTACCTTATCTTCAGCGAGGCCAGGGCCACCAGCATCAGCATTATGCCGGCTATCCAGAAGCGCACCGTGACCTTGGACTCGGCTATGCCCTTCAGCTCGAAATGGTGGTGGATGGGGGCCATCAGGAACAGCCGCTTTTTGTTGCGCAGTTTAAAGGACCCCATCTGCAGTATCACGGAAAGGGTTTCCAACAGAAAAATGCCGCCCGCTATGGGCAGCAGAAGCTCCTGCTTGGTGGCGATGGCGGCGGTGCCGATGGCGCCGCCCAGGAACAAAGAGCTGGTATCGCCCATGAAGACTTCCGCGGGATGCGCGTTATACCACAGGAAGCCCAGGCAGGAGCCTATCATGGCGGCCAGGAAAACTGCGATCTCGCCGGCGCCTTCCACGTAGATGAGCTTGAGGTAGGAGGCCCACTTCACGTTGCCGGCCGAGTAGGCGAAGATGGCGAAAGTGAGGGCCGCGAAGACGATGGAGCCGGCCGCCAGGCCGTCGAGCCCGTCGGTAAGGTTCACCGCGTTGGAAGAGCCGATGATGATGATCATCGCCAGCGCCGCGTACAGGAAGCCCAGGTTCAGGTACAGCTCTTTCGTGTAGGGGATGGAGAGCCAGTTGGCGTACTGCGCGTTGGGCGGGTTGGCTGCCAGGTAGCCGACCACGACCAGCGCGGTGAACAGCTGCAGCGAGAATTTGAAGGCGGAGGACGCGCCCTTGGGGTTTTTCCTGACCAGCTTGGTGTAATCGTCCATCCAGCCGGCGAAGGCCAGCACTACGGTGGTGAACAGCAGCAGCAGGATGAAGCGGTTATCCATGCGGGCCCACAGGCAGGTGGTGACCACCAGCGTAAGGAAGATCAGCAGGCCGCCCATGGTGGTGGTGCCCTGCTTGGCCAGGTGGGTCTGGGGCCCGTCCGTGCGCTGCACCTGGCCTATCTTGTAGGTGCGCAGTTTCGCTATTATCCAGGGGCCTATGGCCAGGCTCAGCAGGAAGGAGGTCATTACCGCCCCGCCTGCCCTGAAAGTGATGTACTGGAAAACGTTGAGCGGGCTGAAAAAATCCTTCAGGTAGTGCGCGTAATAAAGCATTGTGTCCTTTGCCGGAAATTTATAACGGGAAAAAGCCGTCCCTTACATATTATTTTAATATTTTTTGGGGCGCTTCGTCCTCTTTCCCTTAAGGCCCGGGTCCGGATGGCCCTTAAGGCTCATGCGCCGCCGGCGGCGGGCGGCTATAATAATAGTGATGATGACCCCCAAAGCTTTTTTCGCCGCCCTGTTCTGCCTGCCCGCTCTCGCCCCTGCGGCCTACTCCCTTTCCCTGGACCAGCTTGGCGCCGCGGGAGAAGTTGAGGTGGCTGCTCCGGGCGAACCGGCGCGCGCCGCGGCCCTGAAAGACTGGACCGTGCTGATCTATGTCAGCGCCCGCAATAACCTGGGCCTTGAGGCGATAAAGGACGTCAACGAGATGGAGGCCGCCGGCTCCACCGGCCGGGTTAACGTGGTGGTGGAGATGGGCCGCATAAAATGCGCCCCGCCTTTCAACCCTTTTGCCAGCGTGCAGGAGCCGGTGCCGCCCCAGGCGGACTGGACCGGCTCGCGCCGGTTCCTGATAAATAAGGATGCGGATCCGCTGGCCATTAATTCCCCGGTGCTGGCGCATTACCCGGACGCCGACATGGGCGACTGGAAGCACCTGGCCGAGTTCATCGCCTGGGGCAAGGCCGCTTATCCCGCCAAAAAATACCTGCTGATAGTGGGCGGACACGGCAGCGGCTGGCGCGGCGTAAAGCCCCCGGCCGGCGCCCCCAAAGGTATTTCCTACGACGAGCCTTCCGGCAACCATATCTCGCCCGCCGAACTGGCGCTGGCGATCAAGACCGGCGGCGGCGTGAACGTGTACGCTTCCGACGCCTGCCTGATGCAGACCATGGAAGTTATTTACGACCTGAAGGATTCGGCTGAATACGTGGTGGGTTCGCAGGAAACCACCCCCGGCAGCGGCTACAATTATGAGGCTTTCCTCAAGGCGCTGGCGGCCAACCCTTCGGACTCTTTCGCCGCCGCGCAGTCGATAATGAAGGGCTTCTCGGAATTTTACGGCGCGCTCAAGCAGTCGGTGACGATGTCCATCGTGCGTCCCGCCTACGCCCCGGAGCTGGCGGCGAAGATGGACCGGTTCGCGCGGCTGGTGGCGGCTTCCCAGCCGGACCTGAAGCTTTACCACGAGAAGAAATTCGGCCTGCGCTCTTTCGACGACGAGGACGCGCGGGACCTGTACCAGCTGATGAAGCTTTATTTCGACAACAGCCCGACGCCCGCGGTGAAAGAGGCGGCCAGGGACGCCATAGTTTTCCTGTCCGAAAAGCTGGTGGCGCGCAACGACGCGGTGGGCTACAAGTCCAAAGACGCCAACGGCGTCTCCGTATACTTCCCCATCTTCGACCTCAACTACAAGACCAAGTACGAATACCTCTCCTTCTCCCGGGCCACCTATTGGGACGAAATGCTGCGCGCCGCCATGGCCGCGAAGAAGCCGTAACCGCCCTTAACTCCGCTCCGGCCGCTGCGGCCCGCCCGGCAGCATACATGTTATAATCATTTAAATGACAGGGATAAAGAACAGGCATGGCCGGCGGATAAGGCTTTTATTCTCGGGAGCCGCCGGGCAGACGGGCGAACTGGGCGGCGCGGAACTCGCGGCCGCGCTGAGGGTAAGGGAAGACCTGCCGCGGCTTTCGAAAAAAACCGCTTTTTCCCGCGGCACGGGACTGTCAAAAAGCCTCTGCGACTGGGTCTTGGAAAAAATACTGGGCTTCGCGCCGGTCGGGGCCGAGATAAGGCTGGAGGGTAAAAGGCCGCTCTTTTTCCGCGTGCCGCCCGACCTGGGCAATTTTGTCAACGATATCAACTGCGTGATCGTCCGTGACCAGTACGACGCGGGCGCCGTCAGGGACGGGATCGTCGTAGACGCCGGCGCGAACATCGGCGTCTTCACGCTGTACGCCCTGGCGCTCGGCGCTAAAAAAGTATACGCCTTCGAGGCCGTAAGTGAAACTTTTAACATGCTGGGCGGCAACCTCGCGCTTAACCGGGCCGGCGGCAGGGTCAGGGCCGTGAACGCGGCCCTAGGCGCGCGCGCGGCAACGGCTGCGCTGAAACTGGCGCCGTGCGGCGGCGGGGCCTCGATGATAGAATGCCCGGGGACCGCGGTCAACCGCGGCGTGCGCTATTCGGGAGTGCGCCTGGTAAAACTGGCGCCGCTGGACGCCCTGGTCAGGGGCCGCGTGGATTTTATAAAGATAGACGTGGAAGGTTATGAAGAGGAAGTCCTGAAAGGCGCAGGCAGGCTGATAAGCAGGCACAAACCAGTGCTCTCTTTCGCCGCATACCACCGCAAGACGGACGGCAGAACGCTGCCCAAAACGGTCCTCTCCCTGAGGAACGATTATAAAATACGCCGCAATTCCTTCGCCGAGCAGGACCTTTACTGCTCTTAGCCTTACTCCGCGGCGGCCTGCCTGAAATCCGAAAAGCCAGACTAGGGGACTATCCGCAGCTCTACGAAGTGGGCGTAATGGTCCGGCGTATAGAAGATGCGCTCGCCGCCGCCTATGACCAGCCTTTCCGGGCCGCGGGGGCTGGTGATATCCCCGGTGGTAAAAGTTTGAGTGCCGACGTTAACCGGCACCGGCGCGTCACCGATATCCCTGCCCGGGATGGGCAGCGTGTATTCCCGGTAATAGCCCCGGGGCCGCGGTTCAAGCAGGCCTTCCCGGTTTCCGAAGACTATCCCGTCGTGGTCATAAGGGAGGGGCCGGCAGGCGGCTATCTTCGTCAGCAGGTCTTTAATGGCGGCGGTGCGGACCTCGTCGGTGACTCTGGGCAGGAAATCCGTCCCTGGCAATATGGCTTTGGTGGGAACGCAGGGCGGGGCTTCCGTCCGGGCTGAAACGGTGCGGGAGGGCGGAGCCTTAGCCGCGGGATCGTGGCTGCAGCCCGACACAGCGAACGCCGAGAGGATACATACGAATGCCGCCAGATTTCTCATAGGTTTTTTGCGGAATTCGGCGTCAGGGATTAATCGTCAGGCCTTCTACTATGCGCTCGAATTTAAGCGAGCGGGAGGCTTTTATCAGGAAGGAGCCCGCGCCCGCGGAGATAAGCGCGCGCGCCTCGGGCAGCCAATCGTCCAGGGTTTCTCCATATTCCATGCTGTCACCCCCGGCCCGGCAGTAAGCGGCGGCCGCGGCCTTCATCTCGGGGCCGGCCAGAAAGACTTTTTTAGCGCCCATGTGGGCCAGGGCGGCGCCCAGGTCGGTATGGTAATGCGCCGAATGCTGCCCCAGTTCCTTCATGTCGCCCAGCATCAGGTAGAGCGGCCTGGGCTTATCCCCCATTTCCTTCAGGGCCGAAGCCATGGACTGCGGATTGGCGTTGTAGGCGTCCAGGATCACCGTGGCCCCGCCGATATTCAACTCCTGCAGACGCATCGGCGGCGGCGTATAGTTCTCAAGGCCTTTGCGGATGGCGGCAAAGCTGAGCTTCGCCGCTATGGCCGCCGCTATCGCGGCCGCCGCGTTATAATAATTGTGCCCGCCGGCGTGCGGCAGGTTTATTTCCAGGAGCACGCCGTCGTATTCCACCTTCAGGCGCTTCCCCTCCAGGATGCGCACGTCGGCCTCGGGGTCCCGGCCGAAAGTCAGCTTGGAGAACTTCCTGCCGTTCAGGCGCGAGAGATACTTGTCGTCGTAGTTGTAGACCAGTATCCCCCCCGGCGCCAGGCAGTCGGCGATCTCCGTCTTGGTGTCGAAAACAGCTTCCAGGTCCCCGAAGTACTCCAGGTGGGACGGACCGACGTTGGTGATTATGCCGCAGGTGGGGCGGGCCACCTCGCCTATCTCCCTGATATCCCCCCGGCGCGAAGCGCCCAGCTCGAACACGCCGAACTTGTGCGCCGCTGTCAGTTCCAGCAGGGAAAGCGGCAGGCCGAACTGGTTATTGAGGTTGCCGGGGTTAACGCAGGTTTCTCCCTCCGCCGAGAAAATGCTCCTGAGCATTTCCTTGGTGGTGCTTTTGCCGTTGGACCCGGTTATGGCCGTAAGCGGGATCTCGAAGCGCCGGCGATGCCAGGCCGCCAGCGCCTGCAGGGCTTTCAGCGTGTCTTTCACCGCCACCACGGCGGGCGGCAGCTCCTTCAGGGCGGCCAGAGCGTCCTCCCGGACCAGCCAGCCGCCTACCGCCAGGGGCAGGGTTTTCGCCAGGAAGTCGTGAGCGTCGTAGGAGGCGCCCTTAAGCGCCCAGAAAAAATCTCCCGCTTTTAACTTGCGGGTGTCGGTGACAAAAACGGAAAAAGGCGCTTCCGGTTTTCCTTTTACCAGTTTCCCGCCGGTCGCTTCGGCCAGCTGCCCCAGAGTTATTTGAAGGTTCATGGTCTTTCCCGTTTATACGCCGGTTCCCCGGCCGTTTCTTTTCTTTATCGCTGCCGCGGCCGCTTCGGCGTCGCTGAAATGTATGGTGCCGTCCTTGAGTATCTGGTAGGTCTCGTGCCCCTTGCCGGCTATCAGGATTATATCGCCTTTGCGGGCCTGCGCCACGGCTTTAGCGATGGCCGCGGCGCGGTCAGGGATCACTTCGTAGTTGGTGAATTTGCCCGCTATGCCCTTTTCTATGTCGGAGAAGATCTGGGCCGGGGCCTCGCTGCGGGGGTTGTCGCTGGTCACTATGGCCAGGTCGCTCAGCCCGCAGGAAACGGCGCCCATGGGCGCGCGCTTGGTGCGGTCCCGGTCGCCGCCGCAGCCGAACACGGTTATGATCCGGTTATGGGGCATCAGCCCCAGGTTGGAAAGCACGTTCTCCAGCGCGGCGTCGGTATGGGCGTAATCCACGAACACCGTAAAGTCCTGGCCCAGGTCCACCCGCTCGAGGCGCCCGGGCACGTTCGCCAGGGCTTCCACCCCCTCCACCGCCGTGCGCAGGGGAATGCCCCCCGCCGCTGCCGAGGCCAGGGCGGCCAGGGCGTTGTAGATGTTGTGGCGCCCGAGCAGGTTTATCTTTACGGGCAGGGTTTCCCCGCCGGTCTTGAGGTCGAAGCGGGTCATGGTTTCCAGCACCTGCACGCCGGAGGCCTGGAAGTCGGCGGCGTTCTCTATGCCGAAGGTCAGCGTTCTTACCTTGTTCTTAAGGCGCTTGAGCAGCCAGGGCGCGCGTTCGTCGTCCGCGTTTATCGCCGCGCACTTGTCTTTTTTAGGCGAGCGTTCCAGCAGTTCGAACAGACGCGCCTTCGCCTGGAAATAGCTTTCCCTGTCCTTGTGGAAATCTAGGTGGTCGCGCTGCAGGTTGGTGAACGCGGCCACGTCGAAAGCCACGTCCTCCACCCGGCCCAGGGCCAGGGCGTGCGACGACACTTCCAGCACCGCGGCGGCGGCCCGGGCGGAGAGCATCTTTGCCAGCAGCTCCTGCAGGGTATGCGCGAACGGGGTGGTGTTGGCGGCCGGGGCCAGCACGCGGCCGTCCACGCGGTAATCTATGGTGCCGATCACGCCCGGCCTGGCGCCGGCGCGCGCCAGCACGCTTTCCAGCAGGTAGGCGGTCGTGGTCTTTCCTTTTGTGCCGGTAATGCCGAAGACTTTCAGCTTTTGGGAGGGGTGGCCGTAAAAATTAGCGGCCGCCTTTGAAAGGACCTGGTGCAGATCCGGCGCCTCTATGAAAGCCGCTTGCGGGAAATCCGCCCGCTCTTGGTCCGGGGCCCTGGTGCCGGTGATCACGGCCGCGGCGCCTTTTTCGAGGGCCTGGCGGATGAAAAGCCCGCCGTCGGTCTTTGCGCCCGGCATGGCGAAGAAAAGCGCGCCGGGGGCCGCCAGGCGGGAATCGTTGATTATGGAGGAGATCTCCGGATCGGCGGCGCCGCGGCCGGGCAGCCGGCCTTCCAGGATAAGCGACAGTTTCATTCCTAGATAATAGAAAATTTTGGGCTGTTTTTGTAACGCGGCCGCGCTAATCCGAAACCGGCGGGGCCGGCGCGCGGCGCGCGGGTTTAACCGGCATGGGGGCGTCGGGAGCGATGCCTTTGAGCGTTATTATCTTTTTGGCTATTTCCTGGAAGGCCGGCGCCGCCGTTTCGCCGCCGTAGGTCAGGCCTTTCGGATTATCCAGCACCACCAGAATGGTATAGCGCGGCTCCGGCACCGGAAAGAATCCGGCGAAGGACGCTACGTTCTTTCCCGTCAGGTACTTGCCCGTGAGCGGGTCGATCTTTTTCGAAGTGCCGGTCTTGCCGGCTATGGAATAGCCCGGCACGGCGGCGTTCTTGCCCGTGCCTTTTTCCACCACGTTCCTGAGTATGCCTTTGACGCGTCCCGCCACTCCCGGGCTGATCACCTGGCGGATGACCACGGGCTCGTTGCGGAAAACCTCTTCCCCCTCGAACTCCGTCACCCGGTCCACCAGGCGCGGTTCGAAAAGCTTGCCGCCGTTGGCGAGGGCCGAGTAGGCGTTGACGACCTGCAGCGGCGTGGCGGCGATGCCGTGGCCGTAGGAGCCGACCGCCAGGTCTATCTGTTTAAAGCGTTCCAGCGGGCGCAGGATGCCCGCCGACTCCCCGGGGAAGCCGAGGCCGGACTTGGCGCCGAACCCGAAGGCCTTGGTAAAAAGGTAGAACTCCTGGACTCCCAGTTTAAGCCCTATCTTGGCCGTGCCGATATTGGAAGAGCGCTCTATGACCCCCGACAGGTCCAGCGTCTTTTCAGGTTCGTGGTCGTGCAGGGTAACTTTGCTGTTGAAGGCCCAGGCCCCGTTCTCGCAATAAAAAGTGTCCCGCTCGCTTACCGTGCCGGTTTGCAGCGCCGCGGCCAGGGTTATGGATTTGAACGTCGAGCCGGGTTCGTAGACCCATTCCACCGGCTGGATCTTTTCCAGGTCGCGCGGCCAGGTGGCCATGGCCAGGATCCGGCCCGTCTGCGGGTCCTGCACCAGGGCCATGCCCAATTCGGCCCGGTTCTTCTCCACGGACTTCCTGATGGCTTCCTGCGCGAAAAACTGGATGTTCTTGTCCAGGGTCAGGTGCAGGTCGCGCGGGCGCGCTTCCTTTTCCTGCTTGTCCTGGAAGATCACGCGCCCGGCGGCGTCGCGCACCACTTCCCGGCGGCTCACGTGGCCGGTCAGCACTTTGTCGTAAAGCAGCTCCAGCCCGGCCAGGCCGCGGTCTTCGCGGGTGACGCCGATAATGTTGCGGGCCAGGTCCCCGGACGGGTAATAGCGGTTCTGCACGGGCTCCAGCACCACCCCTTTGAGCTTGAGGGCCTTTACCGCCTCGTACTGGATGCGGTCGAGGCTTTTTTTGACGGGGATGAAGTTCTTGCCCTTGCGGTATTTCTCGCGGAAGGAGGAGGGCAGGGAAAGGGCCCGGACCAGCTGCGAAACGGCCCGGCCGGGATAGCCCGGGTCTTTCGTCGCTTCCGCCTCGGCCAGGAGGTCTTTCTTGAACAGCCCCGCGTTCCAGGCGACGATCGATTCGGCCAGCAGTTCGCCGCCGGAGTCGAAAACGCGGCCCCTGGGGCCTATTTCGGAAACGGTCCTGTTGAATTCCTTAGAAGCGGTCGCCGACAGGTTTTCGTGCCTGACGGTCTGCAGCCAGAACAGGCGCGCGCCAATCATCAAAGCCGGAATGCCGGCCGCGAAGGCGCAGATATGAATTCTTGTTCTTAAGTTTTTGGCTATCATGGGCGGCCGCGATACTGCCGAAGCCGGTTTCCCCGAGCACGGGGATCCTGTCGAACAGCTTTCTGAAGTCTTTTATTTCCGCCATCAAGCACCTCTCACCCTTGCGGGTATTGGCCGATGGCTGCGCCGTACTGGCCGCGGCCGGCCCGGCGGAGGAGGTTTAGGAAGCTTTGTTTATGCGAAACAGCTTCGCCAGCCAGCCCCGCCCTTCTTTTTTAACCGCCGGCGCGCCGTCCAGAAGCACTACGGCGCCGGGCTCCGGGTAAACCATGCCGAGCTTGGCGGCCTCGGTCTCCAGTTTTTCCGGCGACAGGGAAGTCTGAATTTCCTTTTTCAGGTAGGTATTGGCGCTTTCCAGATCTTTAATTTCCCGGCGAAGTTTTTCAATGGTGTAGCCGAGCCTTACCGCCTGCACGTTCTCCCACGCGAACAGGAAGAATACCGCGCAGATACCGATAAGCGCCGCCAATCTCAGGTTCCTCGTCTTCTTGAGCATATACGTGTTGCCTTTCTTATAGAAGTTATTCCATGCTGAACAGTTCGATGCGCTTTATGCCGTGCTTCTCCCAGAGGTAGAATATCTTGGTGGGAGACATGGCCGACTTCAGGCCGTTGAACTTGGTCCTCGTCGCCCTGCCCGTCAGCAGCTTGTTGAACTTCGCGCCCGCCCTAAGGATGTTTTCAGGATACATAACGCCTCCTTAACCCCTTACAGTTTTTCTATCACTCTCAGCTTCGCGCTGCGCGCCCTTTTGTTGGAGAACACTTCCTCCTCCGAGGGCTTCACCGGTTTGCGCGTCACCAGTTCCCACCCGCCCATCTTCGCCATTATGCGGAACGTCTCTTTGACTATGCGGTCCTCCAGGGAGTGGAAGGTTATGATCCCCATCCGCGCCCCCGGTTTGAGCAGCGGCATGATCTTCTGTATGCCGCGCGTGAGATTGTCGAATTCGTAGTTGACGGCCACCCGCAGCGCCAGGAAAGTCTTGGTGGCCGGGTGGATCTTCTCCCCCCTGGCCGGCGCCACGCGCTCTATCAGGGCGCTCAGTTCCGCCGTGGTCTCCAGCGGCTTTACCCTGCGGGCTTCCAGCACGGCGCGGGTGATGCGCCCCGAATGCCGCTCGCCGCAGACGCGGATCAGGTGCTCTATCTGTTCGTAGGGCCACTGGTTGATGATGGTGTAGGCCGTCAGGGGGTTGTCCGGGTTTATCCGCATGTCCAGCGGACCGTCGTGCTTCAGGCTGAAGCCGCGGGAGGGCTTGTCGAAGTGCAGGGAAGAGATCCCCAGGTCGAACAGCACTCCGGAGATGGCCCTTACGCCTTCGCGGGCTATTATTTCGTCGATGTTGGCGAAATTGCCCTGGGCTATCTTTACGCGGTCCCCGTAGGGTTTAAGATTATTGGCGGCCACTCCGGCCATCTCGGGGTCCCAGTCTATGCCGAGCACGTTCGCTTCGGGAGGCAGGGCGTTGAGCAGGCGCGCGGTATGACCGCCCATCCCGAGGGTGGCGTCCACGTAGGTCCCCTTCTTTTCGGTTATCAGCAGGTTGACGGTCTCTTCGGCCAGTACCGATACGTGCGTGTAATCGGTCATAGGTCGACTATCTTGCTGAATTTTTCGAACGAGGGTTCCATTACGTCTTTTTTGTACTTTTTCCAAGCCTGCGCATCCCATATTTCAGCCTTATTCCCCACGCCGTTTATCAGGATGTCCTTCTTGAGAGAAGCATACGCTTTCTGATTTTGCGGCACTAAGATCCTTCCCTGCTGGTCCACGTGGGCTTCCGACGCGTTGCTGAAGAAGAAGCGCTTGAAGGCCCTTTCCTCTTCTTTGTTGTCGGACTTGAAGATCGCCATATTGTTGGCGAGGAGTTCTTCCCACTTCGACGGCAGAAAAATGTAGAGGCAGCGGTCCAGGCCGATGCTGAGCATGAAGTAATTCTTGTCTTCCTTGAGGAGCTCGTCGCGAAAACGCGACGGGACGAAGACGCGGCCTTTCGCGTCCATCACGTAAGCGTATTCTCCGTAAAGTGAGCTCATAACTTTGATCAGATCCGTTCTTTTTCGCTTTCCCAGTTTACAACATTATTAACCACTTGAAAACACTGTCCACCACTTTCCACCACTAGAATCAAAGTATATAGTATGCCCCCCCCCTTGTCAATACCCGGGGTAAAAAGCGCTTATGACAGTTGTATTTTTTATCTAAAGGGGGAGGCTGGAAACGGTCCAAAACGGGGTTGACTTTGGTCAACCCCTATATATAGGAATATATAATAAGGCGTAAAGATTATCTGTTAACGCCGGAGATCTTGCCGGTCTTGAGGTCGTAGCGCCAGGCGTACTCGAGGGAGGAGAGCTTGTTGTAGGGCATGCCGTAGGCCTGGTAGAGGGACTGCGCCGCGGGCCTGCCTTCGCGCAGGCTTTTGCAGAAAACGTAAAAGGCGTCGCCGGCCTTCAGTTTCATCAGGAAGCGCACCACGCTGTAGGACTGCGCGTACCAGAGGCGCACGTTGTCCTCGTCCGCGCCCTGCAGGTTCTCTATGCGCACCAGGTCCCCCAGCTTGAAGCCGCTGCCGCGCTGCAGCAGCGCCAGGTTCTGGGACAGCCAGGCCGGCGTGGAGAAGCCGCGCTCCGACTGGATGTAGGTGGCCACGCCCTCGCTGAGCCAGAGCGGGCTGGGGCTGGAGGCCGGGAAAAAGCTGTCGAAATAAATGTGGGTGAGCTCGTGCGCCAGGATGCCGAAGGCCTCTTCGCTCTTGTAGAGGTAGATCTTGCGCTCGCTGAGGGACGCCGCCCCCCCCGACCAGGCCGGGCGGCCGGTGATGCGCCGGTAGGTCTCCTGGCTCTGGGAGAAAAAGATGAAAACTTTCTTTTCGCGCGCCCACGGCGAGAAGGCCACCAGGTCCAGCATGATATTGCCGTGCAGGGCTTCCACCGTTTCCTCCAGTTCGGAGGAAACCGCAGGGCCTTCCTCGTAAACCACGAAATGCCGCATCACTTTCATGGCGAAGCCCGGCGGGGCGTCCGGGTAGTTCTCCTCCCCGCCGGAGTGTACGACGGGGATGGCCGTTTTTTCATTGGCCGAGTGCTCCGGCATCATGCCGCCGGGGATCTCTTTTATGTCGGCTCCCGGCCTTATGAGGCTGAGGGAGCTTTGCGGCAATGCGGGCCGGGCGGCGGCCTGCGGCTGCGCCTGGGCCTGGGCCTGCGTCTGCAAAGCGGGCTGGTCGGGCAGCTGCGGGCGCTGGAGGTTGCGCTTAAGCACCGCGGCCGGCGACGCCGGGGCGGCCAGCGGGTCCTTGCCTACCCTGAACCGTTTAAGGACGGACATGTCTTCGTTGATATACTGGTACATAAAGATCCCCCAGAGCCCTATGACCAGGCCCCAGAAGACTATACGCAGTTTGGAAAGAATGTCCATTGTTTAGAAAGTAACCGGCGGCCAATTACTTCCCGTTAGCGCTGCGAGTCCCTCACCTTTACTATCATCTCGGCCATGGCGGCCGTGAACAGCGAGAAGAAGACTATGAAGACGGCCTGGGTCAGCGCCATGCCCCAGAGCTGGGAGCCCATGCCGCCGCCGTCGCCGTAAGCGACGCTGCGCGCGTAGTAAAGGGCGATCATGATGGCCGATGCCCCCAGCGCCGTCAGGAAAACCTGCCACTTTTTCATATACATGGCGCTGGCGGACGGCGCGGTCAGGAACAGCAGCCACATCGGGGCCCAGTAGGGCGACAGCAGGTAAAAGAGCGCGGCGCTGACGGCGAGGTTGATCCAGACGGTAAGCGCGCGTATGTGGCGGCTCCAGCGCATGAAGCGGTACATGTTCTTGCCCAGCCAGTAGTTGGAGACGAAGGCGGCGGCGAGGATGGCGAAGGAGGCGTAGGTGACTTTCCGTTCGGGCTCGGAGAAGAAGATGGCGAAGAGGATCAGGATGACGGCGAACGGCGTGAAATAATAATTAAGTATGTGCATAGTTCTCCTAACGGGACTTCTGAAAAACCAGGATATAACGGTCTTCGCTTTCCCCTGGCAGGCGGTACGTCACGGTTTCCGCCAGCTCCGCTCCGGCCTTGCGCCTGGCCGCTTCCACGGCCGGCCTGGGCTGCGCCAACTGGGCGGCGCTCTGCCAGGCCAGGAAGATCCCGCCCCTGACCAGTATATTTAAGCATTGAGGCAGTATGTTTTCAAGCTGTCCCATCGCGCGCTCCGTCACGGCCGCGTAGCGGGCCTCGCTGCCGGGGCCGCCCTCGCCGACCCGCCGGTTAAAGACCGCGACGTTGCGGGTGCCCATGGCGGCGGCGGTTTCGCCGAGAAAATCGCAGCGCCGGACGCGCGAATCCAACAGCTGAAAATTGAATTCCTCCAGGGCCGCCGCCAGCGCCAGACCGGGAAAGCCCGCGCCGGAGCCGGCGTCGGCTATAAGCGCGCCCGGCTTGAGGCGCCGGCGCAGCACGCCGGCCGCGGCCAGCGAGTCCAGCATATGGCGCTCCCAGAGCTGCGGAATGTCCTTCTCGGACACGAGGTTCTGCACCGCGTTCTTTTCCTTCAGCCCGGCGGAGAAAGCTTCCAGCTTGCGCAGGTTCTCCTCCGTAAGTTTCAGGCCCCAGGCTTCCAGGGTTTTGGTCACGGCGTCGTTCATTTCAGTCCCCCCCTGCGTTTTTCAAGCAGCACCCACAGCAGCTGTATGTCCGCCGGGGTCACCCCGGGGATGCGGCCCGCCTGGGCCAGCGTGAGCGGCTTGTTCTTCTCCAGCTTATGGCGGGCCTCGTTCGGCAAAGCTTTTATGGCCGGGTAGTCGAAGTCGGCCGGTATGCGCAGGTGCTCGAACTTCTTCATCTTTTCGGCTTCCTTCCGGTTGCGCTCGATGTAAAGGGCGTAGGTTTTTTCGATGGCCGCGGTGGCGCGCGCCTTAGCTGCCTTCCAGGGGCCCCGCGGCAGCGCTTTGGGCTTTCTCCCGGCCAGCAGGTCGGCTACGGCCGCCTGGTAGGCGCCGAAGCTCTTTTTCAGCGCCGGGTCCAGCAGGCCAAGTTCCAGGCCCCGCCCCGACAGGCGCAGGTCCGCGTTATCGGTCCTCAGCATCAGCCGGTATTCGGCGCGCGAGGTGAAGATGCGGTAGGGTTCGTCTATGCCTTTCGAGACCAGGTCGTCTATCATCACGCCCAGGTAAGCTTCGTCCCTCCTCAGCACCAGCGGTTCCCTCCCCAGAACGGACAGGGCGGCGTTGATCCCGGCCACGAGCCCCTGGCCCGCGGCCTCCTCGTACCCGGTGGTCCCGTTCACCTGGCCGGCCATAAAAAGTCCGGGCAGCGGGCGCGTCTCCAGGGTGTAGTCCAGCTGGGAGGGATCGGAGAAATCGTACTCAATGGCGTAGCCGGCGCGCATGATCTCGGCTTTTTCCAGCCCCGGCACGGAGCGTACGATTTCGGCCTGGGTTCCTTCCGGCAGGCTGGTGGACAGGCCGTTGACGTAATATTCCTCGGTGCCGAAGCCTTCCGGCTCGAGAAAAAGGTGGTGCGCGCCGTGGTGCGGGAACTTTACCACCTTGTCCTCTATGGAAGGGCAGTAGCGCGGCCCGGTGGAATTTATCTTGCCGCTGTAGAGGGGCGAGAGGTGCAGGCCCGCCCTTATGGCGGCGGCGGTGGCGGCGTTGGTGCGCGTGATCCAGCAGGGCAGCTGCGGGTTGGTGATCTTCGCCGTGAAGTGGGAGAACGGCGCGGGCGGGGCGTCGGGCTCCTGCCGGTCGCATTTGGAGAAATCTATGCCGCGCGCGTGCAGGCGCATGGGGGTGCCGGTCTTCAGGCGTCCCAGTTTGAAGCCCAGTTCGGTCAGGCTTTTTGAAAGCAGCGAACTCGGCGGGTGGTTATACCTGCCGCCGGGAAAAGTGTCCAGGCCTATGTGTATCAGCCCGCGCAGGAAAGTGCCCGCCGTTAGCACTACGGTTCTTGAAGCGTAGCGGGTGCCGCGGGCGGTGGCGACGCCGCAGGCGCGCCCCGCCCTGGTCAGGATGGCGGCGGCCTCGTCCTGAACCAGGCGGAGGTTCGGCTGTCTTTCCAGCGCCGTCTTCATCGCGGCCTGGTACATCCTCTTGTCGCACTGCGCCCTGGGGGAGCGCACGGCGGCGCCTTTGGAGGTGTTGAGCATGTGGCAGCTCAGCATCGAAAAATCGGTTATTTTGCCCATTTCGCCGCCGAGGGCGTCTATCTCCCTCACCAGCTGGCCTTTGCCGACGCCGCCGATGGACGGGTTGCAGGACATGGCGGCTATGGTGTCCAGGTCCTGCGTCAGCAGCAGGGTTTTTACTCCCAGGCGCGCGGCCGCCAAAGCCGCCTCGCAGCCGGCGTGGCCGCCGCCGATCACTGTCACGTCGAATTGGTCAGGGTGGTTGAAGGGCGTCATATCACATCAGCAGCAGCAGGTGGAAAACCTCTGGCCCCACCAGGCCCAGCGCCAGCAGCGAAAAAGCGAAAGCCGCCGCGCCCAGCAGCGCCGGCACGGCCGCCGCGAAAGCCCTGGCGGCCGAGAGGCCGGTGAGGGCCATGGCCGCTTTGACAAGCCAGGCCACCGAAAGGAAAGAAAAAAAATATTCGGCCGCCGGGTAGGCGTCCGGCGTTCCGGCCAGGAGCGCTCCGGCCCCGGCCGCGCTTGCGGCCGCCGCGAACATGGACAAGGAAAGAAAGGCCTTTACCAGGCGGAGGTAGGCGCGCGGCTCGCGCAGCGCGGCCCAGGCGGCCAGCCCCAGCGCGCAGGCCGCCGCCGCCCAGCCGGCCGGGCCCGCGGCGCCGGCGTTGTAGCGCGCGACGAAGAAAAAAGCGTAAACCGCCGCTGCGGCGGCTGGCAGCGGCACGCGGAACATCAGGCGGCCCGACCTGAGAACGGAGGCGAAGCCGGAAAGGAGGGCGCAGGAAAAAAAAGCGAAGGCGAGACCGCCTGGCAGGCCGGTGAGCAAATAGACCGTGAACCCGCCGGCCGGCGGGGGCAGGCCGCCGGCGGCCTTGGCCAGGAACTCCGGCGGGGCGGCCGCCAGCAGGGCCGCTGAGGCGATAGCGGCGGCGGCGTAAATACCCAGCGGCCAGGCCCAGCCCGTCCGTCCCCGGGCGATCTCTGTGAAAGTGTCGGTCGGCCGAAAGATCAGTTTTACCGGAAAAATATCTTTTAACATAAGGGTCACTTGCCCACGCAGAAATGCCTGAAGATGTCGGCCAGCACTTCTTCCGGCGTAGTCTCGCCGAGGATAGAGGAAAGTTCCGAGAGGGCCGCGCGCAGGCGCTCCGCGGCCAGCTCGGCCGGCGGCTCTTTCCGCTCCAGCAGGGCCCGCAGCGCGCCCAGTTCGCCGGCCGCCGCGGAAAGGGCGGCGAAGTGCCTGGCGGAGGTGACTACCGCTTGGGCTCCGTCGCGAAAAACTTTCTTCTGCCCCGCTACCAGCAGCGTCCGCAGGGCGGGCAGGCCGGCCCCGGTCCTGGCCGAAATTTTAAGGGAGCCGCGGCGGGATCTTTTTAAAGGGAGGTCGGCTTTGTTAAGCACCCGTATCAGCCTGGCGCCGGCCGGCAGCCGCGCCGCTTCCTTTTCGGAGCGCCGGTCGCTGGCGGTCTCCTTTATGGAGGCGTCGCTCACAAGGATCACCGCGTCGGCCCTTGCTATGGCTTTGGCCGCCCGGCTCATCCCCTCCCTCTCCAGCCGGGAGGCGGCGCGGGCGTTAAGGCCCGCCGTGTCCGTAAAGATCACGGTAAACCCGTGCAGTTCCAGTTCGGCTTCCAGGGTGTCGCGGGTGGTGCCGGCTTGGCGCGAGACCATGGCGCGGTCGTAGCCCAGCAGGGCGTTGAGCAGCGAAGACTTCCCTGAATTGGGGGCGCCGGTTATCACTACCTTCAGCCCCTCCTTTATCCCCCTGCCGGCCTCGAACCCTTTGGCGAGTTCAAGGGTGCTGGCGCGGGCCGCCGCGGCGCGCCTGGCGAAATCCCTGGTTTTAAGGGCGGGGATCTCCTCGTAGGAATCGTCCAGGCGGGCTTCCAGTTCCGCCAGCAGCGAGACCAGGGCCGTCTTTATGCCGCGTACCCTTTCCGAAACTCCCCCTTCCACCTGGGTTATGGCGGCGCGGTGGGCTTCCGCCGACCCCGCGGCTATCAGTTCTCCTACGGCTTCGGCCTGGACCAGGTCCAGTTTGCCGTTAAGGAAGGCCCTGAGCGTAAATTCTCCCGGCCCCGCCGGCCTGGCGCCCGCGCGCAAAGCCAGGTTCATTATGGTCCGTATTATATAAGGAGAGCCGTGGCAGGAAATTTCCACGGTGTCCTGCCCGGTGTAGCTGGCGGGGCCCCGGTAGAACACCGCCACCGCCCTGTCCACGAGGCGGGCGCCGTCTTTTACCGCCAGCATCCTGGCGGCCCTGTGCACCGGCTCGGCCGGGACCGGGGAAAGGAAAGAAGCCGCCGCCCCGAAGGCTTGGGGCCCGGAGAGGCGTATTACCGCCAAGGCCCCCGCCCCCGGCGGGGTGGCCTGGGCTACTATGGTGTCGCTGGTCTCGGGCAGTTTCATGTATAACCTGAAAAACGAACGGCGTGACAGCGCAAGCGCAGTCACGCCGATGCGGCCGACGAAGTTCTTACTTCTGCTCGGTCGTCTGTTCAGCCGGCTGCGCTTCGGCTTCAGCGTGCTGCTGCGCCGGCTGCTCAACGGGCCGTTCTACCGGCTGTTCGGCCGGCTGCTCGACAGGCTGCTCGACAGGCTGCTCGACAGTCTGCTCAACGGGCAGCTGCCCGGCGGGCTGGCTGGTTTCCACTTTGCGGATAACCACCTTGCGCCAGCGGCCTTCGCCCTCGGAGACGGTCTCCATATCGGGGTACTTCGTCTTTATCAGGTTGTGCACGATCTTGCGGATCGAGGCGGGCATGGGGTCGAGCCTGTTGGGCCTGTTGTTGGTCCGCACGTCGTTGACGGCTTCTTCCACGCGGGCGGAGATCTCTTTCTCCTTGCTGTCCCAGTAGCCGCCGGTGTCGAGGCGGAGGGCCAGGTGCGGCTCGCGCTTGCGGCTCACTATGGAGTTCAGCACGAACTGCAGGGCCTGCAGGCCGCGGCCGTTCTCTTCGGTGAACGCCGAGGAGTCGGCGCAGTCGAAGCGGATGAACAGCAGGTTCTCGGCGGCGTCCAGGCGGGCCTCCGTAACGGTGGCCTCCATGCCCATCAGCGTCACCATTTTCAGCAGCGCCGTCTTGGCGTGCTCAACCGGGTCCTGCGGGGGCTGTATGGCTATATAGTCCGCGCCGAGGGGCTCCTCTTTGTACGCGCGCTCCATCCTGGGGCGGTCTTCGCGCGAGGGGCGCCTGTTCTCTCCGTAGTGTCCTTCCGACGCGCCGCGGGATTCTTCCGGCGGGGGCAGCCTGGCGTCTTCGTAACCGTAACGGCCGGGGCGCCTGGGAGCGGCTGAAGAAGAAGAGGAGGAACGGCTGCTTTCGCGCCTGGGTCCCCCGCCTCTGCCGTCGCGCCTGGGGCCGCGACTGCCGCCGCGACCGCCGCCGCGGCTCTCGCGGGGCTGTTCGTCGCCGCGTCCGCTGGTCCAGCGCTTTTCCCTTAAAATAACGCAGGCTTTCTTCGCGCCTATGCCGAGGAATCCCCTTGTGCCTTCGCTTACCACCACTACTTCCACCTGGTCGCGCCGAAGGCCCATTTCCGTAAGGCCTTTTTCGACCGCGTCCTGTATCGTTTTCGCTTCTGTCTTTGTCTCTCTCATTTGGATGTCTCCTAGTCTTTCAGTTAAAAAAATCTTAGCCCATCTTCTTCTGCAGGTACATGGTCTGCGCGAAGCCCCACGTGCTGTTGATCAGCCAGTAAAGCACCAGGCCCGACGGGAAGGTCAGGAACATGAAGGTGAAGATCACCGGCATGAACTTCATCATCGTCGCCTGCGACGGGTCCGTGGTCTGCGGGCTCAGGTGCTGCTGCAGGAACATGATGCCGCCCATCACCAGGGGCATTACGTAGAAGGGGTCTTTCGCGGACAGGTCCTTGATCCAGAAAACGAACACCGCCCCGTGCAGGTCCCAGGAATTGCGCAGCGCCGTGAACAGCGCGAAGAAGACCGGGATCTGCAGCAGCATGGGCAGGCAGCCGCCCAGCGGGTTGGTCCCGTGGCGCTTGTAGAGGTCCATGACCTCGGCGTTCATGCGTTTGGGGTCTTCCTTGTATTTTTTCTGTATGGCCTGCATCTCGGGCTGTATTTTTTTCATCACCGCCATGGCCTTGAAGCTCTTGTAGCTGAGCGGGGTCAGCAGCAGCTGGATGATGACGCTGAGTATGATGATGGCCAGGCCGTAGTTGCCGGTGACCTTGTGGAAGTAGACCAGCGAGGAGTTGGCGAGTTTCGCCAGCGGCGCGAAGAAGCCGAAGTCCACCGAGCGGTCCAGCCCCAGGCCGAGCTTCTGCAGCCGGGCGTAGTCCTTGGGGCCGAGGTAGAACCGGGTTTCCCAGGTGCGCTTTTCTCCGGGCTTGAGGTCGGCGGCGGGCACCGGTACCACCAGGCCGGGGGTTTTCTCTTCTTCCCCTACTTTCTCCAGGCGCCTGACGGGGCGCGTTCCCTGGAAATTGCCGCCGACGAGGGCCGCCAGAAAATAGCGGTTGTTCATCCCGGTCCAGACCCAGTCGTGCTGGGCGGCTTCGTCCTTAAGCTCCTTAAGAGTGGGGTGCTTTCTTCCTTCTTCCGTGAAAGTGTACTGGGCTTTCAGTTCGCCGGCGTTCTCTTTCATCTCGCTCTTGACCGTGTTGAGCCCCGGGCCCACGCGCAGTTCCCACTGGCCGAGCGTCTGGGTTCTGCCCGAGACGTTGGAGGCGGTGATCTGCAGGGTGTTCAGGCCGTTGTCGGGAGAGAAGGTGAATTTCTTGGTGAACTGCAGCTCCCCCGCCCTGGCGGAGAATTCCACCGAGTCGGAGGTCTTGTTCTTGAGGCTGAAGGCGGCGGGCAGCGTGGTGGAGAAGAAGCCGCGCGCGGGGTCCGGGATGAGTTCGACCGGGGCGACGGGGCCTTCGTAGACCGCGCTGGCCAGGGAGGCGGCGGCCGGGTTGAAGGAGTATTCGGCTTTGCCGGCCTTTATGGTGACGGCGCCGCTCTTCCAGTTCTCCGGCAGCGCGGCCGGTTCCGCCTGCGCCACGGGGGCGCCTGCCGGCCGGTCTTGCTGCGGCTGGGCCGCGGTCTGGGTCTGCTGGGTTTTTGGGGGCTGGATCTTTTTCTCCATAAAGGAGTACCAGCCGATATAAACCAGCGAGGACAGGACTACTGCGAGAATAAGATTCTTCTGCATTTAACCTCCCGCGACCGCGGAAGGCTTCTTGTAGAGTCAGGGCACCGGGTCGAAACCGCCAGGAGAGAAAGGACGACAACGGGAGAGGCGGCTTGCGGCCAGCCTCGTCCCTTTTAAAATCCCGTGTTTATCCAGCGCGTGGAACGCGTACTCGGAACAGGACGGCTGAAACCTGCAGGTTCCGGGCCCTAGGGCCGGCCTGATAGTCCTGTATGCCGAGCGCAGCGTGAGCAGCGCCAGTGATTTAAGATTTCTTGTGCCGGTTTTATTTACCGTCATCGTTAAGGCGCGCCCTGCGCCGGAGGTCTTCCAGCGCGACGCGGGCCTGTGCCAGATTTTTCACGGCGCAGCCCGCTTTGGGGTAGATGATAAGGCGCGTGCCTTCCTTTAACTCGCTGACCGTCAGCCTGAATGCTTCTCTTAGAAGCCTTTTTAACCTGTTCCGCTCCACGGCGCCGCCGATCTTTTTAGAGACCATGAGGCCCAGTTTTTTTTCTTTATCGCCGGTCGGACGGTTCCAGGACACGAGGTCCCGGGTGACTGTTTTCCTTCCGGCGTCGAAAACTGCCTCGAACTCTCTTTTGAGGCGCAGGCGTGAAGCTCTTGAAAAGGCGAACTTTTTCACTGTTTAAACCCGCACGGCCGAGCCGTTTACGCGGGTTTTATGGGTATTAACTGCCAGCGGCCTTTGGCGCGCCTGCGGGCGAGGGTTTTCCTGCCTCCCGCTGTTTTCATCTTTGCACGGAAGCCGATATGTTTTGCCCGTTTCCGGACGTTTGGTCTGTATGTAGGTAGCATAGTGTTCTAATTATATAAATAAACCCGGTGAATTGCAAAAGAAAGCGGCCCCGGCTGTATGTTTAGTAAAATGTAATCATGATTTTTTGCGACTACGGGATAGTGCTGCAGCGGCGGCCGCTGCGGGAGAACGACCGGATAGTGACCGTGTTCACGCTGGAACACGGCAAGCTGGAGGTCAACTTCAAGAGCGTGCGCCTGGCGCGCGGCAAACTGCGGGCCCTCAGCGAGGCCGTCACGTGGGGCGACTACCGGTTCTATCTCAAGAAGGGGTCCAATTTTCCCGTCTGCACCGGCGGCAGGACGCTGTGCGTTTTCGGCGGCATCAGGACGGAGCTGGAGCGGCTTTACCTGGCCATGCATTACTGCGAGGTGGTCAACAGGCTGACGCCGGCGCAGAGCCCCTCCCCCGAGAAATACGACCTGCTCCTCGGGGCGCTGGCGGACCTGGACGCCGGCGGCTGCTCGTTCTGGCTGCGCCAGGCGTTCACGCTGCGCGCGCTCGAGCTGGCCGGGTTCGGCTTCAGGGAAACGGCGGCGGGGCCGGAGGCCGCTTTCTGGGAAACCCTGCACGGCGGTTCCTGGGACGAGGTCAGGGAACTGCCAGAAGACGCGGCTTCGGCGAAATTTATCGACGGGCTGTTCTCCAGGTTCTTCAGCGAACACATCGGCATAGACCTGCGCACGCTGGCTTTCGTCAAATGAGCCGCGGGGCTCCATGCCCCGCCCCGCAGTAAGGTATAATAGTTAAAATATTCAGGCCCAGCGCGGCCTCCGGAGGCAACGGTGAATTTCCAGGACATAATTTCCAAGCTTAACCAGTACTGGGCCAGGCAGGGCTGCGCTGTCATCCAGCCCTACGACCTGGAGAAAGGCGCGGGCACCTTCAACCCCGCCACCTTTTTCGGTTCGCTCACCTCTAAACCCAACAGCGTGGCTTACGTCGAGCCGTGCCGCCGCCCCGGCGACGGCCGCTTCGGGCAGAACCCCAACCGGCTGGGCAAGTATTACCAGTACCAGGTCGTGATAAAACCGCCGCTCGCCGACATCCAGCAGGTTTACCTTAATTCCCTGAAGGCCGTCGGCATAGACCACGCCGAGCACGACATCCGCTGGATAGAGGACGACTGGGAATCCCCCACCCTGGGCGCCTCCGGCGTGGGCTGGGAAGTATGGCTCGACGGCATGGAAGTGACGCAGTTCACTTATTTCCAGCAGATGGCTTCCTACGAGCTTAACCCCATCTCCGTGGAGATCACCTACGGCCTGGAGCGCCTGGCCATGTTCGTCCAGAAGAAAAAGCGCATTTACGATATCATGTGGACCGACCGCCTGACCTACGGGGAAGTGCACAAAGGAATAGAGGAGCAGTTCTCCCATTACAACTTCGAGGAAGCCGACGTGGAGAACCTGCGCTTTAATTTCGACCATTGGGAGAAGGAGGTCCGCGGCCTGGCGGCCAAGGGCTATTACCTGCCCGCCTTCGACCTGGTGATGAAGTGTTCCCAGAATTTTAACCTGCTCGACGCCCGCGGCGCCATCTCGGTCTCGGAGCGCGCGGTGCTGATAAAGCGCATCCGCGACATCGCCAAGGCCTGCGCCTCGGCCTACGTGGAGATAAACGAGCCTTCCGAAAAGAAGGAGAAAACCAATGCTTAAGAGAGACGCCCTGCTTGAGGTCCGCATTGAGAACATCCCGGCCCGGTTCGTCACCTCCGCCGAGGAACAGCTTAAAAAATACGCCGCCGAACTGCTGGCCGAGGCCAACCTGCCCTGCGAAGGGATAGAGGCCTGCGGCACTTACAAGCGCCTGGTGCTTTACATTTCCGGCGTCCCTTCCAAAACCGAGGAGAGGACGCAGAAGGCTTACGGCCCGGCGGCCCGCCTGCTCAGGGACGCCGCCGGCAATTTTACCCCCCAGGCCGCGGGCTTCGCCCGTGCGCGCGGCACTACACCCGATAAGCTCGGCGTGGAGACGGTGCCCAACAAGGGAGAGGTCCTCGTTTTTGAATCGAAGGTTCCCGGGCGCCCGGCCGTGAAGGCGCTGGCCGAGCTCTTCCCGAAGGCCGTCGCCAGGCTGCAGTTCCCCAAGAACATGGTCTGGGAAGCCAGCCGTTTCCGTTTCGCGCGGCCGATCCGCAGCCTGCTGGCCCTTTACGGCGACAAGCCCGTCGCCTTCAGCGTGGCCGGCGTAAAGTCCGGGCGCGTTACCGTGGGCCTGAGCGCCAAGGGGTCCCGCCCGCTCAAGATCGCTTCGGCCGAAAAATATTTCAAGGCGCTGGAGCACGCCAACGTGATAGTCAAAGACGCCGACCGGCTGGAGGCCCTCCGCCGCGAGATAGAGCGCCTGTCGAAGCGCATGAAGCTCGAGGTGGAGGCCGACCCCGAGCTGCTCAGCGAGAACCTTTACCTGGTCGAATACCCCGTCTGCGTGGTGGACGGCTATTCCCAGGATTTCCTCAAGCTGCCGCCCGAGCTCGTGCATCTGGTCATGAAGAAACAGCTGAAGTTCTTCACCGTGGCGAACGCCGCCGGGACGCTGCAGCCCTACTTCGTCGGCATCCGCGACGGCGTGTCCAAGGGCCAGCGCAACGTCGAAGAGGGTTTCAAGAACGTGCTGGAGGCCCGCTTCCGCGACGCGATCTTCTTCTATACCCGCGACCTGGCCGTCCCCCTGTCCGACTTCAAGGACAAGCTCGGGGCCGTAACCTTCCAGGCAAAGCTGGGCACCATGGCCGACAAGACCGCCCGCGTGGAGAAACTGGCCGCCTGGCTTTGCGGGAATTGCGGCGCCGCCGTTAATAAGGAAGAAGTCGCGGCCGCCGCGGCCCACGTGTATTCAGACCTGACCACCAACCTGGTCCGGGAATTCACCGAGCTGCAGGGCGTGATGGGCTACTATTACGCGAAGAATTCGGGCATGAGCGAAAGGGCTTCCCGCGCGGTCGGCGAATTCTACTGGCCGGTGTCGGCCAAGTCCCCCCTGCCTTCCTCAAAAGAGGGCGCCCTGGTGTCTTTGGCCGGCAAGCTGGATACGCTGGCTTCCGATTTCGCGCTGGGCCTTATCCCTTCCGGCAGCGAGGACCCGCACGGCCTGCGCCGCCAGGCCCTCGGCCTGGTGCGCATTATCCTGGAGAACGGCCTCACGATAAACCTGAAGGAAGCCGTAAGCGCCGCGTTCGCGGGGCTGCCCCCCGCCGCCGCTTCCAGGGCCGTCGAGCCCCTGCTGGACTTTATCTGGCAGCGGGCCGAGGCGGTCTTTACGGAAGCCGGCTACCGGTTCGACGAGGCCAAGGCCGTGCGGGACTTCTTCCTGGCCGGCGGCGACCTGCTGGACTGCCGCGACCGGGTCCGCGATATAAACGCGCTGCGCGGCAACCCCGACTTCGCCGGCATAGCTATGGCGTTCAAGCGCGCCAAGAACATCCTGCGCCAGGCCAAGCTGCCGCTCAGCGGCACCCCCGACGAGAATTCGTTCAAACAGGACGAGGAGCGGGCCCTTTACGGCGGCATAAAGGCGCTGTCCGGCCGGCTGGCGGCCCACGTGGCCGGCCGCGATTACGCCAAAGGGCTTTCCGAGCTGCTTTCGATCAAAAGCAGCCTGGATAATTTCTTTGAGAAGGTGATGGTGATGGCCGAGGACCCGAAAGTGCGGGACAACAGGCTGAACCTCATAAAGTCGCTGGTGAACCTGTTCGAGGGGATCGCCGACCTGTCCCAGCTGCAGTAGGCGGGAACTGGCAGTAAGGCCCGGCAGGGAAATCCCTGCCGGGACTTTTTTTATTAGAAAGGATAGCCTATGCGGATGATGGCGTTGGTGCCTTCGGAGCCGTAGGCCAGGTCTACCGTGGCCACCAGCTGCGGCCTGATGACCAGCCGCGCGGAAATGCCGGGTCCGTATTTCAGGTCCCGCGCCCGGAAGCCGGAAACTTTGGAGAACACCGTTCCCACGTCCAGGAAGGGCGCGATCTCGGTTTCGCTGATGAATTTGTAGAAAGGGGTCTTGGAAAGGGTGATCCGCTCCTCTATGGTGAACACGAACTTGCCGCGGTCGGTGAAGCGGCCGTCGCCGGCCATGCGCATGCCCGTGCTTTCCCCCAGCTGCGGCATGGCGAAGAACGGCAGGGTGTCGCCCTTCTGAAACTGCAGCAGGTAGTGCACCGCCGTTACAAAGCGGCCCTCTTCCTTATAGTTATAGTAGTTCTTGGCCTGGAACGAGTAGGTGCGGTATTCGTAATCCGAGCCGAGCGCTTTGTTCGAGTAGAGCACCGACGCGCTGGCGTAGGTGCCTATCTTGGGCAGAAAAGGGTGGTCGGTGTCGTCGTAAACCAGGGAGAACCGGTTGGTGTGGAAGTTGTGCGCCTCGGCCGCGGCCGGGTAGAATTCCGGGAAGAGTTCTTTTACCTGCCCGTTGTCCACCGGCCCCGGTCCTATGCGCTTGGCGAAAAAAGAATGGTTGAAGTTCAAGAACAGGTTCTTTATCAGCGGGACGTCCAGGATGATCTCTTCTCCGGTCATCTGCAGTGAGTAGTTGGCTTTGTCGCCCCGTTTGGAGTTTATGCCCAGGCCGTAGAACGAGGGTTTGCCCGTGACCCAGTGTTTGGCCTCCAGGCTGAAGCGGAAGTCGGAGGAAAAGACGTTTGGGGTGTAGTAATAGCTCATCAGCTCCCGCTCCACGCGTTCCGAGCGCGAGGCGCGCAGGATGAAATAGCGTTTTTCGTCGGGAAAAATGTAGTGCCGGTAAGTGAGCGTGGTGCGCAGGTTCTGGTTGTAGTTGGCGGACGGGACGATGACCGACTTGATATCGTTGGTCTTCCTGTCCCTGATGGCTATCACCGGCATGATGCCGAAACTGGGGCCGAGGTCCTTGCTGGAATCCACTACCGGGAAAGGGATTATGGGCCCGTTGGGGGTATCTATGGTGATGGCGCTGAGGATCCTGGCCAGCAGGCCGTCTTTCGGGACGGGGCGGTCCACTGTTTTAAGGATGTCTTCCTTGGTCCTGGGTTCCCGCTTTACCAGTTCTTCCTTGGCTTTGGGGCCGGGTTTCACCAGCTTGCGTTTTTTAGGCGGCTGGGCCTGGGCGGCCGCGCATAAAAAAGCGAGGGCCAGGGCGAGGATGGGGAGTTTCTTGTGCATCTGCTACTTTATAAAGCCGGTGGTCTTTACTATCGGCATTCTCCTGCCGTAACCGAAGGACTTTTCGGTGACCTTGAGGCCGATTGGGAGCTGCTTTCGTTTATATTCGTTGGCCTCCACGCGCCTGAGCACGGAGAGCACCAGGTCCCGCCCGAAGCCGCGTCGGATGATCTCCGCGGGCCCGCGGTTCTCCTCCAGGTAAAGCCGGATTATCTCGTCGAGCTCGGCGTAGGGCGGCAGGTCGTCCTGGTCCTTCTGTCCGGGTTTCAGTTCCGCGGTGGGCGGCCGCTCGATCACGGCTTGCGGGATCACTTCCCCCCCCAGGTTGAAATGGGCCGCCAGCCGGTAAACCTCGGTCTTGAACAGGTCGGCGATGGGGGCGAGGGCCCCGGCGGTGTCGCCGTAAAGGGTGCAGTAGCCGATGGCGATCTCCGATTTATTGCCGGTGGTCAGGGCCAGCCAATTATTGGCGTTCGCCAGCGCCATCAGGATGCTGCCGCGCGAGCGCGCCTGCAGGTTCTGCATCGTAAGCGAAACCTCTTTCCCGGGGCCGCCGGCGCCCAGCTCACCGAGGAAGGCCTTGTAAATATTCTTTATCGGCACGGTCCTGGTGTTTATGCCGAGGTTGCGGGCGATCTTCAGGGCGTCGGTCCCGCTTTGCGCGGAGGTGTATTCGGAAGGCATCAGCACGCCCGTTACGTTGCCCGGGCCGAGGGCGTCGGCGGCCAGCGCGGCCACTACGGCGGAATCTATGCCGCCGCTCAGCCCGAGCACGGCGTGCTTGAACCCCAGTTTGCGGAAATAGTCTCGGATCCCCAGCGTCAGGGCGGCGCGTATCTCGGCGGTCTCGTCCTGCGGGGCCGCGGCGGCGGCCGCGGGGGCGTCGGTGTCCACCAGGACCAGGTCTTCGCCGAAGGCGGCGGCGCGGGCGGTGATCCGGCCCGCGGGCGAGAGGGCGAAGCTGTTGCCGTCGAAGATGAGCTCGTCGTTGGCCCCGGCCTGGTTCACGTAAATTATGTGCGCCCGCATCTTTTTCGCCAGCCCGGAGAGGATGGCGCGGCGTTTGGCGCCCTTGCCGCGGTAGAAAGGCGAAGCCGAGATGTTGATGACTATGGACGCCCGGGCCCCGCACAGTGTCTTTACCGGGTTGTTGCGGTATAGCAGGCGGCTGGGCAGCAGCGCCGTTCGGGCCCAGATGTCTTCGCAGATCGTAAGCCCGATCAGCGCGCCTTTAAATTTCAGCGGGCGGTTCTCCGCCGCGGGTTCGAAATAGCGGGCTTCGTCGAAAATATCGTAGGCCGGCAGCAGGGATTTGGCCCGCCTGGCGGCCACCCGGCCGCCGTGCAGCAGGGCTATCGAGTTCAGCAGGGCCTTGCCTTTCGCGGCCGGGTTCCTGTCCACGAAGCCCACGGCCAGCGCGACCTTCAGCTTCAGTTCCGCCAGGCGCTTGAGCGCGCGCAGGTTCTCGTCTATGAAATCCTTGTTTTCCACCAGGTCCAGGGGCGGGTAGCCGGTCAGCGCGAGCTCCGGGAACACGGCCAGGTCCGCGCCCAAAGCCTCGGCGCGGCGCGCGAAGGCTTCCACCAGCGCTGCGTTGCCTGCGATGTCCCCCACTTTGGGATTTATCTGTGCTATAGCTATTTTCATGGTCGCGAAGGACATTATAGGAAATATGCCGCCCCCGTGTAAAAGAGCGCGCGCCCCGTTGAAACGGCCCGCCTGATTATGATATTATAAGAACGTTGAAATCCTGCTCCTGGAGGGCGGGAAAAGAAACGATCATAGTCAAAACACACGGAGGACAGTAAAAATGTTAAACGTATCAATGAAAAGCATGTTGGAAGCCGGCGTACATTTCGGTCACCAGACCTACAGGTGGAACCCCAAGATGGCCCGCTACATATTCGGCGAGCGCAACGGCATCCACATCCTGGATTTGCAGAAGACCGTAAAAGAAATAAAGAAGGCTTATACCTTCGTGAAAGACTGCGCCAAACAGGGCAAGACTTTCCTTTTTGTCGGCACTAAGAAACAGGCCAAGGAAATAATCCGCGAGGAAGCCGTCCGCGCCGAAGTTTCCTGCGTGCACGAAAAGTGGCTGGGCGGCACGCTCACCAACTTCGAAACGCTGCGCAAGTCCCTCAAGCGCCTGGAAGAACTTGAAAAATTCGAAACGGACGGCCTGTTCCGGGTCATGTCCAAGAAAGAGGTTTCCCGCCTGAGCAAAGAGAAGGCCCGCCTGGTCAAGCTCCTTAGCGGCATCCGCAACCTGCGCAACCTGCCGGACATCGTCTTCATCGTGGACCCCGTCAATGAAGCCAACGCCCTCAAGGAAGCCCACAAGCTCAAGATCCCCATCGTCGGCGTCTGCGACACCAACTGCGACCCCGACCAGCTCGATTGGCCCATCCCCGGCAACGACGACGCCGCCCGCTCCATCAGGCTTTTCTGCGCCACCATGGCGGACGCCGTGATAGACGGCCGCGCCGAAGCGGAGGCTGAGAAGGCCGCCGCCCACCAGCAGGCCCAGGAAGCCGCCGGGGTGCCCGCCGGAGAAGAAGGCGTCTCTCCCGAAATGCAGGCCGCCATGGGGCAGCCCGTCGGCGAGGAAGTCCCCGCCGAAGAGCCCGTCAGAACCGAAGAGTAATTCTTTTTTTGAATTCGGGGGCGCGGGCTGTGAACGCCGGCGCCCCTTTTTCTTAACTCACTTAAGGAGACACGAATTATGGCAGCAATCACCAGCGAACAGGTAATGACACTCAGGGCGCAGACCGGCGCGGGCATGATGGCCTGCAAGGGCGCTCTTACCGAGACCGGCGGCGATATAGCCAAGGCAGTGGATCTTCTTCGCAAGAAGGGCCTGGCGGGCCTGGCCAAGCGCGCCGACCGCGCCATGAAGGAAGGCGTCGTGACGGCTAACGCCTCCGCCGACGGCAAGACCCTTTCCCTTGTAGAAATAAACTGCGAAACCGATTTCGTGGCCAAGAACCCGGACGTCACCGGCTTCGCCTCGGCCCTCGCCGCGGAGATGCTTTCCGACGCTTCGCTGGCCAATCCCGCTGAGAGCGAAAAGGCCAAAGAGCGCCTGCAGGCCCTGGCCATAAAAATGGGCGAGAACATGCAGATTCGCCGCGGCGTGGTCTACTCCGCTGCCGGCACCGTGGCCAATTATTACATCCACTCCGACAACCGCAAAGGCGCCATCGTGGAGCTTTCTTTCGACGGCGATCTCGCCGCCGCCAAAACCGAGCTGCAGGCCCTCGCCAAGGAACTGGCCATGCAGAGCGTGGCGATGAGCCCCAAGTTCCTCAAGCGCGAGGAAGTGTCCGCGGACGTCGTCGCGAAAGAGCGCGAGATCTACCGCGCCAAGATGGAGAAGGACGAGATCGACGCCAAGGCGCTGTCTTTGGAGACCGGCAAGCCCTTCAAGGCCAAGGCCCCCGAAGCGATCGAGAAGATGCTGGAAGGCCGCGTCAACAAGTTCTTCCAGGAGTCCTGCCTGCTCGAGCAGGCCACCATCCGCGACACCAAGCTGAGCGTCAGCCAGGCCGTAAAGAACCTGGGCGCCAAACTTGGCGGCAACGTCGCCGTTACGCGCTTCAATTGTTTCCTGGTCGGCATAGAGTAACACCGAGCAACCGCCGCCGCGGGCCCGCAAAGGCCCCGGCGGCGTACCTTTAGGAGGTTTATGTACAAGCGTGTCCTTCTGAAACTCTCCGGCGAAGCCCTGGGAACTCCCGGCGACAGCCGCTCGATCAGTCCTTCCTCCCTGACCTACATCGCCAAAGAGATCGCCAAAGGCATGCGCAAGGGTACGCGCCTGGCCATCGTTATCGGCGGCGGCAATATCTGGCGCGGCGCGCGCGACGGCCACGGCATGATAGACCGGGTCACCTCCGACAATATGGGCATGCTGGCCACCATCATCAACGCGATGGCGCTGCAGTCCGCGCTCGAGCACGAGGGCGTTTCCACGCGCGTGCAGACCGCCATAGAGATCTCCCGCCTGGCCGAGCCTTTCATCCGCCGGCGCGCCATGCGCCACCTGGAAAAGGACCGCGTGGTCATTTTCGCGGGCGGCAGCGGCAACCCCTACTTTACCACCGACACCGCCGCGGCGCTGCGCGCGGCCGAGATAAACGCCGACGTGATCTTCAAAGCCACGCAGGTGGACGGCGTTTACACCGGCGATCCCAAGAAGGACCCGAAGGCGAAGCTTATCAAGGACATCACCTACATGTCCGCCATCAGCAAGGGGCTTAAGTTCATGGACGCCAGCGCGCTTACGCTGTGCATGGAGAACAACATCCCTATCCTGGTTTTCAACCTGCACACCGCGGGGAATATCCGCAAAGCCCTGTCCGGCGAAAAAGTCGGCACACTGATAAAGCACTCCTGAGGTTCGCCATGGAAGACAAGATCTCCTCCGCTATCAAGAGACACCAGGCCGCCGCGGCCGCGCTGGCGGCCGACCCGTCCGCCCTCCGGGCCATAGCGGAGGCGCTGGTCAGAACGGCGCTGGCCGGCGGGAAAATACTGGTCTGCGGCAACGGGGGCTCGGCCTCCGATTCCCAGCACATAGCCGGGGAGCTGGTTGGCCGTTTTAAAAAGGAGCGGCGCGCCATCGCGGCCGTGGCCCTGACCGCCGATACCTCCGTCCTTACCTGCCTGGGCAACGATTACGGCTTTGAGCGGGTCTTCGAGCGCCAGGTGGAGGCGCTGGGCCGGCCCGGCGACCTGCTGCTGGCTATTTCCACTTCCGGCTCCAGCCCCAACATCCTCAACGCCGTCATCAAGGCCCGGGAAACGGGTATGACCGTAATAGGTTTTTTCGGGAAGAACGGCGGGCCCGCGCTCAAGCACTGCGGCCTGGCTTTCCTCGCCCCTGAAACCGATACCCCCCGGGTGCAGGAAATGCACATCCTGGCGGCCCACATAATCTGCGAGCTGGTGGAAGACGCCGTCTCCCCCGGCTGACAGCCGCTCCCCCGCTTTTTTTCCCTTTTCTTATCCCCGCGTTTTTCATAAATATAATATAATTACATTGAGCGGGCAGAGGCCCGCAATAGGCACAGGAGGGCGTTTTATGGCAGGTTCTTCTATTAATGACGTTATTTCCGGCTCCGAGATGGAGATGATGGAGAAAGTCGATAAATTGAAGCGCGAGCTTACTTCGCTGCGCACCGGCAGGGCCAACCCCCAGCTGCTCGACGCGGTCTCCGTGGAATATTACGGCTCCAGGGTGCCCCTGAAGCAGGTAGCCGCTATCTCCATTCCCGAGGCCCGCACCATAGAAGTCCGCCCCTGGGACGCGGGCGCCGTGGACGCGGTGGAAGCCGAGCTGATGAAAATGGATTTTGGTTCCTCCCCCTCGCGCAACGGCGGGGTTATCCGTATCAGCCTGCCGCCGATGACCGAAGACCAGCGCAAGAAGATGGTCAAAGTGGTGCACAGCATGGGAGAGGATTCCCGCGTACAGGTCCGCAACGTCCGCCGCGACGCCCTCGAGCAGATCAAGAAGGCCCAGAAGGCCGGCGAAGTTTCCGAGGACGAGCGCGAGCGCTACGAGAACGACATCCAGAAGATCACGGACACCTATTCCAAGAACGTGGACGACATCGTCGCGGCCAAAGAAAAAGATCTGATGACCATCTGAGCCCGGCGGGGAACTTCTCCGCCGAACGACCACCGATGCCCAAAACCGCGACCCTCGACCCAGCCCGCCTGCCCGCCCATGTAGCGATCATCATGGACGGCAACCGGCGCTGGGCCAGGAAGCGCGGCCTGCCGGCGGTTTCGGGCCACAAGGCCGGCGTCGACTCCGTGCACGACGTAGTGCGCGCCGCCAGCCGTGCCGGCCTTAAGGCCCTTACCATCTACGCCTTTTCCACGGAAAACTGGCGCCGTTCCAAGCTGGAAGTAAGCGCGCTGATGTTCCTGCTGAAAAAGACCATAACAGAGTACGTCGGAGAACTGGCCAGGGAGAATATCCGGCTTATGTTCAGCGGCCGCCTGGATGAGCTCCCCAGGCTCGCGCGCGGCCCCCTGTTGGCGGCCGAGGAGAGCCTTCGGGACAACGACGGCATGGTGCTTAACATCGCCCTTAATTACGGCGGGCGCCAGGAGATAATAGACGCCGTTAACAAGGCCCTGGCCTCCGGCTCGAAGAAACTGGACGAGGCCGCCTTCTCGGCGCTGCTGTATTCCCCCTCCCTGCCCGACCCCGACCTGATCATCCGTACCTCGGGGGAGATGCGCGTCTCCAATTTCCTGCTGTGGCAGGCCGCCTATTCCGAATTTTACGTGACCGATACGCTTTGGCCGGATTTCCGCGAAAAAGAATTTATAAGCGCGCTGCTGGACTACCAGGCGCGAGACAGAAGGAAAGGAACCTAACTATGCTTCTCCCCAGGGTCTTGACGGCTTTATTCGGCATCCCGGTAGTGCTGCTGCTTATCCGCGCCGGGGGCCCGGCCTACGCGGTTTTCGTGTTCACGATAATCGCGCTCTCCCTCTACGAGTTCGCCACGCTCATGAAACTCGGCGCGAAACCCGTGCAGGCGCCCATGCTCTATCTCTTCGGCCTGCTGCTGCCGGCGGCGCTCTATTTCGACCGCTACTCGGCGGCCCAGGCGGGCGGAGATAATTTTACCGGCTTCGTCATCGCGCTTACGGTCATAGGCGTTATGAGCTACGAACTTTTCTCGGCCAAGAAATACCTGGAACGCATCGGCCTTACGCTGCTGGGGATCTTCATGATCTCCTGGTGCCTGTTCCACCTGGTAGCCATCCGCGGCCTGCGCCCCGCCGGGCTGCACCTGACGCTGCTGCTTATCGTCACCGTCTGGATCATGGACACCGCCGCCTACTTCCTCGGCAAATCGTTCGGCCGCCGCCAGCTTTCTTCCATCAGCCCCAAGAAGACCTGGGAGGGCGCCGCCGCCGGCTTTCTCGCGGCGATACTGACGGCCTGGGGGATCAGCAAGCTGACGGGCGGGACGGTCACGCCGCTCTTCGCGGTGGGGGCGGGCGTGCTTATCGGCGTCTTCGGACAGGTTTCCGATATCGCCGAGTCCATGCTGAAGCGCGCCGTCGGCGCCAAGGATTCCTCCAATCTGCTGCCCGGGCACGGCGGCATCCTGGACCGCTTCGACTCCTATATTTTCCTCGCTCCCGTGATCTACTACTACGCGGTGTTCGCGCTCTAAATGAAGAACCTGGTCATACTCGGGTCTACCGGCTCCATCGGCGTCAACGCCCTCAAAGCCGTCAGGAACCTCGGCAAAGGCTGGCGGGTGCTGGGCCTGGCGGCCAACTCCAACCTTAAAGCCCTGCGCGAGCAGGCTCGCGCGGTAAAGCCGGCTTATATTTCCGTTTTCGATTACGCCGCCTGGAAGGAACTGAAGGCTTCCCCCCCGCGCGGGGCGAAGGTCCTTTCCCCCGGCGTGGAAGGCCTCGTCGAGCTCTCCTCTCTGAAAGAAGCAGATATCGTCCTTAACGCCGTGACCGGCGCTGCGGGCTTCGCCCCGCTGCTGGCGGCGATACGCGCCTCCAAGCATATAGCGCTGGCCAACAAGGAGCCGATGGTGATGGCCGGCGAGCTCCTCATGAAGGAGGCCCACCGCTGGCAGGCGCGGATCATTCCCGTGGACTCCGAGCCCTCCGCCATCTTCCAGTGCCTGGCCGCCATAAAGCCCGGCGCATACGACGCGGCGCTGTCGCGCGTCTTTCTTACGGCCTCGGGCGGGCCGTTCTACGCGCGCAAGGGCACGCTGGCCGGCGTAACTCCGGCGCAGGCCCTCAGGCACCCGCGCTGGACCATGGGCCCCAAGATAACCGTGGATTCCGCCACGCTGATGAACAAGGGGCTCGAGGCGATCGAGATAAAGAACCTGTTCTCCCTGCCCGTCTCCAAAATAGAGATACTGATCCACCCGCAGTCCGTAGTGCATTCCGGCGTGGAATTCAGGGACGGTTCCGTGCTGGCCCAGCTCTCCAACCCCGACATGAAGCTGCCCATCCAATACGCGCTTACCTGGCCGGACCGGGCGCCCTCGCTGGCCGCGCCGCTGGATTTATTCAGGTTGGCGCGCCTGGATTTCTTCAAGCCGGATTTCCGCCGTTTCCCGTGCCTGGAGCTCGCGCTCTACGCGGCGAAGAAAGGCGGTATCTACCCGGCGGCGCTTAACGCCGCCAACGAAGTGGCCGTGGAAAAATTCATTGCCGGGAGACTCCGGTTCACCGATATCCCGGCCGTGGTTGAAAAGACGCTGGCCGCCTGCCGCGGGGATTCCCGTGAAACCCTGACCCTGGCCGGCGCGGTGGAAGCGGACGGCTGGGCCCGGCAGAAAGCCGCGGCAACGGCGGACGGTATTAAAAAGAGGTAAAAAAATGATCATATCCATAGTAGCGGTCCTGTTCACTTTCGGCCTGGTGATCTTCCTGCACGAGTTAGGACATTTCATCGTCTGCAAGCTGTCGGGCATAAAAGTGGAGGCCTTCTCCTTCGGCTTCGGGCCCGAGCTGTACGGCCGCACCAGCGGCGCCACCCGCTATTCCATCCGCGCCGTGCCGCTGGGCGGCTACGTGAAGCCCGCCGGCGAGAACATCGACGAGGTTTCCGGCGCCACCGACGAATATTTCTCGAAGCCCTGGTACACCCGCCTGGGCGTGGTCCTGGCGGGACCGGCGATGAACTACCTGCTGGCTTTCGCGCTTTTTTCGGGCGTGATCCTTTTCGTGGGCGAGCCCGTTCCCTCCAATGACCCGGTGATAGGCGACCTGACGCAGGGTTACCCCGCCGAAACCGCCGGCCTGAAGCCCGGCGACCGGCTGCTTACCGTGGACGGGGCCGGGGTGGCTACCTGGGCCGACATGGCCACGCGCATTTCCGATAAGATAGAGAAAGAAATTTCCGTGACCTACGTCCGCGCCGGGGCCGAGGCTTCGGTCAAGATCAAGACGCGCAAGGCTCCCGAGGGAGCGGACCGCGGCGTTATAGGCATTTCTCCCGGCATCGCGTATAACCGCGTGCCGCTGCTGAAAGGCCTCGGCATGGGCCTGCACCAGTGCTGGTACTGGACCGCCTTCACGGTGAAAACCCTGGCTTCCAATATTTACAAACGGGAAAAGCCGGACCTGGCCGGGCCCATAGGCATCGTCAACATCGTCAGCAAGGCGGCGCACACCGGGGCGGCGGACTTCTTCTTCCTGATAGGCCTGATCTCCGTGGCCGTGGGCTTTTTTAACCTGCTGCCGATCCCCCTGCTGGACGGCGGGCACGCCGTGCTCTTCCTGTTCGAGGGCGTCTCCCGGCGCAAGCTCAACGCCAAGGTCATGCAATACGTCAACGGGGCGGGCATAGCTCTGCTCCTGACCATCCTGCTGTTCGCCACTTACAGCGACATCATGCGCATAAAGAATTCCCGCGACGCCAGGAAGGCCGCGGCCGCCGCCGCGCAGGATAAGTAGATGGCCTGCGCCTGCCACGCTAAAGCCCGCAAGACCCGCAAGGTAAAACTGGGGCGCATCTCCATAGGCGGTTCCAGCCCGGTGTCGGTGCAGTCGATGTGCAATACCGACACCCGCGATCTGAAAGCCACCGTCGACCAGATACGCCGCCTTGAAGCCGCCGGCTGCGAGATAATCCGCGTAGCCGTGCCGGACATGGAAGCCGCGCTCAACCTGGGCCGCATAAAGCAGGCGATCTCCATCCCGCTGGTGGCCGACATCCATTTCGACTGGCGTCTGGCCGTGGAAGCCGTGCGGCAGGGCGTGGACAAAGTGCGGATCAACCCCGGCAATATAGGCGAGCGGGACAAGGTGAAGGAAGTGGTGAAGGCCTGCAAAACCGCCGGGGTGCCCATCCGCATCGGCGTTAACGCCGGTTCGCTTAAAGCGCTCAAAGAGGCCCGCAAGCCCCGCTGGACGCCCTATGATTGGGCCAAACAGATGGTGAAGGAAGCCCTGGACGAAGCCAGGATCCTCGAGCGCCTGGATTTCCGCGACATCGTGGTGTCGCTCAAAGCGGACGACATAGAGCGCACCGTGATGGCCAACACGCTGTTCGCCTCCAAGTCCGACATCCCGCTGCACCTGGGCGTAACCGAGGCCGGCAGTTTTCTGGCCGGCACGGTGAAGTCTTCCCTGGGCATAGGCCTGCTGCTGTCTCAGGGCATAGGCGACACCATCCGCGTTTCCCTGACGGAGGACCCCGCCATGCAGGTGCGCGCGGCCTACGAGATCCTCAAAAGTCTGGGCCTGCGCCGCTACGGGCCGGACCTCGTCTCCTGCCCCACCTGCGGGCGCTGCCAGGTGAACGTGGGCAAGGTGATCCACGAACTGGAAGACAGGATCTATTCCGACCGGGAACTGCTGAAAAAATCCGAAGGCATGAAGATCGCCGTGATGGGCTGCGTGGTTAACGGCCCGGGCGAGGCCCGCTCCGCCGATTTCGGCGTGGCCGGCGGCAAAGGCCGCGGCGTCTGGATAGAGAAAGGCAAACAGATCAAAGTTATCAACGAATCGGAATGGGTGAACGAAGTAATCCGCAAGATCAGAAATTCCAAATAATTTACAAAGGACGCCCCGATGAAACTCTCCAATTATTTTCTCCCCACGCTGCGCGAGGCCCCGCAGGACGCCGACAACGTGTCGGTAAAGCTGATGTTCCGCGCCGGCATGATCCGCAAGCTGGCCAGCGGCATCTACGAATGGCTGCCGCTGGGCCTGCGCGTGCTGCAGAAAGTGGAAGGGATCGTGCGCGACGAGCTGAACCGCGTGGACGGCCTGGAAGTGCGGCTGCCCGTCATCCAGCCCAAGGAGTTGTGGATGGAGACCGGCCGCTGGCAGGTTTACGGCAAGGAACTGCTGCGCATCACGGACCGCAAGGATTCCGAGTTCTGTTTCGCGCCGACGGCCGAAGAAGTGATAACCAACATGGTGCGCCGCGACGTCAGCTCCTACCGGCAGCTGCCCATAATGCTCTACCAGTTCGGCCTGAAGTTCCGCGACGAGATCCGCCCCCGCTTCGGCGTGATGCGGTCGCGCGAGTTCATGATGAAGGACGCTTACTCCTTCCACGCCTCCGACGAGGACGCGCAGAAATGGTACGGCATCCTTTATAGCGCGTACGAGAGGATCTTCACCCGCTGCGGCCTTTCCTTTAAGCCGGTAGAGGCCGACAGCGGCCCCATCGGCGGCAACCAGTCCCATGAATTCATGGTCATAGCCGACACCGGCGAAGCCGAGATCGCCCTCTGCCCGGATTGCGGCTACGCCGCCAATACCGAGAAGGCCGACGTGGCGGAGGCCCCGGCCCGGCAGGCGGATCCGTCCAAGCTGGAGGCGGCCAAGGACGTTCCCACCCCCGGCCTCTATACCGTGGAGGACGTGGCCAGGTTCCTCAAGAAGAACCCTAAACAGTTCATCAAGACCCTGTTCTTCGTGGCCGACGGCCAGCCGGTGATGGCGCTGGTGCGCGGCGACCACGAGCTGAACGAGAACAAGCTGCGCCGCTTCCTGGGCGCGGCCGAACTGGAGAAGGCTCCCGAGCATATTTACGAGGCCATCGCCGGCTGTCCCGCGGGTTTCGCCGGCCCGGTGGATATCAAGAACAAATACGTGCCCGGCAAGGATACCAAGCCGCTGTCCAGGGTGATAGCGGACAACGCGCTGAAGAACGTTTTCAACGGCGTCTCGGGAGCCAACAAGAACGACACCCACTCCACCGGCATCAACGTCGGCCGCGACTATACCCCGGACGCTTTCGCCGATATCCACGTGGCGGCGGCCGGCGACCTCTGCCCGAAATGCTCCAAACCCCTGGGCTTCAAGCGCGGCATCGAAGTCGGCCAGACCTTCAAGCTGGGCACCAAGTATTCCAAATCCCTCAACTGCAACTTCCTCGACGAGCACCAGAAGGAGGTGCCGATGGTGATGGGCTGCTACGGCATTGGCGTCACGCGCACGGTGGCCGCCGCCATAGAAGCCAGCCACGACGACTGGGGCATAATCTGGCCTCCCGCCATAGCCCCTTTCGAATTCTCCCTGGTCAGCATAGAGAGCGAGGATAAGGCGGTGGCGGACGCTTCGGCCTCGGTTTACGCGGCCATAAAGGCCGCGGGCATGGACGCGCTCTGGGACGAGCGCGACGAACGCCCCGGCGTAAAGTTCAAGGACGCGGACCTGATAGGCCTCCCCTGGCGCATCGTGGTCAGCACCAAGACGCTGGCCGACGGCGAATGCGAGTTCAAGCGGCGCGCGGAAAAGAGCGCCGCCCGCTGGAAGCTGGCGGAATTGCCCGCGAAGCTCGCGGAGCTTAAGGCCGAAATAAAGTAAAAGCCATGGACAGCCTTTTTGACAGCGCGGTCTTTATGCGGCACGCCCTGGACGCTATCCCTTCGCTGGTGCTGGTGACCGACGAGGACGTGCGCATCCTTTACAGGAACAAGGCCGCCCGGGGGCTGCTCTCCGGAGAGAAGATCTACGGCGGCAAGGCCGGCGACGTCATGCACTGCATCCATGCCGCGGACGCGGCGGGCGGCTGCGGCTCCGGCCCGCATTGCGCCGGCTGCGTCGTGCGCAACTCGGTGGCCTCCGCTTTCTCCGGCAGGAACGTCTATCGCCAGCGAACCGACATTACTATCCGGGCGGAGCAGAAAACCCTCGACATCCCGGCCCTGATCTCCGTTTCTCCCTTCACTTTCGAAGACAAGCTCTATTCTCTTATGGTCATAGAGGATATTTCCGAACTGGCGGAGCTTCGCGCCCTGCTCCCCATCTGCTCGGGCTGCAAGAAGATACGCACCAGCGAAGGCCAGTGGGAAAAAGTGGAGACCTATATAGAGCGCAACGTCCCCCAGGTCAACCTCAGCCACGGGCTCTGCCCCGCCTGCGCCAAAAAACTTTACCCCGGCCACTCCGACTAAAACGCCGGTAAGCGGAGGCCGCCGGCGCCGCTTTTGCCGGGCCCCGCCGCCCCGGCCGCAGGCCCGCCGCGCCCGCTTCTCTCCGCATTGAATACCCCCCCCGCATTTGTTAGAATTTAGCTATAGAAAGCCCGCCCGTTAGCGGCCGGCCGCAGCTCCGGAGGACCCTCAAATGAAACCTAACGACTTTATGAAATTCATGGAAAAGGCCAGGATGTACGACCTGACCCAGCCGCTGAGCATCCACACCCCCCCGTGGCCCAGCTACATGCCGCTGCAGCTTCAGTATTTCAAGCGCATAGCCGGCGCGCACATGGGCCAGGGCGCCAACGGCCAGATCATGACCACCTCCAACCATGTGGGCACTCACATGGACGGCGAGATCCACTTTTACAGCGCCGGCCGCACCATCGGCGAAGTTCCGATGAAGGAATGGGTGGGCAACGCGGTAGTCGTGGATATTTCCAAGGACGTGGGCGACTACGATCTTTACGAACCGGAACTGCTGATGAAGCGCGCCGACATCCGCAAAGGCGACATCCTGATCATCAATACCGGCTACCATAAGTACGCCTGGTACGAAAAGGGCACCTGCGACGAGGTGCGCTACTTCTGCAAGCATCCCGGCCCCGGCCCCCGCTTCCACAAATGGGCGCTGGACATGAAATTCAAGTGGATAGGCGTGGACTGCGGTTCCGCCGACCACCCGATGAACACCATTATCCGCAACTGGCACCCGAAGCTTTTCACGGAAGCCGAGAACAAACTGGTCAGTAACTACGGCAAGAAATGGGACGAGCTGTTCCCCCAGGACG
Organism: Elusimicrobia bacterium GWA2_61_42; assembly: GCA_001799615.1. Taxonomy (GTDB): domain Bacteria; phylum Elusimicrobiota; class Elusimicrobia; order Elusimicrobiales; family UBA9959; genus UBA9959. The sequence goes on along the minus strand of MGTU01000008.1, from coordinate 184,465 downwards.
TTTACTACCAGGTGATGCACCTCAAGCTGTTCCCCAAGCGCCTGGTCCACGCGGAGAACATAGGCGGCGAGATCGACAAGCTTTCCAACAAGCGGTGCTGGCTCGGTTTCTTCCCGCTCAAGGGCATAGAACTCGAGTCGGCCATGGGCCGCGTAGTGGCCTGGACAGCGTAAGCCTTCAACGGGGGCGGGGCAGTACCCCGCCCTCCGCACCGACAGTTTCAGCCTGGAGGTAACCTATGCCGATTACTACCGAGTTTGAATACGTCAAGCCGAAAGACATGGACGAAGCCCTCCATGTCTTTTCGCTTTACCGGGAGAAGGCGAGAGCCCTGGCCGGCGGCACGGACCTGATAGTGCACCTTAAGGAGAACCTGGCGCGCCCCGAAGTGGTGGTGGACATAAAGGCCCTGGAAGAACTGGCCGGCTTTACGCTCAAGGGCAACGTGCTGCGCCTGGGTGCGCTGGTGACTTTCGGGGACCTGATAGCTTCCCCCGTGATCAAGAATAAGTTCCCGCTGCTCTGGGAAGCTTCGCTGACGGTGGCGTCGGTCGGAGTGCGTAACCGCGCCACGGTGGCTGGGAACATCTGCTCGGCCGTGCCGTCCGCGGATTCCGCGCCGGTGCTGGCGGTTTATGACGCCGAGGTGCTGACCCGCAGCATAAGGGGCGAGCGCCGCGTGCCGATCGGCGCGTGGTTCGCCGGGCCCAAGAAGACCGTGCTCGAGCCCGACGAGATAGTTACCGCCGTGGAGATGCGGCTGCCGGCCGGCAAGCACGCCGGCTGCTATATGAAACTTTCCCGCTACGAGGGCGAGGACCTGGCGCAGGGCGGCATCGCCGTGCTGGTTTTCGCCGACCACACCTACCGCGTGGCGGTCTGCGCCCTGGGGCCCAAGCCCGCCCGCTGCCCCAAGACCGAGGCGCTGCTAAACGGCAACAAGCTCGAAGATAAACTGCTTTCCAGGGCCAAAGAGACCATCCTGCAGGAAGTCTCCCCCATCACCGATATCCGCTCCTCCAAAGAATACCGCCTGCACATGACCCAGGTGATGCTGGGCCGCGCGTTGGAAAAGGCGGTAGCCCGCCTGTTCGGCAAAGGCCCGAAATACGGCACGGAGAATATCGCTTAACCGGCGACCAGGGGTTCAATTATGAAAATGCACAGGATAACTTTCGGTTTGAACGGCGAAAAGGTGTCGCTGGAGGTGGAACCCAGCGACGTGCTGCTGGACGTGCTGCGCGGCAAGCTCGGCATCAAGAGCCCCAAGGTGGGCTGCGACCGCGGCGACTGCGGCACCTGCACGGTGCTGATGAACGGCAAAACCATCCGCTCCTGCCTGGCGCTGGCGGTGGAGGCCGACGGGACGGAGATCGTCACGCTGGAGGGAGCCAATACCCGCAAGTGGACCCAGAAGCTGCAGAAGAAATTCCACGAGAAGAACGCTTTCCAGTGCGGCTTCTGCGCGCCGGGCGTTATCCTTTCGGCCACCGAACTCCTGGAGAAGAACGCCAAGCCTTCCATGCACGATATCAAGGAAGCCATCGCGGGCAACCTCTGCCGCTGCACGGGCTACGAGCCCATCGTGGAGGCCATCGACGAAGCGGCCAAGGGTAAATAGGCAAAATAAGGAACTTTATGAAAAACTTAACACTCCTGTGCGCGGTGACCATGCTGGCGGCCTGCGCCGTGCCGCAGGGCGGCATGAAGCGTTCCGGCGGCGTCGGGCTTTTCGGGAACCTGGGGCAGCCGGCGCAGGAAACGCAGCCTTTCGTGGAGGAGACCGTGGAGGTCATTACCTCGCCTCCCGGCGCGCGCGTGCACGTGAACGACGGTTTTGTCGGCTATGCCCCGGTTAAAGCCGCGGTGCGCAGGATCTGGAGCGGCACCCCCGGCAACATGGTGCTCGACCTGGTGAAGATCGAGGCCTTCCCCGTGGCCGGCGGCCAGTGCGTGCAGAGCGGGCTGTTCGGCCAGAACAACCTGCAGGTCCAGTCCCCCGTGCGTTTCCCCATGACCAACTGCGCCGCAACCCGGCCGGCCGGTAAGAAGTAGACGATTTAAGGCGTTCCCTATCGAGAGGTAACTATGGATCTTCAGAAACTTATAGCTAAGCCTAAAAAAAGCGCCAGGCCTAAAACTGGCGGCGACGGCCTGGAAGTGGTCGGCAAGTCCGTGCAGCGCATCGACGGCTGGGAAAAGATCAAAGGCGCGGCGCAGTATACCGACGACCTGCAGTTCGGCCCGGGCCTGCTTTACGCCGCCCTGGTGGAAAGCCCTCACGCCCACGCGCGCATCAAATCCGTGGACATCTCGGCCGCCGAGAAGCTCGGCGGAGTGGTAAAGGTGGTCACCGGGCGCAACTTCACGCAGAAGTTCGGCCTGTACATGAACGACCGCTATGTTTTCGCCACCGACATCGTGCGCTTCGTGGGCGAGCAGGTGGCCGCCGTGGTGGCCACCGACCCTAAAATCGCCCTGCGCGGCGCCGCGCTGGTTAAGGTGGTGTACGAGGAGCTGCCGGCCGTGATGGATGCCGTGAAGGCGCTGGAGAAGGACTCCCCCCTGGTGCACCCGAACCTGGGCAGCTACACCCACGTCCCCTGGTTCTTTCCCAAGCCCGGCACGAATATCGCGCATTGGCGCAAGATCCGCAAGGGCGATCTGGCCAAAGGCTTCAAGGACGCGGACCTGGTGCTGGAAGACACCTATATAGTGCCGCGCTACGCGCATTGCGCCATCGAGCCGCATTCCGCCATCGGCCTCTACGACGCCTCCGGCCGGCTGACGATGTGGACCTCCTCCCAGTCCCCCTTCACCCAGCGCCACGTGTTCGCCGAGACGCTCAAGTCCTTCGGCCTCAGCCACAAGGACGTGCGCGTGATCAGCACCTATATCGGCGGCGGCTTCGGCGGCAAGGCCGGCGTCACCATGGAAATCCTCGCGGCCGCGCTGGCCATCGCCGTGCCCGGCAGGCCCGTCAAGCTGCTGTGGAACCGCGCGCAGGAGTTCTACAATACCTATCAGCGCCTGGGCTGTACCGCCAAGATAAAGATGGGCGTGTCCAAGGCCGGCAAGATCACCGCGCTGGATTTCAAGCTGCATTGGGACGCCGGCGCCTACGTGGAATACGGCGCCAACGTCGTGAACGCGGCAGGCCTGTCGGCCAGCGGGCCTTACCGCGTCGACAACCTCAGCGTCGACTCGATGTGCACCTATACCAACCTGCCGCCTTGCGGCGCCTACCGCGGCTTCGGCTATTCCGAGTTCCTCTTCGGGCTCGAGTCCCATATCACGCGCATGGCGACCGAACTGGGGATAGACCCCGTGGAGTTCCGCAAGAAGAACGCCATTAAAGAGGGCGACACCCTGCCCTACGGCGCGCACATGAACCCCAACGGCATACGCGAGGCCATTGAAAAAGTCGAAAAAGAGATCAACTGGGGCGTGAAGGAAAAATCGAAGGACCCGAACAAAGCCATCGGCAAGGCCGTGGTCTGCTTCTGGAAGTCCCCCGCCATGCCGCCGAACGCCAGTTCCAGCGCTTTTCTGAAGTTCAACGAGGACGGCAGCGTCAATATTTTGGTCTCCGGCATGGAGATAGGCCAGGGCCTGCTGACCGTGATGGCGCAGATAGCCGGCGAGGTGCTGGCCCTGCCTGTGTCCAAGATCCGCGTGGAGACCCCCGACACCGACCGCAACCCGTACGAGTGGCAGACCGTCGGGTCCCACGTGACCTGGGGCTGCGGCAACGCCGTCAAGCGCGCCGCCCTCGAGGCCCGCGAGCGCATCTTCGACCTGGTGCAGCGCGTGCACTGCCTGGACAAGAGCACGCTGTACCTGCAGGACGAATGCGTGAAATGCCGCACCAAGCCTGACTTCGCGCTGCCGTTCAGGGATTTCGTCATCAACGGCATCCAGGCCGAGGACCACACCTTCAAGGGCGGGCCCATCATGGGGTCCGGCGTGTTCATGCCCGAGTTCGCTTCGGCCATCAGCAACCCGGAGACCGGCCAGGGCGGCCACCCCAACGTGCATTATACGACGGGTTCGGCGGGCATCATCCTGGAAGTGGACCGCGAGACCGGCAAGATGAAGATCAAGAAGGTGGCGCTGGCCGTGGACTGCGGCAAGGCCATCAACCCGGACCTGGTGAAGGGGCAGATAGTGGGCGGCCTGCTGCAGGGCTTCGCCACCGTGCTTTACGAGGACATGCGCTACGACGCCAAGGGCCGGCTGCTGAACCCCAACTTCTCGGACTACAAGATCCCCACGTCCATGGACATGCCGGAGCAGGTGGTGCCGATCATCATAGAGGTGGCCCAGCCCGACGGGCCTTACGGCGCGCGCGGTGTGGGCGAGCACACCATGATCCCCTGCGCGCCGCTGGTCGCCAACGCGGTGGCGGACGCGCTGGGCGTGCGCATCAAGTCCATGCCGGTCACCAAGGAAAAAGTGGCGCTCGCGGTCAAAGCCGCGGGCAAAAAGTAGCTTTTGGGTTGTGGCGGGCTGTCACAGGGACCGGAACGCAAAACGCGGTCGGCCACACCGTGGCCTCCCTCATCTCTCGCCCTCGGCGCTGTGCAAGCCTCGGGCTCAAGAAGGTTTTGCTAACCCGGTCCCTGCGCCAGCCCTAAGCGTCTGTGGCGCTAATTTTAAGGAGACATCATGAAAGTAGCTTTGTGCCAGTACGACATCAAGTGGGAAGACAAGGAAGCCAACAAAAGCAAGATAGAGACTTTGCTTGAGAACTGCCAGCGCCGCGGGGAGATCGACTGGCTGGTCTTCTCCGAAATGACGCTCAGCGGCTTCACCATGAACACCGCCGTGTCCGAACTCGACGATTCGGACCGGGCTTTCTTCTCCGGCCTGGCGGCCGAGCATAATATCAACATTTCCTACGGCGGCGTGGAGAAGGGCTATAACAACCTTATCACGCTGGACCGCCGGGGAAACCGCATTAATACCTATTCCAAGGTCCACCTTTACGCCTTCGGCGGCGAGGACAAGCACTATAAAGCCGGCGCGAAGCAGGAACTGTTCGGGATGGAAGGGCTGCGCGTGATGCCGGCGGTCTGCTTCGACCTGCGCTTCCCCTACCTGTTCTGGAACCAGGCGCCCGCCGTGGACGTTTACCTGGTGATAGCCGCCTGGCCCATGCGCCGGGCCGAACAGTGGATGACGCTGCTGCGGGCGCGCGCGGTTGAGAACCAGGCCTACTGCATAGGCGTGGACCGCCTGGGCCTGGAGGGCAAGGTGGAGTATTCCGGGAACTCCGTGTGCTACGATCCGCTCGGCAAACCCGTGCTGGACTGCGGCACGGCCGAAGGCATCTTTATCGCCGGGACCCCGCTGGAGAAAGACCTGGTGGCCAAAACGCGGGAGCGGTTCCCATTTCTCGGCGAACGGAAAGCTTTCCCCTGGCAGTAATATGGACCTGATCTCATACGGCGACAGCATTCCCGAGGGCGATTACCGCCTGCACTCGGCTTTTGCCAACGCCATAAACTTCCGCAGGGGCAAGCTGATAGTTTCGCTGGTCCCCCCGCGTACGGGCGCCGGGCCGCTCAACCTCGTGCTCAAACAGCTGCCCCTGGGCGCCAAGCGCCTGCGGGTCTCCAGGTTCTACTTTTACGTCGACGAGAACCGCCTGCGCAAGGAGCCGGATTCCCTTTATTCTTCCTCCATCCCCGAGCTCAACGCGGATCCCGAGGTGGTGCTTTTCAATACCATCGCCCTGACCCGCCTGCTGGCCGGCGGCGCGCCGGCCAAAAGCCTGGCCTTTATTTTCTCTCCGGCGCTGGAGAGGGATTTTTCCAGGACTTTCGACAAGCACCTGCTGGCCAGGTTCAAAAAAGCCGTCGGGTATTTCAGGGCCGGAGATTACCGCAAAGGCGCCGCCACCATGCGCGGCCTGGGCCTGGGCCTCACTCCGTCTGGCGACGACTTCCTGAGCGGGATGATGACCGGGTTCAACTACGCGATCCTCAACCTGCGCTTCGACGCCCTGCTCAAGCTGGAACTGCTGTATTACAGCGCCACCGGTAAGAACCTGATCTCCAATAATTTCCTGCAGGCTTCTTACGAAGGCAAGGTGAACGCCAAGGTCGGGCGGCTGCTGCGCGCCCTGTCCGCCGGCGGCGGCAGGGACCTGGCGGCGGCGGCGGCCGCCGCGCTGGAAAGCGGCCATACCTCGGGAGCCGATTTTTGCGCGGGGCTGGTTTTCGCGCTGTACGACGTTTTTTCCTGGCCTGCGGACCAGCAGTAGCCGGCACTTCGCCCGTAGAAGGCCGACGAGGAGCGTTTCCAAGGACATTATGATAAAGACCATTATAAAGAAAGGCGCTTATTTCGATTCCGTCTCCCTCATGCAGGTGGCTAAAAAGCTTAACGCCGTGCCAGGGATCATCGACTCGGCCGTGGTGATGGCCACCAGGGAGAACAAGGGCATCATAAAGGCTTCCGGCCTGCTGACCCCCGAGGTCCTGAAGGCCGGCGACAGCGACCTCGCCATCGCCGTCAGCGCCAAAACTCCGGAAGCGGCGGCCGCCGCCTTCAAGGCGGCCGACGAACTGCTGAATAAAAAACCGGCCGCGGCGCAGGGCGGCGCCGACCGCAAGGCCGCCGGCCTGGGCGACGCGGTCAAAGCCCTGGAAGGCGCGAACCTGGCCGTCATCTCGGTGGCGGGCCGCTTTGCCGGCGCGCTGGCCGCCGAATGCCTCGACAAGAATCTCAACGTAATGATCTTCTCCGACAACGTGCCGGTGGAGACCGAGGTGGCGCTGAAGCGCGCCGCCGTCAGGAAAAAACTGCTGGTGATGGGGCCCGACTGCGGGACCGCTATCATAAACGGGGCGCCCATCGCCTTCGCCAACTCTGTGCGCCGCGGGAATATCGGCGTCGTGGCCGCCTCGGGCACCGGTCTGCAGGAAGTTACGACGCTTATCTCCAACGAGGGCGCGGGCATCTCGCAGGCCATCGGCACCGGTTCGCGCGACGTTAAGCTGGAGGTCGGGGCGCTGACCCTTATCCAGGCGCTGAAAATGCTGGCTGAAGATCCCGGCACCGACGTCATCCTGATAGTTTCCAAGCCCCCCCACCCGCTGATACTTAAAAAGATCTCCGCCGAGATCAAAAAAATAGAAAAACCGGTGGTGGCCGTATTCCTGGGCGGAGTGATCAAAGAAAAGATCAAGGAAAATTTTTACCCGGCCAAAACGCTGGAGGAAGCGGCCTACAAGGCCGTCTGCCTGGGCAAAGGCTGGAAACTTGGCCGCGCGCGCGAAATAATCTACGACATGAACCTCAAGGCCGAGGAACTCGCCAAGCGCGAGGCGGCCAAAAAAAAGAAAAGCACCCGTCTGCGCGGGCTTTTCTCCGGCGGCACCTTCGTCAGCGAGGCGCAGGTGATCCTGCCGGAGATGATCGGCGAGGTTCTTTCCAACGCCCCGCTCGACAAGAAATTCAAGCTGAAGAATTCCATGGAACTGCGCGGCCACGCCGTGATCGACCTGGGCGAGGACGAATTTACGATGGGGCGTCCTCACCCGATGATAGACTTCAGCCTGCGCAACAAGCTGATAGTTTCCGAGGCGAAAAAACCCGAGGTCTCCGTGCTGCTGCTGGACCTGGTGCTGGGCTATGGAGCCAACCTGCGCCCGCTGGAGGACCTCCTCCCGTCCATCGTCGAGGCTTTCATTCAGAACCGGGAGCTGTCCATAGTGACTTCCGTGACCGGCACCGAGACGGACCCCCAGGCCCGGTTTAAAGTCGTAAAGGGGCTGGAAGCCGCCGGCGTGATAGTGATGCCGTCCAACGCCGGGGCCTGCCGCCTGGCCGGGGAAATAGTCAGGCTGGCCGCCAGGAAACAGCAGGGAGATCTTCTATGAAACTTTTTGAAAGCGAACTTAAGGTGGTCAATATCGGGCTGGAATCTTTTCGTCAGGGGCTTACCGACTCCGGCGTTAAAAGCGTGCAGGCGCAGTTCAGGCCGCCGCTCTCCGGCGAGGCGGCGCTTTTCGCCAAGACGTCCAAAAACGCCGCGCGCATAGACAAGGCCAATCAGAAGGCGCTGGCCCGCGTGCTGGCCGCCCAGCCGGCGCTGGTCGGCATGGGCCTGGCCCTGGACGTGATCCCCGGCATGAAAAAAGATCTGATACTGCACGCCGGTCCCCCCATTACCTGGGCCCGGATGTGCGGCCCCATGCGCGGCGGCATCATGGCGGCGCTGATGTACGAGGGGCTGGCGAAGAATCCCAAGGCGGCGGAAAAACTGGCGGCTTCCGGCAGGATCAAGTACGCGCCCTGCCACGAGCACGGCGCCGTGGGCCCGATGGCCGGCATCATCTCGGCGTCCATGCCGGTCTTTATCGTCAAGAACGAGGCCGGCGGCAACTACGCCTACGCCACGCAGAACGAGGGGCTGGGCAAGGTGCTGCGCTACGGGGCCTACTCCCCCGAGGTCATAGAGCGCCTCAAGTGGATGGAGAGCGCGCTTTACCCGACGCTGAAAGCCGCTATCTCCTCGCTGGGCCGCATAGACCTGAAGTCCATCGTGGCGCAGGCTCTGCACATGGGCGACGAAGTGCATAACCGCAACCGCGCCGGCACATCGCTGTTCTACCGCGCCATCGCGCCCGCCGTCATAAAGACCGCGCGGGATAAAGAGACCGCGGCCGCGGCGCTGGAATTCATAAACGGCAACGACCATTTCTTCCTGAACCTCTCCATGGCCCTCTCCAAGGCTTCGCTGGACGCGGGCCGCGGCGTCAAGGATTCCAGCCTGGTGGTGGTCATGGCCAGGAACGGCACCGACTTCGGCGTGCAGCTCTCCGGCACCGGTGGGCACTGGTTCACCGGCCCGGCCCCCGTGCCGGACGCGCTTTACTTCCCCGGCTACACCAAAGCGGACGCCAACCCCGACATCGGCGACTCGGCCATCACCGAGACCAACGGCCTGGGCGGCTTCGCCATCGCGGCGGCGCCGGCTATCGTGCAGTTCGTGGGCGGCACGGCGGCGGACGCGGTCAGCTATACCCTGGCCATGTACGAGATCACCGTCGGCGAGAATAATATCTACAAGATCCCCTACCTGAATTTCAGGGGCACGCCTACCGGCATCGACGTAATAAAAGCGGCCAGGACCGGGATCCTGCCGTTCATAGACACCGGCGTGGCGCACAAGAAGGCCGGCGTGGGCCAGGTGGGGGCGGGCGTGCTGAGCGCGCCGCCGGAGCCTTTTGCCAGGGCTTTCGAATATTTCGCCCGCAAGCTTTAAGGGGAGGACGTTATGCGCGGCAGGCTGATCTTGCTGGCGGGCCTCGGGGCGATGGCCCTGGGGCTGGCCGCTTTCCTGCTTTTGCGGCGCGAAACGCCGCCCCTCCCCCCGCCCCAAAGGCTCAACCCCCGCATCGAGCCCCTTACCATGGAGATCGAGCGCGCTAACGTTGAGGACCTCCGGCAGCAGGTCCTCCGGGATTTTTTCGCCGGCGTTTCCACCGCCCCGGTGCTTCCGGGCGCCGCGGCCGCCGCCCCCCTCTCCCCCTGAAAAACCCTTATTTCCCTTGTGTTTTCCTGGAGGAATTGTTATTATATATATGGAAGGTGGCTGAAGTTCAGCCGCTTTTTTTTGTATCAGGCGCGTTTTTTGAGGGATATATGGATAAGTCCAAGATCGAGAGCGAAGTAGAGAACACCGTGGCCAGCAACGGCTTTGAGCTGGTGGACCTGCGCATGGCCAGCCACAACGGCAAGCCCCTGCTGCAGGTCTATGTGGACCGGGAAGCCGGCGGCGTGCTCCTGGACGACTGCGGCGCCCTCAGCGAGAAGCTCGGCGAATGCCTGGACACGAATAATTTTTACGCGGACGGCTACTTCCTGGAGGTTTCCTCCCCGGGCGTGGACCGCGTGGTGAAAAAGGAAAAAGATTTCAAGCGCTTCGCGGGCCAGCAGTTGAAGGTCCGCCTTAAGCGTCCGGTGAACGGCTCGCGCGTGTATTACGGCGTCATCACCGGCTTTGAAAACGGGCAGGTTCTCCTGTCCGGAGACTTAAAATTCAGCCTTGAGGAGATCGAAGAGGCCAGGCTTCACCCGGCCGACGACGAGATCTTCAAGCGAAAATAACACAGGGGTAAAGAAAATGACCACTAACAAGGAACAGAAGAACAAATCGGATCTCTTATTGGCGCTCGAGCAGCTGGAGCGCGAGAAGAACATAAAGCGCGAGGACGTCTTCAAGACCATCACCGACTCGCTGGTGAGCGCGCTGCGCAAGTATTTCGGCAAGACCGCCCAGATCATGGCCGGCATCGACCCCGAGACCGGCGAAATGGCCGGCTTCCTGGTAAAGAAAGTGTCCGAGGCCGTGGTGACCCCGGAACTGGAAATAACGCTGGAGGACGCGCAGAAGCACCAGCCCGAAGCCAAACTGGGCGACGACGTGCACATCCCCGTGCCGATCCAGGATTTCTCCCGCATCGCGGCGCAGACCGCCAAGCAGGTGCTGATACAGAAGATCCGCGAGATCGAGAAGGTCCGCGTGTTCGACGAGTATAAGCCCCGCGAAGGCGAGATTGTCACCGGCCTGGTCCACCACGTGGCCGGCCGCGACATCTTCGTGGACCTCGGCAAGGCCGAAGCGATCCTGCCCTTCTCGGAGCAGATCCGCCGCGAGCATTACAGCGTCAACCAGCGCGTGCGCGCCATCATCCACCGCGTGGACAAAGAGAACAAGGGCCTGCAGATCGTCCTCTCCCGCGCCTCCGGCAATTTCCTGAAGGCCCTGTTCGAGGCCGAAGTGCCCGAGATCGCCGAGAAGGTCATAGAGATCGTGGACGTGGTCCGCGATCCCGGCTTCCGCGCCAAGGTGCTGGTGCGCAGCAATTCCCCCAAGGTTGACCCCGTGGGCGCCTGCGTGGGCATCCGCGGCTCGCGCATCCGCGTCATCATGAGCGAGCTTTCCAACGAGAAGATCGACCTGATCCCCTACATCGAGGACACGCTTACCATGATCGCCAAGGCTTTCTCCCCCGCCACGGTCAGCTCCGTGAAGGTGCTGGACAAGGAAGCCAAGCGGGCGCAGATCATCGTCCCCGACGACCAGCTTGCGATGGCGATAGGCCGCGAAGGCCAGAACATCCGCCTGGCCAGCCGCCTGACGGGCTGGGAGATAGAGGTGAAATCCGAGGGCCAGCGCTCCGAGGAGAACAAGCGCACGACCGACATAGCCATGCAGGACCTCCTTAAGATCGACGGCATCGGCGCCAAGGTGGCCGAGACCCTCATCACCATGAACGTGCTGGATATCCGCACGGTGGCCGGCCTCACCGAGGAAGAGCTCTGCTCCCTCGAGGGCATCGGCGAGAAGACCGCCCAGAAGATAATCGCGGGCGCCAAGAAATTCATTGAAGAGAACCCTAACTACGGGCAGGCTGCCGCGCAGGAAGAGTCATCAAAGACCGAAGAGGTGAAAAATGAGCCCGAAAAAACAGAAGGAAAATGAGAATTTAGAAGCGGAGACCAAAGCGGCGGCTGACGAAGTGAAGCCGGCCCCTAAGAAGAAGGCGGAGGCCAAGCCCGCCGGCGAGAAGAAAACGCCGGCGAAGAAAGCCGCGCCTAAAGCCAAAAAGGCGGAGGGCGATCCTCCCGTAGAAGAAAAATCCGCGAAAGCCCCGGCGAAGGCCAAGAAGGCCAAGGCCGAGGCGCCGGCGCCGGAACCCGAGCTTCCCAAGAAGCCGGACCTCAAGCGCTTCATGTTCTCGCATTCCACCACGGAAGGCACCATCGCCGCCGGTCCGTCCGGCCAGAAGGAGGAGCCCAAGCCCGCGGAACCGCCCAAGCCTGCCGCTCCGCCTCCCGCCGCTGCCGCCCCGGCGGCCCCGGCCAAGCCCGCCGCGCTGCCGCCGGCGCCCGCCGTCAAGCCGGGCTTAACGCCTCCGGTCAGGCCCTCCGCGACCCCCCATTTCCTGATCAGGCCTCCGGTAGTTCCGCCCGCCAGGCCGGCCGCTCCCGGCCCCAGGCTGGTGATACCTCCTCTCATAAGGCCCACCGGTCCCGCGCAGCGCCCCGGCCCCGCCGCGCCCAAGCCGCCGGCCCCGTCCCTGCGCCCGGCCTACCCGGCCCCGGCGCGTCCCCAGTTCAACACCGGCAAGCCCCAGGCGCCCAAAGCGCCGACCCCGGCCGCCAAGCCGGCCGGCCCGGCGCAGCCGCCGCTCGCCGAAGGCGAAAAGCCGGCCATGCCCAAGCTGAAGGTCTCTACCAATGTCATCGTGCGCGAGCTCGCCGAGAAGATGGGTGTTAAGACCACGGACTTCATAAAGAAACTGATGGGCATGGGCGTGTTCGCCACCATCAACCAGCGCCTGGACGAGGACGCCGCCATGCTGATCGCGGCTGATTACGGCTACGACCTGGAACTTATCCCGATGTACGGCGAGGAAGAGCTCAAGGAAGAGATCGAACACGAGAAGTCCGAGGACCTCAAGCCCCGCTACCCCATCATCACCATCATGGGCCACGTCGACCACGGCAAAACCACGCTGCTCGACGCCCTGCGCGAATCCGACGTGGTCGGCAGCGAGGCCGGCCAGATAACGCAGCATATCGGCGCCTACATGGTTAAGACCCCGCGCGGCAACATCACCGTGCTGGACACCCCGGGGCACGAGGCGTTCACCGCCATGCGCGCCCACGGCGTAAAGATCACGGACATCGTGGTCCTGGTAGTTTCAGCGGTCGACGGCGTCATGCCCCAGACCCTGGAAGCCATCAACCACGCCAAGGCCGCCGACGCGCCCATCATAGTGGCGATCAATAAAATAGACCTGCCCACGGCCAACGCCCAGCAGATCAAGCAGCAGCTGTCCAACCACGGCCTGCTGCCCGAAGATTGGGGCGGCAAGACGCCCATGGTGGAGATCTCCGCCAAGAAGCGCCTGAACCTGGACAAGCTGCTGGAGATAGTGAGCATCCAGGCCGAACTGATGGAACTCAAGGCTAACCCCGACAAGCCCGGGCAGGGCATAGTGATAGAGTCCCGCCTGGACTCCAAGAAAGGTATCGTGGCCACCATTATCAACGTGACCGGGACCATCCGCATAGGCGACCCGTTCACCGTCGGAGCGGCGCACGGCAAAGTGCGCGCCCTCGTGGACGACCGCGGCAACAGGCTCGAAGAGCTTAAACCCAGCATGCCGGCCGAGGTGCTGGGCATCAGCGGGGAAGTCCCCACCGCCGGCGACGTTATGAAAGTCGCCGAGAACGAGAAGGAAGCGCGCCACGTGGCCGATAAGCGCAAGCTGAACCGCCGCGAGGAAGCCCTGTCCCACCAGCGCCACGTAAGCCTGCTGTCGCTCAAGTCCCAGGTGGACCAGAAGCTGCTCAGGAACCTCAACGTAGTGCTAAAGGCCGACGTGTTCGGCTCGATGCAGGCCATAAAGGACTCCCTCGAGAGGATGAGCACGCACGAGGTGGCCATACAGATGCTGCACACCGGCATCGGCAACATTACCGAATCCGACGTGCTGCTGGCCAAGGCCTCTTCCGCCGTGATCCTCGGCTTCCACGTGGAAGCCGACAGCAAGGTGCGCGAGGCGGCCAAGGACGCCGACGTGGAGATCCGCGACTACAAGATCATCTACGACCTGCTGGAAGACGTGCGCGCCGCGATGAGCGGCCTGCTGGCCCCGGAAGTGATCGAGACCGTGGCGGGCCGCGCCGAGATACAGCAGATCTTCGACCTCAGCTCCGGCAAGGTGGCCGGGTCGCTGGTGCGCGAAGGCAAGCTGGTCCGCAACCAGGTCATGCGCGTGCTGCGCGGCAAGGACATCGTGGGCGCCGGCAAGATCAGCGGCCTCAAGCGCTTCAAGGAAGACGTGAAGGAAGTGGAGAAAGGGCTTGAATGCGGCATCCTGCTGGAAGGCTTCAAGGACTTCCGCGTGGGCGACTTCGTCGAGGTTATAACTAAAGAGGAGCGCATACGGCGCCTTGCGGCGCCGGGCGCTTAGCCCCTATGGGAGCAAAACGAAACGAAAGGCTCAAAGAGCTCTTCCTGGCCGAGATCAGCACGGCGATCCGGAATATCAACGGCATAAACGCCAATGGGATCCTCACGCTGACCGGTTCCGAGCTGACGCGCGACGGCAAGACCCTGTACGTCTACTATTCGGTGCTGGGCACCGACGCCGAGCGCCAGCGCAAGGAGCATATCCTTAAGGCCAATAACCGGGACATCCGCACGCAGCTGTTCAAGCGGCTGTGCCTGAAGAGCGTCCCCGAGATCATCTTCAAGTTCGACGAGACTCCTGAAAAGGCCGCCCATATAGAGAGCCTGTTCAAGCGGCTGAGCTCTGAAGACGGAGAGAAGCCTAAAAGATCAGAGACCAATGACAAACCCGATGAGAACCCTGGACCTCGAGACTGAGTTCAAGCGCCTCGAAGACCTGATAGTAAATTCCGAGACTTTCTTCCTGGCCGGGCACCTTAACCCGGACGGCGATACCATAGGCTCCATGCTGGCCATCGCCTCGGTGCTTAAGCGCCTGGGCAAGAAAGTCCGCCTGTTCTCCCAGGACCCGGTGCCCGAGAACCTGCGGTTCCTGCCGCACGCCAAGAGCATCCGCTCCCGGCTCCCTTCTTCCAAGGCCAGGTTCGACGCCGCCATCCTGCTGGAGTGTTCCAACCCGGCGCGCGGCGGCAACCTGGAGCCGGTGCTCAAGCGCTGCGGCAAAGTGGTCAACATCGACCACCATAAGACCTCCGAGTTCTACGGCGACATCAATATCGTGGAGCCGCATTCCTCCTCCACCGCCGAGATCGTCTACCGGCTCTTCCATAACATGACGGTAAACGTGACCCGGCGCGAGGCCACCTGCCTGTACACCGGCATGGTCACCGATACCGGCCGTTTCCATTTTCCGGCCACCAGCCCGCGCACGCTGGAGATAGCCTCGCGCCTGCTGGAGACCGGCTTCAAGTTCTCCCGCGTCAACGACCTGCTTTACGCCACGAAAGCCTGCGAAGGCCTTAAGATCCTCGGCCGGGCGCTCGAGAGCCTGGAGCTGAAAGCCGGCGGCAAACTGGCCGTGCTTACGCTCAAGGCCTCGGATTTCAAACATTTCGGAGCCCGTTCGGAGCACTGCGAGAACGTGATAAATTACGGCCTGATGCCGCCCGGCGTCAAGGCCGCGGTAATGTTCCGCGAGGAAGACGGGCGCATCAGCGTTACCTTCCGCTCGCGCGGCCACATCGACGTGAGCGTAGTGGCCAAGGCTTTCGGCGGCGGCGGGCACCGCAACGCTTCCGGCTGCCGCATGAAGGGCGGGCTGCCGGCCGCCAGGGAAAAAGTCCTTTCCGTGCTTACCCGTTTACTGGCTTGAGGCCATGAACAATCCGATCCAGCCGCCTTCGGGCCTGTTCCTTTTCGACAAGCCGAAGGGCATAACCTCCCACGACGCGGTAGAGCTGCTGCGCCGTAAACTTTTTATTAAGAAAATAGGGCATACCGGCACGCTGGATCCCATGGCCACGGGGCTCCTTATCCTCCTGGTCGGTTCGGCTACCTCGGTACAGGCCTCCATGCAGGGCGCGGCCAAGGTGTACGGCGGCACCATACTTTTCGGCTCGGAAACCGACACCTGGGACGCCGAAGGCAAGGTCACGGCCGAAGCCCCTCCGCCCGCCCTGGACGGCAAGGCCCTGGAGGAAGCTGTAAAACTGTTCAACGGCAAGATAATCCAGCAGGTCCCCCCTTATTCCGCTATCCGCCTTAACGGCAAACATATGTACAAGCTGGCCCGCCAGAACGTGGCCATGCCCGAGGTTAAGCGCGAGGTTTTTGTGCGCTGGCTTTCCTGGGCGGCCAGGCCGCCGGCGCTGGATTTCGAGATAGAGTGCTCGGGTGGGACCTATGTGCGCTCTATCGCCCATGAAATGGGCCGCCAGCTGGGGTCCAGGGCGCACCTGGCCGCGCTGCGGCGGCTCAGCATAGGGGCTTTCAGCGTTAAAGATGCCGTGACGGCTTCCGCGCTGGCGGCTATGCCGGCCGCCGAAGCGCTGGCCCTGCTCCGCCCGGTTCCGGGAGGGGCCGGTGCTTAATTTCCTGGCGATAGGCACCTACGACGGGGTGCACCTGGGCCACCGCAAGATCATCCGCGCCGCCGTGCGCGAAGCTTTGAAGCGCGGGATGAAGAGCCGCGTGGTTTATTTCCCGTTCCCCCCCAAGTTCTTCTTTTCGGGCGAGAAGGAAAACTGCCTTATAACCCTGCCGGAAGAGCGGGAGCGCCTTTTGAAGGACCTGCGGCCTGATTCCGTCGAGCACCTGCCCTTCAATGCCCCTCTCGCCGCCATGCGGGCGGCTGATTTCTTCGCCGGCGTGGTGCTGAAGGGCTACCAGGCGGGCGGTCTTTGCGTGGGCCCCGATTTCGCCGTGGGGCAGGCCAGGGAGGGCCACCTGGATTTTCTGCGCGCGGCCAGCCGCAAGGCGGGTATAGCCTTTAAAGCACTGACCTTCGCGCGCCGCGGCGGGCACAAGATCTCCTCCAGCCTTATCCGCGCCCATCTGCGCGCCGGGGCGGTGGAGGAGGCCAACCTGTGCCTGGGCTGGGAGTACGGCGCTGCCGGCCTTGTGGTTAAGGGCGCGGGCCTGGGCCGCAAACTGGGGTTCCGCACGGCCAATATCGGCGTGGCCGCGGCCAAGATCCTGCCGCCCGGGATATTCGCCGCCCGGGCAAAAGTGGGGCATGAAACCTTTAACGCCGTCCTCAACGTCGGGCGCCGCCCCACCGTGGACACCCTGGGCGGCAGGATGATCCTGGAAGCGCATTTGCTGGACTTCTCCCGCACCATCTACGGCCAGAAGCTGGAAGTCACCTTCCTCAAACACCTCCGCCCCGAGCGGAAATTCTCCTCCCGCGACTCCCTCGTCCGCCACATCCAGGCCGACATCGCCGCCGCCCGCAAATTCTTTAAATAATCTCCTAACTTCGATATTAGTCTGCAGAAACCCGGTCGGGGCCTGCCAGTGGGACCGGAACGCAAAACGCGTTCGGCCACACCGTGGCCTCACTCGGTATTCGCCCGCCGCGCTTATGCAAGCGGCGGGCTCAACGACGGTTTTGCTAACCCGGTCCCACCGTCAGGCCCCTCCAGGTTAGTGAACATAGAAACCGGTTCTATAGGTTTCAACCTTAATGTTTACTCTTATACCAAGACAGTAAATAACCAGCGTTCACTACTACGGAGGGGTGACGAGGGTATGGGGTTTGAGGGCCCTCTCGGAAGGAGCCGCTTGCGTAAGCGCGGCGACTGAGAGAGGAGGGGCGCGCACGGTGTGCGCGACCCCGTGCCCGAGAACCCCATACCCTCGGCAGGCCCCCGACTGGGCATCTTGCGGCTCTATGCCCGAAGCATCCCAGCCGGGCTTATATTATCTGCGGTTTGGTGCGGCGCTGGAAGCGGCCGGTGAAGGTTTTGGGGGCGGTGAGCTGGCCTGATTCGGCGATGACCTCGCCGCGCAGGATGGTGTATTTGGGGAAGCCGCAGAGTCTGCGGCCCTGCCACGGGGAGAAATCGGTGTTGTGCTGCAGTTCGCGATGGTCTACCTTGACGGAGGCCGACGGGTCCAGGATGGCGAAGTCGGCGTCGGCGCCGGGGCGGATGAAGCCCTTGTTTGAGAGGCCCATGATAGTGGCCGGGTTTTCACAGAGTACCTGAACCAGCTTCTCAATAGATATCTTTCCGGCTTTAACGCCGTAGGTGTAGGCGGCGGCCAGCAGCGTCTGGGCGCCGGGCAGGCCCATGGGGAGTTTCCCGATGTCCCCTTTCCAGGCGTCCTTCTGCGCGCGCGTGAAAGAACAGTTGTCGGTGGCTATGACCTGCAGCTGTCCTTTCTTCACGGCTTGCCAGAGCCGGGCGTTGTCCTCTTTTGTCCTTATAGGAGGGCAGCAGGAGTAAAGGTAGCCGTCCTTGCCCTTAAAACAGCTCTCGTCGAGGGCCAGGTAATGCGGGCAGGTTTCCCCCATCACCTTGAGGCCGGCTTTCCTGGCCGCTGTCACCAGCGCGGCGGAACCGGCGGCGGAGAGGTGGACGAAATAAACGGGGCCGCCGGCAGCGGCCGCCAGGGCGGCCACGCGCCCTACGGAGCCGGTTTCGGTGAACGCCGGGCGGGAAAGCGGCAGGGCCTTGATATTCCTGAGCCCGGCGTAAGTCTCGGTAAGCAGGTCTATTACGGGGCCGTCCTCGGCGTGCACGCAGATCAGGGCGCCCAGGCGCCTGGCCGCGGACAGGGCGGAAAGAATGGCGCCGTCTCCCGCCAGCAGGCCGCGCGCGCCGTAAGCGGTGAACATCTTGAAAGTGGGGGCGCCCGCCTTTACCGCCTCCGCCATGCGCGCCGCCGGGTTCTTCATGCGCTCCCAGCCGGTCAGCATGCAGTGGAAAGAAAAATCGGTATAGGTCCGGCCCGCCGCTTCCTTTATCCGCGCCTTCAGGCCTCGCAGCGGGCTTTCACCGGGGCCCTGCCCGGTATAGTCGATGAAGGTGGTCGTGCCCCCTGCCGCCGCGGCGGCGGAGCCGGTAGTGAAATCGTCGGAGGTATATTTGCCCGGCCCCAGGCGCAGCCGGAAATGGGCGTGGGCGTCTATGACGCCGGGCAGCACCAGCAGGCCGCGCGCGTCTATCACGCGCCGGGCCCGGGAGGAGCCCGAAACCGGGAGTACGGCGGCTATCTTCCCCCCGCGGACGAAGACGTCCCGCAGGGCCGAGCGGCCGCCGCTAACGATGGTTCCTTCTTTAATCAGAAGGTCGGCGGTCATCAGGATTTCTGCAGGTGCGTGTGGTGGTGGGGAGCGTCGGCTTTATGGGTGTGGCCGAAGATGATATTGTAAGCGAGGAAGGTGGCGGAAACGAACGTGAACGCGCACATTACCAGCCAGCCCCAGAGCATCTGCGGGTCGGCCTCGGTTTGAACCACTATATAGGCGAGGAAAGCGAGAAAGCCCGCGGCGACCAGCCAGAACAGGGCGAAAACGGCGCGTATCGTGTTTGCTATCATAGGAAGATTCTATAGTTTAAGACCGGATTAAGTCAATGTTGCGGACGGCGGAAGAAAGCCTGGTGCAGGGCTTTCAGCAGGCTTTCGGTTTCGTGCGCCGCGACCCGGAAGCAGAGCCTGTCGACTTGGGCGCATCGCAGCCGGGCGGTGAGGCCGGCGGCGGCGGCGGCGGCCAGGGCTTTTTTTTCGTGCGTTCCTGACAGGCCGCGCCCTATGGCGGAAACCAGCGAGTATTTCCCCTCCTTCCGGGAGGAGAGGCAGGAGACCCCGGTCTTCCCGCCGGCGCGGGTGACCAGCGTGCCGCTCTCGTCGTGAAAAGACGAGCGCAGGTGCAGGGGGATGGCGTACTTCATGGCGTAGCTGACCGCGCGCAGCTGGCGGACCTCGGCGCCGAGCTCGGCCAGCGCTATCACTTCCGCGTAGGAGATCTCTTTGATCTTGCGCGCTTGCGGCACTACGGCCGGGTGGGCGGTATAGACGCCCTTTACGTCGGTGCGAAATTCGCACAGCGCGGACCCCAGGGCGCGGGCTATCACCACGGCCGTCAGGTCCGACCCGCCCCGGCCCAAAGTGGTCAGGTCGCCGGCCGGGGAGAGGCCCTGGAAGCCGGCTACCACGGGGATCCGGCCGGCCGCGAGTTCCCGTCTGAGGCGGCGCGCGTCCACGGTCTTTACGGCCGCCGCCGTGAAAGCGGAGTCCGTGCGGATGCCGGCCTGGAAGCCGGTAAGGGAGACCGCCTTGCCGCCTTCCGCTTCTATGGCCATGGCCAGCAGGGCGGCGCTGAACTGTTCCCCGGCCGCCAGCAGGGCGTCGGTTTCGCGCGGGGAGAGCCTGGGCCCGCCGGCGAGGGCGGCCAGTTTAAGGAGGTCGTCGGTGGAGTCGGCCGGGGCCGAGACCACGGCCACCGGGCGCAGGCCGCGCCGCCCGGCCGCCAGGACCATGGCCGCGGCCCGGCGGATCCTGCCCGGGTCGGCCAGCGAGCTGCCGCCGAATTTTATAATTATGGTTTTCATCTTAAAAGTAAGCCCGGCCCCCGTTTCCGGATGGCCGGGCCTGCGGGGCGTCCCGGCCGGCGTCAGACCATCGTCGCGGTGACGCGGATGATCTCCGAGAGCGTGGTGCTGCCGGAGCGCGCCTTCATGATGCCGTCCATCAGCAGCGTGCGCATCTTGCCGGTGCGGATCGCGGTGCGCTTTATGACGTCGGTGGGCGCGTGGTCGAGGATATGTTTGCGGATCTCCTCGTTCATCAGCATCAGCTCGAAAATCCCGGTGCGGCCCATATAGCCCGTGTTGCGGCATTCGGAGCAGCCTTTCTCCACTTTGTAGTTGGCGCCGGGCTTGAGGATGAGTTCTTTTACTATCTTGCCTTCCTCGGGGTCCATGTTCTTTATGAATTCGTTGACCACGGGCTCCGACGGGGCGGCCGCGGTCTGCGAGCACTTGGGACAGACCTTGCGCACCAGGCGCTGGCTCATCGCGCCCAGCATGGAGGAGCCGATCAGGAAGGGCGGCACGCCCATCTCGAAAAGGCGCTCTATGATGCTGGCCGAGTTGATGGTGTGGATGGTGGTGAAGAGCAGGTGCCCCGTCAGCGCGGAGCGCAGGCTGATCTCGGCGGTGTCGTAGTCGCGTATCTCGCCCACCATGATGACGTCGGGGTCCTGGCGCAGTATGGTGCGCAGCCCCTCGGCCCAGGTAAAGCCGGTCTTGGCGCTGATCTGGGCCTGGTTGATGCCCTCGAGCCGGTACTCTACCGGGTCTTCCAGGGTGATGATGTTTATCATCGGGGTGTTGATGTTCTTGAGTATCGCGTAGAGCGACGTGGTCTTGCCGGAGCCGGTCGAGCCGGTTATGAAGAAGATGCCGTAAGGGTTGCGGATCAGTTTCTTTATGATGGTCAGGGCGTCCTGGTCCAGGCCTACCTGGTCCAGGTCCAGGCCGAGCTGCTGGCGGTCCAGCACGCGCAGCACGAGTTTTTCGCCGTTGACGGTCGGGAACGAGGAAACGCGCACCTGGATGGCGCGGCCTGCCAGCATTTTCTGGAAGCGGCCTTCTTCGTTGCGGAAAGAGGTAGGGGGTTCGGGGTCGAAGCCGGCCAGCACGCGGATGCGCTGGGTCAGCGGGATGTCGGCGTTCTTGGGGGAAATGAGCATGTCCTGCAGGATGCCGTCCACGCGGAAGCGGACGCGCAGGTTGCTGCCCTGCGACTCGATGTGCACGTCGCTGGCGCGCTCTTTTACCGCGTGCTCGAGGATAAGGTCGCTGAGTTTTATGGCCAGGTCGATGCCGGGCGCCCTGCCCTTGGCTTTCACGATCTCGTTATAGCCGTCTTCCAGCGAGCCGGCCACCTGCACCTGGGCCTGCTCTCCCGGCTGGGCGCTTTCCCCTTCCTGTTTGTTTCCCCAGAATGCCATATATCGTGTCTCCTAACCTCAGGGAAACGCCTGAAATCGCGCGTTTCCCCGCCTGAAATAATTATAACAAAAAACTATTATTTATATTCCACTTTGAGGATGGACAGGTGTTTTTCCCCGCTGGGCAGGCGCACTTTTACGGCGGCGCCGGCCCCGGAGCCCAGGAGTCCCTGCGCCAGAGGCGAGCTTACCGAGATCTTCCCGGCCGAGGGATCGGCCTCGTCCGCGCTGGAAAGGGTGTAGGTCAGGATGGCCCCGTTGTTCTCGTCCTTCATGGTCACCGTGGCGCCAAGGCGTATCTCGTCCTTGTTTATCGCGAGGGTGTTATCCACTATCTTGGCGGAGCGCAGGCGGAGTTCCAGTTCGCTGATGCGGGACATGAGCTGACTCTGCTTCTGCTTGCCGTAGATGTAGCCGGCGTTCTCTTTGAGATCGCCCTGCTCGCGGGCTTCGTTTATTTCAACGGAAAGCTCGTTCTTCTGGCGTTTCATGTCCGCCAGGTCCGCTTGCAGCTTTTCAAAGCCGTCTTTGGTTAGATAAATGTCTGACATGTATGGTTCCCCCCCCTGCACTTAACAAAAAAGCCCGTCCCGCGTCTGCACTGCTGTCTGGCGGGACAGGGCTTGGCCGTCCGATACGCATTGTGCCTGATACGGCACAGCCATAGGCTTGCGTGAAATCTGTGGCACCGGGAGGAATCGAACCTCCGACCTAGCGCTTATGAAACGCCCGCTCTTACCATCTGAGCTACGGTGCCATAAAATTCATGGCGGGCAGGTTTCATCACCGGAGACCCTTGTCCTCGGGTGAAATAAAAGTATATCAAAAACTTGTTGTAAAGACAAATTTTGTTTCCTATAATTCTTCGAGCCAGTTAAGCCGGAATCGCCGGTAAAAGGGGTTAAAAATGTCCGACATTAAAGTTTCCAAAGAAGAGCTTCTGAAGAAGGCTAATAAGCCCGCGGAAGAGTCCATGAAGCTGCATCCTTTCTATAAAGGGAAGGTGGAAATAGTCCCCAAGTGCTGCGTGCGCAATATAGACGATTTCGCCATCTGGTACACCCCCGGAGTGGCCGCGGTCTGCAAGGACATCCAGGCGCATCCGGAGAAGGTCTACGAGCACACTAATAAGGGCAACATGGTGGCCGTGGTCTCGGACGGCACCCGCGTGCTGGGCCTGGGCGATATCGGCCCCGAGGCCGGGCTGCCGGTCATGGAAGGCAAGGGCCTTATCTTCAAGTACCTGGGCGGCGTGGACGCCTTCCCTATCTGCCTCAATACCAAGGACCCGGCCGAGATCATAAAGACGGTCCAGTACCTCGCCCCCTCCTTCGGCGGCATTAACCTCGAAGACATTTCCCAGCCCAAGTGCTTCGACATCCTCGACGAACTGCGCCGCACCATGACCATCCCCGTCTGGCACGACGACCAGCAGGGCACGGCTACCGTGTGCCTGGCCGGCCTCATCAACGCCCTCAAGATAGTCAAAAAGAACATCAAGGACGTGAAGATAGTCCTGTTCGGCGCCGGCGCGGCTAATATCCGCATCGGCACGCTTTACATGCACTACGGCGCCAAGCCGGAGAACCTGGTCTACGTGGACTCCAAGGGCACCCTGCACAAGGGCCGCACGGACCTTAAGGACCACCGTGAAAAGTGGCATATGTGCCAGGTGACCAACGGCGGGCAGATCGTGGGCAAGATAGCGGACGCGCTCAAGGGCGCGGACGTGCTGAGCGCGGCTTCCACCCCCGGGCCCGACGTTATAAAGAAAGAGTGGGTGGCCACCATGAACAAGGACGCCATCTGCTTCCTGACGGCCAATCCCATCCCGGAGATGTGGCCCTGGGACGCGAAAGAGGCCGGCGCGCGCGTAGTGGCCACGGGCCGCTCCGACTTCCCGAACCAGGTGAACAATTCGCTGGGCTTCCCCGGCATCTTCCGGGGCGCCCTGGACGTGCAGGCCAAGACCATCACCGACGAGATGTGCGTGGCGGCCGCCGAGGCGCTGGCCGGCTACGCGGTCACTTCCGGCAAGATGGGCGAGGATTACCTGCTGCCGCACATGGACGAGCCGCAGGTTTATATAGAAGAAGCGGTGGCGGTGGGCCTGAAGGCCATAGAGCAGGGCGTGGCCCGTAAGCCGCTGAGCGAGAAAGAACTGCGCGCCAGCGCCGAGTTCCTGATAAAGCGCGCCATCAAGGACGTGGACGTGCGCCAGAAGAACGGCATAGTCAAACTGCCCTAAGCCGGGCGGTCAGAACAAAGAGCCCGGGGCAGCTGCCCCGGGCTCTTTTTTTGCGGAGTTCCACTCCGGCCTTATTTCTGTATCCAGTTCACGAATTCGAACCATTTGCCGGCCTTGGCCCAGGCCAGGGCGTTATAGCCGGTGTCGGGGATGGTGTAAGGCATGTAGATCCCCAGGCCGTAGGCGTTCTTATACGCGTCCCCGGTGGTGGCGTTGTAGAGCAGTACGCTGGAGGCGGCGAAGGCGGCCAGCTCCCGGCTTCTGGCTTTCAATTCCGGCGAGGGAGTCTTCTCCGCCGTAAGCGTCAGAAAGTGTATGAAGTCCTTGGATTCTATGTCCTTGAAAGTCTTGGTCTCGTTGCGCGCGGCCTTCAGCGCGGCGCGGTCGGTGGTCATGGCCAGGGCGGCCCACTGGTCGGTCAGGGTTTTGAGCGTGACCAGGTTTCGGGTATACAGGGCCGAGATGGTGGTTTTCTGCGCTTTTTCCGTGTAATACCGCGCGAAGCCGCGTACAGCGGAAGCGGCCAGGTTCTCCGGCGTAAGCTGAGCGCCCGCCAGGCCTTCCAGGAAGTAATTGTAGGCCCAGCCTTCGGCGGGTTCGGTCTCCTCGGAGCCGATAATAAGCGGCGCCGAGTCCCTGAGTTCATAGGCCACCTCGGCCATCTGCATCAGGCAGGCGTCCGAAGCGTAGACATCCACGCCGCCCATTTTCGCCAGGGCCTGGCCCAGCTGCACGCCGCTGATGTAATTGCGGGTCTCGTCGTCGTAGGAGATTCCCTTCTCCCGCGGCAGGATTTCTACGGATTTCCAGCCGCTGCCGTGGTTCCAGACCACCAGCATATAGCGCCGCGCGGGAAATTTAGCCTTGGCCCACAGGCCGAACTCCGCCAGGTGGTTCCAGTCCCCCATGTCGGCGTTGAATTCTTCCAGCACGGGGGAGGTCACTGCCGAGGGATCGGAGTCTTTGCGTATCTGGTAGCGCCTGATGCCCGACCAGGAGGCCGCCGGCGCCGCGGCTTTGCCCGTCATCATGCCGGGGAAACCGGGGAAGTTGGGAATGCCGAAAGGATTGCCGGAGACGGGAGGCGGCGGTATGTACGCCCTTCTGCCTGCTTCCACCACCAGGTTCGCTTCAGCCGGGGCTCCGGCCTGCTCCATTTCATTGAGGTCGTTGAGGGCGAAATTATAAAGGTCGTTCTTGCCGTTCATATAGACCAGGATGGTCCACTCTTTAACGGCTTTCTGCGGAGAAGCCGGCACGGCGGGCGCGGCTTTGGCGGTTTCGATGATCTCCGCCAGGGACGGGGGTTTGTCGAAGTTCAGTTCAGCGGCGGCGCCGCCAGCGGAGAAAAGGAACAGGGCAGCGAATTTCAGGGTTATGGCGTGGTTCATTCATACTAATTCTAATATAAATAAAGTCCCGCGCCATGAGCCGAAAGGGCATAATTCCGGGGACAGAATACCTAGCTCTTCCGGGCGGCCTCCGCCTGCCTGCTCTTGCGGTAGCGGCGGATCAGGGCGTTGGTCGAGGCGTCGTGCTTCAGCTCCGGTTCCGTTTCGCTCTCCAGCTCCGGGGCTATGCGGCCGGCCAGCGCCTTGCCCAGTTCCACCCCCCACTGGTCGAAGGGGCCCACCTGCCAGATCATGCCCTGGGTGAAGACCGCGTGCTCGTAGAGCGCCACCAGCCGGCCGAGCGCGGCCGGGGTCAGTTCGTCCAGCAGCATGGTGGTGGAAGGGCGGTTGCCCTCGAAGGTTTTGTGGGGTATCAGCCAGTCTTTTACCCCCTCCGCCTTCAGCTCCTCGGCCGTCTTGCCGAAGGCCAGCGCCTCGGCCTGGGCGAAGACATTGGCCATCAGTAAATCGTGGTGGCGGCCCAGCTTATGATGGGTCTTTGAGAATGCGATGAAGTCGCAGGGAATCAGTTTTGTGCCCTGGTGTATCAGCTGGTAGAAAGAGTGCTGGCCGTTGGTGCCGGGCTCGCCCCAGTAGACCTGGCTGGTCTGGTAATCCACGGCGCGGCCGTCGGTGGTGACGCGCTTGCCGTTGCTCTCCATCGTGAGCTGCTGCAGATAGGCGGGGAAGCGCTTGAGGTACTGCTCATAGGGCAGCACGGCTATGGCCTGCGCGTCGAAGAAATTGTTGTACCAGATCCCGAGCAGGCCCATCAGCGCGGGGATGTTCTCCTCGAAGGCGGCGGTGCGGTAATGCTCGTCCATCTCATGGGCCCCGGCGAGCATCTCGCGAAAATGCTTCGGGCCTATGGCTATCATCGTCGAGAGGCCAATGGCCGAGAACATGGAGTAGCGTCCCCCCACCCAGTCCCAGAAGCCGAACATGTTGTCCGTGTCTATGCCGAAGGCGGAAACCTTGGCGGCATTGGTGGAGACAGCGACGAAATGCTTCGCGATGGCGGCCTCCTCCTTCAGGGCGTTCAGCGCCCAGTCGCGGGCGGTGCCCGCGTTGGTCATGGTCTCCTGCGTGGTGAAGGTCTTGGACGCCACGATGAAAAGAGTCTCGGCGGGGTCGAGGTTTATGACCGCCTCGGCGAAATCCGCGCCGTCGACATTTGAAACGAAACGGAAGACCAGGCCGCGCTGCGAATAGTTCTTGAGAGCCTCGTAGGCCATGACCGGGCCCAGGTCGGAGCCGCCTATGCCGATGTTGACGATGTTCTTTATGGTTTTGCCGGTGTGGCCTTTCCAGTGGCCGCCCCGCACTTTCTCGGCGAACTGCTCCATCTTCTCCAGTACCGCGTGTACGTGCGGCACTACATTTTCCCCGTCCACTACGATAGCCGCGCTCTTCGGCGCGCGCAGGGCGGTGTGCAGCACGGCCCTGCCCTCGGTGATATTGATCTTCTCTCCGGTGAACATGTCCTCTATTTTCTCGCGCAGGCCGGCGGCCTCGGCGAGGTCGCAGAGATGGTTCACGGTCCCCGAGGTGACGCGGTGCTTGGAGTAGTCGAAATAGATCCCGGCCGCCTCGATCACGAATTTCTCGCCGCGCTTCGGATCGGCGGCGAACAGGTCGCGCAGGTGCGCTTTGCTCACTTTTGCGTAATGGCCTTCCAGCGCCTTCCACTCTTTCAGCCGGGTAAGCGGGGCGATATTGTCAGACATAATGTTCCTTTGCCGGGGCTATTTGTTGAGGACGCGCTTGAATTCCCTGGTGAGGGCCGGGACTATCTCGCTGACGTCGCCGACGATGCCGTAGGTGGCTACCTTGAAGATGGGCGCGTCGGGGTCCTTGTTGATGGCGACTATCACCTTGGAGGACTGCATGCCGATAAGGTGCTGGATCTGGCCGGAGATGCCGCAGGCGATGTAGAGCTTGGGGACCACGGTCTTGCCGGTCTGGCCCACCTGGTGGGAATACGGGATCCAGTCGGCGTCCACGGCGCTCCGGGACGCGCCTACCGCGCCGTTGAGTACCTTGGCGAGTTCTTCCAGCAGGGGGAAATTTTCCTTGCCGCCCATGCCGCGCCCGCCGGCCACTATGATGTCGGCTTCGGAAATATTGACCGTAGCGCCTATTTCCTCGACGATGTCGAGCAGCCTGGTGCGGGAAGCGAAAGTCTCTTCGGGGTAGGTCTTGCTTACGATCTCGGCCTGGCGCCCGGGCTGTACAGGGGCTTCCTTCATCACCTTGTGGCGCACCGTGGCCATCTGCGGCCTGTGGTTGGGCGTGATGATGGTGGCCATGATGTTGCCGCCGAAGGCGGGGCGGGTCTGCAGCAGCAGGCGTTCTTTGGGGTCGATATCGAGTTCCGTGCAGTCGGCGGTAAGGCCGGCGCCTATTTTTATGGCTACGCGGGAAACCAGGCTGCGGCCTATGGTGGTGGCGCCGCAAAGTATGACTTCCGGTTTATATTCTTCCGCCAGTTTCACCAGCACTTCGGTGTAGGGGTCGTCCTGGTAGGCTTTCAGCGCGGGGTGGTCGACGAGGTAGACTTTGTCGGCGCCGCGCTCGCCCAGTTTCTCCGCAACCTCTTCCATGCCGCCGCCCAGCAGTACGGCGGCCAGTTTGACGCCCAGCTTGTCGGCCAGCTTGCGGCCTTCGCCCAGCAGTTCGAAAGAGATGGACTGGACGACGCCTTTCTTCTGCTCGCAGAAAACCCAGACGTCTTTGTAGGCGGAAAGGTCCTTTTTGGGGCCGCCGGCCTTGGCGAGTTCTATGGCGCTGAACTTGCAGGCCGCGGCGCAGGCGCCGCAAAGCGTGCATTTGGCCATGTCTATCACGGCTTTGCGGTCGGCCATATGGATGGCGCCGAAAGGGCAGGCCTTCACGCAGAGCGTGCAGCCGGTGCATTTGTCGAGCAGGATCTTTATGGAGGCCATTATATGACCTCCCCTTTCAGCAGTTCGGCGAGTTCTTTAGCCACTTCTGCGGAGGAGCCGGAGATCAGTTCCCCGCCTTTGCGGGTTTCGGGCGTGAAGATCTTGACTACGCGGGTGGGTGAACCGTCCAGCCCGAGAGCGGCGGGATCGGCTTCCAGGTCGTCGGCCGTCCATTTGAGGGGCTTGGCGGCTTTGGCGCGCATCAGGCCTTTGAGCGAGGGCATGCGCGGGGTATTTATTTCCTTTACTACGGTAAGGAGGCAGGGCAGCGGGGTCTCCACCACGTCGTAGCCTTCTTCGGTCATGCGTTCCACCTTGGCCGTCTTCTCGTCGATCTCGCGGATCTTTTTGACGTAGGTGACCTGGGGGATGTCGAGGTGGGCGGAGATGCCGGGGCCTACCTGGGCGGTGTCGCCGTCGGAGGCCTGTTTGCCGCAGAGGATAACGTCGTAGTCGCCTATTTTTTTTATGGCGGCGGCCAGGGTATAGCTGGTGGCCCAGGTGTCGGAGCCGGCGAATTTCCGGTCGCTGACGAGGATGCCTTCGTCGCAGCCGAGGGAGATGGCTTCTTTGAGGGCGTTTTCGGCCTGGGGCGGGCCCATGGTGAGGGCGGTGACTTTGCCGCCGCAGCGTTCCTTGAGGCGCACGGCTTCTTCTATGGCGTAGGCGTCGAAGGGGTTGATGACGCTTTCGACGCCGTCGCGGATGAGGGTGTTGGTGACGGGGTCGATCCGTACGTCGGTGGTGTTGGGTACCTGTTTGATGCAGACGATTATGTTCATGTGGTTTAAATAGTGCGTTCCGGCGGTTAAGATCGCGGGATGTTCAGTCGGTCCCGTCCGGGATGCTGCCCTGCTCGCCCGGACCGAGGAAACCCTTGCGTCGGTTTCCCCCCGCCTTGGGAATTTATGGCGGGGCCCCCTTTCCGCAACGGGCGCTCAGGGCAACACCCCGTCCGGGCCCTCCGAGTCGCCTCCAGGCCTCTTATCCTACTTCTTCAGCGTCTCCTTGATCAGGTTGGCGGCGATGACGTTGCGCTGGATCTGGCTGGTGCCTTCGTAGATCTGGGTGATCTTGGCGTCGCGCATGAATTTTTCCGCGGGGTAGTCGCGCATGTAGCCGTAGCCGCCCATTATCTGCACGGCGTCGGTGGTGACTTTCATGGCCATTTCGCTGGCGAACAGTTTGGACATGGCGGAATCTTTGGACATGGCCTTGGCCCCGGAGTCGGACATGCGGGCGGTGGCGTAGGTGAGGGCGCGCGCGGCTTCCAGCTGGGTGGCCATGTCGGCCAGCATGTGCTGGATGGCCTGGAAGCTGGAGATGGGCTGGCCGAACTGCACGCGGGTCCTGGAGTAGTCCAGGGCGCAGTCGAGCGCGCCCTGGGCTATGCCGACCGCCTGGGACGCCACGCCGGGGCGGGAGGTGTCCAGTGTTTTCAGGGCGACGATGAAGCCCATGCCTTCTTTTGAGATGAGGTTGGCGGCCGGGATCTCGCAGTCGGTGAAAATAACTTCGCGGGTGGCGGAGGCGCGGATGCCCATTTTCTTCTCTTTTTTGCCGAACTCCATGCCTTTGGCGCCTTTCTCTACGATGAAGGCGCTGGCGCCCCGTATGCCTTTGGTCTTGTCGGTGATGGCTATTACGGTGTAGATCTCGGCCTCTCCGGCGTTGGTGATCCACTGCTTGGTGCCGTTGAGGATGTATTTGTCCCCTTCCTTGCGGGCGCTGGTCCTCATGGCGCCTGCGTCCGAGCCGGCTTCGGCTTCGGTGAGGCAGAAAGCCGCCAGGCGTTTGCCTTTGGCGATGTCGGGGAGGTATTTCTTTTTCTGCTCTTCCGAGCCGTGCAGGAGTATCGGCAGGGTGCCCAGGCCGGTGCCGGCGTAGCCCAGGGCTATGCCGCCGCAGGCGCGGGAGAGCTCTTCGGTGACGAGGCACATATCCATGATGCCGCCGCCCAGGCCGCCGTACTGCTCCGGCAGGTAGACGCCAAAAAGGTCGCTGTCGGCCAGGATCTTCATTATGGGCCAGGCGAACTCCTCGGTTTCGTCGTAATGCGCCGCCACCGGCTTGATCTTCTCCTGCGCGATCTTCCTCGCGAGGTCGCGGATCATCGTCTGCTGTTCGGTCAGTAAATAGTCCATGAGTCAGCTCCTAGTAGTAAGTTCCGGAAAAAGAAAAGGCCGGGTTTCAGGGCGGCCCGCGGCTGCCTGCCGGTTTTCGCTCGAAGGCGACAAGTAATGGTATCAAAAACCCAAAAGGGCACGCAATTTTATATTATATATACGCAAAGTTTCGGTAACATGCCCGCGCTACAATAATAAGGCGGCAGGTTGCCGGTTTCCCGGAGATTTTACTTATGGATATAATGACGATATTCGGTTTCGCTTTGGGCGCGGCCGTGGTGGGCTGGGGCATCTTTTCCTCGGGCATAGCCGACAAGCTGTCGGACCCGCACGGCATTATCATCGTGCTGGGCGGCACGCTGGCGGCCACCATCGTGAACACTTCTTTCAAGCGCTTCGTTACGGGCGTAAAAGCTTTCGCGGATATCTTCATGGCTCCGCGGGCGCCGTCCGTGGAGTCCGCGGTCAGGATGATCGTGGGAATGGCCGAGACCGCCCAGAAGCAGGGCGGCATCATGGCGCTCTCCAACACCGACCCGGCTTTCGCGGGCGGTTTCCTCAAGCGCGCCGTGAGCGTCGCCATGGTAAGCGCCGAATCGCGCGAAACGCGGGACATCCTCGAAGAGGAGATCCGCCGCCGCCGCCTGGACATACAGGAAGATTCCAACTTCTACCGCACCATGGGCGTGCTTTCCCCCATGTTCGGCCTGATCGGTACGCTGTTCGGCATCATCCAGACCCTGAGCAACATCTCCGACCCGGCCATGATCGGCCGTTCGATGGCCGTGGCCATCAGCTCCGCCTTCTTCGGCATAGGCCTTTCCAACCTGCTCTTTGTGCCCGTGGCCAACAAGATCCGCCTGCGCGCGATGGAGGAGACCCTGGTGCTGCAGATGCTCCTGGAAGGGGTCATCGACATCATGAGCGGCAAGACGCCGCACCTGATAGAGATCCACCTGCGCGGCTACCAGGCCGCGGACGGCTCCCGCGCCGGCGGCCCCCGCCCGGCCAAGGCCTGACCTTTATGCGCTTTTACGAACGCGAAGACGAACTGGAGAACGAGCTCAACCGCGGCGCGCTGTGGGCCATCACCTACGGCGACATGATGAGCTACCTCATGATCTTCTTCATGATCCTGTTCGCTTTCTACAGCTCCAAGAACATCACCTCGCAGTTCTCCATGAAGGGCCTGGAGGAGACTTTCGGCAAGGACACGCAGATAGCCAGCACGCTTTTCTCCAAGCACGGCATACAGCAGATAGCCCAGGTGGAGATCTCCGCCAACAAGATCAGCATTAATTTCTCGGACCCCATCCTTTTCACCCCCGGCAGCGACGTGCTGAAGCCCTCGTCCTACCAGCACCTGCACCGGCTGACCGCCGTCTTCCGGGACCTGCCCAACCCCATACAGATAGAGGGGCATACCGATAACCGCCCGCTGGGCCGGTCCACCAGGTTCCGGTCCAACTGGGAGCTGTCTTCCGCCAGGGCGTTCTCGGTGCTGCAGTTCTTCGTCGGGGAAGGCATCGCCCCGGAAAAACTTTCCGCGGTCGGGTACGGCGAGTTCAAGCCTATAAAATCCAACGATACGCCCGAAGGGCGGGCCGGCAACCGGCGCATAGAGATAAACATAATCAGGCACGAGATCTAGACCCATGAAACTGACCACGAGGTTTTTGCTGATCCTGCTGGCGATAGCGGTGCTGCCGCTGATGCTGTCGGTCGGCTGGAACATCTACCAGTATAATTCCTCCGTGACCAGTTATTTCGAACTGCATAGGGGCCTGTCGAGTCTTTCGGCCGTCAATGTCGACGAGTGGTTCCTCAATACCAACCGCAACCTGGCCTTCCTTTACGAGATAGAGAACCCTTTGCAGGCCAAAAAGCTGGACGAGGCCCGCGTTATCCAGCAGGCCGCCCGCATAAATTCCGACATCATGTCGCTGAGCCTGGTCACGCGCGACGGGAAGGAACAGTTCTTCCTCCAGAGCGAGAAGGTGAAGGAAAAGAAATCCCTCGCGCTGTTCCAGGACGCGCTGATAGCGGAGGCCAGGGAGACCGGCATCGTCGCTTCCGGCGAGGTGTTGTGCGCCAAGGGCCAGGCCTTCTTCCCCCTCGTCTACCCGCTGGTGGACGGCCGCGTGGTGGTCTTCCATTTCTCCATGGACAAGCTCCTGGGCAAGATCAACTCCCAGAAGACAGGCCGCACCGGCCGGGTGTTTATCGCCGACGGCAAGGGCCGCCCCCTTCCCTGCCAGGACATGAAGGGGGTCGACTATGCCCCCGACGAACTGAAGAAGGTGTTCCGCAGCGCCGGGCGCACCGGGACCCTGGCCAAGTTTAAATTTTCGGGCGAAGACTTCTCCGGGGCTTACGCCGCCATAGACAAGCTGGACTGGGCTGCGGTCTCCGTGCAGTCCGAGGACGAGCTGTACGGCAAGCAGCGCAAGTCCATCATGGTGTTCGGGATCCTCGCCGTGGCTATCTTCGGCGTGACCATGGTGGTGGTCTTCCTTATTTCCAACCGCATCATCCGCCCCATCAATAACATGGTGAACGGCGTAAAGCAGTTCCTCAAGACCCAGCACCTCGACAGCGTCATTCCCCAGGAAGGCTGGCCCGAGATAAGGGTGCTGGTGGGCATTCTTAACCGCCTGATGCTGGAGCTGCAGGCCTACCGCGCGTTCCAGCTGAACCAGATAGTGGAGGAAAAGGGCAAGGCCCAGGCGCTGATCGACACCATCTCCGACGGCGTGCTGCTGGTGGACGACCGCGGCTCGCTGATCTATTCCAACACCACGGCGCTGAAGCTGCTGGGCATCCCCAAGATCTCGCCCGACGTGTCGGTGCCCCGTTCCGTCAAGAACGAGGCGTTCTTCAACGCGCTCACGGAAATGCTGGCCCTGAAGGAAAAGTACCTGCGCATCGAGGTGGACGCCCCCATCTCCAACGAAACTTCCACGGTGCTCAAGAGCTACCGCATAATCTCCAACCAGTTCCTGCTGGCCACGCTCAAGCGCCCCGGCCGCGTCATCATCATGCGCGACATCACCAGCGAGAAAGAGATAGAGAAGGCCAAGGAAGATTTCTTCCACATGATCACGCACGACATGCGCGCCCCGCTTTCCACCCTGCAGGGCTACACGGAGCTGCTGATGAAGAAGATCGGCCCGTCCCCCGCCACGGATAAGTACCTGTCCAGCATGCTTTATTCGTCGCGCCGCCTGCGCGGCATGATAGACGACATCCTCAATACCACCAAGCTCGAGCGCGGCACGATGTCTCTGCAGATGGACACCGTCGACGCGGAGTCCATCATCGCGCGCATTCGCGACAACCACGAGCCCGTGGCCGGCCCCAAGAACATAAAGCTGTCCGTGAAAGCTCCTTCGCCCAAGATACAGCTGACCGCGGACCCGATACTGCTGGAGCGCGTTATCACCAACCTGATGGGTAATTCCCTCAAGTTCACCCCCTCCGGCGGCAGCATTACCCTTTCCGCCTGGGAGACCCCCGAGGAAGTCTTCTTCGCCGTTGAGGACACCGGTCCCGGGATCCCCGAAGCCAAGCGCAAAGAGATCTTCGAGAAGTATTCCCAGATGGAAGAGCATAAGAGCCAGGGCTTCGGCCTGGGCCTGGCCATGTGTAAAATGACGGTAGAACTCCACAAGGGGCGCATCTGGGTGGAGTCCGAAGTGGGCAAGGGCAGCAAGTTCATTTTCACCGTTTCCAAGAGCATGTCGGCGCCCCCCCCGCCGGTTCCCAGCCCGTCTTGAACTTGCCGGCGAATTTAGCATATACTTGAAATGAACTAGCGACTACGGAGAGAAAAATGAGCCTGATGCTTATCGTTGACGACAATGTGGAGTTCCGCACGATGGTTTCCGATTATTTCACGGACCTGGGGTTTACCGTGCAGATCGCAGAGAACGGCCGCGAAGGCCTGGCCAAAGCCAAGGCGATAAAACCGAATATCATACTGCTCGACGTGATGATGCCCGACATAGGCGGCATAGAGGTGCTCCGCAATCTCCAGACCGAGGACGACACCCGCGAGATCCCCGTCCTGGTGATCACCGGGACCTTCTTCGACAAGAACATGAACGAACTGTTCCGGCAGGAGTCCAACTGCCGCGAATTCATGAGCAAGACCGTGGAGATGTCCTACCTGCAGAAAAAAGTGGAAGCCCTAGTCCCGGTTAAATGACCCGCCGCCCCAAAGTTCTCGTCGTAGACGACGAACCCGATTACCTCCAGATAGCCGCGCGCATCGCCGCCAGGGCGGGATGCGCGGTGTTTACCGCCGCCACCGCGTTGGAGGGCGTGGCGCTGGCCTCGGCCCAGAAGCCGGACATGATACTGCTGGACGTGGGGCTGCCGGACATAAGCGGCTTCGAGGCCGCGCGCCGCATCCGCAAGGTCCCGGCCCTGGCCGCCGTCCCCATTATATTCTTCACCGTGCGTTCGGAACTGGATATGGTAGCCGAGGGCCTTAAACTGGGCGCGGCCGGCTATGTCCTCAAGCCTTTCGACCCCGACGAACTGTCACGGCGCATAAAGGCGGCTGTTCTCCCCGCATGACCCTCACCGCGCATTGCGTCACTTCCGACGCCGGGGTTTCGGCTTTCTTAAAGGCCGCCCTTAAAGGCTTCCGCCTTAAATTTTATCCCTCGGCAGGCGCGTTCCTCCGCGCCGCCCCGGGCGGCGGCCTGGCCGTCATAGACGCCTTTCTGCCGGACATGAGCGGCAGGGACCTGGCGGCCGTACTGCGCGGCGACCAAAAAACCCGCCGTTTGTCCCTGGTGCTGACCGGCGCCGGTCCGTATTCTCCGGCCGCGGCCGCCGTCTGTTTCGACAACGGCGCGGACGAATACTTCGCCTTTCCCCCGGAGCCCCGGCTTTTCCGGGCCCGGCTCGTCAATCTCCTCGCGCGGTCCTGCGCCGCCGGCCCCGCGCCCGCCGAAAAGCCCGCGGAGTACAGGTTCAAAGCCCTCCTGGTCTCCCCGGAGGCCCGCACGGCGCAGATCGGCAGGGCCGCGCTCAAACTTACCGCGCTGGAATTCGACCTGCTTGTTTATTTCCTGAGGAACCAGGGGCGGGTGGTTTCGCGCAGCGTGCTGCTGGAGCAGGTCTGGCGGCAGGGCATGGAAGCCGGGCTGCGCTCCGTGGACAAGCGCATAGAGGCGCTCCGTTATAAACTCGGGCGCCCTTTCGGTTCCAAGATCAAGACTGTTTTCGGGTTGGGCTACATCTTCAAATTGTAGGACCGCTTCACGGTTATTGGGGCGCCGTCGCGCCCAGCGGCAGTTTAACTTCCACCAGCGCCCCGCGCTCCTTCCTGTTGGACGCTTCCAGGGTTCCCCCGTGTTTTTCCGCTATGCGCCGGGCCACGGCCAGGCCTATGCCGGCCTTGCCTTTGTCCGTGGTATTGAAAGGGGCGAAAAGCCTGCCGAGAGTTTCCTGGGTGAAGCCGGGGCCGGTATCTTCGAAGGCCAGTACGGCCTGGCGGCCGTCCTCTGAGGCTTTCAGCGTTATGCGCAGGCTGGCCCCGGAAGGCAGGCGTTCGTAGGCGTTCTTCACCAGCTGGTAGAACAGCATCTTCATCCTCTCGGAGTCGAGGCGCGCGCGCAGGCGGGGCGCCGCGATGGCCGCGGAAATAGAGATCTTGCGCTGCTTGAAGGCGCGCTCCCATTTGCCCGCTTCTCCCGAGACGAAACCGGCCAGGTCGGTGTCCTGCAATTCCGGCGTTTCCGGATCCATGTATTCCTGCCAGCCCTTGAGGAGGTTTACCGAGGCCAGCAGGTTCTTCATCGCCGGTTCCAGTCCCTTGCGCTCCGCGGCCGGCAGCCGCAGGTTGAAAGTTTTAAGGTCTTTGGCGGCCCGCTCCATGGCGGTTATCACCCTGGCGCTGAAATCGGCCTGTTCCCGCCTGACCAGGCCGGTAAATTTCACGTTCTTGCGCCTGAGGTCCTCGTTCTCCATTTCCAGGGCTTCCACCTTTCTCATGTCGCCCTTCATGGCTCCCATCAGCAGGTCCCGCTCCTGCACGGCGCGCAGCAGCTTGGCCGAGTAATCGCCGGCCGCGTTTATTTTGACTTTCAAAGCTTCTATTTCGGCTTCCAGGCCTTTTACCCTGGCGACGGCCCTTTTCGCCGTTTCCTTTTCCTGGGCCAGCCCGTTCTTGGCCTCGCGCAGCAGGCCGTTGATCTTCTCCAGGTCGGCGTCCCTTTCGGCCAGGGCGGAGGCCAGGGCGGCGTTTTTCTCCCGGGCGGCGGCGAGGTCCGCCTTGAGGGCCGCCGCGCGTTTCTGCAGATCGAAGACCTGGGCTACCGCGCCGGTGAAATTCCCGCGCTGTTCCTCGGTCTTCAGGGCCTGGGCGGAGGCGCCCTCGCGGACCCGGTCGGATTCGGCTCTGGCCGCGTCCAGCTCGCGCCGCAGGGCGGCGGCTTCGGCGGCAAAAGTTTCCAGGGCCGTCTCCCGCGCGCCCAGCGCCGCTTTCAGCGCGGCGGCGCGCTCTTCCAGCGCGCTCCTTTCCCCTTCCGATATCGCGGTCCTGTCGGAGGCCGCCCGTACGGCCGCCCGCAGCTCTTCCAGTTCGCGCCCGCCGCGGGCTAAAGCAAGGCGCAGGCCCGCGGTTTCTTCTTCGGCAGCCGCCAGCGCCGCCCGGGACTCCGAGGTCCCGGCTTCAGCCCTGGCCAGGGCCGCCGCGGCTTCGGCGGCCTCGAGCTTTTCTTTTTCAAGGCGCTCCAGCAGGTGTTCGTAGACGGACGGTCCTTTGCCGGAAAGTCTGGAATCCTCCGCGAGGGCGCGCGAAAGTTCGGGGAGTGCCATCAGGCCGGAGATCTTTTCTTGTAACGCCCCTATGTTGCCGTCGCGGCCTTTCAGGGCTTCTTTCAGGGTGGAGGTTTCGGAGCGCAGACGGGCTATTTCGGCGCCCAGCATGGAGGTTTCCGCGTCTTTTTGATGCAGCTTCGCTTCCAGCCCGGCGCGCGTTTCCGCCGCGGCGCTCACTTCCGCGGCCTGGGCGGCCGCCAGGGCAAGGGCCCGGGAGGTTTCCTCTATAGCCGCTTTCAGTTTCCCGGCTTCCTCGCGCAGCTGGCGCTCCCGCGCCGCGCTGCCCGCCAGTTCCGTTTCCAGGTGCTTCACTCTTGAAGCGGCGTGCTCCAGCCCGGATCTCGCTTTGGAGCGTTCCGCTTCGGAGCGGACTTCCGCGTCCTGGGCCGTTTTCACAGCCTGCCAGAGGTAGTCCAGCTCGGTGTGAAAGGTGTCGGAGGCGCCGCTCACGCGCCCTCCTTCACCACGATGCGGCCCTTGGCGTTGAGGTCCAGCGCGGCCGAGATGATTTTCGCCCTGGCGCTTATGATCTTTTCTTCCTCGGGGCGGTTCGCCATGAGGTCTTTGACGATCAGGCGGATGTCCTCGGGCAGCAGGCGCGTAACATTGCCCGCGGCGGTATCTCCCGCCCCGGCCAGCGCGGCCGCCCAGTCGGAGTAGGGCAGCGAGACCACCAGCGGGCGCAGGTTCTTTTCGTCCAGCCGGCAGATATCGTCGAAAGTCACCATCTTGCGGCGCAGTTCTTCGGAGCCCTTGGGGTCGGAGCGGGAAAGGGTGTCCATTATTTCGGCCCGGGACGATTCGTCCACCAGTGAAAGCAGGCGGCCCAGCTTCTCCGCCCCCTTAAGGCTCTTCTCCAGCTTCGCGCGCAGGTCGCTCTCAATTTCGTATACCCGTTCAGGTTCCACCTGTTTAAGCCCCAGCATCTGCGCGCTCACCGCCTGCTTTTTAGCGGGCTGCAGCGCCAGCAGGATCTTGGAGGAAATGTGGGGTTTCCGGTCCGCCAGGTTGGCTATGATTATGGCTGCGTCCTCCTCCGGGGTTTCGGACAGCAGGTCGGCGGCTTCGGAGGGCGGCAGTTTTTCCAGGAATTCGAAAGCCGAACCGGCTTCAAGCAGGGCGCCGCCGGAAGCGGCGCGGGATTCCACGTCTATGATATCGCCCATCTCGCCGCCTTCCAGCTCGCCTGAGGGGCCGGGGCCGTAGCCGCCGCCGGGCCCGGCGGGCGAGGCGGGAGCGTTGAGCCGGGCGTATTCCACGAAGCCGCTGAGCAGGCGGGAGATCAGGATATAGCCCAGCGCCAGCAGGGCGGCCAGGGCCAGCGCGCCGAACGCGGAGGCCAGCAGGACGGGGCGGATCTCGGGGGCTTCCAGGGCGCTTTTCCACCAGGGCTGCATCTCCGCCCTGGCGGTGATGATGCTGTCGCCGCGCGCTTCGGCCAGGCGCAGCACGTCGGAGATCATGAGCTTTATGGCGTTCACCCTGGCTTCCGGTACGGTCCGGTCGAAGACCAGGGAGACGCTGAGTTTCTTGATGCGGAATTCGCTGGTGCGCTGGCTTTCCTCGCGCTGCTGCTTGAGGTACTCGCCGGTCTTCTCCAGGATATTTACGGAGGCGTAGCCCGGCAGGGTGACGGTGTCTTCGGCGGGCGTGCCGGATTCGGTCTTGCTTTTGAGGACGATCTCCCCCTCCACCGTGACGAAAGAGCGGGCGCGGCCGCGGCCTACCAGCTGCTCGAGCAGCCGGGAGACGTCTTCCTGCATGCGGGCGGAAATTTCCGCGGCCTGCGCGGTGGGCGAAGGCGCCGGGGTCTCCTGGGCGCGCGCGGCAACGGCGGCGAAAATAAATATAAAGGCGAAAAGGCGCAAGATCGTTTTCATAGGCACACTGATATTCTATCTTAAGCAGGTTACAAAGTTATTGCGGGATTTCGAGCCAGAAGAGGGCGCCGCCGCCGGGGGCCGGGGCGCAGCCTATGGTGCCCTTATGCAGTTCCACTATGGACCTGGCCAGGGCCAGGCCCAGGCCGGTCCCTCCGTGCCCCGCGGCCGCGGACCCCTGCGAATACGGCGCAAAAAGTTTTTCGGCCTCGCCCGCTTTTATGCCGGGGCCGTTGTCCTGGACCTCCGCCCGGAACTTCCCCCCCGCCAGGGAGGCGCGTACCGTCACGCGGCCGCCTTCGGGCGTGAATTTTACCGCGTTGGCGATAAGGTTCGTAAGGGCGTGCGTTATAAGTTCCCGGTCCAGCATTACGCGCCCCGCGCCGGCGCCGGGCTGCGCCTCCAGGGTGACGCGCTTTTCCGCCGCTTTGGGTTTCAGGAAATCTACGGAGTCCGCGGTCAGGGCCAGCGGATCCTCGGAGGAGAGGCTCAGTTCCATTTTTCCGCGTTCTATCTTCGCGAGGTCCAGCATGGCCGTGACGAAGTTGGCCAGGCGCCCCGCGTTCTCTTTTATGCGCCTGAACACAACCAGGTCCTCGGGGTGGAAACGGTCCGCTTCCTTGAGGAGCAGGGCGGCGTAGGTCTCTATGACGCCGAGCGGCGAGCGCAGCTCGTGCGTTACGGAGGCCGTGAAATTCTTTTTCATCGTCTCCAGTTCCAGCAGGCGGTCGGACATGGCGTTGAAGGCCCTGGCCAGTTCCGCCACCTCGTCCGTGCCGCGCGCGTCCGTCTTTATCCCGAAGCGGCCTTCGCCGATGGCGGCCGCTTCGGCGGCCAGTCGTTTGAGGCGCCCGGTCAGGCTCCAGGCCAGCCCCAGGCCGAGCAGGCCCGCCGCCGCGGCGGCGCCCAGGAAGGCGGCCGCCAGGTCGCGGTAGACCCCGGCCAGGGCGGAACGCCGCTCGCCCTCCAGCCTGGCTTCCGAAAAATTAAGGCGCGCCGAGAATTTGCCGCCCTTCGCTTCCCGCCGCTCCGTTCTGCCGGGAGGCGCCGCGGCCTTGCCGCGGTGCTTTACCGCACGCATTCCCCGGCCTATATCCAGCTCGCAGGACGTCAGTTCGGGCCGGGAAGAGCAGAGCCCCGAGAGGTAGTCCACCGCCATCAGCGGGTCCCCCGCCAGGTCGGCCTCCTTCAGTATGCTGGCCGTGGAAGAAGCCATGGCGTCGAGCCGCTCCTGCTGGGCGGCCGCCACCGTCCGGCGCTGGAAACTGAAAAAGATAGCGGACAGCAGCAAGGCCGCGGCCAGCGCCGCGGCCGTCAAGGCCGCGCTGAACTTATAGAAAAGGTTCATGTTATCTCGACAGCCTGATTATCCTTTCCAGCGCCTTCTTGGCCTGCGTGTTCATCGGGTCGATCCCCATGATCTTGCGGAAAGCGTCCGCGGCTTTGCCGTACTCGCCTTTCGCGTAGTAATCGGCGCCGGCCTGGTAAAGCCTCTCTATCTCCCGGGCGTCCTTCTCCCCTTTGGTCTCCACCTTCTCCTCGGGCGCCGCTTCCCTGGCCGTACCCGCGGGGGGTTCCCAGGCCGAGGCCTTGCCCTGCTTCAGGCGGGCTTCGTCTATCATTTTCGCCAGCTTGGCTTTTTCCAGCGGGTCCGACTCCAGGGTCGAGGCCTTTGTCCAGTCGTGCGCGGCCCTGGCGTAGCTGCCCAGCATGTAATTGCAGGAGCCGCTCTTCTTGAGGGCCAGCAGATCGTTGGGCTCCAGCTCGAGCATCTCGTCCAGCTTGCGCAGGGCTTCCGAGTAGCGCTTCTTGGTGTAAAGCTCGTCCGACTCGGTGATCTTGAACTCGGTCCAGCCGCGGCTGAAGTCGGCGGGGACGCGGTCCGGGGTCAGGCGCGTCATTTCGCCGATGCGGTCCAGGAAGTTGGAGAGCGAGGAATCCTGCTGGTTAAGGCTCTGCGCGTAGGCGAGCTGCTTCATCGCGCGCAGGTCGGCGCCGTTTATGAAGTCCCTGGTGCCGCCGCTGAGCAGCTGCTCCCAGCGCCGCTTCGGCCGCCCTTCCACGGCCAGCGAAGGGTAGAAGGCGGCCACGGTGGAGAGGCGCTTGGTCAGGCTGACCACGGAGGCGTCCG
This sequence comes from Elusimicrobia bacterium GWA2_61_42, assembly GCA_001799615.1. Lineage (GTDB taxonomy): Bacteria > Elusimicrobiota > Elusimicrobia > Elusimicrobiales > UBA9959 > UBA9959. Next base: position 143,449 of record MGTU01000008.1, on the reverse strand, counting down.
GCAGCAATTCGTTGGCTTTATCCAGCAGCAGCTTGTTGGCGGAGAAATAGTTCTCTTTCAGCACCTGTTCCTTCACGTCGGCCAGGCGCGGGTCGTTGAGGCTGGCGGTCTCGCGGGGGCTCTTGTAGTCCTTGGCTTCGCGCAGGCGCTTGTACTGGTCCAGCAGTTCCGATTCGGCCAGTTCCGTCTGGGTGGCGGAGCCGAAATGGTAGGTAAGCGCCAGCTTGTGGTTGCCGGCCGTTTCCTTTACGGTGCCTATCGGCAGGGAGAACCCGTAGTCCAGCTGTATCTTCTGTATCTTGTAAGAAAGCCCGGCCGTCGCCTGGCGGAATTCGCGGTCGCCCACGCCCAGCGAGGCGCGCACCGACACGTCGCCGCGGTCGAGGCTGGGGAACACCTTCTCGGCGGCGAAAATGAACTGCTTGTCGTTCTTGCCGTCGGGGCCTTTCTGCAGGCGGAGGTCGGAGGCCAGCAGCAGCCAGAGGCTCTTGTAAGAGGCGCCCAGGCGGGTTTTCATGGGGATCTTGTCCTTGTCGGAACTGCTGAAAGCCACGTCCGCCTGCATGGCGTTGAGCAGGGCGAGGCCCAGGGTCCAGCGCTTGGTCAGCCGGTAGAGGGCGCCCACGTCGGCGTCCAGCGCGGAGCGCGTGTTGGCCCCCGCCAGCACCGGGTCGGTGTTGCCGTTCTGGAAAACGCCGTTCTCAACGGCGTTGTAGGTCTCGTCCAGCCGGGTAAAGCCGTGCGACAGGTATTTGAGAGAGGCGCCTACCGAAAACTTCTCGTATCTTGAGCGCTTGTCGAAGCGGTAGCCCCAGGAGACCTGGCCGGTCTTCTCGGAATACACGCCGGAAAGCGAGAACTGCTGCCAGACCGCGCCCAGGGTGCCGCCGCGGCCGCTGGACAGCGGGACGGCCAGCGCCACGGCGCTGAGGCCCAGGTTGGAGCCGTCGCTGAGGCCGCTGTAAAACATGGAGTGCGAGGCCATGACCTTGGAACGCTCCAGGTTGGACAGGCCTGCCGGGTTGTAATAAATGGAAGAGATGTCGTCCGCCACGCCTGTGAAAGCGTCGCCCATGCCGGGGACCCTGGCGCCGAAGCCCAGGTCCTCGAAAGCGGCGAACACAGGCGGCAGCTGCGCCAGCAGCATCAAGGCCGCGGCGGCGCACGCTTTACCGGTTCTCATCAGGTCGTTCGTAGTCATCTTATTATTGTTACTGTTCCCTTATAGACCTTGGTTTCCACCCGCACCTGGTAAATATACACGCCCCCGGGATGGTGCCCGCCGGAGTTGGGGTTCCATTCGTAATTGTAGAAATAGTCGGTGGTTCCTATGCTCTTGAGCCGCATAATGGCTATTTCCCTGCCCGCCAGGTCGTAGATCTTGGCCTCCACCGCGGCGTCGCGCGGGTTATAACACCGGAAGACGAAGGTGTCGTTGCGGTTATCGCCGTTGGGCGTGACCAGCCTGTTCAGCACCCTGGATTCGCCCAGCCCCGACGAGGAACATAAAGCCGCCAGGGGCGCGAGCAGCAGCGCCGCGGCCGTGAGCGAGATGGCGGTACGAAGTTTCATATACAGGACAATTCTACTTTTCAATTGTGACTATTTTATTACGGATTTGTGGATTTAACGCCGGAATATCGCAATCTCTTTGTAATATTTTAGTCGCACGGGCCGGATATAATTAAAGCGTGACTATTAAAGGTAAAGCGCGGGTTCTGTTCCTCCTCGCGGCGGCCTGGCTGCCCGCGGCTCCGCTTTGCGCCGCCAAACTGAATTCCGCCAGCTTCGCCGATACCAGCGGCATCTACGGCTTCGGCTCGGCCGCCATGATCTCCTCCAATTTCGTTATGAACGGCAGCCTGCAGGAAGTCGCCGTCTCGACGCAGAACTCCGACAGCTTCTCGCAGCGCGCCGGCAAACTGGCCTTTTTCCCCCAGCCCGCGCCCATAGGCGACATGCAGGTAGTCATCGTGTCCAGCCACAGCATAAAGGTTACTTTTACCGCGCCTTCCGTGGACGTCAGCCGGCCCAGCGGCGCGGTGGATTATTACCTGCTGCGCCACAGCACCGCGGCCTTCATAAGGACCGACGAAGCTTTTTACGCGGCGAATTCCTACGCGCAGGACTGGGTGCCGCTGGCGGCCGGGGCCTCCGAGACCAGGATCATAGAAGGGTTCAATCCGGGCACTACCTACTATTTCGCCCTGGAATCTCTCAACACCCATAAGCTGCGCTCGGAGCTGTCCAACGCCGCCGCGTCCTTCGCCCTGGTGCCGCTGGCCCCTATGAATTTCAAGATAGTGATGATAGACGGCCCGGCGGTAAAGATGACCTGGATCCCCCCCGCCGGCTACCAGAACCGCGTGGGGTTCAACGACCGCTTCTCGCCTACCTCTCCCTACGAAGTGAAGAACTACCAGGTGTTCCGCGCCACGGCCCCGGCCGACGCCGAGTGGCAGTTCCTGGCCGAGGTTTCCTCCGACACTTTCACCTGGACCGACAATATCAGCGAGGGCGACGAATACTACTACCACGCGCGCGCCATCAACCAGGCCGGCACCTCCATCCCTTCTTACGCCCGCGACAGCGTTTCCGGCAGCCTGTACTTCCTGGCGCCGGACAACCAGAGCATCCTGGAAGTCCCCGCGGACGCCACGGGGTCTTTCTTCTCGGAGTCAAACGACCCCATGGACGCCTACAGCGTGGAGATCACCACCAACCCCGAGGACCTGGCCGGGCGCGTGGTAAAGTCGGTGAGCTTCAGGGCCTACCGCGGCGGCCTGCAGCCCGACGATTCCTTCAAACTTACCAAGAACGGCGTGCTCAAGCTCTTTTACCGCAAGGCGGGCGGGGTCATCGTTCCTTCCGCGGCCACCGACGCCAAGGCCCTGAGCATGTACTTTTACAACGGGTCGCGCTGGATGCAGATGTACGGCCGCGTCAACGACGCGGAGCGCAGCGTACAGCTGGACACCACCCTGCTGGGCCGCTACCAGCTCAGGACCACCGAGCGCAGCGGCGGCTTCGCGGCGGACCGGGCCGGGCTGAGCAACCGCCTGATAACCCCAAACGGCGACGGTAAAAATGATACCATGGTGTTTATTTTCGACAACCCGCAGGACAAGCAGGTGAAGGGCAAGATCTTCGACATGCGCGGCGCGCTGGTGGCCGTGATGGCGGCGGGCCCGGTAGGCAACGCGCTCAGCTGGGACGCCAAGTCGGGCGGGCAGGTAGTTCCCGGCGGCGTCTATATCTACCAGATAGAGGCCCAGGGCACGGTTTATAACGGTACGGTAGCGGTGATACGCTGATTCCCGGAGGAACTATGAAGGCTTTTGAGAACGAACTGCGCTATTCTCCCGTGAGGCTTCTCCCGGCCTTGCTTCTGCTTCTTGCCGGGATCGCGGCTGTAACCCCGCGGCCGGCTTTTGCGGGCATCCCGCAGAGCATAAACTACCAGGGCTTCCTGCTCAGCAAGGGCAACAGCCTGCCGGTGGAAACTCCCCAGGACATAAATTTTGTCATTTATAACGCGGCCACCGGCGGTGCCGTGCAGTTCACCGACCCGCGCTGCAACGTGGCGGTAAATAAAGGCCGTTACGACGTGGAAATAGGCTCGGGGCCGAATATCAGCGGCGACCTGCCCGCGACTTTCATAAATAACCAGAACCTGTGGCTGGAGATCCAGGTAGACCCGGACGGCAACTGCAGCGGCACCTATGAGGCCATGACCCCGCGCATCCGCCTGCAGGCTTCCCCTTTCTCTTTCAACTCTCTTTACGCTTCCACCGCTTCCGCCGGCACGCCGGTGTTCGCGGCCGATACTATAGCGGCCCTCCCTTTTACCAGCAACGGCGCTATTACTATTTCCACCAATCTTTTCGTGCTGGGCGGCATTTCCGTGGGTAATATCTCCCCGGGCCAGCAGCTCTCGGTGGCGGGCATGGTGGAAAGCAAGGGCACCTTCCCCGCCTGTTCCCTCGACGCTACCTGCGGTTTCCGCTTCCCCGACGGCTCTATCCAGTATAAGGCGGCCGCCAGCGAACAGTGGGACGTGAACGGGCCGCACCTCTTCAATAAGAACACCGGCAACGTGGGCATAGGCGAGTACAGCAACCCGCCGCTGGCCCGGCTGCATGTGTCCAGCGCCATCGGCGATACCGGCAGCCTGCTTATTCTTTCTACCGGCACCGCGGCAGTGTTCCGCGTGAACGGCCTGGGCCAGGTTTACGGCAACCGCTATTACGGCGACGGCTCGACGCTGACCGGCATAGTCGCCAAGGCCGGCGACACCATGACGGGGGCCCTGACCCTGCCCGCGGACGGTATAAATACCCCCAGGATAAAGCTCCTGGACGGCGTTACTATCTCCTCATCTCCCGCTCTTGCCTCGCTGTTCCCCGGCGGTATCCTGGTAAGCAGCCACGTTTACGTAATAGGGTACGCCTCCGCTACCAGGTTTTACGGCGACGGCAGCGGCCTGACCAACGTGGTGACGCTGGACGGCAGCAAGGTGCTGAAGGCCGGCGATACCATGAGCGGGCAGCTGACGCTGGCAAATTCCACCCTTACCGTCACGGGCAACGCTTTTTCCGTGGGCCTCTCTACCCTTTCCGTGTTCGGGGGCAATACCGCCCTGGGCGGCGCCGCTTACCAGGCGCGCCTTACCGTAGGCGGAGGGATCATCGCCAGCTCCAGCATAACGGCGCAGGGCGGGCTTTACTCCAACAGCGTCAGCGCCAGCGGCTCGGGCAGTTTTAATTCCGTGTATATCGGTTCCGCCACGTTCTGGGGCACTAACGGCTCCGCGGACCCGGCCACCAGCTTCAGTATCGATACGGCGACGGGCATCAGGGTGAACGCGGGCGCCGTGGTCGCGCCGTATTTCATAGGCAACGGTTCCAAACTTACCTCGGTAACGGGCACGGACGCGACCAAGCTGCTCAAGGCCGGCGACACCATGTCCGGCAACCTGACGATTACCCCGTCCAGCGTAACGATAATTTCCATGGGCGCCCACAACTATGCCCTGACGGTGGCTACCGCGGCCGACGCCGGCACCTACAGCTTCGCCGTTTCTACGGCCGGCAACGTCGGCATACAGGTTTCCGACCCTTCCTCCCCTCTCACCGTTTATAAGCAGATATTTATCACCAACAACAACGCCGACGTCTCTTCCAATATTCACATGAAATCCCAGAACGGCCCCGGCTATATTTACTGGAGCGACGGCGCTATGGGCACGATGGGAGCTATGGGGTATCTGCCCAACCTGACCCGCGATTTCGCCTTTCGCGCCATGGGGTCCCGCCCCGACGGCGCGGGCGGCGGCACGGAGGTTTTCCGTATCAAAACCGACATGGATGAAACGAACGGGGCTTCCTGGAAATTCGGCATAGGGATCATCCCTACCGAAAAGTTCCATGTGGGGGCCAATATGCTGGTCAGCGCCGGCGCTACCCCCATACTCTATGTCAGCACCGTTACCCAGCGCGTAGGCGTAGGTTCGACGACGCCGGACCGCAAGTTCTACGTGAACGGCGGCATAGTGGCGGTCTCTTCGATAACCGCCCAGGGCGGCTTTTTCGGCGACGGCGCGGGCATCACTAATATCTCGGCCGGCGGCCTGCCGGTCCAGGTGGACATTTCCTCCATAGCCGCCAGGTCCGACAGCACTTACGGCGCGGTGGTCTTTACCTCCAACACTTACGTGAACGCCATGCTGGCGGTGGGCCAGGTGTTTACCCCGGCGGCCGACCTGCACGTGCGCGGCAACGCCCGTCTCGATAATAAGGACGGCACTTCTCCCGTAGCCCTGCGCTTTCATATCAACCAGGGCGCGGCCAATTCCTACATAAGCTGGGGCGACGACACCAACGGCGTTAAAGGCGCGCTGGGCATGCTGGCGAACAACAGGGACCTGATCTATAAGACGAATACGGAGGATATCGCCGGGGGCGACGAGGCCTTCAGGATAACCGGCAATGACAGGGCCGGCCTGTGGAGGTTCGGCATCGGTACAACGGCCGCGACTCTTCCGCAGGAGAAATTCCATGTAATGTCGAATATGCTGGTGGGCCCGTCCCTGGCCAGCCCGATAATGTACATTTCCACCACCACCAATTCGGTGGGCATCAGCACCGGGACGCCCAAGGAAAGGATGCACGTGGCGTCCAGTTTCCTGGTAGGCCCGGACCACGCCAGCGCCGTGCTGTACGTCAGCACCGGCCCGGCCTGGATCGGCATGGGCACCGCAAATCCGCGGGCGCGGCTGGAGGTTTCCAACGGCACTATCCTGGCCGACGGCACCGGCGGCAGCCTGCCGATGACCGGGGCCGGTACTCGGTTCATGTGGGTCCCTTCGCTGGCCGCCATCAGGGCCGGAGCCGTCAATGGCACCGAATGGGATACGGTGGGCAGCTATTCGGTGGCTTTCGGCAACAGGAACAGCGCCACCGCCAGCGAATCCACCGTGACCGGCGGTTTCAACAACGCGGTCGCCGGCCTGTATTCCCTGATCGGCGGCGGGCATAACAACGTTGCCCAGGGGATGGACGGCGTTGTCGCCGCGGGCGAGAATAATTACCTGACCGGGAGGGCTTCCGTGATCCCGGGCGGCGCGTACAACGTAGCTCTCAGCTCCTACGGGTTCGCCGGCGGTTACAACAGCTTTCTCGATACAGACGCTAAAGGCACTTTCGCCTGGGGGTACGACGATACGCATCCTGCGGGGTATACGTTCAATACTTTCAAGATCTCGACGGCTTACGCCTTCCTGATCGACCCGGCCAACGTGCATCAGTACAAGGTCGGTATCCGCACCGAAGCTCCGCAGGCCGCTTTGGACGTGAACGGGGACGCGCAGTTCGGTTCCGGCGTGGACAAATCCACGTTCACCGCCCAGGGGTTCTGGGTGCCGCGCTGGATAGACACCGCCACGCTCAGGACCGTCACCCCTTCCGGGGTCGGCCAGGTCGTGGGCAACTCGACCCTGATGAGCTTATGCGTTTCCACGGCGGCGACGCGGGGCGGCTGGGCGGCCATGGGCGCCGGAGGTGTTAATCCCTGTCAGTAATTTGCTAAACTTTTTTCAGTTCTTCAGGGCGGGGCGAGATTCCCCACCGGCGGTATAACCCGCAAGCCCGCGGCCGAGTTCGCGGGCAGATCTGGTGAAATTCCAGGGTCGACGGTAAAGTCCGGATGAAAGAAGAACCAGGGAAGCGATTTGCGCTCAGTGACCTGTGATCAGCCGCCGGCTGACCGCCGTCGCCGGCCGCAATGCTTCCGCTACAAGCCCTGAAGATCAACTTCAGGGTTTTTTTATGAAAAAACAAATCAAGTTCTCGCCGGTAGAAGACATCATAAAAGATATCAGGCTGGGGCGCCTGGTAGTGCTTACCGACGACGAAGCCCGCGAGAACGAGGGCGACCTGGTAATGGCCGGCAGGTTCGCCACCCCCGCCAGCATAAATTTCATGGCCAAGTACGGCCGCGGGCTCATCTGCGCCCCGCTGGAAGCGGCCCGGGCCGCCGCGCTGAACCTGTTCCAGATGGAACGGGAAAACACCGACCCGTACAAGACCAACTGGCTTATTTCGGTGGACGCCGCCAAAGGCGTCACCACCGGCATCTCGGCGGCGGACCGGGCGCGCACCCTCAAGGTCCTTGCTTCCCCCGCCTCCGGCCCCGGAGACCTTACGCGCCCGGGTCATATTTTTCCCCTCAAGGCCCGCCCCGGCGGCGTGCTGGCCCGCGCCGGCCATACCGAGGCCTGCACGGACCTGGTGCGGCTCGCGGGGCTCACGGGCGCCGGCGTCATCTGCGAGATCATGAATCCCGACGGCACCATGGCGCGCCTGCCCGAGCTCGCGCGCTTCGCGGCGCGGCACGGCCTTAAGCTGGGCACTATCGCCGCGCTGATCGCCTACCGGCGCCTTAATGAAAGCCTTGTGGAAAAGGCGGCGGAGTCCACCCTGCCCACCGAGTACGGTACTTTTGCCATGGCCGTCTACAAGGAACGCCTGACCGGGCTCGAGCATCTGGCCCTTACTCTCGGGAAGATCGGGGACCCCGCCCTGGTGCGCGTTCACTCCGAATGCCTTACCGGCGACGTGTTCGGGTCGCGCCGCTGCGACTGCGGGCCGCAGCTGCACGCGGCCATGCGCCTTATTGCGAAGGAAGGTTCCGGGGTTATTTTGTACATGCGCCAGGAAGGCCGAGGCATAGGGCTGGCCAATAAAATAAAAGCCTATGAACTGCAGGACAAGGGCTACGACACCGTTACCGCCAATGAGGCGCTGGGCTTTGCGGCCGACCTGCGGGATTACGGCATAGGGGCGCAGATCCTATGCGACCTGGGCCTGAAGCGCCTGCGGCTGATAACCAATAATCCCCGCAAGCTGGCGGGCCTGGGCGGTTACTGCCTGAAGATAACGGAGCGGGTGCCGCTTATCATCGATCCCAATAAGCACAATGCCCGCTATCTGAAGACCAAAGAAATGAAGATGGGACATCTTATAGGAGCGGTTCGCGGAAAATAGGAGAATAACATGAAAACTATCGAAGGCGGCCTGACGGCCGGCAAGCTGAAATTCGCCATAGTGGTCTCCCGGTTCAATGACTTTATCACCGGGCGCCTGCTGGAGGGCGCCGTGGACTCGCTTAAACGGCACGGGGCTTCGGACGGCGACATCACCGTGGTAAAGACCCCTGGCGCTTACGAGATCCCCTTGGTCTGCGAAAAGCTGGCTCCCGGCGGCTACCACGCCATAATCTGCCTGGGCGCGGTCATAAAAGGCGAGACGCCCCACTTCGACTTCGTGGCGCAGGAAACCGCCAAGGGCATAGCGGCCGTTTCCATGAAGCACAAGGTGCCGGTGGCTTTCGGCGTGATCACAGCCGACACGCTGGAGCAGGCCATAGAGCGCGCCGGCGTCAAGCACGGCAACAAGGGCGCCGAAGCCGCGGTCTCGGCCATAGAGATGGCGAACCTGTTCAAGCACCTGTAAAGGCCTCAATGCCCCTGAAGGATACGGCTGAGATATTTATAGCGCGCGCCGTCGAGCTGGCGCGCAAGGGCCTTTACGGCGCGCATCCTAATCCCATGGTAGGCGCCGTGATAGTTAAGAACGGGAAGATAATAGGGGAAGGCGCTCACCTGCATTTCGGCGGGCCGCACGCCGAGATAAACGCGCTGCGCGCCTGCAAGGCGAGCCCCGCGGGCGCCGCTGTCTACGTCACGCTGGAGCCCTGTTCCACCCGCGGCAAGACCCCGCCCTGCACTGAAGCCCTGGTTAAGGCCGGCATTAAGCGCGTATTTATCGGGGCCTTGGACCCCAACCCCGCCAACGGCGGCAAGGCCGCCGCCGCGCTGCGGCGCGCGGGCATCCGGGTCAGGACCGGGGTGCTGAAAAAAGAATGCGAGGCTTTAAACCCGGCTTTCAATAAGTTCATGCGCACCGGCCTGCCCTACGTGACGCTCAAGATAGCGCAAAGCCTCGACGGCAGGATCGCGGACGCCGCCGGCCGCTCGCGCTGGATCTCTTCGCCCGAGGCCAGGGTGGAGGCGCATAAACTGAGGGCGCAGGCCGACGCGGTGCTGGCCGGCATCGGCACGGTGCTGGCCGACGACCCGCTGCTGAACGTCCGGGGTGTTAAGGTAAAGCGGCAGCCGTGGATCATCGCCCTGGATTCTTCGTTCAGGGTGCCGCGCAAGGCCCGTATTTTCGAGAATGAGCGCGTTCTGGTGGCAACTACGCGCCGGGCTTCGGTCACGGCGATGAAGAAGTTCCCGGCCGACGTGAAGATCCTGGTGCTGCCTTCGGAGAAAGGCAGGGTTTCACTGAAGGCCCTGCTTAAGGCGTTGGGCGGGCTGGGGATAAGCCATATTCTGGTGGAGGGCGGCGGCAAAGTGGTGGGGTCTTTTATCAGCGAGGGCCTGGCCGACAGGTTCGTCTGCTTCGTGTCGCCGCTGCTCATCGGCGGGACTGACTCGAAGAATTCCATGGTCTGGCCCGACGCTCTGAACGCGGCGCGCAAAGAGCTGGGAATCAAGGCGGATATCGTTTCTATAGGCCGGGCCGGCCCGGACCTTATGCTGGAGCTGAAATTCTAATGTTTACAGGGATAATTGAAACCGTTGAGAAGATCAAATCGGCTTCCCTTGGGAAGCTGGAGGTTTCCGTCCCTGAAGATTGGAAACTTGCCGAAGGCGAGAGCGTGGCGGTGAACGGGGCTTGTCTTACCGTTACCGGTTTTAAGTCCGGCCTGGCATGCTTTGCCGTGAGTCCCGAGACCATCGCTAAAACCACCCTGCGCTCCGCCAAACCGGGCTCGCTCGTAAATCTTGAGCGGGCCTTGGCGGCAGGCGCGCGCCTGGGCGGTCATTTTGTGACCGGTCACATAGACGGCACTGCCCGGCTCCTGTGCGTCCGTAACGACGGGAACAGCCGCGTGATAGAGGTCGAGAAGGCGCCCGACGCCGTGATGGTCGAGAAAGGCTCCGTCGCCCTGGACGGCATCAGCCTGACCGTCTACGCCGTCTCCCCCACTTCCTTTAAAGCCGCCGTCATCCCCCACACCTGGACCAGCACCGCCCTCAAAACCCTCAAACCCGGCGCCCTCCTCAACATCGAATACGACATCCTCGGCAAATACGCCTCCGCCAAGTCCTCCGGTATTACCAGAGACTTCCTCAAAGAAAACGGCTTCCTATAGTTTTAGGTATAGCGCCGCAAGAAGCCCAGTCGGGGGACGTCCGGGGTATTACCCCGCAAACCCTGGAAGATGGAAACCGTTGCGCGGTTTCCCCCCGCCTTGGGAAATTATGGCGGGGCCCCCCCTTCCCCAAAGGGTTTGCGGGGCAACACCCCGGCCATCCCCCTCCGTAGTCGTGAGCGTAGAAACAGCTCCTCTCGTTTACAGCCTAAGAAATGTTATCAGCGTTCACTAATATGGAGGGCCGGACGTGGGGGCCGGGTTAGCAAAACCCTGTCGGAGCCCGACGCTTGCGTAAGCGCGGAGGGCGAGACGGGGAAGGGCGAGCACGGTGTGCGAGACCCTGTTTTTGCGTTCCGGCCCCCATGGCCGACCCGACTGGGCTTCCCGCGGTTCTCTAACCCAAAGCTATGCAGTTATTTAGTTAAAACCAGCGGGAGGCGTCGGCGGCGAGGGCCAGGAGCGGGCGGGAGAAGACGCCGGCGAGGATGACGCCCGCGGCGAGGAGGAAGATGACGGCTTCTGCGACGCCGGGCGCTTCTTCGGTGTGTTCGCCGACGGCGGGCTTCATGTACATTACTACCGTCACTTTAAGATAGTAGTACATGGACACGGCGCTCATGAGGATGGCGATGACGACCAGGCCGGTGAAGCCGGAGTTGACCGCGCCCGAGAAAGCGTAGAACTTGGCGAAGAAACCGGCCAGCGGCGGCACGCCGGCCAGCGAGAACATGAACGCCGCCATCGCGCCCGCCAGCCAGGGGCGGCGTTTGCCCAGCCCCGCCAGCTCCTCGATAAGCGGGCCCTTTTCCCCCTTCTCCAGCACCAGCGCCACAGCGAAAGCGCCGATGGTCGCCATAGCGTAGACGGGCAGATAATACAGTACCGCCTCGAAACCCCGGCGCCCGCCGAAGAAAGCCACCGCCAGGTAGCCCGCGTGCGCCACGCTGGAATAAGCCAGCAGGCGCTTCAGGCCCGGCTGCCCCAGCGCCATAAGGTTGGCCGACACCGCCGTGATCGCCGCCAGCCACCAGAAGATCTCGTGTACCGGGCCGCCGTTGAAAAGGCTGAACAGCCGCCACAGCACTATCACGCCGCCGGCCTTGACCGCCGCGCCCATGAACGCCGAGATCTGTGTCGGCGCCCCCTCGTAAGCGTCGGGCACCCACATGTGGAACGGCACCAGCGCCGTCTTGAAAGCGAAGCCCGAGATCACCAGCAGGAAACCGGCCAGCGCCAGCGGATGGGCCGTGCCGGCTTTAAGCGCGGTGAAGGTCAGCGCCGGGTATAGCGCGTTAAGGACGGCTATGCCCATCACCGTCATGCCCGAGCCGAACGCCCCCAGCATGAAATATTTGTACGCCGCCTCCAGGCCCGGCTTTGTGCGCCTTATGCCCGCCAGCGCGTACACGGGCAGGCTCAGCAGTTCCAGGGCGATAAAAGCCGTGAACAGGTCGCCCGCCGCGAACAGGGCCATCAGCCCGATGACCGCCATGAAAAGCAGGAAATAGTATTCCCCCTGGCTTTCCTCCGGCGCCGCCGGGCGGGACAGGGAAAGCAGGATGACCAGCGCCAGCACGCCCAGGGCGAAGGCCCACAAGTAGACCGTAAGCGGGCTCAAGAGCAGCGCCCCGCTGAAAAATGAAAGTTCTTCCGCGGGAGCCGGCCGCAGGAAGACGACCGCCGCCAGCACGGACCCAAGGGCCATCAGCCCCTGCGTTCCGCGCAGGCGCTTGATAAAAAGCGGCAGCAGCAGGCAGAAGAAAGCGGCCGCCACCAGCAGCAGCGGGACGGAAAGAACGTAGGCGGAGAAAGTTATAAGGTCGGGCGTCATTCTTGTTCCTTCCCTCCAAGCACTATCTTGACTTCAGGCAGCGCGGGGGCGGCCTGCTGCCGCGAGAGGGCGATATAGTCGACCACCGCCGGCATGGCGCGTCTGAGCAGCGGGTTGGGCCACACCCCGATCAGCGCTATGAGGATGACCAGCGGCAGCAGGTAAAGCCATTCCCTGGCGTTCAGGTCGGGCAGGATCCTGTTCTCCGTGTGGCGCAGCGGGCCGAAGACCACCTGCTGGTACATGCCCAGCATATAGACCGCCGACAGCACCACGCCGGCCACCGCCGCCCCGGCCAGCCACGGGTAAACCTTGAAGGAGCCGAACAGCACCAGCACTTCTCCTACGAAGCCGTTGAGCCCCGGCAGGCCTATGGAGGAAAGCGTAACCAGCATGAAGACCGCCGCGAAGCCCGGCATCACCTTGGCCAGCCCGCCGTAATCCTCTATCAGGCGCGTGTGGCGGCGCTCATAGAGCACGCCCACCAGCAGGAACAGCGCGCCCGTGGAAAGGCCGTGGTTCACCATCTGCAGCACCGCGCCGGCCACGGCCGACGGCTCGAACGCCATTACGCCCAGCATGACGAGGCCCAGGTGCGCCACCGAGGAATAAGCCACCATCTTCTTCATGTCGCGCTGGCTCCAGGCCACCAGCGAGCCGTAGATCACGCCTATGACGCCCAGCCCCGCCAGCCAGGGCGCGAAAACGGCCGCGGCCTGCGGGAACAGCGGCACCGCCAGGCGCAGGTAGCCGTAGACGCCCATCTTCAGCAGCACGCCGGCCAGCAGCACGGAGCCCGCCGTGGGCGCTTCCACGTGCGCGTCGGGCAGCCAGGTATGGAAAGGGAAAAGCGGCACCTTGACGGCGAAGGCCAGCGCGAAGGCCGCGAACAGCCAGAACTGGGCCTGGGCCGTCAGCGCCCCGCCGTACAGCGCGGGGATGGCGAAGGTCCAGCTGCCCGTGGCGTCGTGTTGCGCCGACACCACCCACAGTATGGCCGCCAGCATCAGCACCGAGCCGGCCATGGTGTAGATGAAGAACTTCAGCGCGGCGTAGATCCGGCGCGGGCCGCCCCAGACGCCTATCAGGAAATACATCGGGATCAGCATGGCTTCCCAGAACAGGTAGAAAACGAACAGGTCCAGCGCCGCGAATACGCCTATCATGGCCGACTCCAGGAACAGCAGGGTGGCGTAGTAGGCGCGGGGGCTTTCCTTTATATAGCCGAAGGAAGCCAGCACGGAGATCGGCATCAGCAGAGCGGTGAGCATTATCAGCAGCAGGCTGATGCCGTCTATGCCGAGGAAATAGTTTATGCCGAAGGAGGGCAGCCATGCCCGGTTCAGCTGGAACTGCATGGCGGTCCCGGCGGGATCGAAGCCCGCGTACAGCTTGAGGGAGACCAGGAACGCGGCCAGCGCCGCGGCCAGGGCCAGCCCTTTAAGCGCGCCGGTCCTTTCCGCCGGCACTAACAGCAGCGCCAGTCCGGCGGCGGCCGGCAGTATTATCAGCAGTGAAAGGGGGTTGGTTATAAATTCCATCGTTTATATCACCCAGAAAAGCATCAGCGCCACGCCGATGGCGAAGATCAGCGCGTAAGAGTCCAGGCGGCCGTTCTGAACTTTGGCCAGCGCGCGGCCGGCCGCGTAAGAGGCTTTTGCGGAGCCGTTGACCAGCAGGTTGTCGATCAGCCCGGCGTCGACCAGCTGAAAAAGCACTTTATTGGAGAACAGCTTCAGCGGTTTTATGATAACGAGGCCGTAAAGCTCGTCGACGTAGAATTTGTGATAGACCACCGAGTGGAACTGGGCCATGGTGTTCTTGAGGAAATTGGCCGCTTTGGGCAGCGTCAGCAGGAAAGCTCCGGCGATGCCCGTAAGTCCCGCCGTGACCGAGATCAGCATGAGGCGCGCGGCGTGCGGGTTATGCCCGGCGGGCACGGCGCCCGGCTCCAGGAAGGCGAACAGCCGGTCCTTCAGCAGGAAGCCGCCCGCCAGCGCCAGCAGGGCCAGGGCGGCCATCGGCAGGGTCATGGACAGGGGTGACTCATGCGCGTGGGCTTCCCCCCGCCTTTCGCGCAGAAAGGTAAGCACCAGCAGGCGCGTGGTGTAGAAAGCGGTCAGGCCCGCCGTCAGCACGCCGACGCCCCAGGCCAGCGGCCCCCCGTGCTCGAAGACTCTTTCAAGTATCAGGTCCTTGGAGTAGAAGCCTGAAAGCCCCGGGACCCCCGCTATGGCCAGCCAGCCAGCCGCCATCAGCAGGAAAGTCAGGGGCATCTGCCTGCGCAGCCCCCCCATCTTGAACATGTCCTGCTCGCCGCTCATGCCGTGGATGACCGAGCCGGCCCCGAGGAACAGCAGGGCTTTGAAGAAAGCGTGGGTGGCCAGGTGGAAGACCGACGCCGAGAAGGCCCCGGCGCCCGCGGCCATGAACATATAGCCGAGCTGGCTGATGGTAGAATAGGCGAGCACTTTCTTTATGTCTTTCTGCAGGAGGGCGATGACGGCCGCGAAGAAAGCCGTGAAGCAGCCAGTCACCAGCACCACATCCAGCGCGGCCGGGGCCAGGGCGTAGAGGAAGTGCAGGCGGGCCAGCATGTAGACGCCGGCCGTCACCATGGTGGCCGCGTGGATCAGGGCCGAAACCGGCGTGGGGCCGGCCATGGCGTCGGGCAGCCAGACGTACAGCGGGAATTGGGCCGACTTGCCGGTGGCGCCGAAGAAAAGCAGCAGGCAGATGAGCGTGGGTGCGCCCAGGCCCAGCACGGTAACGGAGGTCAGCAGGGGCGCGTGCTTCTCGAGCGAGGCGAAATCCATGGAGTACACGCCGTTGGCCGCCAGCAGGGCGGACAGCAGCATGAGGCCCAGCAGGAAGCCGGCGTCGCCTACGCGGTTGGTGATGAAGGCTTTCTTGCCCGCCGAGGCCTTTTCAGGGTCCTCGTACCAGAAGCCTATTAAAAGGTAGGAGCACAGCCCCACGCCTTCCCAGCCCACGAACATCATCAGCGGGTTATCCGCCAGGACCAGCGCCAGCATGAAGAAAACGAAAAGGTTGAGATAGGCGAAATAGCGGTTATACCCGGCGTCGCCTTTCATGTAGCCGGTGGAGTAGAGGTGGATAAGGAAGCTGACGCCGGTGACTATCAGCGCCATGACGGCGGCGAGCGGGTCGAAGCGGAAAGCCGCGTCGGCGCTGAAGCTGCCGGCGGAGATCCAGGTGTAGAGCGTATCCCTGAGCAGCCGGTGCTCCGCCGGCAGGTTCAGCAGGTCGCCGAAGGACATCGCCGCGAAGACAAAGGAAAGGAAGATGGCGAGGCAGCCGATAACGCCGCCGGCCTTCTCGCCCAGGAATTTCCTGCCCAGCAGGCCGTTGAGCGCGAAGCCCGCCAGCGGGGCGGCCAGGATCCATTTCAGGAGCGGGTAGTAATTTCCTTCCATCAGCCCTTGAGCTCCTTTATGCCGCCGGCTTCCAGCGTTTTGAAAGCGGACGCCAGCGCGATTATCAGCGCCAGGCCCACTCCGGCCTCGGCGGCCGCTATGGCGAAAAGCATGACGGCGTAAGCCTGGGAGGGCGCTGCCGGCCCGAGGGCCACCAGGGCCACGTTGGCCGCGTTAAGCATGAGTTCCAGGAACATCAGCATGCGCACCAGCCCTCCCGCCGTCAGGAAGCCCGCCGCCGCCAGCGTGAACAGCACGAAACTTATCGCCGCCAGGTGGTATTGGCTCATAGCGCGGTCCTCCGCCTGGAGGTCAGGGCCACCGCGGCGACGATGGAGGCCAGTATGACCAGGGAGAGCAGTTCGAACTGCAGCGCGAAAGGCCCGAAAAGCTGGCGCGCTATTTCCAGGGTGCCGGTTTCCGAGAATTCCGGCGCTGCTGTTACGGTTTTGAGGGCGGTGGAAACTTTAAGCAGTTCGGCGAGAATGACCGCCGCGGCCGCCAGTCCCAGCACGCGCTTTATGCGGGCGGGCGCGGGCTTATCCTTCCACGCGGCCGGCGTGACGGTGAGGGCGACGATGAAAAGCGTCATGATGGCCCCGGCGTAAAGTATCACCTGCAGCACGGCCAGCAGCTGTGCGCTGAGGGCGAGGTAGAGGCCGGCCGTAGCGAGCAGCGCGGCCAGCATGAGCATGGCCGCCTTTACCGGGTCGCGCTGGAAGAGCATCAGCAGGGTGGCCAGCGCGGCGAGGCCGCCGAAGAAGTAAATAGCCGCGTTGATTATCATTCTTCCCCCCGCGCTCTCAGGTAGTCGTTGGCCAGGCGGTTGGCGGCGCCTGTCACGGACGGTTCTCCGGGCAGGTTGCGCAGCAGGCTTTCTTTGGTCAGCAGCAGCGCCTGGCGGGTTTCCACGCCGCCCGGGATCTCGGCGGTATCCATGGCTATGGCGTCCTCAGGGCAGGCCTCCACGCACATGCCGCACATGACGCAGCGCGAAAGGTCTATATCGAAAACGGCGGGGTATTTCTCCACGCCGTTGTCGGGGTACTCGGCGGCCTCTATGCGTATGCAGTAGGCGGGGCAGGCGGTCTGGCACATGAAGCAGGCCACGCACTTGGGCGAGCCGTCGGCGCGGACCTTGAGGCGGTGGCGGGTGCGCAGCCGGGCGTTGCCGGCCAGCGGGATCATTTGCTCGGGGTATTGCACGGTGACCGTGCCTTTGGGATTGAAAAGGTTGACGAAGAAATGGCGCATGGTCACCAGCAGGCCGCGGCCTATCTCCCAGAGATAGATCCTCTCCAGCAGGTTCAGCGGTTTATTGTTGACCTTCTTTACGCTTATCATGTGTTTTTGGGCCGCGCGGTTATGACCAGGTCGCCTTTTGTCGCGTCGTCTTCGAACGGAGTTCCTTTGTAATCGCCGCAGAAAGACTCTATCTTGAAGCCGCACTGGGCCAGCAAAAGCTTCATTTCTCCCGGCGAAGGGTAATACTCGGCGGAAGGCGTGATGAAAAACTCGGCTTTCCCGTCGGGTTTTATGTCGATGGACAGGAAGTTAAGCGCCTGCAGCTGCCGTTTCCTGTCATATTTGGTGAAAGTCAGGGAAAGGCGCTTGGTGTTCCCGGGGCCGTCCAGCACCGAGAAATCGTATTTCCCGCGGGTATTCTGCAGGTCGGAGACCCGGGGCAGCATCAGGTCGATAATGAAGCGCCCGTTCTTCTTGAGATGCGCCTTTACGCGATTAAAGCAGGCCAGCCTGTCTTCCGCTTTTAAGAGGTAGAAGACCGTGTTTAAACCCAGGATCACGAGGTCGAACCTGGCGTCCAGGCTGAAGTCCGTCATCGGCGCGTTTACCGGTACGACGCGCTTCTTCAGTTTGCCGTCCAGTTTCGACATGAGCACGCGCTGCATGCTTTGAGAATTATCCAGGGTATAAACGGTATGCCCGGCCTTGGCGAGGGGTATCGTTATCCTGCCGGTCCCGCCGCCGAGTTCCAGTACCGTTAAAGGTTTCTTCCCCAGTTTCTTCAGGAAGAAAACCACGTCCTGCTGGTAGCCGTCCTGCAGGGCGTCGTAAAAATCGGAAATGCCGTCCTTATAATCCGCTTCCGTCCGGACGTGCCGGAGCTTGGCCAGTTTTTGGAATTCAGCGTTGAAAAGTCCCAGGGGTATTTCTTTCGCTATCTTCTTGGTCATATTTTCCCCAGGGCCAGCAGGACGGCGCCGGTTATCAGGATATTGAGCAAAGCCAGCGGCAGCAAAGTTTTCCAGCACAGGCCCATCAGCTGGTCGAAGCGGAAGCGCGGCAAGGTCCAGCGTATGACCAGCATCAGCCAGCAGAAGAAAACGGTTTTGACGGAGAAAGCGCCTACCTGCAGGGCCGCCACCAGGTAATGGTTTAGCGGCAGCGCGGCGCCGCCGGGCAGGATGAAGCCGGTTTCATAGAGATACGGGACCTGCCAGCCGCCGAAGAAGAGCGTGGCGGCCAGCATGGAGACCAGGATTATCTCTACGAATTCGGAGAACATGAAGGCCGCGAAGCGCATGGAACTGTATTCCATGAAGTAGCCTATGATCTCGGATTCCCCCTCCACCAGGTCGAAAGGGGTGCGCTTGTTCTCGGCGATGGCGGCGGTCAGGAAGAGGAGGAAGGCGAAAGGCTGGTACACCACGCCCCAGGCCGGGAGAAAGCCGAACAACAGCCTGCCCTGCGCGCGCACCATGTCCTGCAGGTTGGCCGAGCCGTAGATCATCAGCAGGCCCACGAGGGTCAGGCCCAGCACCACTTCGTAGGAGATCATCTGCGCCGCGCCGCGCATGGCGCCCAGCAGGGCGAAGTTGTTCTTGGAGGCCCAGCCGCCCAGGAACACGCCGTAGATGGCCAGGCCCGACAGCGCCAGCACGAAGAACAGGCCGAGCGGCAGGTCGGCGATCAGCAGGTCCAGCTGGTAGCCGAACACCATCACGTAATCGCCGAAAGGGATCACGGCGAAGAGCGCCAGCACCGGGACCAGCGCGAAGAAAGGGGCCAGGGTGAAAAGCAGTTTCTCGGCCCGCCCGGGCACGAAGTCTTCCTTCAGGATCATTTTAATGGCGTCGGCTAAGGGGTGGAAGAGGCCGTTGAAAGCCAGGCCTAACACGGAGGCGCGGTTGGGCCCGATGCGGTCCTGCATCAGCGCGCTCACCTTGCGTTCGGCCAGCGTCAGCAGCCCGGCCAGGCCCATGACGCCGCCCAGGAATACCAGCACCTTCACCCCGGCGGCGGCGGTGAACAGGAGCAGGTCCTTGTTGGCTTCGTAGAATTCCATCATCGGAAGTTAATGCCCTTTAGAGCGTCCTCGGCCGAATCCAGCCGCAGGGAGGTGCCGCTGTAGACGGCCAGCTTGTTGACCACGGCCCAAAGGGGTTTTACGCCCTCCTTAGCCTCGACGGCCGGTTCCGCCCTGCGCTTCAGCCCCTGGTAGTTCACGAAAGTGCCGGGGGTCTCGAAATAAGAGGCGTAGGGCAGCGTGGCGTAGGCTTCGGGCGGGATCTCCGCCCTGTTGACGGCGAAAACTATGAGGCGCGCGCCGGAGGCCTTAAGCGCGTCCTTTATGAAGGCCGCGGCCCTGGCTTCCGTGATTACCACCTTGATCCTTTTGTCGGCGATGCGGCGCGAGAATTCCTCCAGCGAAAGACCGCCGCAGGCGGCTTTTACCAGCCCGGCCCCGGCCGTGTTGGGGGCGGGGTCCTTGTTCACCAGTATGCCGTCCTTGATGCCCTGCTCGGCGGAGAAATCGAAGCAGAAATTCTCGGTCTTCAGCGCTTCCGCGGCCAGGCGGGCCAGCGCGGCGTTGTCCTCTATGGAAAGCCAGGGCGAGCCCAGGACCGCCGCCGCCGCGTGCTGCTCGTCGATGCGGGTGGCCGCCTCGCGCAGCGCCGGTTCCAGGTCTATAAGGCCGTTCTTTATAACGCCCTTGGCCAGCCGGTCCCCGGCCTGCACGGCCTTATAGGTCATGCGGCCGCGGTCGCACAGCCAGGTATTCGTTTCGGCGTTGGGGCGCGGGACTAACCGGTAAACCGTGTTCTCGTTATGGTGGGCTTCTATCAGGCAGCCGGTGGCGCAGCCGAGGCAGACGGTAGGGGTTTTTTTGAGGAACCAGACGCGGGACTTGAAACGGAAATCCCTGGAGGTCCAGGCGCCGACGGGGCAGAGGTCGGCGATATTGAGGGAATAGTCGTTGTCGAGCGACTTGCCTTCCTTCAGGTCTATGAAAGAATGGTCGGCGCGTTCCATGACTTCCAGCTCGGAGGTCTTCGTGACCTCGGAGCAGAAGCGGACGCAGCGGGTGCAGAGCACGCAGCGCTCGTTGTCGAGCACCAGGTGGGGGCCGAGGGCGCGCCGTTTCTGGCGGGTCACCTTGTCGCCCTGCGGAAAGCGGCTTTTTTTCAGGCTGTACTCCATGTAGTAATCCTGCAGGCCGCATTCCCCCGCCTGGTCGCAGATGGGGCAGTCCAGCGGGTGGTTGATCAGAAGGAATTCCAGCACGTCCCTGCGGGCGGCCTTCACCTTTTCGCTGTCGGTGCGCACGGACATGCCTTCCGCGGCTTCGGTGGAGCAGGCCGTTACCAGTTTGGAAGTCTTTTCGACCTCTACCAGGCACATGCGGCAGTTGCCCGAAACGGAAAGCTTGGGGTGATAGCAGTAGCGCGGGATATATACGCCCAGCTGCTGCGCCGCCTCAAGGAGCGTCGCGCCTTTGGCCGCTTCTACGGCTTTCCCGTCGATGGTCAGCTTAGGCATCAGTGTTCTCCCGCCGCGTCGGGAGGACAGCATTTCCCGGCGGCGTGCGCCTCGAATTCGGAACGGAATTTTTTGACGAAGCTCATTACGGGCATGGCCATGGCGTCGGCCAGGGGGCAGATGGTGCGGCCCAGCATGGCTTCCGCCACGGAGTAAAGCGTGTCCAGGTCCTTAACGGTGCCCCGGCCGTCTTCCAGGCGGTTCAGCAGTTTTTCTATCCAGCCGCAGCCTTCGCGGCAGGGGGTGCACTGGCCGCAGGACTCGTGGTGGTAGAAGCGGGCGAGCACCTGGAGGAGTTTCACCATGCACTGGGACTCGTCGATGATAATGACGGCGCCGGAGCCCAGCATGGAGCCTGCGGCCGCGAGGGATTCGTAGTCCAGGTTCACGGCCAAAGCTTCCGCCGCCGTGAGCACCGGGGTGGAAGAGCCGCCAGGGATAACGGCCTTGAGCTTCTTCCCGGCTTTCAGCCCGCCGCAATTATTCTCGAGGAAGGTCCGGAAAGGCACGCCCAGCGGCAGCTCGTAAACCCCGGGCTTGTTCACCGGCCCGCTGACGCAGAAAAGTTTGGTGCCGGCGCTTTTGCCAGCGCCGATGGCCGCGTACCAGTCACCGCCTTTCTCGATGATGGAGGGCACGGCGGCCAGGGTCTCCACGTTGTTGATCACGGTGGGGCTGCCGAACAGGCCCTTTACCGCCGGAAAAGGCGGTTTAAGGCGCGGTTGGCCCTTGAAGCCTTCGAGCGATTCCAGCAGGGCGGTTTCCTCGCCGCAGATATAGGCCCCTGCTCCGCGGTGCACGAACAGCTCGAAATTAAAACCCGAGCCCAGGATGTTGCGGCCTATGAAGCCTTTGGCGCGCGCGTCGGCGACTGCCCGCTCGAGCAGCGCGGCTTCGGCCGCGAATTCGCCGCGTATATAGATATAGCCGTGGGCCGCGCCTATGGCATAGCCGGCGATGGCCATGCCTTCTATCAGGGCGTGCGGGTTCTTCAGCAGCAGCTCCCGGTCCTTGAAGGTGCCGGGTTCCCCCTCGTCGGCGTTGCAGACCAGGTAGCGCGGCCCCGGGGCGTCCTTGGGGATGAACGACCATTTGAGGCCCGTGGGGAAGCCGGCCCCGCCGCGGCCGCGCAGGTTGGACTTCTTCACCTCGTCGGTGACCTCGGACGGCTTGAGGGCGAGCGCCTTTTTAAGCGGCTTGTAGCCGCCGGCCGCGAAATAGCCCTCGAGGCATTCGACGTTATCTTTTAAGAGGATGCTTTCCATGTTTAAGATCATCTATCAGCGCGTCCAGCTTTTCCGGCGTCAGGTTTTCGAAATAGTCCTCGTTGGCCTGCAGGACGGGGGCCGTGCCGCAGGCGCCCAGGCACTCCACGGTGGAAAGGGTGAACAGCCCGTCCTTAGTGGTTTCCCCCTCGGCTATGCCCAGCTTCTCTTTCAGGCGGCCGAGCAGGGCCGGGGCCCCGGCCATGTGGCAGGAAATATTGCGGCAGACCTGCAGGTGGTACTTGCCCAGGGGCGCGCGGTTGAACATCGTGTAAAAAGTGACCACGCCCTTCACGCGCGCGTACGGCAGTTCCAGGTACTGCGCCAGGGCGTCCATGGCCTCCTCGGCCACGAACCCCGCCTGGCCCTGCAGTTCCTGCAGGAGCGGTATGAGGGCGGCGTCCTTGCGCGGGTAGCGGGCGCAGATATGCGCGGCCTTCGCTTTAAATTCTTCCGTGAGTTTAAAAGGCATCAGCGTTCCAGCTCCCCGCCTATCATGTTTATCTGGCCGAAGGTCGCCACGATGTCCGCTATGTAGCCGCCTTTTATCATCCGCGGCAGTCCGCCCGTCAGGGCGAAGCAGGGCGGGCGTACCCGCAGGCGCCACGGTTTGCCGGTGCCGTCGCTGACGATGTAAAAGCCGACTTCGCCGTTGCCGCCCTCCACCGCCTGGTAGACTTCGCCTTTCGGCGGTTTTACGCCCTCGAAGGTCAGCTTGAAATGGGCCATCAGCGCCTCGATATTCCCGTAGACCTCTTCCTTGGGGGGCAGGATCACGTTGAAATCCGGATGGTTGATAGGGCCGTCCGGCAGCTGGGCCAGGGCCTGTTCCACTATGCGCATGCTCTGGAGCAGTTCTTCCATGCGCACCAGGTAGCGGTCATAGTTGTCGCCGTTGGAGCCTACCGGGATATCGAAGTCGAAGCGGTCGTAGACCAGGTAAGGCGTGGCCTTGCGCACGTCGAACGGCACGCCCGTGGAGCGCAGCGCCGGGCCGGTGAAGGACAGCGAGACGGCGTCCTCCTTCGAAATGTGGCCGGTGTTGTGCAGGCGGTCGTAGAAGATGCGGTTGCGGGTGAGCAGTTTGCCGGAGTCCGCCAGGTTCTTGCGCACCAGCTTAAAAGCTTCGGCGGCGTCTCTCTTGAAATCCGGCGGCAGGTCGCGGGTCAGGCCCCCCACGCGCGTGTACGCCGGGGTGATGCGGCCGCCGGCCGCCGAATCGCCCAGCCGGTAGAGGGCCTCGCGGGCGTTGATCAGGTAGAAGTAGACGGTAAAGGCGGAGAGTTCCATGGCGTTGGCGCCGATGCAGGTAAGGTGATCGGTCATGCGCGAGATCTCGCTCATGATCACGCGGATGTACTGGGCCCGGGCCGGGGCCTGCACGCCCATCAGCTTTTCCACGGCCAGCGCGAAGCCGACGTTGTTTATGAAAGGGGAGACGTAATTCAGGCGGTCGGTATAGGGCACGCACTGGTTGTAAGTGACGTTCTCGCAGGTTTTCTCGAAGCCGCGGTGCAGGTAGCCGATCTCCACGTCCGCGTCCGTCACCCGCTCGCCATCCACGGTGAGCAGCACGCGCACGATCCCGTGCATGGCCGGGTGCGAGGGGCCCATGTTGAGCACCATGCGGCCGTCCTCGAGCGTCTCGAGGCTCCAGTTCTTCGGGAGTTCGGTTTTCGTGTTTTCCATCTTAATCCCGGTGCGTTATCCTCGGCTGCCGCTTCTTAAGCGGGTAGTCCTTGCGCAGCGGGTGGCCTTCGAAACCGTCGTACATCAGGATGCGGCGCAGGTCCGGGTGGCCTTCGAACTTTATGCCGAACATGTCGTAAACTTCGCGCTCGAACCAGTTGGCACCCGCCCAGAGCGGAGTGAGCGAGTCCACCCTGGCGTCGTCCGCGCCTACGGGGCATTTAAGGCGCAGGCGGTAATTGTGTTTTGTGGAGTAAAAATGGCAGACCAGTTCGAAGCGGGGCTCGCGGGGCAGGTAGTCGGCCGCGGTGAGATCCATGAGGAAGTCGAAGCCCAGTTCGTCTTTAAGGAAGGCCGCCGCTTCCTTCAGGACTTCCTTTTTTACCACGGCGGTCTCGTCGCCGCGGAAGGCGCTGGTTTCCAGCACGGCGGCGGGAAACTTCGACTTGAGGGCTTCCAGCAGGTAGGTGGTCATCTGTACTTCCTGTCCAGCACGGATTCCCTGGAGATCTTTTCCTGCAGTTTTATCAAAGCGTCCAGCACGGCTTCGGGGCGCGGCGGGCAGCCCGGGATGTAGATGTCCACCGGGATGATCTTGTCTATGCCCTGCACGGTGGCGTAATTATCGTAGAAGCCGCCGGAGGTGGCGCAGACGCCGAAGGAAACCACCCATTTGGGTTCGCACATCTGGTCGTAGACGCGTTTCAGCACGGGGGCCAGCTTCTCGTTGACGGTCCCCACCACGAACAGCACGTCGGCCTGGCGCGGCGAGAAGCGCGGGTATTCCGCGCCGAAGCGGGCGATGTCGTAGGTGGAGGCGAAGGCGGACATGAACTCCATGCCGCAGCAGGCCGTGACGAACGGGTAATTGAACAAGGAATATTTGCGCGACCAGTTGACGGCTTCGTCCAGGCGCGTGGTCAGGTAGGAATGACCGAAAAGGGTCTCTAGTCCCATTCCAGGGCTCCTTTTTTTACGGCGTACACCAGGCCCGCGAACAGAACGGTCAGGAAGGCGGACATGGCGTAGAAGGCGCCGCGGCCGAGCTCCTGGAAGGACACGGCCCAGGGGTAGAGGAAAACTATCTCTATGTCGAACATGACGAACAGTATGGCGACCAGGTAGAAATTGACGCGCGCCATGCCCCGCGGCTCCATGGCGGGGGGCATGCCGCATTCGAAGGGTTCGAGTTTAACCGGGGTGTTCTTTTTGGGGCCGAACAGGACGGAAAGCAGCAGCATGCCGGCCGCCACGGCCAGCCCGAACCCCGCTGTAAACAACACTGCCAAGTATTGGCGCATTAATGGAATTCTACTAAATAATTTTAGCCCGGTGCGTGCTGCGGCGTTCGGACCCTGCCCGCCGGCCTTAGATGCCCGAAAGAGGGAAAAGTTTCATCAAAATAGTTATAATCCTGAATTATGAGGATACTGATCGCCGGGGCCGGAGGTTTCGTCGGCAGCGCGCTGCTCAGGCGCCTTTCCGCGCATGATCTCGTGCTGCCCTCCCGGGCGCCGGCAAAGTTCGCGGCCGCCGGGGTTAAAGGCGTTTTCCCCCTTTTTAACGAGGACCTGGCCGCGCTGGCGGAGATGCAGCGCCCCGAAGTCGTGATAAACCTGCTGGGCGTTATAAAGGAAGAGGGCGCGCAGACTTTCGAGAAGGTGCATTTTGAATATACCAGGCGGCTGGTTGACGGCGCGAAAAAAGCGGGCGCCAGGCGTTTTATTCAGATGTCGGCGCTGGGGGCCGACCCGGCTTCTCCGTCCGCCTACCAGGCCAGCAAGGGAAGGGCGGAGGAGTACGTTAAGGGATCCGGGCTGGACTATGTGATATTCAGGCCTTCGCTGATCTCCGGCCCGGGCCAGAAACTGTTCTCGGACCTGGTAAAACTGGCGGCCGTCCTCCCCTTTCTCGCCGCCCCGCGCGACGCGTGGGCCGCGCCGGTGAACCTGGAGGACGCGGCCGACTGTTTCGCCCGCGCCGCGCTCAACGGGCTGCCTTCCGGTATCTATGAATTGGCCGGCGAAGAAAGGATGAGTTTCGCGGACTTGTTCCGCAGGGGGCTGGCCGCCCGCGGGATCAGGCGCCCCGTCCTGGGCCTGCCGCGCGCGCTCTTTTTTCCCCTGCTTCCGTTTTTCTCGCTGCTGCCCGAGCCGCCGATGACCCTGGAGCAGTACCGCCTGCTGGGCAGGCCCAGCGTGCCTACGGGCCGCTACCCGGGAGTGCGGGAGATCCTGGGCTCCGTCCGCCCCGCTTTCTGACCGGGCTGCCGGGGTATGGCCGGCCAGGCGCCGGCCTTTATTTTTTAATTTTGCGGCAGGCCGCGCGGCGCGGGCAGGTGACCAGGTGGTCGTTTACCAGGCCGGTGGCCTGCATGTGGGCGTAGACGATAGTGGTCCCGACGAACTTGAAGCCGCGCTTTTTCAGGTCGGCGCTGAGAGCGTCCGATTCTTTTGAAAAAGCAGGCAGCTGGCTGAGCCGCGTCCAGCGGTTCACCCTGGGCTTCCCCCCGACGAAACCCCAGATATATTTTGAGAAGGTCCCGAATTCCTTCCTGACTTCCAGGAACCGGCGGGCGTTGTTGACGGCCGCGTTCACCTTGAGCCGGTTGCGCACTATCCCCGGGTCCTTTAAAAGCGCCGCTATCTTTTTCGCGTCGAACTTCGCTACTTTCTCCGGGTCGAAGCCGGCGAAGGCCGCGCGGTAGCCCTCGCGCTTGTTCAGGATGGTGGCCCAGCTCAGGCCGGCCTGCGCGGCCTCCAGCGTAAGGAATTCGAACTGTATTTTATCGTCGTGGACCGGTACCCCCCATTCTTCGTCGTGGTAGGGGATATAGAAAGGACTGGGGCCGTAAGCCCACCCGCACCGGGTGTTAGTCTTCATGTTGTTTCGTCTTCAGCAGCTGTTTTAAAGCGGTCATCGCGTCCTTGGTCAGGCGGGCGTCCGTGAGCCCGCGCCGTATGGCCCTGGCCTGGGCTTCGCCGCCCCAGTGCGGCCCGGCCTGCCGCTCCAGCCTGGCGCAGATCTCAGCCGTAACGCGCGCTATCTCCACGGGCGAGGCTTCGGGGGCCGCGGCCCTGCCGGCCAGAAGTTTTTTCTCCCCCCGCGCGGCCAGTTCGTAGGCGACTATGGCCACCGCCTGGCCCAGGTTCATGGAGGGCTGCTTCTCGCGCGTAGGGATATTGATGATGGCGCGGCAGAAAGAAAGGTCCTCTTTGGTCAGCCCGGTCTTCTCGGAACCGAAGAGGATGCCGGCTTTGCCCCCGCACTTCGAAATAACTTCCGGGGCCTCCGAAAGCGGCAGCACGTCCCGGTCCGGCTTCATGCGGTGCAGCGAGGAGGTGCCGAACAGGACCGCGCAGTCGGCGGCGGCCTCCGGGATGGAGGCGAAGACGCGGGTGGAATCTATGATCTCCATGCAGCCGATGGCGGAAACCGAGGCTTCTTTGCGCCAGATGGCCGCGGCTTCCTTCCAGTCCGACTCGAAAGCGCTTACCAGGGCCAGGTCGCAGAAGCCGAAGTTGGCCAGCGCGCGGGCGGCGGCGCCGATATTGTCGGGGTTACGGGGCTTTACCAGGATTATTTTTACCGGCGGCGTATTCATTTGTCGGCAGGGCCTATTTTTTTGCCTTCGGGCCGCAGGCCTTTATAAAATCCTTCAGGTTCTCTTCCGTCAGTCCCCTGCCGAGGGCCCCGTCGAGGCGTTTCTTCAGCTTGCCGTCCTTGAAGAACAGCACGGTCGGCACCACTTCCACGGCAAAAGCCTCTTCCAGTTCCGGCAGGTCGTCGGTGGAGACCTTCACGAAAGCCGCCGGGCCTCCGGCGGCCGCCTTTTCGAAGGCCGGCAGGAACATCGTACAGAATGGGCACCAGGCAGAATAGAAAAGCATGAAGCTTTCGCTGCCGGAGCCCAGGTCCCGGTCAAAATCGTCTTTAGTGGTTATAGTCTTCATGCGCCGCCTTCCTCAGTGTAAAATTTAAAGCGCCGGAAAGCTCCGGCGCCCTAATTATATCAATTCAGGGTTCGGGCTTACTTTGCCGGGCAGAATACGGTCACGCGCTCTTTCGCCCGCGGGCCGGCGGGAAGGCTCCCGGCGCCGCCGGAGAAACGGCTCAGACTATTTTGATATCGAGGCAGTAGAGCAGCGCCATGGCTTCCGGCAGGGAGAACCTGGCGCCTTTTACTTTGTTCTCCGCCACGCGGATGGCGTAGTTGCGGGCCTGGTCCAGGTCGGCGCCCGTGAGGTCGGTATTGCCGAAAAGCGCGCCGGAAAAGTCGGTGTGGGTCAGGTCCGCCTTGGCCAGGCAGGCGTCGCGGAAGTCGGCGCCGCGGGCCAGGCAGCGGCTTATTCGCGTGCCGTCGAGTCGGAGCCCCAGGAAAACGGAGTCGTTGAGCAGGCAGTTGAGGAACTGTACGGGGCAGGAAAGTTTTATTTTCGGCCAGGCGGCCTCGGTCCAGTTGATCCCCACCAGCTTCGAGTCCTTGAAGGCGGTGCCGGAGAAGGAGGAGGCGGGAAGTTTTACCAGGCTGAGGTTGCAGCTTTCAAAATTGCAGTCCCTGAATTCGCAGAACCGGACGGTGGCGCCGGTAAAGTCGCAGTTCCTGAAAACGCAGTCCAGGAAGCGCTTTGAGGTTATTGCCTTGTTCTTGAGGGTGAGCCCGGCGAAAACTTCGCCGGAGTGTTCTTGCTTCCCGCTTTTCATGGGGTTAGAGCTCGCCGGGGCGTACTTCGTGGGTGCGCAGGTAATCCAGGGCGTTCCTGGCGGCGGCCTGCTGGGCCTCTTTCTTGTTCTTGCCGGACCCCAGGCCCAGCGTCTTCTTTCCGAGGTAGACCCTGAGCGTGAAGAGTTTGTTGTGCTCCGGCCCGGCCTCGCTCAGCAGCTCGTAGTCGGGCGGGCGCTTGTGGCGCTTCTGGATGGCTTCCTGCAGCGCGCTCTTGTAATCGATGTCGAGCTCTTCGGGGGCCTGGGCTTCCAGCCAGGGGATGACGAGCTTTTCAATGTGCGGCAGCCCGCCGTCCAGGTAGACGGCTCCCAACAGGGCTTCCATGGCGTTGGCAAGGATGCTGTGGCGCTTCGCGCCGCCGCTCAGGTGCTCTCCGGCCCCCAGGTTGAGGTGATGGCCCAGTCCGATGGCCTCGGCCCAGCGGGCCAGGTTGGCCCGTGAGACTATCGCGGACTTCGTCTTTGACAGGAAGCCCTCGTTCTCGGCCGGGTTCTTAAGGAAAAGATAATAGGATACAACCAGGCCCACAACGCTGTCGCCCAGGAATTCCAGGCGTTCGTTGTGCCGCGGGGAGCCCTTCTCGGTCGCGTGCGACTTGTGGGTCAGGGCTTCCGCCAGCAGTTCCTTGTCCCTGAATTTGTATCCTATTACTTCTTCAAGGGAAGACATTCTAATTCCTGTGAATCAGATCAGTCTTTCTTTCCGGATTTGTCCTTGATGTAGGTGACGGCTTCGCCGACGGTCCTGATCTTTTCGGCGTCTTCGTCGGGGATCTCGATGTCGAATTCCTCTTCGAGCGCCATCACAAGTTCAACGGTGTCGAGCGAGTCGGCGCCGAGGTCCTGAACGAACTGGGCCTGCGGGACGACTTCGGCCGAGTCGACGGCCAGCTGCTCGATGATGATCTTCTTCACTCTTTCTTCCAGGTTTTCGGTGACTGCCATTGCGTTACCCTCCTGCTAGTAGTATGAATTCTCTGAATCTACATGTAGAGCCCGCCGTTTACGGCGAGCACTTGTCCCGTGATGTAGGCCGATTCCTCGCCCGCCAGGAACAGCGCGGCTTTGGCCACTTCCCCGGGCTCGCCCATGCGGCCCAGCGGGATCATCTCCGAGATCTTCGCCCTTGCCTCATCCTTGAGGCCTTCGGTCATGCGGGTGCGGATGAAGCCGGGGGCGACCGCGTTCACCAGTACCTGCCGCGGCGCGAATTCCCGGGCCAGGGACTTGGTCAGGCCTATGAGCCCGGCCTTGGAGGCGGAGTAGTTGGCCTGCCCGGCCTGCCCGGTCTGTCCGACCACGGAGGAAATGTTTATGATGCGGCCGGTACGCGCCTTCAGCATCAGCTTGGCCGCCGCCTTGGCCATCAGGAACGCGCCTTTCAGGTTGACGTCCATCACCAGGTCGAAATCCGCTTCCTTCATTCGCAGCACTAAATTGTCTTTCGTTACGCCGGCGTTGTTCACCAGGATGTCCACTTTGCCGAAAGCCGCCGCGGTTTCCTGCACGGCCCGCTCGCAGTCGGCTTCTTTCGAAACGTCCAGGCCCAGGCCTATGGCCTTTGAACCGGTTTTCGCGGTTATGTCTTTCGCCGCCGCGGCCGCTTCCTCCGGCGAGAGGTCGGCTATCGCCACCGAGGCGCCTTCGGCCGCGAAGGCCGCCGCTATCTCGAGGCCGATGCCGCGCGCGGCGCCGGTCACAAGGGCGGTTTTCCCCTCGAGGCGCTTCATTCGGCCTGCTCCTTGGCCGCGGAGATCTTGTCTTTTACCTGCTCCATCTGCTGCCTGATATGCGTTACCATACCCGAGGCCGCCAGCTCGCCGCTGACGCGTACCGCGTTGAAAACGGCGTTCGGGGTGACCTTGCCGTGGCAGACCAGGACCACGCCGTTCACGCCCAGCAGCGGGGCCCCGCCGTAGATATCCACGCTCATCTTGATCTTCATCTCGGTGAAAACCTTGCGCATCAGCATGGCGCCGATCTTGTACGTGAACTTGCGCATGATCTGCTCTTTGAGCATCTTGAAGACCACTTTAGCTGAGCCTTCGTAAAGTTTCAGGGCGACGTTGCCGGTAAAGCCGTCGGCCACGACCACGTCTGTAAGGCCTTCGGGGATGTCCCGGCCCTCCACCGGCCCGTGCAGGTTAACGCCCATGTTCTTTATCAGGGGCAGGGATTCCTGGACCAGGGCGTTCCCCTTGGTCTCCTCCTCGCCTATCGAAAGCAGACCGACGGAGGGATTCTCGATCTTGAAAAGCGATCTCATGTATACGGAGCCCATCACGGCGAACTGCGCCAGGTGCCAGGGCTTGCAGTCCATGTTGGCGCCCGCGTCGAGCAGCAGGGTGGTGCCTTTAAGCGTGGGCAGCGGGGCCGCTATGGCCGGGCGTATGACGCCCGGGATGCGCTTTATCTTCAGCAGCGCCGCCACCATGATCGCGCCCGAGCTTCCGGCGGAGATGAAAGCGTCGGCCTTGCCGTCGTGCACCAGGCCCGCGCCGACCATCAGCGAGGACTCCGGCTTGGCGCGGCATTCCGCCACCGGCTCGGCGGCCATCTCGATGATCTGCTGGGCGTGGACGATGGTTATCCGCTCCGGGGCCTCCGCGCCGAGGCGGCGGAGTTCCTCCCGGATCTCGGGGTCGCGGCCCACGAGTATTATCTCGTGGGGCAGCTTTTTGGCGGCAAGCAGGGCCCCCTCGATGTTGGGTTTCAGCCCGAAATCGCCGCCGTGAGCGTCAAGCGCTATTCGCATTGTTGCTCCTGGCGGTTATTTCTGTTCCTTGCCCTCTTCGCCTTTGGCGACCTTCTGGGCGACTTCGAGTTTGCCGTTGTAGAAACCGCAGGCGGGGCACACGCGGTGGGGCAGGCGCAGCGCGCCGCACTGGCCGCAGGGCGAAAGGGACTTCACTTCCAGTTTCCAGTTCTGGGACCGGCGGGAGTCTCTGCGCGACGGGGTATGTTTACGTTTGGGATTCGGCATGTTGTAGCACCTCTTTTATTATCTTAAAGCTTCTTCTTCTCGTTCTTGTTGTCGTCCGGGATCTTCAGGCCTTTCAGCGCTTCGAACGCGCTCATCTTGCCGGTACTGCAGCCGCAAGTCTTGCGGTTGCGGTTTATCCCGCAGACCAGGCAGCGGCCCTTGCAGGCGTCGGCACACAAAACTTTTATAGGCGCGAGCAGGCCGACCGTTTCCCTTATTACTTCGCGCGTATCTATATATTCTAGCGTATCCGGGTATACCTCGTCAAAAGAGTCCTCGAAGGCGCGGGCTATCGGGTCGGCGCAGCGCGAGCATTCCAGCTCCATTTCCGCGTAGACCCTGCCCTCCAGGAGTATCGAGTCCCCCCCGACGGAGAAATTCAGTTCGAGGCGGATCTTTTTAAGGATGTCGGGGCGGTCGAAGACGTCGGCGTACAGGGCCGGCGGCGGGGAGAGTTTTACCTCAAGCCCGCCTTCCTCCAGGATATCCGCGTATTTGAAAACG
This sequence comes from Elusimicrobia bacterium GWA2_61_42, assembly GCA_001799615.1. Lineage (GTDB taxonomy): Bacteria > Elusimicrobiota > Elusimicrobia > Elusimicrobiales > UBA9959 > UBA9959. Next base: position 111,511 of record MGTU01000008.1, on the reverse strand, counting down.
AATTCGTTGTTTTCCTGCATAAGAGTAATAAGATATCAACTATCCCGTGTTTAGTCAACGGCGCCCGGGAAGCATCCGGCGCTTTTACCCCCCGGCCTTTTCCGCTATCGTGTAGGGCGGCCGGCGGTTGGCGCTGTGGTAGGTCCGGATCAGCACCTCCGCCATCAGCCCCATGAACGCGAGCTGCACGGCTACGAGCGCGAAGAAGATCGCCAGGAGGAAAAGCGGCTGGTCCTTTACGAAGACGGCGTTGTGGAACTTGTTGTAAAGGGTGTAGCCGGCCATGGCGAACGAGGCCGCCAGCAGCGCGAAGCTGAGGCCGCCGAACAGGTAGATGGGTTTGGTGATGAAGTCGCCCATGAACTTCACGGTGAGCAGGTCCAGCACCACCTTGAAGGTGCGGGCGAGGCCGTACTTGGACTTTCCCCTGGTGCGGGGCCGGTGGTTCACTTCCAGTTCGGTCACGGAGGCGCCGGCGTAGCCGAGGATGGCCGGCAGGAAGCGGTGCATTTCCCCGTAGAGGTCGACGGACTTCAGCAGCGCGGCCCTGTAGATCTTAAGCGTGCAGCCGAAGTCGTGCAGCTTTACTCCCGTAACCGCGGAAATGATGAAGTTGGCCGCCCGGGACGGCAGGATGCGCGAAAAAAAGGCGTCCTGCCTGTTGCGCCGCCAGCCGCTTACCACGTCCACGCCCGCGGCCGCCGCCGCGAAAAGGCGCGGGATATCCTCCGGGTCGTTCTGGCCGTCCGCGTCCAGGGTTATGATCCATTCCCCCCGGGCCTCCGCGATGCCGGCGGCCAGCGCCGCGGTCTGGCCGTAGTTCTTCGAAAGGCGCAGCGCCCGCTGGCCGGACAGGCCGGCGAACTTCTTCAGCTCGCTGAAGGAGCCGTCGGAGCTGCCGTCGTCCACCCAGAGGATCTCGTGCGGCACGCCTGTCCTGGCCAGCGCGGCCGAGAGTTCGCCCTGGAAGGGGGCCAGGTTCTCAAGTTCGTTGAAAACCGGTATTACGACGGAGATCACAGGGGTCATAGGGCGCATCCTTTTTTGGCGAGGAGTTCCGCGTACAGGGTTTCCTGCTGCCGGACCATGAAATCTATGTCGAACTCCGCCAGGTCCGTGGCGGCGGCGCCGGCCGCGAGGCGCGCGCGCAGCGCCGGGTCCTCCGTCAGGCGGGAGAGGGCGCCGCAGAAAGCGTCAAGGTCTCCCTGGGGCACGCAGAAACCGTTCTCGCCGCTGTGCAGGATATCCGTAACGCCGTCGGTGCGGTAGCAGACGGCCGGGAGTCCGGTCTTAAAGGCTTCCACCAGGCTGCGCGGCAGTCCTTCCCACAGGGAGGTCAGCGCAAAAATATCCGCGGCGGCCAGGAGTTCCGCCGAATCCTCCCGCCAGCCGGTGAACAGGCAGGTCCCGGCCAGGCCCCGGGCCGCGGCGGCGGCGCGCAGGCCGTCCAGCTCTTCCCCTCCGCCCGCGAAAATAAAACGCGCGTTCCCGTTCTTCGCCGACACCCGCCCCGCGGCTTCCAGGAACTCCCACGGATTCTTCTGCGGCTTGGCGTTGCCTATGCTCAGCACCAGGACGTTCTCCGGCGAGAACCCGAATTCCGCCCGCTTGGCCGCCCTGTCCACGGGCGCCGGGTAGCCGGTCAGTTTTACGCCGCTGCGTATCAGGCGGTATCTGGCCGGGTCGCCGATGCCCGCCGCGCGGGCGGTTTCCATGTTCGCTTTTGAGACGAAGACCAGGGCGTCGCTGAAAAGGGCGCAGAATTTTTCGAGCAGGATGAAGAGGCCGCGCTTCAGGAAGTTCTGGCGCGGGTGGAAGCCGAAGCCGTGAAAAGTGTGCACGATAACCGGCACCCCGGCCGAGGCCGCCGCGAGGCGCCCCAGTATGCCGGCTTTGGAGGAGTGGGTGTGCGCCACTGCGGGGCCGAGCTTTTTCAGGAGGCCGCGCAGCTGGAAGAGGGCGGCCAGGTCTTTAAAAGGCAGGATCTCCCTGCCGAGCCTGGCCGCGTGCACCAGCCTGGCGGGCTCCGCTTTTTCGTCCAGGAGGCCGCCGGGGCCGGCCACTACCACGGCGTCAAAGCGCTGTTTGTCCAGCGCCGAGACGGTGTAGAGCGTGTTCGCCTGCGCCCCGCCGAAATCAAGCCGGGTTATGATATGCGCTACTTTTACCACCTTCAGCGCACCGTCCTTACCTTATATAAGGGGAAATAATGGGTGAGGATGTCGCGGTAATTGGCGGCTTTGTCCTCGGCCAGGCCGCGCGCGCCCAGCACGCACAGCCCTACGCCGTCCCCGGTACCGATGCCCCGTACTATAAAATAAGCCGGGTATTTGCCCTTGTAGACGGGGCGGATGCTGAAAAGGTTGGAGCGCAGCGCGCCGGCGCCCAGCGCCGCCTCTATGGCTTTGGCCCCCTCCAGCACCGCGGTGCCGGCCGTCCCTTCCGCGCGCAAAGCCTTGATCCTGCCGTTAGGTTCCCGGGCCAGCGGGATCAGGGCGCGCAGGTAGCCCACTTTGGCGGAGCGGTTCAGGCGGGATTCTATCCACCTCGGCTCCAGCAGCAGCGTCCAGTAAACGTCGGCGCTGGTGGTCTTGTCGTCGGCCAGGCACAGCAGTCCGTCCGGCGGGCCCTTAAGGGTATGCGCGTAAAAACTGAAAGGGGACAGGCGGGGCAGCGGCCTGCCGCCGTCCCCGATCCCGCTCTGCGTGAAGCCGCCGCAGGCGCGGTGGAAGTCGGCCGGGGCCAGGCTTTCCCCGGCCATCAGCAGCTCGCCCTTCGTGGCCAGCGCGGCAGCGGCGGAAGCCGTACTTTCGGCCTGGAGGCCGGCGAAAGGCAGACAGTGGGAAGAGTCGCAAAGGTGGTATTCCCGGCTCTCGTGCGAGGGCATGCGGGCCAGCCGCGTGAGGCGCGTGCGCGCGGTCACCGCCAGGGCCTTAAGCTGCTCGGCCATTTTAGAGCCGTCGGCCTGCTGGGCCACCGCCGGGCTGACCAGCGTTTCTACGGTGGTCTCGTTTATCAGCCAGAAACCTTTATCCTTGACCAGGGCCAGCAGTTCGCCCGCTACTTCCTTGTCCCCGCGGTTCACCCCGTGGGCTTCCGGCAGTTCGGGGTTTTTTATCAGCACCACCCCGCCGGGGGTTTTGGGCGCTATGCGCACGCTGTTGTTGGTGGTATGCGCGGCGGAGCCCATGCTGTCGCGGATCTCGTAGACGCGGTTCATCTCGTCGTAAGCGACGGACCACTGCATGCCGGCCTTCCCGGAAAGAATGCGGCCCAGCCTGCCGTCTATCAGTTCGAAATCGGTGGCGCAGATAAAGCTGAAACTTTTTACCAGCGACGGGACGCCGGCCCTGTCCGCGTAGAGCCCGACCTTGGTCTTGACGCCTTTGTCGGCGGAGACCGCGGCTTTGTGAGAGGGCCAGGCCATGCGGGCCCAGTAAAGCAGGTTGTCGAGTTTCCCCTTCACGTATTTGCGCAGCTTCTTTTCCTTGTCGCTGAAAAAAACTTCCTTCGGGTCGAGGTCGCTCAGGGTGTAGTAGGTCTGCCAGGCCGGGAGGTAGAAATCCGAATCCTCGTAAAGGCGCGCCAGCTCTATTTCCGCCTGTATGTTGCGGGGGTCGTAGGTCAGCGCTTCCTTGATGAAGTTGACGGCGTGCGGGCGTTTTTTTAGGCGCTCCAGGTTGGCGCCGATGAGCTGGGCGGCCGGGGAGAGCAGGTACGGGTAGCGGGAGTAAACCGAGCGCAGGCCTTCTATGGCCGCCGCCGGGCCGGCCAGTTCCGCCTCCGCGATGGCCTGGCCGAACCGGGCCTGGCTGGCCAGGTCCTGGTCCGCCGTCAGCATGGAGGACTTTTCAAAAGCCGCCCGCGCGTCCTGGAACTTCTCGAGGCTCAGCAGGTTCCAGCCTTTTTCGAAATGGATATAGAAATCTTCGGGGCTCAGGATCTCGCCCTTCAGCAGGTAGGCCAGGGCTTCGGCGTTCTTGCCGGACTCGGAGAACAGCGCCGCCAGGTCGCGCAGCGCCGCCGCGTTGAGGGCCTGGTCGGAAGAACGGTAGACCACGTATTTGAACGAGCCCGCGGCGTCCTCCGGGCGGCCGTCCAGCCACTGGGCGGAGGCGTCGGCGTAGATCTTCGCCAGGTCTTCTTCCCCCCGCAGCAGGGCCGGGGCGGCCAGCAGCGTCAGGCAAAGCAGCGCGGTTTTCCTCTTTATCATAGAGACAAATTTAGCAATTATCCGCTGCAAAAGGAAGTAGCGCCGCTGGGGGGTCCCGCGTTTTTCCCCCGGCAGTAAGGAAAATTATTTTGAATTTTTTTTATCTTTATGTATAATTAAAAGCGACGGGCCATTAGCTCAACGGTAGAGCAGACGCCTCTTAAGCGTAAGGTTACAGGTTCGAATCCCGTATGGCCCACTTCTTTTTTGCACGGCAGGAGTAATGAGTAATCGGCGAGTAAAAGGGCGAAGGCGCAACCTCCCTGGAATACTCAAAGCTCATTACTCTTTTTTTTTGTAGCGACGGCTCTTTCGGAAAGTGTGGCGGAGCGGCGGACGCTTTTGCCGAGATGGCGGAACTGGTAGACGCGCATGGCTTAGGACCATGTGGGGTCACACCCATCGGGGTTCGAGTCCCCGTCTCGGCATAACTGCTCCGGTACTCCAAAAATATTTAAACAACAGCGCGGAGGAATCATGAACATTACTTTACCTTTCGGCGACAAGATCAAAAAAATAAAGCAGGAAGGCTGCGTGCACGTGTTCGCGGTGAACGTGGACGCGAAGGCCCTGGCCGGGGCTTCGCAGGAGGCCCTGGTGCGCCTGCAAAGCGTGGTCAGCCTGCCCGGCTTCCGCGTGGGTAAGGTGCCCCTGGCGATGATCAAGGCCCAGTTCCCCTCGATGGTGAAGGACGAGGTCCTGGATCTCGCCGCCAAAGCGTCCCTGCCGGAGATCATCAAGGGCTCGGAGCTCAACCCGGTGGTGGCCCCCCTGCTCAAGAACGTGAATTACGAGCAGGACAAGGCGCTGTATTTCGAGATACAGTTCGAGTGTTCCCCCACCGTGGACCCCAAAGGCTACGAGAAGATCGCCGCGACCCGCAAGGTCCACAAGATCACGGACGCCGAAGTGGAGAAATATATAAACCAGGTGCGCGAATATAACGCCTACCTCAAACCCGCCGCCGAGGGCGATGCCGCGGCCAAGAACCATTTCGTCATAGTGGACTATGACACCTTCGAGAACGGAGCGCCCGTGGCCGACGGCGCGGTAAAGGGCGAGATCGTCGACCTTTCCAGCCCGCAGACCATCGCGGGCCTGGCCGAGGCCGTCATCGGCGCGAAGAAAGGCGAGTCCCGCGAATTCGACGCCCCGTTCGGCGACAAGAAGATGCATTTCAAGGTCACCGTGACCGAGATAAAGGCCAAGGTGGTGCCGGAACTCGACGAGAACTTCTTCAAGGAAGCCGGCGTGAAGAACGCCGAGGAGCTCAAGGCCAACGTGCGCAAGCTCCTGGAGCAGGGTTCCTCGGAAAAGACCGAGAAGGACATGCTCGGCCAGATCGAGGACACGCTGATAAAGAACAACCCGCTTACGCTGCCCCCCACGCTGGTGAGGGAAGAGGCGCAGGAACTGGTCGAGCTTTTCAAGAAGCGCGCCCCGGTCGAGCAGCACATGCCCGACGATTCCCTGCTGGAGCGCCTCAAGCCCGTGGCCGAGCGCAACCTTTCCCTTACCTATATCCTGCATAACATCGCCAAGAAAGAGAAGATCCAGGCTACCGACGCCGAACTGGACGCCGAACTGGAGAAGGTGATGGCGCGCCTGAACACCGAGGAGGAAAAGGCCAAGGGCCGGGACCTTTTCGAGAAGCGCAAGGAGTACATACGGGCGTCCATGGTCGAGAACAAGACCATGACCCTGGTAAAGGAAAAAGCCGTGATCAAGGAAGAGCAGGCGTAAAGCGCAGTTTAAGGTTTGCCGCAGCCCAGGAGGAATAATGCTGATACCGACAATTCTTGAAAAGTGGAACCAGGGTTCGATGGTGTCCTACGACATCTTTTCGCGCCTGCTGAAAGACCGGATCATTTTTTTCGGCGACCCTGAAGGCGCCGTCTCCACGGCCTCCGCCAACACCGTGATAGCCCAGCTGCTTTACCTCGACGCCGAGGACCCCGAAAAAGAGATCAACCTCTATATCAACTCCCCCGGCGGCATGGTCACCGCGGGCCTGGCCGTTTACGACACGATGCAGTTCATCAAGGCCCCCATCTCCACCATCTGCATGGGCATGGCCATGAGCTTCGGCGCCGTGCTGCTGGCCGCCGGCGCCAAGGGCAAGCGCTACGCCCTGCCTAACTCCCGCGTGATGATCCACCAGCCCCTGATGTGGGGCGGCGGCATCACCGGGCAGGCTACCGACATAGAGATCGAGAGCCGCGAGATGCAGGAGAACAAGACCCGGCTTATCGACATCATGGCCAAGCATACCGGCCAGAAAGCGGAAAAGGTCCGCGCCGACATGGAAAGGAACTTCTACCTCTCCGCCGCTGAAGCGCGGGACTACGGCATCATCGACTCCGTGCTCGAGCACCGCAAGAAGTAAATCCGGCCGCGCAGCCCCCGCCCTTCCCGGGGCGGGGCGGCGCCGGGCGTTTCCAGGGGGCCGGGTTCAATTTACCTTCGTCAGGAACTATACAAATGGAAGAAAAATTACCTACCGATATCTCTTACCCGGCGGCTCTGCCCGCCATAGCCATCCGGGACGTCGTGATGTTCCCCTACATGGCGCTCCCCCTCTCCGTAGACCGCCCCAAGTCGGTGGCCGCCATCGAAGCCGGCCTGGCCGAGGGCAAGTACATCCTGGCGCTCGCCCAGAAAAAACCCAACGTCAACGACCCCGCCCCCGAAGACCTCTACGACTACGGCGTGGTCAGCTCCATTTCCCAGTCGCTCAAGATGCCCGACGGCACCATGCGGGTTTTCCTCGAGGGCCGCAGGCGCGCCCGCGTAAAAAAGATCTCCCTGGACAAAGGCCAGACCTGCCTGCGCGCCGAGGTCGAGTACGTGACCGAGCCGGCGGATAAGGGCCCGGAGGTGATAGCGCTGATGCGCCACGCCGTGGCTATCTTTGAGGCCTACGTGAAGCTCAGCACGCGCATAACCCTGGAATCCACCTCCTTCATCCAGCAGATGGAGGACCCCGCCAGGCTCGCCGACACCATCGCGGCCAATTCCATGTTCAGCCTGCCCGACCGCCAGGAAGTGCTGGAGACCGAAAGCCCGCGCGAGCGCCTGGAAAAGCTCGTGAAGTTCCTGGCCAAGGAAGTCGAGATCCTCGACATCGAGCAGAAGATCCACGGCCGCGTCAAGGCGCAGATCGAGAAGTCGCAGAAGGAGTATTACCTTAACGAGCAGATGAAGGCCATCCAGAAGGAACTCCACCAGAAAGACGATTTTTCCAAGGAAGTGGACGAGCTGAAGAAGCGCATTAAAGCCGCGAAGATGCCCAAGGAGGCTGACGCCGCCGCGGAGAAAGAACTGGCGCGCCTGGCCAAAATGATGCCGTTCTCCCCCGAGTCCACGGTCAGCCGCACCTACCTGGACTGGCTGGTCGCCCTCCCCTGGAACGTGGAGACCAAGGACCAGATAGACCTGGGCGAGGCCAAGAAGATCCTGGACGAAGACCATTTCGGCCTGAAGAAGCCCAAGGAGCGCGTGCTGGAATACCTCGCGGTCTGCAAGCTCACCGAACAGCTCAAGGGCCCCATCCTTTGTTTCGTAGGCCCCCCCGGCGTCGGTAAAACCTCCATCGCCCGCTCCATCGCTCGGTCGATGGGCCGCAACTTCGTGCGCATGTCGCTGGGCGGCGTGCGGGACGAATCCGAGATCCGCGGCCACCGCCGCACCTACGTGGCCTCCATGCCCGGCCGTATCATCCAGAGCATAAAGAAGGCCAAGAGCCGCAACCCCGTCTTCCTGATGGACGAGATCGACAAGATGGGCACCGACTGGCGCGGCGACCCCGCCGCGGCGCTGCTCGAAGTGCTGGACCCCGAGCAGAACACCGAGTTCAACGACCATTTCCTGGACCTGCCGTTCGACATCTCCAAGGTCATGTTCGTCGCTACCGCCAACACCCTGTGGGGCATCCCGGTCAGCCTGCGCGACCGCATGGAGATCATCGACTTCAACGGCTACACCCACGACGAGAAGATAGAGATAGCCAAAAAATTCCTGATCCCCCGCCAGCTCAGGGAGCACGGGATCAAGGACTCCATCCTTAAGATCGACGACAAGGGCATTGACGCGGTCATCCGCGGCTACACCCGCGAGGCCGGCGTCAGGAACCTGAACCGGGAATTCGCCTCCATGTGCCGGCGCGCCGCGCGCAGGATCGTCGAGGAAAAGCTGACGGTCGTGAAGGTCACCCCGGAAAATGTCGGCGACTACCTCGGCATCCCCAAGTTCCTCGAGACCAAGTCCTCCTATAACGCCGTCGGCATAGCTACCGGCCTGGCGTGGACGGAGAACGGCGGCGAGGTGCTGGCGGTGGAAGCCGTGGCCGTGCCCGGCAAGGGCGGGCTGACCCTGACCGGCAAGCTGGGCGAAGTTATGAAGGAATCCGCGCAGGCGGCCTTCTCCTACATCCGCTCTAAAGAGCTGGCCCCGAACTCTTACGTCAATTCGCACAATTTCCACGTGCATATCCCCGAAGGCGCCATTCCCAAGGACGGGCCTTCCGCGGGCGTGACTCTGGCTACGGCCCTGGCCAGCCTTTTTACCGGCCGCCCGGTAAAGCAGAACCTGTCCATGACCGGCGAGCTTACCCTGACCGGCCGGGTCCTGGCCATAGGCGGCCTTAAGGAAAAGGTGATCGCCTCCTTCCGCGACGAGATCAATACCGTGCTGTTCCCCAAAGCCAACCTGAAGGAACTGGAAGAGATCCCCTCGGAGATCCGCGCGAAAATGAAGCTGCACCCGGTGGAGCGGATGGACGAAGTGCTGCAGCTCGCCCTGGAGCCGGCGGCCAAACGCGGAAAAAAGACTTCCCCGAAAAAGCCCGCGGCAAGGAAGGTCGTTCTAAAAAAGTGAGGCATAAAATGTCCCTCTTGTTACCGCGCCTGGCGCTGGTCTGCCTGTTCGCAGCGTCTCCGGCTTTCGCCTACGAAGACACCCTTACCACCGCCGAGATAGAGGGCGCGCTTGAGAACACCAAGCTCAGCGAGGTCTTTTCCCAGTACCTGGCCACCCTGCAGATGTACGATCCGGAGCGCGCCACGCGCCTCGGGCTCCACGGCTCCGACCACTCCCTGACCCCCCGCACCCCCGAGCGCCTGGCGAAACAGCTGGAAGTCGTCAAGCGCCTCCGCGTCAAGCTCGGCGAGATCCGCAAAGACTCCATGGCCCCCGACCTTAAGGTGGACTACGAGACCCTGGATCACATGCTCGAGGTGGATATCTACGAGATGGAAAAATCCGGCGTGCTGGCCAGGAAGCCCCAGTACTACCTGGAACCGTTCTTCCTCGTTTACCAGATGATGAGCCGGGATTATGAGGATTATAATACCCGCTCCGCCAACGCCCTTTCCCGGCTTAAGCAGTTCCCCGGGCTGCTCGAACAGGCCGAGCGCAACCTTTCCCACCCCCCCGAACTCTGGACGCGCCAGGCGATAAAACAGGCCAGCGACGCCCTCAACTACGTCTCCGATTTCGTGCCGGTGTTCCGCGGCTACACCCGCGCCGATACCGCGCTGAAGGCCCAGGTTGACGAAACCATGGGAAAGGTGAAGATAGCCCTCGCGCGTTACGCGGCCTTCCTCGAGAAGGATATCCTGCCCGTTTCCGACGGGGAAATGCGGGCGGGAGACTACACCTACGGTTTTTACCTGGAACGCCTGCACGCGCTGGATATGACCCCCGGCTCCGCTTTGCGCTATTCGAAGAAGGCCTTTAAGCAGTCCATGAAGGACCTGGACAAGGAAGCCCGCAACATCGACAGCGTCCTGGCGGGCGAGAAGGGCTGGAAGGGCGTGCTGGACAAGCTGCCCAAAGAGCACCCGCCGGCGGCCGAAGTCCTGAAGGTTTTTCAGGACGAGATGGACCGCGCCTACCAGCACTTCGACGAGCATAAAGTGGTGGAGTTCCCCCGCCAGCGCCTGCTGATAAAGCGCATGCCGGGCTTCATGGCTTCCGTCCTGCCTTACGTCTACTACGCCCCCTCTTTTTCGCTCGACGACAACCGGATCTCCGAGCTTTTCGTGCTGCTGCCCCCGGACAAAGCCCCGGAGGCCGCCAGGGAGAAGACGCTGGCTGCCGGCTTTAATTACGCCCAGGTCGAACTGCTGACCTCCTATGCCATCATGCCGGGCATGCACCTGCGGGGCTTCGAGGCCTCGTCTAACCGTTCGCGCATCCGCCGCATTTCCCGCCAGCCCGTGGTGTCCAACGGCTGGGCCTGTTATTCCGAGTTGCTGGCCGAGGAGATGGGCTATTACTCCTCCTACTGGTCGCGGTTCCTGCGCTGCTACGTGCGGGCGCTGCGCGCCGCCCGCGCCTACGCGGACGCGGCCCTGCATACAAAAAAATGGACGCCCGTAGAGGCTTCGCTTTTCTTCCAGAAAAATCTCCACCTTACGAAGGGGCAGGCCGACGCGGAAGTGGTGCGGCTCTCCCTCTCTCCCACCGACGGGCTGAGCTATATCGTCGGCATGGACCGCATACTCGAGATGCGCGGCTATTACGAGCGCACCGAGGCCAAGTATTTCGACCTGCGCAAGTTCCACACGCTTTTTTTGCGGATGGGCGAGATCCCCATCGAGCGCATCGCGGATGAAATGCGCCGCCAGAAGCGCGAGGAGAAGAAAATAATACGATGAGCGCGCGCGCCGTATCTTTCTCCGGTGTGGAAAAGACCTACAGGCGTCCCGGCCTGCTGGGCGCCAGCTACAATACCGCCGTTAAGGACCTTTCCTTCGAGATCCCGGCCGGGGAAGTTACCGGCCTGCTGGGCCTGAACGGGGCCGGCAAGACCACCATAATGAAACTGCTGACCGGCCTGCTTTTTCCCACCGCCGGCAGCGTCAGGGTTTTCGGCCATTCCCCTTCCGACGCGGCGGCCAAGAGCAAGGTCGGTTTCCTGCCGGAGCTGCCGTATTTCCCGCCCCAGGTAAAGCCCGGGGAAGCCCTGGCTTATTTCGGCAGGCTTTCGGGGCTTTCGGGCGCCGACCTGGCGCTGGCGGTGCGCACGGCCATAGAACGGACCGGCCTTGAGCCCCACGCCGGCAAGCGCGTTTCGGAGTTCTCCAAGGGCATGCTGCAGCGCCTGGGGCTGGCGCAGGCCATCCTGCATAAGCCGGAACTGCTGGTGCTCGACGAGCCTGTAAGCGGCCTCGACCCGCTGGCGATCCACGACATCCGGGGCCTGCTGGCCGGCCTTAACGCCGAAGGCCGCACGATCTTCCTTTCCTCCCACAGCATTTCGGAAGTGGAAAAGCTGGCCGCCAGGGTCCTCATCCTGGTGAAGGGCAGCCTCGCCCTGACCGTGAAGCGCGCGCAGTGGGAAGCCGCCCCCGGCGGGCTGGAAGCCATCTTCGTGGAGGCCGTGAAATGAGGCTGCTGCGCCTGACCTGGGCGGTGGCGGCCAACGCTTTCTCGGAGAGCGTGCGCCACCGGTTTTTCACGCTTTTCTTCGTGTTCGCCTTTGCCTCCGTCTACGCCTCCGTGCTGGCGGGTGTTATGGCGGTGGACCAGGAGGCCAGGGTGCTGGCCGACTTCGGCCTGGCGCTTATAGAACTGACGGCGCTCGCCTACGCTCTTTTCAACGCCGCGTCCGTGCTGCTTAAAGAGGCCGAGACCAAGACCATTTACCTAGTTTTCTCGCGGCCGGTGCCGCGCTGGGCCTACCTGGCCGGCAAACTCTGGGGCGCGCTGCTTACCGCCGGCCTGATGCTGGCCGTGATGGCCGCGATGCACCTCGCGCTGCTGGCGCTGCGCGGCTTCGGGGTCCCGGCCTTCTACGGCTGGGCGCTGGCGGGCGCTTTCCTCAAGCTGGCGGTAATAACGGCCATAGCTTTTTTTGTCTCGCTCTTCTCCACCTCGCCGGTCTCCACCATCGTGATCTCCGGGATCCTGTGGACCGCCGGGCATTTCGCCTCGGAAGCGCGCTTCATGGCCGAGCGCGTTCCCGGGGTAGCCGCCCCCGCGCTGAAAGGGCTGCTCTGGCTGATCCCCAACTTGCAGATCTTTAACGCCAGGGACGCCGCGGGCGCGGCCAGCGCCCTGCCCCCGGCGGCTTTCGCCGCGGCCGGCGCCTGGATGCTGGCGGCCTGCCTCGGTTCCCTCTGGCTCCTCTCCAGGAAGGAATTCTGAAAATGACGCGCGCGCGCTTCTTTCTGCCGGCGGCCGCGCTGCTGGCCTGGGGCGCGGGCGGCTTTGCCGCTTCCAGGGCCTACCGTCCCCATTTTCCTCCCCCCTCTGAAATACAGGTGCCCGTCAAAGGCGCCGCCGGCGACATGTTCTCCCTGGCGCTGGGGACGCGCCGGCTTTTCGCCGACCTGTGGTTCATAAGGCTCATGCAGTATTACGGCACCAGGGAGAAACCTCTGGCCGGTGAGGAGCGGGAATGCGCGGAGCACCCCGGAGAACGCCATCACGACCACCATGGCCTCAACGGCGAAGGCCTGTACCCGGAGTTTTTTTCCCGCGCGAGACATATCCTTGAACTGGACCCGCATTTCGCCTCGGCGGGGCTGTACGCGGCCGGTTCGCTGGCTTTCAACATGGACCGTCCCGCCGAAGCCGAGGCGCTGCTGAATTTCGGGATAAAATACGCCCCGCGCGAATGGAAATACGCCACCCTGCTGGCGGCCGTCGGCTACAGCAAAGCGCAGGACCCGGCCGCGGTGGCCCGCACGATCACCCCGCTGATCACGGACAAGGACTGCCCGGTGATGCTCAAGCAGCTGGCGGCCTTCCTTAACAAGAAAGCCGGCGATCTCGCCGCCGCCGCCGTTATCTACGCCGACATCGCCGCCACTTCCAGGGACGCCGCCTACGTGGATAACGCCCGGCGGGAGCTGGAAAAACTTTCTAAAAAGGCGCGCCGGCCATGAATATTCTCAACGTCTGCGACGGCGCCGCCTGGGACATGGTGGCTTACCAGGCCCTGCACACCGCCCTGCAGTTCTCGCGGATGAAGCATAACGCCGCCGTGCTCTGTCCCAAAGGGTCCCGCCTTTACCAGGAATGCCAGAAATTGAAGGTGGAAGTGCTGCCCCTCACGCTGGGCGCCAAATTCGGTTTCTTCGAGCCCGGCGGCTGGGACATCGTGCACTTTTACAACCAGTCGGGGCTTAACCCGCTGTTCATGAAGAAAGCGCGGGCCTCCTCGCGCATTTTTATCACGCAGGTAAAACTGGGCAATCCCAAAGGTTTCGAGAAACTGGCGGCGCTGGACCCGTACGTCGACATCTTCGTCGGGGCCTGCAACTCGGTGCAGGAGGAGTTTTTGCGCGCCGGCATAGACCAGCGCAAGACTTTCCTGGTTCCCCCCGCCATCAACATAGGGCGCTGGGAAAGCGCGATGCTCATAAAGCCGGCGATGTTCCAGAAGAGGCCCTACAAGGTGGGAACCATCAGCATGGACAAGACCTTGAAGGAGCAGGAACTTTTCCTGACGATGGCCAAGGCGGTGCTGGAAGCGCTGCCGGACACTAATTTCATGGTGGTAGGACTGAAGGACGAACGGATCCGCGCCTTCGCCCGCGGGCTGGGGATAAGCCACAAGGTGGACGTATTGTGGGACCGCAACGACGTTCCCGAGATCATGGCGATGATGCACATCTACGCCAAGACCGCGCGCAGGGAAGGGATGTCGATGTCTCTGATGGAGGCGCAGGCCTCGGGCGTCGCCTGCGTGATCCCCAGGCTGAAGGGACTGAGCGATTTTACCGTGCATGACCGCAACGGACTTATCGTGGAACCCGACGACGCGGCCTCCTGCGCCGCGGCGGTGATCCGCCTGATAGAAAACCCGGAGATGTGCCACAGCATCGCCAAGATGGCTTTCAACTACATGAACAACAATATGTCGCTGCCCGTGGTGGTCAACATCCTGCTGCGGCTCTACGAAGATTCTTTGCAGCGGTAGCGGCCGCCTAGAATTCGCTCCAGTACCTGCCCTTTTCATCTTTGTGCGAACAGTCTATGAAAACGAGCCCGAAATCGGGGTCTTGCCGGTTGTTGACGTAGGCCCAGGCGCCCGTATCTTTTATTTCGAAGGAGGACGCCCCCCTTACCCCGGAGGACCCTGCGTGGCGCGGGAGCTTAAGCGCGGGGGCGGCTTCCAGCGCTCCCTCCTTCACGGTATCCTCGAAGGCGCCGGGGAGCCCTTTGTGTTCCAGCTTGTAAAGCGCCACCGCCATGCGCAGCCCGGAGAGCTTGCGTATCACCTCCGGAGCTTCCATCCCGAACCTGTAATAATACCCCCCCCAGGCGGCGCAGAGGGCGGCGGCGGCGGCCAGGGCGAGCAGGGTTTTCTTCTTCATAAAAAAGTGAATCCTTGAAAAAACGGGCGTTCAGTAATTTTGTAGAATACTATAAAGTTTTGACCGACTACACAAAGGGGACCAACATGAAAATACTGTGCCTTAACTGCGGCAGCTCTTCCGTGAAGTACCTGCTTTTCGACTGGCAGGCCAAGATGACCGTGGCTTCCGGCCTGGTCGAGCGTGTAGGTATCGGCGCCTCGTTCATCAACATCGAGGCCCCCGGCCGCGAGAAGGTCACCGTCAACCAGGACTGCCCCACCCATAAGGACGCCATCCAGCTGGTCATCAACACCCTGACGCACAAGGAGCACGGCGTCATAGACAGCCTCGACGGCATCGCCGCCGTAGGCCACCGCGTGGTGCACGGCGGCGAAAAATTCGTAAAATCCGCCATCATCGACGATAAGATCGTAGAGACTTTCCGCGAACTGTCCTCCCTGGCCCCGCTGCACAACCCGCCCAATATCCAGGGCATAGAGGCCGCCCGCGCGCTGATGCCCAAGATCCCCCACATGGCCATCATGGACACCGCCTGGCACCAGACCATGCCGGAGTCCTCCTACATGTACGCGCTGCCCCGCGCGTGGTACGAGAAGTACGCTATCCGCCGCTACGGCTTCCACGGCACCTCGTTCCTCTATACCGCCAAGCGCGCCGCCGTGCTGCTGGGCAAGGACCCCTTCCAGACCAACCTCGTCATCTGCCACATCGGCAACGGCGCCTCGGTCAACGCGGTCAAGAACGGCCTCTCCTACGACACCAGCATGGGTTTCACCCCCCTCGAAGGCCTGGTGATGGGCACCCGCGCCGGCGACCACGACCCGGCCATCCCGCTCTACGTAATGGCCCGCGAGAGCCTGAACCCCGGCGAGATGGACGGCATCCTCAATAAGAAGTCCGGCAAACTGGCCATCACCGGCAAGTACAGCGACGCCCGCGACGTGGAGCTGGCCGCCGAGCAGGGCGACGCCCGCTCGCAGCTGGCGCTGGACATGGAAGCCAACCGCATAAAGAAATACATCGGCGCCTACGCGGCCGAAGTGGGCGGCATCGACGCGGTGGTGTTCACCGCCGGCGTCGGCGAGATGGGCCCGCTTACCCGCGCCGGGGCCCTTACCGGCCTGGAGTTCATGGGCATCAAACTGGACCCGGAGAAGAACGACATCTCCAAGACCCGCAACTCCGAGACCGAGATCTCGTGCAAAACCTCCAAGGTGAAGGTGTTCGTGATCCCCACCGACGAGGAGAGGGTGTTCGTGGAGGACGTGGTGGGCCTGATGAACGGCTCCTACGACATCCACACCCGCTTCGACTACACCTTCCAGCACCCGGACTACCGCAACAAGCTGCGGGACGACGCTTTCGCCAAGCAGTGCGTCAAGAAGCCGGCGCTGGCGAAGGTGGCCGTCGACGCGCAGCACGCGGCCAAGCACTGAGCCCGATAGCCGTAAACAAGACCGGCCGCGCTTTAAAAGCGCGGCCGGTCTTGTTTAAGGGGCAAATCATCATATCGCGGCCGTCTTCGGGTCGAAGGGCAGCGGGTAGCTGCGGGCCCTGTTGTCCCAGAAAGTTTTTTCGTTATTTTTTGTGCCTTTCATAGCTTAAAACCCCCGCTTTGCCCCTAGTTATATTCTAATTAAATTAAGGGTTTTTTAGCGGTATTAATTTGTTAAAATTTATTAAATGAAACTCCGCAACATACTCCTTCTCGGTTTTCCGGCCATAGTGCTGTGGCTGGGCGTGATTTTCGTGCTGGGTATTTTCCTTATAAAGTGGTTTTGGATGTGGACCATCCCGGGGCTTTTCCCGGGCGCGGTGGCGTCCGGCGCGGTGGCGGCCAAGATCTCCTGGTGGACCGCGCTCAAGCTTTCGGTGCTGGTGGCGCTGCTCGCCGCCATAACCAATATCTCCAAGCGTTAGGCTAAAAAGGGCGGGGTGAAGAACAAACTTCTGATTTTAGCGGCGGTCTCGGCGCTCTGCGCCTGCTCGCGCCCCGCCGCCGACACTTCCAGGACCATCGTGGTCTGGGAACAGGAAGACGCCCAGGTCGCCCCCTATATAGATTCCGTTTTCGAGGCTTTCCGGAAGCTGCCGGAGAACGCCGGCGTAGAGATAGTCCGCACGCATTACCAGACGGAAGACCTGCGCTCCCAGTTCCAGGCCGCTTCGCTGGCCGGCGTGCCCCCCGACCTCCTGCTCGGGCCCTCGGATACCGCCGGGCTCTATGCCGTTTCGGGCTTCATCATGCCGCTGGACGGCCACTTCGATTTTTCCCGCTATAACAAACCCGTGGTGGAAGCTATAACGCTGGACGGGCATGCCTGGGGTGTGCCGGTCTCCAACGGCAACCACCTGATGATGTTCTATAATAAAAAACTGGTCAAAGCCCCCCCGAAGACCACCGACGAGCTTTTTGCGTACTGCGCCGGCCCCGCCAGGCAGCTTAAGCTGGAACGCTGCATGGCCTTCGACATGGGCGAGCCGTTCTGGATGATGCCCTGGCTGGGCGCCTTCGGCGGCTGGCCCATGGACGGCAAGACGCCTACCCTCGACACGCAGGCCATGCGCGATACCGTAAATTTCTACCTGGACCTGAAGTACGAGAAGAAGTACGTGCCGATGGAGTGCGACTATAACTGCATGGACTCCATGTTCAAAGAGGGACGGACGGCTTTCATCATTAACGGCGACTGGGCGATCTCCATGTACCAGAAGCATTTCAAGCAGGATTTCGGTCTCTGCGTTATCCCCAGGCTTTCAAAGACCGGCCTTTACCCCTCCCCCATGGTAAGCGGCAAGTATTTCATGGTCAGCGCCGGAGCCAAGCCCGATAAACTGGCACTGCTCAAGCGCCTGCTGGAATTCTATACCTCCAAAGGGAACCAAATAAAACAATACCAGGCCCTTACCCGCCTGCCCGCCCTGAAGGCGGCCGGCCTCGCCCCCGAAATTACTTCCGACGAGGTTTCCCGCATCTCCCTGGACCAGATCCTGAAAGGCCGGCCCATGCCCATGGCCACGGAAATGCGGGCGGTCTGGGATTCCGCGAGAAATTACCTGGGCATGGCCGCCACGCGCAAGCTCGAAGTGGACACCGCCGTGCGCAAGATGCAGGAGAACACGGACAGGAAAATCAAGGAAATGAACCAGTAGCGGGAAAGCCGGGGCTGCAGAGAAATAAAGATGGATATTCTTAAGTCGATCTACGAGGTGGTCTGGTTCATCCTGCTGGTGGCGGCCGGCGTGGCCGCGCTGGAAGGGTACTTCTACACCCATTTCAAGTTTTACGCGCGCGCCTGGTTCTTCCCGGCCGTCCTCGGTGTTTTCCCCGCCCTGGCGCTGGCGGTTTTCGGCGGGCTCCTGGGCGGCTATACTTTCAAGCTGTGGCTGTATTTCCTGCTGGCCGAGGCCGCGATAGCCGCGTTCTTCCGTTACGCGGTCAAGGGCCGCCATACCGTCCCCTACCTCCTGCTGGCCCCCGCTTTCGTGGGCCTGGCGCTGCTGCTGGTCTATCCCTTCGTGTTCGAGGTCTACCTTTCCTTCCACGACCTGAAGCTTACCACCATCATGATGTGGAAGAACACCGGCACGCTGCCCTTCGTGGGCATCGACCAGTACGTCAAGGTCTTTACCACCTCGCCGCTTTCGGAAGTTACCTTCTGGGCGCTGCTGGGCCGGACGCTGCTGTGGACCTTCTCCAACGTTTTCTTCCATGTCGCCGGCGGCTTCATCCTGGCCCTGATGCTGAATAACCAGATCCGCTTCAAGGGCTTCTACCGCACCCTCCTGGTCATCCCCTGGGCCATGCCCCAGGTGGTGGCCGTGCTGGCCATGCGCGGCGAGTTCCATTCCACCAACGGCTTCGTCAACATCCTCATCGGCAAGCTGCTGGCGGTCTTCCCTTTCCTGGCCGCCCTGGGCGTGGCCCCGGTGCAGTGGCTGACGGATTACCCGCTGCTGACCTGCACGCTGATAAATATCTGGCTGGGCATCCCCTTCATGATGGTGGTGATCCTCGGCGGGCTCCAGTCCATTTCCAGCTCTTATTACGACGCGGCGGATATCGACGGCGCCTCGTATTTCCAGAAGCTGCGCTTTATAACCATGCCGCTGGTGCGCCCGGTGATGATGCCCGCCGTCACCCTGGGCACGGTGTGGACTTTCAACAATATCAACGTCATCTACCTGGTTACCGGCCAGGCGGGCGGCACCGAGCAGGCGGACATCCTGGTGTCGGCGCTCTATAAGGCGGCCTTTACCTACAACCGCTACAGTTATTCAGCGGCCTTCGCCATAGTCGTCTTCGCCATGTTGTTCTTCTTCTCCGTCTTTTACCTCAAGAGTTTCGACGCGGCCAAGGATGAGCGCTGATATGAAGAAAGAAATGTCCGCGGCCGCCAAGAGACGGCGCCTTAACCACCTGCTCCTGCACGCCGGGCTGTTCCTTTTCGCGGCCGCCTGCGTTTACCCCCTGCTCAGGATCTTCTCCGTCTCGCTGCGCCCCGGCGACAAGCTGGTCTCCATGGACCTTTCCCTCATCCCCGCGGGCGCCACCTTCGTCTCCTACGCCAAGCTGCTGGGCGATACCATGTTCCTGCGCTGGCTGTGGAACTCCCTGCTCATCACGCTGGCCACTTCTTTTATCGGCGTCTCGCTGGCTTCCACCGCGGCCTACGCTTTTTCCCGCTTCCGCTTTCCCGGCAAGAAGGTCGGGATGATCCTGCTGCTGTCGAGCCAGATGATCCCGGCGGGCATGCTGATCCTGCCGCTGTTCCTGATGATCATGAAGCTGAAGCTGATGAACACCTACCTGGGAATGATCATAGCCTACTCGGTATCCTCCCTGCCCTTCAGCATCTGGATCCTCAAGGGTTATTACGACACCATCCCGCGCTCCCTCGAAGAGGCCGCCCTGGTGGACGGCACCAGCCAGGTGGGCGCCTTCTGGCGCATCATCCTGCCGCTGTCCACCCCGGCGCTCAGCATAGCCTTCCTTTTCAATTTCACCACCGCCTGGAACGAATACCTGGTGGCCCGGGTAGTGCTGTTCAGCTCCCAGCAGTATACCTGGACGCTGGGGCTGTTCGAACTGCAGGGCCAGTATATAACCCAGTGGGGCATGTTCGCCGCCGGCTCCATGCTGGTCACCATCCCCGTCCTGTGCGTGTTCCTGTATTCTTCCAAATGGCTTATTTCCGGCCTTACCCTCGGCAGCGTGAAAGGATAACTTATGGCTACGGTCCAATTTAAAGGCATCGTTAAAAAGTTCGGCGACAACCTGGTCCTCAACGGGGTCGACGTCGATATCAAGGACCACGAGTTCGTGGTCATCGTCGGGCCTTCCGGCTGCGGCAAGACCACCCTGCTCAGGATGCTGGCGGGCCTGGAGGAAATAACCGACGGCGAGATCCTCATCGATAACCTGCTGGTCAACGAACTGCACCCCTCCAAGCGTGAGATCGCCATGGTGTTCCAGGATTACGCGCTGTACCCCCACATGACGGTGGAAGAGAACATGAACTTCGCCCTGCGCCTGCGCAAGATGGACAAGGCCGAGATCGCCTCGCGCGTCGCCGAGGCGTCGAACGTCCTCCAGTTGAATAAATTCCTGAAGCGCATGCCCAAGCAGCTCTCCGGCGGCCAGCGGCAGCGCGTGGCCATCGGCCGCGCCATCGTGCGCAAGCCCAAGGTGTTCCTCTTCGACGAGCCGCTGTCCAACCTGGACGCCAAGCTGCGCGAGGAAATGCGCGTGGAGATAGCCAAGCTCTACCAGCGCCTGAACGCCACCATCATCTACGTCACGCACGACCAGGTGGAGGCCATGACGCTGGCCGGCCGCATCGTGATCATGAACCACGGCATAGTGCAGCAGGTCGGCTCGCCCATAGAGGTGTACCGCAAGCCCTGCAACCTTTTCGTGGCCGGGTTCATAGGCAGCCCCACCATGAATTTCATGACGGGCAAGCTCGCTCTGGAAGGCGAGGCGCTGTTTTTCAAGAACGAGGATATAAAGCTCTCCATCCCCCCCTACCTGCTGTCCGACGCTAAAAAGCACGACGGCCGCGAGGTGGTGCTGGGCGTACGGCCGGACGACGTGCTGGTGGAGCGCGACGGCGAGAAATGCTCGGACAAGGTGCAGGGCGTCCTGGAAGTCTGCGAACTGCTGGGCCACCGCGAGAACCTCTACCTTAAAGTGGGCGGGATGCGCGTGCTGGCCACCGTGGAGGCCTTCTTCAACCGCAGCCCCGGCAGCGCGGTCACGCTCTGCTTCAACTACAAGAACATGCACGTGTTCGACAAGGCCACCGAGAGCCGGATCAGCGAATAACGGGCGGCATTGTTGAGCGCCGTGAAAACTTTAAGTATAATAGACAGGTAAGATTTAGCGGTAAATATACGGAGGTAAACATGAAAGCTATAGTAGACGTCAACTCCTGCATCGGCTGCGGTCTCTGCGCCAACGATTGTCCCGAAGTCTTCGAGATGAACGCCGACAAGGCCATAGTGAAGGGCCCCGTGCCGGCCGGCAAGGAAGATTCCTGCAAAGCCGCCGCCGCCAACTGCCCCGTGCAGTGCATTAAGTGCGAATAAATTAGTTTGCAAGCCGTCCCTCGTGGACGCACAGGCCCGCCTGGGTTTCTCAAAAGGAAGACAGGCGGGCTTTTTTTATAGCGGGAAAGCTGATGAAAGAACCCATTAAACTCGAAAGCCCCGAAGCGCGCAACGACGCCTGCGATTTCGCGGTCGATATAGGTCTTTACTCTAATATCTTCCTGGCCCTGCTCAAGACGATAGTCGGCATAGCGGGGCACAGCGCCGCGCTGCTCGCCGACGGCATAAATTCCACCTCCGATTTCATCTATTACGTGGCCGTGAAGATCTTCATCCGGCTCTCGCGCCAGCCCGCCGACGACGAGCATCCCTACGGGCACGCGCAGTTCGAGACCATCGCGGCGCTGGTCGTGGGCGCCTTTATCATCACTACCGGGGTGGCCATTTTCTGGGAGTCCGCCGACCGGGGCTGGCATATCTACGCGGGGTCCGCGGAGGCTTCCAAAGTTTCCATCTATGCCCTGTGGACGGCTCTTTTTACCATCGCGCTCAAGTTCGGCCTGGCGGTAAAGACGCGCGGTATCGGCGCCTTGACCGGCAATCCGGTGGTGTCGGCGCTGGCCAAGGACCATATTAACGATATTATGGCCTCCGCCTCGGCCGCCGCGGGCATAGCCCTGGCCCTGGCCGGGTATGCCTGGGTAGACCCGCTCGCCGGCGCGGTAGTGGCGCTGTTCATCCTTAAAACGGGCGTGGGGATACTGAAGGAATCGGCCATGGAACTGATGGACACCGTTCCCGGCCAGGAACTGGACGCCCAGATCCGCGGGGCTTTGGCCGGCGTGGAAGGAATAATGGCGGTGGAGGAAGTGCGCGCGCATCGTTTCGGCCCGCATTACACCGTCAATCTGAAATTCTGCGTGGACGGCAGCCTGCCGGTAAAGCGCGGCGACCAGATCGCCACGCTCGCGGAGAAGACGATCTACGAGAAGTTCCACCATATCCGCAAGGTCTATACCCACTTTCACCCTCAGGAACGGTAAAGACGCCTGCCGACGGCCCGGCCCGTCCGCGCAATAAAAAAGCCCGCTTAGCGGGCTTTTTTATTCAGGGGGCGCGTTTTGTCAGGAAGTCTTTGCTTCCTGGTCCTTTATCGGCAGTTTGAAGATCACCAGTATGCCCGGTATCGTCAGTACGCACACCGCCAGGAAGAAGTGGCGGTAGCCGACGGCCTGCTGCAGCAGGCCGCTGATCATGCCGGGCAGCATCATGCCCAGCGCCATTATGCCGGTGGAAATGGCGAAGTGCGCGGTCTTGTATTTTCCCTTGCAGATCATCATCAGGTACACGGTGAAGGCCGTCAGCCCTACGCCGTAGCCGAACTGTTCCGCCGCCACCAGCAGCGGCACGGTGCCGAAGGGGATCTGGCGGCCCAGCACGGTTATCTGCTCCAAAGCCGGCATGGCGTAGGCCATGTAAAGGTAGAACACGTCCGGCACGTGCAGCGCGAAGACCATGGGCCACAGGCAGCGCCGGAAGCCGTATTTGGAGAGCAGCCAGCCGCCCAGCAGCCCGCCGACGATCAGGGCGACCATGCCGATGGTGCCGTAGATGATGCCCACGTCGGAGGTGGGGATGCCCAGGCCGCCCTTGTTGACGGCGTCCAGCAGGAAGGGCTGCGTCATCTTCAGCAGCATGGCCTCGGCCAGCCGGTAGAAGAGGATGAAGGCCACTATGTAACCGATGCCGTCCATCGTGAAGTAGGAGATGAAGGCCTCATTGAAGGAATTTCCTTCCTCCGCCATTTTAGCCTTCAGGCGCGGGAAAATATAGACCCGGCAGGCGTAGAACAGCGCCGTGATAAGCGCGGCGGCGGCGGCGAGTTTTGTCCAGACCCCGTGCAGGTTGGTGAAAAGCCAGATGACGGCCACCGCGGCGGCCAGGTACCCGGCCAGCGGCAGTATGCCCGCGAACCTGAACTTCGCCTTGGGCTGGTCCTCCTCAGGGTAAGGCAGGACGAATTTATGATAAATGAACAGGACCAGGAACAGCCCCGCCGAGATGCCGAGCATCGCCGCCCAGCTGGCCGCCGGGGTAACGCCGGCTTCCTGCAGCTTGCCGGCCCTGAAGACGAGGAAGCCGGTGCCGAAGATCATGGCGAAGCGGTAGAACATCGAGCGGATGCCGACGAACAGGGACTGGTCCTCCTTGGTCAGCGCCAGCATGTAGAAGCCGTCGGTGGCGATATCGTGCGTGGCGGAAACGAAGGCGCCGACCGCGAACGACAGCAGCGAAATGGCGAAGAAGTGCTGCCCGGCCAGGGAAAGGGCGGACGCCCCGAGGCAGCCGGCCAGGATCAGCTGGGTGGAGATCACCCACTTGCGCCGGGTGCCGTACATGTCCACCATCGGGCCCCAGAGCATTTTTATCACCCAGGGCAGGTACAGCCAGCTGGTCCAGAAGGCCATCTCGGCGTTGGAAACGCCCATGTTCTTGTAGAGGATGACGGAGACCGAATTAATAAGGATGTACGGCAGACCCTCCGCGAAGTAGGTGGTAGGGACGAAAAGCCAGGCATTGCGTTTTTCCGCTTTAGCTATCATGTTGTCTCCGTTGCTGTTCTGACCGCTTCTCTACAATAGTATTAAATTAAGGCGCCCGAGAGAAATTCCCCGCGGAACGCGCGCGGGCCGCATTTTGCTAAAATTATACCGGAGGAACCCGGCGCCGCGGAAAACCTATGGATCTACTTTCCTTTCTTTTCTCCCCCCAGTCCGTTGCCTGGTCGGTGTTCGTCATCATGCTGGTGGCGGCCGGCGGCCTGGCTATCGGCAACCTCAGCGTTTTCGGCATAAACCTGGGCATAGCCGGCGTGCTCTTCTCCGGCATCCTGTCCGGCCATTTCGGCCTCGACATCAACCATGAAACGCTGGAATTCCTGCGCGATTTCGGCCTGATCCTCTTCGTCTACTCCATCGGCACGCAGGTGGGGCCCGGCTTTTTCTCTTCCTTCCGCAAACAGGGCATCCAGCTCAACCTGCTGGCCGCCGCCGTGGTGCTGGGCGGCGTGGCCGCTACCCTGGCCGCGGCCAGGCTGGCCGGCCTGGACATCGCCACCGCAGTGGGCATGTACTCGGGCGCCGTTACCAATACCCCTTCCCTGGCCGCCGCGCAGCAGACCCTGGGCGCGGTAAGCCCCGAAGCCGCCGACAGCGCCTCCGTTGGCTACGCGCTGGCCTACCCCGGCGCCATCCTGGGCGTGATCCTTACCATGATACTGATAAAGCGCATCTTCAAGGCGCAGGCGGCCCAGGACCTGCTGGCCGTGCACGCCGACAAGGCCGCTTCGGCCCTGATCAGCGCCAGCATAACGGTAGAGAACAAGAACCTCGAGGGGCTGCGGATACAGGACATCCCGGCCATAAAAGAGCTGGGCGTGGTGGTCTCCCGGACTTACCACGCCGGGCAGCTGGACGTGGCCCACGACGACACCGTCATCCACGCGGGCGACGTCCTGCTGGCCGTCGGCCTCGGCGAGAACGTGCGGAAATTCACGCTGGTGGTGGGCTCGAAGAGCGCCATGGACCTGAAGAAGCTGCCCAGCCAGATCATCCATTCGCGCGTAATCGTTACGCATAAGGAAGTCATCGGCAAGACACTCGAGGAGCTCGACCTGGAATGCCGGTACGACGTGGTGGTGACGCGCGTGGCCCGCGCCGACGTGGAATTCCTGGTCTCCGACTCCTACGTGCTGCAGTTCGCCGACAACCTGGTGATAGTCGGCTCGGAAGCCGCGGTGGCCAAGGCCGCCGCCCTGCTGGGCAATTCCCCCAAAGACCTCAACCACCCCCAGCTTATTCCCGCTTTCATCGGCATAGCGGCCGGGGTTTTCCTGGGTTCCATCCCGATCTCAGTCCCGGGCCTTTCCGCGCCCATAAAGCTGGGCCTGGCCGGCGGCCCGCTGATAATGGCCATAGTGCTCAGTTACGTGCAGCACATCGGCCCCCTCAACTGGTACCTGCCGCCGGCGGGAAATTTGATGCTGCGCGAACTTGGCATAGTGCTGTTCCTCGCCTGCGTGGGCCTGAAGGCGGGCGGCAGGTTCTTTGAAACGCTCGTGAACGGCAACGGCCTGTATATCGTGTTGTTCTCTTTCCTGATCACGGTGCTGCCCATCATCGTCGTCGGCATCTTCGCCAAAGCCAGGCTGAAGCTTAATTATCTGTCCCTTTGCGGGGCCCTGGCCGGCTCCATGACGGACCCCCCCGCGCTGGCCTTCGCCAACGCCATGAGCCCGTCGAACCAGTCGGCGATGTCCTACGCCACGGTTTACCCGCTGGTAATGATCCTGCGCGTGATCTCGGCGCAGGTGATGGTGCTGTTCTTTATGAGGTAGCCCCGGCGCCCCTGATGACGATAATAATCGCTAATCTCGTACTGGTACTGGCGGCCGGCTGGCTGTTCAGGAAATACGGCATCGTCGCCGAGGGCGCCGAGAAGGCGTTTAACCAGTACCTCTACTACCTGGCCTTGCCGGCCCTTATCATCCTCAAGATAGCGGATACGCCCCTCTCAGGCCTCGGGTGGCGGTTCCTGGCGGCCAACACCCTGCCGCTGGCCGCCGTGATGGGCGTGGTCTGGGGCCTTTGGAAGGCCGGCGTCCTGGATTGGCGGTTCGCGCGCCTGCTGCTGATAGTTTCCGTGCTGGGCAACACCGTCTATATGGGCTTTCCCGTGGCCGTGCTGCGGTTCGGCGAGGAGGCCATAGGTTACGCGGCCATCGCCACCTCCATCCAGAATATCTTCATCTTCACTTTCGGTTTCGCGCTGATGACCCTTATCTGCGACGTGCCCTGCCCTCCTTCCCGTTTCCTGAGGCTTATCGGGCGCAACGTCGTGCTCTGGTCCTCCGTCGCGGGGCTGCTCCTGTCCGCTTCGGGCCTGCGCCTGCCGGAGCTTTTGCGCCAGGTGCTCTCCGACATCGGGAAAACCACGCTGCCCCTCGCCCTGTTCACCATCGGCGTCGGCCTGTACGGCAAGAAGCTGGCGCATAACCTTCCGCGTATAGCGCTGGTAAGCGGGTTTAAGCTGCTGCTGATGCCTTTTTTCTATCTCGTTACGGCCCGGCTTACGGGGTTTACGGGTTTTGTCTCCAGGGTGACCTTTATAGAGGTTGTGATGCCCGTGGCGGTGCTTAACTATATCATCGCCCTGGAATTCGATTTCGACCCTGACCTGGTCAGCCAGAGCATACTGTTCTCGACGCTGGTGTTCTTTCCACTCCTGTACCTTTACGACTGGGCGCTCAAAGTCTTCCTGTAAATAAAAAACCGCGCTCGGGAGCGCGGTTTTCCTTCCGGGGCCCGGCGGCCTAAGCGGCCGGGGCCTTGCCCCCCAGCTCCTCTTCCAGCTTGCGGCGCTCGTAGATCTGTTTATAGATCCCGCCCAGCGCTATAAGTTCTGCGTGGGTGCCTTTTTCGGCCAGGCGGCCCTCGTCGAGCGTAAGGATGAAATCCGCGTGCGCGATGGTCTTTACCCGGTGCGTCACTATCAGGCAGATGGCGTCCGGCAGTTCCTTCCGGAAGTCCCGCCAGAAATCCTCCTCGGTCTGGGCGTCCATCGCGCTGGTGGCGTCGTCGAACAGCAGCAGGTCCGGCCTGGCCAGGATGGCCCGGGCGATGGAGACGCGCTGCTTCTGCCCGCCGGAGATGGAGACGCCCCGCGTGCCCACCTGCGTGTCCAGGCCCTTGGGCAGCCTGGCTACTTCGTGCTTGAGCTGGGCGACGCGCAGCGCCATCTGCAGCGCCTCGTCGCCAAGGCCCTCGCGGCCCAGCGTGATATTATTGCGGACCGTGTCGGTCATTATAAAGGGTTCCTGCGTGACCAGGCCTATCCGGGAGCGCAGCTCCTGCGGGGAGAACGTCCTTATGTCCAGGCCGTTCACCGTCAGCGCTCCGGAAGAGAATTCCGACAGCCGGGTCAGCAGCGAGATCAGGCTGGTCTTGCCCGAGCCTATCTTGCCCACCACCGCCACCAGCTGCCCCCGCCTGGCCTTGAAGGTGATCTTGCGGAGCAGAGGTTCCCCTTTATCCGTCAGCACGCAGACGTCGCACGCCTCCACGCTCTCTATGCGGGCCGGTACGGGCGCCGGGGCCCTGGGCGTCTTTACCGCGCTTTTAGCCTGCAGCAGCTCGTCCACCCGCTTGATGGAGGCGCCGGCGCGGGTGCCGGCCACGAAGAATTCGCTGATGTCGCGCAGCGGGCCCATGATCATGCCGGAGTAGAAGTAGAAAGCCATCAGGTCGCCGACGGTGGCCTTGCCCGCTATCACCATCAGGCCGCCCGCCAGGTAGAGGATGGAGACCGAGAGGAAGTTGGCCGAATGGTAGAAGTAGGAGAAGACTATGTGCAGCCGCTCCGACGAGATCTCCGCTTCCCGCTGCCCGTCGGCCTTGGCCGTGAAGAAGGCGCACTGCGCTTCCTCCTTGGCGTTCGCCTTGATGAGCTTGATGGCGGTGAAGCAGGTCTCCAGGAAATCGTAGATGAGCGTGATGCTCTTCTGCAGGGCGTCGTAGCGCTCGTGCATCTTGCGGCCCGCTATCAGCGAGAGGGCCAGCATGAAAGGCGTCGGCAGCAGCACCCAGAAGGCCAGCGCGGGGTTGAGCAGCAGCATCATCGTGACGGCCCCGGCCAGCGTGAAGAAGGCCTGGATGAAGCGGAACACGCCCGAACAGGCGAACCAGGAGATCTTCTTCGAGATGTCGTCCATCAGCCGCGTCACCAGGTCGCCCGTGGTGAACTTGTGATAGAAATGCTGGTCCATCCCCAGCACGTGCCAGAAAGTCTCCTTGCGGAAGTCCCATTCCAGCTTCATGTTCATGTAGGCGCGGTTGCGCTGCGCCACCAGGCTGACCACGTTGGTGGCCACGCCCACGCCCAGGATCAGCCAGATGCTGCGCCGCAGGTAGGCCGGGGAGATCTGCGTGCCCAGCCCGTTGATGATCTCTTTTATCAGGTAGGGGTAGACCGCGCTCAGGGCGGCGCTGGCCATGCCCATCAGGACGATGGCCAGCATGCGCCACTTGTACCGGCGCCAGTGCGGCAGGAGCCATTTAAGCGTGAAGATCACGTGGCCTCCTCCCCGAACTGCAGCTTGTAGTACCTGGCGTAGGTGCCGCCCTTCGCGAGGAGTTCGTCGTGGGTGCCGCTTTCCTTTACTTCCCCTTCGGAAACCAGCAGGATGTGGTCGGCGTGGCGGATGGTGGACAGGCGGTGCGCGATGATGATCATCGTCTTGCGGCTGAGCAGGCGCTGCATGGCGGTATTGATCAGCCGCTCCGTGTAGGGATCGATATGGGAGGTGGCCTCGTCGAAGACCAGCGCTTCCTGGTTGAGCACCATCGCGCGGGCCAGCGCTATCACCTGTTTCTCCCCCCCGGACAGGTTCGCGCCCTTCTCCGTGATGTGCTTGTTGAGGCCGTGGCGCTTGAAGAAGGCTTCCAGCCCCACGGTCTTGATGGCGTCATGCACCATCGCGTCCGGGATGGCCTCGTCCATCAGCTTGAGGTTCTGCATGATGGTGCCCGGGAAAAGGTAGATATCCTGCTGCACCAGCCCGATGGAAGTGCGCAGGGAATTCAGGCTTATGCGGCCCAGGTCGGTGCCGTCTATCAGGATCTTGCCCTTCTGCGGGGTATAGAACTTGAACAGCAGGTTCGTGACGGTGGTCTTGCCGCCGCCGGTCTCGCCCACGATGGCCAGGCTTTTTCCCTTCGGCAGGGTGAAAGAGACGTCTTTCAGCACCCACGGGGCGTCGTCGGCGTAGCGCATCCAGACGTTGCGGAACTCTATGCCGTGCTGGATCGAGCGGAGATAGTGCGGCTTTTCCGGGTCGGTGATGCCCGGGCGGCGGTCGAGGATCTTCTGTATGCGGTGGCCGGCCGAAAAGGAGCGCTGGATGATGCTGACGTGCTCCGAGACGCTGAAGATCGGTTCGAAAAGTTTGTCGATGTACAGGATGAACATCACCAGCGTGCCGATGGTCATGGTCCCGCCGATCACCCAGCCCCCGCCCACGCCCAGGATCACGGCGATGGAGACCGGGCTGATCATGATGATGCTCATGAAGAAGATGATCATCATCATCTCGGCTTTCAGTTCCGCGTCGAACTTGCGCTTGTTGACGTCTTCCAGGCGGCCGGCGGTCATCGCCTCGCGGTTGAAGGCCTGCAGCAGCCCGGCGGCGTTCAGGTGCTCGGTCAAAAAGCCCGAGATCTCGCTGGCCAGCTTGCGCACGGTAATGAACAAGGTGGAGCTTTTGCGCAGGAAGACGGAGCTGATCACCACCACGAAAGGCAGCGCCGAGCAGAGCAGCAGCGTCAGCTTGGGGCTGTAGTAGAACATCACCCCGAAGGTCACTACGAACATGAGGACGTCGCGCAGGATATTGACGGTGGTCTCGGTGAAAAGCTCGTAGAGCGTGCTGGTATCCGCCTGCACGCGCGCGTTCAGCCTGCCGACTGGGAATTCGGCGTAGAAGGGCAGGTCCAGCGCCAGCATGTGCGCCAGCATGCGCTTTTTCAGGTCGGTCATGATCTGCTGCCCGGTCTTTATCAGCCGCATGCGCAGCATGTAGTTGGTGGCCAGGAAAAGGACGGAGTTCAGGAACAGCGCGGCGGCGGAGACGGCCAGCAGGCGCTTGTCGGCGGCCGGGATGGCCTTGTCGATGATGTATTTGACGATTATCGGGGTAAGCAGGTTGAACGCCGTGGACAGCAGCAGCCACGCTGTGGCGACGGAGAATCCCCGCTTCTCCGTCAGCAGCAGCCCGGAGATAAGGCGGAAGGTGTCCTTGTAGTTTATTTTCTCTTTCGGGTCCTGCCCGTCGTCGCCGTGCTCGAAGTGCATAATACTATTCTATAAAATCTGTAAATATAAAAGGGCCCGGCGTTCTGCCGGGCCCTTTCTAGCGGCCGCTGTCCCGTTTAATTCAGCTTGCTCTCGGCGCCCCGCTTGAGGGCCTTTATGTTCAGCTCGATAACTTCGGGCTTGAGCTTCTTGTACACCTTGGGCAGCGCCCTGGCTATGGCGTCAATGGAGATGGCGCCGGTGGCGGCCGCGAAAGCCCCGAGGGCCACCATGTTCATCACCTTGGTGTTGCCCAGCTCGTTGGCGATTTCGTTGCAGGGCACGTAAAGCACCTTTATGTCCTTGCGCGTGGCCTTGGAGTTGATAAGCGAGCTGTTGATGATCAGCAGGCCGCCGGGCTTCACCGCGGGCTCGAACTTGGCCAGTGACGGCTCGTTGAGCACTATGGCCGTGTCCGGCGCGGACACTATCGGGGTGGAGACTTCCTCGGAAGCCACTACCACCGAGCAGTTGGCCGTGCCGCCGCGCATCTCGGCGCCGTACGCCGGGAAAAAGCTGACTTCCTTGCCTTCCATCATGCCGGCCTGGGCCAGCAGGTAGCCGGCGGAGATCACTCCCTGCCCGCCGAAACCGGATATCTTTATGCCTTGGTACATTTTAAAGTCCTCCGTTATTTCTTGTCGGCCGCGCAGGCGTCCTTGTAAACGCCCAGCGGGAACACCGGCAGCATCCCTTCCGCCACGAACTTGGTGGCTTCGGACGGGTTGTCCAGGCGGGTGCCCCAGTTGGTCGGGCACATGGAAAGGATCTCCACCAGGGAGAACCCCTTGCCGTCTATCTGGTTCTGGAAGGCCTTCTTTATGGCCGCCTTGGTCTTTATCACGCCAGGGTTGGTGTGCACGGTGGTGCGCTCCAGGTAGGTCGCGCCGTCGATGGTGGCCAGCATCTCGCTCATCTTTATGGGGTAGCCGGCCTGCTTGGCGGTGCGCCCTTCCACGCAGGTGGTGGCCTTCTGGCCTATCAGCGTGGTCGGGGCCATCTGGCCGCCGGTCATGCCGTAGATGGCGTTGTTGACGAAGATCACCGTGATATTCTCGGAGCGGATGGCCGCGTGGACGATCTCGGCCATGCCGATGCTCGCCAGGTCGCCGTCGCCCTGGTAGGAGAACACTATGGAGTCGGGCTTGGAGCGCTTGATGCCGGTGGCTTCGGCGGGGCCGCGCCCGTGCGGGCCCTGGATCATGTCGCAGTTGAAGTAGGTGTCGGCGAACACGGCGCAGCCCACGGGCGCCACGCCTATGGTGCGGCTGCGTATGCCCAGTTCGTCCATCACTTCGGCGACCAGGCGGTGGATGATGCCGTGCCCGCAGCCGGGGCAGTAATGCATCTTCACGTCCAGCAGGGATTCGGGATGTTTATTTAGCAGCTGCATATTCTTTGGCCCCCTTTTTCACGATGGCGTCCATCGTCTTGTACACTTCTTCGGCGGTCATCACCGAGGCGCCGGGCTTGGCGTGCAGGTGGACTTCCGCGCGGCCGTTCATGGCCAGCTGTACGTCCTCGACCATCTGGCCCAGGCTCATCTCCACCACCAGGAATTTCTTTATGCGCTTGGACAGCTCCACCAGGCGGGCCTTCGGGAAAGGCCACAGGGTTATCGGGCGGAACAGCCCGACCTTCAGGCCCTTTTCGCGGGCCAGCTTCATGGCCGCCACGGAGACGCGGGCCGAGGTGCCGTAAGCCACTATGGCGATCTCGGCGTCGTCCATCATCTTTTCCTCGTACATGGTCTCGTTGGCCTCTATCTGCTTGTAGCGCTTCACGCGCTCGTTGACCATCACTTCCAGGTAGCCTTCGCGCAGGTCGTAGGATTTGACGATGCGCTTGGCGCGGCCGTGGTTAACGCCCAGAGCCCAGTCGGGCTCCACAAGCTTCTTGACGTCGACTTCGGGGTTCTTGAATTCTACGGGCTCCATCATCTGGCCTATGATGCCGTCGGCCAGCACCATGGAGGGGATGCGGTATTTAAAGGCCACTTCGTAGCACTTGTGCGGGAAGTTGGCCATTTCGCTGACGGAGTTGGGCGCCATCACGAAGGTGCGGTAGTCGCCGTGGCCGCCGCCGCGGGTGGCCTGCCAGTAGTCGCCCTGGGCGCCGGCTATGTTGCCGAGGCCGGGCCCGCCGCGCATCACGTTGCCGATGAAAACGGGGAGGTCGGCGCCGGCGCAGTAGGACATGCCTTCCTGCTTGAGGCTCATGCCGGGGCTGGAAGAAGAGGTCATGCTGCGCACGCCGGTGGCGGCCGCGCCGTAAACCATGTTTATCGCCGAGACTTCGCTCTCGGACTGCACGAAAGCCCCGCCTACCTGCGGCAGGCGCCAGGACATGTATTCCGGGATCTCGTTCTGGGGGGTTATGGGGTAACCGGCGAAGAACCTGCAGCCGGCGCGGATGGCGCCTTCGGCCAGGGCTTCGTTGCCTTTCATTAATTTTTTTTCAGCCATGATCATGCCTCCTTATTTATAGACCTTAATTGCAAGGTCGGGGCAGATGCGCGCGCAAGCCAGACACGCTATGCAGCAGCCTTCCTTGGAGTCCCTGGCCGGGTAATAGCCGGTCTTGGAGAATTTATCGGATTTTTCGATGCACTTCTTGGGGCAGACCTGTATGCACAGGTAGCAGCCCTTGCACTTATCCACGTCAACTTCCATCTTCGGCATAGAACCTCCGGGGTGATTGTGCGCGGCGGGCTGGCCTGGTTTCCGAATCGTGCTGCGCACCCGTCGGGTGCCGCATGGTTCAGCGCTAAGGGTCTGTTCTGGCTGCCGGAAGTCGCGCTTGGTGCTTTAAAAAGTATATCAAAAAAAACCGGGCTTTTATACCCGGTTTTTCCGTTACTTGTTAACGCGGCTTAAGGCATTTTCAGTAATTTTTTGGTTTCCGCTATCAGCAGCTCCGGGCTGACGGGCTTTTTCAGGACTACCACGTTCAGGTTCCGGGCGAGGTTCTGCACGCTTTCCGGCATGCCGGTGGAGAAGATGATGGGCGTGGCGGTCTGGAACAGGTTGCGCAGGCGGTCGAAGACCTTCTGCCCCCCGCCGGCCGGCATGTCCACGTCCAGCACCAGCAGGTCGGGCTTGAATTCCTGATAGCGCATCACGGCCGAGACGGCGTCCTCGGCCGTCTGTATCTCGAAGCCGGCCTTTATGAAGATCTCTTTGTAGAGTTCCAGTATGCTCAGGTCGTCGTCCACCGCGAGTATTTTAGCCATGAAATGTAGTCCCCTCTGCCTGACCCCGTATAAGTTCATTATAGAACTTTTTAAGTTGGATATTCATGCTTTCCGGGCCGAACCGCGGGAAGCCGGTTGCGTCTTTTTCCAGGGCCCAGACCTTTGCGGCGGCTCCCATGCGCGCCCGCAGGTCCGGAGAAAGTATCAGTTTCTCCAGGCCGGCGGCCAGGGCTTGCGCATCGGCGGGTTTCACGGAGAAGCCGGTGCTGCCTTCCTTTATTATATCCGGCAGGCCGCAAACGCGGCTTACCACTACAGGCAGGCCCAGCGCCTGGGCCTCCAGGGGGGCCCGGCCCATGGCCTCGTTGAGCGAGGGCTGGGCGTAAATGTCCAGCGCCGCCGCCAGCGCGGTGGCGTCCCTGCGGAAGCCGGTGAAGATGACGCGGTCGGCCACGCCCAGTTCGGCGGCCAGCGCGCGCAGCGGCCCTTCCAGCTCCCCCCCGCCTATGATCACGAACTTAAGTTTTATCGCTGGTACGCTTTTGGCGAGCAGCGCCGCCGCGCGGACCAGATATTCCACGCCTTTGACGGTTTCCAGCCTGGCCACGGTGCCCACGGCCAGCGCGTCGGCGGGTATGTCCAGGTCCCGTTTATGGGCGGGCACGGCCGGCGGCTTGAAGTCTACGCCGCTGTGTATGACTGTCCATTGTTTTGGGCGGCCTATGCCGGCCGCGCAGGATTCTTGCAGTTCGCCCTTGGTCAGGGCTATTAAGCGGTCGGTGAACTTGGCCAGGAATCTCTCGGCCAGCCGGAAGGTAAAAGTTTTAAAGGGCCCGTAATAGCCGTAGAGCAGGTGCCCGTGCGGGGTATGGATTATCACCGCGGGTCTGCTTGCGCCCAGGTTGGCCATTGAGGCGGCCAGGCGACCCAGGGCCCCGGCTTTGGAGGTGTGCGTGTGGACTATGGCCGGGTTAAGGCGTTTTATGACCGCCCGTATTTCGCGCAGCGCCTTGAAGTCGTGCGCCGAGGAGATCTCGCGCCGGAGATCCTTGATCTCTATGTAGTTTACCGTCGGCGGCAGCAGTTTCAGCAGCTGCGCCGAATCCGGGTGGGGCCCCGCCAGCAGCGCCACGTCGTAATCCGCTGCCTGCGCCGCGCACGAATCGATAGTATTGCGGCTGGAGCCGCCCGGTTCCAGCCTGGTTATGATGTGTATGATGAGGGGTCTGTCGGGCATGGTCAGGTATGGGTGCGGGTGGCGGCCTGGGCTGCGCTGAGGCAGGCGCAGAAAATGAAGATCACGCCGGAGAGGTAGATCCACAGCAGCAGGGCCATGATGCCGCCGAAGGCGCCGTACAGCGCGCTGAGCGCGGCGATATGCTTCAGGTACAGGACGAACAGGGTCTGCGCCCCGTGCAGCAGCAGCGCGGCGCACAGCGCGGACAGCCAGACTTCGGAATACCGTGTGCGGCGGTGCGGGGCCAGTTTGTAAAAAAAAGTCAGGCTGAAGAAAACCACCAGCCAGGGGACGAAGAACAGCCAGATCTTGTACGCCAGAGGCAGGAAGAAGCCGGTCTTGAAAAGGCCGGCGGCCATCTTCCCGACTACGGGCACGCCGATGCCCGCCAGCACGGCGGCGCTGGTTATGAGGAGCAGCGCCAGGCTTTTGAGCGGGAGTTTCCACCAGTCGGCGCCCGAGGTGCCCCACGCGCGGTTCGCCGCCTGTATCAGGGTGGTGAAGAACTGTGCGGATACCCAGACCAGCATTATAAGGGCCACGGTGCCGGCCTGGCCGCGGGAGCGGATAACGCGCGAGACGGTGTCGAACACGTACCGCTGCATTTCCCCGCTTATGGGGACGAAC
Source organism: Elusimicrobia bacterium GWA2_61_42 (assembly GCA_001799615.1). GTDB lineage: Bacteria > Elusimicrobiota > Elusimicrobia > Elusimicrobiales > UBA9959 > UBA9959. The sequence continues at coordinate 76,451 of MGTU01000008.1, read as the reverse complement.
TTCTCTACGTAGGAGATCACTACTCCCGCCGCGGTGCTCCTGTCCATGAACATGGAGGCGACCGTGACGAAGAGCACTATGAGCGGGAAAAGGGCGAAGAAGGCGCTGTAGGCGAAGGCGGCGGACCTTTGGCCGCCGTCTATGTGCATGAATTTCTGGACGGCCAGGCGCAGTACGGCCCAGGTTCCGTGTACTCGCTTTAGTGTTCGTTCTTTCATTTGTCGGCGCCTTTAGAGCCCTGCGGGGTCTTTGCCCCCCCGCAGGGCTCAAGGCGGGTCAGGCCGCTTTCTTGGCCTCTTCCAGCGACTCGGCTATCATGTCGGCGGCGTAGTTGAGGTCCTTTACGGAATGCCTGTAGGCTACGTAGCCGTGGTGATAGGGCTGCAGGAAGACTTTGCGGCGGATGAGCTGGGTGTAGAAGTTCACGCGGGTCTTCTTATAGGCGCCGGTCTCGTCCTTGTCGAAGGTGATGTAGGGCATCCAGGGCTCGCCGGTGAACTGCACGGCCAGGCCGCTGGCTTTAACGTGCTTGCGGACTTTTTTGCAGAAGGCGTGGCCGCGCTTCGCTATGACGTCCAGCATGTTGTCGCGCTCGAGTATTTCCATGGTCTTGAGGGCGGCCACCATGGGCAGGGTGTTGTTGAAGTAGGTGGAGCTGACGAAGGCTTTGCTGATCAGGACGTCCATGATGTCCTTGCGGCCGGCGACCATGCTTATTTCGTAGCCGTTGGCCATGGCTTTGCCGAACACGGACATGTGCGGGGTTACACCGAAGAGTTTCTGCGCGCCGCCCATGCTGACGCGGAAGCCGGTGCGGATCTCGTCGAAGATGAGCACAGTGCCGTGCGCTTCGGCCAGTTTCTTCGCGCCTTCGAGGAAGCCGGGCTTGGGCATCTGGACTTCGTGGGCGTTGGGGTGGCCTATGGGGGTGACTATGATGCCGGCGACCTGGCCGGGGTTGGCCTTGAGGAGGTCTTCGAGCTGCTGGAGGTCGTTGTATTCGAACTCGAGGGTGTCCTCGTAGGTCTTGGGCAGCACGCCGCCTTTACCTTCCACGCACCAGTCGGCCCAGCCGTGGTAGCCGCAGCGGATGATCTTGGGCTTGTTGGTGAAGGCGCGGGCTATGCGGGTGGCGAGGGTGGTGGAGTCGGAGCCGGTCTTGGTGAAGACGACTTTCTCGGCGGAGGGCACGAGGGAGATGACTTTTTTGGCTAGGGTGTTCTGGACTTCCTGCACGATGGACATGCAGAAGCCTTTTTCTTTTATCTGTTTGATGACGGCGGCGTCGATCTCGCGTTCGCGGTGGCCGATGATGATGGGGCCGTAGGCGCAGAGCATGTCGAGGTATTCGTTGCCGTCGGCGTCGGTGACTTTGCCGCCTTTGGCGGAGTCGAAGAAGATGGGGTATTCGCCGGGGACGAAGTTATACGGGCGGCGTATGCCCATCATGCCGCCGGGTATGAGTTCCTGGGCTTCCTTATAAAGCCGCTCCGAGTTGTCGAGTTTAAGATGTTCAGCCATTATATTAGCTCCTTTGTCCGCTTTCTCGTAAATAAGTCTGCCTGCGCCGGCCACAGGGACCGGAACGCAAAAACAGGGTCGCGCACACCGTGCTTGCCCTTCCCCGCCTCAGCCCTCGCGCTTACGCAAGCTCGGGCTTCCGGCAGGGTTTTGCTAACCCGGTCCCTGCGTCCGGCTCCGGGTCGCTTACCTGCTGACAGCTACTTCTTACTCGTCATTCGCTCGTAGAGTTTTTTTACTACGAAAGTGGCTACGTGTTCGGCGTAGGTGCCGGTGCCGAAGCCGGCGTCGTAGCCGAGCTCTTTGGCCAGTTTGTTGTTGACGCGGGGGCCGCCCATTACGAGGAGGGTTTTGCCGCGCATTTTCTCGGCCTCGGCGAGCTCTATGAGCTCGGTGAGGTTCTTGATGTGCACGTCTTTCTGGGTGACTATCTGGGAGACGAGGACGGCGTCGGCTTTGAGTTCTTTGGCTTTGGCGAGGATCTTCTCGTTGGGGACCTGGGAGCCCATGTTGAGGGCTTCTATCATGGGGTAGCGCTCCAGGCCGAAGTGGTGGTTGTAGCCTTTCATGTTCATGATGGCGTCTATGCCCACGGTGTGGGCGTCGGTGCCGGTGCAGGCGCCGATGATGACCAGCTTGCGCTTGAAGTTGGTCTTTATGAACTCGTTGATCTCGTCCATGGACATGTATTTGTCGACGGCTTCGGCGTATTCCACTTTGTCGTAGTCTATGCCCGTTTCGGTCTTGCCGTAGGCTACGAAGAAGGTGAATTCTTCGGAGAGGGCGGCTGCGTGGACTACGTCGACTTTCTGGAAGCCGAGTTTCTGCACGTAGAGCCTGGCGGCCTCTTTGGCCCTGCCGCAGTTCTTGACGGGCAGGGTGAAGGAAAGCTGCACCGCGCCGTCGTTGGATGTGTCGCCGTAAGGTTTTATGAACATAGGGTCTCCAGCTATTTACCGGCTATCTTCAGTTTCTTTTTAAGGTAGGTCTCTACCGGGTTCCAGTAGTCGGCGGTCTTCTCGTAGACGCCGTCGAAGCCTTTGCCGCCGTCGCGCGGGCGCTTGATCTCGGCGAACATGGCGGTCTCTATGGCCTTGAACAGGCCTTGCGCTTTTACTTCGGACAGGAAACTGGTGGTCTCGTCCAGCACCTGGCGGGCGCGGCGGGCCATGATGCCGTCCTTCTTGAACTCTATCTCGTCCTTGAAGCCTTCCATGGTATTGTGCACGTACAGGGCGTTATCTATGGCGAGGTGCCGGTCCTGCAGGTAGGGCGTATGGATGGCCTCGGTCAGCATGCCCAGCAAAGCTATGCCCTGGCCGGTGGCCTTGCAGACGAAGTTGAACAGCGTGTTCATGGCCAGGCCCTTGAAGATGTCGCCGGTCATGAACTTGGTCGGGGGCATGTATTTGAGCGGGTGCTCGGGGAAGATCTCCCTGGCCATCAGGGCCTGCGCGTATTCGTACAGGAAGCCGTTCTTGACGTCGGGGTTGATCTCGAAGGCGTGCCCCAGGCCCATCAGGCGGTTGGGCATGCCGGTGTTGGCGGCGAACTTCTCGTTGAGGAACTGGCTGGCCAGCACGGTATGCGCCTTCTCCACGGCGTCCGAGGTGGTGAGGTAGTTGTCCTCGCCGGTGTTGATGATGATGTCGGCCGCGGTGTTGATCATGCGGGAGAAGAACTGGTCGGTGAAGGTGCGGTACATGTTGATGTCGCGGAACAGGATGCCGTACATCGAGTCGTTGAGCATCATGTCCAGGCGCTCCAGCGCGCCCATGGCGGCGATCTCGGGCATGCAGAGGCCGGAGCAGTAGTTCACCAGGCGGATGTAGCGGCCCTCCTTCTCACCGGTCTCGTCGAGCGCCTTGCGCATGATGCGGAAGTTCTCCTGCGTGGCGTAGGTGCCGCCGAAGCCTTCGGTGGTGGGGCCGTAGGGTACGTAGTCCAGCAGGCTCTGGCCGGTGGTGCGGATCACGGCGATGATGTCGGCGCCCTGGTGGGCGGCCGCCTGCGCCTGCTTCACGTCCTCGTAAATGTTGCCCGTGGCCACTATGACGTAGATCATAGGGGACTTGATCCTGTCCTTGGAGAGCTTGAGCTGGGCGTTGCGGTGGGCCACGTTGCCGGCTATGCGGGCGTCCGTGCCTTTAATAAGCTCGTCGGCTTTTTTCTGGATATGCCGGCTGTCGGTCAGCTCCAGCTTGGAGATGTCCAGGCCTTTCTCTATCTCTTTGTTCAGCTCCGCCGGGGTCTTGGCCAGCTTGACCAGCGCGTTGACGTAGAACACCGAGGCGCCGCCGGCCAGTTTATCGGCGCAGGCCTGGGCTATCAGGTTGGGCACCGGCACGCCGTCGGCGTTCGCGCCGTCGGCGCCCAGCAGGCGCAGCGTGGCGCGCTCTATGGTCACGGTGGTGTGCGTGTCGATGAATTCCTGCACCGGGGCCGTTATTTCGGCGGCCAGCTTGCGGGCTTTGGCTATCTTGGTCGGGGAAAGTCCTAGTTTGCTTTTTACCGGTGTCATTTGGTCTCCTCCATAAATTCCTGGGCTTTCTTTATTATACCCCTGGCCACGCCGAGTATGCCGGCTATCTTGATGGCGTCCCTGGCTTCCCCGCCCTGCGCGCCTTCCAGCAGTTCGTAGCGCATGAACTTGTTTATCATCTTCAATTTCTCGTCCAGGCCGCAGGCGGGCTTGCCCGAGAAGTATTCGTTGAAGGCCGCCGTGTCGAACCCGCGCATCTTGAAGCTGGCGGCGCCCTTGTCCGTCTTCAGCCCCGAGAAATGCGTGGCCAGGAAGGCGAAAGCGGACTTCTTGGCCCCCAGGTCCTCCAGGATGGCGCTGAGCAGCGCCGCGGCTTCTTCCGAATTGGTAGTGCGCGCGAACTCGTCCATCATCAGCAGCAGGCTGCCGCTCTTCAGCTTGTCGTGGGCGGCGACGAAATCGTTCATTTCCAGGCCGAAGCTGCTCAGCCCCCCCGCCGTTTCCATTTCCGCCCCGCCGATGAAGGCCAGGCCGTCGAAAAGGCAGGTCTCGAACGAGGCCGCGGGGACGAAGAAGCCGCTTTGGGCGGCCAGCTGCAGGAAGGCCAGCGTCTTGAGCGCCACGGTCTTGCCGCCCATATTGGACCCGTAGAGGATGTTCACCCGCCGGGCGAAGACCGCGGAGAGCGGGGTATATTTCAGCCCGGCGGCCGCCAGGCGGGTTTCAAGCGGGAGGAAGCGGCCTTTCGCCAGGCGTATCTCCGAAGGATATTTGCGCGTCAGCGGCCGCGCGAGCTTCAGCTCCGAGGCCAGGCGCGCGCGTTCCGCGGCCACGTCTATCTTCTCCAGGGCCGCGGCGTAGCCTTCGATGGGCTTCTTTTCGGCGGCGGCAGCGGCGGCCAGCTTTTTGACCACGGCGGCTTCCAGTTCCTGCTCGCGGCCGCGCCGGCGGTCGCGTTCGGCCGCGGCTTCCATGTAATCCTGGCCGTAAACCGGCTTGACCGTCACGCGGGAGCCGTCGAAAGGCTCCAGGAAAAGTTCCGGTGCGGCGCTGAGCCGCGCCGCCGCGCTTTCGGCTATCACCAGGAAGTCCCGGTCCGTGAAATCCAGGCCCCAGCGCTCGCGCAGGGTCTTCAGTTTTTTCTCGCGCAGGGCTTTGAGCGCCTTGTCGCAGGCGGTTATGGCCGCGCGTTCGGCGGCCAGCTCGGGGCAGTAGGCGTCGGCGATGTGGAAGGCCTCGCCGCCGCCGCCTTTGTTCAGGAGGGCCAGCAGTTCGGCCGAGGCCCAGCGGGCGCCGAAGCGGGCCCTGACGGGCGCCGGCAGGAGTTTGAAGATCTCGGCGGTATTGGCGAGGAATTTGCGGGCCAGGAAAAGGCCGGCCGCGCCGTTGAGCGCCTCGGGCGTCAGGTCGACCGCGGGGATGTTGCGGAGGTGGAAGCGCAGCTTGTCCGCCTTGTGGCGCTGCCCGGAAAGGTAGGCCTGCATGGCCGCCGTCAGGTCGTACTCCGTTTTGAGCGCCCCGGCGTCCGCGAAGAAATGGCGGGCCTCCCGGTAAACCCGGCCGTAAGGCGTCAGCGGCCTGAACAGGGAGTAGAAATCTTCGAATTCGGCGAAAGCCCGCGTTTTGTCCATGTTAGTTCAGCGTCAGCTCGTACGGGTTGTAGATCACCCGGTCCGCCAGCTGCGGCGACCCCAGCTTCTTCTCGAAATCGGCCCGCGTTACGTTATAAAGATTCACTATGAAAGCCGCCAGGTCCGGCTTGGCGCGGAAGCGCAGTTCGAAGCGCCCCTTCAGCTCCTGCCACTGGGCCCAGGAGAGGAAGACCTTCGTGAGGTCCTCTATCACCAGCGTGCCGCCTTTCACTTCTTTTCCCGGGACCTTCCCGGGGGTCAGCGCGCCTTCCACCCGCGTTACCGGGGCGGGGCACTTTTCCCCCTCGCGCCACAGCGGGACCGACGCGGAGGCCCACAGCAGCTTTATGGCGGCAGCGGCGGAGTCCAGGTTCTCCGGTTCTACCTTCGCTACGTAGACGAAGGCGGCCTTCGTCCCGGCCGCCACCTGGGTTATCCGGTCCACGGCCCCGTCGATGAAGACCGTGCCGGCGCCGTGGCGGCGCATGTCGGCAAGTATCTCCCCCAGCTGCGAGTTGTTCTCCGGGCCTGAGATCTCGGCGCGTCCCGGGCGCAGGGCCCGCAGCAGCACCGGGCGCCCGATGGCGGTGCAAAACGGGTAGACGTTGAGTATCTCGTAGTGCAGGTCGGAGTGTTTCAGGGAGGTTTCGGCGCAGAGCAGGAGGTCGCCTTTCTCCGCCCTTACCTGGGGCTTCGGGCTGCCGAAGACCTGGTCCTGCGCTTCCCCGTCGACCCCGACGCTGAGCGCCCCGACGCAGGCGGTGCCGCGCAGGCGGTTGAGGGCGTAGTTCATGAACGTGGTCTTGCCGGCGTTCTTCTTCGAGCCGACGATGAACACGGTCCTGTCCTTGAGCCCCTTGATGAAATCCATGGGTTCGGGCTATTTCCTGTGCCGGCGGGTCCGCATCAGGTTGGCCGGCTCCAGCGTCAGCTTCTCGCCGTTGAGGAGCTTGGCCACGCCGTCTATGGGCTTATAGGCCTCGTCCGCGCAGTACTCGCAGCGGTCGCAGGAGGACACGTAGCCGGTAGGCTCGGTGTACGTCGTGATCACGCCTTCGTAGTTCCTGAGCACCACGCGCTTGTCGGACATGGAAATGAGGTAGTTCGGCATCACCGGCGTCTTGCCGCCGCCGCCGGGGGCGTCCACCACGAAGGTGGGGACGGCCATGCCGGTGGTGTGGCCGCGCAGGTTCTCTATTATCTCGATGCCTTTGGAGACCGTGGTGCGGAAGTGGCTGATGCCGGTGGACAGGTCGCACTGGTAGATATAGTACGGCTTCACGCGCGACATCAGCAGTTCGTGCACCAGGCGCTTCATGGTCTGGGGGCAGTCGTTGACGCCCTTGAGCAGCACGCTCTGGTTGCCCACGGGTATGCCGGCGTCCGCCAGCTTGCGGCAGGCCTCGAAGGCTTCGGCGGTCATTTCCTTGGGGTGGTTGAAATGAGTGTTGACGTAGATGGGATGGTACTTCTTGAGCATTCCCACCAGCTTGTCCGTGATGCGCATCGGCATCACTACCGGCGTGCGGGTGCCCAGGCGGATGATCTCCACATGGTCGATCGCCCTGATCTTCTTTATAATGCCTTCCAGCATCTCGTCGGTGAGCACCAGCGGGTCGCCGCCTGAGATCAGCACGTCGCGCACTTCGCGGTTCTTGCGGATGTACTCGATGGCCTTGTCCAGGTTGGCCGTGGACATGTGTACGTCCTCGAAGCCCACCAGGCGGCGGCGGGTGCAGTGGCGGCAGTTCATCGAGCAGATGTTGGTGACCAGCAGCAGCACGCGGTCCGGGTAGCGGTGGGTGAGGCCCGGCACCGGGGAGTCCACGTCCTCGTGCAGCGGGTCCGAAAGGTCGGAGGGGTCGTTCATCAGCTCCTGGCCCCGGGGGATGGCCTGCAGGCGCACCGGGCAGGTCTTATCCTTCTTGTCCATCAGCGCGGCGTAATAGGGGGTGATGGCCATGGTGAATTTCTTCAGGCAGGCCTTGAGGTCGGTCTTCTCGTGCGCGCTGAGCACCGCCACCTTCTCCAGCGTCGGGATATCTTTTATGACGTTCTTCAGCTGCCACTTGTAATCGGACCAGTCGCTTTCCGGAACGTTCTTCCAGAGCGGGACCTTCTTGTAGTCAACCTTGGTGTACTTTCTCATAATGATTGCTCCTTGATCTAGGCGTACATCTTCTTGTACGCCGCCCGGATGACCGGGGATTCCCTGAGGATGTTGAGCGTAGTGTCCGCGTGGTGCCGGGTATAGCCGTTGCCCACCAGCATCGTTATGTCCTTGCCCGCGCCTTCGGCGCCCAGCGCGGCTTTCGTGAACGAGGTGGCCATGCTGAAGAAGTAGACCAGCCCCTCGTGTTTGCACATCAGGATCGAAGCCATCTCCGTGTTGGGGATGTTGACGCAGTTTATGACCACGTCGGCGAGCTTGCCGCCGGTGGCCTTCATCAGTTTGCCGTAGCAGTCCAGCGCGTCGGTGGCGTTGGCCTGGATGACCTTGTGGCAGAAGCCGAATTCCTCTACCTTCTTCACCGCTTCTTTCGAATATTCCAGCCCGACCACGATGCCGGCCACGCCGGCGATCTTGCGGGCCTCGTAGGCGCACAGCAGGCCGGATTTCCCGGCCGCGCCGATTATCACCACCACCTGGTTGGGCCGCACCAGCTTGGCTGTCTGCGCCGGCGCGCCCGCCACGTCCAGGATGGCCAGCGCCAGCTTCTCCGGCATGTCCGCCGGGATCCTGGCGTAGATGCCGCTTTCGAAAAGGATGGCCTTCGCTTTTACGTTGACCTGCTCGGTGCCCTTCTTTATGCCTATGATGCTGTCGATCTTGAGCGGCGTAAGGGACAGGGAGACCAGGCTGGCGATCTTGTCGCCGGGCTTCAGGTCCGTTTTCCCCGCCAGCGCCGGGCCGACCTTCGCCACCCGGCCTATGAACATGCCGCCAGAGCCGGTCACGGGGTTCTGCATCTTCCCCCGCTCGGCCACGATGGCGAGTATCGAATTCTTGATCTTCTCATGGTCCCCGCCGGCTTCACCCTTGATCTGGGTGAAGCTGGCGGAGTCTATGTTCAGCGTGTCCACGTCGACGAGGATCTCGTTGTCGTAGATGTAGTCCATGCAGTTGTCGACTTTGACGGCGGGCTGGGGCAGCCCCCCTTTCGGCAGCAGCACGCGGTGCGCTCCGAACGGGTTCCCGCCTGCCTTTACTGTGGGCGCTGTTTTATTTCCCATGAGTCGGTCTCCGGTCAGGTTCTCTTACGCGTACAGCTTGGTGTAGATGTCGCGGATCTGCTTGGACTCGCGCAGGATGTTCAGGGTGATCTCGGCGTGGTCCTTGGCGTAGCCGTTGCCGATGATCATGTCCACGTCCTTGCCCACGCCTTCGGCGCCGAGCGCGGCCTTGGTGAACGAGGTGGCCATGGTGAAGAAGTAGACGATCCCGCCGTCGCGGCACATCAGGATGGACGCCATCTCCGTGTTGGGGATGTTGACGCAGTTGATGATGACGTCGGCCAGCTTGCCGTTGGTGAGCTTGCTGATGGCCTCGTAGCAGGACAGCGCGTCCGTGGCGCTGAGCTTGAGGTTCTCGTGGCAGAAGCCGTATTCCTTCATCTTCTCCAGGCCCGAATCGGAGCTGGTGATGCCGATGATCTTGCCGGTGACGCCCGCGCGGCGGCGCGCTTCGTAAGCGCAGAGCACGCCGGATTTGCCGGCGGCGCCGATGATGACCACGGTGTTGCCGGGCCGCACGAGCTTCGCGGTCTGGGCCGGGGCGCCGGCCACGTCGAGCACGGCCAGGGCCAGGGTCTCGGACATGTCGGAGGGCAGCTTGGCGTAGATGCCGCTCTCGAAGAGGATGGCTTTGGCCACCACGCTCACCTGCTCGGTGCCTTTCTTTATGCCGAGGACCTTCTCGATCTTCAGCGGGGTCAGGGAAAGGGAGACCAGGCTGGCGATCTTGTCCCCTTCTTTTATGGCGACCTTGCCTTTCAGGGCCGGGCCGATCTTAAGCACCTTGCCGCGGAACATGCCGCCGGAGCCGGTGACGGGGTTCTGCATCTTGCCTTTCTCGCCCACGATCTTGACGATGGCGGCCTTTATTTTTTCTTCGTCGTTATTGGCTTCCTTCTTGAGCTGCGTAAAGCTGGCGGAGTCGATATTGAGGGTTTCCACTTCTACCAGGATCTCGTTGTCCCACATGTAGTCCATGTTGTTGTCTACTTTGGTGGCAGGCTGCGTGAGCACGCCTTTGGGCTCTATGACGCGGTGCGAGCCGAAGGGGTTTCCGTTCTTCTTCACTTCTATCTCGGTTTTTGTGGGCATGGTTGTCTCCTTACTTGATTTTGAATAATTGTCTGACGTCGGAAGGTTTCGCTATCTCAAGGCCCGCCTCGTGCGAGATGCGCACGGCGCGTTCCACGAACTCGGCGTTGGACGCCGCCAGGCGGCCCTTGGAATAGTAAATGTTGTCTTCGAAGCCCACGCGGATGAAGCCGCCGGAGGCTATGGCCCCGCAGATGCCGGGCAGGTGGCCGCGGCCGATGCCCATCACCGTGAAGAAGCTCTCCGGGGGCATCTGGTCTATCATGTAGGACAGCGTCTTAACGCTGAGCGAAAGCGCCGCCGGCACGTTCATGACGAAGCCGTAATGGTAGGGCGGTTTTATCAGGCCTTCTTTGATGAGGATGTGGGAGGACTGCACGTGGGACACGTCGAAGCATTCCAGCGTGGGGCGCACGCCGTACTTGTTCATCTCCGAGGCGAACTGCCGCATGATGGGCAGGGTGTTCACGATATAGTCGTTGCCGAAATTCACGGTGCCGCAGTCGAGCGAGGCCATGTCGGGCTTCAGCGAGACCGGGGCGATGCGCTCTTCCGGGGTCATGCCTACCGCGCCGCCGGTGGTGATCTCTATGACCACGTCGCATTTCTTGCGGATCAGGTCGATGGCCGCCTTGAAAACCTTCACGTCGGCGGTGGGCGTGCCGTCGTTGTTCCTGGCATGCAGGTGCACTATGGACGCGCCGGCCGCGCAGGCTTCGGCGGCGGCGGCGGCGAGTTCCTCGGGCGTAACGGGCAGCGCCGGGGCCTGGGCCTTGGTCGTTTCCGCCCCGGTAAGGGCGCAGGTTATAACCATTTTATTAGCCATAAGGTCTCCTTAGAATTTACCGAGTTTGCCCGCTATGTGCAGCGGCGCTTCGGTGGCTTTCACGACTTCTTCCACCGTGGTGTCTTCGGCTATCTCTTCCAGCACCAGGCCTTTCTTGGTTACGCGGATGAAGGCCATGTCTGTCACTATCAGGTCAACCTCGCCCTTGGCGGTAAGCGGCAGCGAGCATTTCTTCAGGATCTTGGGGGCGCCGTTCTTGCTGGTGTGCTCCATGGCGACGATGACGTTCCTCGCCCCGGCTACCAGGTCCATTGCCCCGCCCATGCCGGGCACCATCTTGCCGGGGATCATGTAGTTGGCCAGGTTGCCTTCCATGTCCACTTCCAGCCCGCCCAGCACCGTGTAGTCCACGTGCCCGCCGCGGATGATGGCGAAGGACATGGCCGAGTCGAAGAAAGCGCCGCCGGGCACTATGGTCACCGGCTGGCCCCCGGCGTTCACTACGCGCGGGTCCTCCTTCCCTTTCTGCGCCGCCTGGCCGAGGCCGGTGAAGCCGTTCTCGGACTGCAGCAGGATGGTGCGGCCCTCGGGGATGTAATTGGCCACCATGGTGGGCATGCCGATGCCCAGGTTCACCAGGGCGCCGTCGGGGAATTCCTGCGCTATGCGCTTAACCAGCCTGACTCTTTTAAGTTCTTTGGGGTCCATTTAAATTCTCCTTTGGGTTCAGGGTTTGAGCTGCAGGTTGGCGGCCGGCAGGGTGGACTTGACTATCGCCGAGACGAAGATGCCGGGGATGGTGACCTTCTCCGGGTCCAGCTCGCCGGGCTCCACGATCTTCTCGGCTTCCAGGATGACGTGGTCGGCGGCCATGGCCATGACCACGGCCATATTCTTGGTGGCGCCGGGCAGGAAGGCGTTGCCGTACTTGTCGGCCACTTCGGCCTTGATGAAGGCGAAGTCCGCGCCCATCGGCAGTTCCAGCAGGTAATCCTTGCCGTTAAGGTTGAGCTTCTGTTTGCCCTCCTCCACGGCGGTGCCTATGCCGGTGGGGGTGAGCACGCCGCCCAGGCCCGCGCCCTTGGCGCGGATGCGCTCGGCGAAGGTGCCCTGCGGGACCAGCGTCACCTTGAGCTCGCCCGAGTTCATTTTCTGGCCGGAAACCGGGTTGGTGCCGATGTGCGAGGCCGTCAGCGTAGCGGCGCGGTTCTGGCAGATAAGCCTGCCCACGCCCACCTCCGGGTAAGCCGTGTCGCTGGTGATGAGGTTGAGGGCCTTGGAGCCTTTGTTGATGAGCGCGTCGATAAGGGTGAAAGCGTTGCCGCAGCCCATGAAGCCCGCCACCATCAGCGTGGCCCCGTCCTTTATGTCCTCAACCGCCTTTTCAGCCGTAAGAATTGGTTTCATGCCTTACTCCTCCGTAGCGGTATTAACGCCGCCGCAAATTTTCCATATTATAACAAAATTATTATATTATAAAGGCGGCCGGGCTTTCAGCATTACAGCGCCGCCGGGCTATTTTTGGAGACAATATGCATAAAGTGCACATAGACCACCGGGAATCCCTGGTAAAAGAGAACATGGCGCGCATAAAGCGCAAGATCCTGGTCATGAGCAACAAAGGCGGCGTGGGCAAAAGCACCATCGCCGTCAACCTGGCCGCCCTGCTGGCCGCCCGCGGCCGGAAAACCGGCCTCTTGGACATAGACATCCACGGCCCCTCCGTGGCGCGCATGACCGGCCAGGAAGGCAAGCCCCACGCCTCTGATGGGAATTTCATCGAGCCTTTGGAAGCGGCTCCCAACCTAAAGATGATCTCCATGGGCTCCATTATGAAGGAGGGCGACGCGCCGGTGATCTGGCGCGGGCCGCTGAAGCTCGGCGTGCTGAAGCAGTTCCTGTCGGACGTGAACTGGGGAGACCTGGACGCCCTGGTGATAGACGCCCCCCCCGGCACCGGCGACGAACCGCTCACCATCTGCCAGCTCATCCCGGAGATGACCGGGGCGGTAGTGGTGACCACGGGGCAGGAAGTGGCCCTGCTCGATTCCCGCAAGGCCGTAAATTTCCTTAAACAGGTCGGCATCCCGGTGCTGGGCGTGCTGGAGAACATGACCTCGTTCTGCTGCCCGCACTGCGCCAAAGAGATAGACCTTTTTAAAACGGGCGGCGGCGAAAAAGCCGCGCGGGACCTCGGCGTGCCTTTCCTGGGCAGCGTTCCGTTCGATTCCGCCATGGTGGCGGCCGGGGACGCCGGGCGCATCTATGTGCTTGAACGCCATAATTCGCCCCCCGCCCTGGCGCTGACACAGGCGCTGGAAGCCGTAATCGCGGGAGCGGAAAAATGATAAAGCTCTTCCCCGTCCTTCTTCTGCTGGTTTCCCAGGCCGCCGCGGAGTTCGCTCCGTTCGGGCAGCAGGCCGCCCGCGAGGACGCGCCGCCGCTGAATTTCTGCGCGCAGGGAAAATTCCTTATTTACGCCGGGGATTGCGTCCCGGGCGCGAAGGAGAAAGACGTCATAAGCCGCAAGGCCTGCGGCGACGTGGTCTCGGTGCTGGGGGAGGCGCTGCCGCTGCTTTACCCGAACGCCACGGTGGAGCCGTATTCCGGGCTGACCGCCGACGAGGTGCTGGAAAGCCTGATGCGCCCGAACGTGCTCGGCTTCTTCTTCGTAGGGCAGGGCGACGCCAAAGGCGGTTTTATTACCGGCCCGGAGCGGGAAAAGGTCTACCCGGATTTCTCCGCCTGCCTCTCCGCCTACGACGTGTTCGGCGGCTTCACTTCCCACAGCAAGTATTCCCCGGCCTCGCCGGCCCCAAAGACGGCTCGCGGCCGGGTTTTAAGCCGCACAGAAGTGCTGTACGACGCGGCCGGGGCCGCGCCTGATTCCTGGGTAAAATTCTGCAAGCCGCGGCTGGGCCTGGTCTACCCCACGCGCACTTTCGCGGGGCGCATGAAGGGCGATGTTATGAAGCTTATAGGTCTGCTGCAGGAAGAAAAGAAGAAGCACATCCTGAAAACGCTGGCCACTATCTGCGACAACTGCGCCGGCCACGTGGCCGCCGGCGACGAACTGGCCAGGCTCTGCCCGCCCAACTCAGACGTCTGCAAGCTGCGCAAGATCACGCCGGGCTCGGAGCGGCTGGTGCTGGAGAACTACTGCCTGGCTTTGGCGCCGGCCCCTTCCCGGTAAGCCGCCAGGGCTTCCGGGAACGGCGACAGCACTCTTTCCAATACGCCTTTGCACTCCGAGATGGCCACCCCGTAATTGCTTATCGGTACCCCTGCGCCGGCGGCTTTGCCCATGCGGCCCAGGATCTCGGTGCGGGTGAGCATGCAGCCGCCGCACTGGATGACCAGTTTGTAGTCCGCGATGTTAGCCGGCAGGTCCCTGCCTGAAAAAGTATCTATCTTCAGTTCCCCTCCCGCGGTTTCTTTCAGCCATTTGGGTAGCTTTACGCGGCCGATATCGTCCTCGATGGCGTGGTGCGAGCAGGCCTCCAGCACGGCCAGGCTGTCGCCGGGGCGCAGGTTCCGTATCGCGGCCGCGCCGCGCGCGTAGGCGGCCAGGTCGCCTTTGAAGCGGGCGAAGAGTATGGAGAAGGTGGTGCAGGGCACGCCCGCCGGGGTGTGCTTGACCATGAAGTCCACCACCTGCGAGTCGCAGACCACCAGCGCGGGCGCTTTTTTCAGGGCGGCCAGGGCCTGGGGGTATTCGTGCTCCCTGGCGGTCAGGAAGAGGGCGCCGTGGTCCAGCAGGTCCCGCATGGCCTGCACCTGCGGCAGTATGATGCGGCCTTTGGGGGCTTCCTTGTCTATGGGGATTATGAAGATGACGGTTTCGCCGGGGCGGACCAGGTCTCCGAGTATGGCGCGCTGACTTTGCGCGGCGCGTCCGGTCAGCGCCAGGAGGCGCTGTTTGACGGCTTCTACGGCGGCTTCCCGGTGTTCTTTGACGGTGGCGGCGCAGGTTATGGGGGTGATGCCGCGGGCTTTGAGGGCTTCGGTGAGTTCGGGCGAGGGGCCGCTGATGTCGGTTTTGTTGATGAGGACTATGAGAGGGATGTTCTTTTCTTCGGCGGCGGCGGCTATGTCGGCTTCACAGGGGCCCCAGCCCGAGGGCTCTACTACCAGGAGCGCGGCGTCGGCGCGGTCGAAGACTTTGCGCGCCCGCGCGGTGCGCAGGGCGCCGAGTTCGCTTTTGTCGTCGAGGCCGGCGGTGTCGAGGAAGACTACGGGCCCGACGGGGAGCAGTTCCATGGCTTTCTCTACGACGTCGGTGGTGGTGCCGGGGACGGGCGAGGTGATGGCGACGTCCTGGCCGGCCAGCATGTTGAGGACGCTGGATTTTCCGACATTGGTGCGCCCGAAGATGGCGATCTGCAGCCGCATGGATTTTGGTGTGGTGTTCATAATTAGAGTCTTACACCTGCTTTAAAGAGTGGCCGAAGCCTTCGGCGCGCTGGCGGCCGAGGCCGGCCAGCATGGCGTCGACGCAGCCGGCGCATTGTTCCGGGGCCTCGTTGACGCAGATCTTGCCGGGGTACAGGCTGTAATCGGTGCGGTGCTCGGTGGGGCTGATGTTGGGCATCAGCACGTTGGCGCCGCATTTGAGGGCTTTCTGTCGTCCCTGGGGGTGCAGGGTGCCCATGGCGGTGGTGGCGGGGATATGGGTGTTCCTGGTGACTATCCTGGTGAGGGCTACCATCCTGAGCGCGGTATCCAGGCTGCCGTTGGGCGCGGCTCCCAACGGGGTGTCGGGGTTGGCTATGAAGGGCCCGATGCCGACCATGTCGAGGTCGAGTTCTTTGAAAAGGAGGATGTCGTCGGCCATGCTGGCGGCGGTCTGGCCGGGGAGGCCGGCCATGACGCCGGAGCCGACCTGGAAACCGGCTTCTTTGAGCCAGGCGAGGCAGCGGAAGCGCTGGTCGTAATTGGAGTCGGGTTTGAGCATGGAGAAGAGCCGGCGGTCCGAGGTCTCGAAGCGGAGGAGAAAGCGGTCGGCGCCGGCGGAACGCAGGGTTGTGTAGTCTTCCTTGGAGTGTTCGCCGACGGAGAGGGTGATGGCGAGGCTGGTGGTGGTCTTTATTTTCTCGACCACGGAGGCCAGTTCCTTGGGGTTCCAATGGAGATCTTCGCCCGACTGCATCACTACGCTTTTATAGTTGAGGCTGACGGCGGTGCGGGCGCAGTCGAGGATCTGCTCGGGGGTGAGGCGGTAGCGGCGCACTTTGGCGTTGGCGGCGCGGATGCCGCAGTAGTAGCAGCGGCGGCGGCAGTGGTTGGAGAATTCTATGAGGCCGCGCAGGTGGACGCCGTCGCCGACCTGCTCGCGGCGGATCTTATCGGCCAGGGCGAAGAGCGGCGCCGGGTCCGTATCCGGGGAGAGCGCGTCGACTAGTTCTTTCTTGTTCATAAAATCAGAACACAGGTTGTAAAGTCGCGGGGGCCGTCACGCATAAACCGCATAGCGGTTTTGCGCGACCCCGGCTCGGCGGTTTTCGCAAAGCTTAAAACCGCCTCCGCCCTTGCGGCCCGGACGCGAAGCATAATTATGCTTCGCTCTAAAGCCGGGCCTCACCTTCCGCAAAGGGTTCGCGGGGGAACACCCCTGCCACCCCTTCATTATTAAAAGCATAGGTCCCTCTCGCCTTTCTCGATGCGGGCGTAGTAGGCGTCCAGGAGTTTTACGGTTTCGGGAGGGAAGTCTTTTTCGCGGGCGCGGATCTCGGCGATTTCTTTTTTTATGAGGGCTTCGCCTTTGGCGCGGGTGGCGTCGGAGGCGAAGTCGTCCAGCCATTCGCGGAAGGTGAGCACGGCGTTGAGCTTGCAGAAGCGCGACTCGTGGCCGCTCTTGAGGAGCTTCATGATGTGGTCGCCGGTGCGGCCGCAGCGGTAGCCGGAGGTGCAGAAGGAGGTGATATGACCCAGGTCCGCCAGCTCGCCGATGACTTCGTCGAGGGTGCGGGTGTCGCCGAGCAGGAACTGCTGTTTTTCGGCTTCCTGGGCGCCGTAGCGCTCGGAGTAGGCGCCTATGCCTATGCGGGTGGAGGCGTCGCGCTGGGTGCACATGCCGATGACTTCGCGGATGGTCTCGGGGCGCTCGCGGGCGGTAACTATTATGCCGGCGTAGGGCACGGAAAGGCGCAGCACGGCCACCAGTTTTTTGAAGTCCTTGTCCGGCACGTTCTCGAGGCTGCGGCTGGGCAGGTCCGTGCCGTCGGCGGTTTCCAGCCGCGGGAAGGAGATGGTATGCGGGCCTATGCCGAAGCGGGCTTCGAGTTCGCGGGAGTGCGCCACCAGCCCCAGCACTTCGAATTTCCAGTCGCCCAGCCCGAACAGGGCGCCCAGCGCCACGTCGTCGATGCCGGCCTCGAAGGCGCGGTGCATGACGTAAAGGCGCCAGCGGTAGTCCGCTTTGGGGGTAGTACCGGGGTGGAGTTTGGCGTAAAGTTCGCGGTCGTAGGTTTCCTGGAAGACCTGGTAGGTGCCGATGCCGGCCGTTTTTAAAAGTTTCAGGTCGGGCACGCTCATGGGGGCGGCGTTGACGTTGACGCGGCGTATCTGGCCGAAGCCGCGCCGGGTCTTAACCTTTACGGCGTAGATCTCGCGCATCGCGTCAGCTATGTATTGCGCGCCGGTGGCGGGGTGCTCGCCGGTCACGAAGATTATGCGTTTATGGCCTATTTTGCCGGCCAGCGCCTCCGCCTCGGCCTTTATCTCCGTCATGGAGAGCTTGCGGCGGACCGCCCCTTCGTTGCCCGTGCGGAAGCCGCAGTAGAGGCAGTTGTTGACGCAGAAGTTGGAGGCGTAGAGCGGCGCGAAGGTGACGATGCGGTTGTCGTAGACCTTGCGTTTCACGGCGCGGGCCGCTTCGAAGATCTCTTCCAGCAGGCCGGGGTCTTCCACGGCTATGAGGGCCGCCGCGTCTTCCGGCGAGAGGGCTTCGGAAACCGCCAGGGAGCGGGCGAGGATGTCCCGCACGCGCTGCGCGGAGGGCTGCGGGGCCGCGAGGGCCCGGCGCAGGGCGGCGTCGTCTATGAAGTCGCGGCCGTCTTTAAGATGGCCGGCATAACTGTCCGCGTTGACCGTAGTGGTCTGCATAAACCCTCCCGCGCCCAGGCTAGGGGCGCAGCGCCGGTTCGGTGCCGGCAGCGGGCACTTCAGCGTCCTTCAGCGACAGCTCGAAGGACGAACCCTCCCCGTATTTCGATGTCACCCGTACTTCCCCCCCGTAAAGCTTTACCACTTTTTTAAGGATGGACAGGCCCAGCCCGCTGCCGTCTATGGCGCGCGTGTGCTCGTTCTTCATCCGGACGAATTCACCGAAGAGTTTGCCCAGTTCTTCTTCGGTCATGCCTATGCCGGTGTCAGTGCAGCGGATGAGCGCCGAGCCCGGCGCCAAGCGTTCCAGCTCCAGTACGGCACTGCCGCCCTGCTTGTTGTATTTTACGGCATTGGTGAGCAGGTTCGAAAGCATAATATCTATCTCTCCGGCGTCCGCGTTCATGGGCAGCGCGGGCGGGGCCTTCAGCTCCACTCTTATGCCCTTCGCTTCCGCCAGCGCCGCGACGGCTTCCATGGCCAGCCCGGCGGCTTTCACCAGGTCCACGGTCTCCAGGGCGCGCTTTTTCTTGCCAGACTCCAGGCGGGTCAGGTCCAGCAGGTCCATCACCAGCTTTCTCATGCCCGCTATCCTTACCACGCTGCGGTCCACCATGGAGTCGTAACCGGCCAGCTCCGGGCCTTTGATGCGCTCCTTCATCAAATGCATATAGCCTTCCACCGCGGCCAGCGGGGATTTCAGCTCGTGCGCCAGCACTGAGATGAACTCAAAGCGTACCTGGCGCTTCTCCTCTTCCAGCTTCCTCGCCTTGCGGTGCAGGTAGATGCTGCGGGCGGCCTTGGAGATGGTGGCGCGCAGCTCCTCCGGCGTGAACGGCTTGGCCAGGAAATCGAAGGCGCCGCGCTTGGTGGCGGTCACCGCCACTTCCAGGGAAGCGAACGCGGTTATCATTATGGTCAGGAAGTGAGGTTCCGGGGCGGCGGCCAGCACGTCTATGCCGGTCATGTCGGGCAGCTTGTAGTCGAGCAGCACGATATCCGGGGTCTTGGCCTTAAGGGCGGCCAGGGCCTCCTCTCCGGTGGCGGCGGCGCGCACCGTGAAGGCGACGGTTTCGTTGAAGTCCGGCAGCGGCACCGAGAAGCCCTCGAGCGACCGCTCCGCGCCGGTGCGCATGCCGGCTTCGTCGTCGACGATAAGCACGTCGAGCTGGTGCAGGGGCAGGGGGTCAGGCATGACTCTCACCCGCGCCCAGCAGGCGCTTAAGCTCGGCCTTGAGCTGCTCGAAGCGCAGCTCTTTGTGGATAATCGCGTCGGCCTTGATCCAGGCTTTCGGGTCATGGGCTTTGTCGAAATAAAAGCCGGTTTCCTTGGTGACGGAGGTAACTATGACGACCGGGATCTTCGCGTCGAGCTTCTTGATCTTGTGGCTCAGCACGAAACCGGAGTCCGGGTTCTCCATCATCAGGTCCAGGACGGCCGCCTGGAACCCGCCGGGCTGGATGAGCGGTTCCGCCTCTTTCTGGTTGCAGGCGGCGATAACTTCGTAGTTCTCGGATTCCAGGTAGATCTTCATCTGGTCCATCATATCGGGGTCGTCTTCCACCACCAGGATCTTTATCTTCTTCTTGTCGGTCATAGTATTCTCCTGTCGCTCCTAAATTTGTTTGCCGGGCGCTTCCGGCTTCATCTTGATGGCGCCGGCGTCTTTGGCCACGCGCGGCAGCTTCACCGTGAAGGTGGTGCCAGTCGGGCCGTTCGCCGCGTCCGAATTGCTCTGCACGGTGATGTTGCCGCGGTGCACCTTGATGATGCCGTAGGAGACCGCCAGGCCCAGGCCGGTGCCTTTGCCGATCTGTTTGGTGGTGAAGAACGGCTCGAAGATCTTTTTAATATTATCCGGCTTTATGCCGCCGCCGGTGTCCGAAACGCTGAACGCCACGCTCTCGCGCTCGGCGAAGGTGCGTATGGTCAGCGCCCCGCCGCCGCTCATGGCTTCCAGCGCGTTGGTCACCAGGTTGGTCAGCACCTGGATTATCTGGTCCGGGTCCATCTCCGCCTGCAGGTCCTCTCCCGAACGGTCTACCGTGATCCTGATGGAGGCGGGCAGCGGGGCCGTCTTGAAATAGCTGTCTACCAGCCGCACCAGGCTGGTCTGCCGGAAGAAAGGCTTGTTCTTGCGGGCGAAGTTGAGCAGCCCGCCCACGATCTTCTTGCAGCGGTCGGCTTGCTCCGTTATCATCCTGGCGTCCGCGAAGGTACGGGAATCCTTCTGGCACTGCTCCGCCAGCAGGTGAGAGTAAAGGAGTACCACGCCCAGCGGGTTGTTGAGCTCGTGCGCCACGCCGGCGGCCAGCTGGCCCATGCTGGCCAGTTTCTCGGACTGCATCAGGGCCTGCTTGGTCTTGCCCAGCTGGTTGTAGGAGAGGGTCAGTTCCTCGGCCGTGCTCTTCAGGCGGTCTATGGTGTACGGCAGGCACATCTCGCTTTCGGCGATGCCCCGGATGATGGCGACGGCGTGCTCTACGCAGTTCGGGTACCCGCAGGCGCCGCAATTCAGTTCGTCCTCCGGGTTTACCTTGCCCATCTTGGCCAGGACCGCCCGGAGCTCTTCCTTGTTGGGCAGCTTCATGCGCCTGTCCTCGGGGGCGAAGGAGGCGGAGTAGTCCATGCTGCGGAAGCGCCGCACGGATTCTTCCCAGTCGTTGAGGCGGATGCTGAAATAGCTTTTGCGGGCGTAGCGGCGCAGCGCGGCTTCCCGGGCGTGCTTGGAAGATTTAACGCTGATGCCGGGGCCCATGATGCAGCCGTTGCAGCAGAGCAGGTCTATGAAATCGGCGTCAATGTCCCCGTGCTCTAGGTTCTTGAGCACTTCGGGAAAGTTCTCCAGGCCTTCGGCGGAGAGGAAGCGCCCGCTCAGCAGGTCCTCCGGCAGCTCGGCCGAGTTGAGCAGCCCGCCGCCCATGGGGTAGAGCACGCCCTTGGCGGGGTGCGGCGGGTCGAACTGCGAGTCCAGGGCCGTGTTGCGGTCCACGCCGGCTTCTTTTAAGAGGGCGCGGAGCTCGATGAAAGTTATGGATTCCTCGATGTCGGCCAGGTTGCGCGAGGTTTCTTCCTTCTTGGCGACGCAGGGGCCGATGAAAACCACTTTAACGTCGCGCCCGTACAGCTCGTGGATGACGCGGGCTTCGGCGACCATCGGGGAGACTATGGGCGCCAGGTTGGGCACGAGGGCCGGGTGATATTTTTCCACGAAGGAGACCACGGCGGGGCACGCCGTGCTGATGAATTTCTTGCCGGGGTTTTCGTTGATGAGCTTGCGGTACTGCGTGGAGACCATGTCGGCGCCGAAGGCGACTTCGCAGACGAATTTGAATCCCAGGGCTTTGAGCATGCCGGCGAAGCGCAGCGGGTCTATGCCCCCGAACTCCACGGGGAAGCTGGGGGCCAGCGCCGCGGCTACGGGCGCGCCGCTTTTAAGCAGGGCTATCACCGCGCGCGTGGAATCGAGCGTCTCCTTGGCGCCGCGGCTGCACATCAGCACGCAGTTGGCGCAGCCTATACAGCGCTCTTTTATGACCTCGGCCTGGCCGCCGGAGATGCGGATGGCCTTGGCGGGACAGCCGCGGACGCAGGTATAGCACGCCTTGCAGCGTTCTTTTAAGGTCTTTACCAGCGGCTCATTATCGGGTGTCATAGCGTTGTGACTTACTGCCGGCCTTTTCCGGTTCCGCCTAGGCCACGTCGGACGCCTTCCTTTTCGTGTACTTGGTGTGCAGCAGATGGTGGCTCTTCTCTCCCAGGGGCTTGCCCAGGAAATCCTTGTAGAGGGACTGCACGGCTTTATTGCCGTGCGAGGTGCGGAGCTTCTCCGTGGCGTCTATGGTGTAGAGGGCGCGCATGCGCTCTACAATGGCGGCTTTGTTGCGGGCGAAAGGCTGGCCGCCCCCGTTGATGCAGCCGCCGGGGCAGGTCATTACTTCGATAAAGTGCAGGTCTTTGCGGCCGTTCTTGATCTCCTCGGCGAGTTTGCGGGCGTTGCCCAGGCCGCTGACGGCCGCCACGCCCACTTCCAGGGCGCCGATCTTGAGCCTGGCTTCCTTTATGCCGGCCTGGCCCCGCACGGCTTCCACCTTCAGGGCGCCCAGTTCCTTGCCGGTGAGCAGGAAATGCGCGGTGCGCAGCGCCGCTTCCATCACGCCGCCCGAGGCGCCGAACAGTTTTCCCGCCGTGCTGCGGTCGCCGAAGGGCATGTCGGGCTCTTCGGGCGAGAGGGTCTTGAGGTCGATGCCGTGGATGCGCAGCATCTGGGCGAGTTCGCGCGTGGTGAGCACGGCGTCTATGTCGGGGTTCCCTTCGCGGCCCATCTCGGGGCGGGTCACTTCGAACTTCTTGGCGGTGCAGGGCATGACCGAAACGCTGAAGAGCTTGCCGGGGTTAAGGCCCTGGTTCTTGGCGTAATAGGTCTTGATCATCGCGCCCAGCATCTGCTGCGGGCTTTTGCAGGTGGAGAGGTTGGGCAGCAGTTCCGGGTAGAAGGTTTCCACGAACTTTATCCAGCCCGGGGAGCAGGAGGTCATCATCGGCAGTACGCCGCCCGTCTTTATGCGGTGCGCCAGTTCGGAGGCTTCCTCCATTATTGTAAGGTCCGCCGCGAAGGAGGTATCGAAGACCGCCTTGAACCCCATCTTCCTGAAAGCCGCGGTCATCACGCCGTTGACGTCGGTCCCGGCCGCCAGTCCGAACTCCTCGGCCAAAGACACGGAGATGGACGGGGCATGCTGCACGACCACGTATTTATTCTTGTCCGCCATCGCTTCCGTAACGGTTTGGATATCGCTCTTCTCCATCAGCGCGCCGGTGGGGCAGACGTTGATGCACTGGCCGCAGTTGACGCAGGAGGAAACGTTGAGGCTGGAGTCGAAGGCGCAGCCGATGAAAGAGTCGGAGCCGCGCTTGACGAAATCTATGCAGGCCACGCTCTGCACTTCCTCACAGACGCGCACGCATTTGCCGCAGAGGATGCACTTGTCCGGGTCGCGGGAGATGGACGGGCTGGAGATGTCCAGGGGTTTCTTCTTCTTCGCCACCGGGAAGCGGCGGCTGGTCACGCCGTAATCCCGGCTGAGGCGGTTGAGGTCGCAGGTGGGCTGCTTGGCGCAGTAAAGGCAGTCGTCGGGGTGGGACCCCAGCAGCAGTTCGACCACGGTCTTGCGGGCGTTTATCACGCGCGGGCTGTTGGTCTGTATCTTCATGCCCTCCGCGGCGGGGAAGGAACAGCTGGGGATCAGGTTGTTCTGCCCTTCCACTTCCACCACGCAGATGCGGCACGCGCCCGAGGGCAGCATGCCTTCCATGTGGCAGAGCGTGGGGACGTTTATCCCCTCGCGCTTGAGCACGGTGAGCAGCGTTTCCCCCGCCTGGGCCTCTACGGTCTGTCCGTTGACGATCAGTTTCATGATGTTATCCTCAGGCCGCGTTGACGGCCTTGAATTTGCACACTGTCCTGCAGGAGCCGCAGGAGATGCACTTCTCGGCTATGATGTAGTGCGGGACTTTGGGCTTGCCGACTATGGCCTGCGTCGGGCAGCCCTTGGCGCAGAGCGTGCAGCCTTTGCATTTGTCGGCGTCGATGGTGAACTCCAGCATCTCGGTGCAGGCGCCGGCCGGGCACTTGCGCTCGAAGATATGCGCCTCGTACTCGTCGCGGAACCAGCGCAGCGTGGACAGCACCGGGTTAGGGGCGGTCTGGCCGAGGCCGCAGAGGCTGGTTTCGCGTATCACCTGCGAGAGGTTCTCCAGGTTAATGATGCCGGAGAAGCGGGCCAGGGCGTCGGCGTCCTTCTCGCCGCGGCGGTGGCGCGTGATCGCTTTGAGGATCTCGAGCATGCGCAGCGTGCCCTCGCGGCAGGGGATGCACTTGCCGCAGGATTCTTTCTTTATGAAGTCCATGAAGAACTTGGCCACGTCGACCATGCAGGTCTTTTCATCCATCACGACGAGGCCGCCCGAACCCATCATGGCGCCTACGGTCTTGAGGGACTCGTAGTCCACCTGGATGTCCATGTGGCTTTGCGGGATGCAGCCGCCCGACGGGCCGCCTATCTGCACGGCTTTAAAGGCGAGCCCGTTCTCTATGCCGCCGCCGATGTCGAAAACTATTTCCCTGAGGGTCGTGCCCATCGGGATCTCCACCAGGCCGGTGCGGTTCACCTTGCCGGACAGCGCGAACACCTTGGTGCCCTTGGACCCTTTAGTGCCGATGGCGGCGAAGGCCGCGGGCCCCTGGGACATGATCTCGGGGACGTTCGCGAAGGTCTCCACGTTGTTGATGACGGTGGGCTTGCCGAACAGGCCCTTCACCGCCGGGTAGGGCGGGCGGGGCTTGGGCATGCCGCGGCGGCCCTCGATGCTGTTCATCAGGGCGGTTTCCTCGCCGCAGACGAAGGCGCCGGCGCCCATCTTTATGATCACGTCCAGATCGAAGCCGCTGCCGTAGACGTTCTCGCCCAGCAGGCCGTAGGCTTTGGCCTCGGCTATGGCCTTCTTAAGGTTCTTGATCGCCAGCGGGTATTCCGCGCGGATGTAGATGTAGGCCTTGGAGGCGTGGATGGCGTAGGCCCCTATGGCTATGCCTTCCAGCACCCGGTGCGGGTCGCCCTCTATGACGGAGCGGTCCATGAAGGCGCCGGGGTCTCCCTCGTCGGCGTTGCAGATTATGTACTTCTGGTCGGCGTCGGAAGACAGCGCTATCTTCCATTTTTTGCCGGTGGGGAAACCGCCGCCGCCGCGGCCGCGCAGGCCGCTGGCCTCCACCGCGTCGCAGGCCTGGGCCGGCGTCATGGTATGTATTACTTTAAGGAAGGCACCGTAGCCGCCGCGGGCGATGTGCTCCTGGATGGAAAGCGGGTCCACTATCCCCACGTGTTTCAGCACGTAGCGCAGCTGCTTGGAGAAGAAGGGGTGTTCGGAGAACAGCGGAACCTTGGGCCATTTCTTCCCCCCGTCCTCGAATTGGCCGAGCACGTGGTCCTTCAGCGGGGCTTTGTCCTTGAAAACGGAATCCAGCAGGGCCGGGGTGACGTCGCCGGCGGCGCGCTGGAATGAGAGACGGGCCTGCCCCGGCAGCTGCACGTCGAGCAGCGGCTCCGCGGCGCAGTAGCCGATACAGCCCACTTCCAGGACGTCGGCGTCCAGGCCGTTGTCCTTTAAATACTTGCGGACGGCCTCCAGGGTTTTTGCCGCGCCGGCCGCCAGGCCGCAGGTGCCGGCCCCTACGTAGATGACGGGCCTGGCGGGGTTTTCCCTTCTGAGCTGAGCCGCCTTCGCGGCGAACTCTTCCGAGCCGAAGGCCCTGGTAAGGAAGGCCTTGCGGGCCGAGGCTGGGATGCCGGCCAGGTTGTGTTCTATAACGCCGTTATTTTGCGCCATTGGATTTCTCCGTTTTCCTGATGTCGTCCACGAGCTTGCGGAGCTTGTCCGGGGTTATCTTCGCGTGGAACTCGCCGTTGATGCTGATGACGGGGGCCAGGCCGCAGGCCCCTATGCAGGCCACCACTTCGATGCTGAAAAGGCCGTCGCGCGTAGTGTCTCCCGCCTTGATGCCCAGGACTTCCTCCGCCATCTTGAGTACAGCGGCGGAGCCTTTGACGTGGCAGGCGGTGCCGCGGCAGACCAGGATATGGTTGCGGCCCACGGGTTTGAAGCGGAACTGGTTGTAAAACGTGGCTACCCCGTAAACCTTGCTGGCCGGGATGTTGAGATGTTTGGCGACCTTGAGGGCGGCGTGCTTGGAAATATAGCCGTCCTCGCCCTGCACGTCCTGTAAAATAGGGATCAGCTTGTCGCGCGTGGCGAAGCTGTATTTTTCCAGGACTTTTTCAACCCTGCTTTGCGCGCTCATCTTAGTTGCTCCTTGAGTGAATTCTTGCGTGCGAAATACGCCGCTTTCTCTATGGACAGCGTGATGTCGATCTGGTCCAGGAAAACTCCGGCCGGGACCTTGATCTGGGCCGGGGCGAAGTTGACTATCCCTTTGACCCCGGCGCGTACCAGCGCGTCGGCGGCCTCCTGGGCGGCGGAAGCCGGCACCGTTATTATCCCCACGGCGGCCTTTTCCCTCGAGGCGATCTTCTCCAGCTGGCCTATGTGGTGCACCTGGCAGCCGGAGTAGACCCGGTTGGTCTTTTCCGGGTCCTGGTCGAAAGCCGCCACTATGGAGAGGTTGGGCCGGCGCTTGAGGAAATAGGAAAGGATGGCCTTTCCCAGGTTCCCCACCCCCAGCAGGACCATCTTGGTCAGGGACGAGGATTCCAGGTGCGCGTACAGTTCGGTCATGAACTCCTGTATGGGATAGCCCCGTTGCGGGGTGCCCTTCAGCTTGAAGTTCATCAGGTCGCGCCGTACCTGTTCCGGCGAAACTCCTACCGCCGCGGCCAGTTCATGGGAGAAGACATGCTCCGAGCCGGCCTCCAGCCGGGTGTGCAGGAACTGGCAGTAACGGAAGAACCTTTCTACGGTACGCTGGGGAATCCTCGTCATAAAGCTCCTTATTTCGTGCGGCCTTCCACGTTGACCTGGTCTTTCGTTAGCGCGAGCAGTTCTTTTACCTTGGCTACGAACTCCTTGGGTTTTACCGGTTTCTCCATGAAACCGTCCACGGGCAGGAATTCCCCGTCCTTCTCGCCGAACTTCTGGGGCGAGGTTTCGTTGACCGAGGTGAGCATCAGTATCGGAACGTATTTCAGGGTTTCGGTGCGGCGGAACTTCTGGGCGGTCTGGAAGCCTTCGGTGGAATCGTCCATCATGACGTCCAGTATTATGAGGTCCGGCTTGAGCTTGGCGGCCTTCTCGAAGCCTTCCCTGCCGTTGATGGCGGTTTCAACGGTGTGTCCCTGGCCCTGCAGCACCACTTCACAGGTGTCCAGGATATCCTTATCGTCGTCTATGCAGAGTATCTTAGCCATACATTCCTCCATCCGCTTCGTTTAGATTGTAACGGCGCCTGCGGCATCGTTATTTATTCACGTTACACAATTAACGTTGACTACGTAAATAGTATACGTCATCGTTTGTGTTTTGTCAATCCCTATTTATATGGCTATGAATTACGACGGGCAGCCAGAGTTACTCCATCGTTACTGTAAAGTATTCCGGAAGAAAACGGCGGCGCCGCCGCTGCCGGAGCCGTTAACGCTCGGGCCGCGGACGCGCCTGCTCCCCCTCCCGCTGGGAAGTGCCTGAAAACTAAAGTAACGATGAACGCGGTTTAACCGAAGCGCACTGCTCTCATGGAGAGCGAGGCATGGTGGAAGCCTTCGTAGGGGTAGGAGGCCTTGTCTGCTCCCCCCGCCCCGAGGGCGGCCAGGAAAGGCCAGTAATGGTCCGGGGTGGGTACGGCGAGCGGCCCGCCAGGCAGCCCGGCGTAGTCCGCCAGTTCCGCCGTGGGAGGCGGCTCTTAGGTTATGGAGTACAGTTCTTTGGGGAAGCCGGAAAAGTCGTGGATGGTGGAAAACTTCCCGGCCCCGTTCGCCTTAAGTTCCCCGGCGGTAAACCAGTGGGCTGAAACTCAGAGAACGGCCCTGGGGCTGGGCAGGGTTTTCCCCAGCGCCGCCATGGCGCGCGTGAACCGGTTGTCCAGCGCGGCGTTCATGGGCGAGCCATGCCCGATAAAAACGGCGGGCATCCTTCCCGGTTTTTTCACAGCTTGAATTTGGGAAGCTTCATTTTCCCCGGGGTCAGGTTCTTCAGCAGCCCGTCCCCAAGCCCGGAGATCCTGGACTCGGCCTCCTTGAGCTTGCCGCCGAGCTCTGCCTGTTTGGCCGCGGCCGTGTCGTCCAGTTTGGAGCGGTAAGGCTTCAAGGCCTCGTCTATTTTCTTCTGCGCCTCCGCCTGGGCCTTTTTGACCTCCGCGCCCATCGCGCCGCTGAAGGCTTTGGAGAGGGCGTTCGCCAGGTCGGTGTTTACCGAGAGTTTGGGGTCCTTTATCGTTCCGGAGATGTCGGCGCCGATATAAGCGGAAGACAGCCCGGCGAAAGACGACTCCACCGCGGACCGGAGCGGCGCGGCCTTGATATTGTCTGCCTTGGGTTTGAACGAGGCCCCGGCCAGGCGCAGGGCGGCCTTGCCGGCCAGGTTCTCGCCCGCGGTTTTCAGCCCGCCTTCGAAAGCCCCGGTACCGCCGGTTATATCCACCATGAACGACGACGGGGAGCCCAGCTGCAGCTGGCTTACCGGCATGCCGGTGTACAGCAGCGCCGAGTCGGTCTTTATTTCCGCGCCTGAAGCGTCGAGCGAGGCGCGGAAGTCCAGCCGGCGCGCGCCTTTCGCGCCTTTTATGACGGCGGTAGTCGGTTTGCCGTAGACCTGCGGCTGGGTGGTCAGGCCTTCTATGGCGCCTTTGTACTCCAGCGGGTCTTCGGTGCCCAGTTCGCCGGTGACGGACAGTGTTCGCACGAGGAAGTTGGGGTAGCTCTCCGCTTTGGGGAAGTGAACCTCGCGGCCTCGGCGGGCTTCGTTCTTAAGCACGCCCTTCGAATTGGAGGGCATGTATTTGCGCCCCATCGCGACCCACTTCATAACGGTCGCCGTTTTTTCGGCTATCACCGGGCCGGCCAGCATGCGCGCCAGGGACTGCGTGTCCAGGGACGGCAGCTTCATCCTGGCCATTACCGCTGCCAGGTCCTGCTTGCGGGCCTCGTCGACGGCCTTAAAAGAATCTCTGGCCTTCGCCAGGGCCGCCTCGGCTTCCGCCTTGTCTTTCTTGAAGTCGGCGGTGAGCTTTTTAACTTCCTTGCCGATGTCGGCGTAATCCTTGGCCTGTTTGGCGAAGTTGCTCTCGCCCTTGGCCTTCTCGTAGCGGGCTTTCAGCGCTTCCAGGCCGGCCTCGTATTTCTTCGTGTCGACGCGGGCTGAGATGTCCTGGTAGTCCTTCTGGTAGCTCTCTTCCAGCTGTTTGGCCAGTTTCACCGAGCCCAGCTCCGACGGGTCCACCTTGTAATCCTCTACGGCGCCCGCTTTTACGTCGGCGGCCCGGTCCAGCGCGAAATCCCTGGATTCCTTCTTGAAGCCTTCCACCAGTTCGGAGGGTTCCTCTTTGACGAAAGCCAGCTTGCCCGAGGTTTTGCGGGCCGTGCCGAAGCGCAGGCCCGAGAGCGCGGCTTTGTCCACCACGAGTTTCTTCTCCAGCAGCGGTTTCCCCTCAGCCGCGAAGGCCAGCTCGGAAAATTCCAGCAGGTTCTTGTACTCGTCTTTGGCGTCCGCCACGGCAAAGCCGGTCAGCTTGAGGGAGGGCGGCAGGAAGGTCGTATGCAGCGAAGCTATCTCCGCTTTTGCCTTGGCGCCTTTTTCAACGCCCTTGATCATGCCCCACTTCAGCAGCGGGTCGAAGGCGAAGAAAAAGAAGGCCCAGACGAGCGCCAGCAGTATGAGGCGGGGCAGCAGGTAGGATTTGCGCATATTACACGGCCCCCTTGAAGTACCAGTCAAAGAGCCAGGACGCCTTAAGGCCTTTTACGATCCTGGAATTCATCACGCGCTCGCGGAACTTCTCGTTATAGAAAACCCCGAAGCGCTTGCCCGCGAAATAGACCGGCGCGAGCAGCAGAGCGCCGAGCACCAGTCCTCCCGGCACCACGGTGTTGTTGAAGCCGGTCCAGGGCATCAAGGGCGTATTGTAAAGTTTGGTCCACAGGGGCCGCAGGGCCTCGCTGGTCAGCAGGGCGTAGCCGACGGGGTCGCTGAGCCTGTCCAGCAGCGGGTTGGCCAGGCTGACGGCCAGCACGGAGAGCAGGGCCATGGGGATATTGACGCGCGTGGCCATCAGCAGCACTATGAGCAGCTGGGCGGTCAGGGTGGCTTTGGGCATCAGGCCTATAAGGAAGCCGAGGGCGATGCCGGCGCCGATCTGGCGCGGGTCGGTGTCGCTGGTAAGTCCCTGGATGAATTGGCGGATAAGTCCTATTGGGTTCATAGATTTAATATATTAAAACTCGCGCGCGGGTTCAAGCCTTCGTTGGCCGGACGGCGGGCCAGCCCTGTTTCGCGCGGAAAGCTACTTGGTATAATCTGTACATGAAACTTCTCGAGATACTTTTTATCGCGCTCGGACTTTCTATGGACGCGTTCGCCGTTTCGGTGGCCAGCGGCGCCACCATGAAGCGGCTCCATCTCCCCAACGCGCTCAAGATGGGCGTGTTCTTCGGCGGGTTCCAGGCGCTGATGCCCGTGCTCGGCTGGGCCGCGGGCCTGAGCATGAAGAATTTCATAGCCGGCTGGGACCACTGGATAGCTTTCGGCCTGCTGTCGGCGGTCGGCGGCAAAATGCTTTACGAGGCCGTCAAGATAAAGGAAGAGGAGGAATGCGGCGGGGCGAAGACCTGCCCTTTCGATACCGGTACGCTGACCGTGCTGGCCATCGCCACCAGCATAGACGCCCTGGCCGTGGGGCTTACCTTCTCGCTGCTGCAGGTCTCCATCATCGCGCCCGTGCTTGTAATCGGGCTGGTAACTTTCCTGATGTCCGTGGCCGGGGTTAAAATAGGCTCCGCCGGCGGCCATTTCTTCGAGAATAAAATGGAAGCCGCCGGCGGGGTGATCCTGATCGGTATAGGCCTCAAGATCCTGCTCGGACACCTGGGCCTGTTCTAGGTCCTACTTGTCTTTCTCCTTGAACCATTTCTCCTTCCCGTAGAGCTTCTGGATGCAGTCCTCGCAGAGGCCGTGCGTGAAGCGCGCGTTGGAGCGCTCCTCCAGGTACACCTCCACCTTCTGCCAGAAGCCCTTGTCGTCACGGATCTTCTTGCAGTTGGCGCAGATCGGGATGAGTCCCTGCAGGGTGCGCACTTCCTTCAGGGTGTCCTCGAGCTGCAGGTTCTTGGTTATGATGGAAAGGTGGCCGGTTATTATTTCGCTGAACTCCTCCATCAGGCGCACGATCGGCCCCTCGAAAGTATTGGGCTTGCGGTCGAAAAGGCAGATGCTGCCGAAAATATCGCCGTCGGGGTGGAAGACGGGGACGCCGACGTAGGCGACAAAGCCGGCTTTCGCCCCTTCGCTTTCCTTCCAGAACTCGCTCTTAGTGGCGTCCGGGATTATAAGTTTTTCCCTGGCCTGCACCACGGCTGAGCAGTAGATGCGCAGGCCGGGCTTCATTTCCACCCGCTCGTCCTGCTGGAAGGGTGCGCCGGGCCCCTGGCTGACGCCGATGACGCGCAGATAATTCTCCTCCACCACGTTTATCGTCGCGGCCGGCACCGCGGCCACCTGGGCCAGCAGTTCGGCGATGTTCCGCCACTTCAGGACGGCTATATCCGGGATTCTCAGCTTGTGCGGGTCGGCCATAGGTCCTTCTTATACCGGGAGCTTTGAAACGGTAACCCAGTAGGCTTCGAACCTGCGGGCCAGTTCAAGGAAGTCTTCGAGCGAGGCCGGCTTGGTGATGTAGGAGGCGGCGCCGTTCTCGTAGCTGCGCACGATGTCCTCGTGCCTGGAGGAGGTGGTCAGCATGATCACCGGGATGCCGCGCAGGGCCGGGTCCGCTTTGAGGCGCTTGAGCACGTTCATCCCGTCCATCAGCGGCAGGGTGATGTCCAGCAGGATGAGGGCGGGCCTGAGCGGTTTTTTGCCGGTATGCCGGCCGGAGGCGGACAGCATGTCCAGCGCCTCCTGCCCGTCGCGCGCCACGTTCACCTCGTTAATTACCTTGAACTCGCGGAAGGCGCGCTGCGCTATGAGCACGTCGTCCTCGTTGTCCTCTACAAGAAGTACGCTCAGGTTCTCGGGTTCCTTTACCATGGTGTTCTCTCCTAGTATGACTAAGGCTTGTTCCGCAGGTCGGCCGGGATTATAAAATAGAATACGGAGCCCTTGCCCTCGACGGATTCCACCCATATTTTTCCGGCGTGCTCTTCCACGATCTTCTTCACTATGGTCAGCCCGGCCCCGGTGCCCCCGCCGAACTCTACCCGCGAATGCAGCCGTTTGAACATCTTGAAGATGTCTTCGTAATACTGGCTCGGGATCCCGATGCCGTTGTCCTTTACGGAGAATTTCCAGTAGTACTCGCCGAACTTCTCCGCCGCTATCTCCACCCTGGGGGCGCCGCTCTTGTTGTACTTTATCGCGTTGGTGATAAGGTTATGGAAAGCCTGGCGGATCTTGACCGGGTCGCAGAAAAGGACGGGCAGGCTTTCGGCCACGCTGACCTGCGCCTTGTTCTCTTCGATGAGCGGCGCCAGCGCCGCCGCGGCTTCGGCCGCCAGCTGGGCCGTGGACGCGTCTTCGTAGGGGTTCCTTACCCGCGCCAGCCGCGCGTAGCCCAGGAGGTCGTCTATCAGGCGGCGCATGCGCCCGGCGGCCTTTACGATGCGGGCGAGATAGTCGGCGGCCTGCGGGTCCATTTGCTTGCCGAAGTCTGAAAGCAGGATATTCGAGAACATCTCTATGCCGCGCAGCGGTTCCTTGAGGTCGTGGGAGACCGTGTGGGCGAAGGCGTCCAGCTCGCTGTTCACGGTTTCAACCTCTTTGAGGTATTGGCTCACGCGGGCTTCCGACTGCTTGTGCTGGGTGGTGTCCTTCAGCACTATCACGGCTTCCCTGCGGCCCGGGCCCCCGGTAAAGGCGGCGGAAAGCATGACGGGGATGCGCCTGCCGTCCTCCGCCAGGAGCAGCAGGTCCATTTCCTTGGTGTGGCCGGTCCAGGAAAGCAGGCTGAAAGGCGCCACTCCGCCGTCGGTCTGCGGCTCCAGCAGGGTTTTGAGGTTCAGCGAGCCCGGCGGCATGAAGTCGTAGCCGGAAAACTCCGTCGCCGCCATATTGGCCTTCAGCACGTTGCCTTCTTCGTCGGTGATGATAAGCGGGTCGGGCATGCCCTCCAGGATGGAGTCCAGGTACTGTTTTGAGACCGTGGTGTCGGCCAGGCCGCTGGCCAGCTTGTTGAAACTGACGGCGATGTCACCCAGCTCGTCCCCGGTCACTACCGGCACCGCGACCGAGTAATTCCCGTCGCGTACTTTTCGTATGCCGTCCCTGATGTGGTTGAGCTGGCCCATGATCAGGCGGACGAAAATGGCCGACAGCGCCAGCGCCGAGGCGGAGATCAGGATGGCCAGGATGAAAAGCTTGAAAATTATGTCCTTCTCGGCCTTCTTCGCCTGGGTCAGCGGCAGTCCCGCCTGGATGAAGCCGGACGGGGCCTCCCCTCCCCCCAGGCCTTCGAACAGGATATCCTCGTTGGAAGGCCGGGTGCGGTTGTTGAGCGGCAGCAGCACTTCCACCGTTTCCTCGCCTTTATGGGTATCGCGCCTGAAAAGTTTGGCCCCGGTCTGCCCGAACTTTTTCAGCAGCGGGCTTTCCAGCCGTGTGCCCGTAAGCGCCACGTTCGTATGGGCGATTATGGTTCCGTCCAGGGCCACTATGGCGGCGTAAAGGGCGCCGGTTTTCTGCTCGAAAGCGTGCAGGGCTTTTATGGCTTCAAGCTCTTTCCTGGATTCTATGGCCAGCTGGAGCGTGGGGCCCAGGTCCCTTACCGCGGAAGCCGCGTTGTCTGTGATCTGGGCGCTCATCGCCTCGGTGACCGTTTTCCTGGAAAAATGGATGTTCACCCACATCGAGATGCCGATGAGGGTTATGATGAACGCGAATATTTTAGAGTACAGTTTCATGGGAACAGGTAATTCGCCTGGCGCAGGATCTCCGGGGTCAGCTCCAGGCGGCACTTTTTCGCGGCCGAGGCGTTTAGCGTCAGTTCTACGTCCGCCGGGAAGAACAGTCCCGGCATTACTTTCCCCTCGTTCAGCTGGAGCGCCGCTCCGGCCGCGGCCGTCCCCATATCCTTGAAGCTGACTCCTACCGAAGCCGCGGCTCCTTCCTTGGTCATGCCCTTGGTGGAACCGTAAAAAGGTATGGCGTTGGCCCAGGAGAACTCGCGCATTATCATAAGGTTTTCCGGGGTTACCAGCAGCGGGTCCGGCGGCAGCCAGAAGGCGTCCGCGGAGCCGAGCGCGTCCCTTAGCAGGGTGGGCATTTCTTCCTGGC
The DNA here is from genome assembly GCA_001799615.1 of Elusimicrobia bacterium GWA2_61_42. Taxonomy (GTDB): domain Bacteria; phylum Elusimicrobiota; class Elusimicrobia; order Elusimicrobiales; family UBA9959; genus UBA9959. Next base: position 42,606 of record MGTU01000008.1, on the reverse strand, counting down.
TTGAGACTTTCACCGGGGTAACCTCTATCCCCAGGCGCTCTCCTATCGTTCTTACCGGCTCATAAAAAGCTGCGAAAGAAGGGGTCATCCAGAAAACGCGCAGGCGCTTTAGCTCCGGCTGTATCTGTTTGAGCTTCGTGAAAATAACTTCGAACTCCGGGATGAGGCTGATCTTGACGGCTTTGCCGACGGGCGGAGGTTTTTTGACAAAGATGCCGGGGGCCATGCAGTAGACTACCGAAACGCCCTGGGGGTAAGAGTAATTGGCGGCCTTGCCGCCGAACGCTACCACGGTTTCCGTGCCGGGAGGCAGTACGGGCGTCTCCTGTGAAATGTTGAAATAGGGAACCTCACTGCCGTAGGCCGCCTGGAAAGCGGAAAAAGCTTCCAGGTAAGCCCCGCTGTCGGCCGTCAGCACGGCCAGGGTGTTGCCGGCCGACGCCGCCGTCGCGCAGGCGAGGAGCAGCGGCAGGAACGCCAGAGCGCGCAGCCTAGAATTCATAGGCCGCCTTGAAGAAGATCTCCCTGGAGGAGGCCGGCAGCGGGGCGTGGCCGCCGTCGTAAGGCTGCAGGTAGTTGTAATTGGCGTTGAACAGGTCTTTGACGCCCAGGTTAAGGGTGAGCCGGGCGAGGGGCCGGTCTTTCAGCTGTAGGTTGACGTCGGCGATCACCCGCTCCCCGAAAGGCCTTATGGAATTGCTCCCCGCGTAGCCATAGCGCCTGGAGAGATAAATAGCCGACGGGTTCAGGCTTAAGCCGGCGCCCAGCGGCATGGAGGAGTTCAGCACCAGCTTGTGGCGCGGCAAGCCTAGCAGGCAGCTGCCGCGGCCGGGGACCTTGTAGCCGTCCACGCGGTTGCTGCGGGCCGAATAGCTCTGGTACGCGAGGTCCGCGCGGTAGGCGCCATCCTTGAATTTTACCGAGAGCCCGCCGCCCCTCGTGCCGGTCCGGTCGTAGTTCCGGTAGACTTCCGCCCCGTTCTCCAGGACGAAGATTATCGGGTTCTTTATTGTGGTCTGAAAGGCGTTAGCCGAAATATAGAACGTTTCCGAGACTTTGTAGCCCGCTTCCAGCTCTCCTGAGGTGGCCGTTTCCGGCTTTATGTCCGGGTTGAGCCGGATGTTCTCTATGGCCGGGGCGCGGAAGGCCTGGCTGTAGATGGCTTTGAAATTGAAGCTGTCCACCAGCTTGGTGACCGCGATACGGGGCACCAGCGAGGCGCCGTACTGTGAGTGCTTGTCGTAGCGGGCGCCGGCGATGAAGTTGGCCAGGGCCCCGTTAAAGCTCCCCTGGCCGAAGAACGCGTAATTATCGTAACCCGCCCTGGTCTTGCCGCCCGTGTACTGCGAAGCCGGCGCGGTGATGGCGTCGACTTCGACCCCGTCGTGGAAATATTCCCCGCCCGCCACGAACTCCGCCCCTGCGCTGCGGCGGTAGAAGGCCGTAAGGGCCGCCGTCACGCGCTCCGTCCTTTTATCGTAGCTGAAATATTCGTCCTTTTCCAGCCAGGGCATGGCCTTGGAATAGCTTAAGCGCGGTTCCAGGCGCACCAGCCCCGGCAAGTAGACTGTATGCCTGGCCTCGGCGAAAACCACCGGGAACTGCACTTTGGCCGAGCCGGTGGAGAGGACGGTGCCGTCTATGGCGTCCCGGGCCCGCAGCGTATAGTCGTCCAGTATCAGGCGGAAAGAGCTTTTCTTGTTGGCGGCGGAGAGGTTCAGGCTCCTGGGCCGGAGGTCGGAGGCGCCGTTCATGTTGGAGGAGGCCCCGTCGAAGTCGGTGTAGCGGCGGTCGCTGCGCTGCGCTTCTCCCCAGTGCGCTTTGGCGGAGAGCTCCGTGCCGCTGAATACCCCGCCGAAGGCGTACCCGGCGTAATGCCTGGCCCCGGCCCTTTCCCCCTGGCCGTAGGCCGCGTAAGCGCGGCTGCCGTTAAGGGCCCTGGCGGAACCGGTCTTTATGTTTATCACCGCCAGCTCCGCGAAGCCGCCGTAGAGCGCCGACCCCGGGCCTTTGATGATCTCTATCTCTTCGACCTGGTCTATGGGGAAACGGTCGAATTGTATGGTCGAATAAAGGGTTTCATTGTAGGTTTGCCCGTCCCACATCAGCAGGACTTTTCCCTCGTTGGCCCAGTTGCCTCGCACGCCGAGGCCCAGGTTGCCCTGCACGTCCATGCCGAAGTCGAATTCCGGCACCAGTCTCAGCACGTCTTTAAGCTCGCGCGCGCCCATGGCCTGTATCTCTTCGCGGGTGATCACCGTCACCAGGCCGGGGGTTTCGCGCAGGCTCATCGCGCTGCGGCTCGCCACGGAGGTTTTTATGTTGAGGGCTTCCTCGAGAGAGGCTCTCTCAAGGCTGAAAAATTCGTCTTCTTCGCTCAATGACGGCCACTCGGCCAAAGCCGTCCCGGGCAGCAGAAGGAACAAGAATATTAGAAAATATGGCACCGTAAATCCCCCCGGATAGATATGGGCACTTCAGTTCCGCCGCTCCTCGTACTGCCGCCTACCGCTGCGCGTCCGCCGGCCTTTTCGGCACTATAAAGACGGCGGCTACGTAGGCTATGACGCCCGGGACCACCGCTGTCGCCAGCAGCAGGAAGACGAACCCCAGGCGCAGCAGCACCGGGTCCACTTCGAAATACTCGCCCAACCCCCCGAGTACCCCGGCAAAAACCTTGTTGTCGTTGCTTCTGTAAAGGCGCTTCATGCGAATATTCTAATATATTATTACCTTAAGCAGTACGTTTTTTTTAGTCTGAAACCCGCCCTTAAAATTGTAAGATAAGGGTAATGTTTTCAGACGTCATAATTATAGGAGCGGGCGTCAGCGGCGCCGCCATAGCCAGGGAGCTTTCGCGCTACAAACTGAAAGTCCTGCTGCTTGAAAAGGAGGCGGAGCCCGCTTTCGGCGTTTCCAAATCCAACAGCGGCATCATCCACGCCGGCACGCAGAATCCCCCATCCTCCCTTAAGGGCTGGCTATGCGTGGAGGGCAACCGCCTGCTGCGCGAAGAACTGGCCGCCGACCTCGGCCTCCATTTCGTGCAGTGCGGCCAGCTGGTAGTGATCTTCGACCTTGCCGACCTTGCCGAACTTGAGAAAATCAAAAAAGAGGGTGAAGAGCTGGGCGTCCAAGGCCTTGAGCTGGTGGACCGGGCCTGGCTTGACCGGCACGAGCCGAACCTCGGGCCGGAGGTGAAAGCCGCGCTTTACGCGCCCACCGCCGGCATCATAAGCCCCTACCGTTTTGTGTACGCGCTGGTGGAGAACGCCGTCCGCAACGGCGTCCAGCTTAAAACCTCCCGCAAGGTCGCCGCGATCCGCCGCACGGAAAAGGGCGAATTCGAAGTGGTAGCCGGCGGCGAGGTCTGCCGCGCGCGCTTCCTGGTCAATGCGGCCGGCCTTTTCGCGGACGAGATCTCGGCCATGGCCGGGGCGCCCTCGTTCACGATCACCCCGCGCAAGGGCGAAGAGTACCTGCTGGACCGCAAACGCGAGCACCTCGCCAACCATCTTATTTTTCCCCTGCCGTCCAAGACCTCCAAGGGCATCCTCATCATAAAGACTTCGGACGGGAACCCCATGATAGGGCCGACCGCGCACGATACCTGCGATAAGAGCGACCTCTCCACCACGGACGAAGGGCTGGCGGAGGTGCTGGCGGGCGCACGCCGCATGATGCCGACCATTTCTCCGGGCGACATCATCGCCTACTTCGCGGGCCTGCGCCCCGCCGCCGGCAAGGATTTTATCATCCGCCACGAGGATTCCGTCCCCGGGCTGGTCAACGTGGCCGGCATTCAGTCCCCCGGCCTGACCGCCGCGCCGGCCATAGCCGTAATGGTGGCGGACATTCTCAAGGGCCGCGGTCTCCGTCTCGAGCCTAAAGAGCAGTTCCACCGCCTCAGGCCGCGCCCCGTTCATCTTTTTCAGGTCCCCCTCGCTGAAACCCGCCAGCTGATAGAAAAGAACCCGGCTTACGGCGACATCGTCTGCCGCTGCGAACTGGTCTCAGCCCAGGAAGTGCGCGACGCGGTCAAGCGCGGCGCCAGCACCCTGGACGGCGTCAAGTTCCGCACGCGCGCCCAGTCCGGCCGCTGTCACGGCGGGTTCTGTACCACGCGTATAATGAAGATCATGCAGGAGGAACTGGGTTTTCCCGTTACGGCCATAACCAAGCGGGGGCCCGGTTCCGAACTTATAAAGGATGAACGCAAATGAACCTTATCTACCTGCGCCCCGGCGCCTCCAAGGCCCGCAAATTCCTTAAAAAAAAGCTCCGCGCCAAAGGCGGCGCCTCGCTTTACGGCATGGAGGCGGGCGACTGCTGCCTGGCCCCCGCCCCGGGGAGCCGGCGGGACTGCCTGGTGACTTTCCTTAACGACATGTCCCCCGGGATGTTCGCTTTCATCTGCCGCAGCGGCCTGCGGGCGAACCTGAACCAGAATTGACTTCGCAGGAGACCATGAAAGAACGGGAACTGGTAATAGTTGGAGGAGGCCCCGCCGGGATGGCGGCGGCGCTGGCCGCGCGCCGGGCCGGAGTGAAGGACGTCCTCCTTCTCGAACGCGACCAGCACCTGGGCGGCGTCCTCAACCAGTGCATCCACCCCGGCTTCGGCCTGCATCACTTCAAGCAGGAGTTGACGGGGCCGGAATACGCCGACCGCTTTGTCCGCCTGGTGCAAGAGGACCGGGGCATAGAAGTAAGCCTGCGCTCCTTCGCCGTCAGGCTGACCGGGACCAGGGAACTCTCTTACCTTCGGCCCGGAGCGCTGGAGGAAGTGAAGGCCCGCGCGGTAATACTCGCCACGGGCTGCCGCGAACGCACCCGCGAAATGATAACTATACCCGGCTCGCGCCCCGCCGGCGTTTACCCGGCCGGCCTGGCCCAGAAGATGGTGAACATGGAGGGCTGGATCCCCGGCAGGCAGGCCGTGATAGTGGGCTCCGGCGACATCGGCCTGATCATGGCCCGGCGCCTGGCGCTCGAGGGCGTGGCGGTAAAGGCCGTGATAGAGATCCAGAACGTGAGCCGGGGCCTGGTGCGCAACGTGGTGCAGTGCCTCGAGGATTTCGGTATCCCTCTTTATTTCCGGCACCGCGTTTCCAGGATCCACGGCCGGGACCGCGTGGAAAAAGTGAGCGTGGTGCAAGTGGACGAAGAACTCAGGGATATTCCCGGCTCCGGCTTCGAGATAGGCTGCGACACGGTGCTGGTTTCCGTCGGGCTTATCCCCGAGAATGAACTGCTCGAGATGGCCGGCGCCGAGATGGACGGCAGGACGAATACGCCGGTGGCGAAAGAAGTGAACCTGACCTCCCTTCCCGGCGTCTTCGCCTGCGGCAACGCTTTCAAGGTCTATGACCTGGCGGATTGGGTCACCCGCGACAGTGAACTGGCCGGCAGAACGGCCGCGGCCTACCTGGCGGGGGCCGCCTTATGAAAAGGACTATGACCTGTATAGAATGCCCGCAGGGCTGCCGCCTGGAAATAGAGGCCGACGGCACCAGGGTGATAAGCGTCTCCGGCAATAAATGCGCGCGCGGCGCGGCCTACGCCAGGCAGGAGACCGAGGCGCCCCTGCGCACTCTCTCCACGTCGGTACTGACGCGGGGGCTGGAGCTGAAGATGCTGCCCGTGCGCACTTCCGGGCCTATTCCCAAACAAAAACTTTTCGAGGCGATGGCCGAGGTCAGGCGTATCGTCGTCTCCTCCCCGGTCGAGACCGGCGCGGTGATCGTGCCGGCTTTCCTGGGCCTCGCCGTCGACCTGGTAGCGTGCCGGCCCCTGGGCAAAAAATGAGGGCCGCTTTGCTTCTTTCGGTCCTGCTCTGCCTTTCTTCCTGCGCGCGCGAGACGCCGGAGGCGAAAAACATGGATGAAAAAACAAAAAAGCTCACCCCCCTCCAGTACGAAGTAACGAAGAACTGCGGCACCGAACCGCCGTTCAGGAACGAATATTGGGAGAATCACCGCGCCGGCATCTACGTCGATATAGTCGATGGGCGGCCGCTTTTCGTCTCAAGCGATAAATTTGATTCCGGTTCCGGCTGGCCGAGCTTCACCAGGCCGGCGGCCGGCGCCGCCATAGAGGAAAAGCCCGACGGCGCTCTCGGCATGAGCCGCACCGAGGTCCGCTCCCGGTCCAGCGATTCCCACCTCGGCCACGTCTTTCCCGACGGCCCGGGCCCCAAGGGACTGCGCTACTGCATAAATTCGGCCGCGCTGCGCTTTGTGCCGCTTGAAGAGATGGAAAAGGAGGGCTACGCGGAATATATTCCGCAGGTTAAACGGGAAAAATAACGTTCGTTGACAGCCTTTCGGTATTAGTTTTAGAATTATAGTAACGCCGCAGTTAATATTCGATGGCCCGCTCGACCACCTCACGGCGCAATTTAAAATTTCAGGATCTTTTCATTTACCATGGCTTTGGTTCTGCTTTCTTTTGTCATTCTGCTGCTTAGCGCCTTCCTGGCGCTTTGCCTTGCCCGCAACCCGCGCCGCGCCCAGGACGCCGGCGCTTACGGCGCCGTCGCCGCTTCCCTGGCCGGGCTCATTCCCTCGGTTAAAGTCCTCTTCTCAGGCGTTTCAGAAACCCTTGCCCTCCCCTGGCCGGTGCCGCTCGGCTCTTTTACGCTCGTGCTGGACCCCCTCTCCGCTTTTTTCCTGGTCCCCGTTTTTATCCTTACCGGCCTCTCCGCGGTTTACGGCGTGGATTACCTTGCCCATTATACCGGCAAGAAACCGCTGGGCCTGGCCTGGGCCGCTTTTAACGTTCTTACCGCCTCCATGGCCCTGGTCTTTACGGCCGGCAACGCCGTGCTGTTCATGCTGGGCTGGGAGCTGATGGCCGCTTCCTCTTTCCTGCTCGTCCTCTTTGAACACGAAAAAGCGCAGGCCAGGAGGGCCGCCTTTATCTATATAACCGCGGGCGGGGCGGGCGCGCTGCTGCTGCTGGCGGCTTTCTCCCTGCTGGGGGCCGGTTCTCCCGTGATGGATTTCAGTTCTTTCGTCTTCCCCGCGGGGCGGGCGGCTTCGGCGGTCTTTCTCCTGGCGCTTTGCGGCTTCGGCCTTAAAGCCGGCTTCATCCCGCTGCATGTCTGGCTGCCGGAGGCCCACCCGGCCGCTCCCAGCCACGTTTCGGCCGTCATGAGCGGCATCATGATAAAGACCGGCGTCTACGGCATAATAAGAACGCTCAGCCTGGCGGGCCCCTGCCCGGAATGGTGGGGCTGGACTTTGCTTTTGCTGGGAGCGGCCTCCTGCCTGCTGGGCGCGCTCTTCGCCCTGGCCCAGCACGAACTGAAGCGGGTGCTGGCTTATTCGAGCATAGAGAACGTGGGGATAATCCTGCTGGCCCTCGGCCTGGGCGTGATCGGCGCCGCCAACCGCGCCTACCCGCTGGCGGCGCTGGCTTTCGCCGGCGCCCTGCTGCATGTTTTTAACCATTCCCTTTTTAAAGGGCTGCTTTTCATGGGCGCCGGCTCGGTGCTCCAGGGGGCCGGCACGGCGGAACTCGAGGCTCTCGGCGGGCTCTCCAAGCGCATGCCGGGGACGGCCATGCTGTTCCTGGCCGGCGCCGCCGCGGCCTGCGCGCTGCCCCCGTTCAACGGTTTTGCCGGTGAATTCCTCGTTTATCTCGGGGCTTTCCGTTCCGTAAGCTCCACCGGTTCCATAGCCCTGGCGGGCGTTATCGCCGGGCTGTCGCTGGCCTGCGCGGGGGCGCTGGCCGCCGCCGCTTTCTCCCGCGCCGGCGGCGCCGCCTTCCTCGGCGAGCCCCGCACCGAACGCGCGGCCAAAGCCCGGGAGTGCGGTCCGCTGATGCTGTTCTCCATGCGGGCGCTGGCGGCGCTATGCCTGCTGGCCGGCCTGTTCTCCCCTTTCCTGCTTTTGCCGCTGGCCCGGGCGGTCGGCTCCGGGTTCGGCCCGGCCGCCGGGCTGGAGGCCGCTGAAGCGGCCGCCGTTCCTCTTATCTATGTTTCGGCCGGCGGCCTGCTGCTGCTGGCGCTGATCGCGCTGGCCTGGGCGAAGCGCCGGGCTTTCCTCGGCGGCAGGAAGCCCGCCGAAGGCGTTACCTGGGATTGCGGCTACGCCGCGCCTACGCCGCGCATGCAGTACGGCGCGTCTTCTTTTTCCCAGCCGCTCACGGACTTCTTCCAGCCGGTGCTGCGCAAGCTGGGGCAGTACCCGGTCATCTCGGAGTACTTCCCGGGCAAAGCCTCTTTTTCCACCGAAGCCCAGGCCGTGTTCTATAATTCCTTTTATTACCCCGCCGCCGCGCGCTTGCGGGACCTGGCTTACAGGTTCAGCTGGATACAGCACGGCCGCCTGCAGATCTATATCATGTACATAGTGGTCACGCTCATGGGGCTTTTGCTATGGAAATTATAAAGCCCCTCTCCCAGTACCTGGCGGTGATGCTGCTGTCGCCGCTGCTGCTCGGTATCATAAACCGGGTCAAGGCCCTTTTCGCGGGCCGCCGGGGCCAGCCGCTGCTGCAGCTTTATTTCGACCTGCACAAACTCCTGGCCAAGACCCCGGTCTACAGCCGCACCACCACCTGGGCGTTCAAGGCCGGGCCCGTGATCGGGGTCAGCGCCATGGTCACGATCCTGGCCGTCCTGCCTTTCGCGGGGCGCCCTTCGTTCCTGTCCTTCGAGGGCGATTTTATTTTCATCATTTACCTGCTGGGGCTGGCCAGGTTCGCCACGGTGCTGGCCGCCCTGGATACCGGCTCCGCTTTCGAGGGCATGGGCGCCAGCCGCGAAATGCAGTTCGCCGTTTTTGCCGAGCCCGCTTTTTTCCTGGGCCTCACGGCGCTGGCCCGCGTTACCGGCCAGACCTCGCTGGCCGGGATGTTCGGCGCCCTCACCGGGGATACCTGGCGCGTGGCGGCCCCGGTGCTGGCCCTGCTGACGGCTTCTTTCTTCATAGTTCTGCTGGCCGAAAATTCCCGCGTGCCGGCCGACGACCCCAACACCCACCTGGAGCTTACGATGATCCACGAGGTGATGGTGCTGGACCACAGCGGCCCGGAACTGGCGTATATCCTTTACGGCGCCTCTTTGAAACTGTGGGTGTTCGGTTCCCTGATCGGCTGCATGGTGCTGCCGCGGCACTCGGGTTCGTGGGCTACGGACTGCGGGCTGTTCCTGCTGGTGATGGCGGCCGTGGCCGCCGCGGTGGGCGTGGTCGAGTCGGCGATGGGGCGCCTGCGCCTGACCAAGGTGCCGTATATGCTCATTACCGCTTTCGCTTTCTCGGCGCTGGCTTTGATATTCCAGATGGGAAGATAACTTTTAATGCACACATTCGCCGAACTCATTATCGTCCTTATTATACTGCTCGACCTGGCGCTGGCGGTGACCGGCTCGCTTTCCTCCTGCATCAGGCTGGTGGCCGTGCAGGGCGTGGTGGCGGGCCTGCTGCCGCTCATGGCCGGCGCGGGGGCGCCGCACACGCGGGCCCTGCTGTTCGCCGCCGTGATCGTTACGCTTAAGGGCGCGGTGTTCCCCTGGCTGCTCATGCGGGCCCGCGACAAGAGCGGCGCGCGCAAGGACGTGGAGCCGCTTATCAGCTACCCCGCCTCCATCCTGCTCTGTATCGGGGCTTTCATCGCCTCGTCGTGGATGGGCTCGCGCCTGCCGCTGCCCGAGACGCAGGTGGCCTGGATCGTGCCCGCCTCGCTCGCCACCATCTTCACCGGCTTCCTGCTCATCACCACGCGCAGCAAGGCCATCACGCAGGTGCTCGGGTACCTGGTGATAGAGAACGGCATCTATATCTTCGGCCTGGCGCTGTTCGTGGAACAGCCGATGATGGTGGAACTGGCCATCCTGCTGGACGTCTTCGTCGCCGTGTTCGTGATGGGCATAGCCATCTTCCATATCAGCCGCGAATTCGACCATATCGACACCGCCGAGCTTTCGGAACTGAGCGACTGGCGCCGCGGGGAGTACGGCAAATGATAACCCTGATGATGACGCTGCCGCTGGCCGCCGGCGTGACCGCCTTTATAATAAGGAACGACAAAGCCCGCCGCGCGCTGCTGCAATGGACGGCGCGCCTCCATTTCCTGCTTACCGCGCTTACCGTCTGGATGCACGTCCGTTACGGCATGGGACTGAATCTTTTCTCAGGTTATTTCGGCGGCCTTTCCCCGCGCGACCACGCCCCGGCCTGGTTCGCCTACGACGCGCTCGGGCTTTTCTTCATCGGCATCACTTCGCTGCTGTTCCTGGGCGCGGCGCATTACGCCGTCGCCTACCTGGCCGCGGAGAAGCGCGACCCTGGCGAAGACGCCGACGCCGGCTTCATCTTCAATAACGCCCCCGAGACCGTTTTTACCGGCTGCCTGCTGCTCTTCCTGGCTGCCATGACCGCCGTGACGGCCAGCCGCAATATGGGTCTGCTCTGGGCGCTGGTGGAGGCCACCACCCTGCTGAGCGCTCCCCTCATTTATTTCCACCGGCACAAGCGCTCTCTGGAGGCCACCTGGAAGTACCTGCTCATCTGCTCCGTAGGCATCGCCCTGGCCCTTATGGGCAACCTCTTCCTCGGCGCCGCCGGGCTTAAGACCGGCGCCGGCCTGGACCTGCCGGCGCTGTTTTACAACGCCGCGGCCCTGGACAAGCCGCTGCTGAAGGCGGCTTTCCTGTTCCTTTTTGTCGGCTACGGCACCAAGATGGGCCTTTCCCCCTTCCATACCTGGCTGCCGGACGCTCACAGCGAGGCTCCGGCCGTGGTGTCCGCCCTGCTTTCAGGGGCGCTGCTCAACTGCGCTTTCCTGGGCATCCTGCGCGCCAACGCCGTCTGCGCCGAGGCGGGGCTGGCCGATTTCACCGGCGGCATCCTTATGCTTTTCGGTTTTTTATCCATCCTTACGGCGGCGCTCTTTATGCTGGGCCAGCGGGACTATAAGCGCCTGCTCGCCTATTCCAGCATAGAGCATATGGGGATCCTGGCGCTGGGCGCGGGCCTGGGCGGCGGGGCGGCTTTCGGCGCCATGCTGGGCGCGCTCAGCCATTCGCTGACCAAGGCCGGCCTGTTCTTTACCTCCGGCGTGGTGCTGGCCTCCGAAAAGACCAAGCGCATCGCCGACGTGCGCGGCCTCTGGCGCCGCGCCCCCGCTACGGCCGTGCTCTGGCTGGCCGGCTTCTTCCTCATAACCGGCATGCCGCCCTCCGGCATCTTCCTCGCCAAATTCCTGGTGCTTAAAGAGGCGATACGGCTCGGGCACTACTGGCTGGCGGGCGGCTACCTGTTCTTCCTGGCCGTGCTCTTCGCCGGGATGGCAAAAGTTTTTATCGCCATGACTTTCGGCGAGCGCGAGGCTAAGGCCGGAGAAAAACCTTTCGAGGAACCGCGCGGCATGCTGGTTCCCGCCGCGGTATTCTTCGTGATCGTCGTCTCGCTCGGCCTTTACCTGCCCGGGTGGCTCAATATGCTGCTGGAAAGCGCCGCGGCCGGGCTAGGCGGCGCGGCGGGAGCCGGGCTATGAAGATAGACCACCTTTCCTCTTTCAATTTCGGCGCCGTCGACCTGGACCCCGCGCTCTTCCTGGAGACGGCGGCTTCCCGCCTGGCCGCCGGCGGCCGGGCGCTGGCTTATTTCGCCTTGCCAGAGGGGACGGCGCACCGCCTGGTGATGGCCGTGGGTTTCGACCGGGAAAGCCGCGTGGAAGTCTACTCCGCCCTTTTTACCGGCCCGCTGCGGGCGCTTACCCCCTCTTTCCCGCAGCTGCATCTTTTCGAGCGCGAGATCTGGGAACAGAGCGGCCTCAAGCCCGAAGGGCATCCCTGGCTCAAGCCCATACGCTTTAACACCCCGGGCGCCGTGCCGGGCGTAGCCGATTACTTCACCGTGCACGGCAGCCAGGTGCACGAGGTGGCCGTGGGCCCCGTGCACGCCGGGGTTATCGAGCCGGGGCACTTCCGGTTCCAGTGCCACGGAGAACGGGTTTTCCACCTGGAGATCATGCTGGGGTATCAGCACCGGGGCGTAGAAAAAAGATTTATCGGTGGCCCGGACAAGCGGTCCCTTCATTACGCCGAAACGCTGGCCGGAGATACTACGGCAGGCCACGCCTGGGCCTACTGCGGCGCCGTCGAGGCGCTCTCCGGCGTCAACGTGCCTCCCCGCGCTCAGGCGCTGCGCGGCGTCATGCTGGAGCTGGAACGGCTGGCCAACCATACCGGCGACCTCGGGGCGCTGGCCGGGGACGTGGCTTACCTGCCCACGGCTTCTTTCTGCGGCCGTCTGCGCGGAGATTTCCTCAACATGACGGCCCTTGTCTGCGGCAACCGTTTCGGCCGCAGCATGTTCAAGCCGGGCGGCGCGGCGTTCGACCTGGACGACGCGCTTCTCAAGGAACTTCTGCTGCGCCTGGAGCGCACCTACCGCGACGTTGAGAACGCGGTCTCCCTGCTGTGGGACACCGGTTCGGTCTGCGACAGGTTCGAAAGCACCGGCACGGTTTCCAAAGAAGCGGCCGAAGGCCTCGGGCTCGTGGGACCGGCTGCGCGCGCTTCCGGCGTGGGGCTGGATACGCGGCGCAATTTCCCTTACGGGCCTTACGAGAATTTCACCCTTAGCGTCTCGGGCAGCGGAGACGTTTACTCCAGGGCTTACGTGCGCTGGCTGGAGATACAGAAGTCCGTGGAGCTCGTGCGCGGCTGGCTGGAGAACCTGCCCGCCGGCCCCGTAGAGGCCGCGTGCGGTCAGTTGAGGCCCGACAGCGCGGCCATTTCCCTGATCGAGGGCTGGCGCGGGCAGATCTGCCATTTCGCCGTCACCGGCCCGGACGGCAAGCTGCGTCATTATAAGGTCGTGGACCCGTCTTTTCATAACTGGCAGGGGCTGGCCATGGCGCTGCGCGGCGGCGAGATCTCGGATTTCCCGCTGTGCAACAAAAGTTTCAACCTTTCCTATTGCGGGCGTGACCTATGATAAAGGCTTTGATCGCGCGGTTCAGGCAGGGCTACCGGACCATGGAGTTCCCGTCGGCGGATATCAAACTGCCGGCCAGGTATCTGGGCCTGCCTAAACTTAAGTCCCTGAAACTCGAGGCGGCCGCGGCGGCCTGCGCTTACGGCGCTATCTCGGCCGGCGCGAACCCGGCGCTGGACCTGGGGCGCTGCGTGTTCTGCGGGGCCTGCGCCCAGGCGGCGCCGGAGGCGGTAGAGTTCACGCAGGACTACCGGCTCTGCGCGAGCGCCCGGCAAAATCTGATGATAACGGAGAGCGATTTCAAGCGGGCCGAGACCCTGGGAGCGGACCTCCGGCGTATTTTCGGGCGCTCATTCCGGCTGCGCCAGGTCAGCGCCGGCGGCTGCGCCGCCTGCGAAGCGGACTGCAACGTGCTGCAGACCATCGGCTGGGACCTCGGCCGGTTCGGCGTGCAGTTCGTCGCTTCGCCGCGCCACGCGGACGGTATTCTTGTGACGGGCCCGGTCACCAGGAACATGGAACTGGCGCTGCGTAAAACCTATTTCGCGGTTTCTTCCCCCAAGGTGGTCATAGCCTGCGGGGCCTGCGCCATTTCCGGCGGCCCTTACGCGGGCCACGAGGAATGCGTCGGTATCCCGGAGGACATCCCGGTGGACCTCTATATCCCCGGCTGCCCCCCCCATCCCCTTACCATCCTGGACGCCATCCTCCGCCTCATCGGGCGCATACCCTGACCTGGAAACATAAAGGGTCCTTTTATCCAGCCTAAGGTCCTATCCTGATGCCGGCAAAAGACTTGCCGCTGATGGGGCTTTTGGCTCATTCGGGCTCGGCCGGATTAAAGATACAGTTTACAGGTATTAAGAGCGTGAGGAGACTACAAATGAAGACATTTCTTAGCCTGCTTATAATGATTTTCGGTTCTGTTCCCGTTTTCAGCATGGATTTTGTCAGCGTTAAGCGCCAGCTTCCCGCCCTGGGCCTTTCAGACGGCCAGTTGGCCCAGCCCGGCAGCGTCCCCGAGGTTTTGTCCGGCGAGGAACTTGTCGCGCGGCTGCGCGCCGAGGCCCTGGCCGACCCCGCCGCTTTCATCGACGAGCATTCCCCGCAGGAAGTCGGCGCGGCTTTCGGGCTCCAGCCTTCCCGCTTCAAGATAACGGACCCCAAGCGGATAGAGGCGGCCGCGGTGAAGCTGACCGTGGACCTCACCCGTCAGCGCCTCGTGGTGGTCTCCTCCGGCACTAACAAGGAATTCAAGATCTCCTCCGGCCTGCCGCCGGAGCACGCTACCCCCGGCAGCGGCAGCTGCTACGCCCCCGACTTTATAGAGGAAATGCACTATTCCAGCCTTTACAACAAAGCGCCCATGCCCAACAGCATCTTCTTCAACGGCAATATCGCCATGCACGGCACCAACGCCGAGGCCATGCTGGGGCGGCCCGCCTCCCACGGCTGCATCCGCCTTTCCAAGGCGGACGCAAAGACGGTTTACGCGCTGGTGCGCGCCAACGGCAAGTCCAAAGCCGTGATCTGCGTGCAGGGCGTCACACCTGCCCCTAAACCTTAACTACAGCGTATTGACCGGGTTCCCGTAAGTTGTATAATTAGGCTTGACGGCTGACTTGAGGAATGGCCGTCTGATGGCCATAGGCCCTGATACGGCACCTGCGAATGCAATGTCAATGATCAAACTCCTTCTTCCCCTGCTTTTCCTGCTGCCCAACGGGGCGCGCGCCGCGCAGCCCGCCTTCAACCTGGAAAGCGTGACGCTGCGGGTCCTCCTAGAGCTTCCCGTCCCCTTCTCCCCCGCCGTTTCGGTGCCGCTGCGCGCCGATCCCCAGCCTGAGGAGAAATACTTCAACGCCTATATCCTCAAGGCCATAGATCATCTCTATAAGAACTACGGCCTGCTCGGCTACGACATCAACTCTATCCTCACCCACGACATCACCTACAACACCTTCGGCGTCATTCCCGCCCGGCACGCCCCGCTTACCATGTGCGTGGCCGCCCAGATGGAGATAATCCTTACCGCCTACGAGATCTACGCGAAGGAAACCGGCGACCTTTCCGTTTATTACTACCTGCCCAAGCGCAGTTTCGAAGGCCTGGCCATTACCGACCTGAAGGGGCATATCTGGGTCAACCACGAGTTCAACGCCGACGGCACGGCCGACGCTCTTATTAATTTCGGCATGGGCGAGCGCCGCCTTTTCGAGAACCTGAAGCCCGGCGACTTCGTCAACATCAACCGTACCACCAGGACCGGGCACGCCGTGGCGTTCATCGGCTACATCAACAAGGCCGGCAAGGTGCTGCCCAAATACGACGCCAGCGTGGTCGGCTTCAAGTATTTCTCCTCGCAGGGCCGCCTGGCCGCGGGCGAGGGCGGTTTCGATTACCGCTACGCCGTGTTCAGCAAGTTCGGCTGCCCCGAGATGCCCTACAAGCGCGACTGCAACGTGATCTACTCCGCCGACCAGACCTACCTCAATACCGGCACCATGCTCAGCCCCAAATACTGGACCGGCGTAAAGCCGCAAGCCTCCGGCGAGGCTGCCGGCGAGACCGTGCTGAACCGCGGTTTCTTCAACGGCATCACCACCGACGACTGAGCTTTTACCCGCTGATAAAAAGAAGCGCCGGGGATTTCCCCGGCGCTTCCTTTTTTTGGACGGCTTTCTACCTGGTTTTGGCGAAGAGCAGCACGTCGTGCGGTTTTCCGTGCTTCATGCTGTGCTTGCGGATCAGGCCTTCATATTCGTAGCCGCAGTTCTTAAGGACGCCGACAGAAGCTTTATTCGCCGGCACGACATAAGCGTAGACCCGGCGCAGGCCCAGTTCTTTGAAGGCGTAGGCCGTGACCATTTCTACGGCGGCGGTGGTTATGCCGCGGCCCCAGTATTTCGTCGCCAGCCAATAGCCTATCTCGGCCCGATGGGCGGTCCTGATGCCGGACAGTCCCACGCTGCCTATAACTTTTCCCTCCACGTCTATCACAAAATTCCGCATGCCTGGGAGCTTCTTCCTGTCCTCTTTAACGTTGAGGGCTACCCACTGCCGCGCGTTCTCGGGTTTATACGGGTAGGGGATATTGATGGTGTAGCGGTCTATTTTCCTGCTGTTGATGTTGGCGGCCAGGGACGGCTCGTCGCCCTTGCGGAAAGGCCTGAGGGTGAAATCGATGTCGTTCATAGCGAGGTCTCCGTTTTGCTGACAGGATAATGGAACAGGAAGAACAGCGAGGCGCAGATCGAGCCCAGCCCGTCGGACAGCATGTCCTTCTGGGCGTCCCACAGGTCTCCCTGGCTGCCCAGGAAGGCCAGGCCGGCCGCGGGGTCTGCCGAGGCGGCGTACCACCACTCTATGATCTCGTAAACCGCGGCTACCGTGAAGATGGCCGTGATCCCGGTAAAAGCCAGCAGGCCTTTGGAGGCCGTAAGCCCTTTGCGGTAGATGTATTCGGCTATCGGGTAGGCGTAGAACCCCACCGAGAAGTGGGCGATGCGGTCGAAGTGGTTGCGCGTGAAGCCGAACAGGTCCGTTATGAAGCCGAACGGCACCCGCTCGAAGGTATAATGCCCCCCCAGCGTGTGCAGGAACACCAGCACGCTCATCATCAGGTAGGACGTGTTGGAGAAGGCGAACCTGCGGTAGGTGCCGGCCAGGCCCAGCACTATGATCAGCATGGGGATGTTCTCCGCTACCCAGACTTCGCGGCTGTACGGGCTCAGGCCGAACACCGTGAAGTGGACTGCGTACAGCGCCAGCAGGAAATGCGGCAGTTTGAATTTCATGCCTTGACCTTATTGGCCTCGAGCAGCGCCTTGTAGCGGGCCAGCGGTTCGGCCAGGCCTTTTATCGCGGTTTCCCAGAAGGCCGGGTCGCCGAGGTTCGCGCCGAGGCTGCGCTTTGCCACCGCTTCCGCCGTGTCCGAGCCGGTCAGCCGCAGGAAGGCTTCGTACTTGGGCAGGAAGGCGGGGCCTTCTGCCTTGAACTTGCGGAACAGCGTGGCCGCCATCAGGAAGCCGAAGGTGTACGGGAAGTTATAGAAGGAAACCCCGGCTATGTAGAAATGCAGTTTGGACGCCCAGAACAAGGAATCCTCTCCGCCCGGTTCCAGCGCGTCGCCGAAGATCCGCTGCTGCGCGGCGGTCATTAATTCCTTGAGCCGGGCTACGGAAACTTCTCCCTTCTGCCGTTCCTCGTAGAAGGCCTTCTCGAACTCGAAGCGGACGGTGATGTCCAGGATGGTCACGGCCGCGCCGGTCAGGTATTCGTCGAGCAGTATCAGTTTCTGCGCCTCGCTGATGGCGGGGTCGCTCTGTATGCCTTCGGAAAGCAGGTGCTCGCCGAAGATGGAGGCGGTCTCCGCCAGCGTCATGGGATATTCGCTGGCCCAGGGGCGCAGGTCCTTCATCAGGTGGCCGTGCCAGGCGTGGCCCATCTCGTGCGCCAGCGTGTTCACGTCGCCCAGCGTGCCGTTGAAGGTCATGTAAACCCGGCCCTCGTTGATCAAATGCGAGCCCGTGCAGAAGGCGCCGGGGCGCTTGCCGCGGCGGGCTTCGCTCTCAAGATGCTTTTTCGCCAGGAAGTCCTTGTAGTAGCGTCCGAGCGCGGGGTACACCCGGCTGAAAGCGCCTTCCACTTTGGCGGAGCCTTGCTCCCAGGTATAGGTCCCGGAATCCTTGAGCGGCAGCGGGGCCTCGCGCTCGAAGAAGGCTATGCCTTTCTTGCCCAGGGCCGCGGCTTTCACCCGCAGTATCTCGCGCACCGGCTCCAGGTTCCTGTTCACGGCGGCGTACATGGCGTCCAGCGTGGAGCGCTTGATGCCGGCCCCGAACAAAGCCTGGTCGAGGAAATGGTTCACGCCGCGGTGGCGGTAAAGCGTATGGCGGGTCCCCGCCAGCGCGTTCAGGGCGGCGGCGCAGGAGTCTTCAATGCTTGCCCAGGCCTTGTTGCCGCCCTCGAAGGCGGCGCGGCCCGTGCGGCGGTCGGTGTCGGACATCAGCGCGCGCCAGCGGGAGATCGGCAGGCGCTCCTTTCGGCCGTCGGGCCACTGCATGTCGAATTCGAGCTTGCCGGAGATCTTGTTGTAGAGCCGTTCCCAGGACTGGAAGCCGTCCACGCCCAGGTCCGCGGCCAGTTTCTCTTCCGCCGGAGTCATGGTGCGCTTAGCCGACTCCCGCGTGCGCTTAAGCGAATGCTCCGTCCCTTTAAGCTTCGGCCGCTTTAGGAACGCGGCAAAGACTTTTTCCGGCACTTCTTTGAAAGCGCGCAGCATGTCTACGCCGAACTTGGAGTATTCGGCGAGCAGCGAGGAAAGTTTGGCGCTTTCGGCGGCGTATTCATCCTTGTCGGCGTGGGCGGCTTCAAGGCAGCCGACGTAGGAACTGATGTGGCCGAGGCGCATTTCCGCGTCTTCGGCGGCCAGCAGCAGGGTTTCCCAGGCCGCGGCCGTCTTGGGCGAGAGCGGGGCCAGTTTGGAGGCTTTTTTTTGGAGGGCCGCGATGTCGGCGGCCAGCTTTTTTTTAAATTTTATCATCTCCGGGCCGTTGAAGGCCGGGAAATAACTTGTAAGGTCCCACTGCACGCCCTGTTGTTTGTTTGCCATAGTTTCCCCTCTCCTGAAGTGTGCTCCGTGTAAAATTATACAAATCTTGACCGCATGGGGCTAAAGATATAGGATTCTTCTGTTGGAGGGTCCGTTTTTTACATTCAAGGAGAAAACCATGAAAATACTCGTCGTTTATTATTCCATGTACGGCCATATTTACGAAATGGCCAAGGCCGCTGCCGAAGGCGCCAAAAGCGTGAAGGGCGCGGAAGTAGTAATCAAACGCGTGCCGGAGACGTTGTCGGAGGAAGTGCTGGGTAAAATGGGCGCGCTCAACGCGCAGAAAGCGCAGGCCGCGGTGCCCGTCTGCGCTCCGGAAGACCTGGCGGCGGCCGACGGCATAATTTTCGGCACGCCCACCCGCTTTGGCAACATGTGCGGCCAGATGCGGCAGTTCCTGGATTCTACCGGCGGGCTGTGGGCCAAGGGGGCCCTGGTCGGCAAGGTCGGCGGCGTCATCGCTTCCTCCGCCACCCAGCACGGCGGTCAGGAGTCCACCATTCTTACTTTCCACACCAACCTGCTGCACCACGGCATGGTCATAGCCGGGCTGCCCTACGCCTTCCAGGGGCAGATGGGCATAGGCGAGATCACGGGCGGTTCCCCCTACGGCGCTTCTACCATAGCCGGCGGCCAGGGCGAGAGACTGCCCAGCAAGAACGAACTGGACGGGGCCAGGTTCCAGGGCAAATACGTGGCCCAGCTGGCGGAGCGGCTTGCGGGAATAAAGCTAGGGTAGGAAAAAGCTGACAGGCCGCGGGTTCCTTGCCGGGACCCGCGGCTTTTTATACTATAAGCGCCGCGGCAGGGCTTCAGGCAGCGGTTTAAAATTGCGATAATAGTTATATGGACTGGTACATACAACTTGTTAAGGCTTATCCTATAACCACCGCCATGGCGCAGTTCGCCGTGCTGGGGACCCTGGGCGAAGCCGCGTCCAAGTGGCTGGGCGCGCGGCGCTTCTTCTCTCCTTTCGGCCTGCGGGGCACATTGCTCCGGATGCTGGGCTGGGCAGCGCTGGCCGTCTGTATCAAATACGCTTTTACCGGTTTTGTAGCCTTTGTGGACGGGCTCGTAAGTCATGGCCTGGTGCCGGAGCTGGGCGCGCCCGGCAAAGCTTTCGCCGTCTCTCTCGCGATGAACCTGCAGTTCGGGCCGTTCCTGGTGATAGTGCACCGCCTCATAGACAATACGATAGACGGCGCGCCTAACTGGGCCAACCTGGACAAGGGGCTGCTGTCGCTGCTCTGGTTCTGGGTGCCGGCTCACACCGTCACCTTCCTGCTGCCACCCGACCTCCGCATAGGCCTGGCCGCGGTCTGGTCGCTGGCCCTCGGCCTCCTCCTCGGCTGGTATAACCGCAAATAGCTCCGGGCTCCTCCCCGCGGTCGGCCTCTTCCGCGCTGTTGACAAGCGCGGAGTTTTTTTGTGTTATACGGGTTGGGAGGGGAGCGACTATGCGATACTGGATCTCCATTAACAGCGATATCTTCGGCCCGCTCGAGCCGGAAAAACTGGCCGGGATCAAAGGGTTTTCAGTGACTACCTGGGCCTGCCCGGAGGATGCGGGGCACAACGCCGGGGACCGCCAATGGAAAAGGGCCGTATCTTTTCCCGAATTGGCCGCCTGCTTTTTCCCCGACTACCCGAAGGCTGCCCGGCAGCCGCCCCGCCTTACCGAAGAGCCCGTCTTGGTCTCTGCCCCCGCTGCCGCGCCGGAGGACGCTGCTGTTATAGCGCAGATCAACAGCAAGCTGGACCAGCTGCTGCGCGCCCCCGCCGCCAAGGCCGGCACCGGCGCCATAGAGCCGCTGAATACGAACCTGGGGGCGATAGAAAAAAAATTGGGCGAGCTGCGCGACAGCGTGGCGCTGCAGGAATCCCGTATCCATTCCGAACTCGAACCGCTGAACCGCAAACTCGACCAGGCGGAACGCGAAATAGAGGAGATAGCCGCGGACGTGCGTGTGCGGCCCGCCGCGGTTTCCATGGAGCCGCTGAGCGCCAAGCTCGACCTGGCTGAAAACGCGCTGGAGCAGCTCAAGGAGGCCGTAGATAAGCAGGACGCCTCGATTCACTCAGACCTGGCCCCGCTCTCTGAACGCGTAGCCCGGACTGAAACAGCCATAGAAGAGGAAAATAATTTACAACGGGCGCTGCTGGAAAAGCTCTCACAGCTGGACCAGGACGTCTCAGGTCTAAGGGACGAACTGAAGCATGCTCCCGGTGTTCCCGCCGCCGCCCGCGCGGCCGCCCACCCGGCCCGTACGGTTATACTCACCGTTCTCGTGGCCGGGGCGGCATTCATAGGCCTTTACCGCGCCGCGCAATGGGTAATCGTTCAGGGCGCTCACCAGGTAAATTTCTCGTTTCCGGACAGGAGGGCTAAAGCGGAGCCGGCGGCGCCCAGGCCGGATCCTGTTCTGTTCGTGAAAACTTTCGGTTTGCCGGGCTCGCCCCTGGAAAGCGCGATAATGCGCGATGCCGCCGCGCGCGGCGCGAACCCCGCCGCCCTGTCGTGGGCCGAGGAGGCCGGTCCGGACGGGCTGCCGCGCGTTGTGGCCGAGGCCCCCCGGTCCCGCGGCTTGGGCCCGGTGTACTATTATTTTTCCGCGGATATCCCGAACAAGGACGTGGTCCCCCTCAACAGCGGTTCGCGCCGGGTGCTGCAAAAAGCGGCCGGCCGGGTGCCGATCGCCAGGCCTAAGCCCAAAACACTTGCGGTTTTTTAATTAAGGAAAATGCCCGGCATTAGCGGCCGGGGATCGTTTAACGGTCTAATCAGCGCGCGGGAAATAGATCCTGAACACGGTGCCGCGCCCGGGCCCGCTGTCTAGCGCTATGCCGCCGCCGGAGTGGCTGACTATGCCATAGACCGTGGAAAGCCCCAGGCCGGTCCCTTGCCCGGGCTTTTTCGTGGTGTAGAACGGTTCGAACAGATGCCCCAGAGTTTCGGGGGTCATCCCGCAGCCTGTGTCGGTCACGGACAGCTCCGCGTATTGGCCGGGCGGCGGCGCGAGGCGCATCTTGCCGTCCCCAGGGCCCACCTCCGCGTTGCGCGTTTCCATTATTATCCTGCCGCCGTCGGGCATGGCGTCCCTGGCGTTTATCACCAGGTTGATTATCACCTGGGAGATCTGCCCGGGGTCGGCCTTTACGCGCCAGAGCCCGGGGGCAAGCCGGGTCTCCAGGTGCATGTTGGCCCCTATAAGGCGCTTAAGCATTTTTTCGCTGCCGATCGCGATGCCGTTCAGGTCCAGCACTTCCATCTTGATCTTTTGTTTTGTGCTGAAGGTGAGGAGCTGCCGCGTCAGGGCGGCCCCTCTCTCCGTCTCCAGCAGGATCTCCGACAGGTCGGCCCTGGCGGGCGCGCCCGGCGGCATGGTGTCCAGCAGGAGCTCCGCGTAGCCGCTTATGGAAACAAGGATATTATTGAAGTCGTGGGCTATGCCCCCGGCCAGGCGGCCCACCGCTTCCAGCTTCTGCGACTGGAGCAGCTGCTCCTGGAGGTTGTCCTTGGTGTGCTCCGCCTGCAGGCGCTGCGAGATCTCGGCCACCAGTTCTTCGTTGGCCGCGGTCAGCTGGGCCGTGCGCTCCTGGACGCGCTTTTCCAGTTCTTGGTTCAGTTTTTTTATCTCCGCCTCCGCTCGGCGCCGTTCGGTGATGTCGCGGCACAGGGACATTATCTGCGGCACGCCGTCTTTCTGTATGACCGTGGCGTTGACCTCTACCGGGATTATGCGCCCTGATTCTCCGGCGTAATCCACCTCTAAATTCCAGATGTAGCCGTCTTTGGCGCATTGCGCCACCGCGGCGGCGTTCTTGTCCTTCTCGTAGTCCGCGGTCCATTCCAGCACGCTCCTGCCCAGCACTTCTTTCAGGTCCCTGTGGCCGGTCAGGCGCACGTATTCGGTGTTGGCGTCCAGTACGCGCCCTTCCTTGTTGATGATCACGTAGCCGGTGCGGGTCGTTTCCACCATGGCGCGGTAGCGGCTCTCGCTTTCCCGCAGGCCCTTCTCCGTCTCAACCCGGGCGGTCACGTCTTCCAGCAGTGAAACCACTTTGTTATCGGCGGTGACGACGCCGTATATCCGGACCGTCTTCGCCGTGCCGTCTTTGCAGACCACGCGGTATTCCCCGCCTTCGATCTCCCCGTTGGTCCTGCCGGCCTTCTCTATCAGTCCCGCCCAATGGGCCAGGAGTTTATTGCGGTAGGCCTCCTCCGGGTAGGCTTTCAGCGCCCAGCTCTGCAGGGTCGGGATCTCCTCGTGCCGGTAGCCGAAAGTCTGGCTGAATTTACGGTTTATGTGCTCTATTTTCCCTTCCATGTCGGCTATGGCTATGGAGATGGGGGCCTGGTCCAGGATGCGGCGCAGTGTAAACTCGCTCTCCCTCAGGGCCTTCTCCGCCTTCACCCGGGCCGTAATGTCGTCGAACATCACGAAGACCTTGCCGGCGGCTATTACGCCGAAGATGAACACCGTCTTGAGCGAGCCGTCCCTGCAGGTTACCAGGTATTCCCCGCCATTGATCTCGGTTTTCTCCTCAAGAGCTTTCTGAACGCGGCCCATCCATCTCGCCGAGACTTCCTTCCTGTATTTTTCATCCGGGTAGGCCAGCGTCCACCACCTGTCCATATTCGGGATCTCTTCGTGCGGGAAACCGAAGGTCTCCACGGCCTTGCTGTTAATATATTCTATGGTCCCGTCCATGCTTACGATGGACATGGACATCGGGGCCCGGTCCAGGATCTTGCGCAGGGTGGTTTCGCTTTCCCGGAGCGCGTCTTCGGTAAGTCTGCGCGCAGTGATGTCGGTAGCGGCGGCGTAGAACAGGTTTTTTTCAGGGTCGGCCGTGCAGCGCATATACAGCCATTTGCAGCTGCCGTCCTTGCAGACGAAGCGGGCTTCGAAGAGTTCCTTTTTCTCTCCGGCGATGAGCTTTTTCTGGTGATCGGCGACGCGTTCGCGGTCGTCGGGGTGGATAAAGTCCAGGCAGGGCTTTCCGGCCATTTCCCGGGCGCTGAAGCCCAGTTGGGTCTCCCAGGCGCGGTTCAGTTCCCTGAAGGAGCCGTCGAAGGAGACCGTGCCGAGCATGGTCGACAGGACATTGAAAAAACGTTCATAAGGATTCTCGGCTTCAGCGGTCATTCCCCCTCCTATTAGGCAAATATACAAAAAATACGGGCGGAATGTTAGTGCCGGCAGGAGTTTATAGGGGCGCAAATAAAAGATCCCCGCCATACTGCGCGGGGATCTTTTCGGGCGCTGTCGCTTATTCGCTCTTGTAGTCTTCTTTTTTCTTCTTCAGGAACCGGGAGAACCAGCTTCCCGCCGCGGGCTTGCCGGGCTGTTCGGTCCTGGGCCGGTCGGTCCTGTTGCCGCGGGCCGGAGGCCTGCGCGAAGGTTCCTCGAAATAAGGCGAAGGGCTCACGATCCTGCTGCGCTTGGCCGGGTCTACCCCGTAGCGGTTGGGCCCGGGCCGGGCTCCTGCCGGCCTTGCGCCGTAACCCGGGCGCGCGTCCCTGCGTTCCGGCCTGTTCTGCGGTCCGCGGGGGCCGGGCCTGGCGCCGTAACCGGGGCGCGAGTCCCCGCGCGGTTCGCGGTTGAAAGAGCTTTCGCGGGGAGGGCCTGACTGGCCGCGCCGCTGTCCGCCCGCCTGCGGGCGCGAGGGCCCGCGGCTGAAATTGCCGCGCGAGGGAGCCGGGCGTTCGCGCCTGGGCGGCGCCTGGGGCTCCGGTTCACGGTTGTAATTCTTTTCGCCGGGTTCCGGCAGGTGGGAGATCTGCGCGGGCGCGGCTTCGGGCTGGGCTTCGCGCGGAGGTCTGGCCGGCGAGCCAAGCCGGGAAGAGGTCCTGGTGCCGGGGCGGCGCTTATCGCCGGGCTGGTGCTGGCCGCCGCCGTTGTGGCTGAAGCCGAAGCTGGCCGGCACGATGTCGGGGTGTACCGAGACCGGCAGCTGCATGCGCATGAGGCGCTCTATGTTGCGCACGTCGCGGCCCTGGTCCGGGGCGGCGAAGGTGATGGCCCGGCCGGGCTGCCCGGCGCGGCCGGTGCGGCCTATGCGGTGGATATAGTTCTCGTCCTCGTCTGGCAGGTCGTAATTTATCACCAGCTCTATGCCGGTCACGTCTATGCCGCGGGCCGCGATATCCGTGGCCACCAGGATGCGGTATTTGCCGGCTTTGAAGCCCTCCAGGGCTTCGCGGCGCTGGGCCAGCGAGCGGTTGGAGTGGATCTCCGCCGCGCTGTGCTTTTTATCGCGCAGTTCTTTGGCCAGCTTTTTGGCGTTATGCTTGGTGCGCACGAACATAAGTACGCTGCCCCAGTATTTATCCAGGATCTTGGTGAGCAGGGGAAGTTTGTCCCCGCGGCTTACGATAAAAAGCTCCTGGTCCACTTTGTCGGCCACGGTGCCGGAGCGGGCCACCTCTATGCGGATAGGCAGCTTCATGTGGGCGGAAGCCAGTTTCATTATTTCGTCCGGCATGGTGGCGGAGAAAAGCATGGTCTGGCGCTCTTTGGGCAGGCAGGCGATGATCTTGTTTATCTGGGGCGCGAACCCCATGTCGAACATCCGGTCCGCTTCGTCCAGCACCAGCACGCGCACGTCGGACATTACGACGTTGCGCTGGGCTATGTGGTCTATCATGCGGCCGGGGGTGGCGATTATGATGCGCGGCCTGCGGAACAGCTCCTGCCGCTGGCGGCCCAGGCTTTCGCCGCCTATGATCACGGCGGTCTGCATGCCCATGATCGGGGCGAATTGTTTTACCACTTCGGCCACCTGCTGCGCCAGCTCGCGGGTAGGCACCAGCACGAGGGCTTTGCCCTCTTTGGCGGCCAGCTGCTGTATCATGGGGATGGCGAACGCGATGGTCTTGCCGGTGCCGGTCTGGGCTATGCCCACCATGTCCTTGCCTTCAGAGGCCACGGGGATGGCTTTCTGCTGTATGGGAGTGGGAACCTTGAACTTAAGTTTGTCTAAAGCTTCGAGGAGTTTGGGAGCTATGCCCAGGCCGTAAAAGCCCGCGGCGGGTGTTGTTGTTGTGTCGGTCATATACCATTATCCCATATATGGGGCGGCGTAGGTAGTGCTATAATTTACAAATGAGATTTTACTTCTGCCTGGCCCTGTTGCTGGCGGTCAGCCCGGCCTTCTCCCAGACCAAAACGGAGAAACGCCTGACCGGCCTCGAAAAGCGCGTTTCTAAAGTTGAGAAGCGGGTAAGCAGGCTGGAAGAAGGCGGCGGCTCCGCCGGCGCCGCGGCCGCTCCCGCAGAAAAAGGGCCGGCCGCGCCCATAGCCGTTCAGCTCCTGAAGAAAAAACAGGTGGTGGGGCAGGAGAAGATCGGGGTCAAGCTGTACCTCGAATTCGAGAACGTTTCCAACCGCCGCTACTACGCCTTTAACGGCGTCCTCGTTTTCCGCGACTCTGCCGGCGCCGTCGTCTGGACCAAAGCCTACGGCTACAGCGACCAGCTGCAGCCGGGGCAGCGGGTGCCGGTCACCCTGGCGGTTTCCAGCGAGCAGACAAAGGAATACCTGAAGCTGCTCAAGGCCGGGGAACTGACCGTTTCCCTGGAGAAACAGGAGGCCTACGGCGCCGACTGAGCGCGCCGCGCTTTAACGCAAAGACCCGCCGGGCGGGTCTTTTTTATTTATCGCTGTATTCCAGTTTGAGTTCAGGCGTGATCTTCAGGCGGTACCAGTGGGCCGTGGCCGCGGTGCAGCGGTGGCTGTCGGGGCAGATCTTTTCGAAACCGAAGCGCAGGTGGCAGCAGATGGTGACCAGGTTGCCGTCTTCGCAGGCGTACCAGATCTCCTTCGCCCCCTGTTCGATGGCGTAGCGGATGCGGGCCGCGGTAAGCCGCTTGGCCACGCCCAGCTCGCGGAACTCCGCCTTTACCCGCAGGCCGTCCATTATCCAGCGGCCTTTTTCAAAATAGATAACGCTGTGCCCGGCCAGCTCCTTGCCGGCGTAGGCCGCGAAATAGGCGTGGGGCCTGCTGCCTAGTTTCCTGACGCCGCACCCGGCGTAAAAAGCGTCGTAGCGGGTTTTCCACTCTGCGTCCTCCCGCTCCACTTTTTTTACCGTCAGGTCGCCGAGCTTGGGTGTCATATCGTAAATTATACAGAAATGCCGCCTGGTTGCCATCGGCCATAGGCCCCAGCGGCCCGTAGGTCCAATAACGCGCCCCGCCTGGGGCTAAAGCCTCTTTTGCCGCTCTCCGGCAGGTGTTAACATATAGCTATAGTCACGCTTGGCGACGGAGGCACATAGTGAAGAAATTTATCAGTTCCCTGCTGCTGCTGTTCATCGCGGTTCCCGTTGTTTTTTCCGCCCCCCCCGCGGGGCTCGAAGCCCTGACGCTTAAAACCCTGCCGCCCCTGGCGGTGCCGGCGGTGCCGCCGCCTTTCTATACGCCGGTCCCCGAAAAAGGAAGTTACGACTGGTCGGGCCTTCCCGCCTATATTTTTACCGAAGAGGAGCAGCTGGCCAAACCCATAGTGGAGGCCATAAACCGCACCAGGAAAACCCTGGACGTGGCGCTCTACAACCTGCAGATAGACGATACGGTGACCGCGCTGTTAAAGGCCAGGGAGCGCGGCGTTAAGGTGCGCGTGCTCTTCGACCACGCCCACGTCTATCCCCAGGCCGGCAAGCAGATACAGGCCGTGATAGATTCCGGCATAGAGACCCGCGCGATGCACGGCCGCGGCGGCACCGGCGCCATGCACTGCAAATACGCCCTTTTCGACGGCGTCCTGCTGCAGACCGGCTCCGCCAACTGGAGCGGTTTCGCCGAAACCTTCAGCTATGAGAACATCCTGTTCACGGCGGACCAGGATATCGTGTCCGGCTACGGCAGGAATTTCGACTGGATGTGGGCCCAGGCCCGGCCCGCCGGGCAGCCCGAAGCCGGCGCGGCCAAACCTTCCGCTCCCCCCGCGGACCCCACCCCGGACGTGAACTTCAACGGGACCCTGCTTCCGGATTACGCGTTCTCCCCGCGCGGCGGCACCGAGGCCGCGATCATCAGGGCCATCGACGCCGCCCGTTCCGAGGCGGACGTGGCCATGTTCACCTTCACCTCAAAGAACATCATGGAGGCCCTCAGGCGCGCGTCGGCGAGGGGCGTGCGCGTGAAGCTGCTGCTCTTCATCGGGCAGAAGTTCCCTTTCGCCCAGGAAGCCAAGACCGGCAGCATGGAACTGCGCTACAAGACCGGCCGGCTCGAGAAAGGCCAGATGCACAACAAGTTCGCGGTGCTCGACGGCCGCCTGCTGATAAACGGCTCTTTCAACTGGACCGTCACCGCCGAGAACAGCAATACCGAGAACACGATCTTCACCACGGCGCCTGAATACGTCGGCCCCTACCAGGCCGAATTCGACAAGCTGTTCCTGAAGTCTTCCGTTTCCAAATTCGAATAGCCTGTCCCTGAGCGCAAAAAGAAGAAGGCCTCCCTGTCCGGGAGGCCTTCTTCGCTTTAACGGCTCAAGTCTATCTGCGCCGGCCGCCGCCGCCGGGCCTGCGGGAGGTGCGCTGGTTCCAGCCGCGCCCCGTGGCCGCTTTGTCATAGCCCCAGAGGGTTTCAGCGGGGATTTCGGGGTGGGTCATCTGGGTGAGCGGCACGCCCGTAAGGGTCTCGATGCTGCGCACGTCCCCGCCCTGCTCGGGCGTGGCGAAGGTGATGGCGCGGCCGGGCTGGCCGGCGCGGCCGGTGCGGCCTATGCGGTGCACGTAGGCGTCGTCTTCGCTGGGCAGCTCGTAATTGATGACCAGCTCAATGCCGGTGACGTCGATGCCGCGGGCGGCGATGTCGGTGGCCACGAGGATGCGGTACTTGCCGGACTTGAAGCCCGCCATCGCGTCCTTGCGCTGGCCCATCGTGCGGTCGGAGTGGATCTCGGCCACTGAGTGTCCCATGTAGGAGAGAATGCTGGCCACCTTGGCCGCGTCATAGCGCGTTTCCACGAAGATCAGCACCGTGCCGGCGTATTTCTCCAGCAGCTTCGACAGCAGCATGGGTTTGGAGCCGGTGCGCACCACGTACAGTTCCTGTACCACGTTGGCGGCCGCCGTGCCGGACTTGGCCGCTTCTATGCGTATGGGCAGTTTCATGTGCTGGCTGGCCAGCCTCATCACTTCGTCCGGGATGGTGGCGGAGAAGAGCATGGTCTGGCGCTCCCGGGGCAGGCAGCGGATGATGCGGTTGATCTGCGGGGCGAAGCCCATGTCGAACATGCGGTCCGCTTCGTCGAGGACGAGGATGCGCGCGTCGCTTACTTTGAGCGTGCCGCGCTCTATATGGTCGTAGACCCGGCCCGGGGTGCCGATGATGATGCGGGCTTTCTTGAACAGGTCCCTCAGCTGGCCTTCTTTGCTTTCGCCGCCGATAAGGCAGGCGACGCCCATCCCGAGCTGCGGGGCGAAGTCGCGGCAGACGTCAGCCACCTGCTGAGCGAGCTCGCGCGTGGGCAGCAGGACGAGGGCCTTGCCGGGCCCGGAGGCCAGGCGCTGTATCATGGGGATGGAGAAGGCGATGGTCTTGCCGGTGCCGGTCTGGGCTATGCCGACCATGTCCTTGCCTTCCGTGGCGATCCGTATGCATTTCTCCTGTATGGGGGTCGGAGTTACGAAGCCTTTCTTGTCGAGCGCTTCCATCAGTTTGGGGGCTATGCCGAGGCCGTAGAAGCCTGTGGCCTTTTTCTTCAAGCCCAGCGTATGCAGGGCTTTGAGGCCGATTTTTGTGAGTAGCTTTTTCATATATTATCTATATTATAGCCTTTTTCTCCCCCTCCTGCAGGGAGAGCGGTATGAATTAGTGAGGAGAGTCCCCGGAATTATAAAAAGACGGCTGGCGGTTGCCATGGGGGTCGGAACGCAAAAACAGGGTCTCGCACACCGTGCTCGCCCTTCCCCGTCTCGCCCTCCGCGCTTACGCAAGCGTCGGGCTCCGACAGGGTTTTGCTAACCCGACCCCCACGGCAACGGCCAGGGCTTTGCGGATACTGACTTAGTTAAGTTCGAATTCCTCGCCCAGGGCGGGGCATTTAACGTTCTTGATGCCTTCGGCCTCGAGGGCGGCGGCGAGGGCGGCGCGGGCTTCGGTGTCGCCGTGCACCAGAAAGACGCCGCGCGCGGGTTTGGCGGCCTTTATGAAGGCCAGCAGGTCGTTCTTGTCGGCGTGCGAGGAAAAGGTATGCATGGTCTCCACCCGGGCCCACACTTCGTGCTCAAGGCCGAAGATGCGCACTTTCTTCTCGCCGTCCTGCAGCCTGCGGCCCAGCGTGCCGTGGGCCTGGTAGCCCACCAGCAGGACGGTGTTGTTCTCCCCGCCCAGGTTGTTGCGCAGGTGGTGCAGGATGCGGCCGCCTTCGCACATGCCCGAAGCCGAGATTATCAGCATCGGCCCCTTCCTGTGGTTAAGCGCCTGGGACTCCTCCTTGCTGCGCACGTAGCTTATGTAGTCGAAGCCGAACGGGTCGCCGTCCAGGCGGGCGTACTCGCGGAATTTCTCGTCGAAGCAGAAATTCTCCCGGTGCTTGTTGAAGATCTCCGTCAGGCTTACCGCCATCGGGCTGTCCACGTAGATGGGGATCTCCGGCACGGTCTGGTCGCTGCGCAGCTTGTCCAGGATGACGATGATCTCCTGGGTCCGCTCGAGGGCGAAACTGGGGATTATTATTTTCCCTCCCTCCCTCGCGGCTTTTTTTATCAACCCGGCCAGTTTTCCCGCCGCGTCGGCGAGCGGCTCGTGCAGCCGGTCCCCGTAAGTGCTCTCTATTACCAGGTAATCCACGCCCTGCGGCGCCACGGGGTCGTCGAGCAGCAGGGTTTCCGCGCGGCCGAGGTCCCCGGTGTAGAGCAGGCGGCGGGGGCCCGCGCCGGTCGTGACGTCCAGCTGCACCATGGCCGAGCCAAGGACGTGGCCCGCGTTGAGGAACCGGGCCTTTACCCCGGGGACCGGCTCGAAGGGCGCGTTGTAGTCGCCGGGGGAGAAATGCTGCAGCGCCTTGTCAGCGTCCTCCGCGTCGTACATGGGTTCTATGGTCAGGTTCTCCGCGGCGTGGATCTTGTTGTAATACTGCGCGTCCCCCTCCTGCAGGCGGGCCGAATCGGCCAGCATTATCCCGGCTATTTCCGCCGTGGCCGGCGTCGCGTAAATGGGGGCGTCGCAGCCGTTCTTGTAAAGCAGCGGCAGCAGGCCGCAATGGTCCACGTGCGCGTGGCTGAGCAGCACCGCGTCCACCGAGGCCGGCGGAAAACGGAAAGTCCGGTTCTTCATGTCCGCGTCGCTGCGGTGCCCCTGGAACATGCCGCAGTCCAGCAGGATGCTTTTTCCGTCAAGCTCGAGCAGGTGCCTGGAGCCCGTAACTTCTCCGGCGGCGCCATGAAAAGAGAGCTTCGCTTTATTGTTCGTCATGTTGTCCTTTATTTCTTGGCGGGGTTGTAGGAAAGCAGCGGGCCCCTGGTCTTGCGCAGCAGGATCTCGTCGTGCCCTTTTACAAGGAAGTCCCTGAAGAGGCCGGCCCGGTCGTAGCCCTGCCGCCGGTAAAAACGGGCGGCCCCTTTGTTAAAGGAGGAAACGCAGAGGAAAACGTTGGGCGAGGCGGAGAAGATCTTTTTCTCAGCGAAGCGCAGCAGCAGTTCCCCCACGCCGCGCCCCCTGAAGTCGCCGGCCACGAAGAGCACCTGGATATAACCCCTCAGCGTGCCCGCCATGTTTATGGTCACGTGCCCGGCCGGCCGGCCGCCGGCGGAGGCTTCGTAGGTGCGCCGGCCCGGGGCGGTCAGCCCCCTGAAACATTGGCGCGCGTCCAGCCCCAGCTTCAGCCACGGGTCGCAGGCGCTCATGCGCAACGCCGCGGCGCGCAGCTTTTTGGCGGATCTCAGCAGACGGATGTTTGTCATGGATAAATAATATCAAAAAACGCGCCGGCCCGCCGCCGGGAAAAACGTTTTATAAAATGCGATAATATTCCTGCCATGATCCACGATTTCATTAACTACTCCGCTTTCGCTTTTCTAGCCCTTTTTCCCATCCTCAATCCCCCGGCCATGTCCCCTATCTTCCTGGATATGACCTCGGCGCTGCCGGACGCGGACCGCCACCGGCTGGCCGGCCTGATAGGCAAGAATACTTTCATCCTGCTGTTCGCGGTGCTGGTGGCCGGCGGCTGGCTGCTCAAGATCTTCGGTATTTCCGTGCCGGTCATCCGGGTGGCGGGAGGCCTGCTGCTCTTTAACACGGCCTGGAAAATGCTCAACAACGAACCCAAGTTCTCCCAGGCGGAGCAGGACGAGCTGAAGGGCAGGATGACCGCCAAGGCTTTTTTCCCCATGACCATGCCGGTCACCGCCGGCCCGGGCTCTATCGCCGTGACCCTTACCCTGGTCCCTGCCGGTTCCCTGCTCATGCCGCCCACCTGGGTTAATTTTGCGGGTATCTCCTGCGGCATCGCCCTGGCCGCCCTCAGCGTCTTCCTTTTTTACCGGTACTCCGAGTACCTGCTGCGCCGCCTGGGCAGGACCGGCGCGCAGACCATTTCCAAGATCTCGGCCTTCATTCTCCTGGCTATAGGCGTGCAGATAGTGTGGGAAGGCATCCGCGGCCTCCTGGCCGCCGGGATAAACTAATACCTCAGTATCCATGACCGGAGCAAGGTCGGCATGCTCCCGGCCCCCCTATATTTTTATATAGGCCAAAGGACCTATATACGGCATAGGTCCTTTGGCCCTTGCGAAATAGGCCATATGACTTAAACTATGTTTGACATTAGTCATTGACCCCAGTCAAGCCGGTGGAGGAATTTTGAAACGCAACGTCGCTTTACTCACCTTGTCAGTCTTCGCGCTCCTTCCCTTCTCAACCCTTGCGGCCCAGGTTCCGGCCCTTGACGCCCTGAAGGCTTCGTATCCCGCCTCTTCCTTATATAATAGCGTCCCCCTCCCGGGAATGCCCGCGCTTTATAACGCGGACCGGATCCCGGAGAGCTCTCTTGCCGGAGAGCAGCTTTTCGATTATCTCCATGAGGCCACGGCTCCCGCTCCCCGCAAGGCCCTTCCCTCCTACTCCGCCTCTAAATCCTTCATGTATTCCATAGCGGACAACGCGGGCTGCAACGGCGGCCCCGGCATAGTGACCTTCTACTCCCAGATCTGCGTCAACGGTGCCAGCAGCAACGGCGGCGATTACAGCGAACGCGGCGACCTGAACAAAGACGGCGTCGTCGATGCCTTTATAAACGCCGAACACCTCTGGCCCCAGAGCTACTTCAACAGCTCCCTGCCCATGGTCGCCGACCTGCATCACCTCGCCCCCACCTTTGTAACGCCTAACGGCCGGCGCGGCAACCTTAAGTTCGCCAAGGTGGCCAGCGCCACTTATTCCACCTCCGCGGGTTCCAAACTGGGCAAAGAGGGCTTTGAGCCCGCCGATGCCGTAAAGGGAAACGCCGCGCGGGCCATTTTATACTTCGTCGTGCGCTACAACGACAGGAATATCCGGCAGGGCATGGATTACAACGCCTTCTGGACCAAAAACGTGCCCATGCTGCTGGAGTGGAACCGGCAGGATCCCCCCGACGCCAACGAACGCCGCCGCAACTCGGCCGTGGAGGATTTTCAGGGCAACCGCAACCCCTTCATAGATAACCCGGAACTGGCGGACAAAATAGGCGAGCTGGTTTTCAGAGCGCATTGAAACAGCCGCTTCAAAATAAGAAAGGCCTCACCTGAGGCCTTTCTTATTTGGCGCAGCCGGGCTTATTTTTTGAGCGGCCACCGGCATTTAGCCTTAAGCTCCTCGTTTACGCGCAGGCTGACCTTGTCCACGTAGGTAACTTCCGCCAGCCCCTCCCCATTATAGAGCGCCATAGCCGCCCTGGCGGCGGCGGCGCCCGCTTCCCCGAAATCCGGGGCGAACGAGGCCGTGGCCCCGCTGGTTACGAGCGCGTAGGTGGGAGCGTAGAACGGGATGGAGTTAGCGCAGGAAAAACTCGCCAGCACCATTACGCTGGACTGCGTGATAAGGGCGGGATCCGGCATCAGCCAGAAGGCGTCCATTTGCCCCATCAGGCGGCGCAGGCGCTCCGGGAAACTGTCCGGGTTCTTAAGCCTGGAGGAGATTATCTCTATCCCCGCGGCTTCACCGGCCTTGCGCAGCCGGGTTATGTATGTTTCGCCGGGGTAGGCGGTCCAGAAGACGGCGAGGCGCTTCAGCTCCGGCTGCAGCCCCTTGAACGCGGCCAGCGCCGGCCCCGGGGCGGGCGCCATGGAGATCTCGTGCCAGCCCCGGCCGCGCCCGGTCACGGGCGTAAGGGCGTAAACCATGTGGGTGCCGGGCGGGTATTGCAGGGCCGCCGCTTTGGCGCCGAAAGCGACGGCATACCTGGCCTCTTCAGGAGCGGTGACTCCGGGCTTGGAGAGATCGTACAGTTCGAAAGGTCCCTGCATGGCGGCCCTGAACCCCGCATAGGCCTCCGCGTACGGGCCGGTGTTTGAAGGAATGATCGCGGCCACTTCGGCGGCTTGCGACGCCCCCGCCTGGCAAAGCAGCAGCGCGCAGGCGGCCTTGCGGGCGGCCTGCTGCAGCGCTTTTGCTTTGTATGCGGGGGTGGTCATTGTCGTCTTTTAAAATTTATAGTTAAACCCGGCCGCCGCCTCGAAAGGGCTCTGCGGCGCCCCGGCCAGGTGATCCGGCCCGCCGCCGTACGCGGCGTTATAGTAGCGGCGGTCGAAAATATTTTTAAGTTCCGCGTAGCCCGTAAGCCCTGCTACCCTTTGGGAGGCGTAGCGGATAAACAGGTCCGCTACCGTGAATTGCGCCACGCGCCCGCCGTCCTGGTCGCGGCTGGCGGTCCGGTGCAGGACTTTCGGCGTAAAAGTCCACCTGCCGCGCAGGGCCGAAACGCCGGCCTGTATGGTATGCAGGGAATTGAAAGGTATCGTTTTGCCTGCCAGCCGCCCTTCCGAATAGGTATAGGCCGCCCAGGGTTCAAAATTCCAGCGCCCGGAGCGCATCACCCCGTCCGCGCGCAGCGTGCCGCCGTAGGTTTCCATTGTTCCCTGGTTCTCGGCGCGCTCTATATTCGTTACGGGGACGCCGTGAAAGGTCCCGGCGCCTGTAATGACGTCCTGTATCAGGTCGGTGACCTTGTTATAGTAAGGGTTGACAGAGACGCGCAGGGCGTGGCTGAAACTTTGGGTTAAAACCCCTTCTATCGAGCGTATGTTTTCGGGCTTCAGGTTCTCGTTGGGCACATGGAAAAATCCGCTCGTATAGCCCGAGGGGTTGCTTGCGGGGGTGAAGGCGCCGAAGTGCTTGTGGCTGTTGAAAGGCGACGGGGCCAGGTAGGCTTCGCCGTAGAGAAGTTTTATTACCGTGCGGTCCTCTCCCCCCGGTTTCCAGACGATCCCGGCCCTGGGGTTCCAGGTTTCGCCGTAGGCCGTGTTATAGTCATAGCGCAGGCCCAGCGAGAAAGTGGCGTTGCCGATCTCCCTGGCCTGCAGCCGCAAAAAAGCGCCGGTATTGCTGTAGTTGAGCGAATAGAAATCCACCGGGATGGTGGACCCTGTGTAGGTGAATCCCTGCGACAGCGGGCTTTTGTCGGCGTCGAACTTGTGGCCGAGGTCCGTCGTATAGGGCAGCACGGAATTTTCCTGGTAGGAGAACCCGAGCAGAGCGGGGTAGCCTTCCGCCAGCTTGAAAGACAGCGTTTCCTCGATATAAGCGGTCCTGGAGGAAGCGTATTTGTAGGCGTCGTTGTAGTCAGAAAAGCTGTTGATGAATTTGGTTTCCGGGGCTATTTCATAGTTATAGTAGGAGCCAAGGGTGGTCAGCTTCCAATTGTCTTCGGGCGATTCGTAGGAGTGACGGAGAAAAATGGTCCAGTATTCCGTGGCGAAGCGCGCGTCGTCCACGTACAGGGTCAGTTCGGGCTTCACGCCTATGGAGGAGGAGTGGGATTCCTTCATCCGTACCAGGCCGGCCTCGAAGTTCCCGAGTTTCAGGCGTGAATTAAGGAAAGAGGAATCCTGCCTGGCGTCGTAGGCGCTTACCGGCACATTGACGGTAGTCGGGTCGTAGTACTTGTTCTGCGCCAGGCCGGTTTTGTACTGGTTGTTGTACCAGGCGTAGTCTTTCCTGTAGAAGTCGGGTAGTTTCGGGCCTTCGGAAGCCTGGGCGGTATAAGCCAGGTAAATGGAAGGCGCGGCGGCCCCCTCTTTTTCACTGGACAGGTCGGCGGCGGCGGAAAGGCTGACGGACCGCGCTGAAAAGCTGCCGTAAGAGGCGCCCGCCCGCTGTTCCCTGCCGCTGCGGGTAACCACGTTTACTACGCCGCTGAAAGCGTCGGCGCCGTAGACGGAAGACATCGGGCCCAGCACCACTTCCACTTTTTCCGCGTCCTTGAGCGAGAACTGTTCCGCCAGGGCCAGCAGGTCCCCGGTCGGCGGGGTAACGCGCACCCCGTCATAGAGTATGACCAGGCGTTCGTTGTTGGGAATGCCGCGCACGCTGACCAGGTTCAGGCGCCTGACGTCTGAGTTGCGCTGCACCTGGAACTGCGGCGTATCGTTGAGCAGGTCCGCCAGGGAAGCGTAGCCGCGCTTGTCTATGGTTTCTGCGGTAAACACGTAAGCCATGGCCGCCGCGTCGGAAGGGCGCTCTTCGGCGTAAGAAGCCGCCAGCAGCGGGGTGTCCAGGATATCGCCGAGGGTGCTTTGAAAGAAATCCACCCCGCCGGTATCCTGGGCGCGGCAGGGCGGCGCCTCAAGAGCGCAGCAGGCGGCGCCGCACAGCGCGGCGCAGAAGATCTTGCGTATGTTCATTCCTGTCCCCCCTCCCCAAAATGCGGAATTGTCTAATTCAACAGCTTATACGGGTCCCCCGTGACGCCCAGCAGATAAACGGCGGCTTTTACGTTCCTGGCCACGGCTTTGTCTATCATGGCCGCTCCCGGATAAAAAGTGGTGCCTTCCAGTTCGGTGGTAAAAGCGAAGATGCCGCGCGCGGCGTAAGCCCAGTCGGTGGTGTCCCCGGTGGCGGTGTAAAGGTCGCTGGACTGCTGCGCCCTGTAGCCGGTAAAGGCCGTCATGCCTTTGGCCATGGCCTCGAAGACTTTGCGGTCCTTTTCGTTCTCCACCGGTACGTCCTTGCCTGCCCAAGGGTAGAGCAGCAGGCTGGAGTAGGAGTGGTAGCTCATCAGGGTTTTAAGATTAGGCCTGGCCTCTATGAATTCCTTCACGGCCCGGGTCTCGGGTTCGGAGAAGGCGTAAGGGCCGCAATAGGTGTCGGCCGAAGGGGAATGGGACGCGCCGGCCTGGCACCAGAGGGAATCATAATTGCGGTTCAGGTCCACGCCTATCGTCTTGTCGGAGTTGATCCTGGTGTTCTTGCGGTGCCAGCGGTATTTGCCGGTCTGGATGTCGTATTCCGCGCCGTCGGGGTTGGTCATCGGCGCTATGTAGATGTCCAGCGTGTCCAGGTAGTTCCTGATCTCCGGCTCGTCCTTGCGGGCCAGGAGGTGGGCGGCCAGGCCCAGCGCCACCTCGTTAGAGAGGTGTTCCCTGCCGTGGTGGTTGCCCATGAAGAACGCGGCGGGCCGGGCTGAAGGTTCAAGCCCTTTCTCTGACGGGTTTATGCGCAGGCACCAGATATCGCGCCCTTCGACGGTCTTGCCTATGGAGAAAAGCGAGGTTTCGCGGGGGTTGTCGGCGGCCAGCTTCCGCAGCGTTTCCGCGGTCTCTTTGAAATTATGGTAGGCGGCGTCGGCGGCCGGGAAGTCCTTCAGGTGCTTTTCGGCGTAGTTCTGTATGGTCTGGCGGCTTTTTACGATGAAGCCTTTCGCGGCCAGCTGGTCCATCTCGCTTCTGGCGATAAAGCCAAGGACGGTGTCTTTGCGTATTTCCACTATATCCAGGCCCGCGTTCAGCAGGGTGGTCCGGTCGTACTTGTCGTCGGCCGTGACGGTAATCCAGTAGCGGTCGTCACCGGCCAGGTAGGAGGCCGGCCGCGCGTCGAGCGCGGGTTCGGGGGCGGCGGGGAGCGCAAGCCTCCCGCGCAGCTGTTCGAAAGGCCCGGCCGCGGCGGCCGAGACGAAAGCGGAGAGGAGGAAAGCGTGGAGTATTATTTTCATGGCGGTTTGTCTATAAATTGAATATAGCAAACCCTCGGGCCGCCGCGCTACTCTGAATAAATGAAATAATGTTATAATTCCCTTGGCGTAAAAACCGGTACTTCGGAGGCATTTTGAAACGCATCACGCTGCTGCTTGTATTTGCCTTTGCCGCCGCGGGTTTCCTGGCCGTCCCCTCAGGGGCGCAGAACCTGCCAAGCCTTGAAGATTTTTTGTCCGCTTTGCCGGATAGTACGGTCGTCCCCTCTCCCGTCCCCCCTTTGCGCGCGCGCCCCGGCTACCTTGCCGCCGCCGCCGGACTTTCCGGAGAAAAACTTTTCCAGTTCCTTCATACGGCCACCGAGTATCCCCCTCCCGGCACCGGCACGGATTACCTTAAAGCCAAGAAGTACATGTTCTCCATAGCGGACAATACCGGCTGCGAGGGCGGCCCGGGCGTGACGGCCTTTTATTCCCAGGTCTGCGTAAAGGGGAACAGCGAACACGGTGAGGATTACAAGGAGCGGGGCGACGCCAATGGCGACGGGCTCTATGATTCGGACGGCATGAACGCGGAACACACCTGGCCCCAGGGTTTCTTCAACAAGCGCCCCCCCATGAAGTCGGACCTGCACCACATTTTCCCCACCTTTACCCTGGTCAACGGCATGCGGGGCAGCGAGCCTTTTGCCGAAGTGTCCCGGGCCGACTATGCCACGCTCAGCGGCTCCAAGCTGGGACCCGAGGGCTTTGAGCCCTGCGACGCGGTAAAAGGCGACGTGGCCCGCGCGCTGCTTTATTTCGTGGTGCGCTATTACAACGTCAATATCAGCGACAACATGGACTACAAGGATTTCTGGACCAGCCGCATCCCCATGTTCCTGGACTGGGACAAACGGGACCCCGCCGACGCCGCCGAGAAGCGCCGCAACGATCTCATCGAAAGCTACCAGGGCAACCGTAATCCTTTCGTGGACGACGCTTCCCTGGCCGGCAAGATCGGCCTCAAGATCCTGCAGTCGCATTAAGCTTGTCAGCCAAATTAAGAAAGCCCGGCTCTCCGGGCTTTTTTATTGGGCGGGTTTTGTCAGGGTTTTAGGGGAACCAGTCCGGCCTTGCCGGCTATGACCGCC
This sequence comes from Elusimicrobia bacterium GWA2_61_42, assembly GCA_001799615.1. GTDB lineage: Bacteria > Elusimicrobiota > Elusimicrobia > Elusimicrobiales > UBA9959 > UBA9959. The sequence goes on along the minus strand of MGTU01000008.1, from coordinate 3,777 downwards.
AGGTTAAGGCGCACTATGTCCGCGGCGTAATCCCAGGAAAGGGTTTCCAGCTTGTCGCAGGCCTTGTGGTAGCAGGGATTGTGGTCTTCCCAGTGCTCTATGGAAAGGTAGGTGGGGATGCCGGCTTCCAGGAAAGGCACATGGTCGCTGCCCCAGGCCGGCATGGCGATGTACGGCTTCAGTTTGGTGTAGACCGCGGCGCGCGCGCCTACCCAGTCTGCGTGGGCCGAAAACTCCCTGTTGGTCTCTATCTCTATTATCCCGTCCCGGTTCCAGGCTATCATGTCCATGTTTATGGCCCAGGCCACGCGGGAGAGTTCCCCCGAGGCCTTCAATCTTTTTACGCAGGCGTAGCCGCCGGTTATCCCGTTCTCCTCGCCGTTCGCCGCCACGAAGACCAGGTCATGGTCCGAACGGTAGCCGGAGAGGATCTTCGCCATCTCAAGGAGGCCGGCCGAGCCGGAGGCGTTGTCGTCCGCCCCCGCGTTCTCGTGTCCCACGGAATCCATGTGGCCTATCACAAGTATCGTTTTAGCGCCTGGCTGTCCGGCCTTGCGGCGGGCCACGATGTTGCACTCCTTGTCCGCCTTGCGGTCCTTGTAGCACTGGCGTTCCACCGCGTAGCCCATGTCCTTGAAAGCGCCGGCGATATAGTCCATGGCCAGCCGGTTGCCGGAGGCGGCCGACAGGTCCAACTGCGCGGCGCCGCGTTTGCCGGTCATGGTTATCGCCTCGGCATAGCCCATCAAGCGGGCGCTGTTAACTTTTGAGACCAGGGCGAGCACCTCCGGGTCGGCGGCCTTGTCCTTTGGTTCCGGCGCGGGCGCGGAATAGATCTCTCCGGGGGCGGTCGCGCGGAGTTTGGCCCTAATGGCTGGCGGCACCTGGGCCGCGGGAACGGTAAGTTTTACAAGCCTGGCACGGCCTTTTGTGTAGACGGGCACGGAAAATTGCGAGACTTCCTTCAGGAAGGCCGGGTCGTGGGAGAGCAGCAGGTAAGACGGGCCGTCCGCGACGGGCTGCTGCGCGGCAAGCGCGGCAGCGCAACAGAGCGGCAGGGCCAGCAGGGTGGACAAATAAAGCGCTTTCTTCACAATTAAATTATAAAGGAAACCCCGTACCCGGTCAAGGGCCGGGCGGGCCGCCGCTTGTAGGCCGCGCCGCCAAAGTTGTATCATCGTAACTATTGTTACATTGAACAGATATATAAGGAGCTAACAACAATGCGTAAATCAGTACTGTCAGTTATCCTCACCCTCGCGGCGCTCTGCCCGCTTACGGCCGCGGCGCAGGAGTCGGCGACTTCCAAATACAAGGTTAATTTCTACGGTCATATAAAGACCGACGTCACACTGGACACGCACGGCATGTCCGGAGACGACTACTCCTACTACGTGGCCTCCGACAAGGACGCCGAGCAGGATTTCCGGATCAGCGCCCGCGGCACCCGCTTCGGTTTCGACGTGACCGACGGTGACAAGGTTTCCGCCAAGATCGAGACCGACTTCCTGGGCCTCAGTGAGAGCGTAGGCGGCACGGCCGGGTCGACCACTGACCTGCGTCTGCGCCACGCCTACCTGACGCTGAAGGCGGGCAAGTTCGAGATCCTCGCCGGCCAGACCTGGCATTTGACCCCGCTGGAATTCTCCGGCACCAATAACGAGTTCGCCATGGGCTACAGCGGCGTGCTTTGGATGCGCGCCCCGCAGCTGCGCGCCACCTATAAGCACAGCGATAAGCTTGCCTTTGCCGCCGCCGCCGTGCGTCCCACCCGCAAGCTGACCGATGCCGAGGGCACCGCCTCCGGCGCCCCCCAGATGCAGGCCCAGGCCCAGCTGAAGCTCGGCAAGGCCAAACTCACGCTGATGGGCGCTTACGGCGTCTGGAAGAAGACCACGCACGAGAGGGGCGAGGTTAAACTGGTGGACTTGGGCTATAATGTCCCTCTGCTGGACGGCCTGACCCTCAACGGCCAGTTGTGGACCGGCCAGAACCTCTACGACTTCCTGGGCGGCATCGGCCAGAACCAGTACGGCAACGCCTCTGTGAAGGCCTCCGGCGGTTTTGCCAACCTCAACATTAAACCGGCCGGCAGGTTCTCCTACAACCTGGCCTACGGCATAGACAACCCGGTAAACTCCAAGCTTGCCGCCGCCTCTAAGACCCGTAATGTCACCGCGCTGGCGAACGTCAACTGGCTGTGCTATGACAAGGTGACCGTCACCTTCGAGGCGGCCAAACAGGTGACGGAATACAAGCTGACCAGCGGCTATGAGGAGATAGACAACCTTCATTACCAGCTCAGCATGAAGTTCCCGTTCTAAAACCAAAACGCGGTAAAAGAGAGACCCGGCTTTTCTGCCGGGTCTTTTTTTTCAACTGGCGAAATATGAGGAGAGCAGCAGCGCCCGGTCGGGTACCTTCTGTGATTCGAACCCCGCCAGCAGTTCCGCCTGGTCATAGGGCACCGCCTTGTGCTGGATGGAGGCCTTCCCTTTATGAAACCGCACGATAGCATAGCGGGCGGCGGGCTTATGCCAACAGCCCAGGGAGCCGGGGTTGATATAGCGCACTTTTCCTTTCAGGTCCGAGGCCTTATGCCGGTGACCGTGGAAGACGAGCAGCGAGGAGTGCCTGCCCAGAAGAGCGTCGAGGTCCCGGGCTATATGGTCGCTTATGGGCAGGGAAACATGGCGGCCGCAGGCGCTTAGCGCGTAATGCACGAACGCCGCCCTCACGCCTTCGAATTCGTGCTCCGTAAGGTAAGGCCAGGCCGAGGCGGAGTTTATCTGCCTGCGCGAAACGCGGCCCGCCAGCCACTCGTAATGGCTTTTAAGCCACGGGGCCGCCCCTTTGGGCAGGCCGCCGCACATCCATGCGTCGTGGTTGCCTGCCAGCAGGCTGAGCCGGGGTATTCCCCCCAGCAGTTCCAGGGTCTCGGCCGGCCAGGGCCCGATCCCGACGGCATCGCCGGTATGGAAAGCCGCGTCATAGCCTTCGCGCTTTATTTCGCGCGTCAGGGCTTTAAGGGCCGGCAGGTTTGCGTGGGTGTCGGTAAAAACCACTATTTTCATAAATAAAAAGCGGGAAGGGACTTGTGCCCCTTCCCGCCTTGAGGCCTCTGTCAGGCCGACGCTTGCTCTTTCTTCTGCGTAAACAGCGAGACTAACACCAGCACCGCGAAGCTCAGCGGGATGGAGAATATGCCGGGGTTATCCAGCGGCACCGGCGCCGTGAGCGGGTCCAGCCCGAACTTTTCATACATGCTCGGCGAGAACATGATGATGCCGATGGCGGAGACCATGCCGGTGACTATCGAGGCCGCTATGCCTTTGGCGGTGGTCTTCTTCCAGAACAGTATCATGATGATAGACGGCAGGTTCGCCGACGCGGCTACCGCGAAGGCCAGGCCCACCAGGAACGACACGTTCATCCCCTGGAAGATGATGCCCAGGATGATGGCGATGATGCCGACCACGAAGGCCGCTATCTTGCCGGCGCGCACCTTCTGTTTCTCGTTGTAGCCCAGCTGCATGTAGCGGTCCATCAGGTCGTGCGCGACGGCGCCCGAGGCGGCTATGATGAGCCCGCTGACGGTTCCCAGCACTGTGGCGAACGCTATGGCCGAGATGATGGCGAACAGGAACGTCCCGAAGGTCCTCGCCAGCAGCGGGGCGGACATATTGTCCGTCACGGGGTTAAGCGCGGCGTTGACCACGGCGCCGAGGCCCATGTACATGGTCAGCACGTAGAAGAAGCCGATGGCGGCGATGGCCA
>MGTU01000007.1 GCA_001799615.1 Elusimicrobia bacterium GWA2_61_42 | reverse complement strand
GCGAAGGTACTGTTCGCGCCCGGCAAGGCTTCCAACGCCGGCGGCGTGGCCACCTCCGGCCTGGAGATGAGCCAGAACAGCATGCGCATGAGCTGGAGCCGCGAAGAGGTGGACAAGCACCTGCACGGCATCATGATCAACATCCACAACGCGTGCGTGACGGCGGCCAAAGAGGCCGGCATCCCCGGCAACTATGTCGCCGGCGCCAACATCGCCGGCTTCAAGAAAGTCGCCGAAGCCATGATGGCCCAGGGCCTGGTCTAAGCCGTAGAACGGACCCAGCCTAAAAAGAGGGCGGAACCAAAAGTTCCGCCCTCTTTATTTGTTTGGTATCATTACAGGACAGCTATTTCGGAGGAGAGTATATGCCCAAGATACTTGTAGTGGACGACATCCCGGCGATAGTGGATTTTTCCAGGGAATTTTTCGAGGACGCGGGGTTCGAGGTGCGGACGGCCGAAACCGCCCCCGACGCCCTGGCGGCCCAGCAGGACTTCAAGGCCGACGTGATCCTGCAGGACCTGAACATCCCCGGCGGCGGCGGCATACTGGTCTACGAGACTTTACGCGCGCGGCAAGACCTGGTGCCCGTGATCTTCTCCACCGGCAAACCCGAAGCTATCGGCGACATCTCCGGCATGGTCAACGTGGCCATCCTGAAAAAGCCCACCGACCCCGAAGTACTCATGGCCGAAGTCAAAAAGCAGATCGCGAAAACTTCCGCGGAGCGCCCCATGAACCCGGCCCCTCCCCCTCCCCCCAGGCGCCCGTAATTAAACCCGGCTAAAATAAAGAGGGCGGAGCCTGAAAGCTCCGCCCTCTTTATTTATTTCCGGTAAAAGCGCCGCGGCGCAAGCCGCTCAGTTCTCGTAGATAGTCTCGAAATAGGAAGCCGGGGCCAGCGCGGTCTGCGTGTAGGGGTCCAGGGGGCCGTAATAGATATCCATGCGGTGCGCGGGCACATATTCGCCGGAGACCAGTTTTTTAATGCGGGCCACGCGGTCTTTATTCGCCTGGGGGTTGACCACGGGACTGAAGGTGGCGGGCGACGCCAGCATGGCCACCAGGGAAAGATATTCGTCCTCTTTCAGGCGGCCGACTTTTTTACCGTAGTAACACTGGGCGGCGGCGGTAAAGCCGCGTATCTCGGAGCCCTTACAGCTGCCCAGGTAGGCGTAATTGAGGAACAGCGTGAGCTGGTCCTGTTTGGAAACCAGCTGGCCCATGGCGTAGCGGGCTATCAGCGTCTGCCTGAGCTTGGAGAAGCCCGGCTTGAATTCCTTAAAATAGAAGATCTTTACCAGGGCCTGGGTTATGGTGGTAAGCCCCGCCCCGGGAGTTTTAAGGTCCAGGCCCCTGTGGCTGAGGAAACCGGGGTCCTCCACTTTAAGCAGCTGGTCCAGGCGGCGGCGCGGCAGTTCGGCCGAAGCAAGCGTTATGTTTTCGGCGCTCAAAGCATCCCGCATCAGCCGCGGCGTGTTCCTGCGGGCCGTCACCACCACGGCGGCGCAGTAGGCCAGCAGCAGCAGGGCCAGGCCCGCTCCGGCGAGGCAGGCGCAGCACAGGATATTCTTCAGCGTAGAACCCCTGTGGAGACGGCACGGGTCCAGCAGCTGGTCATGCCGCTTTTCATAGCGCGAGATCATGCGCGAGCGCAGGTGCAGAGGATTATGATTCATCAAAGCCCAACCCAGAGTAATACTATAGAGGACAAGAGAGAATTTGTCAAGCGCGCGTGCGGGCCAAAAAAGAAGCCGCGCGGGCGGCGCGGCTGCTTCTGTTCGTTTATAAGGATCTAATTGATAGAGGAATTGTCGCGCCAGCTTTTGCCGGAGCGGCGGCGGGGGTTCAGCACCCAAAGGTAAGCGCCATGCTTTACAGGCCTGGAAACGGGGGTGTCCGCGCCGATGTGCTGGCCGGGAGACAAACGTACAATGATCTTTTCGTTCTTCGGGTTTTCGTAGTTGTCTTTGTCAAAGTTGCATGTCATCGTCATAACCATCCTTCCCTGCCAAAACCCCTGTAGTTAGGAATATCCTATTAAAAAGCCGGCGCGGCCGATAGGACCAAAGGGCCCAGACGCGCGTTGTCATTAGACCTATTTTTTCTATTGACATTCATCAACAATTTTGAGAAACTGAAGGCGTAGTCAAACAAACGCTTAGGAGATGGACTAATGAAAAAACTCGTACTCGCGGTAATCCTGGCCATAGCCCCGGCCATAACCAACGCTGCAACCCTCCTGGACTTCAACAATCCCGGCAGCCTCAATCTCTCCGCCGCCATCAGGGGCCTCCAGGTCCCCATGAACGCCGAGACCGTCACCCCCTCCCCCGTCTACGCGAAAATAGTCGGCGGCGTGGAAGCGACCAAGGGCGAATTCCCCTTCATCGTTTCCCTGCAGAGCTCCTACGGCAGCCATTTCTGCGGCGGCTCGCTCATAAAGAAGAACTGGGTGCTCACCGCGGCCCATTGCGTGGAAGGCGGCTACCTCAAATCGGTGATCATCGGCCTGCACACCCAGGGCGTTACCGCCGGCACCGAGAAGTTCACCGTCCTGCAGATAGTAAAGCATCCCAACTGGGACACCAACACCATGTACAACGACTACGCCCTGGTGAAACTCAGCGGCGACTCCAAGTTCGCTCCTATAGCTCTCAACAACAAAGAGCTTTCCGGCAAAGTGGACTTCGTCACCACCGGCTGGGGCACCACCAGCGAAGGTTCGCAGAGCATCTCCAAGACCCTGATGAAAGTCGGCGTGCCCATGGTTTCCCAGGAGACCTGCGCCGCGGCTTACCCGGACTCCATAAATGATTCCATGATCTGCGCCGGCTACCCCAACGGCGGCAAGGATTCCTGCCAGGGCGACAGCGGCGGCCCGCTGGTGACCGGCAACGGCGCCAACATGACCCTGGCCGGCGTGGTCAGCTGGGGCGAAGGCTGCGCGCGCCCCAACAAGTACGGCGTGTACTCCAAAGTCAACGCCGCCCTTACCTGGATAAACAGCACCGCGAAGTAAGCGCTTTATCCGCAAAAAGGCCCGGTCTCAGACCGGGCCTTTTTTATTTGCCTGCGGGGCGCCTCGCGGCTAGTAGAGCTGCGCCCCGCCCAGGATAGCCTGGTAGGCCTGCCAGATCCCGCGGAGCTGGTCCAGCGCTATATAGGTCAGCAGCAGGATCAGCGCCGTATAGACCAGCTTGGCGCCGCGCGAGATCAGCGGCGAGCGCCAGAGGAAAATAAGGCTGAAAGGCCCGAGCCCCAGGGCCAGGACGAACAAACCCCACCACTTGTATTGCCAGGGCAGGTGCGCGCCCTGCCCTTTGCCGCAATGCCTGCAGTAATTATCCCCGCTGCCTATCGCGGCCTTGCAGGCCCAGCACGAAAGACCGGCCGGGTCGCTCTTTAAAATGTCATTCTCATCCATTAATAGCTCCCAAGCTGCTCCAGCAAACGCTTTATGGCCAGCTCCTTGGCCTTCGCCTCCACTTCCACGGTAATATCCAGGCCGAGCCAGCAGGCCGGAAAATCCTTTATGTCTATATAGTCGTGGTGCAGCTGCGGCTTGGGCCCTTTCCACTCCAGCTTGGGGCTGGACAGGTGGAACAGCGGCCGCCTGTTCCACGTCTCCAGGGCCTGCCTGGTGGCCTCCTCCACGCTGAGACCGTCGGGCAGACAGCGGTGGTGGTGCGCGTCGTAGACGAACGGGACGCCGTGGGCGCGGCAGAAAGGCAGCAGGTCGGCCGGGGTATATACGCGGTCGTCGTTCTCGAAGGCCAGGCGCGAGCGCGCCGCGCGGCTGAGGCGCTTAAGCGCCGCGCCCACGCGCAGCAGGGCCGCCGGCTTATTCCCATACCCTCCGCCGCCGTGTATATTTATCACGTCCGCGCCTATCCAGCCCGCCACTTCCGCCTGGTATTCCAGTTCTTTGATGGACGCCGCGGTAATGGCCTCGTCCTCCGAACTGAGCAGGATAAACTGGTCGGGGTGGAAGGTAAGGCGGATACCCAGCTTCCGGGCCAGGGCGCCGCAGTTTTTAAAGGCCTTGATGATCCCGGCGCCGCCCGGCAGATCCTCCACGGCGTACCCCGCGGCCGGATGCGTCTTAAGCGGCAGCACCTGGCTGTTCACCCTGAAAGAGCCGATGCCGTTGGCCGCGCAGTATTTTATGGCCGCGGCCAGCGCCCCGGCGTTAGCCAGGCACAGCCCCGCCAATTTTTCCTTCCTCTCCGCCGGCTTGAGCTTTAAAACGTGAAGAGCGGTGGCGGTCAGGAACTTTATAGGTTCCTTCTCGAATTTACAGCAGAGACCGAGTTTCAGCATAGAGTTCAGATTCTCCCCCGCGCCCGGAGAAGCGCTCCCGGGTAGTTACTTTTTACCAAATGGGCGCCCGCCGCGCAAGGGCGGCAAGGCACGGATTTCAAATTAGTATAATTTTGTCATGAACCTTATCCCCTTCCTTTTTTTAGCCCTGCAGCCGCTTAATGCCGCGAACGCCCCGGCCGCGGCCAAGGACCCCTACCTGTGGCTGGAGCAGGTGAGCAGCTCCGATTCCCTCAAATGGGTGCTGGCCCGCAACAAAGAGACCACGGAAGAGCTGCAGGCCGACCCGCGCTACGCGGAGCTCCGGAAACAGGCCCTGGAGATCATGGACGCCAAGGACCGCATCCCCTATGTCGCCCTGCGCAACGGGCACGTTTATAACTTCTGGCAGGACGCGGAGCACGTGAAAGGCCTCTGGCGCAGGGCGCCGCTGGCCGAATATTTCAAGACACAGCCGGCCTGGGAAACCCTGCTGGACTTCGACAAGCTTTCAAAGGACGAGGGCGAAAGCTGGGTCTTCAAAGGTTCCTCCTGCCTCTACCCCGAAGGCCGCCGCTGCTTTATAACCCTGTCCCGCGGCGGCAAGGACGCTTCGGTCATGCGCGAATTCGACACGGATAAGAAAGTTTTCGTTAAGGACGGCTTCAGGCTGGAGGAGAGCAAAAGTTCCCTGGCCTGGCAGGACGAGAACACCGTGCTCTTTTCCGACGCGCTGACCCCCGGCGCGGCGACCGCCGCCGGCTACCCGGGCCTGGTGCGCAAGTGGAGCCGGGGCACCCCCCCGGAAAAAGCCCCGGTCATCTTCAAAGCCGAAAAGACGGACATGTCGGCCTCCGGCTGGTGCGGCATCAGGCCCGAAGGGTCCACCTGCCTGGTAACCCGGCAGCTGTCTTTCTACGAGAGCGAAAAATTCCTGCTGACTGCCGGGGGGCTCAGGAAGATCCCCGTGCCCGCGGACGCCGATATCGCCCAGGTTTTCAAAGGCAGGCTGCTCGTTTCGCTGCGCAGCGACTGGCAGCTGCCCGGGCTGACCTTCAGGCAGAACTCCATTGTGACGATCAAGACCGAAAGCGCCGGCACCCCCGTTGAGCGGGTCCGGCCCGAGTTATTTTTCGAACCTTCGGACAGGATGACCACTCAGGGCATAGCGAGCGCGAAGGATTTCCTGCTGCTGGCCCTGCTGGACAATGTCAAAGGCCGCATACTTAAGATGACCCCGGAAGGCGCGGGGTGGAAGACCGAAGAAGTAGCCGTGCCGGCGAACGGCTCGGCGGACGTGGACGCCGCGAACGATTTCAGCAACGACTTCTTCTTCACCTACCAGAATTTTCTTACGCCCACCTCGCTGTATTACGCCGACGGGCAGACAGGGCCCAAGGTCGTCAAGCGGCTGCCGGCCAAGTTCAGCGCCGAAGGGCTGGAAACCGCGCAGCGGGAGGCCGTAAGCCGCGACGGGACCAGGATACCCTATTTCCTGGTCTATCCCAAGGGGATGAAAACCGACGGCAGCAACCCCACCCTGCTTTACGGCTACGGCGGCTTCGAAAGCTCCATGACGCCTTTTTACGCGGCGCTGCAGGGCCGCCTGTGGCTCGAGCGGGGCGGCGTCTACGTCCTGGCCAATATCCGCGGCGGCGGGGAGTTCGGGCCCGCCTGGCACCAGGCGGCGCTGCAGAAGAAACGCCAGAACGCCTTCGACGATTTTATAGCCGTGGCCGAAGACCTGGTAAAAACCGGGGTGACCTCTCCGCGGCGGCTGGGCATACAGGGAGGCAGCAACGGCGGCCTGCTGATGGGGGCGATGTTCACGCAGCGGCCGGATTTGTTCGGCGCCGTGCTCTGCGAGGTGCCGCTGCTGGACATGCTGCGCTATACCAAACTGCCGCCCGGCAGCACGTGGATCGCGGAATACGGCGACCCGGACTCCCCCGAAATGGGGCCGGTCATAGCCAAATATTCCCCTTACCAGAATATACGTCCCGGCGTGAAATATCCGTCCATCCTCTTCCTCACTTCCACCAAGGACGACCGCGTCCACCCGGGCCACGCGCGCAAAGCGGCGGCCAGGCTTATGGAGTTCGGCAACAAGGTTTACTATTACGAGAATACCGAGGGCGGGCACAGCGCGGCGGCCGACAACCTGGAGCGGGCGACCCGGGCCGCCCTGGAATACACCCTGCTCCTTAAAAAACTTAAAGACTAGCCTATGGCTGTGCCGTATCAAGGGCTATGCCCATCAGACGGCCTAGCCTCTGGCTGTGCCGTATCAGGGGCTATGCCCATCGGACGGCCTAGCCTATGTAGTTGACCGCGTCCTTTTTGCGCGGCAGCGCCTTGGCAGGGCGCTGGGCCTTGTACCCTAAGGTCACCGCGTAGCAGGGCTCGTACCCCTCCGGGACGTTCAGCAGCGGCAGTTCCTCTTTTATAGAGAAATAATAGCGCGCCAGGCCTATCCAGCAGGAGCCGATATCCAGGCTTTCGGCGGCCAGCAGCATGTTCTCTATGGCGGCGGAGCAGTCCACCAGCGGGGACATGGCGTCCTTGCGCATGGAGACCACCACTGCGACCGGGGCGTGGTAGAACACGTGAAAAGCCTCGTTCTGCCCCATCTTCTTCACCCAGTCGGTGTCCTCGGCCGCCATCAGCTCTTTTGACTTTTCGCTGATGCGGTCCAGCAGCTGGCGGTCGCGGATCACGGTGAAATGCCAGGACTGCTCGTTGTGGGCGCTGGGGGCGTAGGCGCCGGCTTCCAATATGGCGCGCAGCTCCGCGTCCTTCAGTTGGTCCGGGAGGTACCTGCGGATGCTCCTGCGGTTCTTTATCGCTTCCAATACCGGGTTTTTCATATATCGCCCCTGGCCGAAATTTTATCCCTGCGGTTATTCTAGACAAAGCGCGGCAGCCCCGGCAACAAAAAAACCTGCCCCTCCGGCCCTTGACACTCCCCGGGCGCGCCCCTTATACTATTTGTATGCTAAGCCTACTGCTGCAGCTTTCGCTTTTTCTACCGGCTTTAACGGCCCCCGCGCTGGCGCTGGAAGCCCGGGACCAGGCCGTACTCGACGCCTGCGTCCTTAATATTTCCAACAAGGTCTACTCCCCGGAGGAAGCCGGGAAATGTCTGGAAGGCCTGAACGCCGACGACTACGCGCTTTATAAAAAAATAAAGGCCGAGGACCCGGACAAGCTTTCCTACGTGCTTAAGTATGACAACCTCTTCATAGAACTCGGGGAATTCTTCGAAGATAAACCGAACCAGTGCCGCCTGCGCGAGCGCTTCATAGCCGTTATGGAGAAGGACGCGGATCAGGAAGGCTGCGTGATGTGCGAACTGCAGCTGGGCCCGGAAGCGGAAAAATCCTTTCCCTGGATAGAAAAATATTACGGCGAGGCCCTGCCAAGGGCGAAAAAGGCCGCGCTTTCCTGGAGCGAGCTGGAAGCCGGCAGGAAGACCAGCCTGGCCGAACTCGGCTGCGCCGAGGAACGGTGGAACACCCTGACGGTGCGCCGGCGCATAGCCGTCCTGATAGCCGACGACGTTATAAAGTCCAGGGAGCCTGGTTTTTACGAGCTGGAAGAGCAGGCGCGCTGCTCCACCATCTCTTTCGCGCTGGCCAGCTACATCCGGATCTTCCTGCCCGGCGACCTTCTGGCCAAACTGACGGAACACCTGCGCAAACTGCAGGAGGCCGCCAAAGCCGGCGCCGCCGGCACTACGGGCAGCGATAAATCCAAATACGACAAGGCTTTCCAGACCGGCAAAGGCCTGGCCGCCAAGTCGGACTCGGAGCTTTTGTCCTACCTGGGTTCCACCTTCGACAGGGCCACGCCCGGTACGGCGCCCCTCCCTCACCCCGCCGCCCCGGTGCCCCTTTCCGGAGCCGGCCCAGCAGCCGCATCCGCGGCCGCGGCGCCGGTCCTTACGCCCGCCGACTCGGTGAAGGTCGCAGCCGCGCTTAAGGCCAATTTCCTCGGGACCAAGGAAAGGACCGGCGAGTTCGCCGGTGAACCCACCGGCGACGCCCTCCGTGAATTCTACGGCAAGAAAGACAAGGGCGGCAAACTGCAGCACGACCTGCAGCTGCGCGTGCTGGACCTGGGCACGGACGGGACCAGCGGCGCCTACTGCCCTTACGCCGCCACCAAGGGCTGCGGCGAGAGCGGCCAGAAAGCGGGCGAGATCGCCATCAACAAACACAATATCGAAGCGTGGCTGAAAAAGAACAACTGCACCACGGAACGCCTGCTCGGCGACCCCGCCATGATGGACAAACTCAGCCGCCACCTGGCCCCCGTAGCGGTGCACGAAGGCGTCCACCAGGTGCTGCAGGACGAGTATTACAAGGGAAAAGGCGTAGACAATAAGAAATTCCTGGATAAAGAGACCGAAGCTTTCGCGCGGCAGTCCCTGTTCCTGAAAGCCAAATTGGCCGACTCCAAGACGGAGAAGGCCTACCTGGCCGAGGCCGACGAATGGGACCTCAAGGTGCTGGGAGAGCTGGAAAAGGGCGGCTACCGCGGCATGAAAAAATTCATCCGCTACTACGACCAGGAAGGGGCCCAGGGCGCCGCCGCCAAGAACTTCGCGCAGATGGAAGCGGCGCTTAAAGAGGCCAACCTGCGCAAGACCGTGCCGGGCTACAACAGCGGCATCCGCGGTTCCGACGACTGCTCCTGGTACCAGCTGAACAAATGCTCCAACGACCAGCTTGCCTCGATGAACAAGAAAGCTTACCCCTGGTACGAGGCGGTCATCGCCAAGCAGCGCGGCAACGTGGAACTGGTAAGCACCAGGCTTAACTACCTCAACAGCATAGACATTTCAGAGCGGTGGAAGACCATACAGAAAAGCAAGGTCGCCGCCCTGCCGGAAGACGAGTAAGCCCTCGATACGGAGAAAAAATGACAACGATATTTTCACTGCTGCTGCTGGCCGCCGCCCCCGCCTTCGGGGGCGAAAGCGCCGCTCCGGAACTGGAACCGTACGTCTCCGACGGTAATTTTTTCACGGCCAGCGTCCCTTCCTCCTGGGAAAAGAGCGAGGAAATACTGCTGGGCAGGCAGGAGAAGGAATACGGGGTGGACATGTCCGCCCCGGGCGGTCCCCCGGCCCCGGCGGCCATCTCGATCCTTTATTACGCCCCGGACCACGCCATGTTCAAGACGCATGAAAAGTTCCTGAACACGCAGCTGAAGCCCCCCACCAGGATCAAAGGCGAGGTGACGGGCAAGGTGAAGGACGTGCTCGTCAACCACCGCAGGGCCAAAACCTTCGACAAGCGGACCTTCGACTTCATCCCGCCGTACAGCCCTACGCCGAAAAAGGTGGAGATGTTCGAACGCTGCGTCGTGCTGCCGGCGAAAAAAGGTTTCTACGTTCTGAATTTCAGGACAAAAAAAGGCGACGAGAAGGCCTACCTGCCCGTATTCGACAAGGTATTGCAGTCTTTCAAACCTAACGTGAAATAGCGCGGCCTAGCGCGGGGAGCGCGGCAGCTTCAGCGCGCGGTAAGGGCGCGCCCCGCGCAGGTTCAGCGGCGTTTTTACCCCGCCCAGCACTTCCGCCTCCAGCAGCAGCGAATCCGCCCGGCGCAGCCCGCTCTCCTGCCCCCCGCCCAAAACCCTGAAATGCCTGGCGTCGTCCAGCCTGCGGCCTACGAAGAAAACGTTCTTGCCGGAGCATAGCCATTCCGGCTTAAGCGCCGAAGTTTCCAGCGGCGCCGAGAATTCGCGCAATGTCTTTTCCCCCCGCCGGTTGTAATAGAATTCAAAATAGCTCCTGGCCAGCTCTCCGAAAGAGCGGTAGACCGGCTCGCGGTAGCGCAGGCCGCAGAAATGGGATTGGGCCACCGCGCCCCAGCGCCCTTTATCCAGGAAAGGGGCGATAACATGGTCGTCGTCCCTGGGGTTGGCGCGCAGGTCCAGCAGCATGGAACGCCGGCCGTGGAACAAAAAAGCCGCGGCGGCCAGCATCGCTCCCTCTATGCAGTGCGCCCGGCCCTGTTTCAGGACTTCCAGCGGCGACAGGCAGGTGCTGATCCTGGAATCGTTATAGGAAATTTCGTAGTCCAGGAAGTCCTGTACCTTGCGCGGGCTGTCCAGGCGCTTCAGCGCGGCCAGGGTCTTTGCGGGGAAATTCAGGAAGGCGGGATTCATGCGTACGCCCGTTTAATCCTTCTTTTTTACGTGCCAGGGCTTATCGGCGGAACCGTTATGGCGCTCGCGCAGGTCGGCGGTTTCCATCGCCGTCAGAACTATTTCGCGCAGTTTGTGCACGTCGAAGGGCTTGGTCAGGTAGCCGCTGGCGCCGCCCTTGAGCGTTTGCACCGCCATTTCCAGGTCCTCGTTGCCCGTCAGCATCCAGACCACCGGGGCGGCGCCCGATACTTTTATCCCTTCCAGCACTTCCAGGCCGGAAATACCGGGCATCTTTATGTCGAGAAAAACGAAAGCCGGTTTTTCTTTCTTTATGATCTCCAGCGCGGCGCCGCCTTCCTGCGCGGTAAAGACCTCGTATTGCGGGAGCAGGGCCGCCCGTACCACAAAAAGTATGCTTTCTTCGTCGTCGACTATCAGTATTTTATGTTTCATATAAAGCGCCAGGCGGCCGGTTCCCTCCGGAGTTCAATAAAGCAGGTAGCGCTGACGGAACCTGCCGAAGTCGGCGCACTGGCCTGAAAAATCAGAGATGATCTTTTCGGGCGCCTCTTTGGATTCAAAAACGGCCTTGTAGACGTTGTTGCCGGCCGTCAGCCGGAACTCCGCCTCGCTGACCCTGAACCCGCCGTAAAATTTTTTCTCGCGCAGGGCGCAGACGGCCCGCACAAAAATATCCATCGGCCGCACGGCGGCCCTGTCCAGGATCTCCATCCGCACGCCGCGGCAGAGCTTGCCGGCGTAAATATCCATGGCGGGAGTCTTCTCCTCCGCGTAAAAGCGCACGCCCGCCAGGTTCGCTTCGTTAAGGGTGCGCACCAGCCTCTGCGCGTCCAGCCAGGGCGCGCCGAACCACAGGAAAGGCGCGTCGGTGCCGCGGCCCACCGCCATATTGGTGGCCTCGAACCCGCCTATGCCCGGATACATGATGGCGGCGTCCACGCCGCGGATATTGGGCGACGGGTTGATCCAGGCCAGGCCCGTTTCGTCGTAATAGGACGAACGGTCCCAGCCCTGCAGCTTCACCACCGACAGGTCCAGGTTCAGGCCGCGCACGTCCTTGTGCAGCAGCGCCATCTCCCCCGCCGTCAGGCCGTGCCGCACCGGCACCGGGAAATAGCCGGTAAAATCCTGTATGTTCCTGGCCAGCACCGGGCCTTCCAGCACGTTCCCGCTTATGGGGTTAGGCCGGTCCAGCACCACAAAAGGGATCTTCAGCCTGGCGGCTTCCTCCATGCAGAGGGCCATGGTGGTAAGGTAGGTGTAGAAGCGCGCCCCGACGTCCTGGATGTCGAAGACCAGCACGTCTATGCCGGCCAGCATGGCGGGGGTGGGCCTGCGGGTTTTGCCGTACAGGCTGTAGATGGGCAGGCCCGTCACGGGGTCGGTGGAATTGGAGATAAGTTCGCCGTCGGCGGCGTTGCCCCTGAAACCGTGCTCCGGGCTGAAGATAGCCGTCAGCCTGGCCTTGCCCGAGGCGAACAGCGCGTCCACGGAACTCCGTCCGGCCCGGTCCACGCCGGTCTGGTTGGTTATTATGCCCACGCGCTTGCCCGCCAGCTGTTCGAAATCATGTTGTTCGGCGGCGTCCAGCCCGGTCAGCACGTAAGCGCGGGCGCGCCCGGGCAGGCAGGGGCACAAAAGCGCCGCGGCCGCGAACGCGCAGAGACCTTTAGTGAGAAAAGCGCCCATGCTTTATTTTATATTTTTTGCCGGCCCGGGACTAATAAAAAACCCCGCGCGCGGCGGGGTTTTCTACCCAAAAGGCGGCCTTACAGCAGCGGGTTGGAGACCACCCCGTCCGCAAGCTTGGGCTCGAACCAGGTGGATTTAGGGGGCATCACCTGGTTGTCGTCGGCCACCGAGATAAGTTCGTCCAGCGAGGTGGCGAACAAGGCGAACCCCGCGGCCATATCCCCTGAGTTGACGCGTTTTTCGAGCTCGCCCAGGCCGCGGATGCCGCCCACGAAGTCCACCCTGTCGGACTTGCGCAGGTCCTTTATGCCCAGCACCCTGTCGAGAACGAGCTCGGACAGCACGCTTACGTCCAGCGCCTTTACCGGGTCTTCCTGCATGGTCGGGGTCTTCACGGTCGGCTTCAGCAGGTACCACTTGCCGCCCAGGTACATGCCGAACTCGCGGCGCGCGGCGGGCTTGGCCTGCCCTTGCACTTCCTTTACTTCGAAGCTTTCCTTAACCTTGGCCATGAAGGCCTCGGGCGTAAGGCCGTTCAGGTCCTTTACCACGCGGTTATAGTCCCAGATCTTCATCTCGTTCACCGGAAAAGCCGCGGCCAGGTAGACGTTATAGGGCTCGGTCCCCGCGTGGGAGCTGCCGCGCTGCTCCATCATGAATTTCTTCACGCGGCTGGCGGCGGCGGAGCGGTGGTGGCCGTCGGCGATGTAAACCGTCTTCTGTTTTTCGGAAGCGTCGGAGATGGCCTTGATGTCGGCGTCGTCGTTTATCACCCACAGCGTATGGATCACGCCGCCCTGGCCCGTGGCCGAGAACTCCGGGGCGTTCTTCACGGTCTTCTTTATCACGGCGTCGATCTCGGGGATCGGCTTGAAGGCGATGATGCCGGGGCCGGTCTGGGCCTTAACGTACTTTATCTGGTTCACGCGGTCGTCCTCTTTGACGGGCCGGGTGAACTCGTGCTTGCGGATGCGGTTCTTGTCGTAGTCTTCAACGCAGGCGCCCACCATCAGGCCGGTCTGTATGTGAGCTCCCATCTGCAGCCGGTAAACGTAGAAACAGGGCTTGCTCTCGCGAACAAGCAGGCCGTTCTTCAGCATTTTCTCGAAATTCTCGGCGGCTTTCTTATAGACGCTCTCGTCATGCACGTCGGTGCCGGGCGGCAGGTCGATCTCGGCCTTGGAGACGTGCAGGAAGCTGTTGGGCTTGCCTTTGGCCATCTCGCGGGCCTCGTCGGAGTCCATCACGTCGTAAGGCGGAGCGATGATCTCCTGGGCCTTGCCCTTGGCGGGCCGGATGCCGAAGATCGGTGAGAAGAGCGGTAGTTTTGCCATGGTAGTGTCCTTATTAGATTACTGAGTGTCCCAACGGTCTTGTCCGGAGGGGTGGCAAGGGTATGGGTTCGGCGGGCCCTCACGGAGGCCGAGGCTTGCGTAAGCGACGAGGCCGAGTGAGGAGGGGCGGGCACGGTGTGTCCCGACCCCGTGCCCGACGGGCCCATACCCTTGCCAGGCCCCCGACTTTACATCTCGACGTGAGCGACAAGACCGCCTAACTATTAAAAACAGCCCGGGCTGCCTTTCGGAAGCCCGGGCCGCGTGGTACTGTTATATCTTATCGCCGTTGACCGCGTGGGTGCGCTTGCCGTTGAGCAGGTAGTCGGCTATCTGCTCGGCCGCCTGGCGCGCCACCGTCACCTGGGCGTCCTTGGTCGACGCCGCGATGTGGGGCGTGCAGATGATCTTTTCCATGCCGAAGAAGATATGCTCCGTGGCCGGTTCCTTGGCGTAAACGTCGCAGGCGAAGCCGGCTATCTGGCCGCTCTCCACCGCCGCCTTGATATCCTCTTCCACCATGATGCCGCCGCGGGCGCAGTTGACGATACGCACGCCCTTCTTCATTTTGGCGATGGCGTCCTTGTTCAGCATGCTCTTGGTGGCGGGGTTGATGGTCACGTGGTAGGTGATGAAGTCGGCCTTGGCGTACAGCTCGTCCAGGGAAACCATTTTAACGCCCAGCTCGCGGGCGCGCTCGGTGGTCATTACCGGGTCGAAAACTATCACGTTCATCTTCAGGCCCATGGCGCGGTCCGCTACCACGGCGCCGATGTTGCCGCAGCCGATGACGCCCAGCGTCTTGCCGGTTATCTCCACGCCCTCGAACTTCTTCTTCTCCCACTTGCCCGCGTGGGTGGACGCGCTGGCCTGCGGGATGTGGCGCGCCAGCGCCAGCATCATGGCGACGGCATGCTCGCCGGTGGAGACGGTGTTGCCGAAGGGCGTGTTCATCACCAGCACTTTCTTCTCTATGCAGGCGAGCACGTCGATGTTGTCCACGCCGGAACCGGCGCGGGCCACGGCCTTAAGGTTCGTCGCCGCCTCTATCAGGTCGCGGGTAAGGGTGGTGGCGGAGCGCACGATAATGGCGTCGAACTGGGCGATACAGGCTTTCAGTTCCTCCGGCTTCATGCCGGTCTTCACCACGGCCTCAAGGCCCCGGTCCTTAAGGACCTTCTCGCAGAGGGAATCGGCTTTGTCGGCTATCAGGACTTTCTTCATTTCACGGTCTCCTTGGAGTATTCTTTGGCTGCGGCTTCGTAGGCCCAGTCGAGCCACGGGGTAAGGGCCTCTATATCAGAGGTCTCCACGGTGGCGCCGCACCACACGCGGATGCCGGCTGGGGCTTTGCCGTAGGAGTTGATATCTTTGGCCACGCCTTCTTTGTCCAGCAGGGAGGTGATCTTCTTGGCCGCCTTGGTCTTGTCCTCGTCGGACAGCTTCTGGAACCAGTCGGCCTTGATCTTGAAGCAGACCGAGGTATTGGAGCGGATCTCCTTGCTCTCGGCGAGGAAAGCTATCCAGCCCGACTTCTCCACCCAGCGCTCGAAGGCCGCCAGGTTGGCGGTGGAGCGCCGGACGAGACCGGGCAGGCCGCCGATGCTCTCGGCCCACTTCAGGGCGTCTATCGCGTCCTCGACGCACAGCATCGACGGGGTGTTGATGGTGCTGTATTCCAGTTCGCCGGGCAGCAGCTTCTTCTCGTCCACGAGGCGGAAGATCTTGGGCACGGGCCAGGCGATCCTGGCGTTCTGCTCTTCCATGCGCTTCACGGCCTTGGGCGAAAGGATGATCACGCCGTGGGCCGCTTCGCCGCCGAGCACTTTCTGCCAGGAGAAGGTGACCACGTCGAGCTTGGTGAAGTCCATCTCCATCGCGAACACGCCGGAGGTGGCGTCGCAGATCACGATGCCCTCGTGGTTCTTGGGCAGCCAGTCGAGGTTGGGCACTTTAACGCCGGAGGTGGTGCCGTTCCAGGTAAAGATGATGTCGTTGGCGGGGTTGGCCTTCTTCAGGTCGGGGAGCTGGCCGTAGTCGGCTTTGTACTCGTTGACCTGGGGGAGCTTGAGGTATTTCTTGGCGTCGGTCATCCAGCCTTTGCCGAACGCTTCCCAGCCGAAGATGTCGACGGGCCGGGTGCCGAGCATGGTCCACATCGCCAGTTCCACCGCGCCGGTGTCGGATCCGGCGACCACGCCTATGCGGTAATCGGCGGGCAGGTTCAGCACTTTCTTCATGCGGTCGGAAACTTCCTGCAGGCGGGCTTTGCCTTCCTTGGAGCGGTGGGAACGGCCCACCAGGGCGTTCTTCAGGGCGTCCACGGTCCAGCCGGGGCGCTTGGCGCAGGGGCCGGAGGAAAAGTTGGGGCATTTGGGTTTCAACGCGGGTTTTTCCATGTTATTCTCCTTGAGTTTTCAGGAAACCGATTATATATTATAAACATAATAAAAAAAGTTATTCAACACATGAGTTAGCGCCGCTGACCCGCTTTCCGGGCGCGGGCGGAGGCCCCCGGCCGCGCGCCCCCCGCCGCCGCTATTTATTGGTAAAATATCTGCAGCTATTATGCCTACCTCAAAAAAACCGGGCGACTACGAAATTGAATTCGGCGGCTTTGAAAAACTGACGCCGCATAAGATCAAGAACGTCCTGATGGTGGCCTCCCTCTACGACTCTTTCCTGCTGGCCGACGACGACCGTCTCAACGAGGCGCTTTTCGGCGAACTGCCGGACTCCGGCCGCGCCACCCCCAAGATAACGCGCGTGCCCACCGCCGAGCAGGCGATGGAGAAGCTGAAAAAGGGCTCCTACGACCTGGTCATCGCCATGATACAGATAGGCGAGACCGACATGGCCGAGTTCTTCCGCGGGCTGAAGGCCGGGCGCCCGGACCTGCCGGTGGTGCTGCTTTCCTTCAACATCCAGGACATCAAGAACATGGCGGACGCGGCCAAGGAGATGGCCGACGGCATCTGCCTGTGGAGCGGCGACACGCGCATCTTCTCCGCCATCATCAACATCATAGAGGACGCCAGGAATTTCGACCACGACTCCAAGGTGGGCGTGCAGGCCGTGCTGCTGGTGGAGGACAACATAAAATTCTACTCCTCCTACCTGCCGCTCATCTACACGGAGCTGATGAAGCAGACGCAGATAGTGATGGCGGAAGAGCTCAACCCGGCCAAGAAATCCCTGCGGCTGCGGGCGCGCCCGAAGATACTTTTTTGCAGCACCTACGAGGAGGCCTGGGCCCTCTACGAGAAATACAAGGGCAACCTGCTGGGCGTGATCAGCGACATAGAGTACCCGAAGGACGGCGCCTGCCATCCCGAGGCGGGGCTGGAGCTGACCCGCCGCATAAAGGCGGAGCACCCCGACATGCCGGTGCTGCTGCAGTCCTCCAACGACAGGCTGGCCGGCAAGGCCGTGGAACTCGGCGCCGCGTTCGTGCACAAGGCGGCGCCCGACCTCTCCAAGCAGCTGCGGACCTTTATAACGCGCTATTTCGGCTTCGGGGATTTCGTTTTTACAGACAAGAACGGGTTCGAGCTGGCCCGCGCGGCGGACCTGGGGACCATGCTGAAGCTGCTGAAGGTGGTGCCCATAGAGTCCGTGCTCTACCACGCGGGGCGCAACCACTTCTCCAAGTGGCTGTTCGCGCGCACCGAGTTCGAGATGGCCTACCATATCCGGCCCAAAAAGATCTCCGAGTTCAGCAACCCGGAGCAGCTCCGCAAGTACCTGATAGAGACGATGCACCAGTTCATCTACCGCACGCAGCTGGGCACCGTGCTGAAGTTCGACCGCAAGCTCTTCGACGATTCCACCCCTTTCGCCAAGATCGGGTCCGGCTCCATCGGCGGCAAGGCCAGGGGGCTGGCGTTCGTCGACTTCCTGCTGAGCAAGGGCGACCTGGAAACCCGGTGGCCCGACGTAACCGTGTGCGTCCCCAACACCGTGGTGATAGCCACCGACGTGTTCGATTTTTTCATGGAGCAGAACGGGCTGGACTCGCTGATCAGCGAGACCCATTCCAGCGAGCAGGTGGCTTCGGTCTTCGCCGCCGCCCGCCTGCCGGACTACGTCACGCGCGACCTGGCCGCCGTCATAGAAAAACTGGAAGGCCCGCTGGCCGTGCGCTCCTCCTCCCTGCTGGAGGATTCCAAGACCCAGCCTTTCGCCGGCGTCTACAAGACCTATATGCTGGCCAACGACGACCCGGACCCGGCCGCCCGCCTGGCGGAACTGGAACGCGCGGTCAAGTTCGTCTACGCCTCCGTGTTCTCCCGCGACGCCAGGGCCTACCGAAAGCTGAACCCGCTGATAATCGACGAGGAGAAGATGGCCGTCGTGATACAGCGCGTGGTGGGCCGCCGCTACCCGGGCGGCCGCTACTACCCGGCCTTCGCCGGGGTCATGCAATCCTATAATTATTATCCCGTGCCACCGCTGGAAGCGGAAGACCCCATAGCCCATATAGCGCTGGGCCTGGGCAAGACCATCGTGGAAGGTTACAACGCGCTGCGTTTTTCCCCCAGCCATCCCCGCAACCTCCACCAGTTCTCTACGATCCCGGATTTCCTGGCCAATTCCCAGAAAAAATTCATAGCCCTGAGCACCGCCGGCGGCGCGGCCCACCTGCGGTACGAGGAGGAGCCCGCGCTGGTCACGGCGGGGATAGAGGACGCGGAAGCGGACGGGTCGCTGGAACTGGTGGGCTCGGCCTACTCGGCCGAGAACGACCGGGTAGACGACGGGATCTCCAACCCCGGGGCCCGGCTGATAACCTTCGCGCCCATCCTGAAGAACGACGCGCTCCCCCTGGCCGAGATCCTGAAAACGGTCTCGACCCTGGGCAAGGAAGCCATGGGCGGCAATATCGAGATGGAATTCGCCTGCGACTACGACCCGGCTTCGGGCGCGGCCGCCTTCAACATCCTGCAGATGCGGCCGATGGTCTCGCGCAGCCCGGTAAAGAAAGTGACGCTGAAGGACCTCAAGCCCGAGAACCTGCTTTGCCTGAGCGCCCAGGCGCTGGGCAACGGCTCCCACCGGGATATCTCGGACCTGGTCTACGTGATCCCGGAAAAATTCGACCCGCTCAAAACCCGGGAGATAGCCGCCGAGATAGGCGAGCTTAACGCGCGCCTGCGCGCCGAGGGCCGCTCCTACCTCATCCTGGGCCCCGGCCGCTGGGGCTCCAGCGACCCCGCGCTGGGCATCCCGGTGAAATGGAACCACATCTCGGGCTCACGGATCATCATAGAGGCGGCCTACGGCGACTTCGTGATCGACCCGTCTTACGGCACTCATTTCTTTCACAACGTGACTTCGCTGGGGATAGGCTATTTCACCATAAACGTGACCGGCCCGGAGTCTTACATAAACTGGGACCGCATCAAGGCGCAGACGCCGCTGGCGGAACTGACCTATATACGCCACCTGCGCTTCGAGCGGCCCCTGGACATACGCATCGACGGCTCGGAAGGACGCGGCGCGGTCGCGTTCTAGCGGCGGGGACGGAGTTTTTGGGAATTGAACAGGCAGGCAGTTAAAAAGCCCGGCAGCCCGGGCTTTTTACATTCCGCTTAGCGGCCGTCACTTGCTGATATATTCCAGGCCTTCTTTGGTTTCACTTACCCCCGGCACCGGCATGCCCCACAGGTCCAGCGAAAGCACGTCCTTCATAAAGGCTTTCCGGCCGGAGTCGCCGGCGGCTTCCCAGCCCGGGGAGACGCTCTGCAAGGAGCCGCGCAGCAGGAAGTCGCGCAGGCCGTCGTCGAAATTCCTCTTGATATCGTCCACCAGCGGGGACACCGAAAGGCGCACCCGTTTGCGGTACACCGGGTTGCCCCTGTCCACCAGGCCGCCGGCCTCCCCGCCCGCCTCCGGGGCCGCGGCCGGCCTCACTTCTTTAGCGATTATCAGCCGCCAGGGATTGGTCCTGAACCCGTAATAATTAACGCGGGTATTCTCCGTGATGTCCCAGGAGGAAACGGCCTTGATGCCGGAATAGACGGCGCCCAGGCTCGGCCGGAAAGAAGCCAGGTCCGAAAAATCCCACCGGACGGAATAGTCCAGCCCGACGCGGGAAGTATAGGAGTCTTTAGAGATATTAAGGATAAGGGGGCTCTGCGCCTGCGCCGGGGCCGCCGTGGAAACGACCGGTTCCTGGGCGCGGCAGAAACCCGCCGGCCAGAGCAGGGCGGCCAGCAGCAGCGCGCGGCTTGGAGCTGTTCTCGGCATCGTTTACCCGGTCCTTAAAAACCTTCCCTGGAATAGCGCTCAAGCAGTTCCCTGGCCAGGCGGCCCTCGGGGTTGAGCTTCACGGCCTCGTCCAACGCCGCCTTAAATTCAGCCTCCAGCCTGGCGGTATTGCGCAGGCGCTTGCCTTCTACGGCGCGCAGCGCCGCCAGGTCGGCGGCTTTAAGCGAGTAAGCCTCGCCCAAAAATTTTTCCGGCTTTATAAAAGGCAGGGAATTCCCGCTTTTCAGCGCGGCGGCTATCACCTCGCCGGTCCCGCCGTAGGCCTTGTAAAGCAGCCGGGCGGCCGCTTGCGGGTCTCCCCCGGCCGCGGCCAGGGCGGCCCCTTCCTGGAAATCCGCCTCGGCCAGCTGGCGGCGGGCGTCCAGCAGCCCGGGGTAATGGTTCAGCGCGCCCTGGTAGAAAGCGCGGGCCTGTGAATATTCTTTTTTGACGAGGGCGGCGTTGCCCTGCACCGTCATCTCCACGGCTTTGCGGAAAGCGGGCTCGGCGCCGGCCTTGGCCACGAAATCCAGCGCGCGGCGGACGGCGTCCGGGGAGCGCAGCGCGTCGCCGGCGGCCACTTCCGCCGCTGAGACCAGCGCGGCCGGGGCGGCTTTTTTTACGGTCGGGTCCGAGGCGGCCAGCTTCTCCAGCTCCGCCTTCATGGCCGGCAGGCGGGCCGCGGCCGCCGCATAGGCCTCCGTCTTCTCGAAAAAGATCTCAGGGGATTTGTTGAGGGCCAGGTAGCCCTCCGATTCCAGCCACGGGACGGCGGCGGCCCGCGCGGCCAGGGCCGCGAGCAGGGCGCAGTATTTTACCGCGGCGTCAGCCGAGGAGGAAAGTTCCTGCGCCTGGGCGCCCATGGCCTCCAGCCCGCCGGTATCGCCGCGCGAGGCGTAGAAATTTATAAGGGCCTCGCGGGCGTGCCAGTTGAGCGGACCGAGTTCCAGCGCTTTCTTGAGCGAGCCGGCCTGCAGCTCCTGGGCGCTGGCAAAACCGACGCGGGCTGCGCCGGCCGCGAGGTCTTCCAGCAGGGCCACGGCCTGCTCCGAGCCCGGCGCGTAGCCCAGCGCCTTGTCCACGCTGGCGAAAGCGGCCTCGATATCGGCCGGCGCGGGGTTCTGCTCCGAGGCCGTTTTGCGAGCCTTGCCTAAATGATATTCGGCGGCCTTCTGCTTAAGGATGCCGCAGCCGGACAGGAACGCCGCGGCCAGGACAAGCGCGGCCAGTTTGTTTATTTTCATTGGAATTTTTCAGCCTTTAAGATTTTGCCGAAGTAGAGCGTGTGGGGCGCGTCGTGGCCGGGATAATATTTAGCGAGGTCGGCGGGCGCCAGGGTTTCCCGCTTAAGCTCGGTCTTGCCGGAGAGCTCGCACTGGTAGACCAGTTCGCAGCCGGCCAGGTATTTCAGCTTCTTTTCAACGCCTTCCTTGAGCGTAAGGGCGCAGGCGCGTATCTTGTCGTAGTCCCGGCCGGACTTGCTGCCGCAGAAAGCCAGCTCCTTTTTAAGTTCGCCGCGGCGCGGCACGCAGACGGAAAAATGCGTCGCGTTCTCCAGCAGCGCGTGGGTGTGGCGCGAAGGCCGGACCAGCACCGTCATTATGGGCTGCCCCCAGATCACCCCGGCCTGCGCCCAGCCGATGGTCATGGCGTTCACCCGCCCGATCCTGTCCTCCACCACCAGGAAAGCCCCCGCCCCCTCCAGCGCCTCGCAAAGCTTCTCAAAATTATCGCAGTATTTCATAAAATCCTAGGGTTCAGGCTGCCACGGGGACCGGAACGCAAAAACAGGGTCTCGCACACCGTGCTCGCCCTTCCCCGTCTCGCCCTCCGCGCTTACGCAAGCGTCGGGCTCCGACAGGGTTTTGCTAACCCGGTCCCCGCGTCAGCCCTCCAGTTCTCCGGCGCCGCGGTTTCGCCCGGAGGGGTGGCGAGGGTATGGGTTCGACGGGCCCTCTCGGAAGGAGCCGCTTGCGTAAGCGCGGCGACTGAGAGAGGAGGGGCGGCCACGGTGTGGCCGACCCCGTGCCCGGCGGGCCCATACCCTCGCCACCCCGACTTGGCATCTCGACGTGAGTTCCTGCGAAACCGCCTGTCTGTTAAATACCCGTCCAGTCCAGGATGATCTTGCCGGATTTGCCGGAGGACATTATTTCGAAGCCCTCCTTGAAATCCTTGGCGGCGAAGTGGTGCGTGATGACCGGCTTGATGTCCAGGCCGCTGGTCAGCATCGCGCACATCTTGTACCAGGTCTCGAACATCTCGCGCCCGTAGATGCACTTGAGCGTGAGCGCCTTGAAAATAACGTTGCTCCACGGGATGGTGGTATTGGGCGGCAGGATCCCCAGCAGGGCCAGCTTCGCGCCCATCTTGACGTTGGAGATCATGTCGTTGAAGGCCTGCGCGTTGCCGCTCATCTCAAGGCCCACGTCGAAGCCTTCCGTCATGCCCAACTGCTTCATCACGTCAGGCAGGCGCTCCTTGCGGGAATCCACCACGGTCTTCAGGCCGAGCTTGCGGGCCAGGTCCATGCGGTAATCGTTGACGTCCGTGATCACCACGTGGCGCGCGCCCACGTGGTTGGCGATCGCGCCGGCCATGATGCCTATCGGGCCCGCGCCGGTTATCAGCACGTCCTCGCCTATCAGGTCGAAGGACAGCGCCGTGTGCACCGCGTTGCCCAGCGGGTCCAGGATGGAAGCTTCGTCGTCGGTGACGCCCTCGGGGATGGAAAATACGTTCTCAGCCGGCATCGCCAGGAATTCGGCGAAGCAGCCGGGTTTGTTCACGCCGATACCTTTGGTGTTGATGCACAGGTGCCGGTGGCCGGCCTTGCAGTTGCGGCAGTGGCCGCACACGATATGGCCCTCTCCCGAAACGCGCTCACCCACGAAATGGCCCTGCACGAACTTGCCGAGCTCCACGATCTCGCCGACGAACTCGTGGCCCACGTGCATAGGCACGGGGATGGTCTTCTGCGCCCAGTCGTCCCACTGGTAAATGTGGATGTCGGTGCCGCAGATGGCGGTCTTCTTTATCTTTATCAGCACTTCGCTGTCGCCGATCACAGGTTTGGGCACGTCCTGCAGCCAGAGGCCTTTTTCGGCTTTCGCTTTGACAAGGGCTTTCATAAATTCGTTCTCCTTAAAAAAAGACTATCCTGTTTTTTACATTATACCGATTTAAGCGGGCGCTAAAAAGGCTCGCCGCCGGGGACAAAAATGCTAATCTGTATTCCTATGAAGCTCCTCGTGACCATGCTCGCGGCGGCGCTCTGGCAGGCCTCCCCGGCCTCGGCGCAGGGTAAAACGGCCTCCGTCTATTATTTCGACCACGACTACACCATCCGCTTCGAACTCTCGCAGGTCATCGAGAGCATCGCCAACTCCAGCGGCTCCATAAAACTCAACAAAGTGGATACGGGCATCACCTACACCAACGGCGGCAAGTTCGTGATAGAGCGGCCTGAGGACCTGACGGCCGACGAACTGGCGCGCACCACCGACTACGCCCTCGAGCGGGCCGTAGATATCATAGAAGGCGGCCATTCCATAGTGCTGATGCCCCAGGATCTGCTGGACACTTTCGCGCCGCTGATAGAAGAGGAGATGAGCGCCTATTTCAGCGTGGAAAGGGTCCCGGCGCGCCTGCTGACCGGCACCTCGCCCGCCGGGATAAAATTCCGCGCGCTCCAGATCCCCTCCAGGGCGGAAAAGCGGCTGTGGGAGCCGACCCTGGAAATGCGCCATTACGCGGCCTCGGCCGGGCGCGAAATAGTTTTCACCGGCATTTCCATCCCCATGGGCCTCAACGGCCTCAGCCGCAAAATGGTGGAGGACGCCTCGGACAAGGGCTCGGCCGCGCTGCTGAGCCTGGGCCTGGGCGGCGCCCTGACGGGCCAGGTGCTTAAGGCCGGGCCGGAAAAGACGTTCAGCTACCTGTCGGCCGCCGGCACCGACATAGCCGCGCTGGACCCGAACGACCTGCATAACTTCTGGCAATGGTCCAAAGATGGAAGCCTGAAGATCTCCTCGTCCGCGCCGGAACTCATCTGCTCCAACGTGCAGATCTCCGACCCGGAGCTGGCCAAATTCATAAAGCCGTACGCGCTGAGAAAAATAGGCGGCGTCACCGTCGGTTTCATCTCGCTGGTGCCCTCTAATTCCGCCACCCTGGCGGATTTGGACGGTTCCCCCATCTCCGTCCGGGACCCCAAAGAAGAGAAAGCCCTGTATACCCTCATAAACGAGCTGCGGCGGGAGCGCAAGGCCAAAGCCGTAGTGGCGATCTCCTTCCTCAACCGGGACGAGGTCGGGTGGCTGATGAACGCGCGCGGCATAGACGCGCTGATCGGGCCCAAGACCTGGGATATGGAATCGGGGCGAAAAAGCCGCGTTGAGCTGCGCAAGTGGGACAAAGAGATCCACACCGGCCCGGCGCTTACGGTCTTCCCGGATTCGCGGGGCGCCGGGGTACTGCGGCTGGAGTTCGGCCCGCGCGCGGACCTGACCGCCCTGGAGTCGCTGCCGCCGCCCGAGGACGGCCGCGAGCCGCTTTATTACCGCGAGCAGCTTTTCATGAAAGAGCGCATCATCCGGCACTTCCTGGGCTCCGGGGACAAGCTGCTGCCGGACCTGCCCGCCGCGCAGCAGCACGGGAATTGGCCGGTCTACAGCGTGCCGGATTTCTTCAACCTGTCGGCGGGGCTGCTGCGCAGGAAGTTCGGGGCGGAGATCTCGGTGCTCAAGGTCAGGGCTTTCGCCAGCGCCACGCTGGGCGACGTCCCCACGGCCATGGCAAAGACCTGGCTGGGCCCGGACAAGCCCCTGGTGCTGGTGCTGGCCCCGGGCCGCTTCATAAACGGCCTGCGCGCCAAACAGGTGCCCGCCAGGAACCCGGACCAGTACTATTCCCCCCAGGACTACAGCGGCATGGATTACTACGCTCTCTCCGGCGTCGACGGCGCGGGCCGGGTGGCGGCGCTGCCCGTTGACCCGTCGGAGCTGTACCTGACCGTTATGCCGGCCGAGCTGGCGGAAGGCAAGCCTTTCCTGCGGCGGGTGGCCCCGCCTGCCGGAGCCCCGAAAACCATGCATGAGGGGATAGTGACGGCGCTGGAGGAACTGCGCTCGAGTTCGGCCTCCAGGACTGAGTGGGAGACCCGCGTGGCCGAGGCGGTCCGCAACAGGCCCGAGCCGCGCAACCTCTGGCGCATCAACCTGCGCAGCCTGTCCATGGAAATGGTAAACACGGAAGTTAACGGGCCTGCGGATTATTCGGGGGTAGACTCGCGCCTGGGCGCCGTCAACCAGACGCGCATGCAGGGCTCCGGGCGGCTTTTCTCGGAATATTATTCCGGCCGGTTCCGCTTCGACTCCGGGATCTCCGCCGACTACGGCAAGACCGTCCTGCGACCGCGCAGACAGCCCCGCCTGACCACGGAAAGCGTGGACCAGCTGACGCTGGAAACCCAGCTGGTCTACCGCATGAAAAATTATAACGGCGCGCTGGGGCCGCTGGTGATAGGCCCGTACGCGTCGGCGGCTTACGACACCGAATTCTCGAAGGCGGAGCCCCTGCCGCTGCGCAAGATCGTGCGCGGCAGCGGCGGGGTGAAGCTTTTTGAAGGGGCGGTGCTGCAGGAGCTCTACGCCGGCCTGGCCACCGAACAGATCTATACCTACTCGCCCGGGCGCACGCAGTATTCGGCCGAGGCCGGCTTCCGCCTTTACGCGCCGCTGCCCGGCACGGCGCTGCAGCTCAGCGTGGACGGCAACTACCGCAATTTCGCGCGCAGCCGCTTCGACACCGTTTACGACCTGAAGGAGCGGCTGGAGCTGAATCTGAAAGTCAGCACGCGCCTCTACGGCGACATCATGCTGAGCCCCTTCGTGAACTTCTTCCTGGCCAAAGGCAAAAAGCTGCCCGGCTCGGCCTCCAACCTCACCACCGGCTTCGCCCTGGAATACTCCCGCCTCTTCAAAATAAAAAGATAGGCGGGCGGAGAAAAGGCGGAGCTAGCAGGCTTTTATAAAGGCTTCGTAGAAATGCGCGGCGGAGCTGAAGCGCAGGTTGGGTTCCGGGTTGAGGGCGGTGATGAAGAAATCGTCCATCCTGGGCGAGACCCAGGGCATCAGCGAGGTGGGGTATTTAAAATTGCCGCTTTCCTTGGTGCCCGGGTCCTGGAACGGCACCACGCCCGTAAGCATTTCGTAGGTGCAGGCCCCCAGGGCGTAAAGGTCGGACTTGGCCGAGACGAAGCCCTTGTGCTGCTCCGGCGCCATGTACAGCGGCGTACCGGCCACCGAGCGCCGGGTCAGCCGGGTAACCCTGTCCGTCACCTCGGTCGCCAGCCCAAGGTCCATCAGTTTCGCCGTCCCGTTGATGTCCACCATGATATTGGCGGGCTTTATATCCCGGTGCAGCAGCATGCTTTTGTGAAGATAATCCAGCGCCTGGCAGACGTGGTTCAGGATCTCCTTGATCTGCTCGGCGGGCACCCGCTTCTCGGATAAGATAATATCGGCCACCGTGCGCCCCTCCACGAAATCCAGCACCAGGTAGATACCGGAAGCCTCTTCCAGGATGGTGTGGATGTTCACGATATAGGGATGGTTCAGCCTGGCGACGAACTGGGCCTCCTGGACGAAGCGGGCCTTCTCCTCGGGGTAGGAGTTCAGCTCCTCTATCATTTTTTTAAGCGCCACTTTGCGCCCCAGCCTCTTGTCCAGGCCTTCGAACACCTCTCCCATCGCGCCCTTGCCTATCCGCCGGATAAGTTCGAACTGCCCGCCTATCAGCCCGGTCTTCGCCTCCGGGGCGGAAGGCAGGCGGCCGGCCTGCGCCAGTTTAGCCGCGCGCGCGGCGGCGTCCTTGTAGGCGGGTTCCCAGGCGGCCAGCGCCTCGTAGATCTCCCTGGCGAAAACCGCGCCCGTGGTGAATTTTTCGGCCCCGAGAGCGGTGGAGTAATAATAATCGGCGTGTTCGCACACCGGCTTGTAAAAGATGTATTTGCGCAGCAGCGACGAAGCCTTGTCGTAGCGGTTAAGGGAGGTCTTCGCCTGGAACAGGCAGACCACGTCGTCCTTCTTCAGCTGGATCTCCGGCAGGCGGGAAAGCAGGCGCTCGGCTTTGTCCGGCATCTTAAGCTCGCAGAAGGCCCTGCCGAAGGCCGAAGCGGCTTCCCCCGCGCCCTTGAGATCGGCGGTCATAAGCCTGGAGAAAAGTTCCTCCGTCCTGCTGAACGACTCGAAAGAGGAGATCACGCCCTTCGCGCGGCCGGGGGCGGAGCAGGCCAGCGGGTCCGCCAGGCCCAGCAGTTCCTTGCCGGCGGGGTCGCCTTCGGACGACAGCTTGAGCGCCAGCGCGGTCAGTTTTTCCAGCGGCACGGCGGCAGCGGACTTCAGCAGTTCCTGGCGACGGCCGGTTTTAATAAAAATCTCGTACAACTGGGCGGGCTCAAGGCTGCCGGGGCCGCCGCCCGAGGACCTGTACTTTTGGTAGGCGTCCCACACCTCTTCCGGCGCGGGGGCGGGGCCGTCCAGTTCGGCCAGGAGCCGCTCCAGAGGGCTGCGCGCGTCCCGCGGTCCTTTGACCGGCAAAGCGCCGGCGGCGCCGGTTTTTTCTTTTTCTTTCCTGCCGAATTCGCGGTAAATAGCCACCGAGAAGAACGCCGCCACTCCCAGGATCACCAGCAGCAGCGCGGCCTTGGGCAGGCTGGTGGCCAGCAGGCCCTGGTCCGCTTCCAGTCCCAGGACCGCCAGGCCGCCGGCGGCGTCCGCGCCTTCATAGGGAGCGGAACGGTCTGAGTCTTTGCCGCGCGCCGGGCGCGGCGTAGTCTTAACGGGCGCGGCGGCGCCGGTTTTCAAAGCGGGAGCGGCCGCGCCGGGGATCCCGACCCATTCCGGCCTGGCTGAAACGGCAGCCGGCCTGGGAGGTCTCCCGGGAAAGGCCTCTCCGGGGCGGAAGTCGCCGGGCCCTTCAATCTCTTCGTCCGGGCCGGGCGGGATCTCTTCCAGCAGGCCGCCGCAGATGCCGTACTCCGCGTATTTCGGGTCCAACCCGGCGGCCATCCTGCAGTTTTTAGCGGCGGCGGGCCGCCTGTCCAGTTTGTAAAGTTCGCCGGCTATGGCGTAATGAGCGGCGGCCTTCTTGGCGGTACCCAGCGAAGGGTTCCATTCCATCAGGGCGGAGATGTAAAAAGCCAGCCTGGCGTTGGAAGAACTCTGCTTCGGCGCCCGGCGGAAGCAGTCGTCGAAGGCGCCGCAATCGGCTTTCGGGAAGAAAGCCGCGCCGCCGCCGTAAAAGCAGGAAAGTAAAAAAACCGCGATAAGAAGCGTTCGCTTTCTCATGTCATGACCGGATACCGACAAGCCTCGCGCCCCGCCCGGAAGCCGCTAAAATATTTCCCTTACCGCTATAATACAAAAAGTGGCGACATTTTCAGAAAGCGCGCGGCCCTGTCGCGGGCGGGCAGCTGAAATTTATATACTTAAGCCATGGAAATACTGAATTTCGCGCTGATGAGCGCCGGGTCTTTGTTCGCCATCATCAACCCCCTGGCGGCGGTTCCCACTTTTTTCGCGATGACCCCGGAGAACACGGAGGCCGAGCGCCTGAGGATGGCGCGCACCGCCTGCTTTACCGCCACCGGCGTACTGGTCCTGTTTGCGGCCACCGGCAACGCCCTGTTCTCGGTGTTCGGCATAACCATCGCGGCCTTCCAGATGGCCGGCGGCCTGCTGCTGCTGCTGGTTTCGCTCGACAACCTGCGCGCCAAGCGCTCCGGCGTGCAGGAAACCGAAGAGGAGAAAGCCGAAGGCGCCGCCAAGGCCGACGTCTCCATTACCCCGCTGGCCATCCCCATGCTTTCGGGCCCCGGCGCCATCACCACCGCCATCCTGCTGGAGTCAAGAGCCAAAACCCTCGTCTACGACGGAGTCCTTTTCCTGCTCTTCCTCGCGGTGGGCCTGGCGAGCTACCTGATCTTCCGCGTGGCGATAAAAAAAGCTTCCAGGATAAACCCGATAGTCATGAACATCACCACGCGCCTCATGGGCCTGATGCTGGCCGCCACCGCGGTGCAGTTCATCATAGACGGCGTAAAGAAAGCCTTCTTCCACTGAACAAACCAGCCGGCATTCCGCGCAGGATCGCTTCCTTCGCTGAACGCCGGCCGCTTCTTTATACTGTCGCGTCGAGGGCGCGGCGGAATTCCTCCGCGCTGTGGAAACGGTCTTCCGGAGCCGGGGCGAGGCACTTGGCCATCACGGCGTCCAGGCCCTTGGGCAGGCCGGGCAGGATGTCGCAGATCCGCTGGTAGGAACTGTGGGTTTTCTGGTGGTGGAAATCAGGCCCCTGGAAAGGAAGCACCCCGGTCAGCCCCTCGTAGAGACAGACTCCCAGCGAATAAATGTCCGATTCCGGTGAGGCCGCGCCCAGCTCCTGCTCCGGGGCCATATAAGCCGGCGAGCCCACCACTTCCTTGTTAGAGGACCGGGCCGCGGATTCCAGGGCGCGGCGGGCCAGGCCGAAGTCCATCACCTTTATGCCGCCTTCCGAAGAGAGCATGATATTGGAAAGCTTCAGGTCCCGGTGTATCACGTTCTTGGAGTGGGCATAGGCCAGCGCCCCGGCCGTCTGGCCGAAGATCTCGAGCGCGCGCTCGAAAGGCAGGCGGGCTTCCTTGTCCAGGACGCGGTCCAGCGTGGCCCCGTCCACGTGCTCGAACACCAGGTAAATATTATCTTCCTCTTCGAAGATGGTGTAGATCTCCACGATGTTGGGATGGTGCAGCAGGGCCACCGTGCGGGCCTCTTCCAGGAACCGCTGCTTCTCCCGCTCATTAACTTTTATTTCGTCGCCCATCTTTTTGATGGCCACCTTGCGCCCCAGCGACTGGTCGGTGGCCTCGTACACCACGCCCATCGCCCCCTCGCCCAGCTTGCGCTCGATCTTGTATTTGCCGGTGGCCACGCCCTCGTAGTAGACGGACGGGGAAAGCACGTCCGGGTGCGTGATGCGGGCCTTGGGCGCCGCCTCAGCGTCGCTCCTGGAGGAAACCACGTGGATCAGGCCCATGGCCACCAGCGCGCCGCCGGTCAGCGTCAGGAAAAGGGTGATAAGAAAGCGCCGCATGGGGTTGCGCCCGGACCGGGCAGGGGCTCCGGCCCCGGCCGCCGCGGCGGCAGTGCGCGCCGCTCCCGGCAGGCCGGCAAAACCCGGCACGCGCGTGCCGTACTGGGCTACCGCGTCCTGGTAGCGGCTGGAATAGGCGCCGCTGAGGGCGGCGGCCTGCTTGAAGTCCTCCAGCATGCGCCGGTAATCGCCCTGCTTTTCGTAGGCCAGGGCCCGGTTGAACCAGGCGTCGGCGAAATTCGGGTTAAGCCCTATGGCGCGACTGGCGTCCGTTTCAGCGTCGCGGGCCTGGCCTTTACGGTTAAGCGCCCAGGCGCGCATGTTGAAAGCCTGCAGGCTGGCCGGGTCTTTTTCTATTACGAAACTGGCGTCCCGCACCGCGTCTTCGTAGCGGCCCAGGAAGTTGTAGGCGTTGGCCCTCTCCAGGTAGGCGCCAAGCGCGCCCGGGTCTTTTTCTATCGACAGGCCCGCGTAACGCGCGGCGCCTTCGTAATCTCCCAGGCGGTTCTTGGACGCCGCCGTCTTAAGATAGGCTTTCGCCCTCGCGAGGTCCAAGGCGGGCGCGGCGGCCGGCTGGCGGGTCCCGGCGGCCGTCCCGGCGGCGCCGTTCACCACCTCCGGCGAGTCTTCCGAAGCGCCCAGGGCGCGCTTTATCTCTTCTACCGAGGAAAGGGATTTCAGCGTGGGCACGGCCTTGCGGCTTTCGAGCAGCGCGGACAGCAGCCTGGCGGATTCGTCCTGCGGATCTATAGCCATGGCTTTCTTTATGTCTTCTATGGCCCCTTTGCGGTCCTCCAGGGAGGCCCTGGCCAGCGCGCGGGCCTTATAGGCGTCCGGGGACCTGGAGTCCAGCGCGATGGCGTCCGTGGCCGTCTGCTCGGCCTTGGCGTAATTTTTGGTTTCGTTATAATAGGAGGCGGCCGCGGTCTGCACGGAGGGGTTTTCCGGGTAGGACGAACTGGCCGCCGCTATGGCTTCATCGGCCTTTTGCTGGTCGCCGGAATTGGCGGCGATGCGCGCGTCCACCAGCGCGACCACAGGGTTTTTCTTTGTGCGCATTTTCCGGCCGGACGGGCCCTCGTCCGTCATGGCCTGGATAGTGGGGATCTCGAACTGCGCGAAGCGGGAAGTAAAGCCGTCGTAGTCCCCGCGGCTAACCCGGCCGGCGGAGGCGGCGCGCTCCAGCGCGTCCACCAGCTCGGTGATAATGCCGCAATGCTTCTGCCTGAACAGCTCGACTTCCCCGGGAGGCAGGCCGCCCAGCAGGCGCAGCAGCGCCTCCGCCGAAACCAGCGGGCGGTGCGCGGCGTTGCGCTCAAAAACGGCCATATCGTCCCTGCCCTGCGCCTGGCCCTCCGCGGGCGCGGGGGTGCCGCCGGAGTTCACAGGCTCCGGCGCCGACACCGTGGTCTGCACGCCGGCTTCTTCAGCCAGCAGGGGCAGGGCGGCGAAAGCCCCCGTGATCAGGGAAAAGAAAAGCAGGGCAGAAAGTATTTTCCTCATAAGTCGCGAAGGACACACTTATCTACAAGATAGGATAGAGTGCCGCCGGCCGTTTGTCAAGGGCCGGGGGGCCCACGCGCGTAGGTCCATTGCCTTGCCCGGGCTGGGCACAAAGGCGCTTGAAGATTCTTGTACGCCGGCTAAACTATAGCAGCGGATAATTTTATGAAGACCAAGGCCCTTTTGATAACCCTGACCCTGCTGCTGGCGATAGCCGGCCGGGCCGCCGCGCAGGAATTCGGCCTTGTGCTGCTGACCGTAAGCGACCTCCGCTCCGCCCAGACGGGCTCCGTTTTCGTCCCGGCCGCGCCCGCGGCCGAACTTTCAGCGCTGGACGAAGGCGAAACCGCTTTCTACCTGGCGGACCGCGAAGCGGCGCAGGAAAGCTTGGGGAAGGCCCTGGCCGGCGAACCGGCCCCCGTCAACCTCGGCGGCGACGGGGTTGTAAAACTTTACCACCAGTGGAACCGGGAAACCCTTGAAATCCGCTACCGCGGCGCCGACGGGCGCTACGTACCGCAGGCGCTGGCCGCGATCAGGCATCTTTTCCGCTGCCGCCTTACCGGCAGGGAAATAGACGTGCCCGCCAGGCTGATAGAGATCATAGACGCTATCCAGGAAAAACACGGCAACAGGACGGTGACGGTCATCTGCGGCTACCGCAGCCCCGAACTCAACGCCGCGCTGTCGGAAAACTCGGGCGGCGTGGCCGCGAACAGCCTGCACCTGAAAGGCTGGGCCGCCGATTTAAAGATCGAGGGCGTAAGGACTTCGGCCTTGCGCAACACGGCCAAAGCCCTGAAGGCCGGCGGGGTCGGCTACTATCCTTCGGACGGTTTCATTCACGTGGACGCGGGCCGGGTGCGGTACTGGTAAACCATGCTTATAAAAAACCTTTCCTTTATACTATTAGGCTTCTCCCTGCTGACTTCCGCCGCCCTCCCGGCCGCCGCGGACCAGGACACCCGGCAGTCTACCGAGCTTATAGGCGAAACCTCCGCCCCCCTTACCGCGGCCGAAGCGCGGGCCTTCTTCGCGGGCCCCGCTAAAGACGACAGGGTTTTGGTGGTGCCGGCCGCCATGATAGTTATAGCCGGAGCCAAGGTCTGGAAAGTAATAATAAACAACCGGCCCTCGGCCGACCTGGCCACGGCCTATGCCAGCGCCATCCCGAGCTTTTCGTTCAACTGGGGCGACCTGCAGGGCTGGCGCAAGGTCACGAAGAAATACCGTTTTGCCATAGACACCAAACTGCAGGGCCGCGCCGTGGACATCGTTTACGAGGTCTCTTTTTTCCACGGGGCTATCCCCGCCTCCAAGACCCCCTTTCGCGAGGGGCATTATATAACCAATTTTACGGTCAAGCCGCAGAGCATAGATCTCAAGTGGGGCTGGAAGGTTTCGCTGGAAACCGCCATCTCCGACCCCATGAACGTAGGCACCGGGGCGGCGCCGGTGGCCTGGCTGAAGGCCGACCTGAAGTGGCGGTACGCAAAGCCCCTTGAGGACAAACCTAAAATAGGCCTGGAGTCGCTGTCGGTCGACGGCCTGGGCAGGCTGACCGAATTTAACACCGGCGCGCTCAGCGTCTCGCCGGTACCCGTGGAAGAAAGCAGGGAACTCCCGCCTGCCGTGAACTGGGACTAGCCGCAGTACCCAGACGCCGCCTGGGCCCTACAGCCCTTGCGCTTTATTTTATATGGGCTAGACTATTAATGTGACGAGACTTAAGGGAGACACTAAAATGAAAAACATAAAACTTCTTGCTGCAGCCGCCCTCTGCGTTTCCTTTTCCCCCTTTCTTTCAGCCCAGGAAGCCAGGCTGTCCGACAAGGACTATTTCACCGTGGCCGGCGAAGCCGTGACCCTGACGGCCGTAGAGAACGGCAAAACCGCCGTCCCTCCCGCGCTTTCCTCCTCCCAGTCCCTTTCAGGCGCGAACAAGAGCGGCGCGGCGGGCGGCATAGTGAACGCCGGCATGGCCGCCTGGAGCGTGATCAACAGCGGGGCCCCCAGCGGCTCCTACTCTTCGGCTTACGCCAGCGCCATCCCCGGCTTCTCCTTCAACTGGGGCAATATCGCCGAATGGAAAGGCCCCAAGGAAATGGTTTACCGGTACACGGTCACCAACCTGATGGGCATAGACGTCATCGACGTGAAGTATAAGATCTCTTTCTTCTACGGCGGCACCGAAGACTACAGCGGCAAAGGCCGCCTGGACAACTACGTGGCGCAGGCCACCGGCAACGCCGTTACCGAAGAGGTCAAGGACACCCAGGTGCACGGCCGCTATATCACCAACTTCACGGTGCAGCCCGTCAGCGTCAATATTAAATGGGGCTGGAAGTTCGACCTGGCGGTAAAGATGTCCGACCCGATGAACATCGGGACCAAGATGAACCCCGTGGCGGCTTTGCAGGCCTCGCTTAACTGGATCCGCTCCACGCCTTTCGCCACCAACGGCGGCACCCTGACCTACAACGTGGACGGGCTGGGCAATTTCAAAGACCTGACCGCCCAGGAAAAAGCCCTGACCGGCGACATCGCCCCGGTGCAGCTCTCCGAAACCCCCACGGTTTCCTGGAACTAGAAAAACGGACAAATAAAAAACCCCCGGCTTGACCCGGGGTTTTTTTATTTCTGACGGCGGCTTTTACTTGCCGGCGCAGCACTTCTTGTATTTCTTGCCGGAACCGCAGGGGCAGGCGTCGTTGCGCCCCACCTTGGGGTCTTCGCGGCGGACCGTTTCAACCTTCACGGTGTCCCCGCCCTGCAGAACTTCGGGATGCTTCTTCATCCACTTCTTCACTTCCCGGTCGTCGTTGATGTCGACCTTGTCCACCAGCATCTTGCGGTAGATGCCGATGATGAGGGCGCGCATCTGCGGGTCCTTGGCCTGCGCCAGGATCTGGGGCGAGATTTTATCCAGCTCCGCGGCCAGCTCGTCGTCCGTCTTCTCGGAGGGCGCTTTTTCGCGCGCGGGCGCCGCGGCTTTGGGGGCCGCCGCTTTGGGCGCGGCCGCGGGAGCCTTCGGGGCCGGGGCCTCGGGGGCCGGAGCCGCGTGCTGCGCCTGCCCGGGGTGCGCTTTCTTTTCTTTTTCCTCTTCCTTGCCTACGAGCTTCTTTATGAAATTCCATCCCATATTATGTCTCCTTTATGTCCGTTCAATGCTGTTATGCGACGACCTTCGCCTTATCCTTCAGGTAACAGGCCAGGGCGATAGAATGCAGTTTGGTCATCGGGGTGTCCGTCCTGGACGGCAGGATCACCGGGATATTGGAGCCGGCCAGCAGCGTGGCGGACTTCATGCCGGCGCCGAAGAAGGACAGGCACTTGTAGACCGGGTTGCCGGAATCCAGGTTGGGGAACAGGGCGATGTCGGTCTCGCCGGGCACCACGCCCGTTATGCCTTTTTCGGCGCCCAGTTCCTTGGAGAAGGCGATGTAGACGTCGTAAGGGCCTTCCACCACGCAGTTCTTGAGTTCCCCGGCCTTGTTCATCTTCACCAGGGCGTCGGCGTCCAGGGTGCTGGGGATATTGGGGTTCACCTTTTCCACCGGGCAGACCACCGCCACCTTGGGGGTCTCTACGCCCAGCATGCGCATCATGTCCACGGCGTTGCGGGTGATCTTGGCCTTCTGTTCCAGCGTGGGGTTTATCATGATGGCCGCGTCGGTCACGGCGAAAAGTTTGTGATAGTTGGCCAGCTCGAACAGCACGAAGTGGCTGAGCACGGTGCCTTCGGCGACCGCGCCCACTTCCTTGCGCAGGATGGCCTTCATGTAGAACTTGGTGTCTACCAGGCCTTTTACCAGGAAGTCGCCCTTGCCGGCTTTCACGAGGTCCACGGCCAGGTTGCACATCTCGGCGTAGTCCGACTTGTCCACTATCTCGAAGACGTCCAGTTTCAGGCCGACCTTGGCGGCCATGGCCTCCACCTGGGCTTTCGGCCCGATCAGTATGCCGCCGGAAATAATCCTGTTGTCCACGCCCAGCTTGCAGGCGGTCAGCACCTCGTCGTTGTTGGCCCCGGGCACTACGATGCGGTTGGTTTTGCCCTTTACCAGCGCCAGAAGTTCGTCAAAGTTCTTGAATTTCATCATTTCCTCCGGTGTTTTGATTTGACCGAAAATTCAATATTTCTTTATCATGGCCGGGTGCCGCAGGGCGATTTCCGCCGCGGTGCGCAGCGCCGTCATCTCGTCGCCGCCGGGGTAGGAGAGCACCTGGGCTATCCAGGACACCCGCCTTTTTATCTCCGGCACCAGCACCTTGTCGTAGGCCAGGCCCCCGGTGAGCACTATCGCGTCCACCTTGCCCTCCAGCACCGTCGCCATGCCGCCTATCTCCTTGCAGATCTGGTAGCCCATGGCGTCCACCGCTTCCCTCGCCTCGTCGCGGGTGACCTTGTCGGGATCCAGGCCGCAGCCGGGCTTGATCTCGCCGGTAAGGATGTATTTCTCCAGCGCG
The DNA here is from genome assembly GCA_001799615.1 of Elusimicrobia bacterium GWA2_61_42. GTDB lineage: Bacteria > Elusimicrobiota > Elusimicrobia > Elusimicrobiales > UBA9959 > UBA9959. The sequence goes on along the minus strand of MGTU01000007.1, from coordinate 84,868 downwards.
ATGCAGTCGGAGGTGCCGGTATAGGCCACCAGGCCGCCCTGGCCCTTGAGTTTGAGCAGCATATCCTGCTTGGTGTACTTGCCGCTGAAGCACATATTCACCAGGCCGCCGGCGGGCACGCCGCCGGAGCGCTGCGGGGTGAAAGGGCCGTCCCCGTTCAAGGCGTTGTTCACGTCTATCACGCGCCCGCCCATGTGCGCTCCCACGGAGATGCCGCCCCCGCCGTGCATTACTATCAGGCGGCATTCCTCGTACGGGCGGCCGAGCTGCTTGGCCGCGTGGCGGCCCACGCGTTTCTGGTTGAGGGCGTGAAAAATGGAGATGCGCGGGTTCTCGGGCATGCCGGAGTACCGGGCCAGCGGCAGCATCTCGTCGACCACCACGGGGTCCGCGATGAAAGCCTTCAGGCCGTTAGCGACGGCGATGTCGTGCGCTATGATGCCGCCCAGGTTGGAGGAATGGTCCCCCAGTACGCCTTCTCTCAGGTCCCGGAGCAGCGTGTCGTCCACCTCGTAGACGCCGCCCTCGATGGGCTTCACCAGGCCGCCGCGGCCTATTACGGCGTGCAGTTCTTTAACGTCCACGCCGTGTTCTTTCAGGGCCTCCAGGGCCATGCGCCGGCGCAGGTCGAACTGGGCGGTGATCTTCTCCCGCTCATACTGCTTGAGATCTTCGGGGCTGTACCGCACCGTCTTGTGAAAAACTTCCGTCTCTCCCCTGAAGTAGCTCACCTCGTCCGAGGTGGAACCGGGATTTATCACGAGTATGTTGTAATCGGCCATGTTCTCCCCTATTTGAACCTGATCTCGTAAAGATAAGGCGCATTCTTCTTCTCTACCGTTATGTAGATCTTTTTTCCGCCCTCCCGGGCGAAGGCGGCCTGTTCCCGGGCGCCATAACAGTAATCTTCCTTGGCGCAGGCCAGCAGGCGCGCGGGTTCGCCCCAGGGCCCCCACGGGTAGCGGGCCTGGCGCGCTGCGGCCACTCCTGAATCTTCGTCCAGGTACACGGCCAGGTAGCTCTTGGTAAACTCGTTATAGGAGACCGAGAAATCCTCCGGCAGTCCGCCGAGCACCTGGGAGGCTTCGGCCAGGTCCGAAGTCCACGGGCCGGAGGCGGCCTCCAGACTGTAATAAGAATATTTCTCGGGGCTGAGCATTTCGCCCGGCCGCACCCGCGCCAGGGCCACCCCATACTCGCCGGGGGCCGCGGGCGCGCGGCCGTAAACATAGAGCCAGCCGTCCTCGTCCGCCAGCAGCGCCGACCCGAAGGCGGGCTCTATGTCGTTCCAAAAACCGTAACGGCTGCCGGAGCGGGCTTTCTGGTAAGGCCCGGCGGGGCTATCGGCCCAGGCGACCCCCTGGCCGACGCGGAAGAAATCGTAAGGCCCCGGGCCGTAATTATTCATTATGGAGTAAAACACGCGGCACTTGCCGCCAGAGCAGAAACCGGAACGGGGCCAGAATTTGCGCACCTGGCTGTATTCCCCGAGGTCGCCCGAGAGCAGCGGCAGGGGCAGGTTGTTCTCGTCCGCCACGTACTTAAAAGCGCCCTGCTGGGCCCAGGGCGAGGTGCTGGGCGAGAGCGCCGCCGCCCCGTCCACGATATCCCACACCGCCGCCTGGCCGTCGGCCTTGCGCTCGCCGGTCATAACGTTGTTCAGGAACCAGAGGGCGCGCCCGTCTTCCAGGGCCACGGAGAAATTCCCGCCCTGCCCCACCACCACTCCGGTGGCGGCCGCCTGGGAGAAAAGCGGGGTACCGCTTGAAATTTCAAAGGAGGGAAAAGAAGTTTTCTGCTGGGCCGCGGCGGGGCAGGCCAGAAGGGCGGCGGCCAGGAAAACGGCGGCGCGCGCGGCGCTGACCCCGTTCGGCGCCGTCCGCCGGCCCCAAGACGGAGCTCCTGCCTGCAGACCGCAACGTGTCGCTTCGCCTATTTTCATAAATTATGCTCAGCACCACCCCGCAAGACGGCTATTAAAGTTAAATTATAATATAATAGAAACCGCGCCCCGTGCAAATTCAGCGGGCGGCGCCGGTTTTTTGTAACATATTAGTCATTGATTTATAACTGCGGTCTGTTAAACTATTAATTATGTTCCCGCGGCTAAAATTGCGCCAAACCCTGCTGCTCCTGTCTTTCCTGCCGGCTTTTGCCGGCCTGGCGGCCGCGCAGACGAATCTCCACCCCGCCGCCACAGCCGGCACGCTGAGCTCCCTTTCTTTCACCTGGGATAATTCCGGCGGCGACTATATCGCGGCCATTTCCACGGACTCCAATTTCCTGGTTAACACCGCTTCCGGCACAGTGGCTGTTAATTCCGCCGCCTATGCCGCCCTCGGGCAGAACACCACCTACCACTTCCGCGTGAAAAAGAAGCTGGAAAGCGACGCCTCCTACAGCCCGGCCCTGAACAACATCTCTTCCTCCACGCTGGTGGCGGCGCCTTCCGCGCCCTACTTCATTTCGTCCTATTTCACGGCCGAGTCCTCCTTTACCGCCGGGGCACAGATAGGCTGGGATACAAACGGCAACCCGGAATGGACCAGCTACGACCTGGTCTACTCCGACAGTGATGTTTTCACGTACTCCACCAGCTCCCCCAAGGGCTACCCGCCGGTGGCGCTGGGCGGGCTGAACGCCAACACTACCTATTATTTCAGGGTCAGGGCCCGCGGCGTGGCCGGCACCTCTACCGCCTACACCTCCCCCGATATTTCCACCGCCACCCTGGCTTTAAAACTTTCCTCGCTTAACAACGCGGTTTATGAGGCCAGCGCCACCGTTTCCTGGGACGAGGTGAACGGAGGCAGCATGGCTGAAAGCTCCGAAGGCTACCGCCTGCACCTGTCCACCACTTCAGGCGACCTGATAACCCCGGCCACCATCTACTGGGAAACGAACTCGGCGGCCGCCGAGACCGTGACTTTGTCGCCGCTTACCGCCAATACCACTTATTACTACAGGGCCGGCTCGCTCAACTGGAACGGCGCCTCTAACCTGTCCACCACGCGGACCTTCACTACCCTGGCGCCGCCGCTGGCGGGCCTTACGCGGGTGGCCATGACAGAAAGCACCGGCAGGCTGAGCTGGACGGCCCTGGCCGCCGACGCGGCCCTGGGCTACCGGCTTGAGGCGTCAAGCACAAGTTTCAACGGCACCGGCGCCGTCTCTTCCGCCACCGCCTACAGCCTGGCGCAGAACATCCTGACGACGGGCGGCCTGGAAGCCAATACCACCTATTATTTCAGGGCTGGCTCTCTTAACCTGAACTACGATCCCAACTATACCGCGCCGCTTTCCTCCATCACGCTGGCCAACGCGCCTTCGGCCAACCTTACCACGATCGTGCCGGAAACGGACGCCATCATCGTTTTCCTCTCGCCGCTGCCCGCCTCTCCGCAGCGGTCCACCTGCGAAGGCTACAGGCTGGAAGCCTCGTCCACGGCTTTCGGCGGCACGGGCGTGCTCTATTTTTCCTCCACCACGGACCCGCAGGCCGGCTTCCTGTCCATTTCAGGCCTGAAGCCCAATACGCCTTATAACCTGCGCCTGGCCACGCTTAACTGGTCCGGCGGCGCTAATTTCTCCGTCCTGCAGTCCACCAGCACCCGGATGCCGCCCCCTCCCTCCGGCCCGCAGCTGGCCGCTATCCGGCAGTCCAGCGCCACCGTTTACCTCTCCGGCGTCGCCGGCGGCGACAGCTACATGGTAGAGGCCTCAACGCACCAGTTCTTTAATTTCATCCATCAGAGCTCCGCCACCGCCGACGTGGGGCTGACCACGCTCACCGTCTCCGGCCTGTTCCCTAACACCCGGTACTATTTCAGGACGGGCGCCCTCTACGGCGGGGCCACCGTTTACGCCAACACCGCGCCGGCCTCGCAGCCGACGCTGCCGCTGCCGCTTGCCCTGGACGCGCCGCCCTTCGCCGGTGTTTTCTACTCGAGCGTCACCGTTGCCTGGACGCCGCTGGCGGCAACCCCCGACAGCGTTACGGCGAAATCCTACCTGCTGGAAGCGGCTACCGCGCAGGCTTTCACTACCGTGCTGTTTTCCTCGGCCAGCGCGGTGATCTCCGCCGACCGGCTGGCGCTGACCGGCCTTACGCCCAACACCAGCTACTACTTCAGGACCGGCACGCTGAACGAGGACGGGGCCGCCAGCTACACGGTTACCCTGCCCACCTCTACCCTGGCCAATCCGCCGCTGCCGCAGGACTTCGTGCTGGCGCCGTTCGCTATAACGCTGACCTGGCTGCCCGACTCGAACCCTTCGGACACGCTTTACGTGGCAGAGATCACGGACGGCTTCGCTTTCAACGACTCCTCGTCCACGCTGCTTTCCTCCGCGACTTTTTCCGGGCTCATTCCCAACACCCTGTACCATACGCGGGTGACGGCCTATAACCGGCTCAACCGCGCTACGCCGCTGGTAAACTTCCCGGACATGTCCACCAGCGCTTACGACCCGGTCTTCGCCGCCTACTCCGACATAGGCGTCGCCTCCATGACCGTGAACTGGCTGAACGGCACCAACCCGCTGAACGTCACGAATTACCGCGTACAGATCTCTTCCAACCAGGATTTCTCGGCTACGGTAAAGTCTTCCGTGACGCTGAACCTTTACGCCGTCTTCGACGGCCTGGTTTCCAACGCCAGCTATTACCTGCGGGTTTCGGCGCTTAACGTGGCCGGCGTGCCCACCCTGCCCGCCATCTCCCTGGGCACGGCGCTGACCCTGCCGGCCACCGCCTATATCCTGCCGCCGCTGGCGACTTTCACCGCGCCGATGACCGACGGGTTCACGGTAAACTGGGCGAACAACGGCAACTCTTCCCACACCGTCTACAACGTCCAGGTTTCCACCAAGTCCGATTTCGCGGCGCTGGATTTCTCCGTGCTGGATTCCTCCCTTACCGTGCGCGCCCTCTCCGCCGTTTTCAAAGGGCTGCAAATAGACACCACTTATTTCGCCAGGGTGCAGGCAAAGGGCCAGACAGGCATAGTCTCGGGCTACGAAACGGCCGGCTCCACCAGGACGCTGCTTTATTCGCTGCTCAACGCGGTGGCGCTGCAGGACAGCGTCATCTCGCTGGAGACCTCCTACGGCTTCATCTCCGTCCATCTGCCGCGCGGGGCTATCGGCAGCTCTACCAGGCTGCGCCTGGAACCGGTTTACTCTTTCGCGGCGCCGATCTCCGCGGTCTCGGCCCTGGCCCCCACCGGCATCGGGCTCTCCATCACCCATTTCCCGCCCACGCTGGTGCTGGGCGCCATCACCATCACCATGCCGTACCGGATCCCCGACTTGCCGGCAGCCATGCGCTCGCAGGCGGAGCGGACAAAACTGATACTGGCCCTTTTCGACGAGATCCACCAGGTCTGGGTGCCCCTCCCCTCCGTTTCCGACACGGCCAATAACCGCGTGATAGCGCAGACCTGGCATTTGTCCACTTTCCAGATAATGCAGGCCACGCCGGAGTCCGGGCTGGGCAACGTGAAGATCTACCCCAACCCCTACCGGCCCAACTCGGTTTCCGACGTGATGCATTTCACCAACATGACGCCCTACGCCAAGGTCAGGATCTATACCTTCCTCGGCGAACTGGTGCGCGAGGTGAGGGCGGACGTGAACGGCATGGCGGCCTGGGACGGCCTGAACAACGACGGCCGCAAGGCGGCCAGCGGCATTTATATAGCTTTCATACAGACCAGGGACAAGAAAGGCGACAAGAGTTTCAAGGTGGCGGTGGAAAGGTAAGAGAAGGACCGGCGGGCACTGAAGATCATGAAGAAACCGGGAACGATAAAGAGGCTGGTTAACGGCGCGGCTTTACTGCCGGCGCTGCTTCTTTGCGGCCCGGCGGCGGCCGCCGCGGGCCAGGGGTTCGACTCCGCCTCGGCCGGCACCGCTACGGCGCAGTTCCTGAAAGTCGCCTCGGGCGCGCGCGGCGCGGCCCTGGGCGAAGCCTACTCCGCCCTGGCCGACGACGCCTTCGCGCTGGACTGGAATCCCGCGGGCCTCATCAATATCAAGAAGAACTCCATGGCCTTCATGCACGCGCCCTACCTGGCCGGCACCTACGCCGATTATTTCGCCTACGCCGAGACCGCGGGCGAGGTGGGCTCCTGGGGCCTTTCCCTGAAATACATGAATTTCGGCAAGATCACCCAGACGGACTCCAGCGGCTTCGACCTGGGAGGCTTCACCCCCTACGACATGGCCATCAACGTGGGCTTCGCCTGCTACATAACCGGGTTCAACAAGGATCCGGAAGAACGCTTCGTGCTGGGCGCCACCGGCAAGTTCGTGCGCTCCAAGATCCTCTCCGCCGACAACACGGTCTCGGCGGATATCGGGCTGAACATGCCGTACATGTTCGACAACCGCTTCCGCATGGCGCTGACCGCCCAGAATATCATGGGCACGCTGCGCTACGACAAAGAAGAGGCGCCGCTGCCGCTCATACTGCGGCTGGGCACCGCCACCAAGCTGGCCGACTACTTCACCCTCACGGCGGACATCATAGCCGCGCGCGACAACCTGCCTTTCCTGGCCATGGGCACGGAAGTGAAGGTGCCCGTATACAGCGAGATGGACGTATTCCTGCGCGCCGGCTTCAATACCCGGGCCATAAGCGACGTCAGCGGCACCCGCAACGTGTCCTTCGGGTCCGGGCTGCGCTACACCGACTACTGCCTCGATTACGCTTTCTCGCCGTTCGGCGACCTGGGCACCGTGCACCGTATTTCCGCCACCATCACCTTCTAAAAAACCGGGGCCGCGGAGAAAGCTCCGCGGCCCCTGTAATTTTAACCGCCGTTCCCGCTAGGCCGGCGTTTCCCTCTTTGCCGTCAGGGGGAAGGACATCAGCAGCCAGGCCGCGGAGAAAACCACGCCGAGCGCCGGGTAGAAGCCCGGGGCTATCGTCCCCAGCGTCTTCAGGCCCGAAACCCACACCGCCGTGACGCCCTTGGCGAAGCGGTAGGTGAAGGCGTCGGCCACCTGTTTGGCGCGGTAGCGGGTGTCGTAGGAGAACGGGATATACAAAGTTTCCTTGGACGCCCTGAAGATGGAATAATCCATGCCCTTGAACAGCAGGAAGGCGGCGGAAGCCAGCCCCAGCGTGGGGGTGAAGAACAGCAGCAGGCAGGTCACGATGTGCACCGCCGGGATGGCGACCAGGATCCCCCGCCTGGGGATATAGCGCAGCAGCAGCGGCGTCAGCAGGAACTGCATGGAGAACGAGAAGATATTCACGCTCATCCAGAAGTTGCCCAGGTACGCCGTCCTGGCGTCCTTCAGCGGCATCACGTCCTGCACCAGCTGCGTAAAGCGGAAGTCCAGCGCGGTGGCCACCACCTGCGCCGCGAAAATTATGAAGGCGATAAAAAGCACCGTGCGGTTTTCCCTGAGGATGCTCAGGTGCAGGTGGCCTTTTTTGCCGCCGGCTTCGTCGTCGGCCGGCTTGGGTTCCCCGGCGTTGTCGTAGCCGATCCAGAAAAGGACCGCGGCCGGCAGGATGACCAGGGCGGCGAAAAGCACGAAGATCTCCGTGCCGAGGCCCACCACGTAGCGGCTGAGCAGCCAGCCGCCCACCAGCGAGCCCAGCGCGCCCAGGCCGGCCACCGGCCCGTTAAAGACCTTGCCTTCGTCGTCCTTGAGCACGCTGTTGATGAACGACCAGTACTGCTCGGAGATGATCACCACGTAGGATTCTTTGAAGACCAGCAGGAAGAAAGCGAACCAGCGCCCGGCGCGGCCGAGCATCAGCCAGGCCAGCACGAAGAAGGCCGCGCTCGTCAGCATGGAGACGGCCATGGCCTTCTTCGCCCCCACGGCGGACAGCAGCCGGCCGTAGGCGTAGATCATGGCGAGCATCATGAAAGGCACGCAGGCGATGGCGTAAGGTTTGGCCGCCGCGCCGAAATGCTCCATGAAGATGGATTCGGCCGGGGAGCGGATGAACTCGTAGCCGCAGAAGAGGAACATGGCCGAAAGCCCGGCCAGGAAGACCGCCCCGGCCACGTGCCGGCCCCGCTCCGTTTTTAAAGCCGCAAGAAGTGTGCTCATTACTTACTATTATCCCAAATAACCATGACGGGGACAAACGGGGCGGGCGGCCTCCCGGAGGTTCTCAGCGGCGGAAGTTGCACCAGTAGCCCCATTTCGTGCCGTCGCCGCCGAAGTAGGACGTCGCCGATTTTTCCATGGCCACGTAAACCTCGGTGGGCTGGAAAGGCTTAGCGAGCAGCGCCTGCGCCGAAGGCACGTTGTCGATGAGGATAAAGACGTCCACCCCCTTGGTCAGCCCGGTCTGGTAGTACCCCTGCAGGTTCACGTAATTGGAATACTGGTCCGGGGCGCTGGCCACGGCGTTGCCGGCTACGGATTTCCCCAGGTCGGGGAAGCCGCCCAGCCGGTAGTCGGCCGATACCACTTCCCGCGGCGAGCCGTGGGCGGTATCCAGGTAGCTCTTGAAATTCTCCAGCGTGACAGAGCAGCGCAGCATCAAGTCCGTGTCGTATTTCTTGGTAGCTCTGTTATAGGCGTAAAGGTGCCCTTCGGCGTAGACCTGGACCGCGGGCGCCGCTTTGTTCTGTGCCGGCACCATCACGAACAGGGCGCAGCCGCCGTTCTGGGCTACGGAGGAATTAAGGCGGGGGCGGGTTACGGTGGCGCCGCTCTTGCATATAAAGGAACAGGTGTCGCCCTGTACCGAGGCGTACTTGCAGCTTTCCATGCCGGCCGGCACCGGGAAGGATATCTTCTGGATTCCCGCCGAGTCCGCGGCGTTCAGGCCGCGCACTATGCTGCCGGAGTCTCCCCCCAGCAGTTCTTCGAAAGAAGCCTCGCGGGCGTAGGCGCCGGTCGCTATAAGGGTTAACACCGCCGCCAGGGCTATCAGGTTGAACTTTTTCATTTAATTTTCTCCTTCTGCTATCACAGCCATTTCAGCCGTTGATATAGTCTAGCGCTTAGCGGCCGCGCCGGCCTGAGGCGCAATGCCCAGCATGCCGGCGTATTAGTGCTTAGCCCTTTTGCCCTGTCGACTTACGGGCGGCCGGGTTACTAAAGGGCGCCTTTAGTGATGCGGCGAGTCTCTAGTACGGCGGCCCCCGGCGCCGCGGCGACGGCTTGTAAAATAAAATACCCGCCGGTAAAGGCGGGTATTTTCTTGTTAAGGCGACTTCGCGTCGTCAGTACTTGAACTGGCCTTTTTCGTAGATGGTGATTTTTTTGCCGTTCCGCAGCGTGGCGGTCACCTTCTTATCCTCTGTGTTGATCAGGTCCCAGTGCACGGCCGAGTCGTTGTAGCCGAGTTTCTTCTTCAGGGCCTCGTTCAGCTTGGACACGTCGCCGGTGTAGGTGTCCGTATAGGAATTGCCGATAGCCACGTGGCAGTTGCCGTGTTTGCCGCCGTGGTTCTCGTCGAACAGGGTATCCGCCATGAACTTATCGATCCGGGAGAAGCGCTTGTCGGTCAGCGAGTACTCGCCCAGCTGCGAGGCGCCCTTGTCGGTGTTCATGATCTTCTTAACGTAGTCTTCGCCTTTGGCGGCGGCTATCTTTACCGCGCGGCCGTCCTTGAACTCCAGCTTTATCTTCTCCACGTAGTTGCCGCCGCGGAAAGCCGGCAGGTTGGCGTAGTAGGTGCCGCGCGTGCCGCGCCAGTCGGGCGAGGTGAAGATCTCGAAGGAAGGGATGTTGTGGCCGCTGATGCCCAGAAAGCGGCGCTTCTCGCCCAGCTTCACTTCCAGGTCCATGGAGGCGGATTCGGTGCGGATGGTGTCCATGTTCAGGGCGAGCAGCCACTTCTTTATGGCCGTCACCTGCTTGTATACCTGGCCCCATTTTTTGGTCGGATCCGGCTCGTTGAGGTAGCAGGCCTTTACTATCTGGGCCGCGTATTCCTTTACGGAAAGCTTGGCCTGTTTAGCCAGTTCCGGCGTGGGGTAGGTGCAGAGGGTCCAGGCGAACTGGCCGCTCTCTTCGCGCTTGTTGCGGATGGCGAACAAGGGCTTCCTGGCTATGGCCACCTGGGACTGCCGCCGGGTGTCTATATCCTTGAGGTGCGTCAGCGAGGCCGGCGCGTGGATGAAGACGTAGCCGTTGAGGTTGTTGTACATTTCCTTATCCCAGGGGGACAGGAAAGCCCGCTGCTTCTCGTCGGAGAACTGGTAAAAGTCCTTCTCGATGGCCGGGCTGGGCAGGAAGTTCACGGTTACGTTGAAGCGGCGCTGCACCAGCTTGCGGTGCACCAGTTCGCCCAGTTCGCGGGCTTCCAGGTCGCAGCGCAGCAGCACGTTGTCGTATTTCTTGAAAGGCCTGGTGCGGGCGGTCATCAGCCCCCAGACCAAAGTGTCCGCGTATTTTTCCAGCTGGGTCTTCGAAAAAACGTTCATATTTATCCTCCGGTCTGACTCTCTGAATAGATTATATTAATTTCGTTCCCTAAGGGCCTACTTTGGCATAGGAACATTGCCCCCGGATAAGGGGCCTTTGGCACCTTAAAGGACCGGCCCTTTACGGGTAAACTATATACATGTTATTCAAACTCCTTTCTTCAGCCCTTATAGCCCTCCCCGTAGCGGCGTCAGCCCAAACTTCCGCGGATTTCGCGGACCTCGGGGCTTTGACCCCGGTGCAGATACGCCAGACGGCCCTGCCCGGCCTCGAGCTGCCCTCCGACAAAAGCTGGGGCGTGACCTATGCCCTGAAAGGCGTGCTCTCCGTGACCGAAGAGGGCGTCCACCTGAACACGGCCGAAGGCCGCCTCTTCAACCTGGACCTCTCCGGCCGCAAAGCCAGGGAGTTCAACGGCAAAACCGTCGTCGTGGAAGCCCAGGCTAAGCAGGCCGACGACCTCTCGGTCCTCAAAGTAATTTCGATCTCCGAATATACGCCCCAGGCCGGCGAGATAGTGCCGCCTCCGTACCAGCCCCGCCGCCGCCAGGCCGTCATCATAGAGAACAAAGGCGCCGAACTGGTGATGGGCAACGTGCGCACGGCGCAGGCCGAAGTCCCCCCGGCCGACGCCTACGATTGGACCACGATGACCATAAAGCCCGGGCTGATCAAGAACGTCTATCTCATCAAGAAGCCGTTCAAACCCGAGGTCGTGGCCGCGCACTCCTTCTTCGTGTTCACGTTCGAAAAGGGCGGGCTGACGGACGCGCAGGGCAAAGAACCTATGGCCCTGGCGCTGAGCATCGAAGGCCGCACCCGCGTAGGACAGAGTTTCTCCCCCTTGACCGGCCTGCGCAACAGCTTCGGCATAATCTGGGCCCTCTCCACCTGGGAGGAATACGCCGCCCGCACCATCTACCATGAGAAGGGCCACCTGGTGCCCTACCCGGTGCTGCTCTCCCATGAGGAAAAGGCCGCGCTGCTGCGCGAATCCATGCAGCAGGCCGCCGTGGACCGCGAAGGCGAGTTCTACAACACCATAACCAACAACTGCACCAACAACCTGCTTATCCTGCTCAACCGCGTCCTGCCCAAGGAGCGCCGGACAAAGATGTGGACCATCCCCTACATGGTCTATAACGTGCGCGCTACCATGCCGCTGATGGTGATAAAGGACCTGCAGAAGCAGGGCCTGCTGGGCGCGGAGTTCACCGACATCAACGCCGACACCCTTCACACGCGCCTGCCCTGAGCGGCGCCGCGCGGTAAAAAAGCCGGGGCTCTCCCCGGCTTTTTCACGGCCCGTTTTCAGGCGGGCGCGGCGAAAATTTGATATTATTTCAAACAATGAACGGCGCGAAAAAGAAACTGCTGATCGTGGATGACGACAAGACCGTCCACTCCATCCTCAAGCTGATCTTCGAGCGGGCCGGCTACCAGGTGTTCGCCGCGCTGGACGCCATGCAGGGGATGATGATGGCCAAGCAGATAAAGCCTGACCTGATCGTCCTCGACATCATGATGCCGGCCGGCGGCGGGTTTGCCGTCTACGAGCGCCTCCAGATGATGTCGGGCTCCTTCCAGGTGCCCTTCCTGATCTACTCTTCCATGGACTACGCCGCTATCGCGGAAAAGATCACGGAAGGGCCTTCCGTGATCATACTCAGCAAAACCGCCAAAACCGAACAGATCCTGGAAGCCGCGGCGCGGCTAACCGCCGGCTGATCCCGGCACAGTTTTAACCCGCCGCTTTTAGCGGACAGCGCCGGCCCCTTAAATGGAAACAAGAACAAATATCTCCCGTCCCGGGCACGACGCCGCCGACGTCGTCGTGATCGGCGGCGGGCCCGCCGGGCTTATGGCGGCCGGCCGCGCCGCGGAACTGGGCGCGCGCGTCATTCTGCTTGAAAAGAACCAGCGCCTGGGCCTGAAGCTGCTGCTCACCGGCGGCGGCAGGTGCAACGTCACCAACAGCGCCGGCCTGAAGGGTTTTATCGCGGCTTTCGGCAGGAACGGGAAATTCCTGTACCGGGCGCTGACCGTGTTCTCCGCTGAAAACCTGACCGGCTTTTTAAAATCTTTCGGCGTGCCCACCCGCACGGACCCGGACGGCAAGATCTTCCCCGCCGACGACAAAGCGCAAAGCGTGCTGGACGCCCTGCATTGCTACCTGAGCCGCGGCAAGGCGGACACGGTGTTCGGCGCGCAGGCCGCCGCCCTGCTGCGGCGCGAAGGCGCGCAGCTCGAAGGCGTCAAACTCCTGGACGGGCGCGTGCTGCGCTCTAAAAAAATAATTATCGCCACGGGCGGCATGTCCTACCCGGGCACGGGGTCCACGGGCGACGGCTATGCCCTGGCGAAACAGTGCGGGCATAACGTCACCCCGCTGCGGCCCGGGCTTACCGCCCTGGAATCGGACGAACCGTTCATCAAGGACCTGCAGGGCCTTACGCTGCAGGATATTACGCTTACCATCCTGGTCAACGGCAGGAAAGCGACGGCGGAAAAAGGCGAACTGCTCTTCACGCATTTCGGGGTGTCCGGCCCGAAGCTGCTGGTCATGAGCGGCATAGCGGTGGACGCGCTCGCCGAGCCGGGCAACACGGTGGAACTTTCTTTAAACCTGAAGCCCGGGTTGACGGCCGACGGCCTGACCGCGGCCGTACAGGACTATTTCGCGGCCAACGGCGCCAAGATGTTCGCCAGTTACGTCAAAGCGGCGCTGCCGGGCTCGCTCGCCGCCGTATTCGAGCGCCGCAGCGGCATAGACCGCGCCAGGCAGTGCGCTTCCATCAACGCGGCCGAACGCAAAACTATAGCGCGGCTGCTGTCCGATTTCAGGATACATCTGACCAGGCCGCGCCCCCTCAAGGAAGCCACGGTCACGCGCGGCGGCGTGGACCTGGCGCAGGTGAACCCGCAGACACTGGAGTCGCGTATCGTGCCCGGGCTTTATTTTTGCGGAGAAGTGCTGGACCTGGACGGCATTACCGGCGGCTACAACCTGCAGGAAGCTTTTTCCACCGGCTACCTCGCCGGGCAATCGGCCGCCCAGGCCGAATAACTAAAAACAGCGAGAGCTCCGGGGGCGCCGGAGAGGCGCCCCGGGCGCAGTTCCGTTCGAAAGAAGGGAAGGGTTTTATTTTTTAGCGAAAGCGGCCTTCACGGCCTCCGCGAGGTCGCCCGGGCTGAAGGGCTTGGCGAAGTAAGAGATCACCTGGGGGAAGCGCTCGAACATGCATTTCGAGGCCTCGAGGGACGACATCACGATCAGCGGCAGGCCGCTGAATTCCGCGTCATCTGAAATTTTTGCCGCCAGTGAGTAGCCGTCTATGCCCGGCAGCATTACGTCCATCACCATCAGGTCGGGTTTGAAAGAGCGCAAGGTCTCCATAACCTCAAGGCCGCTGGAACAGACTTCCACCCGGTAGCCAAGCGCCTCAAAAACAAGCCTCAGCGCGGCCGGGATCTCCGGCTCGTCATCCACGATAAGTATTTTTTTCCCCATAGCCTGATTAAACACTAATCTCCAAAGCCGGTCAAGCCGCGACCGCGGCGGCAAACTTCGCTAGGCCGCTATTCTTTTGTCGATGACCTTGCGGATCTTGCCGGTGCGCTGGATGCGCTCTATGGAGTTGGGCTTCAGCACTTCGATAAGCGGCTTGTCCAGCCACTTCAGGCGCACGCTCTCGTGCAGGTCCTCGCAGTGCTTCTCTATCTCGCGCCACAGCAGGTCGCCCAGTTCCCCCGCCCGCGCCAGCGCCGCCGCGTCCTTGACCTCCACGCGGAGGGCCAGGGTATCTTTGTGCCCCTTCTTCCCTATGACCACCTGGAAATTAAAACTCAGGTCCGGCACGCGGCCCAGCGCGTTCTGGATGTCGTTCACGAACAAATGCGCCCCGCCCACGTGGATGCGGTCGTCGCAGCGGCCCAGGATCTCGAACAGCGGCTCCTTCCTGCCGCAGCCGCAGGGCTTGTCCAGCCAGCGCCCCAGGTCGCCCACCCGGTAGCGGATAATAGGCATGTGTTTCTTAGAAAGCCCGGTCACCACCAGCTCGCCGATCTCGCCCCGCTTCACGGGCGCCATGGTGTCCTGGTCCACGAACTCTATGAACTGGCTGTAAGCGAACAGGTGGTGCTGCCCTTTCACGCAGTGCCGGCACTGGAAGCCGACCACGCCGGCGTCCGAAGTGGCGTAGCCGCCGGAGCGCACGTCCACGCCGGGGAACACGGACTTGAAGAACTTCACCATCTCATCGCCGACGTACTCGCCGCCGTAGAAGATCTTTTTTATGTTCAGCCTGCAGGTCGCCTTGTGGTCCTTGACGTATTCCGCCAGCTTCACCAGGAAGGACGGCAGCCCTATCACCGCCGTGACCCGGAAGTCCTGCAGGTAGCCCGCTATGTTCTCCAGCGGCAGGTTGCTGCCTACCGGCACCGAAATGGCCTTGGTATAGGCGATGGCCTTCTCTACGGACAGCCAGCTGGACCAGAGGTTGCCGGCTATGAAGAGGTTGGCGATAGTGTCCGTTTCGTCGAGGCCGGCGGCTTCGTAAGTGAAGGCCAGCATCCGGCAGGTGTGGTCGTACTCGTGCTGATCGTAAAAAACGTATTTCGGCTGGCCCGTGGAACCGCCGCTGGCGAAATAGATGCCGCGCTGCACCTTGGAGGTCAGCAGGTCCGCGCTGTCGGGCGGGGTGTTCTCGAGCACGTGGTGCTTCTCCAGGAAAGGCACCTTGGCGAAATCTTCCAGGCTCGTTATCCGCGGCACGCCCTTGAAGTGCCGCCCGTAGAAGGGGCTGCGGGTCCGCGCGTGGTCGACCAGTTCGCTCAGGCGGTCCAGCTGGGAGGGCTTCTCCTCTATGGGCACCCAGTTCACCAGAGACATCATGGGGAAGATCCCGTCGTGAGGCGAGCCGTTGGCTTCCTCCAGCATTTTACCCAGCTTGACCACGCGGGCGATACCGGCGGGGGCCAGCGTCTCCAGCACTTTCTTGCGCTCTATGGAACCGCCCACGCCCACGGTCTGTATATAGCCGCGCAGCGGCATCAGGCGCTCGCGCACTTCTTCCAGGCTTTCCACCGTCTTCACGTAGAGAACCCGGTTCAGCGGGGATACGCGGTAAGCCGGGTCCTTCTCGTAGATCACGGTCCAGTCCGTTTTCGGGGCTGAACTCTCGTAAGAAGCCTTGCCCAGGGCGGAGTCTACCCGCGCCAGCTGGCGCGCCCTGTTTATCTCCACCTGCTCGTCCGGCGACAATTTCCCCGGGGGCAGCTCTTTGGCGAAATGCGCGAAATGTTTTTTGGACGCCTTGAGGAAACCGGCGGCCAGGGCCTTATGCTTTTTGGCCGGGGCTATAAAATAAAGAGTATGAAGGGAAGAACAGGCGGCCTGGTCCCACAGCGAGGCGTCGGTGGCCGCGCGCAGCGCCACGGCGTCCATGCCTTCGTTCTCTACGCAGCTTTCGAACACCACGCCCACGCTGGTCTTGGGGCCGAAGCCCTCCACGCGCACGTCTATCGGCGCTATCTTGCGGTAGCTCTGCACGGCCTCATAGCCGCCCCAGACGAAAACCGCGTTCACGTTCCTGAGCGCGGCCTCTTCCAGGCCCTGGCTGCCGCCCTTCCAGCTGACGATGGCGGCGGACTTGGCGAGTATGCCTTTTTCGTCGACTTCCTTCAGCGCGTCCATGAAAATATTTATAAAGTTGGAGCCGGAGGAGGACAGCTTCACGATATTCACGTTCTTGGTCAGGAAGCCTATCACCAGCGAATCCAGTATGCCCAGGAAAACGTTGCCGGCGCCCACGTGCAGCACCACGCCCTTGGGCAGCGCGCGCACCAGGCCTTCATAGCCGCGGCGCTCCACGGGAGCCTCCAGCGCGTAGGGCAGGAACAGCTCCATGGTCAGGCGCTTGTGCATGGCCTGCTTATTGAGCAGTTCGGGGATCACGTCCAGGCTTTTGTCTATTACCGGCGCGGAAAAGGTGATGTGCTCTTTAAGGTGGGCCAGCGCCGCCTTCCGGTACTTGCCGCCTTTCTCGAACATTTTTCCGGCCTTGGCCAGCGTTGCCGTTATGTATTCGCGCGAGGCGCCCCGCATAAGCTCCCGGGCGGCCTGCGCCTGCAGGCCGATCTCTTCCAGTTCGGCGGGGGTCCAGGCCGTTTTGTTCAGGGTTTTGCCGAATAAATAAGTGTTGGTGATTTTCATAGCATCGTTGCCGCGCTTATCGCGCAGCCTTTCAGTTTCGTCACGCCGGCGCGGCCCTTCAGCTCCAGCACGGGGCCCGGCAGGCCGCAGGAACAGCGGGGCCTGAGCAGGCCGAAATCGGAAGAGAGCACGGAAAGCGAGGGGTAGCTGGTCAGGTACGGGGTGAGGAACTGCAGCAGGCCTGTCTTATTGTACCCGAGGGGCTCGAGGGTGCCGGGGTGGCGCGCCAGCACGCGGCCGTAATTGGGCACGTGAAAATTGCCCAGCCGGCAGTCCACGTACGGCACGCCGTGCTCTACCATGCCGAACAGGTCCCGGACGTTCTCCGCCGGGACGCCCAGGTTATCGGCCAGGATCTTGCGGTAAATTTTCTTGTCCATGGCCTCGTCGGCCAGGGTCTTCCAGCCGCCGCCGGTGACCACGCTGGAGCCGGGATTGAGCCTGGGGTAGCGGCCGAAACGCTTCTTGAACTCCTCGGTAAGCTTCAGCGCGAAAGCGGGAAAGCCCACCAGCCGCACCAGGCCGCCCGCGGCCTCAAATTTCTTCATGGCGGAAACCGCGCCGTCTATGTCGAAATAAAAGTCGTTCTTGGCCTTGCTCCAGCGGAAGGTGTAAAAGATCTCCCCCTTCTTCGTAAAGCCGCTGAGCAGCTTGTCGGTCCAGGCCGTGCCGAGGTCCTTGGCCACTTCGGGATCGTAGGTAAAGCAGATATAATCGTGCGCGCGCCCGAGGTCCGTCAGCCCCAGGCCCTCGAACACCTGCCAGGCCATGCGCCTCACGCGCATCAGCGACCCGCGGTCCAGCTGCATGCGGCTGCGCTGCCCGGAGGTACCGCTGGATTTCAGTTCCAGGACTATTTTCGAATACGGCAAAGTGGTCAGGTCGCGCTCTTTCAGCGCGGCGACGAAAATGAAGGGTATTTTCTCGATATCCCGCTCGGTCTTCACGGAAGCGGGGTCGAACTTTTCGGCCTTATACAGCGCCTTCAGCACCGGGGCGCGTTTGCCCTGGAACTCCAGCGCCGCGCGCATGGCGGCGCAGAAAGCTTTGGAGGTTTCGGGCGAATAGTCGAAAGCCGGCGTCTCGAACAGGGCGTCGAGGGCGGCGCGGCTTTTAAGCGGCTTGTAAAAAGGCGGAAGGCGGTCTTCAACTGAAAGGTCTGCCATGGCTGCTTTACTCCTTGATACCGGCGCCGATGAGGATCATATGCTCCGGCCCCGCTTTACGCGGGCCGGGCCCCTATTTCGGTTCCGTTTTAAAAACCAGTTCGATATAATTTTCCCGCCAGAGCTTCAGGTATTCCCGCAGGAAATTCTTGTAGAGAGAGATAATCTTGACGTTGCGGAAGTCCAGGATGTCGAAGGTCCGGGAGAAGACTATGCAGTCGTAGCGCTTGCCGCCCATGCGCTTGGCGCACGGGAAATAGGCGCTGGGGATGAACCGGGCGTCCAGCGCGTCGCGCTGTATGGCCGGCGAATAGGCGTCGATTATAACCTCGACGTAAGCCATGTCCATCTGGCTGACCTTCTGGGCCAGGCTCTCCAGCACCACGGCGAAACTTTTTTCGGTGGTCATGCCTCCCACCACCACGCTGTACTTGTCCTTCTGGTTGATGGTCAGGTACACCTCCGTGCCCTGGTCCGGGGTGATCAGGATCAGGTTGGGCTCGTGGAAAGGCATGAAGATATGCGCGAAGAAACCGGAGCTCTTCGTCTTGCGCCAGCGGTTCTTCACGAATTCCGGGGCGGTGATCGCCTCGAAGTGGAGCAGCGGGATCTTCTGCTTGTGCTCGGTGTACTCGCCTTTAACGTCCTTCACCTGCGCCTTGTCGAAATTGATCTGCTTGCGCACGATGTCGAAGAACGGCACCACTTCCGGGATCAGGCGGGGGCGGGCCCGCCGGCGCTGCAGCGCGCCCTCGGTAAAATAGCCGGTCAGGCAGTGGGTCTCGTTGTCCTGCAGGCGGTTGGAGTTGGGAAAGATCCCGAGCTTGATGAAGCCGAGGCTCTCGGTGAGTTTCTGCGGGGCGTAATTGGCGGTGCGGGTGGTGGCGTAGACCAGGTCCACCAGGCCCTTGTTGTGCGTGATGTCGTCCAGGACCAGCTTCATCATGGTGTAGGCCAGGTTGAGCTTGCGGAACTCCTGGCTGACCACGGCGCCGAAGGCCTTGGAATTACGGTAGTGCAGGTCCAGCGCGTAGACCAGGCTGCCCACGACGCGGCCCTGGCACTCGGCTACCAGCCAGTAATACTCGTTATCCTCTATGGCGCGGCGCATCTTCTCTTTATCCGTCACTATCGGGATGGAGTAGCTGCCGCCGTACACCTCGGCGTAGAGCATCTGGATGCGGCGCATGTCCTGGACCTTGGCCAGGCGTATCACCACGTCGGATTTCCCCTCGCTCTTGATGATCAGTTCTATTTTTTTATGAGCCATATGTCGCCCGTAACCCCTTGAAGAACCCGGCCGTATAATATAATATAGTAAAAATAACGGGCTTTTCATATGAGCAAAGTCAGGGCCCGCGCTTGGAACCAATGAAAAAATACGAACTGCTTTTTACGCTCGCCGCGCTGGTTTCGCTCACCGGCTGCGCCTCCTTTAATTCCGGGGACATCAAGGTCGACCGCGAAACGGCCATGGCGATGCTTTCGGACCGGGCCGTAGTGCCGTTCTCCGACATCCAGGTTTCCTGGCAGGGCTTCCCCTACCGCGACCCCTCCGAATACATAGGCGAGGGGTCCGCCTCCAAGCCGAAGCCCGCGGCCAAACCGGTTCCGGCCGAGCCCGGCGAGACCGCGGAACTGGCGCGCGACGCGAAAGCTATCTTCAAAGAGGCCGGCCTTTACGACAGGGAAAAGGGCCGCGGCGCCCTGCGCCTGCAGCTGACTTCCTTCGGCAGGTGGACCTACGGGGACCTGTTCCGCTCCTTCCTGGTGGATACCGGCTTTATCTTCATAATCCCGTCCTCGCTGCGGGTCAATTACTTCCTCACGGCCGACTTCGCCACCGCTGCCGGGCCGGTGCGGGTAGAGACCGAGGGCAGGAACAAGACCACTTTTCACCTGCTGATGGCGCCTCTTTACCCCCTTTTCACGCCCGGCCGGCGCGAGAACGGGCTGCTCAAGCAGATGCTCTGGCGCTCGGCCACCGACGTTTACTCGCGGCTTAAGGCCTCCGGCGGCGCCCCCGCGGAACTGCCGGCCAAGCCGGCGCCCGTGGAAAAGACGCCCGTGCTTTCCGGGCCCCCGGTGCCGCCCGACAGGACCTGGCTGCCGGACCAGACGGAAACCGGCGAAAGCGCCGCCGACGCCGCCAAGATAGTGCCGCAGCCCCCCGACAAGACCTGGGTGGTCCCCGCCAAGCAGTCGGACGCCCCCGCGCCCGCGCAAATAAAGCCGGCCCCCGCGGACCGCGCCTGGGAGACCAAACCCGCGCCCGAAGAAACCCCGGACGATTGATCGGCCTCTCGAAAAAGAAAAAGCCCCGCGCTGGCGGGGCTTTTTTCTTGCCTGAGGCGGGAGCTTAGTTCCCGGCTTTTACGGCGTCCTTCTCTTCCGGTTTGCCGGCGGGCGCGGCCTCCGTTTTGGGCTCCTCCGCGGCGGGCTTCACGGCTTCACCGGGCTTCGTCTCTTCGGCGGGCAGGCGCTCCAGTGCCTCTTTGGCCTCCGGCAGGTAAACGCTCTCGGAATTGTCCTTGATGAACTTGCCGATGGCGGCCTTGCCTTCGCTCATCTTGCCGTCCATCACCAGCTGCAGCGCGTCGGTAAGCAGCTTGCGCTCGGCGTCCAGCTTCTTCCTGGCGGCGTCGGACACCCCGCCCTTCCAGTACAGCGCCCGGGCGTCGCCGCCCTGCTTGGCGCCGCGCACGGCGGCCACCGCTGAGACGCGGGTCTTGGATTCCAGTTTCTTTTCCACCTTGGCCCGCAGGCCCCTGAGCATGCTGGAATACCAGTCCTTCCAGTCGCCTTTGTCGGCGGCGTAGACGGAATTGACGGAGAACACCAGTGCCAGCGCTAAAAGTATCTTTTTCATCTTCTCCTCCCCTTACCCTCTATTTTAAAAGTTTGTCCCCGGTGCTTTTCAGGGCCGGGTCCATCTTGGCCGCGCGTTCGGCGAAAGTCCTGACGTCCTCTTTCTTGCCCAGCTTTTCCGAAGCGCGGGCCAGGTTCAGCCAGATCTCGGCGTCATAGGGGTCCGCCTTGGCGGCGTCGAAGTAGAACTTCTTCGCATCGTCGTACTTTTTCTCCTCGAAGGAAACGTTGCCGAGGTTGTTGAGGGCGGCGGAATTAAAAGGCTCCTTGGCCAGCACATCGTTGAAATACTTCACGGCCGCGGCGGCCTCCCCGCTCCTGGCGGTCAGCATGCCCAGGTTCAGGTTGGCGTCCACGTCGCCCGGGTTCTCCAGCAGGATCTTGCCGAAGTAGTCCTTGAAGTAATCGTAGCGGGCCTTCAGCAGGGCGGCGGCGGCTTCTTTTACCCGGGCGATGTACCTGGCTTTGTCCGGATAGGCTTCGGCTTCGGCTTCCGGCAGCGTCACCGGTTCGAACTCGGCCCAGGCGGCGCGCACGTCTATCACGCGCACCTCGTCCTTGGAGCGGCGGAACAGGTCCGCCTGGTGCTTGACGGCGTCATAGAAGTCCTTGCCCACCATGGTGGTCTCAAGGCCCACCCACCAGGTATTATTGTGCTTTATCAGGTATTCCTCGGGGATGCCCACTTCGCGGGCGTCAGAGGAGCCGGTGTCGAACATCATAGAGATGTGGGCCGGGTAGTCCAGCAGCGCCACGTGCACGCCGGAGGCTTCCAGGATGGAGGCGAAGAGGGCGGTCAGGTCGTCGCAGTCGCCGCTCTTCAGCTTGAGCGTGCTGCGCGGGAACTGCACGGTATCCAGCACCATTTCCTTGGAAGACTTCAGCACGGCGTAAGGGCTGACCGGGTCGGCCAGGTAGCCCAGGCCCTGCTCGCCCAGCGCTTCCCAGACCATCAGCGCTGTCAGCGCGTTCTCGTTGAGGAACGAGGTTTCGTCCTCGAACTTGTTCTTCTCGTTGAGGGCGTAGCGGCTGAAGCCGACCACCGGGGTGTCCTTGGTAGTGATGAAGTTAGCCAGGCGGGCCGGCTTGTCCCAGACGATGGCGTTCTTGGAAAGCACCTTGACCGGCTGGTTGAGCGTAAAGGTCTTTTCCGCCCCGTCCTGGTAGTAGGTAAGCGTCAGCTGGCACTGTATGGGCGTGTCCTCGGTGATATTGAGGACGCGGTTATTGAGCGTGGCGGACAGGTCCACCTCCGTCTTCGACTTCGCCTTCACTTCTTTCACGATGGTATCGCTGGGGAAATCCATGAAATCCCTGAAGTTGAAGGACAGTTTCACGTTGGTGAAGTCGCTGTCGGTATTGTTCACCACGGCTATGCGCCCCACCGGGTTCTTCTGATAATACTTGTAGTTGGCGGAGAAGATGTAATTGAGCTCTACCGGCAGGATCTCCATGGGGGCCACGTTGCGGGTCTCGGCCTGGACGGCGGCCGCTTCGGCCGTGACCTCGGGGCCTTTGAAATATACCGCGGCCGGGGCGGAGATGCCGCCCTGCGCCCCGGTAACGGACAGCCCGGCCACATAATAGTAATAGGTGGCGTCGGAGGCGAGCGCGGCGTCCTCGAAAGCTTTTGCCTTGGCCGAGCCGGCTTCCTTAAACTCGCCTTCCGTCCCGCGGCGGCGATAGACCCTGGAACCGTTGGTCCAGGCGTTGGCCTTGGCCTTCCAGGCCAGTTTCACGCTTTTCTCGCCGGCTTCCGCGGTCAGGTCGAAAGGCTCCTCGGGCAGGTAGCTGATGTCGAAAGACAGGATGCGGGCGTTCTCCATATCCGAGATGTAGATCTTGTCGTTGCGGAAGGCCATGTACTGCGGCGCCCACAGTTCGCGCTCGCCGCGGCCCTTGGCGAAAAAGCTGGCCGTGAACTTGCCGGCTTCGTCGAAGATCTTCACGTTGAAAGTGGCGCGGTCCAGGATGTAAAAAAAGCCTTTGCCGTCGTAGGTCAGCGAAGCCGGGTCCTGCAGGCTGCCGGAGTCGTCCCAGATGCGCAGGAACTTGCCCATCGCGTCCAGCACTACGACCTTTTTCAGCGCGGCGTCCAGCACGTAGACGTTCTTGTTCTCGTCGCAGCGCACCGCCACCGGGTTGGAAAGGATCAAATTGCCCACTTCGGGCCCGACCGCGAACAGAAAGATGCCGTCCGGGCTGAAAGCCTTTACTTTCCTGTTCCTGGTATCGGCCACGTAAATATTACCCTTGGCGTTGACGGCCACGGAAGCGGGCCCTTTGAACTGGCCGTCCCCGGAGCCGCTTTCGCCGAACATGTTGGAGAATGTGCCGTCGGGGTTGAAGATCTGCACCCTGTCGTTGCCGGTGTCGGCTACGTAGATCATGCCCTTGGGGTCGATGAAAATACCGCGCGGCGAGCGCACCTGCCCCTGCAGTTTGCCCTCGCGCACCAGGGTTTTCTTGGTGCCTTCGGCCAGCAGCACTATTTCTTTGGCCTCCGGCATATAAGCCACTACTTTATTGTCGGGGGTGACGGCGAATACGTCGGCCTTGAAGGCGTACCTGTCGGCGGGCCCTTTCACCATAAAGCGGTCCAGCAGCGGCGCCAGCGGCAGTTCCGGGCCGGTCTCGGCGCTTTCCAGGTTTATCGCCACCACTTTCTTATTCTCGTCGTCGCACAGGTAGAGGCTCCCGGCCTCGTCTATCGCTATGTCGCGCAGGCCCCTGAACTCCAGCTTGCCCTTGCCCTTGGTGCCGAATGTTCCGATGGTCTCGCCGGCGTCGGAAAATTCCCTGACCTTGCCCTCTTTATAGTTTATCAGGTACAGCTGGCCGCGTTTGTCCGCCACGGCGCCGTTGTTGGCCACCGGGTACTCCCTGACCAGGCGGCCGGCCCGGTCGTATTTCTGCAGCAGCGCCTTGTCGGGGTCGGAAACGAAGATCTCCCCGGCGCGGTTCAGGGAGAGCTTGGCCGGGTTGAGCTTGGTGACGCCGTCGGTCTTGGCCGTGGGAAAGCCGTAGAGGTAAATGCCGTCGGAGTTAAAAACGTCCACGCGGGCGTTGCCGGTGTTGGAGACGTAAAGCCTGTTGTCCGGGCCGTAGGCGATGCCCCTGGGGGAATCGAGCTGGCCGGGGGCCGAGCCGTCGCCGGAGAAAGCCCAGAGGAGTTTGCCTTCCGGGTCGAACACGGCCACGCGGGAATTGCCCGTATCCGCCACGTAGACCCTGCCGGCGCCGAAAGTGACCGCTTCCGGGCCCTTCAGACCGCCCTCTATCTTCTTGATCTGCTTGCCCGCGGCGTCGAAGACGAACACGGCGTTGGCTTTGGAGTCGGCCACGAAGACCTTGCCCCCGGCCACAGCCACCGCCGCCGGCTTCATAAAGCCGGCGCTCAGCAGCTGGATCTTGAAATCTATCTTCTCATAGGCGGCCGCGGCGGACGCCAGCAGACAGATTGCGGCTAAAAAAATGGAAATGCGCTTCATGAGACTTCCTCCCCAGTATTTAAAGGCTCTAAATGGCTCCGGTTATTCTATTAAATTTTAGCATAGCCGCAGCGGCGGCGGATTATTATTTTTTCTAATACCCCGCTTTATGCAAATTGCCCTTGCTATGTTCGCCGCTTATTATTTACGATACATTTTATTCGCTTTTATAATTCAGGGAGTTTTATAATGGACATTACTTTCGTAAAACGCTTAATAACCACCTCCATAGGGAGAAAAGCCGTCATGGCGGTCTCCGGCCTGCTGCTGGGCGGTTTCATGCTGGTGCACCTGGCCGAGAACCTGCTGCTGTTCAAGGGCGAAGCCTCCTACAACGCCTGGGTGGACCTGCTGCTCTCCAACCCCGTGACGCCGCTCCTTGAAGTCGGGCTGCTGGGTGTCTTTATCGCGCATATCATAACCGGCGCGTGGGTGCGCCTGGAGGACTTTCTGAACGCGCCGCGCGGCTACGAGGCCCGCAAGTGGCAGGGCGGCCGCACCATAGGCTCGGCCACCATGCTGTACACCGCGGCCGGCATCCTGGCCTACCTGGCCTATCACCTGCTCACCTTCCGCTTCGTGGACCATTCCATGGGCTTCTACCAGATGGTCACCTCGGCCTTCCGCAGCCCGGTCTTCGTGACCATCTACATCGCCGGCTCGCTGGCCCTGGCCCTGCACCTGAGCCACGGCATGCAGAGCGCCTTCCAGACGCTGGGCGTGAACCACCCTAAATATACGCCGCTCATCAAGGCCGGCGGTCTGCTCGTGGCCGTCACCATGACGGGGTTCGCGCTGATCTCCCTGTACTACCTCGCCGGCATAGACCTGAAGGCGGCCGAGGCGGGCTACCAGGTAGTCGTCATACAGTAAATTCAACGGCTGATTTCCGGAGGAAACATGAAACTAGACGCGCAGATCCCCGCGGGCCCGATAGAAAAGAAATGGGACGCCCATAAATTCAACCTCAAGCTGGTAAACCCCAACAACCGCCGCAAGTTCGACGTGCTGGTGGTGGGCTCCGGTCTGGCCGGCGCCTCGGCCGCCGCCTCGCTGGGCGAGCTCGGCTATAACGTAAAGGTCTTCACGCTGCACGACTCCCCCCGCCGCGCCCATTCCATAGCGGCCCAGGGCGGCATCAACGCCGCCAAGAACTATCCCAACGACGGGGACTCTGTCTGGCGCCTCTTCCACGACACGGTGAAGGGCGGCGATTACCGCGCCCGCGAAGCCAACGTCTACCGCCTGGCCCAGCTCTCCAACCAGATCATAGACCACTGCGCGGCCATCGGCGTGCCTTTCGCGCGCGAGTACGGCGGCCTGCTCTCCAACCGCTCCTTCGGCGGGGCGCAGCTGTCCCGCACTTTCTACGCCAGGGGCCAGACCGGCCAGCAGCTGCTGCTGGGCGCGTACTCGGCCATGATGCGCCAGGTGGCGGCCGGCACCGTTACCGTCTTCCCGCGCCGCGAGATGGTCGACCTGGTGATAAAGAACGGCCGCGCCCGCGGCATAACCACCCGCAACCTGGTGACCGGCGACCTCGAGGCCCATTCCGGGCACGCGGTGCTGCTGTGCACCGGCGGCTACGCCAACGTCTTCTACCTCTCGACCAACGCCGCCAGCTGCAACGTGTCGGCCGCCTGGACCGCCTACAAGAAGGGCGCGGGTTTCGCCAACCCCTGCTTCACGCAGATCCACCCCACCTGCATCCCGCGCTCCGGAGAGCACCAGAGCAAGCTGACGCTGATGAGCGAGAGCCTGCGCAACGACGCCAGGGTCTGGGTGCCCAAGACCAGGGCGGACAAGCGCACCCCGCACCAGATCCCCGAGGAAGAACGCGATTATTTCCTGGAGCGCCGCTATCCCGCCTTCGGCAACCTGGTGCCGCGCGACATAGCTTCGCGCGCCGCCAAGACCGTGGTGGACGCGGGCTTCGGCGTAGGCCCCACGGGCCAGTCCGTCTACCTGGATTTCAGGGACGCCATAAAACGCAAGGGCGAGGCCAAGATCAAGGACGAGTACGGCAACCTGTTCGACATGTACTACCAGATCACCGACGAGAACGGCTACAAGACCCCGATGCGCATCTACCCGGCCCCGCATTACACGATGGGCGGGCTCTGGGTGGACTATAACCTGATGACCACCATTCCAGGCCTGTTCGCGCTGGGCGAGGCCAACTTCTCGGACCACGGCGCCAACCGCCTGGGCGCCTCGGCGCTGATGCAGGGACTGGCCGACGGGTTCTTCATCGCGCCGTCCACCGTGGGCGGCTACCTGGCCGCCAACAAGTTCGAGGCCGCCTCCGCGCTGGACCCCGAGTTCTCGGAGTCGGCCAAGCAGGTGCAGGCCAAGATCAACCGCCTGATCTCGATAAAAGGGGATAAAACCCCCTCCGAGCTGCACCGGCAGCTGGGCAACGTGATGTGGAACGACGCAGGCATGGGCCGCACCGAGGCCTCCCTTAAGAAAGCCCTGAAGAAGATCCCCGAGATCCGCGAGGAATTCTGGAAGAACGTGACCATCGCGGGCGCCGACAAGGACTTCAACCAGACGCTGGAGAAGGCCATGAAAGTGGCCGATTTCCTGGAGTTCGCGGAGCTCTTCGTGCGGGACGCCCTGGAGCGGAAGGAATCCTGCGGCGGGCACTTCCGCGAGGAGTCCTGCACCGCGGAGGGCGAGGCCAGGCGCGACGACGCCAATTTCTCCCACGCCGCGGTCTGGGGCTACCAGGGCGAAGGCAAGGAAGCCGTCCTGAACAAGGAACCTCTCGAGTTCGAGAACATCAAGATGGCCGAAAGGAGCTATAAATAACATGAACAGCTCAAAGCATTTCTCCGTTATCGTGCGCGTGTGGCGCCAGGCCGGGCCGGTCGAGCCGGGCAAGATGGTTTCCTACAAGGTCGCGAACGTTTCCCCCGACATGTCTTTCCTGGAGATGCTGGACATTCTCAACGACAGTCTGCTGAAGAAGAACGAGGCCCCTGTCGCGTTCGAAAGCGACTGCCGCGAGGGCATTTGCGGCACCTGCGGCCTGGTGGTCAACGGCGACGTGCACGGGCCGGACGAGCACTCCACCGTGTGCCAGCTGCACATGAGGCGCTTCAGGGACGGCGACGTGATAACGGTGGAGCCGTGGCGCGTAAAAGCTTTCCCGGTGCTGAAAGACCTGGTGGTGGACCGCTCGGCGCTGGACCGCATGATGGCGGCCGGCGGCTTTATTTCCGTGAATACGGGGGCGGCCCCGGAAGCTAACTCCATCCCGGTGGAAAAGGACAAGGCGGAGGAAGCTATGGACGCGGCGGCCTGCATCGGCTGCGGGGCCTGCGTGGCCTCCTGTCCTAACGGCGCGGCGATGCTTTTTACGGGCGCCAAGATCTCGCAGCTGGCCCTGCTGCCGCAGGGGGGCCCGGAGCGGGCGGCCAGGGCGCTTAGCATGGTGGCGGCCATGGACAAGGAAGGGTTCGGCAACTGCACCAACGAGTACGAGTGCGAAGCCGTCTGCCCGAAGCAGGTCAAGGTGGCCAACATCGCCCGCATGAACCGCGAGTTCCTGCTGGCCAACCTGTTCTCTAAGCGTTAAGGGGTACGCCACAGGGGGCGGAACGCAAAACGCGTTCGGCCACACCGTGGCCTCACTCGGTATTCGCCTGCCGGGCTTATGCAACCGGCAGGCTCAACGACGGTTTTGCTAACCCGCCCCCTGCGTCGTACCCGCCCACGCCGTCTTAAGGGGTGACGTCGGGGGGAGGTTGTAAAAACCCTGCCGGAGCCCGACGCTTGCGTAAGCGCGGAGGGCGAGGCGGGGAGGCGCGAGCACGGTGTGCGAGACGCTGTTTTTTACAACCTCCCCCCGATGGCACCCCGCCCCATGATCAAGGACTATATGGCTGAATTCAAATATAACGAATTATTCCAGTTGTCTAAATCGACAGCGAAGTTTCGGCTGCTCTCGAAAGAGGGCGTGAAGGTTGTGAAGGCGGGAGACAGGGAGATACTGGAGGTGGCGCCGGAGGCGCTGGCCAGGCTGGCGCGCGAAGCGGTGAAGGACGTTTCTTTCCTGCTGCGCGCGGCGCACAACGAGCAGGTAAGCGCGATCTTCGCGGACCCGGAGGCTTCGGAGAACGACAAGTTCGTGGCTTTCTGCCTGCTCGACAATGCCGCCATCTCCGCTAATTTCGAACTGCCTTTCTGCCAGGACACGGGCACGGCCACCGTGGTGGCGAAAAAAGGCGAGCAGGTGTGGACGCGCTGCAACGACGAAGAATTTCTTTCGAAAGGGATCTGGGAGACCTACACGGGCGAGAACCTGCGCTATTCGCAGACGCTGGCCGTGGACATGTACCGGGAAAAGAATTCCGGCGACAATCTGCCGGCGCAGATAGACATTTACGCCAAGCCAGGCAGCACCTACGATTTCCTGTTCGTCACCAAGGGCGGCGGCTCGGCCAACAAGACCATGCTCTACCAGGAGACCAAGGCCACCCTCACGCCGGAAAAGCTCAAGCCGTTCCTGGTGGAGAAAATGCGGTCGCTGGGCACGGCGGCCTGCCCGCCTTACCATATAGCTTTCGTGATAGGCGGGACTTCGGCGGAGATGTGCCTGAAGACGGTAAAGCTGGCCTCCGCGGGCTATCTAGACGGCCTGCCGGGCGACGCCGGCGGCAGCGGCCGGGCTTTCAGGGACAGGGGGCTGGAAGCGGAACTGCTGGACGCCGCCCGCAAGCTGGGCTACGGCGCGCAGTTCGGCGGCAAGTATTTCGCCCACGACGTGCGCGTGGTGCGCCTCCCCCGCCACGGGGCCTCCGCCCCGATAGGGATGGGCGTCTCCTGCTCGGCGGACCGCAATATCCTCGCCCGCATCGACAAGGACGGCCTCTGGCTGGAAGACCTGGACCGCGATCCGGGCCGCCTGGTGCCCAAAGAGGTCCGCGCTAAGTTTTCCTCGTGCTCAAGCTGCGTCGCGGTGGACCTGAACAAACCCATGCCGGAAATACTGGCGCAGCTCTCCCGGCACCCGATAGGCACGCGCCTTTCCCTGAGCGGCCGCATAGTGGTGGCGCGCGACCTGGCCCACGCTAAATTCAAGGAGCTCCTGGACTCGGGCGCAGAACTCCCGGCCTATCTCAAAAAACACCCGGTCTATTACGCGGGGCCCGCCAAGCAGCCGAAGGGAAAACCCTCGGGCTCGTTCGGGCCCACCACCGCGGGCCGCATGGATTCCTACGTGGACCTGCTGCAGGCGCAGGGCGCCTCCCTGGTGATGATAGCCAAAGGCAACCGGTCGCAGGCTGTAACCGACGCCTGCAAGAAATACGGCGGCTTCTACCTCGGTTCCCCCGGGGGCCCGGCCGCCCTGCTGGCGGAGCGGAATATAAAAAAAGTTGAGACGCTGGATTATCCGGAGCTGGGCATGGAGGCCGTATGGGCCATAGACGTGCAGGATTTTCCGGCCTTTATCCTGGTGGACGACAAGGGCGGAGACTTTTTCAAGAACCTCAAGTAGGGGCGGGCGGGGGCCGGCCTATTGTTTGAACGGCTCAATCTTTATATAGTGAAAACGATGTTAAGAGGAAAATATCTATTCCTGGCAGCGCTTTTCGCCGCCTCGTTCCTGACGGCCGGCTGTGAGATCCCCTTAGGTACGCCGCAGGAGCGCATCTTCAAATCGGCCAAGAACGGCTACGTGAAGACCATGCGCAAGCTGCTGGATTCCGGCATAAATCCCAATATAACCGACTCCGCCGGCTGGACCCCCCTGATGTGGGCCGCGGCCAAAGACAACGTCGAGATCATACGCCTGCTGGTTTCCCGCGGCGGCGATACCGGCGTGCGCAACAAGAAAGGGGAAACCGCTTTGCACATAGCCTCCCGCTGGAGCCGCCTGGAAACCGTGCGCTTCCTCATCAACTCCGGGGCCAGTACGGAAGCGCTGGACCGCCTCGGCTGGCCCCCGCTGATGTGGGCTTCCATGCAGGGCAGGACCGAAGTAGTGCGGGAGCTCGTAGCGGGCGGCGCCAACATAGAATTCCGGGACAGCAACAGGAACACGGCGCTGATGATGGCGGCCAACCGCGGCCGCGAGGAAACCGTGAAAGCCCTGCTGGAGCTGGGCGCGAACCCTTTCAAAATAAACGCCGACAGCCAAACGGCCGCGGAGATAGCCGGCTTCAGCGGCTACACCGACCTGGCGGCCCTGATACGCGGCGAGCAGCCCGTGAAGCCGGCCGCCCGCAAAACCAGGCGCTAGAGCGGCGCCGCGATAGCCGGCACACTCTCTTCTTTTCCTGCAGCGCAGCGGCGCAGACCGCATCGCGGCCCTGTACGCGCGAGGCTGAACGCATGACAAACCCCGATATCCTGCGCCTGGACCTTAACCGGCTCGAGATCCTCCCCTCCTACAAGCAGGGGATGAACGCCTCCGCCATAATTTATGCCGACGCCGTCCTGGAACAGTTCCTGGAAGCGGCCGCGGTCGACCAGGCCGCCAACGCCGCCACCCTGCCGGGCCTGGCCGGCAGCGTCCTGGCCATGCCGGACATCCACACAGGCTACGGCTTCCCCATCGGCGGCGTGGCGGCCTTCGATGCCGAACGGGGCGTGATCTCCCCCGGCGGCGTGGGCTACGATATCAACTGCGGCGTGCGCCTGCTGGCCACGGGGCTTGAGCTCTCGGGCCTGGCGGGGAAACTGGAGCAGCTGGCCGCCGCGCTGCACGCCGATATCCCGGCGGGCGTGGGCGCCGGCGGCGGGATAAGGCTGGACAAGCGGGCGCAGGAATCGCCCCTGGTAAAGGGCGCGGCCTGGGCCGTGGAGAACGGCCTGGGGCGGCCCGAGGATCTCGAGCACGCCGAATCCAGCGGCGCCATGAGCGGCGCCAACCCCCACGCGGTAAGTGCCCGGGCGCTGGAGCGCGGGCGCGGCCAGCTGGGCACGCTGGGCAGCGGCAACCATTTTCTGGAAGTGCAGGAAGTGACCGACATTTACGACGAGGCGGCCGCGCGGGCTTTCGGGCTGTTCAAAGGCCAGGTGGCCGTCATGCTGCATACGGGCTCGCGCGGGTTCGGCCACCAGGTCTGCACTGATTTCATAGAAGTCATGCGGAGCGCGGCCCGCCGCTACAATATCCCGCTCGCCGATCCGCAGCTGGCCGCGGCGCCGTTCCGCAGCACGGAGGGGCAGGACTATTTCGGCGCCATGCAGGCGGCCGCCAACTACGCCTGGGCCAACCGGCAGGCGCTTACCGGGCTGGTTAGAAATACCTTCGAAAAAGTGCTGGGGATGGGCGAGCGGGCCCTGGCCATGGACCTGGTTTACGACGTGGCGCATAATATCGCCAAGCTGGAAGAGCACGAGATAGGCGGCAGGAAAATGACGGTGGTGGTGCACCGCAAGGGAGCCACGCGCGCTTTCGGCCCGGGCCACCCCGAATTGCCGCGCGCCTACGCCGCCACCGGCCAGCCCGTCATCATCCCGGGCGACATGGGCCGGTGTTCCTACCTGCTGGCGGGAACAGCCAGGGCCATGCGGGAAACTTTCGGCTCGGCCTGCCACGGCGCCGGGCGCCTGATGTCCCGCCACGAGGCCGTCAGGCGCGCCCGCGGCCGCAACATAGCGGACGAACTGCGCGCGGCCGGCGTGTGGGTGGCGTCATCGGGCCGGGAAACTTTAGCGGAAGAAATGCCCGAAGCGTACAAGGACGTGAACGCCGTGGTGCGGGTGATAGCGGAGGCCGGCATAGCCCGCCGCGTGGCCAGGTTCAGGCCGCTGATAGTGATAAAAGGCTAGCGCTCAGGCGCGGGCTTCTTTCCCCTGTTTTTTTACCAGCAGCGTTACCCAGTAGGCGCCGGCCAGCGCCAGCCCCAGGCCTGTCATCTGATAGGCCTGTATTTTTTCTATACCGAAGGCGTGCGAAAAAATAGCCGTCAGCACGGGGTAACAAAGCACGATGGCGGTCGCCTTGGAAAGGTCCATATTCAGGATGGCCTTATACCAGAGGATGTTGTTGAGCGCCGTCAGCACCACGCCCCAGGCCAGCACTATCCCCAGCAGTTTAAGGCTGGGCTCGAAAGCGGCCACCGGCATGACGAAGCCCAGCAGGAAAACCGGCAGTATGC
Source organism: Elusimicrobia bacterium GWA2_61_42 (assembly GCA_001799615.1). Classification (GTDB taxonomy): domain Bacteria; phylum Elusimicrobiota; class Elusimicrobia; order Elusimicrobiales; family UBA9959; genus UBA9959. The sequence goes on along the minus strand of MGTU01000007.1, from coordinate 52,602 downwards.
CCAGCGTGGCGAACAGGGTGCGCGCCGAAGCCACAAAAACGTGCGACAGGTCTTTAGGCAGTTTTTTGCTGAACATGTGCGAGATCTGGTACATCAGCGGCACGGCCAGCACTATCAGGTCCCCGGTCCAGCGCATGGTGAACCGCTCTTTAAAAGCGATCAGCATGGTGCCGGCCAGCACCAGCGCCGTGCCGAAAAGCTGGCTGGCCGAGATCTTTTCTTTCAGGAAAAGCCGCGAAAGTATTATGGTGTAGACCGCCTCCACCTGGCCCAGGATGGCGGCGTTGGCCGGCGTGGTATATTGCAGCGCCAGCACCAGCGCCGCGATGGGCAGCGCGCTGCCGAACAGGCCTATCGCGAAAAGCCGCGGCCACAGGTCCCGCCGGAAATAAACGGGAAAAATATCGTTCTTAACGGCCCACGGCAGGAAACAGGCGAAGCCCACCGCCGACCCGGCCAGCGCGAAAAGCGGCGGGGAGATCCTGCCGGCGGCGAAAAAACCGAGTATGGGAATGAAAGAATTTATGCAGACGGTCAGCCAGATGGCGCGCAAAGGAGTAATGGTCATCCGCTAAATTATATAATTAAGCACCGACCATCATGAAACAACACCATTTTTTACCGGTTTTCCTGGCCCTGATAGCCTTTTACATCGGCCTGCACTTCTACGCCGCCCGCTGGCTTTCAAGAAGCTTCGGCTTCGGCCCGCAGGCCGCCTCCTGGCTGCGCGTGGCGCTGCTGGCCGCCGCTTTCCTCTCCCCCTTTACCATGTTCCTCAAGCGGCAGTACCATACCCCGCTGCTGGAAGCCTTCTATGCCGCCGGCTACGCCTGGATGGGCGTCATACTTATAGCCGCCTTCGTCTTCCTGGTCTCCGACCTGGCGGCCTTCGTCCTGCGCCGCCTTGAGCTGCCCGCGGCCGCCCCGCATCTGCCGCGGCTCACGCTGGCCGCGCTGGCGGCCATACTGGCCTGGGCGCTTTACGGCGGCCTCAGGACCCCGGACTTAAAAGAAATCGCCGTCCCGCTCAAGAACCTGCCGGCCGCCCTGGACGGCTTCAGGATCGCCCAGATCTCCGACATGCACGTGGACTCCGGCTGGAAGCTGCGCCAGTTCAACGGCATAGTGGCGCGCATCAACGCCGCCAAGCCGGACCTGGTGCTGATAACCGGGGACCTGATAGACCCGGGCCTTACCTGCCGGGAAGGGCTAGGCGAAGCCGCGCACAGATTGAAAAGCCGCCTGGGGACCTACGGGTCGCTGGGCAACCATGAATATTATTACGGCCTGGATAAAGCCATGGGCTGCTACCAGGGTTTCGGCATAAAACTGCTGAAGAACGAGGCCCTGGACCTGGAAGGGCTGAAGCTTATCGGCCTGGGCGACATCCATACGGAAAACCTGCAGCCGCAAGACGTCACGGCCCTGCTGGAGAAGCACCGGGACGGAAAATTCACCGTGCTCATGAACCACCAGCCGGTTTATTACAAAGAGATAGCCGAAACCGGCGATTACCTGGTGCTCTCCGGGCACACCCACCGGGGGCAGCTCTTCCCTTTCCATCTCTTCACGAGGCTCGCTTATAAATATTTTTACGGTTTATACCGTATAAAAGACAGCGCGTTTTATGTAACCTCGGGCGCGGGCACCTGGGGCCCGCCGCTGCGCTGGTTGTCTTCCTCGGAGATCCCCGTGCTCACCTTAAGGGCCGCCAAGTAAGCGGCGGCCCGGACCAAAGGGCCTACGCGGGCCTGGTCTATTTAACGACCCGGGCCTAGTCCCTTGGAACCTTGCCGTTTTCCCCCCCTGTGATAAACTATTGATGTAGCGCAGACCAAGGAGGGAGTTAATGAACGGCACTTTCAAGAACCTTACTCTTACGGCGGTCCTCTTGTCCTTTTCAGTTTCAGCTTACGCCACGGGGAGCCTCCCCGCGGATGCTTCGCGCCATAGGTCCGAAACCACCGTTATCCTGCAGCGGGCCCTGGACCAGGCCAATAACGCCGCGACCCGCGAGGCCGCGGTAGACGAACTCCTCTCCAATATCGAGGCCTACCAGACCGCCGGCAGGACCGCCAACAAAGGCCCGTATGAAAACAACCTGAAGGCCAGGCTTAAAGCCATAGACTCCATCTGGTCCCTGGGCGAAATAGGCGACCCCAGGCTGATGTCCAAGCTTTCCAAGTTCTATACCGAAGCCGACGACGTCATAAAGATGAACCTGATGATCAGCATGGGCAAGCTGAAGAAGAACTCCAAGGCGGGCCCCTATCTCTTCACCGTAGCCTCCGACCCGAACGAAACCGAAGTGGTGCGTTCGGTGGCGTTCGAGATGCTGGAGCATATCGGCTATGCCGCCACGGTAGTCAACGTGCTCCCCTCCAAACACGCCGGCATAGAGAAAGGCGACCTGATCTTCACCGGCGGCGTAACCGGCACCATCAGCGGCTGGGTGAGCCCCGACCTGCCCATCGGCCACGCGGGCCTGTTCGCCGGCACCGAGATAAAGAACGGCAAGATCTCCGTGGTGATAGCCGACTGCGTGCCCGATAATTTCAAGCCGGGCGGCGTGCGCAATATAGATTCCTGGAATAACTTCACCCATCACTTCATGTACCCCTACTACGGCAACCGCACCACCCCGGTGAAGCCCACCGCGGCCCAGCGCGAGCGCGTGGTAAAACTGGCCCTGGAAATGGGCAGGAAAGGCCTCACTTACAGCGACACGCACGGGTCGCAGAAAGGCCCCGTAAAATTCGACTGCGTAGGCTATACCGAATATCTCTACGAGGCTATCGGCCTTAACCCCACGGAAAATAGCTATGAGACCGGCTGGGGCTGGCCGCTTACCCCCTGGGAACAGTTCATCGCCACCAAGCCCAATGTCCCGGCCCAGAGCGCGATCATACTGCCCAACAACGGCAATATCATAGTGCCCAGCCAGGCCATAATAACCGGCGGCTTCGGCTCCCTCACCAGCGTTTTCGGGATGAAAGGGGTGCAGCTCCCCGAAGTCTCCGCCGACATACAGCCCGAAGCCGCGAATTAAGATCAGCTTGCGTTAAAAAGAAGCGCCCCGCTCGAAGCGGGGCGTTTTCTTTTGTCCGGCCGGACAGCGCCGCGGGGCGGAAGCCCCGGCGTCAGCGGTATTTAACCTTGTAAACGTCGAAGGTAACGCCGCCGATAGTGACGTGTCTGGAATAGTCGGTGCGGAATTTTTTCTTTATTATTTCGTTCACCTGCCCGGTGATCATCAGGTCGTCCTTGCCCGCCACGTCCTCGCCCAGTTTGAACGCCACGTTGACCGCGGGGCCGTAGGCGTCGTCCGCGAAGCGCAGCAGGGGCCCGTGGTGGATGCCCACGCATATATTGTATTTCTTGCGCTCGGGCACGCTCCTGTTGCGCCGCTTCAGCCAGCGGTGCATCTCTATGCAGCAGGCCGCGGCCTTAAGCGGTTCGGCGAAGGTCAGCATCAGGTTGTCGGCCTTGTCCGAAAGGGTGATCCCGTCGTGCCGGGCCACTATTTTTTCAAGGGCGTCATGGCATTTCACCATGTTGTCCATGAACTCTATAATGCCGTGCTCGTGGGTCTTTCTAGAGAAGCCGGAGGAGTCGCAGGACACCACGGTCAGCTCGGCGCCGCAGGCCTTGTTGATCCTGGCGTCCACCGCCGCCGCGTTGCGCGCGTTCCTGCCGCGTACCAGCCCGAAGAATTGTTTAGTGGTCATCCCGCCCGTTTTTTTCCTCATTCCTGAAGTATAACAAATCAAAAAGGGCTCCAAAAAGGAGCCCTGCTTTTTGACCGGCGTTGCGGTCAATCGGCTAAATGAAGGATGTAGCGGTCTACGGGGCCCGCGGCCATGGCGCCCACCAGGGCTATAGCCCAGGGCTGGCCGGCCTTTAAGGCGGTGTATACTTTGGTCAGCGGGACAGGCAGCAGCACAAGGGCGAAAACAAGTGAATGGAAAGCCAGTTTGGCGGCGTCCGCGGTTATAACGCCGGCGCCTGAGCCGTTCTTAACGTCCCAGCGCAGCCTGGCGCCGGCTATCTCCACATTGGACAGATTGCTGATATAGAGCAGGCCGCCCAGTCCGGCCCCGGCCGTCAGCTTGCCTAAAAGCTTGGCTTTTTGGGCAGGGGTCAGATCGTCTTTTTTAAGGGCGTTCCAGCTTTCTTTACGCATGGCGTTCCAATAAACCAGGGCCTGGTTAACCCGGCCGTCTTTGCCTATCTCCGGGGGCCGCACGGCCTGCGCGGGTGCGGGGACGGCCGCGGAGCGCAGGGCGGGCACATTAGAAGAAAGGGGCTTGAGCGCGGCGGGCGCTGAAAGCGCCGGCACGGAAGTCCGCGCGCCTGAACCGGGGGCCCCCGGCGTTACGGCTGGCCGGCCCTGAGCGGCCGAACCGTCGAAGAACCTGGCCGAGCCGGCGGCGCTGGACAGGGCGCCGGAAGCCGAGAAACCTTCAAGAGCGTCAAGGGAGGCCGCCTGCGGCCCCGCGGCCAGGCCGGCCGCGGCTTCTTTGAAGTCCGCGCAGCCCTGCCCCGCGAAATAGCGCACTTCGGCGCGGAATTTCTTGTCTAAATATTTATCGGCCGTTTTGACGTCCTGCGCGTTCAGGGCGCAGGCGCTGAACCGCTTGAGCAGCCCGGAAACCTTTTCTTTCTTGACCTGGAGCCCGGCGGCGGCAGCCTGGCCGGCTTCCGCCTCAAAAGCTTTCAGGACCTCAGGCGTAAGCGCCGGCGCCAGCCTGACGGCCTGCGCGGCGGACCAAGGCGCCGCGGCCTCCTGATAAGCTACGGGACCCGCAAAAGAAACGGACGCCGCCGCCAGGGCGAACGCCGCGCTAAGGATAATGGGTTTGAGGTCTCGCATTTGTATATATAGTTTAATGCATTCCATGCCGCGCGGCAGGGGCCAAGTGCCCAAGGGGGACGGCAAAAAGGGCCTACGTCCGCGTAGGCCCTCTCTTTGCTTTATGCCGCCTGACTTTATAACTGGTTGAACATAAGGCCGCGTATCAGGCCCTTTATAGGCATTACCGGGATGCCCAGGTCCTTAACTTTATTGGCTTTTTTAGCCGCGGAGATATCATTTTTAAAGGCCGCGTCCAGGACGGATACGGCCTGCCTGTCGCTGAAATTCACGGTAATTTCCATGACGTAGCGGGTGGAGCGCGGCTGCAGGTTGAACGACCCTATAGTGCCGTAAGAGCCGTCCACGGTCATGAACTTGGAATGCAGGCGGTTGGGCAGCCCGCCCTCTTTCAGGTAAATATTGGCGCCGGCCTTGACCAGTTCCGGGAAGCTGCCCAGGATCATGCTGCCCATTATTTTGTCGCCTATGGTTTCAAGGGAATTGGAAAGAATATTGACCTCCACCCCGCGGGCCCTGGCGTCCAGCAGGGCCTGCTCCATGGAAGGCAGCATCACTATTATGGCGTTCTCTATATTAATGCGCGTGGTGGCGCCGTAAACGGCCTTCAGCATGGAGAGCAGGATATAGGGTTCCTGGCCGGGGTTGTTCCAGATTATCGAGGCCCTGGCGGGGCCGGCGGGCGTGCCGTCGAAGGCGGAAGCGGAAGCCCTGACGGCCAGGCCGTCCTCGGCGGCCTGGGCGTTCCACGCCGAGGCGAAGAACTTCATAGCGTCTTTCAGCACCGGCCCCTGCACGAAGACGTCCGTATCGCGCCATTTCTGGTCGCCGGCCAGGTGCGAGTACTCGTTGCCTATATTCATGCCGCCCAGCACCGCGTACTTCCCGTCCACTATAAGGATCTTGGAATGGAACTCGTAATAATTCTTGGCGCCGGGCTGGTAGCGCAGCACGGGGATGCCCGCCCGCTCCATCTTCGCCAGCACGCCCTTGTCGTAGAGGCCGGCGGTGTCCTTGTCTATCATCAGGCGCACGTCCAGGCCGGCCTTCTTCCTGCCTATCAGCAGGTCGGCGGTCTGGTGCCCGGTCTCGTCGTCATAAAAAGCCCAGGTGGTAAGGAAAACGCTTTTCTTCGCGCCGCTGATCAGCTCGGCGCGCTTGGCGAAAGAGGCGGGGCCGTTGATAAGCGGCTCCACGCGGTTGCCGTAAGAGAAGGGCGCCTGCTGCAGGCCGGCCAGCTCGGCCAGGAAGCCGGAGTCGTCTAAAAGGGAAGCCGCGCCGCGGGGCCGGGGCGCGTAAGCGCCGGCCTTGACCAGCGCCAGGTGCCGGGCGGTCATTTCGTCCCACTGCTCTACGGGCGCGACGCCCTCCACGTTGCCGCTGGATTCCAGTTCGGCGCCTACGTACATTGAAAATACCCGGGCAGCTTCTTCCGGTTTCATCTTGGCGCCGGCGGGGAAGAACCGCTCCAGGCGCGGATCGCTTAAGACCGCTATGATAGTGGGCTCCAGCACGCCCTGTTTGTAGGCCTGGCCCAATTCCTTAACTATGGCGTCGTCCACCCTGGAAGGATGGTTCCAGTTGCCTGTTATCTGGCGCACCAGCCTTTCTTTAAAATCGGTCACCATTTTGGCCTGCGCTTCTTTGGCGGCGGTATCCGCGGCGGGCCGGGCCGGCTCGGGGACGGCGGCGGCTTTAGCGGGAGCCAGGGAAGCGTCAAAAGCCCCGGAGTCCCGGAGCTGGTCTAAAAGCGAATCCTGGTTAAATCGCTGCCCGTAAGTCAGGTCGGTTATGCAGGCGAGGAAAAGGGCGAAACAGAAGAGGAAAACGGTCTTGAGGATCCTGAGTTCGTACGTGTAGGTTTTCTGTACCATGTTTTTTCCTTTTAGTCTGCGCTACTATAGTGTAGCCTCCAAAGGAAAAACTAATAAGGGCCGTTGGTACCCTTAAATTAGCTAAAAAGACCTAGACGGAAGGACAAAGGACCTACGCGCGGCGGCAGTTGCAGGCCGGCTGGGGAGACAAGGCGGGGCTATTGTTCGCCGCCCGACAGCAGGCGGCCGTAACCATAAAGCGTTTTGAACGAGGTCCACAGCGCCCCTCTGACGGGGTAATGCGGTTCCGCTTCCGAAATTTTCTCTATCACGCTGATGCCGCTGCCTATGCCTTCCAGCAGCACCGGGTCGATGGCTTCCCCGAAGGCGGACATCCAGTTGCGCACGTAAAGGTTTTCCTCGGCCTCGCGGTTGGCGCCGGCCATGACGACGTAGCCGCCGGGGCGCACGGCGCGGAAGGCGTCGTAAAAAACGGCTTCCCGGCCGAACTTATGGTGCGGCGTGTCTATCAGCACCAGGTCGAAAGGGCCCATGGCGTCCAGCAGCCCCGGGGCCAGGCTGTAGGAAAGCAGCAGGCGCAGGCCGTAGAATTCAGGCTTCAGCGGGGCTACCCGGAATTCGACCTTGGCCTGGCAGCCGGAATTTTCCACGGCTTCCCTGGCCGTTCTTGAATGCCGGGCCGAGTCGTCTATGGAAAGCAGGTAATTGTCCTCCTGCGCGGCCAGTTCCCTCGCCAGCATCAGCGTGGAGAAGCCGGAACCGAACTCCAGGGCCCGCCGCGCGCCCAGGGCGCGGGCGAAAGCCGCCACGAACCGGCACGAGGCCGGGTCCAGCGCAAGGTCGCCCGGGTGCTCCAGTCTTGAAACCGCCACTTTATCCATTTCGGCCACGGCCGCGGCTATATAAGGGTTCATAAATATTCACCTGCGGCGGGGCCGCAATTAAGCAGGAGGTCCAGGGCCGACATATCCGGCTCGAAGCCGGGAAAGGCCTGGGGGTACTGGCGGGGCGTGAAGTCCTGCCAGGAAAGTTTTATGCCCGCGAAGCTGAAAACCCCGGGGTCCAGGTAAGCCTTGGCCCCGGCGCCGGACAGGTATTCGTCGGCCCCGGCGGCCGCGCAAAGCCTGGCCAGCCGCGCGCTGGAAGCCTCTTCCACTTTCAATTCGGAGGAAAATTTAACCGGGGTCTTTATGCCGAACCCGTCCTTCAGAAGATCCATGGTGGACAGGGTCAGGTCCGACAGCAGCCGGTAATCCCTGGCGTACAGCGCCTCGAGGGCCGGCAGGTGCTCTTTGAAGAACGGCGCGCGCGCGTAGTTCAGCTTTATGGCGCGCAAGTGGTCCTCCCGCCAGCCGGCGGAATTATCCAGTTCCACTTCATTGATCTTCTGCGAGAAGCGGCCCTTGGAAACCACGGGGGCCGTCAGATACTGCCAGCCGCGGGCGGTGCGGATGCGGTTGCGGTTCTGAAACTCCCGCTTCTCGAACTGGACGTCGTCGAGATAGATAAAAATATCCGAGGCCCGCATCTTGGCGAAGAACCGGAGGCCCGGCCAGTATTGGAGTTGGTGTATGGCTGCTTTCATTTACGCGCTGTCACTATCAGTGTGGAACCGGCGTACACGCGCCCGGCCGTTATCAGCCAGAGCGCCTGCGCCAGCGTATAGTATAGAATTTTAAGCGCGCCGGTAAGAAATCCCCCCAGGCGCCCGCCGGTACGGTAAGGGTCCCCGGAGGTGGGCCTGGAGTTGCGTATCCTTATATCTTTGAACCCGGCCCGCTCCAGCATCAGGCGCAGCGTCTCGGCCCTGAAATTAAAATTATGGATCACCGAAGGGCTGGCCCCGATGAGCCTGAAAAGCCCGGCCTGCTCCAGTTTATAAAGCGACAGGTGGAAAGCGGCGTTGAACTCCCTTATGTAGACGGCGCCGCCGGGCTTGAGCAGCCTGGAAATTTCCGCCGCCGCCGCGGCCGGCTTCTCCATCTGGGAAAACACTTCGAAGACCGTGACGGCGCCGTAAGCGCCGTTCTCCAGCGCCGCCTGCTCCACCGGCCGGGAATGCACCTCGAAACCGAGCGCGGAAGCTTTAACCGCCAGCGCCGGAACGATTTCAAGCCCCTCCGCCCGCCACCCGCGCGCGGCGGCCGCTTTCAGCAGTTCCCCGCCCGCGCAGCCGACGTCGAGCAGCCGTCCCCCGGCGGGCAAAGCGCCGGCCAGGAAATCGAGCGCCTCGCCGAACAGCGCAGCCTTGGCCGCGCCATAGATCCCCTCGGCCAGGCCGGCCCCGTAGTCCGGCGCGCCGAAATAGCTTTCCACCCTGGACACCAGGCCGCACCCGCCGCATACCGACAGCCCCGGAGCCGCGGGCGCGGGCGCCCCGCCGCAAACCGGGCAAACTTCTTTTTTCATGAGCGCCGCTCCGCTGAAACGGCGTCGAACAGCGCCCTTTCCACGCCCTTGGCGTACTTAACCCAGGAATAATTCTCTTCGGTGAATTTCCGGCACGCGCCGCGCATAGCTTCCCGGTTTTCCAGGTAGCCGGGGATAAACCGGAGTATCCCGGCCGCTATGCCCGCGGGAGAAATATCCTCCAGCAGCATCTTGGGGTCAAGGTTTTTAAGCACTTCCGGGTTGGCGCCTACCGGCGTGGCCAGCACGGGCGTGCCGCAGGCCAGGGCCTCCAGCGTTACAAGCCCGAACCCTTCCAGCAGCCGGGTCGGCAGGATAAAAAGGTCCGCGCACTGGTAGTAGGCGGCCAGGTCTTCCTCCGGGATATACCCGGCCAGGCGCACGCGCCCGCCGAGCCCGGCCGACTTGATCATGGCCTCCAGCTTGCCGCGCAAATAGCCGCTGCCGCCGATAACGAAGAACGCGTCCGGCCTTTCCTTGACCACGGCCGCGGCCGCCTCCACCAGGTTTTCCAGGCCCATGCGGCTGGCCAGGTTCCTGACGGTAAAGACCATGAAAGCTTTTGGCGGTATCCTCAGCCTTTCCCGCAGCGGCGCCGGGTCGCGAGCAGGTCGGAATTTATCCAGGTCCACGCCCAGCGGGATAAGCCGGGAATCCAGGCCGTGCACGGCTCTCAGTCTTTCAGCCATGAAACCGCTGGCGTTCAGTATGACCCTCGAGGACCTCAGCACACGGCGCTCCGTGAATTTCCGCAACCCGGCGCAGATCAGCCTGCGCACCGGGTTTATCCCCAGGTCGCGGGCCCTGATCGAATACTCCTCCGCCCAGGGCGAGTGGAAATTATATACAGCCGGCACTCCTTTGAGAGCACCGAGCGCCAGCACGGCCGTGTAGGGATGGTGCAGGTCCAGAACGTCTATGCTGCCATGCCGGGCCAGGATTTCCTTGATCCTTGCGCGCAGTTTGAACGGGCTGCCGCGGTAGCGGTAAACCTCTATATCCTCGAAGATCTCGAAATCCTTTTTATTCCGGGCGCCTTTGGTCAGCACTACCGGCCTGTGCCCCATGGCGGCCAGGCGCTTGGCCGTCTCCCAGGCCACGCGGCCGGAGCCGCCGGCGTCGTCCTCCGGTATGATGTCAGTGCAGACCAGGATGTTCAAAGGTCCCGAGGAAAGCCTGATGCCCGAATCTACGCGCCCCTCGGACAGTTTCCTGTTCCTGGCCAGCCACAGCTCGAACATGACCACTGCATGGATCTGGTCGTTGAGGTTCCTGCGCCCGCTTTCATGCTCTTTCAGCAGCCCGGCTATATAACCAGGCGCCAGCCAGCCGTTCTTTTCCACGGAACTGCCGGAGAGCACCTCGCGGGTGAAGTCTTTAAGTTCCTCGGCGTACCACCGCGCCAGCGGCACCTGGAACCCCCGCTTGGGGCCGGACAAGGTGGCGGCCGGGAGCCGGTCGGCCATAATGGTCTTGAGCATGGCCTTGAGCGAGAAACCGCGGGTTTTCAACGCCAGCGGCGCGGAAGCCATCAGTTCCGCCAGCCTTACGTCCAGGAAAGGCACGCGCAGCTCCAGCGAGTTAGCCATGGAAACCCTGTCGGACAGGCACAGCAGGTCGTCGGAAAGATAGTTCCGCAGCTCATAGGCGAAGATCTCGTCAGGAGAATTCAGCCGGCCCGGGAGCCTGGGCGCCGACCCGGCGGCGGATGCGTGCGGGGCGGCGTAAAGGCCGGCCCGTTCTTCGGGGGTGAAGTAGGAGAGCCAGGAGTCGTAAGCGCCGCGGAAATCCCCCCGGCCGCCTTTCAGGAATCTTTTCATCCGGCCCGGCAGGTTTTGCGCCGAGTAGGATTCATTGAACAACCGGGCCGCGGCCCAGAAACCCTCGCGCAGCGGCGCCGGCAGCTTCAGGTACGCCGGCATCAGCCTGGCGCCCAGGTGCCTGGGGTAACCGCCGAAGAACTCGTCGCCGCCCACCCCGGTCAGGGCCACCGTTACTTTCTTGCGGGCTTCTCCCGTCACCAGGAAGGTCGGGATGGCCGACGCGTCCGCGAAAGGCTCGTCGAAGGTGGCGGCCAGTTTCTGCATCACTATGCGCGGGTCCGGCTCCATCACGCTCTCCGCGTGGTCCGAGCGGAAAAATTCGGAAATGACGCGCGACTGGGCCGTTTCATTGAAGCTGGCGTCTTTCCTGCCGTAGCCGACGCTGAAAGTTTTCACCGGCGCGGCCCCGGCCCGGTTCATGTAATACAGCAGCGAGGAGGAATCCACCCCGCCCGAAAGCAGCAGCCCCAGCGGCACGTCGGCGACAAGCTGTTCCTTGACGCTGGCGGCCAGCAGCCCGTCGGCGACCTCCAGGTATTCCTCCCAGGTTTTGGCGGGAGACGCGCCGAACTCCGGCACCCGCCAGTAGGTATTTATCTCCGCCTTGCCGCCGCGGAAGAAAAGGGTCTGCGCCGGCTCAAGTTTGCGGATGGCTTTGTAAGCCGTGAGCGGCGCGGGAATGTAAAGATTGGTAAAGTAGGCGTCCACGGCCTCGGTGTCCAGTTCGGCGCCGATCTCGCCCGCCAGCAGCAGCGCTTTCATTTCCGAAGCGAAGTAGAGTTTATCCCCTTTGAGGGAATAAAAAAGAGGTTTTATCCCGAACTGGTCCCGCGCCAGCAGCAGGGCGGCCCGTTTGGAGTCCCAAAGGGCGAAAGCGAACATGCCGCGCAGCCGCGACGCGAGGTCCGCGCCGTATTCTTCGTAAAGGTGCACCAGCACTTCGGTATCGGTCCTGGTGCGGAAGCGGTGGCCTTTCGCCTCAAGCCCCGCGCGCAGTTCTTTGAAATTATAGATCTCCCCGTTGAAGACCACGGTGACCGTACCGTCTTCGCTGGAAATAGGCTGGCCCCCGGTGGCCAGGTCTATGATCTTCAGCCGGCGCATGCCAAGGGAAACCTTTTCCCCCTCGGTAAAAAAGCCGTCCTCGTCCGGGCCGCGGTGGGCGAGCCTGGAGGCCATGCCCTTAAGCAGGTCGTCGTTGCGTAAGCCTGAAAATCCGCATATGCCGCACATATTAAATTTTATCCCCTTTGCCGGAATAAACCGCCTTTTTGTTTTCCCAGACGAAATACGTCCCGGTCTTGAACAGAGCGTATTTTTTCTCCAGCAGGTCCCGGATCTTTCCCTCTCCAAGCATATAGTTCAACTGTGCCTGCGTATGGGTGGTCCACCCGGCTATAATGAAGGCGGGCTCCTGCGCGTCGATAACCCCGTAAATATCGCTTTCGGAACGCCAGGCGCTCCACCGCGGGCCGGCCACGTTTTGGGAGCGCAGGTCGTAAAGAAATTCCGGGGTGGCAAGGATAGTTTCCCCCCCGGAAAGCTTTCCCGAAACAAGTTCCAGAACGGAATCTTTCCCGCTGGCCCCGTATTGGTATGCGGTCGAATAACCGGCCAAGCCCTGCTTTACGGCCAAAGCCGCGCAAAGCCCCAGCAAAGCCGCGGCGGCTGCCGCCGCGGGCGCGCCCTTGTTGCCGCTCAGTTTGCCGTAAGCCGCGCCTGCCGCGAACGGGAGCGCGGCCAGCGCGAGCAGGGGAGCCAGGACCCGGGTGACTATCCCTGGATAATCCTTGAAAAAGAACAATCGTTTAAGTTCCAGGTTTATAAGCAGTTCCGGGTCCGCATAAACTACCGCCAGGACCGAAAAAAGACAGACCGGGACAATTAATTTCCAACTCCGGGCGGCGGTAAGCCACCCGGCCGCCCCGGCCGCCGCCAGGCCGGCGAAGACATGCAGCAGCGGGGAAATGGCGGCGTGATACCTGGGATACCCGTAATTGGAACCGCCGATGAAGATATGCCCGGCGAAATAAAAAAAGCATAAAAAAGCCAGTAAGCGGGCGGCCCCTGAAGGCGCTTTCAGCTTAAACTCGTTCCGTATGCCTGCAAAGGACAGATAAAGCAGGAAAGGCGAGAACCAGAACGCTATCCTGGCAAGGTCCAGCCCCCATTTTAAAACCAGGCCGCCTGAAGACGGCAGGGCGGGGCGGAGGTGCCTGAACGGGGTGACAAGGACGGCGGCCCAGGATTCCGAGCCCCACAAAGGCAGGCTTACCGCGCTCCAACTGACGATAAAAAGCGCAAGGCCGCCGAAGACGCCGTAGAACAGCGCTGAACGCAGAGCTTTGTCCCCGCGCTCGCGGAAAGCCAGCAGGTAAAGTACGCTTCCCGCGATCAGGGCCAGGGAAGAAGTGACTTTCGCCCAAAGGGCCAGGGCGAAAAGCAGGGAAAGGACAAACCCTCTTCGCCGCGGCTCATCCCCGGAGCGCGACAGAACATACGCGATAAGCGCGAAGCACAGCGGGAGCAGCGTAGTGTCCGAAGAATCGAGCGATTGCAGCCCTTGTATGGTCACCGGGTTCACCAGGTACAGCGAAGCCGCTATAACTCCGGGCAAACGGCCTGAAAGGCGCTGGGCCGTCAGGTAGACCAGGCAGGCGGCGGCCAGCACGGGGAAGATGTTGAAGATCCTCGCCGTTTCAGGCGAGGCTCCAAAAAACCGGAAAGGCAGGACCAGGTAAAAAGGATAGAGCGGCGGGTGGTCGAACAGCCAAGGGTGCAAAGAGCCCGACGCCCAGGCTTTAGCCGCTTCAAGCGAAACGCTGTCCCACTCCAGCAGGGGCATTCCCAGTTTCGCGAGCGCCGCGGCCGCGAAGACGGCCAGCGGAAGGAGCAGGAAATATTTCACGCGCGGAGAGCTATCCATGCCCCTCCTGCCCAAACAGCGTGGAATAGAGCGCCGCGTGACGTTCGATATATTCCGTAAGGCCGAAACCCGCGGCTTTTTTCCTGGCGTTGCGGCCCAGTTTGGCGGCGCGGGGAGCGTCGTGCAGCAGCCCCAGCACGGCCTCCGCCAGGCGCCGCGCGTCGCCGGGCGGCACCAGCAGCGCCTCCGCCCCGTTCGCCGCGGTTTCCCTTATTCCGGGGATATCGGTGGATACGATAGCCTTACCCATGGCCATCGCCTCCAGCAGGGCCAGCGGCTGCCCCTCGAGCAGCGACGGCATAAGGAAAATATCCAGGGCGCCGAGGAAATCCCTGCCCGAGGAGATCTCACCGCAAAAAACGATATTGTCGGAAAGCCCGGCGGCCGCGGCCTGTTTGCCGAGGGCCGCGCCCAGGCTCCCGGCGCCCGCCACCAGGCATACAAGTTTTTTTCTCAGTTCCGGCTCGGTCTCCAGCATGAGGCGCAAAGCCTCGATAAGGCACGGGTAGCCTTTCTGCCACTCCAGTCTGCCCAGGGCGCCCAGCACCAGCCGCCCGCGCAGGGAAAACTTCTCTATCACCGGCCCGGCGTCAAAGTTTCCGGGATCGAATTCGGCCAGGTCCACCGGGTTGGGGACCAGGTCAACTTTCGGGGCGGGGATCTTGTGCCCTTCGACCAGCGCCGCAGCCAGGCTTTTGGAAACGGTAATAAAGCGGGAGATCTTTTTCTCCGCCAGCGAGTTCAGCAGTTTGTAAATTCTTTTCTTCAGGAAGCCGACATCGAACCCCTCTACGGGCATGGCCACCGTTGAGACGGCTTTCACCCCGGCCGCGGCCGCGGCGAACGCGCAGTAGAAATCGGCCCGCGCGCCCTGGCTGTGCGCGATGTCTATGCCGTGCTCGAGCATCAGGTCCTTCAGCCTGCGTATGTTGCGCAAGTCTAACCGGCAAGTCAGGTCCAGCGGCAGGAAACGGCAGCGCCCGCGGACTTCTTCATAAAACCTGCCGCGCGGCAGCGAGGCGCAGAAGAGCTCGAACCTGTCCGCCGGCAGTCCCCGTATCAGCTGAAAAAAAACCTTTTCCCCGCCGCCGTAGGCCGCGTTCTCTATCACGAACAGCAGGCGGGTTTTGCGCTTCATGCTTTAAATTCCTCAAGCGCTTTACAGTAAACATGCGCCGCGCCGGACGCCAGCGCCCGCAAAGAATGTGTTTTAACGTAGAAGGTCCTGGCCCGGTCCGACAAATACACCAGTTCCTTCGGGCTGGCGGCGGCCAGCAGCGCTGAAGCGAAAGCCGCCGGGTCTCCGGCGCGCACCGTAAGCCCGGCCTGGCCCCACCCCAGCGCCTCGGGGTTGCCCCCGGCATCCGATGAAACTATGGCCAGCCCGGCCCGCATCGCCTCTATAACCCCCTGGTCTGACATCGTTTTCAGGGCCGGCGCCGCGAAGATCTCCGAATCCGCCAGCAGTTCGCCGGCGTCCTCCCGGAAGCCCAGCAGTTTAACGCGGCCGGCCAGCCCCAGTTCCTCTATGCGGGCACGCAGCGCGCCCTCTTCAGGCCCTGTTCCGGCAATGGCGCAGTACAGCCCTTCAGGGCGCTCTTTGACCGCCCGGGCCATCGCCTCTACCAGGAACATAAGGCCGCTTTCAAGGCTCAGCCTGCCTACGGAGCAGACGAGGATATCGGTCTCTTTAAGCCCCAGCTCCGCGCGGACGCGGCCGCTTCTTAAGTATTTAAAATCCTCGACGCCCCTGGGCAGCATGAAGCATTTGCGGTTTGAGCCGTATTCGTCCGCTATAGCGGCGCAGGCCCACGCGCCCGGCAGCACCAGCGCGTCGGACGCGGCCAGGGCGGCGCGCCGCTGCGCGTCCAGCCACGCCGGTCTCGGGGCGCAGAAAGCCGCCTCGGGCGTGAAAAGCAGCGGTTTATTTTTCAATGCCGCGGTTTTTATCTTCACCAGGGCGAGGACGGCCGCGGCGTCCCAGGCGTGGAACAGGTCCGCTTTTTCGAGTTCAGGCCCGTACTCGCCCAGCTTCGACGCGTAGTCGCGGACGATACCGGCGAAGTCCAGCCGCTCTTTGAAATTTTTCAGGCCGCGCGCGAAAATCCCCGTAGGGGCCAGTTCCGGCCGCAGGATAACGCCCGCGTCGGGGGTAAATATTCTCAGCCGTTCGTAGCGGGCCACGGCCGAGGCCTTCCAGCCCAGGTCTTCTACTGAGGAATTCACGGAGGTGACAAGGCGCAGGATATCCGCCCCGGCTTCCATCCCCGAGTTCGCGTACGCCCGTCCGAGGGCGGTGAGATAAATAACTTTTTTCAGATCCGCTCCCGGCGCCGGGTTCGACCCGGAGTTCTCGGCTTTATAAAAATCATGAAATAGCGGTCATTTCTTCTCCGCGACCGCGATCAATATGTCGCTGAACAGTCCAGGCCAGGACCGGGCCAGGAACCGGAATCTCTCCCCGTGGCCGTATATCCCGGTCACGGAAAACCCGGAACGTTCAAGAAGTTCGCTGAAGGCGCCTGGGTTAAAGGCGTGTAAATGCCGCGGGTCGGAGACAGCGAGGGGGATACGCCCCAGCAGCAGGGCTGCGCGGTATCGCCAGAAGGCCAGGTTGGGTACCGTGGCCACAATACGCCCTCCCGTTGAAAGGCAGCGGCGTATGCCTTCCAGAGTATGGGCCGGGTCGTAAAGGTGCTCCAGCACCTCGACGCAGACGGCGGTGTCATATGCCCCGGTTTCGGCCGGCAGCGGGTCGGCGTCCAGGTTTACCTGCCAGACATGTTCAAATTGTTTTGCGGCCCTGCGCAGGGCTACTTCGGAGATGTCCGCCCCGTCCATGCGCACGGCTGGCAGACTGGAGCGCACCAGCGAGGCCAGGTAGCCTGAACCGCACCCGACGTCCAACAGCCGCTTCGGCCCAAGCCCGGCTATCACCCTGGCGATATCCGGATAGCGCAGCGAGCCGGCATAAAAACTGTCCGAGGATTTTACCCCGGCCCAGTCTTTGTCATGCAGCGTCTGCGGATCTAGCAAAACATTCATAACTTTCCCCTCTGCATCTGCGGGCCGGCTCAACGCGCGTCCCCGGGACCATGGTGAGGCATCCGGCAAGGCGGCCTCCCGGGGAGGCGATACTTACCGCATTTTCACCGGCGACTTGATAATTATATATATTAAAAGCTTTAAGTTCCCATGGCGGCCATATAAGGCCAGCTGCAAATATATATAATTGAGAAAACATGCGTATCTGCGTACTCTCGACAGCGACCACAGCCCATCAAATGGGCGGGACAGAAGTACATGCCGAGGCCCTGGCCGCGGAAGCCGCGCGGCAGGGGCATACGGTACTCATGGTGTCCTCGGCCCACCCGGCCGGCATAGAAAGCGAGCAGAAGAACGGCTACGAGGTGCGCTACCTTCCGGGAACGGATTTTTCCATGTCGAGGCGGGCGGCCCGGCTCTGGTGGGAAAAAAGCGCCTCCGCGCTGGACGCCCTGTGGAAAAGCTGGAAGTTCGACGTGATCTGGGCGGAGAACAACGCGGCAAAGGCCTACGCCACTCTGCCGCGGCGGCGCAGGGCCCCCGTTATCTCCATAATAAACGGCCCCGGCATAATCGGCGGCATCCTGAGCAATTTCAACCGCGTCTCCACCTTAAGCGAACTGCTTTATTTCCTGACCTGGTATCCAGCCCAGCAGATCTTTTACGGGATCCCCTGGTTCAGGGCTACGGTGAGGAACTCCGACCTGCTGGCGGCAGTCAGCCTCGAAACTGCGGCGGCCTTGGCCTTCGAATTCCCCTCCAGCCGCTCCAAGACCGTCGTTCTATTCAACCAGGCCGATACGCAGCTGTTTCGCCCGGACGCGGCCATGCGTGCCGCCGCCAGGAAGGAATTCGGGTTCGGAGAAAAGGAACCCGTAGTGCTCATGGCAGGCGTACTGCACAAGCAGAAGGGCGTGATAGAAGGTCTCAAGGCGTTCGCGGACATAGCGCAAAAGCGCCCCGAAGTCCGCCTGCTCATCGCAGGAGACGGGCCGGAGCGCAAGAAACTGGAAGAGGCGGCCGCCGCGTGGGGAGTTTCCGATAAAACCGTTTTCTGCGGCATGCGCGCGAACAGCGACATGCCGCGCTATTACAACGCGGCCGATATTTATCTTAACCCGACCCTCCGGCACGAAGGCCTGCCCCTGGTGATAGTCGAAGCCATGGCCTGCGGCCTCCCCTCCGTAATTTCCAGGATAGGCGGCACCGGCTCCACCATCGACGAAGGCGTAAGCGGTTATTACGTGAAGCCCGGCAAGGAAAAGGAACTGGCTGAAAAACTCGAGCTGCTGGCGGGAGACCCGGAACTAAGGGCCAGGCTCGGTGAAAAAGCGCGGGAGAAGGCCGTGAAGGTCTTTGATAAAAAAGCCATCCTGCAAAAGTATATTTCCGCCAGCCTGAAACTTATTTCCGCCCCGAAGGCCGAGGGGAAGTAAGCCCGAGCACTACGGGCAAAACCGCGAACAGCCCCTTTGTTTTATCTGCGGCAGCGGTCCGCCTGGCGGGAACCGCCGCCGCTATAAACATCCACTTCAATACGGAAAGCGACAGAAGCAGCCCTTTTACCAGCCTTAGAGGCAGTACCAGGCAGGGCGGCCAGTGCTTCTTAAAGAACTTATACCTGCTGTCATAGTAAATCGCCAATATTTCGGCCGCGTTCCTTTTAGCGGTGGACGCGCCGCAGGTGTGGATTATGCTCAGGTACGGCAAGATGAATATTTTCCAGCCGCAAACGCGCTTTATCCGGTAGCACCACTCAAGTTCTTCCATGTAAAGGAAAAAACCAGGGTCCAATCCGCCTGCCTCTTCCAACGCCTGGCGCCGCACCAGCATGCAGGCGCCGGACACCCAGTCGGCCTCTACGGGCCCGGTGCCGCCCGCGGCTTCAGGGGCGCGTCCACGCATGCTGAACAGCCTGTGGACCAGATCGCTGAGATCGGAGAGGAAGGTGTCCAGGAAAAGCTCGTCTTTAATGCCGGGGAACCGGAAGATCCCGGTCCTTATGGACGCCGGACAGCCAGGTCCGGTTAAAAAAGCCGGCCCAACCGCTCCGGCTTCAGGTTCCGACCGCATGAAATCCAGCAGGCCGCCCGCGGCTCCCTTAAGAAGGACCGTGTCGGGATTCAGCAGCAGCAGATATTCGCCCCCGGCCAAAGCCAAACCCTGGTTATTAGCGGCGGCAAAGCCGCGGTTATCGCCGTTAGCGATGAGGCGGAACTGCGGGAACAGTTCTTTGACCATGCCCGGAGTACCGTCGGAAGACGCGTTGTCCACCACTATCACTTCATGGCTGACGCCTTCTAGTCCCGGCGCAAGGCTGCAAAGACAGGCCTTCAGCTCCTCTTTGGAGTTCCAGCTGACTATTATTACTGAAACTTCAGGGATAACCGGTTTTGACATAGTTTATTTCTGCCCGGCGTCCGGATGGCCTGTTTTGGCATCGGAACACACCAGGAAAAGGTTATAGGCATATTTTTCCAAAGCCAGCCCGTTCATCAGGCGTTCAAGGCGCGCTTCGAAGATCCCGTAAAAGATCCTGAGGACCGGCAGCATCTGCAGGTAACGGAAGTAACGCCAGCCCCAGCCCCTTTCTATCGAAAACCCCGCCCCTGCTACCAGCGCGACGATCTCGCCGTATTCATAACAGGTATCCACGGGCTGATCTGTATTGGCGGGATGCTCGTAAGGGAGCAGCTTTCGCCTTAGCCAGGCGGTAGGGATATAATTTGAAAATTTATTAAAGGGGAAAAATCCTCCCGCGTTAGGCACTGAAAAAACGACTTTACCGCTTTTTTTCACCACCCGGCGTATCTCCCCGAGGCAGCCGGCCGGTGCCCGCAGGTGTTCCAGGACTTCCGTGCAGAAAACCGCGTCGAAAAAATTGTCCGGGAAAGGCAGGCGTTCCGCTTCTATATCTACCTTCAAAGTTTTAACGTTGGACAGGCTGGCGGCTATAACCCTGTCAGGAGAGAAATCGACGCCATAAAACTCCGCTCCGGGGAAGACCTTGGCCGCTGCTCCCAGCAATTCCCCGTAGCCGCACCCCACGTCGAGCACTTTTCTTCCGGTCAGGTCTCCCGCCAAACCCAGCGCGATTTCAATAAATTCGGGGCCGAGACCCCGCCGCTCTCCCAGCCGGGCGTACGCGGCGATTATCTCCTCCCGGCTAAGTTCATATCCTGTTTTCAGCATTAGTCCTGCCTGCCCGCGGGCTTGCCGCTCCTGCGCGTCAGTTCAAAGCCGGGCCTGGCGGCCAACGCCTTCATGTTTTCCGGCAATTCTCCAAGACTGTTATCATAAGGGGAGAGCAATTTTGCGTATTCCCCCATGTAGAACTCCGCGGCCGAATCCAGATCCCTGACCCCCCACCTCGCCAGCACCTGTTCCAGCGCGTAAGCTTCAAGCCCCTGGCCTTTCGCGAAGTTCTCGCTGCCCAGCCACTGGAGGTAAAAATAGCCCAGCAGCTGCCTTAGCGGCGGTTTAACGTTCACATGATAGCCGACGACCTTGTCGAACGAAAGTATCCTGTAATAGAAGGGCAGTTTGACGCCTTCCAGCCGGAGAGAAAAAGAATCCGGACAATAGCCGGGCGGAAGTTTTACCGGGTAGGGTGATCGGGCCGCGGTCCTTGCCACCTGTATGTACCTGGCCGCCTCTGAATAGGTGAACGTCTCGATATCGCCCCTGACGCGCAGGCCCGGGAACTGGTGGCTAAAGTCGCCGGCCACCTCTATGAACCTGGAGCTGATGTAATAATACATGCCCGGGTGCAGGGCGCGGAGATATGCCGTGAACCCGGCCAATCCGCCTTGCACGCCCGGAGCAGCGATAAAATCCGGGTCCCACTTCATTATCCAGCGGTAATTCGTTCGCTCTATCGCGAAATTTGAAAAGTCCCAGGGGGCCTTGCCCGCGAAACTGAAGACCTTGAGTTTTTTTTCACCAAGGGCTATCTTTTTAAGCGTTTCGAGGCTGCCGTCGGTCGAACCGGTATCCACGGCCACTATCTCGTCCACGAAGTCCTTAACGGATCCTATGGAGTCCTCCAGCCAGGTATTTTCATTCCAGACGCGCATTATGGCGCTGATCCCCTGCGGCCTGGACGGCGGGGGGATCAGCCCGGCGCGCGGCAGCAGCGAAGAGAATCTTCTAGCTATCCTGGATTTAAGCGGGATATTCATAGCTGCCGTTTCATCCTTTGAAGATCCTGTGGAACTTGTCGCGGTAGGCAAAAAAATCCTCTCCCCGGACGGCCAGTATCTCCCTGGCCGGGACCTTTGAGAACCTGAGGTAGGAAAAGAACAGCCACAGGGAACCGGCGCCGTAAGCCAGCGTTGAAGCCGCCGCCGCCCCGACTATCCCGTAACGCGGTATCAGGAGAAAGTCCAGCGCCACCGTGCCCGCGCAGGAAATCGCCGCGGCCTTTGTGATCTCCTGGGGCCTGGCGTACCCGGTAAAGATATTCCCCATCAGCGAGCCGAAGCCGAACAGGATAACCCCGGGCAGCAGAACGAGAGCGGGCAGCACGGCCGGCAGGAATTCGGCGGTGTAGGCCGTCAGGATGAACGGTTTCATCACCAGCGCCAGCGCCGCGGCCAGCGCGGCCATCAGGAACAGGGACTGGCGTATCGCCGCGTTGGAGACGGAAAAACCTTCGCCGCCGGCGGAAACCGCGGCCGAGGAAAAAGCCGCTCTTGAATAGATCCCGGGCACGGTCAGCACGAACTCCGCCATCGAATAGGCGACCACATAAACTCCCAGCGGGCCCGGCCCCAGGAAAAAGTTCACCAGCAGGATGTCCAGGCGCTTCGTGACCTGCAGGAACATGCCGCCCCAGAACACGTGCCAGCCCAGCCTGGCCTGTTCTTTTATCATCTCAAGGTCATAGCGCAGTCCGACCCGGGATTCTTTTTTTATGTAATACAGCAGGTAAATATTCTCCGCGAGGAAAGAGAGGAGGAAGACGCCGAGCACGGCCTTCACGCCGGGCCCGTTAAAATACAGGGCAAGTATAAGCGCCAGGAACACGGCGTTGTTGAGCAGCCGCCCCCAGGAAACGCGGCGGACCATGGAAAAACCCAGCGCTACGGAAGCGTTGCCGCCCCAGTACAGCGTCAGCGGGAAAACGCAGAACGCCATAACATAAACGTCCCAGGGCATGCTGTGGCGCAGCGCCTTGAGGATAAGCGGGCTCAGGCCGAAATAGACCGCAAAACCGAGCAGGCCCATCAGCAGCACCAGGAAATTCATGCTCCCGATCACCCGCTCGCGCGGGTATTTGCCTTTACCAAGAAGCACGGTGGTGGCCTCGCCCAGGCCGATACTTGTAAAACCCAGTAAAAGCCCGGGCGCGGCGAGGGCCAGCGCGTAAACGCCGCGGCCTTCGGCTCCCAGGCTTCTCGCCACCAGTACGCTGGCGAAGAACCGTATCGCCATATTGACTATCTCGACCAGGCCGGAAACAAGGACATCCAGGTGAAAATCCGGCTTTTCCGCCGGTTTGCCCGGGGCCGCCAAAACCTCAAGCGCCCGTCCCGGGCGGGGCCCCTCCCTGCCGGACAGGCCGTCCAATACGGCGGCAGCCACGGCGGAAACAGCCGCCAAAGATATTCTTTTTTGGCGCACGGCCGCCCCTAGCAGGTATTTCGGCAGGACGGCGGCGGCCAGGAGCGGGATAACCAGAAGCCTTTGCCAGGCGGCGCCGTTGCGGCGTATCAGGGTAAATTTATTACGAAACAGGTAATACAGGCGGTCCGGAGAAAGCGTTTCTTCGCGCATCAGGTGCACCGCGGAAACGGCGGGATAATAGAGTACCTTGTAGCCCGCCTTCCCGGCTCTTAAACAAAGATCTACCCCTTCGTGGGACCGGTAGTAGCCGGGCCAGAAGCCGCCGGCGGCGGAGAAAGCGCCCGGAAAGACCATCACGCAAGCGGGGTCCACCCAATCGCAAAGAGTTTCAGCCCGGCTGTCCCCAGCGCTGTACCTGAAGGTTAAAGGACTGACGAAGTAGGGCCCGTGCAGCGGCCGGGCGTCGTCAGACCTCAGCACCAGCGGCGCGGCCAACCCGACTTCAGGGCGCTCCTGCATCAGGGCGGCAAGTCCGCTTACACAGTCCGCGTTAAGGAGAACGTCGTCGTCCAGGAACAGCAGCAGGTCGGACTTCTCCTGCGCCAGGCGCGCGGCCGCGTTGCGCCCGCTGGAGATCCCCGCGCGTAACCCCGGGGCGATAACTTCCCCCGCCCCCAGCCCGGCTTCCTTTATCGTTCCAAGGCGGGCCGCGGCGGCTTCCGGCGTCCCGTCCGTGCTGCCGTCGTCGTATACCCAGACCCCGAGGCGCCCGGGCGGATAGTCCTGTTTAGCCACGGAATCCAGGCAGGCCATAAGCGCCTCACGCCTGTTGAAGGTGCAGATCACTATGCCTATCCTGGGCTTATCCGGCATTTTTCATGGCCTTGCCGGCTCCGGAGAGGGACTTGCGGCGCGGCTCGTTTTTTTAAGAAGGTGCAGGCGCACGATAACGGCCGTCAGGAACCAGAAAGGCTCCATGATGCGGACGATGATAAAAGTATTGACGCCCACGGCCTGGGCCAGCAGCCCCGCCAGCGAAACCATAAGACCGAGCGCCGCCGCTTTCACCCAGGGCTCGTCATAGGCCTTGTAGACCGACTGAGCCACCGCGTAGACGCTGTAGAGCATCCAGAAAAAAGACAGGAAACCGAGAAGCCCCAGTTCGCCCAGGATCAGCGCGAACTGCGTATCCACCAGGCCTACCCCGGTCACGCCGCGGCCCAGCACGGGGTGTCTGGGCAGCCAATCCACGAAAGCGTTGCGCATGGAAAGGTACCGGATATAGGCCGATTCCTCCAGTTTTATCGTCACTCCTAAAAATTTTACCTCGTGCGTGGCGAATTGTCCGCTGTAGGTCATCTCCACCCGTTCCCGCACCTTGCCCGAGAACTCTTTCGCGCCGAACAGCGCCGCGAGCCCAAGGCACATGATGGAGAGCAGCAGCAGGCGCCGTTTCCCGGTCTTCAGGATGACCGCGCCGATCATTACCACGAAGCCTATGTAAGAAGCCCTGGAGAACGTCAGCAGGAAAGCCGGGAAGATGAACGCCACGGCCGCCAGCGGCCAGCCTAGCGCGGACCCTCCACCCTGGGTGATAAGGCCGAGCAGCACCCCCATTACGATCAGGTAATACCCGCCAAGGGAAGCCGGTTCGGATTCTCCAGGCTTGCCGAACGGGGCCTCGAAAGGCGCGCTGGCCCTCGCACCGGCGCCGGCCGTAAAATAGTAGAAATAGGCATAAACGGTGACCGCCAAAGAAATAAAGAAAGCGTAGCGGAAATACTTGCGGATATCCTCTTCGGAGTCCAGCACGTTCACCGTCAGGAAATAAAGCAGGAAATACTCCACGTATTTCAGCACGTAGAAGAAGGCCACTTCGGAGCGGATGTCCCCCCGTAAGATGCCGAACGTCGTAGAGAGCACGCAGATGGAGGTGTAAACTATGATCGGCACCTGGACCGGGGTGTCGGTCACGAAGGCTTTCCCCTTTACCACCGCGCTTTTAGCCAGCCAGGCCAGGAAGATTATGACCAGCAGAATATCGTCATACCTTATCACCACCGTCCTGCTGCTCGTAAGCGCGCCGAAACCTATTTCGGGGGAAAAAAGCATGGAGAACAGCAGCAGCCCCAGGCTGAGTTTGGGAGAAGAGAAAGCGAAAAGGGAAACGATAAGGGCGGCGGCCAGAGTGAAAAGTATCTGCGGGGGAAAGGAAGTCGCCAAAAAACCGAGAACGGCGGCGGAGGCCAGGGCCATCAGGACTATCAGTATCGGCATGGGTTAGATTATATGTTTGACCGGACCCTGGCGCGACAAAGCAAAGCCGCTGCGGCCCGCTCAGCGGCGCGCGTAATTCTTGTAGTCGTAGTAGTAATAGCCGTACTGCGGGCCCATCTCCGAGGCGCGCACGCCGTTCAGGACCACGCCCAGCATGCGGGCGTTGGACCCGCCTACCTGTTCCTTGGCGCGCTTCAGCGCGCCGCGGGCTATCTTGCCGGCCTTGTACACCAGCACCACGCCGTCGGAGGCGTGCTTGGCTATCATGGTGGCGTCCACGAACAGCAGCACCGGCGGCGCGTCGAAAATTATCATGTCGAACTCGCTCTTGAGGTCCTCCATCAGGTCCCGCCAGTTGGCGGAGTCCAGGATGTCTATCACGTTGGCGGGCTGCGTGCCGGAGTTCAGGATCTTCAGGTTCTCAATGCCGGGGAACCGCATCAGCTGGTCGAAGTCCAGGCCGCCCATGATAAAATCGGCGCTCTCCAGCGCGGCCTCCCGCCAGTCCGCCTTGCCGGCCAGCACGTCGCTGAGGCCGGGCTCCTTGCGGGTGCCGAAGATCTCGTTTATGGCGGGACGCCGCATGTCGGCGTCCACCAGCAGCGTCCTGAGCCCCGAATTCGCGCTGGCCAGGGCGAAGTTCACGGCGGTCAGGGTTTTCCCCTCGGCCGCCCCGGCCGAGCTGATCACCAGCGACACGCTCTCCTTGGTGTTAAGGTGCGACATGATATTGGTGCGCAGCGTATGGTAGGACTCTATCACGCCGGAGGCGTATTTGCGGTTGACTATCAGCACGCTCCTGAAGGCGTCCACCGTGTAGCGCTCTTTCTTGAAAATATTGGTCAGCCAGTTGTCCAGGCGCTTCTCGCTGAGGATGTTGGGAATGATGCCCAGCACCGGCAGCTTTATGAAATTCTCGATATCCTCGATGGTGGAAATGGAAACGTCCAGGTTCTCCAGCAGGAACACTATCACCACGGCCAGGAACAGCCCCAGCACCGCGCCCACCATCAGGTTCAGCTGCCTGTTGGGCGAGATCGGCGAGTTCTCCGGCATGGGCCGGTTCACCACGCTGACAAAAGACACCATGGAGGAAACGCCCAGTTTGGCTTCCTCGTACTGCTTGTTGAGCGTGGTATAAAGCTCTTCCTGCATGCGCAGTTCGCGGCTGATGCGCGCCAGCGCGACTTCCTGCGCGGGGATCTCTTCCAGTTTCTCTTCCGCCACCTTTATGCGCTGCTCCACGTTGAGCAGTTCGGGGTGGTTGGGCGTATACTTCTCCAGCAGTTCCCGTTTCTTGATTTCCAGGTCCGCCAGCTGGTTCGCCAGGGCCGAGCCCAGGCCGGTCTTGGGATTGCGCTCAATGAAATTCTGTTTCTGCCTCTCCAGGGTGCGCAGGCTGTCCTCCACCTCGGTCTTCCTGGCGGCGATATCCTCCAGGGTCTTTCGCGCCTGCCTGCTTTTCTGCTCCAGGTCGAAGTCGCGGTAGGCGTCGATAACGGCGCTGGCTATATCCGCCGCGCGCGCGGGGTCGGCGCTGAAGGCCGAAAGGGCTATCAGGTTGGAGTCCTGCAGGCGTTCCACCCTGTAGGAGCCGGCGATCTCGCCCGCCGACTTCCTGCCGGGCGGCATGCCCAGCTTGGCGGCGGCGCGCTCCGAGATCTCGGAGGAAGTAATGACCTTGAGCTCCGTAGCCACGGCGCTCCACGGGTCGAAATCTTCCGCCACCGAGCCGGGGATCCTGGAATAGGAGGCCGGCGGCTTGATCTTTACCAGGGCCTGGCTGCGGTAGACCGTCGGCTGCAGGCGGGTATAAAAAAGGGTGGAAAAGATCGTGACGGCGAAAACCATCAGCGCGATCCATTTGCGGCGGTTGACTATGCGCCAGTAATCGTAAAGGGTAAGCTCGGCGTTCATGGTTGCCTAATTTTTCCTCGCCACGATGCTGGCCGTCACCGCGAAAGTGAACAGCGTGGCCCAGGGCACGAAGTTATCCGTTATCCATTTTGCCGCGGTAGAGTAGGACTTGCGCGGGATATAGACGATGTCCCCGTTGAGCAGGAGGATGTTCTTGTCCATTTTCCCGTCGAACACCGCCGCCATGTCGGCCTTCAGCACTTCCTCGGTGATCTTGCCGTCGGGGCCCGGCACGCGGCGGTAAATGCGCACCTTGGCGCCCCGGGCGTAATCCTGCGGGCCCGCGGCCTGGGCGATCAGGTCCAGCAGGCGCATCCCTTCGCGGTACTCGTAATAGCCGGGTGAATTTATCTGGCCTATGACGGCCACCTTGTTGGAGGAGAATTTGCGCACGTTCAGCGTGACGGCGGGATTGGCCACATACTTGGAGAATTTGGCCGTAAGGGTTTTTTCCAGGTCTTCCGCCTTGAGCCCCCTGGCTTTTACCGGGCCGATAAGCGGGATATCCACGGTGCCGTCAGGCTGCACGGTGACCTCTTTGGAGAATTCTTCGGCGGGAAAGACGTTGACGTTTATGATATCGCCGGACTCTATGAAATACGCTTTTTCCGGGACCGTCAGCTCCAGGCTGAAAGCCGGCATTGAGCTGAAAAAGGTAAGAATTGACAGCGCAAGGGACATTATCTTCATATCGTATAATTATATCTATTTAGAAAGCTCGTTTACCTGTTCTGCTGGTCCACCGCGCGGGACAGGGTCTTCACCAGCACGCGCAGTTCCTCCACCTTATGTTCCAGTTCCCGTTCCCTTTCCGGCATGGCGGACTGGTAGGCCTGACCGCCTCCGGAGGCGGTCATAGTGCTGAGCATTTCGACTTTTTTAGACAAAGCGTCCACCCGCTCGGCCAGCCCGGACCTTTCCGGTCCGCGCCTGCGGAAATTCAGATAATAGCCGAACAGCGACAGCAGCATCATGAAAGAGAACAGCAGGAAGACCACGGCCCCTATAAGCACGAGGTAATCCAGGCCGGACAGCACGCCGCCCAGCGCCGCTATCAGCGCGGCCAGCATGCCGAACAGCATGGCTTCCTTGTTCTCGCTCCACACGATGTTGCCCCCGCCCGGCAACGGCAGCGGCTCGCGCTGGGCCTCGGGCTTGTGCGCGCGCATAAAGCGCTCGACCGGGCGCTCGGCGGGCTGCGCCGTGGCCGGCATCCTGGCCGCGGGGCGTTCCTGCCTGGGAAGTTCTTCGGGCAGCGTCCCCACTTCCTCCTTCAGCCTGTCTAAAAGGTTCTTAAGGTCCCCGGTGCCGCTCATAACCCGCCCCCTTTGCCGCCGGCCCCGTTCTTCCCGTGCGCGGCCAGCGCTTTTTCCCTGGCCTCCAGGTCCGCGCGGATGCGGTCGAAAGTTTTTATCAGTTCCGCTTTGCGGGCCTTAAAATCCTCTTCCAGCGCCCTTTCGCGCAGGCTGAACTGCTTTACCTTGGCCGCGAAATCGCTTTCCAGCACCTGCACTTTAGCGTCGAGCCCGCTGTTCTTTTCTTCCCACCGGGCCAGCATCTCCAGTTCTTTCCTGTTAACGCGGTCGTAAAGTTCCTGCATCTTGTCCACGTATTTGGAGTTCAGTTCGCTGCCGTCCTCCAGGGTCTTGGACTTGAGTTCCGAAAGGACCGCCTCCCTGGCGTTCAGCGCGGCTTTCAGTTCCTCTATCTTTTTAAGCCCCGCGGCGTGCTCTTTATCCAGTTCGAAGAGCCGGCGGCTGAAATCCGAGATCTCTTCTCTAAGGCGGCTTTCTTTCTGGGCGTGCTCCCGCTCGTTGAAAGCCAGCCGGCCGGCGTAGTCGGCCTCGTACTCCTTTATGATGTGGCCCAGCGTCTTCAGGTCGGGCTCGAATTCCTCGAGGATGGCGTTAAGGTGCACGGAAGCCGGGTTCTTATCCTCCCAAAGGCGGTCGGCCAGGGCCTTCAGCCTTTGCAGCATCTCCGCGGGCACGCATTGTATCGCGAGTTCTTTTTCCATAAGGATATCCCTTGGCTACTTCCTGCGCTTGTATTCCAGTATCGCCCGGGTCAGTTCCGCCTTCATGTTCTCCGCCTCGGCGTTCCTGGCGGCGGATTCTTTTTCGAGCTTCAGCCTGTAGTCGTTCAGGGCTTTCTCTTTTTCGCTGAGGGCCTGCTTCTGGGCAAAAAGCTCCTCGTTGGCCTTGTTGACGCCCTGGTTGAAGGCGGAGTGCATGCCGTCCAGCTCCAGCTGCTTCTGCCGGTAGAACTTGTCGCCCTCGGCCATCAGCGTTTCCTTGGCGGCCAGCAGGTCCTCCAGCTGTTTCACGCGGGCGTCGGAGGCCGTCCTGGCGCGTTCCAGTTCCGCGGCGAAGGCCCTTTCGCGGGCTTCCCGGCGGATCTTTTCCTCGGCGACTATGCCGCGGAAGCGCTCATCCTGCTCGGCTATCTGCTTGAGCAGCTCGCCGGAAGCGTTCTGGCGGTATTTCAGGATATCGCGTTCCAGTTCCTGGATCTTGAGGTCGGCCGTCTCGACGTAATTCTCGCGGCGGGCCATCTCTTCCAGCATGCGCTCTTTCTCTTTCGTATAGGATTCGCCGAGCTGCAGCACTTCGTCGCGGTTCTCCGCGCGGGTTTTTTCCAGTTCGTCTTCCGCGCGACGCAGTTTCTGGGAGAGGATCTCCACCGCTTTGCCCACGGCTTCCGGGACGGCGCGGTTAAGTTCTTCGGTCTGGGCGCGCTGCAGCGCGTTCTTTTCCTCCTGCGCCGCCTTAAGGGCCGCCACCATCTCATCGAAGAGGCCGTCGGCGCGCTTATTGGCGGCCAGGGTCTCCGCGCGGGCCTTTTCCACCTCGGCTTTCAGCGCCTGGGCGTCGGCCTCCAGGGCGCGCCGCAGGGAAGCCATGCCTTCTCCGAGCGCGGCGGTCTTGCCGGCGTAATGCTTTTCAAGCTCTTCGCGGCGGGCGGTAAGGGCGCCGGAGTCGGCGGCCCGCAGGCCCTCCTCGTAGTCCCGGCGGGCCTCGGCGGCCTCGCCGCGCAGCGCGCGTATCGAATTTTCCTTGTTCTCCAGGGCGGCGGCAAGTTCCTCCTGCCTGGCCTTGGCCGCCTCGAGGGCTTCCACCAGGTGGGCCGTCTGCACCGACACCGCGTCTTTCACGCGGTAAGCCAGCTCCCTGTCGTAGGTAGCTTTGGCTTCCATCAGGTCGCGGTTGAACGCGGCCTCGCGGGCGGCATTGGTCTCGCCGGCTTTGCGCAGGCCCAGGTTCAGGTTTTCTATCTCCTTCTGGGCGGCGCGGAAGTGCCCGGAAGTTTCCTCCAGGGTGTTTTCGAAGCGGGCGCGCTCCGCCTGCCAGTTGCGGCGTTCGAAGTCCATCTTGACCGCGGACTCGGCGTTTACCGCGGCGGCGCGCGCGGCGGCGTCGGCTTCCAGCTTCTCCCTGCGTACGGCGTAATCGGCTTCCAGGGCGGCGGCTTTGGCGGAGATCCCGGCCTCCAGCTCCGCTACGCGGCGCTCAAACTCATCCTTTATGCCTTTTTCCGCCAGGACGCGGTCCTGCTCCGCTTTCTCAAGCTCGGCGGTTTTCCCGGCCAGCAGCGCTTTGATCCCCGCTATCCGGCTTTCAGCCGCGGCTTCCAGGGTAGCCAGGCGTTTTTCATATTCCGCTTTTACGGCGGCGGCGCGCTCTTCGGTCCTGGCGTGGGCCTCGATCGAGGCTTTTGAAAGTTCGTCCACCAGCTTCTCGCGTTCCAGCGAAAGCACCCGGTCTTTCTCCGTGAGCTCTTCGCGCAGCACGTTGATGTCGGCGCACAGCTCGGCTTCGCGGGCCTTGGCCGCCTCCTCCTGGCTGCACACGACCTTTTCAAGCTGGACTTCTTTTGCCTGTATCAGCTCGCGCAATTCTTTTGTGGCGCTTTCCGCCAGGGACGCCTGGTCGGCCAGGCGGCGTTCGTACTCGGCTTTCACCGCGGCCGCCCGCTCCTCGCTCCTGTCATGGGCTTCGCTCGAGGCTTTATGAAGTTCGTCCACCAGGCGCTCGCGCTCCAGGGAGATGACCCGGTCCTTCTCGGTCAGTTCCTCGCGCAGCACGTTCACGTCGGCTATCAGTTCGGCCTCGCGGGCCCTGGCGGCCTCTTCGGCGGCCTTCAGCGCGCGGTTCATCTCGGCGGAATATTCCCGCGAAAACGCGGCCTTCTCGTCGGTCGCGCTCATGCGCAGTTCGGCGAGAGCGGCGTCCAGCTCCATGGCGTGCGTGTGCGAAATATCCAGCTGCTTCTCGCGCTCGGCCAGCGCCTCGTTGACGCGCGCCTTCTCCGCCTCCAGCGCTTTCAGCCTGTCGCCGTAGCGGGCGGAGAATTCCTTCTCCAGCCCGGCCTTGCGGGTCTCGTAGTCGGCGCGGATGGAGGCCGAGCGTTCCTCGGCCAGGGTGCCCACCTCGGAAGAGATGCGCGCGACCTCGTTCTTGAAATTCTCCTTCTCGAAGGCGGAAGCTTTCGCCGCCTCTTCGAGCCTGGCCGAAAGGGCGGCGATCTTTTCGTCGTAACCCCGGCGCCTCTCCTCGAAGGAGGCTTCCATGGCGGCCAGCCTCTGCTCGTAATTGGCGGCCTTGGCGCCGAACTCCTCGGCTATTTTCTTCTTTTCTTCCAGCAGGGCGCCGTTCCTGTGGCGCAGTTCATCGGAAAGCTTATTAATAGTCTCATTATAGGAGCGCTTCTCGGCTTCGAAGCCTTCCAGCTTTTCA
Organism: Elusimicrobia bacterium GWA2_61_42; assembly: GCA_001799615.1. Taxonomy (GTDB): domain Bacteria; phylum Elusimicrobiota; class Elusimicrobia; order Elusimicrobiales; family UBA9959; genus UBA9959. The sequence goes on along the minus strand of MGTU01000007.1, from coordinate 21,193 downwards.
CGGAAAGAGTTCTCCCCGGTGCGGATGCGCTCCATCAGCTCTTTGTGGTGCTCTTCGCGGTTGGCGGAAAGCGCGCTCTCGAGCTCCCTGACTTTAGCGGCGGCGCGGGTCAGCGACTCTTCGCGCAGGCTTTTCTCCTCGGACAACCGGGACTTTTCCTCATCCATAGCCTGGCGTTCCATCAGCAGGCGGGCCTGGAACTCCTTGTCGAACTCTTCGCGGGTGACGGCCAGGATGTTTTCCAGCTCCTCTTTCTTGGCCGAGTATTCCCGCTCCATTTCCACGGCGCGCGCGCGCATGGCGGCGTCCATGCCGGCCAGCCTGTGGCCGAACTCGGCCTCCAGCCTGGCGCGTTCCGCCTCCCAGTCCGAGGCCTTCTTTTCCAGCCTCGTGACCAGTTCTTTTACGGTCTGCTCTTTCAGTTCTTTTTCTTTCTCCAGCGCGGCCAGCTGGGCGCGGAAGGCCGTCTCTTTTTCGCTTATGATCTTGAGAATATGGGTATGGTGCTTTTCCTGCTGCGCCGCCAGGGAATTCTCTATTTCCTGGATGCGGGCCTGGGCGGCGTTGAACTGTTCTTCGCGCAGGTGCTGCTCTTCCAGCAGGCGGGCCCGCTCGGTCTGCCAGGAGGCCTCCAGCGAGCGCACCTGGGCGGCGTGGTCAGAATCCATCGACCGCAGTTTTTCGTCCAGCCCGGCTTCCAGCATGCCGCGCAGCTTGCGGTAATTCTCTTCGTTCTCGCGCTGCTTCAAAAGGTGCTCTTTCTCCAGTTCGGCGCGGCGGGCGTCCAGCTTGCCTTCGGTGGAGCGGAGGTTCCCCTCCAGCGCGCCTATCTTGGCGGCCAGCTCCTGCTCGCGGGCCTTGAAGGAGGCCTGCAGCGAGGTCATGCGGCCCTGGTAGCCGTTTTCCAGCTCGGAGCGCAATCCGTCGTACTTCTGCTGGGCCTCCGCCAGGCGCCCGGCGTACTGGCTTTCCACTTCCAGCAGGCGGGCGTTCCAGCGCTCTATCACGGAGCGCTGATTGCGGTCCAGTTCTTCGAATTTATCCGAATATTCGGCCTCAAGGCTGTGGCGCAGGCTGTCCAGCTTGGCCTCTTTTTTCAGGAGCTGCTGGATGTCCAGCTTGCCTTCGCCCAGCAGCGACATGGTGGCTTCCAGTTTGGTGTAGAAATCTTCTTTCTCCTCCAGGTTCTTGGAGCGGGAGGCATAGGCGTCGGTAAGAGAGGACTCTTTGACCTGCAGGCGCTTGGAGGTTTCCTCGGCAAGGGTCAGGTTCTTTTTGAGCTCAGCCTTGTCTTTTTCAATGGTGTTAAGCCTTTCCAGCGCCCAGCGCAGCGTCATGCGGGCGGTATCCAGGCTGGTCACGTCATTTACAAGTTGTTCGAGTTCGCCGTATTCTTTAGCCATAATTTTGCCTTTTAAAACCTATATAACAAGTCTAATACACACCCCCCTCTAAGTCAATAAAAGGAATGTTAAATGATTATGAACAGATTGTTTCGCCCTGAAAAAAGGGCCCTTTTAGGGCCCGGAGCGGGCGTTTTCGGCCGTTTTTACCGGTTTGGAGAGGTTTTAGGCGGCTTTTTATCGGCCCCCGTATTTTATAGAATTATAAAAATGCTGAAACGATCGCTTTGGCTCCTGCTCCTGTCCGCCGCGGTTTTTGCCCTATGGAAATTCGGCTATCCCGCCGCTCTTAAATATTTTTTCAGGGCCGCGGGGACGGTAAGCGTGGGAGAGAACCTGCTGGGCTCGCTGCCGGGCGCCAACAGCATGCTTTTTGTGGTGGCGCGCAACGACGGCGGCGTGCCCGTAGCCGTTAAAAAGATCATCAACCCGGTCTTCCCCGTAAAATTCGAAATGACCGCCGCCAACCTGATCATGCCCGACCTGCTGACCCGCAAGCTTTACCTGGAGGCCCTGCTGAACACCCACGGGCAGCTGGGGGTCGTCCGCAAAGGCGACCTCAGAGGCGAACTGAGCGGGCGGGTGGCGATAATAAGCAAGGGGCTGGCCATAACCCTGGACACCGCGGCAAAATAAAACCCGGGATCCGCCGCTGCGGTTCCCGGGCTTAAAGCCTGCCTGGCGCTTTCAGTTCCTTTTCTGCTGCGAGCCGCTCCCTGAGAGCGAGAAAAGCCAGATCAGTTTGTCCGTGGATTTAACCAGGTTATCCCAGTTCTTCTCCAGCTTAGGAGCCTTGCGCTCCGGCTTCGCTTCCAGCGCGGCCTGCTCGTACTTCTTAGTTATTTCATCCCAAGTCATACCCCACCCCCTGTTATTTTTACAGCCCCCCGGCTGTCAAAACGCTTTCCCCTCCGAACCGAACGGGCAAGTCTCCAGCGTATTTTTCCGGATACTCCCCCGTTGATATTATACAGCGCTGAGAATTAAAGCCAAGGGCCAAAGGGCCCAAAGGGCACTGGGTAATCCGCGGCCCGCCCTACCAGCCGCGCGTCCTGGCGAGGCCCATGTAGATAAGCACGCCGCCGATAAGCAGCAGCAGAAAACCCCAGTTCTTCCTGTGCAGCGCCACGTAGGAATCGTTGAGAAAGGTTTCTTTAATGAGGCGGTTGAGGCGCTCTATGGCGTCCGGCCTGTAGATATAGCCCAGGCCGAGCAGGATGAATACCAGCCCGAAAAATATTTTAATGTACGGGTTTATCGCCGTCATAATTGCAGCGGTTCATGGCGCTTTCCACGCCGTCCAGCAGGGCCTCTTTAAGGGCCCCGCAGGCGCGGTCCAGGAAATCAGCCAGCCGTTCCCCCTCTTCCTTGGAAAATCCCGAAAGCACGAAATTCTTGCCCGGTATATGCGCCGGCCTCGGCCCTATGCCCAGGCGCAGGCGGGGCAGGGCGGGGCCCAGCGCGGAGATCACGGAAGCCATGCCGTTGTGCGAGCCCGCCGAACCGCCCTTGCGCATGCGCAGCTTGCCGAAAGGCAGCGCCAGGTCGTCGTAAGCGGCCAGTACGCCCGGCGGAGGGATCTTGTAGAAAGCGGCCAGGCTCTGTACCGCCTGCCCGGAAAGGTTCATGTAGGTCTGCGGCTTCAGCAGGAAAACCCTGCGGCCGCCGGCCTCGAACTCCAGGTAAAGCCCCAGGCCTTTCCAGTCGCGCCAGCGCGACCCCGGGGCCAGGCGGGAAGCGGCAAGGTCCGCCAGCATAAAGCCGATGTTGTGCCTTGTCTTCTCGTACTCCCTGCCCGGGTTGCCGAGCAGCACCGCCATTTGGATCTGGTCGTTCACTTATTTAACCTCGGTAAAGCGAGGAGCAGAAGCCGAACATTTTAAGGTCCAACTTCTGCTCCTGGTAAAAGCGCCCCCCTTTACTTCTTGGGGGCCGGCTTCTTTTCCTCGGGCTTGCCGGCGGCGGGCTTGGCGCCATCCTTGCCGGCGGCGGGCTTGGCGGCGCCTGCGGCGCCTTCCTCACCCTCTTCCTTCTTGCCCTTGGCTATAACTTCAGGCTGGGCGCCTGCGGCCGCGGCTCCGGCCACGGGTTCTTCAACCTTCTCTTCCTTCGGCGCGGTGATGCTGACCACTATCTGGTCGGGGGCGTCGAGCAGCTCGGCCTTGCCGGCCTTGATGTCCTTCACGCGCAGCGAGGTGTTGATATGGAGGTCCGTGATGTCCAGCTCGATCTCGTGGGGGATCTCGGTGGGCAGGCACATGACGTTGACTTCGCGCATGGTGTGTTCCACCATACCGCCCTGCAGCTTGACGCCGTGGGCTTCGCCGACGATCTTCACGTGCACCTTCACCTTGATCTTCTCGGTGAGCGAGATGCGCTGGAAGTCGAAATGCCTGTATTTGTCGGTAACCGGGTGGCGCTGTATGGCCTTTATGATGACCGTGTCGTCGCCGCCGGGGGACTTGATGGTGATGATGGCGTTGGGGTCCGCCTTGATGAGGGCGGCCATGGCCTTTTCATCGACGGTGATGCTCACCGGCGTTTTATCAAGGCCGTAAATGACGGCGGGAATGCGGCCGCCGGCCCGGAAAGCGCTGAGGGTGCCGCGTACTCCGGCCTTGTCCCGCGTCTCTGCTGAAATCATTGTCTGTTTCATCTGAATTCCTCCTGCTGAATTACATAGCTCACTTGAAAAGTTCGCTTATGGACTCGCCCATGTGATTGCGTTTAATCGCCTCCGCAAGGAGAGCGGCCACGGATATTACCTTTATTTTAGCACTTTTTGAGGCGTTTACGGGAATTGTATCCGTTAAAATGAGCTCTTCTATAGGGGATTTGTCTATTTTCTCGACGGCGTCCCGCGAAAGCACCCCATGGGTGCAGGCGGCTATTATTTTGGCGGCGCCCTGCTCCTTTATAGAGCGCGCCACCATGGCGAGGGTCCCGGCGGTGTCCACCAGGTCGTCGAAAATGAAGCAGGTTTTCCCCTTCACGTCGCCGATGATGTTGTAGACCACGGCCTCGTTGGGGCGCGGGCGGCGCTTGTCGATGATGACCAGGCCCATGTCCAGGCGCTTGGCGAAGGAGCGCGCGCGCTCCACGCTGCCCACGTCGGGGGAGACTACCACGGTGTTCTCGAAATTGCGCCCCTTGATATAGTCCAGCACCACGGGCCGGGCGTAAAGGTGGTCCAGCGGGATGTCGAAGAAGCCCTGGATCTGCGCCGCGTGCAGGTCGATGGTGATGACGCGGTTGGCCCCGGCCTCGGTGATCAGGTTGGCCACCAGTTTGGCCGTGATGGCCACGCGGGGGGCGGGTTTGCGGTCGGCGCGGGCGTAGCCGTAATAGGGCACCACGGCGGTGATGCGGCCGGCGGAAGCCCGGCGCAGCGCGTCCAGGAGGATCAGCAGTTCCATCAGGTTGTCGTTTACCGGCGGGCAGGTGGGCTGTATGACGTAGCAGTCCTCGCCGCGCACGTTCTCGAGGATGTGCGCGTCGATCTCGCCGTCGGCGAATTTGGTGACCTTGGTAGCGGAAAGGGGCACGCCCAGTATGTCGCAGATCTTCCTGGCCAGCTCGGGGTTGGCGTTGCCGCTGAAAACTTTAAAAGTTCTGCCGCGCTTGTCCGTCATTTTGCCCTCTTTTTAAGCTGTTTCACCACCTGCCGTGCGCGCGCTATGCCCAGCGCTCCGCCCGGGACGTCTTCCGTGATGGTAGAGCCGGCGGCCGTGTACGCGCCGGCCCCGATAGTTACCGGGGCTACCAGATTGGTGTTGGAGCCGATGAAAGCGCCGGCCCCGATGACGGTCCTGTTCTTATGAACGCCGTCGTAATTGCAGGTGATGGTGCCCGCGCCGATATTTACCTTGTCGCCCATCTCCGTGTCGCCGACGTAGCTGTGATGGTGCATCTTGGAGCCGCGGCCTATGCGCGACTTCTTAACCTCGGCGAAATTGCCTATTTCCGCGGACGGGCCGATGTCGGACAGGGGGCGCAGCCTGGCGAAAGGCCCCACGATGGCGCCGGCGCGCACGCGGCTGGATTCCAGCGCGCAGGAATATTTTATCACGGCCCCGTCGTCTATCCGGCAGTCCTCTATAACTCCGCAAGGCCCGATCTTGCAGCCGCGGCCTATTATGGAAACGCCTTTAATGAAGACCCCGGGATAGATCACCGTGTCGCGGCCGATAACGGTGCTTTCCTCGATATAGGTATTGGCCGGGTCCACGACCGTGACGCCCTGGGCCATCAGGTCGGCGGCCTTGCGCCGGTTCAGCATGGCGTAGGCGGCTGCCAGGTCGGCCCGGGAGTTTATGCCTGTCATTTCGGTGGGGTCGGTAAGTTTGAAGGCGGCGGCTTTGCCGCCGGCGGCTATGATGTTCTCGACGGCGTCGGTCAGGTAGAACTCGCCCTTGGAGCCTTTCTTCTTAAGGTTCTTCACAGCGCCGGTCAGGGCCTTTACGCGGAAAAAATAGGTGCCGGAGTTCACTTCTTTTATGGCCTTCTCCCAGGCGTCGGCGTCGGCGGCTTCCACGATGGCGGCCACGGAACCGGCGTGGTCGCGCTTGACGCGGCCGTAGGAGCCGGGCTCGGCCAGCTCGGCGGTCATTACCAGGCAGTCGGGGGAATGTTTTATGTAGTAGCCGAGCATTTTCCTGGCGGTTTCGGCCCTGAAGAGCGGGGCGTCGCCGCACAGCACCATGACGCTGGCGTACTTGCGGATCTCGGGCATGGCTTCCTGCACGGCGCGGCCGCTGCCTTTGAGGAGTTTTTGGCGGACGAAAACGAGTTTTTCGGTGATGCCGGGGCCGAGGCGTTTGCGCAGTTCGGCTTCGACGAGGTCGGCGCGGTGGCCGGTGATGACGATGATCTTTTCGGGGCCGAGGGCGGCTATTTTGCGGATGGCGCGTTCGGCGAGGGACATGTCGCCGAGGTAATGGAGGACCTTGGGCAGGTCGGATTTCATCCTGGTGCCGAGGCCGGCCGCCAGTACCACCGCCGCGAAACTGTTGTTTTTTGACATATTGATCAAAGAAAACCGAAAAGTTTAGGAACGGAAGGACTACGCTTAAATTCTACAAAAATAGGCGGGCTATGCGAAACGCCTATTTATTGCCTTAGTTTGCCCCCCATCCCAGCCGCCTGCCGGGGATTTTCGGAGTGTCGGCCGGGGGGCCTCCCCTGATCACCCGTTGCGGAAGGGGGCCCCGCCATAATTTCCCAAGGCGGGGGGAACCGACGCAAGGGTTCCCTCTGCCCGGGTGAGCAGGGGAGGCCCCCTGGACGGCACGACTACGCATCTTTGACGTGAGTAAAATCCCCGGCGAACGCTGATTTTGATTAAATCCGGGCTGCTATCAGGGCTTCTTTCTCTTTGCGGGTGAGTTTTTTGATGGAGGCTTCGAGTTTGGAGGCGGCAGAGCGGTCTTTTTTGCGTTTCTTCCAGACCAAGGCCACCGGGCCGAAGGCGGCGGTGTACTTGGCGCCTTTGCCGGAGTTGTGGGCGGCCAGGCGGGCTTTGAGGTTGTTGGTTATGCCCGTATATAAGGAACCGTTATCGCAGAGGACCATATAGACGGTCCAGGAGGCCGGTTTTTTCGGGGCCGTGGAGCGGGGCATGGTCTTTTAAAAATAGAACGACAGGTACGTCTCCGCGGCGAAGGGCCGCGTTTCGTATTTTTGTATGACGGCCGTGGCCCGGTCCGGGAAGATGGCCGTGGTCCTGGCTGTCATTTTGCCGAGATAATACAGGCCCGAGACGGACCAGCCGAAGCGGGGCTTGGGCTTCCACTCCAGCCCCAGCCTGAAAGTGGTCAGGACGGTGCGGCTGTTGCTGGTCCTGATGGTTATCGGCACAGAAGGAGTCCCGTTATTCACAAAAACGGCGTCGGCTTCGAATTGGGGGAACTGAGTGATGCCTGCGGCGGCGTGCACCTTGAAAGCGGGCGAAACCGGCAGCGTCCGGTCAATGAGCAGCCTGAACATCGTGGTCTCATAACTCTCGGGGTTATTAACTTCGTCGCTGGGGCCGTCGAAAACGGGGTCAAGCCCGGTGGCGATGGTCCCATTCCCCCCGCCGAAAACGACGCTGGGGAAATAAGCGGCGTCCACCATCCACTTGGGCGAGAAAAGGTAGCGCAGCCCCAGGCCCAGGTAACCGTAGTAGTTTATGTCCTTGTTGGCGGGGGTGAGGGTGATCGGCGTGCCAAAGTTAGGGTTTGTCGCCGGCGAAACTTTTTTAGAACTGGCCAGGCCTATACCGCCGGCGAGGTAGATGCCGATGGCGTCGTATTCGGGGATCTCGGTTATATACCTGGAGGCGTCCTTGTCGAAGACCTCTACGGCCACTTCGGTGACGTCGGAGGCCATGATCTCCCCGGTCTCGGAGTCCACCATCTCGGTGCTCAGGTGGTAATTCGCGCCCAGGCGAGATACGCTGCCCAGGATCACCAGGCGCGCCCCGGTAAGTTTACCGACCTTGGCGGCCGTGGCGCTTTCCACGGCGCCGCTCAGGCCCAGGCGCTGCTCCTGCATCACTTCCTCGAGCCTGGCCCTTTCTATCATTTTAAAAGTCTTGGTCTCGACCAGGCGGTTGGTCAGGATCTCGGCGCAGGCGTAGTTCACCCTTTTCTCGGCCAGTTTCTTATCGGTCTGGAAAGGCATCACCGCCAGCGTGGCCGTGCTCACCCCCGCGTCGGCGGCGGCGCGCGTGAAGGTCTTAACTATCTTCGTCATCCGGACGTCCAGCTCGCCCGCGCCGGCCGTTCCGGCCAGCAGCGCCGAACCTATCGCCGCGGCGAAAATTATAGATAAAGCCCGTTTAACTTTGATCATGGTGTTTTCCCGAACCTCGCCCCTCGAACCGCCCCGCTATAGTTCAACAATACCAAATTAAAGCCGCAAGTTTTAGTATTATAACGGTATGAATACGCCGGTTAAATTCATACTTTTGAAGCCGCGCAATCCAGACAATATCGGCGCCTGCGCGAGGGCTATGGCCAATTTCGGCCTGTCCGAACTGGCCCTCGTCAGCCCTTTCGAATCCGACTGGGAAGAAGTAAAACACCGCTGGAAACAGGAAGCCTCCGTCGCGGCCATAAATTCCATGGACGTGATAAACTCCGCGCGCATCTACGGCAGCATCCCCGAAGCCGCCCGGGACTGCGACCTGCTGCTGGGCACCTCCTCGCTGCACCAGATAAAACCCGAAAGGGACGTGCTCCTGCTTAAAGACGCCGCGGACTATATCGCAGGGCGCGGGGTCAAAAAGGCCGGCATCCTTTTCGGCCCCGAAAAGACCGGCCTCACCAAAGAAGACCTATCGCTGTGCAGCGCCGTCATCAATATCCCCACCCTGCCCAAACAGCCGTCCATGAACCTGGGGCAATCCGCGGCTTTGACCGCCTACGAACTCGCCGCGCGCCGCACAGCCGCCACGGCTTTCCCCCGCGGCAAAACGCCCCAGGCCTCGCCCTACGAGATAAACCGCCTTACGGCCGAGATCCGCGCGAAACTGGAAAAACTGGGCTGCAAAACCGGCACCTACCAGGCCATGGCCATCAGCCGCGGCCTGCTCGACGCCCGCCTGACCAAGCCCGCCGTGAACATGCTCAAGCTCCTGCTCAGGAACTGAGCCGCCCGGGCCTGCGGAAACCGGGAAGCGGCACGAATGGAACAACCCCGGATAAAAGTTCAGGCCCCATAAAGGGGCCTGAATTTTTCTCCCGGGCTAGGATTCGGTCACGGGTCACCTCCGCGCCGTCGCGCGTCGGCGCCCGCGACCCCGCCTCACTCCTCCGCCTGCTGGCTCCGTCGCTCCGGCTTTCGAATCCTAACGCGAGACATGATTATGTCTCGCTGCCCGGGAGCGCAATAAAAAAACCCCGGGAGGGGTTTTTTTACGAGGGGAAAGTGCGCTCCCGGGCTAGGATTCGAACCTAGACAAACGCCTTCAAAGGGCGTCGTGCTACCATTACACAACCCGGGAATAAAACTGAATCGCTATCCAGACAGCACAGAAGCCCTTCCCGCGGCCCGCGGGAAGGGTCTGAACCTTACCGCTTCTTGGCTTTAGACGCCCTCGGCGAAGCCTTCGGTTTGCGTGGGCACCGGCATAGGCCCGGCCTTGGCCACCTCTTTCTCGTACTCTTTGAGAATGAGCTGTTCAAGTTTCCCGCGGAACTCGTTATTTATCGGATGGGCTATGTCCTTGTAGGTGCCGTCCTTGATCTTCCTCGACGGCATGCACACTATAAGGCCGTTGTTGCCGTTCACGACTTTCATGTTGTGGACGACAAAAGCGTTGTTGAACGTCACTGTCGCGAACGCTTTAAGCCTGGCTTCGTTCCTGAGATGTATCCTCACTTCGGTGATTTCCATACGTTCCCCCCCCACTGATTACCGCCCCCCTGCGGGAAACAAACCGGCCGGCAGCTACCGCAAGCCAGCGCGCCTGTTTCCACTTCCCAAAGATTCTAGCAAAAATTAGTTAAAAAAATCCTGTAACCACGGATACTCTTAAGAGCGTCCGCTACCCGCCGCGCTTTCGCTTTTTCCCAGCAAAGACCGAACACGGAGGCTCCCGAACCGGACATCAGCACGGCCTCGGCCCCGGCCCCGGCCAGCCGCTCTTTGGCCAGCCTTACGGCTTTGTGCGCGGGCAGCACCGGGTCCTCAAGCCTGTTAAACAGCAGCGCGGCGCGCCCGCGAGTGAATTCTCCGCGCCTTAACAGGCCCAGCAGTTTTTTAAAATCGGCCAGGCGCCGCTTGATAGCGGCAGAATCGCCCAGTTTAAGGCGGCCGTAAACCTCCCTGGTATAAACCGGCACCCCAGGGTAGACCAGCACTATATGCGGCAGGCGGCCGGAAAATTCAATTTCTTTCAGCTTCTCGCCGCGGCCCGCGCCTTCGGCGGCGCCGGCTTCCAGCATGAAGAAGGGTACGTCCGAGCCCAGGCCGGCGGCTATTTTCAGCAGCTTGGCGCCCGCGGCCTTCGGCAGCCTGTAAAGCTTCGCCAGGCCCAGCAGGGCGGCGGCCGCGTCCGAAGAGCCGCCCCCCAGCCCCGCGCCCACCGGGATGTTCTTTTTAAGGGTTATCTCTACGGCGGGGCACAGGCCGAAGACCCTGAAAAACTCCGCGGCCGCCTTGTACACGATATTGTCGGCCTGGTCCTTCAGCCCTATCGCCCCGCCGCTGGTCTTCAGTTTTATGCCCGCGGCCGCGGTTTTCCTGAACGACAGCTCGTCGCAAAGCCCTATGCGGGCGAAAAGCGTAGCCAGGTCGTGGTAGCCGTCCGCGCGGCGCGCGGTGACCTCCAGGAACAGGTTTATTTTGGCCGGCGCCTTAACTTTCACCATGTCAGTCCGGCAGCCTCAGCGTGTTGACGCCGCCGAAGTTCATCTGGTTGTTGTCCAGCGTGATGCGCACCGAAACGGCCGGCAGTTTGAATTCCATGATATAGGGGAACAGGTAGAGGTTCCTGAAAAAATAATGGGAAGGCTTGAAGACCAGCTTTTTCTCCGCCGCCGGCCGGATCTCGCCGGGGGTGCGGTCCTTGTCCAGGCAAACCTCCCTGCCGTCCCCGGCGAAGCAGGAGGAATCCCAGCCGTCGTCGAACTTCCCGCCGGCCAGGGTTTGCCCGGAAAACCAGTCCCTCAGCTCCGCGGTTATAAGGGCGGCCCAGTAGCTGAAGGTCGCCGGATCTATATCCTTTATGCCTATGGCGTCCAGCTCCAGCGCGGCGCCGCTGGCCCTGGCCTTCCAGAGCGGGACCATCAGCGGGCCCATCACGGTAAGGTTGAAATCCGAAGGCGGGGCGTAATGCAGTATCGCGTCGAACTTTACGGTGCGCCCGCGCAGCTTCGCCTCCACCTTGGCGAAGGAGGAGAACTCCAGCCCGGCAGGGCTGAAATTTTTCAGGTAGGCCCGTTCAAGCCCTTCCGCTTCGGCCGCGGGGATCTTTTTCTGCAGGTCTTTCAGTTTCGCGTCGGCCGCGGCGCGCCTGGCGGGCTTTTCGAGCAGGCGGGAATATTTCCAGGCCAGCCAGGCCGTCCTGTTGTCCCCGGCCGCCGCGTAAATATCGCCGGCGTGCGCCCAGATAACGGCGTCGTCGTAAACGGCCTTTACGGCCTTTTTAATGCCGGCCAGGGCTTCGGGCAGGTTGCCCCGCCTGAACTTCACCCAGGCGAGGGAATCCAGGTAGGCGCCGTTGCCGGGGTCCATGGCGACGGCGCTGGAGATCAGCACCTCGGCTTCCTCGAGCTTGAGGCCGCGGTCGGCCAGCGCGTAGCCCAGGTAGTTCAGCACGTTGGCGCTGGCGGGGTTCTTTGAAAGCAGGTAGCGGAAAGCTTCCTCGGCCGCGGGCATGTCGTTCTCCCGCTCGCAGATGACCGCGTACTGCATGCGGGCCTCCGCGTTCTCCGGGCTTTTCGCCAGCAGCGCCTTAAGCAGCCCGCGCGCCTTGTCGCTTTTGCCGGTGTCGTCGTAGCCCAGCGCCAGGAAGTAGGCGATCTCGCCGTTATCCGGCCATTTCCTGGCCGCCCCTTCCAGCATGGTGATGGCTTTTTCGTAGCGGCCGCTCTGCGTGTAATAGTAAGCCAGGCGCAGCGCCAGGCTGGCGTCTTCCTTGAGCGCGGCGGAGCCCTCCAGGTAGGCGGCGGCCGCGGCGAAGTCGCGGCGCGACTCGCTTATCACCGAAAGCCAGAAAGCCGCGGTGGCGTCGGCCTTGTCCAGCGCCCAGGCCTTGAGGAAATATTTTTCCGCCTCGGGCAGGTCGGAGACGGCCGGGGAGGCGTAAAGCTCGCCGACATGGTCGAACAGCTCGATGTTCTTCGTATCGATGGCCAGCAGTTCGGCGTACTCGCCCAGGGCGGCGACGGTATCACTCTTCATCTCGTAATAATTGGCCAGCATGTAGCGCGGCTGCAGGTAAAGGCTGTCGGCCTCTTTGGACTTCATGAGGCTGCGCCTCATCTCTTCGTGCCGGCCCTTCATATTATAGAGCACGGCCAGCTGGTAATTCACCTCGGCCGCGTCCTCGGGGCGCAGCTCCAGGTACTTTTTAAGGTACTCCACCGACTTGTCGGCGTTCCTGGCGCTCCAGAGGCTGGCCAGCTGGTAAAGCGCCTCGTGATTGCCGTCGTCCAGGGCGAAGGCCTTCTCGTAGGCGGCGGCCGCCCCTTCCAGGTCGCCTTTGGCCCAGTTGACGTTGCCGTAAAGCACCCAGTTGTCCGCCGTGGCCGAGTCCGTTTTGACCACGAACTCCGCCCAGTCGGCCGCCTCGTCCACCTTGCCGATGCGCAAAGCCAGGTTGAGCGCCTGCTTGTAGACGAAAACGGACTCCGGGTCCAGCTGCAGGGTGCGCTTGTACTCCTGCAGGGCGGAATCGTAATTCCCGCGCCTTTCCATCACCATGCCGTTCATGAAGTGCAGGTAGGCCTCTTTATCCGCCGCCGCGGTAACGGCGGGAGAGAACAGGCACACGGTTAAAACCGACAGGAGAATTTTTTTCATACAGGTCCTTACAGGTCCTTGGCGGGCAGCACCCTGCGCATCAGCAGGGCCGCGTCCGTGTTATTATAGAATTTGGGCCTTTTCCCCACCACTTCAAAATTGTGCGCCGCGTAAAGGGCGATGGCGGCGGCGTTGTGCTCGTTCACTTCCAGGTCTATCTCCCGGCAGAGACTTTTAGCCGCGTATTCCAGCAGCTTGCCCAGCAGGGCCGACGCCGTCCCCCGCCGCAGGAAGGCCCGGGCGACCGCCAGGGTGTTCAACTGCACCTGGGGCCTCAGGATCCAGAAATTAATAAAACCGGCCGTTCGCCCCTCCTCCTCCGCGGCCAGCGTGACGGAGTGGCGGTTCTTCTCCTCGGCCTCAAAACCTTTCTCACCCCAGGCCGGGTAGCCCGGATATTCCGCCTCTATCGCGGCGAAAGCGGCGTAGTCCTCTTTCCTCGCGCGCCGTATCAGCATACGGCCGGGCGGCTACTTTTTATTTTCCAATTCATATTTGGCCGGCTTCAGATAAAGCGGTTTAAGGGTCTTGCTGCCGTAAGCCAGGGCGGCCTTAATTATATACCCGGGAATTATTTTTGAAACCGGCCCGGGGGCCGCGGCGGTCCCGGGCGGGAGCAGGGCGTAGATCCCGGGGTGCTCCTCGCTGTCTCCCGCGGCGTAAAAGACCCCGGCGGCTGCCAGCAGCTCTTTTAGCTCTCCTTCCTTAAGCCAGACGGGCTCGCCGTCGGGCAGCGGGCGCCGGGCCGAGGGTCTGAAGAACTGGCAGAAATATTCGTCTTTAAAAGCGTGCAGCAGCGCGGCGATGCGCCCCCCCGGATTTTTGGCGGCCCAGGTCTTGTACGGCGCGCAGTCGAAGGCCTGCAGCGCCAGTATCTCAAAAAGGGTGACGGTATGCACCCTGGCCCCGGCCAGGGCTTTCATAGCGCCCGCCAGCGTGAGCGAGATGCGTATGCCGGTAAATCTGCCGGGCCCGCGCGCGGCGCAGACCGCGTTAACGCTGCGCAGCGTGGCGCCCGCTTTTTTTAATTCGCGCTTTATCAGGGGGAAAAGGGCTTTCTCCTGGTTGTATTCTTTTTTTTGGGCCTGGTAAATACGCCCGCCGGCGGTTACGGCCACCTTGAGCCTGGTGCCGGAGGTGCAAAGCCCTATTATCGTTTCAGCCATTTAGCCTCTATAGTTTTCATCATGTCCAGTTCGGCGGCCGGGGCGGAGATCTTTATGCCCCTGCGGTCCCCGCCCGCCAGGCTGAAGACCAGCCTCAGCGGCTCTACGCCGGAATACAGCTCGCCGCCGGCGCCCGGCCACTCCACGGCGGTTATCCCGTCGGCGCGGCCCAGGTATTCGTCCAGCCCGATGTTCTCCATGTCGGCCTCGCCGGCCCGGAACAGGTCGAAGTGATAAAGCCTGAGGCGGCCGGGGTAGGCGCGCATCAGGTTGAAGCTGGCGCTGACCGGCAGTTTTTTAGCGCCCAGCGCCGCGGCCAGCTCCCGCACGAAAAAAGTCTTGCCCGAGCCTATGGGCCCTTCGAGGAAAAGCGCCGCGCCGCCCGCCAGCCCGCGCGCGAAGAGCCCTGCCAGCCGCGCGGTATCCGCCGGGCAGGAACTCTTGAACTTAAAAATGCTCGAAGTTTTTGACCTTGCCATTGAAATTCTCTATCTCCGCCCCGGCGCCCTTTTCCACGCGTCCCACCACGGCGGCCGCGGGCAGCAGTTTTTTTATTTTAGCCAGTTTGGAAGGCCTCGCCGTAAAGACCAGGCCGTAATCCTCGCCGCCGCCTATGGCGTAATAGCGCCAGGGGCGGCCCCTGGCCGCGCTGTAGGCCCGCAAGGCCGGGGCGCAGGCGCCTTCGCCCGGGCTGACCAGCACGCGGCAGCCGGAAAGTTCCGAAATTATGCCCGCGCTGCGCGCGAGCCCGTCGGAATTGTCCAGCATGGCCGAGGCCAGGCCCAGCCGGCCGATAAGCGCGCCGGCCTCAAGCATCGGTTCCGGCCGCCAGAAAGCTTTTATGAGCTCCGGGAATTTTTTCTTTTCGGCCGCGGACGCCCGCAGCAGGACCTCCAGCCCGGCCGCCGCCAGGCCCAGCGGGCCGATGTTAAAAAGCAGGTCGCCCGGCCTGGCCCCGTAGCGCGTCACTATCTTTCCGCGCCCGGTCTCGCCCCAGACGGTCATGTAAAAATGGTTTTCCCGGGCGCCGGCCAGGTTGCCGCCGGCGATGGAAAGGCCGAAGCGCAGCGCCTCGGCCTTAAGTTCCTTCATGAACCGCCGCGTAAAATCCGGCGGCGTGTTCTTCCTCAGCCCGGACCCGACCACGCAGGACACCGGCTTGACGTCGCCCATGGAGGCCAGGTCGCTTAAATTTATGCGCATGAGCTTGCGGGCCAGGTCCTCCGGGGTGGCGAAGCGCGCCAGGTAATGCGTCCCTTCCACGATCTCGTCGGTGGTTATGACCAGGTCGCGGCCGGCCCCGTGCCGGAGCACGGCGCAGTCGTCGCCCGGCCCCAGCAGCAGCCGGCGGTCCAGCGGGAACCTGAAAGTCTTTTCTATGTGCTCTATCAGGCGGCCTTCGGCCCCTTTTTTCGGCTTCATCTTTTAACTCTCCGTATCGCCGCCGGCAGGAAGTCCAGCAGCTCGCCGGCCAGCACGCAGCGCTCGGTAAATTTCTTCTTCGCCAGGTCCCCGCAAAGCCCGTGCAGGAATACGGCCAGCGCCGCGCTGGAGCGCGCGGTCTCGCGCGTAAAACTTTTTGCCAGCCCCGCCTGCGCGAAAAAGCCGGCGGCCAGTCCGCCCAGCACGTCCCCGGAGCCGCCCTTGGCCAGCGCTGGCCCGCCCGTGCCGTTCTTCAGAATTGTTTTTCCGTCGCAGACCAGCGTACCGGCGCCTTTCAGCACCGCTATCCCCCCGGTCCCGGCCGCGAGGGCGGCGGCAGCGGCCGGCCTGTCCGCGGCTTTTTTCCCCAGCAGCCTTTCGGCCTCGCCGGGATGCGGGGTAAAGATAGAGGGAGCGGTCCTCGGCCTGAACGGCCGCGGCCCGGCGGCGATCGCGTTAAGCGCGTCGGCGTCCACTACCGCCGGTATGTTCAGGATATCGAGCAGCCTCAGGACGAAGGCCCTGGCGCCCGGGGAGGCCCCCAGGCCGGGCCCCACCAGCAGAACGTCTATCTTTTTCTGCCGGGCGAAAGCGGCCACTTGCGCCGCCGCCGCGGCGGTAAAAGCGCCGCCGGAACAGGCGCCGCCGAAGGTCATGGCCTCGGGCAGGGCGCGGGCTATGGTCTGCCTTTCGCTTTCCGGGCACGCCACGGTGACCAGCCCCGCCCCGGACTTAAGCGCGGCGCGGGCGGCCAGTATGGCCGCGCCGGCCATGCCGCGCGAACCTCCCGCCACCAGCACCCGCCCGTAATCCCCCTTGTGGGAATCTTTGCGGCGGGCCGGCAGCAGCGGCCTTAAAAAAGCGGGGGTGATGCGAAGAATCTTCATGCCGGTCAGGCCTCGAAGGCTATTACGGCGGCGCAGGCGCAGCTGCCGGTATGGGAAATGGAGACCATAAGCCGCGCGCCGGGCAGATTTTTAACCTTCACCTGCGGCCGGCCGCTGGCGGTGTTCTCCACCTCGATATCTTTCAGGGACAGGTGTTTGGCGTCCAGGGCCTTGATGACGGCCTCCTTCACGGCGAAGCGCGCGGCCAGGCGCTCGTATTTGTTCTTGCTCTTGCCGGCGTAGGCCAGCTCGCCTTCGGTAAAGACCCTTTTTAAAAACCCGGGGTTGCGCGCGGCCAGGCGGCGGATCCTGGCCACTTCGGCCAGGTCCACGCCCAGGCCTGTCACGGCCAACGGCTGTTTTTTATTTTTTGACGGCATAGTTGCCCTGGGCGCCGCTCAGCGCACCGTGACGCTCTTGGCCAGGTTGCGCGGTTTGTCGATGTCGCATTTCTTGGCCAGCGCCACGTAATAAGCGAAGATCTGCAGCGGGATCACCGTAAGCATGGGGGTAAAAAGCTCGCCGGCCGAAGGCAGGACTATGTAGCGGGAGGCCTTGACGGTCTTCTGGGAGGCGGCGTCCACGATGGCCACCACGTCGGCGCCGCGCGCCTTGGCCTCCTCGATGTTGCCGGCCATCAGCTCCAGCGTGCGGCCGCTGGGCGCCACCGCCAGCAGCGGCATGCCCTTGTAGATGATGGCGATAGGACCGTGCTTCATCTCGCCGGCGGCGTAGCCCTCGGCGTGCACGTAGGAGATCTCTTTTATCTTCAGCGCGCCTTCCAGGGCTATGGGATAGTTTATATGCCTGGAGATGAAAAGAAAATGCTCGCTGGCGGCGAAGCCGTTCGCCACCTTGGCTATCTCCGCTTCCTTCTCCAGCGTCTCCTCCATCAGGCGGGGGATCTTCAGCAGCTCCTCGGCGTAGCTCCGGGCGCCGCCGGTGGACAGGCGGCCCCTGGCCGCGGCGAAATGCCCGGCCAGCAGGTAGATGGCGGCCAGCTGGCCCAGGAAAGCCTTGGTGGAAGCCACGCCGATCTCGGGCCCGCAATGCGTGTAAAGCACGTGGTCGGCCTCGCGCGTGAGCGTGGAACCCACGGTGTTGGTGATGGCCAGCACTTTCGCGCCGGCGGCTTTAGCCTCGCGGACGGCAAAAAGGGTGTCGGCCGTCTCGCCCGACTGCGAAATGGCTATTACCAGCGTGTTCGGCGACATCAGCTTGGCCCGGTCCGTGAACTCCGAGGCCACGTCCGCGTGGGCGGCTATGCCGAAATTCTCGAAAAGCACGCGCCCCACCAGGCACGCGTGGTAAGCCGTGCCGCAGGCTATGAACTGCAGCGCGGAAAAGGCCTTCATGGCCGCGGGGGTCAGCCCCATCTCGGCCTTCAGGATGTCCCCGCCCATCGGCAGCAGCCGGCCGCGCAAAGTGTTCTCCACGGCCTCGGCCTGCTCGTGGATCTCCTTGAGCATGAAATGCTTGTAGCCGCCCTTCTCCGCCATGGTGGAATCCCACTGGATGGTGACGGGCTCTTTGGCGGTCTTTTTGCCCTGGAAGGTGTAGAAATCCACGCCGTCCTTTCTGACGGCGGCCATTTCCCCGTCGTTAAGGAACACCACGCGCTTGGTATATTTCAGGAAAGCGGAAACGTCGGAGGCGATGAAGTTCTCCCCCTTGCCCAGCCCGATCACCAGCGGGCTGTGCATGCGCGCCGCCAGCAGCATTTCGGGGCAGCGCGCCCACACCACGGACACGGCGAAGGAGCCTTTCAGGTCGGCGAGGGTCTTGCGGAAAGCTTCGAAGAACACTGGCTCCAGCATGTCGGAGCGCACGGCCTTCTCCTGCACGTGCAGGCCCTTGAGCTTTTCCTCCAGCAGGTGGGCTATGACCTCGGTATCGGTCTCGGATTTGAATTTATGGCCGCCGGCCAGCAGCTGTTCCTTGAGGTCCAGGTAATTCTCGATGATGCCGTTGTGCACCACCACCACCTGCTCCGAGCAGTCGGTGTGGGGGTGGGCGTTGTCTTCGGAGGGCGCCCCGTGGGTAGCCCAGCGCGTATGCCCCACTCCGGCGTGCGCGCCTTTAGCCGGGTCGGCCGACACCAGCTTGTCCAGCGCGTCCACGCGCCCGCTGACGCGCCTGAGGTAAAGCGCGTTCCGGGCGTCCACCACGGCGATGCCGCAGGAGTCGTAGCCGCGGTACTCAAGGCGCCTGAGGCCGTCAATGAGTATCTCGGTGGTCTTATTGTCGCCGATATAGCCTGTTATTCCGCACATGGGTTATTGAATGATCCTTTTCATCTCCACTACGGCGCTCTTGAGGCCCACGAACATGCCGCGGGAAATGATGGAGAAACCTATATTGAGGCAGTCCATGCCCTCTATGCGCGCCACCGGGGCCACGTTGTAGTAGTCCAGGCCGTGGCCGGCGTGCAGTTCCATTTTCAGTTCCTTCACCAGGAAGCCGGCGAGCTGCAGTTTCTCCAGCTCTTTGGCCTGCAGCTTCTTGCCCCAGGACTCGGCGTATTTCTTGGTGCAGAGCTCTATGGCGTCGGCGCCCATGTTGTGGGCGGCGCGGATGGCCATCGGGTCGGGGTCCGCGAAAATGCTGACCTCTATGCCGGCGGCGGAAAGGTTCTTTATGATCTTCTGCAGGTCGGGGCGTTTGCCGTCCAGCTTCATGCCGCCCTGCGTGGTGAGTTCGCGCGGGTTCTCGGGCACGAGGCAGACGGAATCGGGGCGCACGCGCAGCGCCATCTTCTCCATCTCGGGGATGGCGGCCATCTCCATATGGATCAGGCCCTTCACCTCGTGGCGCACGCGCTCCAGGTCCGAATCCTGGATGTGGCGGCGGTCCTGGCGCAGGTGCATTACCACCATGTCCCCGCCGGAGCTGTAGACCACGCGGGCGGCCTCCACGGTGTCGGGGTTCTTTTCGCCGCGCGCCTGGCGCAGCGTGGCGATGTGATCGATATTGACGCCCAGCTTAACGTGTTTCATTATTTCCTCCAAACCTTCAGTTAAAATCAGTTCTTGCCGGCGAGGGCGCCGGAATGCTTCCTGTAGTGTTCCAGCAGCTCGTCGGCGATGGCCTTTATTTTCGGGCGGGACTCGCCCTCCACCAGCAGGCGCAGCAGCGGCTCGGTGCCGGAATAGCGGATGAAGATCCGCCCGTTGCCCTTCAGCGCCGCCTCGCACTTGGTCAGCTTGGCGGAAAAACCGGCGACGTCCTTGAGGGCCGGCTTGCCGGAAACCTTGACCTTCTCCAGCACCTGGGGATAGCGCTTCCAGTGGCGGCGGAACCAGCTGAACGGCCGGCCGATGTCGCGCACAGCGGCCAGCGTCTGCAGCGCGGTCAGGACCCCGTCCCCCGTGGGCGCGAATTCCCGGAAAATGATATGCCCGCTGGACTCGCCGCCCAGCTTAAGGTCGCCTTTCTCCATGGCGTCCGTGACGTTCTTGTCCCCCACCGGCACCTGCGCCACGCTGATGCCGGCGTCCTCGAGGTAGCGGATAAGGCCGTAGTTGGACATGAAGGTCAGCGAGACGCCGTTGTTGGTCAGGCGGCCTTTTTTCTTCAGGTAGGGAGCGGCTATGGAAACGATGTCGTCGCCGTCCAGCGCCCCGCCCTTTTCGTCGGCGAACATGCAGCGGTCGGCGTCCCCGTCCAGGCTGATGCCGCAGAAGGCGCCCCAGTCGGCGGCGGCCTTGGCCATCTTTTCGGTATGCAGGGCGCCGCAACCCACGTTGATGTTCGCGCCGTCCGGCTTGTCGCCTATGACCTTTATGGTCGCGCCCAGGTCCCGGAAAATACGCGGGGCTATCTTGTAGGCGGCGCCGTTGGCGCAATCCAGCAGGATCTTCAGGCCTTTAAGCGTGAACCCGGGCGGCAGCGTGGCTTTAAGGAAGTCCTCGTAGTCGCGGGTAAAATCTTTTTTGTGCAGGCCCGGGTGGGAAGGGCGGAACGCCAGCGGCTTCTTGCCGAGCAGCAGCTTCTCTATTTTTTCCTCTATATCCTCGCTGAGCTTGAGCCCCTCGGCCGAGAAAAATTTTATGCCGTTGAATTCGGGCGGGTTGTGGCTGGCCGAGATCACGATGCCGAAGTCGGCTTTTTCGCGCTTTACCAGGTAGGCCACGGCGGGCGTGGGGATGATGCCCAGGTCCACCACTTTGAATTTGCTGGCCCCCAGCCCTTCCACCAGGTATTTTTTTATCAGTTTGCCGGAAGCGCGGGAATCCATGCCCAGCAGCACCACCGGCTTGCCGGCGGCGGCTTTTTTGTATTTGGGCAGCACCAGGGAGGCCGCGTAGCCTATCTTCCGTATAAAATCGGGGGTAAAGGGATAATCCCAGGTGATGCCGCGGATGCCGTCAGTTCCAAAAAGTTTGCCCATTTTTGACATTCTCTCTTCAAACGCAATAATATAATTTTATATTATATTACCAATGGTTTGAAAGTCCCGTTCTTTTTTCAGCAGAAAAAGCGGGGACACAAGCCGGAGAGGTGGCCGAGCGGTTTAAGGCGCCGGTCTTGAAAACCGGTGTACGGTTAATCCGTACCGTGGGTTCGAATCCCTCCCTCTCCGCCAAATTTGCGATAATATATTATCTGTCAGCTGAAAGATTTGCGGAGAGGTGTGTGAGCGGTTGAAACAGCAGGTCTCGAAAACCTGTAAGGGTCAAACCTTCGAGGGTTCGAATCCCTCCCTCTCCGCCAAATTTTTCCCCCGAGAAATTTGGCAGAATTTAAGTCCGCTTGAGCGTTTAGCTCCCGCAGTTTCTCCGCCGGAAAAATAAATTTTAATTTT
>MGTU01000006.1 GCA_001799615.1 Elusimicrobia bacterium GWA2_61_42 | reverse complement strand
CGCCGAGCTCGACATCGAAGACCTCATCCCCGAAGAGGACGTCATCATCACCATGTCCCACGGCGGCTACATCAAGCGCATCGCGGCCGACACCTACAAGGTGCAGGGCCGGGGCGGCAAGGGCATCATCGGCTCCGACGTCAAGGAAGAGGACTTCATCGAGAAGCTCTTCGTGACTTCCAGCCACGCCACCATCCTGATGTTCACCACCCGGGGCAAGGTGTACGCGCTCAAGGGCTACGAGATCCCCGAAGGCAACCGCACCTCGCGCGGCAAGGCCATCGTGAACCTCCTGCAGGTCAAGGACGAGACCGTCACCTCGGTGCTGGCCATCGAGTCCTTCGCCGAGGCCAAGGGCAAGGAAGCCTTCATCGTGATGTGCACCCGCAAGGGCAACATCAAGAAGACCCCTATCGCCGACTTCGCCAATATCCGGCGCTCCGGCATCAACGCCATCGGCCTGGAGGACGGCGACATCCTGACCAGCGTGGGCCATACCGACGGGTCCTATGAGATCATCATAGGCACCAAGGAAGGCATGTCCATCCGCTTCAGCGAGAGCGACGTGCGCTCCATGGGCCGCAACGCCATGGGCGTGCGCGGCATCCGCCTGGGCAAGACCGACACCGTCATAGGCATGGAAGTGGCGCCGCTCAAGACCAAGAAGACGCTGCTGACGGTCTGCGAGCTGGGCTTCGGCAAACGCACCGACCTGGACGAGTACCGCCACCAGGGCCGCGGCGGCTCCGGGGTCATCACCATCAAGGCCACCGACCGCAACGGCGCGGTAATCGGCATTTACCTGGTGGAGAACAAGGACCACCTGATGGTCATGACGGAAAAAGGCAAGATCATCCGCATGTCCTGCAAGGACCTGCGCGTCATCAGCCGCAACACGCAGGGCGTCCGCCTGGTCCGCATGGAGGAAGGCGACAAGATAGCCTCCGTGGAGCCCGTGGTGGACGACGGCGTGGACGGCGTGCCGCCTCCCGCGGAACCGAAGAAGTAGCGAATAGCTGCGAAACGGCGGCCGGCGGAGCTAACCCTCCCCGGCCGCTTTTTTTGCCATTTAAACCCCGACAAGGGGGTGTCGGGGTGGCCTGCGATACTATCTCCGCGCTCACCATTGAGGCAGCTGCTGGCCGCAAAACGCGCCAGGGAAAGGGGAAAGAATCGGGGGGGGGAATTGTAGATAACCGCACTTACGCTTCCTACAGATCAGCAAATCTTTGCAAATGAAAATATATTGGCGCGTCCAGCGCCTTTCTTTTTTTATGAAAACAAGCATTCTCCAGGCAAAAAAGAAATGACCTTAGCTTTGATCACGGTTGGCATACAAATTGCTTCGTAGCAGGCGCAAGCCAGCGCGGTTCACTGCCGCGCCGGGCCGAAAGCGGGAAAACCGGAAATGCCGGTCATAACGCATGTCGAGTTCCAGAGGCGCCGGCCGCCAGGGATGCCGTCGCCGGCAAATAACTTTAAGAGGTGGCAATATATGAAAAATTCAATTGTAAGATTTATTATTGGAGCTGTAATGGCAGGCACCATGCCGGGACAACAGGCAAAGGCGGCGGTAAACGCGGTTAATTCGGGGTCGGCGCAGGAATTTAAACGGCATATGTATACTACGGATATATTTACGGGAGAAAATTTCAGACTTACTCCGTATACGACCCGTTTCCAGCCCGAAATTATTTCCGGTCCTGCACTATATGACGCGTCAATAAAAGAACAACTCGCGCGCACGGTATATGCCGTATGCATGGCCAGAGCCGCAAAGAATGCTGCGACTATCAGAACAGACGGATCGTTAACCGTTCAGCATTGTGAACGGGCCGCTGCTCAGGTAAAAGTTATGCCACTTGAGCGTTTTGCCGAGAATGGCGCGGCCAATGCGTTTGCGGAGTGGATCTTTAGAGTGGATGGGGACAACTGGTATGGTTTTAATTCCTTGTTGCGTGAAACCAGGAATTACCTTGTTAAACGCGACAGGGAATTATTCATGTTAAAAGGATTTTCGCCCGATAATGTTCTGGTAGATGCACTCAGTACCGAAGACCTTCCTCTTGTCCTTGATCTGGTTGAGTGCACGGTTACTTTATGGACCTTGGAGCTCGCCGACTGACGGCTCCGAAAATTTGCCGGCTGCCGGTCCAGCCGCAAATTGTGTCCATGAGCGGCGCAGGATAGTGTAGTCCACCCCGCACCAGCCCCTGCCAGGAAGGCGAGAGTCAAACCCGCCGGTGCCGCGCATAAATTGCGGAAAACATAAGCGCAGAAATCGTTAGTTCCCCCGGACTTTTGTTTGGTATATTTAAAGGGAGAGATCTCATCCGAAGGAAAAATATGCGCCATAGGCCGGCACCTGCCAGAAAACTGCTTCTCATTATAGACATGCAGAACGGGTTTTTCGACATGTTCAAGAAACTCTATCCCGCCAGGGAGAAAGTGGTAAGGAATATCAACGCCTTGAGGGAGATTTTCAGGCAAAACGATGACCTGGTGGCCTTCGCCGCTATCGTTCATAAGAAAGACGGCTCAACTATAGGGCTGGAGGCGAAGAAGGCCTGGAACGTTGAGGGTTCAAGGGAGGCCGGGATCATCCCGGAGCTTGCGCCGGTTAAGGGCGAGACGGTCCTGAAGAAAACACGGTTCAGCGCTTTTCACCGCACCGGCCTCGCGGAGTTCATCCGGAAGAACAAGGTCACGGAAGTCTATATAACCGGCCAGGTGGCGGGCATGTGCGTAATAAACACCAGCCTGGATTGCTATAACCACGATATCCCGTCCAAAGTGGTGACCGACGCCGTTATGGACACCACCAAGGAAAGCGTGAAGTTCTTCTCCGGATATTTCCACTCCCTCGGCATCGGCATAAAGACCGGCGATTACATAAAACAGAACCCCATTTCGGCTTGCCTTCTGACCCCCACATACAAGCCTGTGGCTGACAGGCAGTTGTATGCCGCAAAACGCGCTCGGGAAAAGGGAAAGAATCGGGGGAAACTGTAGATAACCGCGCTTATGTTTCCTGCAAATTCTAATAGTGGCCGGGAGAGGTCAACCTCCCCGGCCGCTTTTGCTAAAATATGGGTATGGACCTGACGCTTTTTATCTCAACCGTTTTCACGCTTACGCTGGTAATGGACCCGCTGGGCAACATCCCGCTGTTCATGACGGCCCTTAAAGGGGTGCCCGAGGAGCGCCGCCGCGCCGTGGTCACGCGCGAGCTGTTCATCGCCCTCGGAATAATGGTTTTCTTCCTCTTCTTCGGCAAGTATATCCTCGGTTTCCTCGCGCTGGACATGGTGGCCCTCAGCGTGGGCGGCGGCATAGTGCTGTTCCTGATAGCCATCCAGATGATCTTCCCCACGCACCACTCCGCCTTCGCCGAAAACCCGGGCGGCGAGCCGTTCATCGTGCCGCTGGCTATCCCGCTGGTGGCCGGGCCCTCCACGCTGACCACTATCCTTATTTTTTCCATGAAGGACCCCGGGGCCTGGGGCGTGTCGCTGGGCGTAGTGGCCACGGCCTGGGTGATCAATATCTTTATCCTCAGCTTCGCCGGGAAGCTTTCCAAGATCCTCGGGGAGCGCGGCCTGCTGGCGATGGAAAAGCTGATGGGCATGATCCTGGTGACCATTTCCGTGCAGATGATAATGACGGGGCTTAAAAAATTCCTGGTAGGCTAAAGGCGGTTCGCGACTTCTATGAACAACCTGCTCAGCCGCTGGCGCAACGCCGACCCCGCCTTCAAGGCTTTCCTGTTCGGGGTTTTCTTCCTCGGCATAAATTCCGGCATCATCTCCTCCGCGTTCAATAATTATCTGAACGATTCCTTCCGCATGTCGGCCGACGCGCGCGGCTTCCTGGAATTTCCCAGGGAATTCCCGGGCTTCATGCTGATCTTCATCACCGGCCTGCTGGCCGCGCTGCCGGTGCGGCAGTGGGCGGTCATCACCAGCCTGCTGACCGCGGTCGGCGTGGCCGGCCTGGCTTTCCTGTCGCCGACCTATAACCTGATGCTGGTGTGGATGCTGCTGTGGAGCACCGGCGGGCACCTGTTCATGACGGTGGAGAGCGTGATGGGCCTGCGCTTCGCCAAAGAAGGCGGCCACGGGCGCCGGCTGGGGCAGATAAGCGGCATGACCAACTTTGCCGCCATAGCCGGCGCGGGGCTGGTCTGGATACTCGCTAAAACGGCCGGCCCCAGGCTTTACCAGATCGCTTTCCTGGCGGCGGCGGCCGCTTCGCTGATGTCTGCCTACCTGTTCTCGCGGATGAAGGCGGCGGCGGAGGACTCGGCGCCCGGCGGCAAGCGTTTTGTTTTCAGGTGGAAGTACAGGAACTTTTACATCCTCAACATTCTCTTCGGAGCGCGCAAGCAGATCTTCCTGACCTTCGGGCCCTGGGTGCTGGTCACGGTGTACGGCGCCAGCCCGGCGCTCATGGCCGCCCTGGCGCTGGTCTCTTATTTCCTGGGCGTGGTGTTCAGGCAGGCCTTCGGCGCGCTGACGGATAAAATAGGCGAAAGGAAGATGTTCATCGCGGACGCGCTGATCCTGCTGGTGATCTGCGGCGGCTTCGCTTTCTCCACTTTCAAGCCGGTGCTTTACTCGCTGTTTATCCTGGACAGCCTGATGTTCGCCACGCGCATAGCGCGCACCACCTATCTCAATAAGATCGCCGAGCAGAAATCCGACATAGCGCCCACGGTATCGCTGGGCGTCACCATGGACCACGCGGTTTCCATGAGCATCCCGGCCGTGGGCGGCCTGCTGTGGGCGGCCTACGGCTACCAGGCGGTGTTCCTGGCGGCCTCGCTGCTTTCAGTGGCCGGCTTCTTCGCCGCGCTGGCCGTGGACGACGGCCGCCGCCGCGGGCCGGCGCCTTTAACCCCGGAGCCCGCGCAGCCCGACTGATATGAAAAGCCTGGCCGTCTTTTTTCTTTTGAACCTGGCCGCCGCCGCCGGCGCGCAGCAGGTTAAATACGCCCCGGCGGACGGGGCCCTCGCCGTGCCGCTGTCCACGGATAACTCCTATTTCCGGAGCCCGGCGCACCCGGCTTACGATTACTGGAACCTCTCCTCTTTTTACGCGGCGCAGAAGAACGATTATTCCTGCACCTCCGCCTCGGCGGCCATGGCGCTTAACGCGCTGCTTAACTCGCGCCGCCAGCGCGGCGACCAGGACGAGAATATAACCGAGGACGCGCTGACGGAAAAGATCTCGAAGCTCAAATGGAAGGAGCTGACCAGCGAAGCCGGGCTGGACGGGCGGCACGGGCTGACCCTCGCCCAGCTGGCAGCCGGGCTCAAAGAAGCCGCCGCCGCCTACGGCGCCGCCGGGGCCGCGGTGACCGCGGTGGAGGTCAGCAGCCGCACGGGGCTGGCGCTGGAGAATTTCAGGAAAGCCCTTTCTTCCAACGAGCGCGATCCCCGGGACGTCATGCTGCTGCATTTCGCGCAGGACGCGCTGACCGGCGCCCCGGGCGGGCCTTCTCCCCACGTTTCCCCGGTGGGCGCCTACGACGAGAAGACCCGCCGCGTCCTGGTGCTGGACGTGGACCGGCGCTGGTACGAACCCTATTGGGCGGCCGACGTCCAGGTCTTCAAAGCGATGGCCGTTAAGACCAAAAATTTCGGGCACGGCGGCTACGCCGTAATAAAAGCGGCGAGATAAGCGAAACCAAGGAAAACACAATGGCTGAAAAAAAAGCTGACAACAAAGTGATCTACTCGATGGTGAACGTGAGCAAGGTCTACGACAAGAAAGCCGTGCTCAAGGACATCTACCTTTCCTATTTTTACGGCGCCAAGATCGGCGTGCTGGGGCTGAACGGCTCGGGCAAGAGCTCGCTGCTGCGCATCCTGGCCGGCATAGACACGGATTTCAGGGGCGAGACCGTGCTTTCCCCGGGCCACAGCGTGGGCATGCTGGAACAGGAGCCGAAGCTGGACGAGACCAAGACCGTGCGCCAGGTGGCCGAAGAGGGGCTGCCCGAGGCCATGGCCGCGCTGAAGGAATATAACGAGATCAGCGACAAGCTGGCCGAGCCCATGGACGACGCCAAGATGAACGCGCTGATAGAACGGCAGTCCAAGGTACAGGAAAAGATAGACGCCCTGAACGCCTGGGACATAGACTCCCGCCTTGAACTGGCCATGGACGCGCTGGGCTGCCCGGCCCCCGACACGCTGGTAAAGAATATCTCCGGCGGCGAAAAGCGCCGCGTGGCCCTGTGCCGGCTGCTGCTGCAGGAACCGGACATCCTGCTGCTGGACGAACCCACCAACCACCTGGACGCCGAGGCCGTGGCCTGGCTGGAACATCACCTTAAGGAATACAAGGGCACCATCATCGCCGTGACGCACGACCGCTATTTCCTGGACAACGTGGCCGGCTGGATCCTGGAGCTGGACCGCGGCCAGGGCATCCCCTGGAAGGGCAATTACTCTTCGTGGCTGGAGCAGAAGGGCGAGCGCCTGCGGCAGGAGGAGAAATCCGAGAGCGACCGCCAGAAGACGCTGAAGCGGGAACTCGAGTGGGTGCGCATGTCCCCCAAGGCCCGCCAGGCCAAGTCCAAAGCCCGCATCACCGCCTACGAGACCCT
This sequence comes from Elusimicrobia bacterium GWA2_61_42, assembly GCA_001799615.1. GTDB lineage: Bacteria > Elusimicrobiota > Elusimicrobia > Elusimicrobiales > UBA9959 > UBA9959. Next base: position 25,693 of record MGTU01000006.1, on the reverse strand, counting down.
GCTGGGCGAGAGCGGCGAGAAACTGGCCAAGGACCTGGAGATCTTCATCCCGCCGGGCCAGCGCCTGGGCAACCTCGTCGTGGAAGCCAAGAACGTCTGCAAGGCGTACGGCGACAAGGTCCTGATGGAGAATATGAATTTTTCCCTGCCGCCCGGCGGCATCGTCGGGATCATCGGGCCCAACGGCGCCGGCAAGACCACGCTGTTCAAGATGATAACCGGCGAGGAGAAGCCGGATTCCGGCGAATTCCGCGTCGGCGAGAGCGTGCAGCTGTCCTACTCCGACCAGCACCGCTCCACCCTGGACCCGGCCAAGAACGTCTGGGAAGTCATCTCGGGCGGCATGGACCTGGTGAAGCTGGGCAAGATGGAAGTGAATTCCCGCGCCTACGTGGCGCGCTTCAACTTCAGCGGGCAGGACCAGCAGAAGAAGGTGGAGAACCTCTCGGGCGGCGAGCGCAACCGCGTGCACCTGGCCGTGATGCTCAAGGAAGGCGGCAACGTGCTGCTGCTGGACGAGCCGACCAACGACCTGGACGTCAACACCATGCGCGCCCTTGAGGAGGCGCTGGAGAACTTCGGCGGCTGCGCCGTGATCATCAGCCACGACCGCTGGTTCCTGGACCGCGTGGCCACGCACATCATGGCTTTCGAGGGCGACAGCAAGGTCGCCTGGTTCGAAGGCAACTTTTCGGAATACGAGGCCGACAGGCACGCCCGCCTGGGCAACGCCGCCGACACCCCGCACCGCATAAGGTACAAGAAGCTGACCCGGCCGTAGAGAGAGCGCCGGCAAGGAGAAACCGCGATGAGCTCTATTACAGCCGAGGAACTCGGCCAGCTGCCTTTATTCTCGGGCTTTCTAAAAGAGGACGCCGAGGGTCTTTGCGGCGCCATGACCAAGCGGGCGGCCGCCGCGGAGGAAATCGTAGTCCGGGAAGACGCGCCCGCCAATTGCGTATTTTTCCTCCTCTCCGGCTCGGTCCGGGTGGAAAAGCGGCTGGACGAAACCGAACAGGACTTCAAGGTCCTGTCGCAGCTCGGCCCGGGTGATTTTTTCGGCGAGGCCGTGGTCACCGGCCAGCTTGCCCGGTCCGCCAGGGTCGTCGCCGCTTCGGACACGGTTTTCGCCGTGATCGAAGGGGCGGCGCTTAACGGGTTCATCGACGCCAGGCCAAAGGCCGGTTCCGACCTGCTGCGCCGGATGCTGGCGGCGGTCGGCGCCAGGCTCGCGGGAACTTCCGGAGAACTGGTGATGCTTTACGACGTCAGCGCCCTCGCCTTCGCGAAATTCGGCAGCGAAAAAGAGTTCGCGGCCCGCCTGCTTGAAGAGGCCATGCTGCATTTCGGCCCGGGCTGGTCGGCCGGTTTTTACCTCTATGACCAGTTCAGCTCCGCACTCGACCTGGCCGCCGTAAGAGGCGAAAATTTTGCGCCCCCGCAGGGGCTGGAAACCGTCACCGGGAATAAAAAGAATTTCTGGCAGGACGACAAGACCTTCGTCTGCGTTCTGCCCGGCGAAACAAGGCCGGACGGCTTTATCGTCTTTACCGCGGCAAAGCCCCCCGCGGGGGGGGAGAAGAGTTCCGCGGAGATAAGGCTGGGCACGCTGGCTTTCCTTTCCAACGCGATAGTGGATAATATCCGTAAAGCGCGTGAGAACGTCCTGCTGGGCAGGGCTTTAAAGCAGAGCCAGGGCAGGTGGGGAGAGCAATGAACCGGGGCGCGGACAAACCGCGCCGTGACGGTTTAAAACCGGAGCGGGGAGGCACAAATGGCTGAAGCTCAAATTGTTTTCGACCTGGGGACGGTGCTGCAGACCGGCGCCGCCCTGGGCGCCAGCGATATTATCCTGATGTCGGGCAAACCGCCGATGGCCAGGGTGAACGGCCAGGTCGCGCCCATACAGGGCCTGCCGCCGCTGCCGGCCGAGCAATGCCAGGCGCTGATCTATTCCGGCATGCAGGGGAACCTGCGCGCCCGCTTCGAGGCGGACTGGGAACTGGACTACTCGCTTTCGATCCAGAACGTGTCCCGCTTCCGCGTGAACGTGCTTACGCAGCGCAGCGGCCTGGCGGCGGTGTACCGCGTGATCCCGGCGCAGATCCCCGAACCCGAGGCGCTGGGGCTTACCCCGGAAATGATCGCGGTGACGGATCTGCCGCGCGGGCTGGTCATCGTGACGGGGCCCACGGGCTCGGGCAAATCCACCACGCTCGCCAGCCTGATGGAGCGGATAAACCAGAAGTACCGTAAAAGCATCATCACGATCGAAGACCCCATAGAATTCGTATACGAGTGCAAGAATTCCCTGATCATGCAGCGGGAAGTGGGGCAGCACACCAAGTCCTTCAAGGAAGCGCTGCGCCGGGCGCTCAGGGAAGCCCCGGACGTTATCATGGTGGGCGAAATGCGGGACCTGGAGACCATCCAGCTGGCGGTGACGGCGGCAGAAACCGGGCATTTGTGCTTTGCCACCCTCCATACGCAGGATTGCGCCTCCAGCGTGGCCCGCATGATAGACGTTTTCCCGCCGGGGCAGCAGGAACAGATCAGGACCCAGCTTTCGCTTACCCTGCAGGCCGTGATCGCGCAGGTCCTGCTGCCGGGCGTCACCGGTCAGGGGCGGGTGGCGGCCAGGGAGTTCATGACCCTGACCAGCGCCATAGGGAACATGATAAGGGAGAATAAATCCCACATGATCTACAGCGCGCTCGAAGCGGGGAAAAAATTCGGCATGATGACGATGGACCAGGACCTGGCCGCGCTGGCCGCCGCGGGCAAGGTCAGGATGCAGGACGCGCTGACGAAGGCGCTGTCCCCTGAGGACGTGAAACGGCTGATGTCGATGCTCATCGCCCAGAAAACCGGCCAGCCGCAGCCCTGACGGCCAAAGAGATAAAAAAAGCCGCCGGGGAAGCCCGGCGGTTTTTTTTGCCCGGAATGCGGGTTACTTTATGCCCATCTCCGCTTTGAGCACGCCCAGCGCCCGGTCGGCGTCCGAAACGTTGAGGAGCAGGCGGCCGCTGGCCCCGCCGAAGGACGTGCCGTAGACGGTGGTGATATTGATGTTGTTCTCGCCCAGCACTTTGGCCAGGCGCAGCAGCTGGCCGGGCTTGTCGGGCAGCTCCAGCGAGATCATGGAGGTCTCGATGGTGGTGAAGCCGGCCCCGGTAAGAATATGGCTGACCTTGCGCTCGGCGTCCACGGCCACGCGCACCACGCCGGAATCGTCGCGGATCTCCGAGGCTATGCCTATAATGTTGACGCCCTCGTTGGCGAACAGCTCTATGAACTTGGAGAGCGCGCCCGGGACGTTGGGAAGGAACACGGTGTATTGCCTGATAAGTTTTACTGGCATAAAAGCTCCCGCTGCCGGCTGGATAAGGCCCGCACGGGCCTTTCCTCAATTAAATAATTTTTGGGGCGGCGGGTAAACCCCGCGCTGCCCGCCGGGCCGCGAAGCGAAGCCGGCGAAGCTTTTAAAAGTTATATAATCAGACTTGAATATGAAGCTGTTCCCCGAGGGAAGATCAAAGGCGCTGTCCGCCGCGGCGCTGGGCGCGGCGGGCGTTTCCGGGCTGATGGCCCTGAAGGGCGCGCGCGACCTTTTTACCCTGCTGGACGTCTTCTCCACCCCCGCTTTCTACCTGGGCCTGGCCCGCGCCACCCTGCCGGTGCAGATGCCGCCGCTGGCCGGCCTGCTGACGCGCAACATGCGCGCCGCTTTCGCTTTCGCCCTGGTGTTCTGGCTTTCGGCTTTAGCGCTGGCGCTCGGCGTGTGGCTGCGCAAAGAATGGGCCAGGCGCGGCGCGGTCTGGATGCTTTACCTGCTCAGCGCGGCCGCCCTGCTGCTGCTGCTGTTCCCCTGGCTGGCCGTCCCGCGCCCGCTGTACTATAACGGCGTGCCGCTGGCCCCGGAATTCAACGCGGCCGTAAAAGCCGCCGCCTTTTTCGCGCGCGTGCTCTCCCTGCTGGGGGGCAGCCTGTGCCTTTGGTGGGCGCTGGCGCTGGACAGGGGCGCGCTGCGCCTGGAATTCGGTCCTGCGGGGGAGAAAAATGAAAAGAATTAAAATATTTTTAGCGGTCCTCCTGTCCTGCGCGGCGCTGGCGCCGGCCGTTTTGGCCGGGGGTTTTAAAATGCGCTGGGTGGAGACGGAGCTGCTCCTGGACCGCGACGGGAAGGCGCAGGTCTCCTACGCGGTGCGCTGGAACTCCGACGACGCCCAGCTGCACGGATTTTACTTCGAAGGCTTCCAGGAAACGCCGGTTTTCGACCTGGAAAAAGCCTACGCGCTGGACGGCGCCGGCATCCGCTACCCGCTGGAGATAAAGAAACTTTCGGACAGGAAGTACGACATCGTGCTGGGCGGCGGCCGGGCCTTCAGCTCGGGCGAGATTACTTATTTCTTCCGCTACGCGGCCGACCTGCAGGCCTCCGGCAACCTCACGCAGACCATGGCCGGCGAGAAACGCCTGGCCGTCTTGAACTGGGCGCCGGTGCAGTGGGACGACGCCCTGGACCACGAGGCGCTGACGGTGCGGTTCCCCGTGGAGCTGGCCGCCCCCGCCGTGGACGCCCAGGCGCTCTTCGCCATGGATTTCCGGACGGAAAAATTCGTGAACGAGCGCTACTCCATAGATTACCCGACGGTAAGGAACGCCGAAGGGAAAGACGTCTTCAGCGTGCGGTTCTTCCGCAAAGCGCTGGAGAGCCGCTACCACTTCCAGGTGCAGGTTTACCTGGACGCGGCGCGGTTCGCGCTGAATACCATGGCCTACGGCAGCCTGGCCAAGGCCGCGCCCGCCAGGACCAAATATCTCCCGGCGAAGGAAAAATATTACCTGAACCGCTATTTCCCCGGCAGCATGCTGGCCGCGCTGCCCGTCAGCCGCGGGGAAACGCTGTTCGTCATCCTTCTGCTCGCCTTGCTTTTCGTGGCCGCCCCTTTCTTTATCCTGACGGTAAAGCACAACGCCATGCTGACGGCGCAGGCCGGGATCTCGGCCGTGAACTGGGACGGCGGGGAGTGGGCCGCGCCCAAGGCGCAGGTAAGCAGTTTCCGCGTGGCGGGCAAGGTGGCCAAAAACCTCAGCCCGCTGGAGGCCGGCGTGGTGATGGGGGTGCCCCTGGCCGAAATGCTGGGGCTGATGGTGGCCAACATGGAGCGCAAAGGCCTGCTCAAGGTCCGGAATTACTCGCCGCTTACCGTGGAGCGCCTGCCCGGCATCAGCGCGAGCAACGACCCGTACGAGACCGCGCTGCTGGCCGCCATAAAGCCCGACGGCACCCTGGACGAAGCGGGGGCGCAGTCCGCGCTGAAGACCCTGGGCGCCGGGGTGGAGCAGAAGATCTGGGACTGCGACCTGGAGGCCACTAAAGAACATTACCGCAAAGAGGTGGACCGGCGCGGCCAGCAAGGCATGGACACGGACCTGGGCTATTACTGGGGCGGGTACCACCGCCACTATCACAGATACGACAACAGGGCCTATGACGGGGCCGTGAAGGCAGGGGACGGGCTTAAGGCCGCCCTGCCGCAGGATTTCAGCGCCGGTTTCGATTCCTTCCGCACCTCCAAGATGTGTTACGAGGGAGCTTTCGCCAATTCAGCGTGTCACGACGCCTGCCATTCGGCCTGTCACGACGCCTGTCATTCCGCCTGCCACAGCGCCTGCCATTCCGCCTGCCACGGGGCCTGCCACAGCGCCTGCGTGAGCGGCGGCCATTAAAGCCGGACCGAACGACCTATGGACTGGAAAAAAAGGGTGGACTGGATCGACGGCTACGCCGCGCGCATAAAACCTTACGTGCGCGTGCGCGCGGCCGATTCCCTGCTGATAAAGATCCCCAACCAGACCCACAAGCTTAACCCGCAGGGCGTGAAACTGCTGAAATTCGTCCTCGACGGCGGCAGCGCGGTCTCCGTGGTGGAGACATACCCGCAGGAGCAGCGGGAGAAAGTCTCGCTGGACATGTATTATTTTTTCCGCGACCTGATGGCTATTCTAAAAGGCTGCTGCGGCGAGCGCGACGAGCGCCGGGCGGTGGAAGTAAAAGAATTCGCCCTGGGACACAACACCCTGCCGGTGCTCAGCGAGATAGCCGTGACCTACCGCTGCAACCTGGCCTGCCGCTTCTGCTACGCGGGTTGCGGGTGCCGCAAGGACGAGGCCCACCCGGACCTGCCCGCCGCGGACCTGAAGGAAATCCTGCGCGTTATCAGCGAGGAGGCAGAGGTCCCTTCCGTCAGCTTCACCGGCGGTGAACCGCTGCTGCGGCCCGAAATTCCGGAGCTGGTGGCTTACGCCAAAGCCAGGGGCATGTGGGCCAACCTGATAACCAACGGCACTCTGGCCACCGAAGAGACCGTCGGCAAGCTGGCCGAAGCCGGGCTGGACTCGGCCCAGGTAAGCGTGGAGGCCGGCAGCGCCGCGGAGCACGACGCCATAGCGGCCCGCCCCGGAGCTTTCGCCCTTACCGTCCGCGGCCTGGAGAACATCATGAAGGCCGGCATCCGCGTTCACACCAACACCACGGTGTCCGCGCTGAACAAGGGCCGCCTGGAGGGCGTGCTGGACCTGGTTAAAAGCCTGGGGCTGGAAAAATTTTCTATGAACCTGCTGATGCCCGTGGGCTCGGCGGGCAAAAACTTCGACGAGACGTTCGTCTCTTATACCGAGGCCGGCGCGTTGGTAGAGCGCGTGAAAGAGCAGGCGGACAAGCGGGGCCTGGAGTTCATGTGGTACTCGCCCACGCCCCTCTGCATCTTCAACCCCATCAGCCGCGGGCTGGGCAATAAAGGCTGCGCGGCCTGCGACGGCCTGCTCAGCGTGGCGCCCAACGGGGACGTGCTGCCCTGCTCCAGCTACCCGAAGCCTATGGGCAACCTTCTGAAAGAAAAAGGCCGGTTCAAAAAACTTTGGAACGCCGAAGAGTTCGCCTGGTTCCGCCGCAAGGAGTTCGCGCACGAAAAGTGCCGCGCCTGCCAGTATCTGGCCGTGTGCAACGGGGGGTGTCCGCTGTACTGGGAAAAGGCCGGGTACAAAGAACTGCTGCAGGTATCAGCCCCCGGGAGGGAAATATGAGCGTATTGCCGCCGCCGCAAAAAGACGGGGAGATAACATTTTTCATGGCCAAGAGCCTGCCTTACCGGCCGCGCATGGCGCTGGTGGGGCTGCTGCTCGCCGCCGGCCTGGGCACGCAGGTGACGGCCGGTTTCTGGCCCGGCTACGCCCTGCTGGTGCTGGGGCTGCTGCTGGGCGTGAATTCCGGCTATAATTCCAGCCCCGCCCGCACCGGAGAGGAAAGCTGGGAGCGCGTCACCCCCGACGCCTACGAAAAAGTAAAACTGAAAGCCGAACAGCTCAAGGCCTGGGACGAGGATCTCTTCGACGGGACCAGCACCCTGGGCCTGGCGGGCTTCGGCGTTACGGCCGCGCTGTGCGCCGGCCTCTACGCCTGGGCCGCCGGCACGTGGTCTTTCCCGCCCGGCTACTGGGTGTATTTCGCGCTGGACGGGGCCGTGCTGCTGCTGCCGCTCTGGTTCGTGGGGACGCGCGGCTACCTGAAAAAGGACAAGCTGATAATAAAGATCGGCATGCTGGAAGAGGTGATGGCCGCCCTGAAAGACCCCAGCGACGTGCAGGTGCAGCCCATGCTGTCCCTGGCGCCCACGGCCTCCGGCGGCAAGGAACCGGGCGACGCCCGCCTGATGCTGAAACTGGTGGGCGCGCCGAAAGAATTTTACGGCATACAGGTGCAGCTGTCCATCAACAGCGTGCAGGGCAAGGATTTCCCTTATCTTTACTGCGTGCTTATCGCCAAAAACGGGTCCGGCCTGCTGGGGGGCTGGGAGCCTCTGGCCGCCCAGCCAGAGCGTTCCTTCTTCACCGGCCTGGTCGGCTCTATCTTCGGCCAGATAGGCAATTTCGGCTCCCCTGAACTGGTCTACGAGCCCAGCTCGGCCGGCGAGGTGGATATCATGGTGGTGCGCCAGCGCACTACCCGCGCTACCGGCTATCACACCGCCCCCGCGGCGGCCTTAACGGTGGTGGACTACTCTTTGAAACTGGCCAGGGCGCTGCTGGCCAAAAACCCCGGGACCGCCGGTTGAACGGAAGGGGGGGGTTTGGTAAAATATAAGCATACCGGCGGCCTCTCCTGCCGGCCAGCCGAACATCCTGCCGCAGCCTAAACAGCGCACAACCGAGGTTTATTATGTGGAACTATACCGATAAAGTCTTTGAGCATTTCAAAAACCCCAAGAACGTGGGAGAAATAGAGAATCCCGACGGGGTCGGCGAGATCGGCAGCATAGTCTGCGGCGACGCGCTGAAGCTCACCCTCAGGATAGACAAACCCTCCGACAAGATCGTGGACGCCAAGTTCAAGACCTTCGGCTGCGCCAGCGCCATAGCCTCCTCCTCCGCCCTCACCGAAATGGTGAAGGGCCTCACGCTGGCGGAAGCTTCCAAGATCACCAACCAGCAGATCGCCGACTACCTGGGCGGCCTGCCCGGCGAGAAAATGCACTGCTCCGTGATGGGCATGGAGGCCCTCGAGGCCGCCATCAAGAATTACCGCGGCGGCAAGCAGGAAAAGATCATCATCGGCCAGGCCGAGAAGATCGTCTGCAAGTGCTTCAGCGTCACCGAATCCGTCATCCTCAAGGCCATAAAGCTCAACAACCTGCACACCATAGAGGAAGTCACCAACTTCACCAAAGCCGGCGGCGGCTGCAAGCAGTGCCACGGCGAGATAGAAAAAATACTCAAGGACTACTGGGCCGAGGCCGAGCATAAGAAATTCGACAAGATGACCGTCGTGGAAAAGATCAAGATGATAGAGAAAGTCCTGGCCGAAGAGATCAACCCCAAGCTCAAAGCCGACGGCGGCTGGATGGAGCTGGTTGACATACAGGGCCAGAAAGTAAAGCTCCGTTTCCTGGGCATGTGCCACGGCTGCCCCTCCTCCGGCGCCACTTTGAAGAACGTGGTGGAGAAAGAGCTGCGCGAGCGCATCGACCCCGCTATAGAAATAGAAGCGGAATAATATCGAAGCGGCGGAGGGGCGGACGCAGGGGCCGGATAAGCAAAACCCTGCCGGAGCCCGACGCTTGCGTAAGCGCGGAGGGCGAGGCGGGGAGGTGCGAGCACGGTGTGCGAGACACTGTTTTTGCGTTCCGGCCCCTGTGGCCGTCCCGACTGAACATCTCGCGGTGCAGTTCCCCTCGCAGGAGAATATCATATGGAAAAAGTTTATTACTTCGACAATAACGCCACCAGCCGCGTGGCGCCTGAAGTCGCCAAAGAGATGGAGCCGTTCTTCAACGAGCTCTACGGCAACCCTTCCAGCATGCACTTCTTCGGCGGCGAGAACCAGAAGTACCTCGACCTCGCCCGCGCCCGCGTGGCCAGCCTCCTGGGCGCCGAACCCTCGGAAATAATCTTCACCAGCTGCGGCACCGAGTCCGACTCCACCGCGCTGTGGTCGGCCCTGCGCGCCTGGCCCGAGAAGAAGCACCTAATCACCACCAAGGTCGAGCATCCCGCCGTGCTCAACGTCTGCAAGTTCCTCGAGACGCAGGGCTACCGCGTCACCTACCTGCCCGTGGACGGCGCCGGACAGCTGAACCTGGACGACCTGAAGACCGCCCTCACCCCCGACACCGCCCTGGTCTCCATAATGTGGGCCAATAACGAGACCGGCGTCGTCTTCCCCGTCGAAGAAGCCGCGCGCATCACCCACGCCAAAGGCGCCCTGTTCCACACCGACGCCGTGCAGGCCGTGGGCAAACTGCCCATAAACCTCAAAGAAACCAAGATAGACATGCTTTCCCTCTCCGGCCATAAACTGCACGCCCCCAAGGGCATAGGCGTGCTGTACGTGCGCAAAGGCGCGCGCTTCGCGCCGTTCCTGATGGGCGGCCACCAGGAGCACGGCCGCCGGGCCGGCACCGAGAACGTCCCCTATATCGCTGGCCTCGGCAAAGCGGCCGAACTCGCCGCCGCCAACCTTGAAAAAGAGAACACCTACGTAAAAGGCCTGCGCGACCGCCTGGAGGCCGGGCTGCTCAAAATAAAGAACGCGCGCGTCAACGGCGGCGGGGCCGAGCGCCTGCCCAACACCACCAATATCAGCTTCGAATACATCGAGGGCGAGTCCATCCTGCTGATGATCAGCGAGAAGGGCATCTGCGCCTCCTCCGGCTCGGCCTGCACCTCCGGGTCCCTGGAGCCTTCCCATGTTATGATGTCCATGGCCGTGCCCCAGACCTACGCGCACGGTTCCATCCGCTTCTCCCTGAGCGTCTACAATACCGAGCAGGAAGTGGACTATATAATAAAGGAATTCCCGCCCATCATAGAGCGCCTGCGCGCCATCTCGCCCTTCGCCGACGGCAAGCCGCTGTTCGGCATGGACGCCTGCGAGCCGCACCACCATTAAGCGGAAAAAACCGCCGCGACCGGAAGACGGGCCCGACAGGGCCCGTTTCCTTTTGCGCCATCGTGACGGCTATTGGCATAAAAAGTGCTCTCATATCGGCAGAGCGTTTAAAATTACGGAAGGACAATTAAGGGATCAGGATGAAGTATATATATTCGATAGGATATTCTTTTATCATCGCGGCCTTTTTGTCGGCGGCCCTGGCCACCTACCTTGAGGATAAGGGCTTATATTAGGCATATTGCCGTGGCCGGGCTGCGGGGCCGTCTTTTCATTTGAATTTAAATATTTTCAAGCGAAAACAATTAGGGCGCTGTAGACGGCGGGAATAGCTGCCCGACGCCACTTAGCGCCGGAAGAGGACGGTCTTCTTTGGGAATTGGCGCATGGCATTAAAATTGCTCTGTAGCGGGTGTCAGCAGCAAAATCAGATCAGAAGGAAATAGAAACATGAAAGGCATAAATATTTTTGTGACAATAGCCTCGGTAATGATCCTTGGGGCAGCCTCCGTTAAAGCGGAGGGCTCCGGTTCCGGACTGGACGGCAAAAGGAGCGCGCCGCTTTTCGCCCAGCTGGCCGCCCAGGCCCAGGCTCAGGCGCTCCCGGGCCTTGCCAGGGCGGAGGGCGGCGCGGAAGCGGCCATCATGCCCGTCAGGGCTATCCCCGAGTTTACAGGCCGCCAGGTGGCTGGAATGAACAGCTCTATCGGCCGGCTGGCCGAGTATGCCGGTAAGACCATGAAGAATCCCCGGCTGAAAGCGAACCTGGACTGCCTGCGGCAGGCCGGAACCCCTGAAGAGAAGGCCGCTTTGCTGTACGGTGGTAGCGCGGCCGTCTATAAGTTCCCGGCGGCCTGTTCTAAAAACGCGGACAAAAACATTCTCGACGACGTGCTGAGCTGGGTTTGCGAGAACGTTATCGTCCCGGTCTGCGAGAACGTCTGCTATGTAGTCTCCGGCACGCCGGTCTGCGAAGAGCAGTGCACGGACTCGGTAGTGGAGAACTGCGGCTGGCAGTGAGCCGGGCGCGCGGCAAAAGACCTATTGCCAGCTGGGCCTTAGTGCCCTTCCGGGCGCAAGGGTTGTCAGGTAGACTAGTGATGTAGCACTTCCTTGTAATTTGGGGGATTGGCCCCAGAGTATCCACGATCCGACCTTAATCGGATGTATCCAGGGAAAGCAAAAAAACATTTTTGCTTTCCCTTTTTTTGTCGGCAAATTGCCGAAAAGTCTCAAAAGTGGTAAAATATAAGAGTTAGGGGAAATAAAATGAAAAACAGCGATAAAATATTAGCGGCTTTCCTGGTGTCTATGGGCCTTTTTTCGTCCCTCCAGGCGGGCACCTATGTAGGTTCCCTCTCGAGCGGGGATAAAGACAGCCTGATGTCGGTCGCCATGTCGGCCGGGGACAATGTCGCCGGGACCGAAGGCGTGCGTGACCCCGCAGAGACCGGTTCCAATAACAGATAAGCGAGTCAGCGAAATGATTGCACGCGTTCCCGGATTGGTAATTCTGCCGGGATATGCGTGCAATTTTCATTGCGCCCATTGCGTTTCCAGCGGCCGAAAAAAAACAGGCCTGACGGAGCGCGAGATAAACCGTCTCGCGCGAACGATATCGGCTCATAAGGTAAGGTCTCTCCATTTTGTGGGAGGCGAACCGACCCTGTATAAAAGCACGATAAACAGGCTGATCCCCGCAGCCGAACCCGGCGGAAAGATCTCCATAACTACTAACGGCCATTTTGCCGGCGATGAGGGCGCGGCTGCCAGGGAGCTGGCCTCTTTTGCCAGGCTGGACGGCGTTCAGCTGTCATATGACAGATTCCACGCGAAATTCCTGCCCTTTGCGAATATCCATAACCTGTGTGAAGCCTGTAAAAAATCAAAAATACGATTCAGCGTAATTCTGACCTTGCAATCACCGATGGATCTGCTCCTGGTCAAAGAACTTAAGAAAGCGGGGGATTTCCCCATAGGGCTCCAGAAAGTTCTGCCGTTCGGGGCGGCAAAGCTTAACGAGATTGGTTATGCGTACCCGGCATTCGATAAGCGGGTTCTGTCAAAAAAATGTCCGAACCGGAAAAAAATAGCCTACCTGTGCGGGCATGGCTTCAGCGTCTGCTGCGGCGGCCCTGACCTCCGTCCGGGCCCGGTCAAGTATATGCATCCTACGCTGGAAGCCCACAAGAAAAGCAGGTTTTACCGCATGATAACCGAATTGACGTTCTCGCGGATGATGACGCAACTCGGGGTAACGGCGGAATGGCTGTCCCCCGAGCATTCCTCGCCCTGCACGCTTTGCGCGCGTATCTTTTACGAATATGGAAAAACCTAAACTGCTGTTCTCAAACCCGGGCAAGATCGTATATGAAGCCGATGAATTGCCCTGCGTCAGCGACGCTTTGATCGAGGCCTTGGACTGGCCTGCGGCCGTGCCCGGCCTCGGGATAATGTTCCGCCGGGAAGCGGACGCGGAATACGAGGTCCTTCAGCGCAATGTTTCCCGCAAGTACGACGTCCGTATTATATACCGCGCACAAACAGCCGGCCTGAACGCGCCGGCATCGGCTGAAGGGGAATGCGGCGTCGAGCTGGCCGCCGCCCCGGGCCGCGCGGAACTGGTAGAGCTGTACGTGAAAACCCAGGAAGAATTCTTTTATAAGCCCTGGGCGGAATATGTTCCGATGGCGCAGCTGAAGGGGACCCGGACTTTCGCCGAAAAGAACGTACTGCCGGAACACGCGGTGTGTTTTGAAAAGAACGGCAAAAGGGTGGGGCTCGCCGCCCTGGTAAAATCCAAAGACTGGTTCGGCGCGCCGGTGGACTTGCTGGCTTGGGTCTGGTTCGATGCCGGGCTTTCAGCCGGAGAGCGCGCCGCCGCCCACCAAAAGCTGGCCGCCTGGCTGAAGAAAGGGGCCGGCGGGGAAATACAGTGCGCCGTTGACTCGTTCAATCTCCGTTCCCAGCGGTTCTTCAGGAAACTGGGGTTTAAACCGAAATGTCTGCTTATAAACCGAAACCACTGATCTTCGCCGCTTTGGCGCTTGCCTGCTCCTTGAGCGCCTGCGGGGGCACCGCGGACAGCCAGCGCTGGGAAGTCCTTCTGCTGGGCATCCCGGAAGAGGTCGCGGTCCGCAGGGCCGCGGAAACCGCTACCTATTACATCATAAAGCAGACCCACGAGCCCCTCTTCAGGCGGGATGACGGGCAAAACTACTCTTCGCGCCTCCTGAAGAGCTGGGGCCGCGATATTTCCGCCAGGCAATATTCCTTCTGCCCGGACAGTTCTCTGAGTTTTGACGTAAAACGATATTTCGATCCGGAATACTTTCAGGGATATCTGGCGGGCGTGACCAAAAAATATAATTCCGAGTTCAAGATCGGCCGCGAGGGGGAACGCTTCACGGTTACCTTCCCGGCCCCCCAAAAGGGTTACCTGGATTTCCTGACGCTTTATGAGAACGCCCCGACCGTCGTCCAGTCCCCCGGGATAGAGGCGGGGCTGGGGCAATTCTATGTGCGCAGTTTGTCGAGCGAAAAGATAGTGCTCCTGCGCAAGGCGAAGGTCTCTGACGGATACAACGAGATAATCCTGAACGAGTTCGATCCGTCCAAAGGGGAGAAATACGAATACGCGAAAATGTCCGACTTTAACAAGCTCTCCTCTTTCGACGTGCCGCAGGAAGTAAGCCAAAACTATTTGGGGTTTAATAACGTGCAGCTGCGTTCGGACGTGGTGATGATAAACCATCCGGACAGGGAAACACGGCGCCAGGTGTACAACTGCCTGGACGTAGACAAGTTTCGTAAGGCGTTCTTCCCGCAAAAAAAAGAATTTTATGACGTGAAAACGGTGCTTCCCGTAGGTGTCCCGGGAGCCGCGCCCGGGAGGCCGGAGCAGGCCTGCGTCCGCCGCGCCGGAGCTAAGGGGAAAAAAAGAGAGATCGTTCTTTATAATCACCGGAGCGGGAACAGCGCGCAGCTGGAAAAATTCGCGGCCGAGTTCAATTCCCTGTCCGGCCTGACCTTGAAGATAGTCGCCTGTACGCCGCAGGAGCTGGTGCGGGTCCTGCACAAAGCCCCCAGGCCGTTCAACCTGACGGTGCTCGGCCTGGATACGGTGTATCCGGACTACCTGACCTTCTTTGATTGTTTTGTCCGGGAAGACGGGTATTTCGACTTCAAGCTCCCCCGGATCGCCGCCTTGTACGCTAAATTGGAAAGAGAAGCCGATCCGGACCTCAAACTAGCCCTGGTAAAAGAACTTCTCGGCGAGCTTTCCAAAGAAGCCGTAGTTCTGCCGCTTTACCAGAATATCAAAAGATTTTATTATCCCAAAAAAATCAAAAACCTAAATATAGGCCGCGGATTCATGGAATTCCCGGACGTGGCGGACTTCAGATGGTAAAGATCCTGAGCAGGGCGCTTTCTTATAACTGGAAATATTACGCCGCGGCGGTGGCGGTGTTCGTGGCTTTCTGGCAGCTGTTCTCGGTGTTCTCCGCCGTGCGGGTGGCGGACGACAAGCTGCAAACCGCCATGCGGCAAAACGCGGCTTATTTCGAGAAGGCTTTTATAGAAGGCGACGTCTTTGAGACCCAGCGCATAATGTGGCGCGTTAAGAACGACAACATCAAGCGCATTACCTTTCATCCCGTGGAATTCGAAGGGACTAAATGGATATTTAAAGAGGCCATAATCGGCAATCTTTATGACCGGCCTCATGCGCAGATAACGCGTAACGTGCCTTTTGTCTCCAACGGCGCGGAGCTGGGGCGGCTGGAGTACGTAGTAGACCTGGTGGACGTGAACGCGGCGGTGTTCGGGCAGAACTACGTGCTGTTCATCACGGTGGTGTTCTTCTTCATGGGCCTGCTGGCGCTGTCCAACGTGGGGGCGATCAAGACCATTTTCAGCATAGAGCGCTGCGTGGACGAGACCAACGCCCTGGTGGCCGCCGGCGAGCACGCCAAGATCCGCGACTCCATACTGCGCAGCATCCAAGCCCTGCCGCAAAGCCTGCGGGCAACCCCTTTTGCCGTGCTGATAGCGCGGCTGGCCGAGGTGCTGCAGAAAGCCTCGCGCCTGGAGAGCGAACTGGCGGTTTCAAAGGCTACCTCAGACCTGGCCGCGCAGGTGGCGCATGACATAAGGTCGCCGCTGGCGGCGCTGGGCGCGGCGGCCAAGGGGCTTGAGCTGCCGGCGGAGCAGCGCAAGCTTCTGGAAGGCGCCGTGATACGCATGCAGGGCATAGCGGACGACCTGCTGCAGCGCTACCGGGCGCCTTCGGCGGAAGCCGCCGGAACAAAAACCGGCATTTACGCTTTGCGGGAACTGGCGGCGCAGGTGATAGCGGAAAAACAGCTGCAGCATAAGGATAAGCCCGGTGTAAAGATAGGATTCAGCGACGCTTCGGGCGAAGCGAGGGCGCTGATCGAACCGAAAGAGCTGCAGCGGCTGCTGTCAAACCTGATCAATAATTCGGTGGAGGCCTTTGCGGGGCCGGGTTCGGTCGAGGTGGCGCTGTCGGCCCCGGACGGCAAGGTGCTGCTGGAAGTAAAAGACAATGGCAAAGGCATTTCCCCTGAAATATTGGCGAAGCTCGGCCGGAAGGGAGAGACGCACGGCAAGGCCGGCGGCACCGGCCTGGGACTTTACCACGCGCGCACCACGGCGGAAAACTGGGGCGGCAGCTTTAAAATTACTTCTGAGCCCGGCAAGGGAACCTGCGTGGCGCTGGAATTGCCGCGCGCCGCGGCGCAGGAGGCTCCCCGTTTAGCCGTTCTGCTGGACGACGACCTGTTGGTGCATATGAACTGGAAGATGGCCGCCAAGGCCGCGGGCGTAGAGCTGAGGGCCTATAAAACCCCGCAAGAGCTCGCCGACGGCCTGGCGGACCTGCCTAAAGACATACAGGTGTATATAGATTCGGACCTGGGCAACGATGTAAAAGGCGAAGACCTGGCCCAAGACCTGCATGAAAAAGGTTTCACCAATATAAGTATGGCCACCGGCCACGGCCCTGAAAAGTTCTCACACCTCTCCTGGCTTAAAGTGACAGGCAAAGAGCCTCCCTGGGCATAACGCCCGCAAACCACCTATCAAAAGGCAGGATAGCGGCGGGCGCTAGGCGCCAGCCTTTTGCTTTCAATTGAGAAAGAACCTGCTCAGTTGAAAATCTGCTGATCCGTTTTTGCCTCCCCGGCGGTTATTCAAAGCATATTTCCCCAATGAAAGGCCGCCAGCCTGGGCCTTGGCTGTTGTTGGCATAATAAATGCTCTGTAGGTGGTGCAGGACAAATATCTAAAGAGAGGGTAAAGGGAAATATGAAAAAAAGCAATTTACTGGTAGCGGTGTTCGCGGTGCTGGCGTCGGTCTCCATGGCCAGGGCTGAAGCGGTAGATATGAATTTCGACGGGGCCGCCGGCAAGCCGGCAGTTTCCGTTAACGAAGCGGCTTCGTCCTTCGCCGGGCTGCTGGCCGGGGCTAAAGCCGGCCAGGAGGCCGCCGGGGAAGTTATGATGCCGCGCCGGGCCGCCCCTGTCTTCACGGCCAGGCAGCTGGCCGCTATCGATAAGTCCATAGGCGGCGCGCTGGCCTACGCCGAGAAGAACGGCAAAAAGCAGCTTAAGGCGAACCTGGACTGGCTGCTGCGCGCGGGTACCCAGGAGGAAAAGTTCCTGTTCACCTCGGCCGCCGCCGCCAAGGTTTATAAGTTCCCCGAGGCCAGCCGCCCCGGGCTGACCAAGATGACCCCCGAAGAAGAGCAGGGGCTGGTCTGGTCCTGCTGGATGGAGCTTATCCCGGTCTGCATGGATTTCTGCACCAACCAGGTGGGTGAAGAGGAGCCGGTCTGCGTGGAAATGTGCAAAGACCAGCTCTCCCAGGTATGCGGCTGGATCTAGGCGGCGTTTGCCGGCCCTCTTAACCGGGGGCCGGTAATTAAAATTAAATAGATTAGCGGTTGGAAGGAGCCTTTAAAGGCGGGTTTAGGCCCGCCTTTATTATTTTCATCTGAATGCCGGCCTTCTCAAATGAAACGAATTTGTCCTGAGCCTGTTGTCCGAAAGGGGCGGCGCCGCTACTTTACCTATGAGAAATAGCTTTTTAGCCGCCTATACCGTGGCTGGCATTTAAATTGCTCTGAACAGGTTGTGAGCGGGTTGTTCAGGCAAGTGAGGGTAGGGCAGCCCGCTCCAAATTTCAGATAGACGGAGAGAATATGAAGAAGCAGATAAAAGCGGTAGGCGAAATAATCCTGGGACTGGCTTTCCTGTTCGCGGCGGCCGAGGCCCGCGCCGAGATCTCCATAGGAATGGGCGTAGAGGGCTACGTGCCCGCCGCTTCCCGCGCCGCCGACCTGCGCGCCGCGCAGCTTGAAAGGCTTTCCTCCGCGGCCGACGGCCTGGCCGCTACGGCCGACAGCGCCAAAACCGAGGTTCTGCTGGCCGGCCTTTACTCCGGCTCCGTGATCGCCGAAGCCGCTCCCGCCGTTTACCAGGAAGCCCGCGTTTCCTCCAAGGTCAAGCTCCCCAAATCCGCCCCGCTGGTCAGCGCGGTGGCCGCCCTGGACCGGCTGATGCCGGCCGTCAAGACGCCCGGCGTGAAGTCGGCCGAGGTGGAGGTCTCCACCTCTACGGTGAAGCCCGAGAAAGAGGAAAAGAAAGAAGATCCCAAGCCGACTTTCGGCAGCATGCTGCTGGCCACCATCATCAGCATAGCGATAGTGGCGTTCTTCATGCTGGTGCTCCTGTGAAGGTTAAGCCGCCTTGTTCAGCGCGGAAACGGTCTTTACTATCTCTTCGGCGGCGGCGGTCATAAGCGCGAGCATTTCCTTCTTCTCGCCGGCGGAGCAGTCTTTGAACAGCTCCGCCGCGCTTTTAAGGCTGGCGCATTTAGATTTCAGGTCGTGCAGAAGTTTTGTGGCATCCATGGTTATTCTTTGTCCCCCTGTAGAGCTATGCCGCACCTTTTGAGGGTGGCGTAAAGCAGCCTGGTGGAGATCTTCAGGTCCGCCAGCGTCCTGGTTTTCTTTCCCTCGTTCTCCCTGAGGTTCCTGCTTATTATTTCATCCGAAACTTTTTCCAGGGCGGCTTCCAGGCCGCGCTGCAGCGCGTCCGCGTAAACGGCGTCGGCGGTTTCTGCCGCGGGCCTGCGCGCGGAGGCGCTTTTCAGGTGCTTCTGCACGGCCTCCAGGGCTATGCGGCCGCCGGTGCCGCTGGAGAGCAGGTCTATGAACTTTTTAAGCTCGCGCACGTTGCCGGGCCAGGCGTAATTCTCCATCCACTCTTTGGCCTCGCCCGTGAAAGAAAGGCGCTTGCCGCCTTTGGTGAAGTGCTGGGCCAGCAGGAATACGTCGCCTTTCCTGCGCGCCAGCGGCTTGAGGTTTATGGTGTAGCCGTGCACGCGCTGGTAAAGGTCGAAGCGCATTTTCCCTTTGGCTATCAGGTCCTGCGGGTCCTCCAGCGTGGCGCTGATGATGCGGAACTCGGAGCGTTCCGGCTTGTCGGAACCCAGCGGATAGAAGGAGCGCTCCTCTATGGCCTTAAGGAGCTTCGTCTGCATGCCCAGGCTCATGGTGCCGATCTCGTCGAGGAACAGCGTGCCCTTGTGCGCCTCCAGCAAACGGCCCTTGCGGCTGTCGGCCGCGCCTGTGAAAGCGCCTTTCTTGTAGCCGAACAGCTCGGCCTCCAGCAGATCCTCGGTGTAGGCGGAGCAGTTGATGGAAACGAAAGCCCCGTCGCGGCCGGAGTGCTCGTGCAGCACCTTGGCCAGGGAGGTCTTGCCGGTGCCGGACGGGCCCAGGATAAGGATAGGCAGCTCCGTGGGGGCGTATTTCAGGGCCTCGCGCGCGGCTTCCCTGGTCTCGGCGTCGTTGGTTATAAAGGAGGTGGTGAAAATATCGGCCGCGCCCGCCGCTTTTCTGTTCTGGATGAACTTGCGCAGGATCTCCGCCACGTTGGATTCTTCGTTGCCTTTGGCGTAAAAATCCCCGGCGCCCAGCTCATAGGCCCGGTCTATGATCTCGTCCGAGTCGGAGCTGGAGACCACTACGGCGTGGACGCCTTTGCCCGCCGCGGCCGCGATGGCCTTCAGGCCCGAGTAATCGTCGTCCGGACCCAGCATCAGGTCGAAGAAACCGATATCGTAGCGGCCTGTCTCCAGCTTCTTAAGCGCGGTTTTCAGGTCGCCGGCCAGGTCCACGTTGTGCGCGCCCAACTGCGCGGCCATGACTTTCTGCGCCAGCTTGTCGTCTTCCAGTACCAGGATATTGAGTTTTTCCATAGATTCTCTTTTGAAACAGAGTGTTTTCAGGTGAAAATGGCTTGCCCCGTTGATATTATACAGAAATTCAGGCGGGCCGCGCGGTCATTGGCGGCGCCGGGGCGCGCAGAGGGGATGGCGCGACTGGCATTAAAATTGCTCTGCTTTAAATATATTGCGTATAATACCGGAGGGCATAAATATTTTCAGGCGGCAGCGGCGCGGTATTAAAGGAAATCCTATATGAAGTTCAAGCTCAACGCTTCCGGCAAAACTAAAACCTCCATGGCGCTGATGGGCGCGCTTAAAATGGCGCACATGGCCGAAATGCCGGAGGAAGAGTTCGAGAAAATGCTGAAAGAGCTGGAGGGCAACCGCTTCTTCAGCCTGCTGAAGGCCTCGGGCGCCATCAACCTGGCGGAGTTCCCTTCCGCCCGCTACGCGGCCCGCCGCTACGCCGGCTACGGCCTGAAACTTTCCGGCGGCGACCTGCCGGAGCTCGCCGACGGCACCGGCGACCTGGTGGGGATAATGCAGGGCATAGGGCAGGAAAAGTTCGAGGCCTGTTTTTTAAAAGACGCCGTGATGACCGACGTGGAGCGGGCCGAGGAATGCGACATTACGGTGGCCGACGCCGGGCGCCTGAGGGATTTCGTGAACAGGGCCTATATCCAGGCCGAATTCGAAGGCGCGCCCGAAGCCCCCGCCGGGCAGGTGTACAGCGCCGTGGCCGGCATAGAAATAGAGGACGGCGCCCCGGCGCTGGCTTTCTTCCACCGCGAGATCTGGAAAGGCCGCTACAAGGTGAACCAGGAAAAACTGGACGAGCTGACCGGCGGCCTGCCGCCGGCCGAGCGCCAGAAGGTGGAGAAACTCCTCAAGCGCGTGGAATTCGCCGACAAACGCAAGACCACGCTGTACAGGGCCCTCGAGATCCTTTTAAACATACAGACCGAATACCTCCTGACCGGCGAGCCGGGGCGGCGCCGCCCGCTGTCCCAGAAGACGCTGGCCAAGAACCTGGAGGTGGACGCCAGCGTGCTGAACCGGCTGGTGTCCAACAAGTCGGTGCAGCTGCCCTGGGGCACCGAGGCTCCCATGAGCGTGCTGCTGCCCAGCGCCAAGCAGGTGAACCTGGAGCGCCTTTACGCGATAGCCGCCGAAAAGCCGGAGCTGAGCGATGAAAAACTCCGGGGCGAGTTGAAGGACCGCCACGGCGTGGAACTTTCGCGCCGGTCGGTGGCGCAGTACCGCAAAGACATGTCGCTGGCTGCCGGCGGCTCGCGCCCTTCAGACGCGGTAACTAACGACTGAACACAAAGCGCCAAAACAAAGATCGGTGCCGGGGGCACGGCTGATAAAATGAAAGAGATCAAGACGATAAAATGCGCTTTTACAGTCCTGCTGCTGGCGCAGGTCTGCGCCCCTCTTTCCGCGATGCCACCGGAGGCCGCGGCTATCTTCGAAAAAGCCGGGGTTACGCTTACGGACGCTGACCTTTACCGCGCCGCCGAAGCCTATAATTTCTGGCAGCAGAAAGGGGAAAACGTCTGGCCCGGCGCGGATATGCGGGCCGTCCCCCTGCAGCTGGTCTTCCCGGAAAAACTGGACGTCATTATAGGGCACCCAAGCCCGCCGGCGGACTGCGTCAAGGAAAACATAAAGCTGCCGGGTCTCGATAAAACCTTCTGTCACAGGCCGGACCGCACTTTCTACTACGGCTTCGCCGCGGGCCAGGAGAACGGCGTGCCGATGGTGTCGCTGAACACCATGGAAGTTTTCGATGAATATGCGAACGCCCTGATGAAGAAGCAGGGGCTGGCGGAAGGGAAGTACGCAAAAACTTACCGCGAATATCAAGGCAGCCTGGTGCACGAACTGCTGCATGCCTACCAGTACGCCGAAAAGAACTTCCTGCCCAAAAAAGAAAAAAACGCCAGGCGCCCGAAACTTACAAAACTGGATTATCCGTACCAGGACGAGGAGAACTGCCTGCTGCTGGGGCTGGAAGGCCGCGTGCTGGCCGACATCATGGATGAAAAAGATCCGGGCCGGATAGCGGAACTTTGGCGGGATTTTATGGCGGCCCGCGCCGCGCGGCGCGCACGGCTGCCGCGAGACATCGTCTCGATAGAGCAGTACATGGAGCTGACCGAGGGAACGGCGCGCTATACGGGCTGGAGCGCGGAACTCGGCAAGAACGACGACATAAAACCGCTGCCGCAGACCGAGGCGGACCCGCGCTTCGCAGGCTATTCCTCCACCGATACGGTGCGCGAGGTCGTGCGGCGTTATCTGCTGGAGATGGCGCGCCCGGATATGAGCCGCTGGATGGGTTATGCCTATTATACCGGCGCGGGGCTGGCCTATAACCTGGATAAGGCGGCCCCGGGCTGGAAGAAAGGCCTGTTCCGAAAAATATCCGGCTTTGGCAGCAGCCTGGATACGATATTGCTGGCGAATATAAAGCCGGCAGGCAGCGCCGAGGAGAGGCTGAAGGGGGTATACGCGCGTTATGAAGCGGATAAAATGCGCGTCGGGATAAAAGCCGCCCTCGCGGCGGACCTGGCAGTGAATAAAATTAAACTGGACAAGTTCCGGGCCCGGCCCGGCAAGCGCTATGAGCTGGTGTTCCGCAGCGTTAAGCCCGCCGATATCGCGGTCTACGCGCCTGTGATGCTGACGGAATACGAGCAGCTGCGTATCTTCGAGCGGGGCGCGACCATGATAGAATACAATTCCGGAAAGAAGAACGAGAACGCCGTGCGCTTCGCGAAATCATTTCCGGTGCTGCACTATAGGGCGGAGGGCCGCTTTGAGCTGGCCCTGGAGGAAGCCCCGGCTGCGGTGATAAAGGCGAAAAAGACCAGGGTTAAAAACGGGGTGACGGTCTACAGCGGCGGGGTGGAGCTGGACAACGGCGTCTTCAGCTGGAAAGGGGAGAAACTGGAAGTGCTTGAAAAAGACGGGGTGACCACGCTGGTTTTCTGACCCGCCAATATTTTCGCCGCCGGTCGCCTTAGGGCCGTGCTTAACCGGAAAAAGGACGCGGCTTGCGGTCCGGTTCTTGCCATTGGCACAATAATTGCTCTGCAGACATTTAACTGGTAAAAGCAAACAAGTTCAGGCAGATATAATATGTTAGAAAAAAGAATTATTCCTCATTTGAGAAAATACTATAAGTACGTCCTGGTGCTGCTGCTGGGGGCGGTAGTCAAGGCGCTTATCGCCTTCGTCGCGCCGGTGGCCGTGCGCGAGATGCTGGAAGCGGCTTCGCTTCCCGTGCCCGAGCCCGGCAGCATTTTCCTTTATGGCGGACTTTTCGTAGGGTGCTTTCTGCTGGGGTACCTCCTGAACCTGGGCGTTACCCAGCTATACCTGCGGTTCTCCTTTAAATTTAAATCCAATTTCAGCCGGGAGCTTTACCACGAGCTGTTCCGGATGGATTACCAGGCTTTTCAGCACAGGGAGGCCGGTTATTTCGTCAGCAGGATAAAAATGCTTACCGATCAGGCCTTCAGCCTGGCCGCGGACAGTCTGCCGTCCACCACGGTTTCCATCGTGACTATCTCGGTGGCCATGGCGTTTATCGCTTCGGTCAACATGGCGCTTTTCGCCATGGCGATCCTGCTCTTGCCGCTCAGTTACTTCGGCTATAGAACCGTAAATAAAAAACTTAAAAAAATGACGGCCGACTACCAGGTCTCCTACGCGGACAAATTCAAGAACATATTCGGCGTGGTTCAGAATATAGAGAGCATAAAACAGCTTACCAACTACGCTTACTTTTCCTCGTCCGTGGCCAAACACGTGGAAGGGATGGAAAAAGATTCCAACGAGCTGGGGCTTCATGTCCGCAACGTCAATATGTTCATGATGTTCCTGATGGACCTGCTTAAAAACGGCCTGCTCCTCGGCACCCTGGCCTTGTTCTTCATGAAGAGGATCTCCTTCCCGGAAGTGATGTTCCTTAACATGATCATGGGCATCTATTTCGGAGCCCTGGGCAGCCTGAGCGGCATTTCTCTGGGGATGCGCGACGTGCGCGCAAGCTTCGATTTCCTCGAGCAGGAGCTGCGCGCCAAGGCTGAGAAAGGCGGGACGCAGGAACTGCTGAAGGTGGACGCCCTCTCCTTTAAAATGGACGGGTTTTCCTATAACGGAAAAAAAGACGTCATAAAGAACTTTTCCCTCGACCTTAAGCCCGGAGACAGCGTGGCCATAGTCGGCCGTTCCGGCTGCGGTAAATCCACCCTGGGAAAACTGCTTACCAGGCTGTATCTGGCCGACGGGGTCAGCCTGAACGGGCTCCCTGCCAAAGATTATTCCCTGGAGAGCCTCAGGAAAAAAGTTTATCACGTGGCCCAGGCCCCGCAGCTTTTTCCCGGCACTATCGCCGAAAACATAACCGCCGGCCTTTCAGAGCCCGATGCCAAAAGGTTCGAGGAAGTGGTCGCCCTGCCTTTCATGCAGGACATCCGTGAGCTGCATTCCGGGCTTTCCCTCCCGCTCAGGGATAACGGCTCCAATCTTTCCGGAGGGCAAAGGCAGCGCATCACTCTCGCGAGGATGCTCATGCACGACCCGGACGTGGTGCTGCTGGACGAATCCACCTCCGCGCTGGACGGCGCGGCCGAGGAATCCCTGCTGGCGAGCGTGCAGGAACTCTGCCGCGGAAAGATCCTGATCTATGTCTCGCACCGGTTATCCACCGTAAAGAGGGCGAGCAGGATAGTGGTGATGCGGGACGGGGCGGTATCCGCGGACGGCAGCTTTGAGGAGCTTAAGGAAACGGACGCGGAGTTCCGGGAACTGTTCGCCGCGCAGATGTGAGCCGGCATTTTTATTTAAAACTGCTGTGGCATAAGAATTGCTCTGTAGCGAATGCAGTAGAAAATAACAGGAGATAAAAAAATATGAAAAAAGAATTTATAATTCAAGCGCTGCTCGCAGCGGCCTTTCCGCTGCTGGGCTCCCTGGCGTCAGCGGCCGTGGATGTGGCCGTAGCACAGGCGGAAAACAAGCCCAAGGCCGTAAATACCACCGTGGACAATACCGCCGACTCCGCGTTCGCTTCGGATCTTAAGGCGGCGGAAGATCTTTTGAGAGGGCTTTCCCACGAGCGGAAAATGACGCCGAAACAAAGCAGCGAGTATATGGCTAAGGAAATGGAGCGGACCAGGAAGTACCTGGCATTCGCGAAGAGCACGCTAGTGCCGCACAGCATGTCCATAATAAAAAAAATGAAGGACCCGGACGGGCTGATCGGAGAGGGAAAAGCGATGGTGGAAAAGGACGCAGCTTCCTGGCAGGGCTACGATTATGTGGCTTCCGGCAGCTTATTGAAAAAGGATATGGACGGCGCGATGACAAATTTTCAGAAGGCGCACGCCGCGGCTCCTGAATTTCAGAAGGACTGGTACCAGTATATGCTGGCCTCCTGCTACAGCGGCAAGAAGGAACCCGCCAAGGCTCTCGAACTTTACGAGGGGGTCATAGAGCGGAACGACAACTGGCTGGCGGTAAAGAGCTCGTATATGGGCGCCAGCATGCTCCTGCTTGGCAAGGACAACGCCAAGGCCGTGGCCTATTTTGACAAGGGTTTTTCACTCTATACGCCCGGAGAGCAGGCCGTGCTGCTTAAGACCAGCCTGTGCGGCAAGTTTAAGGGTCTTGAAAAGGGCCCGCAAGCCTGCGTTAAGGCTGATTAACAGCCCGCGAGAAGCGGTGGAGCGTGCGCCCCGGGGATTATCCCCGGGGCGTCCGTTTTATTTTCAAAAGAGAATAAATATTTTCAAAAGAAGGCCCGCAGGGCCCGGAGGCTGGCGCATGCGGGGCCTTTCATTGGGAACGCTGAGTGTTCCCGGGGTGTTTTGGCGCTGGCATAAAAAATGCTCTGTAGTGGGTGTAGCCAACAAAAAATCTAAAGGGGAATAAAAACTATGTCTAATCCGATGATAACTGCGAATAAAGAA
>MGTU01000005.1 GCA_001799615.1 Elusimicrobia bacterium GWA2_61_42 | reverse complement strand
TTCAGAACGGAACCCGAGGCCAGGAGGGTTATCAGTATGCCGGCGAGCGTTTTCATACTTATAGTCTACGCACACCGGGTTAAACCGCGGTTATATAACAGTTACATTACGGTTACGGTTTTTGTATTGTTTTTTAGCGATCCATTCAGCCTCGCGTGATCTTTTGTCGAAGTCAGCCGGTTTTAAAAGCACGGGGATCTATTTCGGTATCCGTATATCCACAAGTTCGGGAAACGCCGCCCCGGTGATTGTCAGCATTGGGAACCCGAAAGGCCGAGAGACATACCCAGCATGGCTACCATGGGATTACCGGCCATTTCAGGCATGTGGAGATCGGCTATAACAATATGCGCTGCACTCCGGCCGGGAAAGCCGGGGACAATAACAGACTCCCCGCTGTATTCCATTTGGCGTTCACAACGTCGCCTTGATATTCCGACCCTCTACTCATTGCATGGGCTGAAACCGCCGCAGGGAAGGCTGGTATCCAAGGGGTCACCCCGCACATCCAGGCCGGGGTACTTAGCATAATCGGAAATGTAGGGGAGCAGCGCAGTTGCCCGCCCGCGGCAGTTGGCATCCTGGTTTTCCGGCAGACTGCAGAACCACTCTATCTTTTCCGCGCTGGTCATCGGTGTGGGACGAGTGGGGGTGATCGTCGGGGAAGCCGTGTTCGAAATGATGGGGGCCGGCCCAGTTGCGTCTTTTTGCGGAGAGTGGCCGAGATGAATATCACACCTATTGTATTGCGGCATGCACTTCCATTCATCGGTCAGCGACCAGTTTGCCTGCCTAGCCTGCGAGCCGATGAACCTGAGGTTGATGTAGTATTTCGTGGAAGGTTTCAGAAAACAATACACCCCAGGTTGTTTTGCTTTTGTTCCGGAGTCGGTTACGTAAGACAGATGGCCTCCAAGGGGGCCAAAAACCCGGTGACAAGTTATATCTGTGCCGCTGAAATCTCCCGGCGACTGTGAAATAGCCACCTCATGGTTGTCACCGTAGGAGGTTGTTTCGCAGGTGGAGAAGCTGCCGATAGAGGTGTCGGTTCCGCTCATAAACTCCAGGGCATAAGATTGCCCCGTTGCAAACGCGGGGTCGGCGGCAAACGGCCCCGCCGTCCATTTTGCGATAATTACCCCGGAAGGGACTGCGGCCGCGGACGCAGGGGACGCTGTCGCTGAGCTGCCCGCACTGGATGTTTTTCCGCCGCCGCCGGCCGCTCCAGCGCGAGAGGTCCCTGTATTTTGTACGCCCCCTTGGTTCTGAACAATACCCACGCCAACCGACACGCCCGCACCGCCGGTGGATTGCGCACCGTTGACTTCGGTGCTCATGGCCTCCCCACCGTCCTGGGTAGTAGTGCTCCCCGCACCCGTGGCGGGTTTGCTGAAAGGCCTAAAGGCGGCGCCGTCAGAAACCAGCCTAGGCAACGCGGCCTTTTTTACGGCCTTGCGCTGCCCCGCCGCCGCGAAAGCCGGCAGCAGCAACAGGACGGACAATGACAGGATCCGCGTAATATTCAGTTTGCTGTTCATAAACGCCCCCTCATTTACCACGAAAGGTAATATGGACAGTTTTCGCCCATCATCTGCGCACCTGCACCGCGCACACTGGGGCGCACGTTGAGGTAAAAGGGCTTCCCCGCCTCCATCACACATGCACCGATAAGCCTGGGTTGGTCGGACGTCTGGACAACGATATTGGGATTTATGCCGCCTGCTGCGCACACATTAACAGTTTCCCAATCGCACGCATTGGCCGAAACGGAAAAATCGGTATTGCAGTGGGCGTAGTCGATTGAAACATGACCTCCAGGCAAAGATGTTCCCGTCATTCTGAATGCCTGCATTTCTCCCGCATTAATCGTTTGGCGCGGCGTCCTCTCCATCCCCTGGCGCATTTCCAGACCAGGCGCCCAAGTAACGGGCAGAATCGAGCAGCCTGCCGGCACCGGCCCCTGAGTTGTGGGAGTTGTTAGAATTTTTGGGCAAACAACCGCGGCTTGGGTCACAACGGGTTGCTGTGAGCAGACACAGGTGTATGAACGAGCGGGGCCAAAGTCAACAAATGCACCGGCATTACTTTGTGTACAGGCACCAGACGGCATTAGCGGCGCAGGGCCGACAGTACCGGTATAATTCCACGAACAAACACTCTGTACGCTCGTGACGGCCGCTCTTGGCGTACAGGCAGGCTGGCCCGGGAAACCGCCTCCCCCTCTTCTCGACGACAGACCTGAGCCCTGGGCGACCTGTTTATCCACGGCGCCCACCGACACGCCCGCACCGCCGGTGGATTGCGCACCGTTGACTTCGGCGCCCGAGGCCTCCCCACCATCCTCGGTAGTAGTGCTCCCCGCACCCGCGGCGGGTTTGCTGAAAGGCCTAAAGGCGGCGCCGTCAGAAACCAGCCTAGGCAACGCGGCCTTTTTTACGGCCTTGCGCTGCCCCGCCGCCGCAAAAGCCGGCAGCAGCAACAGAACAGACACCGACAGGATTCCTGTTACACGACGTTTTATGTTCATGGCGGCGTCCCTCTTACTCTCAAACCGGCCCAATATTCCATATCAATGCGTATTTGCGCCAAATCGCCCATGTCTTATGTAACTATAAACAGGGATTTGTCGCCGTACATGGGCAGCCGCGCACATCCAGGCCCGGGTATTTGGCATAGTCGGAAATATACGGAAGCAGGGTTTTTGCCTTAACCTGGCAGTTTGGCCCCTGATTTCCCGGCTGACTGCAGAACCATTCTATCTTTTCAGCAGCCGCCATTGCCGGGGGCGGCACGCAGACGGACTCGGCCACAGGCGTGGGGGCAGCGGCAGAATTCCCCTGCTTGATTTGGCGCCCCCCTCCATGGAAAATCGTATAGGCGCAAGTGAAGCCAGGTTTACAAGAATCCACCCCGTTGGATGTCACATTCGCCACATTGAAATAATAGGTCTTGCCCGGCGTTACTTTGCAAAAACCTCTGTTCGGTCTGTTTTGTGCGTCATACCAGACATCGTCCTTGTAGTAATAAAAGAAAGAGTCCTGGTCACGATAAATCGCGCAGCCGGCCGCGTCCAACTTTTGTGAAAAATCACAGGGATTCTGAGAAAGACTCAGGTGTTGGGAAAGCCCATACCCGCCATCGGGAGACATCGCGGCGGCATATCCGGTACCAATCGAAATAGGCGCCGAATAGTCCCCCACGGTGAATTCAAAAGCGAACATTTCACCCCGGTCCATGACCACTTGGCGCGGGAGGGAATCTTCCGTAGATCCAGGCCCGGAGGTTATCACCCTGCAACCCGAAGGGATCGAGGGAGCGGGAGCGGAGGAAGCGGCACGTCCGCCCGCCGACTTGCCAGGAGCGGCGCCCACAACACCTAATGAGCCTTTGGAGGAGCCGGGGTTGACCGCGACGCCCATTGACAAGCCCGCACCGCCGGTGGATTGCGCACTGTTGCCTTCGGTGTTTGAGTCCTCCGCAGCGTCCTGGGTAGTCGTGCTCGCCGCACCCGCGGCGGGTTTGTTGAAAGCCCTGAAGGTGGAGCCGTCCGAGGCCAGCTTCGGCAACGCGGCCTTTCTTACGGCCTTGCGCTGCCCCGCCGCCGCAAAAGCCGGCAGCAGCAACAAGACGGACAATGACAGGATCCGCGTAATATTCAGTTTCATATTCATAACGCCTCCTCAATAATAACCGGCTTTACACTCTGGTGGCACTCTTTAAAACAAGTCAGGCTGCGCCCTACGCCGTAATCGGATAGTTAATATCCCCGTTATTGATAGCATGGGCTGAAGCCGCCGCACGGCAATGAATTATTGGTCATCGGACAGCCCCGCACGTCCAGCCCGGGGTACTTGACATATCCGGATATATAGGAAAGAATGCCTCCGCAATAGGTGGACACATTGGCCCCGTAAACCTGTTTGTTTTCCGGATCGTTGATACACCATTGCATCTTCTCTTCGGCTGTCATAGCCGGAGGAGGAGCACATTCGGGTGAAGCGGGGATTACCGTTGATCCGCCCGGCTTCACACCGCCTATGGCCCAGTCGCCAGAATACTCCAACCAAAACGCACAATACGGCACCGGCGTCTCTCCCCAGGATGTCGGGCATGATTCGACAAGCCCGGAGGCGCTTTGAACCGCATGGCGGATGTTGAAATAGTAGCGCGTGTTGGGTCGGAGATTAGCGAATCCGGGGTGCTTCTGCTCGCCCGTGTAATAATTGAGGCCGGCGGTTAATGCCGAACCCGACACAAACCAATCGGATGTCTTTACCGAAAAATCTCCGGGACAGGTCGAGAACGTGGCATAACGACTTGCCATGGCAATGTCAGCTGTTTCAACCGTATCGATTTCCCCAACGGAGTTGGGACCTGTGGTAAACTCAAACGCGAGCGATTGACCTCGTCCCAACTTCCATATGCGGTGTCCCTGCAAGGGCACAATGGTTGCTGTTGTGGACGGACAATCTTGCGGCGGCGCACCGGAGACCGAGGCGGTCTTGGCGGAGCCGGTCGCCTGTCCTCCCGAAGCAGGCGATTTAGAAGAAGAGTTGGCACCAGTCATCCCTCCACTGGCGGGTATAATACCCACGCCAACCGACACGCCCGCACCGCCGGTGAATTGCGCACCGTTGACTTCGGCGCCCGAGGCCTCCCCACCGCCCTGGGCAGTCGTACTCCCCGCACCCGCGGCGGGTTTGCTGAAAGCCCTGAAGGCGGCGCCGTCCGAAACCAGCCTCGGCAACGCGGCCTTTTTTACGGCCTTGCGCTGCCCTGCCGCCGCAAAAGCCGGGGGCAACAGGAACAATATTACCAGCGACAAAATCCCCGCAATATTTCGCCTCGTGCTCATACTGTTACCTCGATAGTATTAATAAGCGCCACCTGGCCCACCTGGATTGCATTAAAAAAGCATAAAACTGCACATGCCTGGACAAGTATCGATAAACTCCCGTGTATTAGACTTCCGAATCGCATTCCTAATGTTAATGTAATACACGGTATTGGGCTCAAGAATACACTCGTAGGGGCTCGTTCCGCCCACTTTATAATAGATGTGGGGGCCGTCATTGTTAGTCTGCCCCTTGGCACATTTTTTAGCAACCAGTTCCTGATCATAATCACATGTGTTCTTGCTGAGGCTCATATACTGCTGCGCGTCCAGATAATTGGTTTTGGCCGCTCCCTTTTCCCCTACAGGCCCCGTCTTAAAGGCGAATGAATAGCCCTGCATTGCCGTTATAGGCAGGCGTATACTTGTATTTCCCCCACGGGGCAGCACGATATTCGTCATGAGACCGTACATTGAGCAAAGGCTCTCAGACGCGCCCGAAAAAGAGACGGGCTCCAGATTGACCGGATTGGACGCGGCTGAGGGGTTCTCGCTGTGGTCGCAGATGCAGGTGAAGTTCCCCTGGTTTTGTGAATTATGGCTTACGGCCCCCTCGTTTGCGGACGAGCAAGGGAGAGATGGGAACAGTGAAGGGGTGGGACTTGTTTCCGATATCCACGCGCAAGCTTGAGCGTCCAAAGCCGAAGCGGAAGCTGGCCCACGTGAGAAGCCCCCGCTCCCTGCGGTCGAGAAACCGCCGCTGCCGCCGGCCGCGCCAGTGCCAGAAGCTCCTGTATTCTGTACCCCCCCCGGGTTCTGAACAATACCCACACCTACCGACACACCCGCACCGCCGGTGGATTGCGCACGGTTGACTTCGGCGCCCGAGGCCTCCCCACCGTCCTGGGTAGTAGTGCTCCCCGCACCCGCGGCTGGTTTGTTGAAAGCCCTGAAGGCGGCGCCGTCCGAAACCAGCTTCGGCAACGCGGCCTTTCTTACGGCCTTGCGCTGCCCCGCCGCCGCGAAAGCCGGCAGCAGCAACAGGACGGACAATGACAGGATCCGCGTAATATTCAGTTTCATGCTCATAAAAGACGCCTCTTTAATAATATCCGCTGGATTCCGCAATACAACCGTAACGCCTGCGCCTATCCAGCCCGAAAAAGCAAGCACCGCGAAACCGCTACAAGAGCTAATTGCAGGCCGTCGGCTGGGAGAGCAGGCAGCCCTCACCCGAAGAGCACGCCTGCCCGGCCCTCTTGCCCGCGCAAGCCGGCGGCGGCGGGCTGAAGTGGTAAGACGTAAGTTGAAGCGACCCGCCGGAACACATCAGCGCATTGCACTGCTCAGCGGCAGGAGTGCCGTTTCCCATAGCTCCGGCAGCACCGCCGGCAGGCACAGCCTCGGCGGCGCTATTATTGCTTCCTCCGAATTGAGGGGCGAACACAAAACCGCAGGTGTCGCCCGGCTCGCAGGTATCCTGTCCGCGGGAGTTAGGATGGCGCACATCCCCGGTGGAGGGATTCTCATTGCGGACGTTAAAGTAATACCGGGTATTGGGCTTTAACTGGCATGCCGAGTAATCTACCTGCCCGACCTTGAATACCACTCCGCCGGCGTAATTCCCCGTCCCGGCACAACCATTTTTTGAGTCAAACCCCGCGTAACTGAAGTCGCAGGGATACTCCGATAGCGTCATGAATCTTGGAACAGTGGCCCCGCTGGTGTTCATGCCGGTTTCAAAAGCGCCCACCCGCTCGCTTGCGTCCGTGACGAAAGAGAAGGAAATAGCTTCCCCCCTGCTCATTTTCCTGTGTCGGCTCTGCCCGCTCTCTGAAAGATCCACATTTTCGCATCTACAAGCCTGTCTTCCCATTGCGGGGGCTGGTCCCGCACCGTTATAGACCAAGCGTGTGCCTAGTTGGGTGTCAAGGTGGCCTGCGTCGGAAACGCACCAGTAGCCTTTTGCCGCGGAACTGCCCGCACTGGATGTTTTTCCGCCGCTGCCGCCGGCCGCGCCAGCGCGAGAGGTTCCTGTATTCTGTACACCCCCCGGGTTCTGAACAATACCCACGCCAACCGACACGCCCGCACCGCCGGTGGATTGCGCACCGTTGACTTCGGCGCCCGAGGCCTCCCCACCGTCCTGGGTAGTAGTGCTCCCCGCACCCGCGGCGGGTTTGCTGAAAGCCCTGAAGGTGGAGCCGTCCGAGGCCAGCTTCGGCAACGCGGCCTTTCTTACGGCCTTGCGCTGCCCCGCCGCCGCAAAAGCCGGCAGCATCAACAAGACGGACAATGACAGGATCCGCGTAATATTCAGTTTCATATTCATAACAACGCCTCCTCAATAATATTCGCTGGATTCCGCAATACAACCGTAACGCCTGCGCCTATCCAGTCCGAAAAAGCAAACACCGCAAAACCGCTACAAGAGCTAATTGCAGGCCGTCGGCTGCGAGAGCATGCAGCCCTCCCCCGAAGAGCACGCCTGCCCGGCCCTCTTGCCCGCGCAAGCCGGCGGCTTAGGGCTGACGTTATAAGACGTAAGTTGAAGCGACCCGCCGGAACACATCAGCGCATTGCACTGCTGGCCGGCCGAAGGCGCCGACGGGCACCCCCGCGTATCCAACCCGGGATATTTGGCATAGTCTGAA
This sequence comes from Elusimicrobia bacterium GWA2_61_42, assembly GCA_001799615.1. GTDB lineage: Bacteria > Elusimicrobiota > Elusimicrobia > Elusimicrobiales > UBA9959 > UBA9959. The sequence continues at coordinate 32,395 of MGTU01000005.1, read as the reverse complement.
ATATATGGCAGGAGCGTGGTTGCGCGGGTGCGGCAATTGGGCCCTTGATTTTCCGCCATGCTACAGAGCCAGTCAATTTTCTCCCCGGTGGTCATTGCCGGTGGCGGCAGACACTTCTCCGAAGGAGAGATGGCCGCGGGTGAGTTGCCGTGGGAATAAAATGTGGAGTTTTCAAGGTAATGTGAAAGATAATATTTGCAATCACTCCAGGCGCTGCTTTGCCTTCCCAGCGGACGCACGTTCAAGTAATAAACTCGACCGAACTCCAGAGCGCAAGAGTCCTGACCATAATAGAGCATAACATCCACTCCGCTGCGTTGACACCCTTTGGCGACCAGAGGATCGCCCCACTCGCAGGGATTGACTGAAACGGAAAATTCGGTACTGCAGCCGTACGCAAGACCAGCTATCCTTCCATTCGGCTGGGATTGTGGCTGATACGGCAACATCTGGTAGGCCGCCATTCCCCCTACCGCAGTCCTTTGCGTCGGCGTCCCCCCCTGATACGCACTCAACCCAGGCGGCCAGGTAACTGGCGTTATAGCACAGCCCGCCGGAACCTTCCAGGCGGGCGTAGAGAAGCCTGCACTACCACTCACTGATCCCCCCGATGCGGAAACCCCAGGACTGGATGACCCTGTAGCCTTTAACCCGGTTCCGATTGGGACTCCAACCGACACCCCCGCACCACTGGTGGATTGCGCACCGTTGACTTCGGCGCCCGAGACCTCCCCACCATCCTCGGTAGTAGTGCTCCCGGCACCCGCGGCGGGTTTGCTGAAAGCCCTGAAGGCAGCGCCGTCCGAAACCAGCCTAGGCAACGCGGCCTTTTTTACGGCCTTGCGCTGCCCCGCCGCCGCAAAAGCCGGCAGCAGCAACAGGACGGACAATGACAGAATCCGCGTAATATTCAGTTTCATGTGCATAAAAGACGCCTCCGCAATAATATCCGCTTGCATTCCGCAATACATCCGAGGTGACCGCACCTATCCGCCCCGAAAAACAAGTGCTGGATAAACTTTCTCGTTGATATCTTAGCGGCACAAAGTTACACGGCGGTTAAACCGCGGTTACACTTTGGTTGTATTTTTCGCGCAACAGCAAGCCATACACTAGCCCCCTACTTTTCCACCCATTTATAGCCCTGACCTATAATCGGCTCTATACAGTCGGAGTATTTTCCTAGTTTTGCTTTTAGCCGGTGTACAGTCACTTTTATAGTGTCCCTGGTGGCAATGGCATTGCCGCCCCACACGGCGTCCTCGATAAACGAGAAGCGCAGTATATGCCCCTTGCGCTTAAGGAACATGGCCAGCAGAGAGTATTCCTTGGGCAGCAGGGTTAGTCGCTCCCCTTCCGCGGAGACGTCCCCAGTATCCATATCCAGCACCAGCGCCCCCGAAACCAGCAGCCTGTCGGTTTGCCCGCCGTGGCGGCAGCGGCGCAGCAGGGCCTCTATGCGGGCCAGCAGTTCGGCATTGGAAAAAGGCTTGACTACATAGTCGTCCGCGCCCAGTTTGAACGATTCAACTTTATGCAGTTCATCCCCCAGGGAAGTCAGCATCATTACGGGGATGTCCTCGGTGGCAGCATCGCTTTTGAGCAGCCGGCAGAACTGCGTGCCGGAGATGCCCGGCAGGCCGATGTCAGAAATTATAAGGTCCGGCTTGTTGGTCTTAAGCCATTCAAGAGCGCTATTGGCGTCGTAGAAATGCACGACCCCGTAGCCGGCTTCGTCCAGCAGGCTGCCTAGCAGGTCCGCCAGATGTTCATCGTCCTCGATGCTGAGTATCGTTATTTTAAGATTGGTCATAAGTTTGTCCTGTGGGCCCGCTTTACTACAACGCTATCCCTACAACGCTCCAATGTATAAATGATGAACCTCTTCGCTGACTTTGAAGCGCAGTTTCCGGAACTGCGCAAAAATCGGACCTGTTTTTATTGATACGCATGTGCATATGCATGGCGGCCTAATTTCAGAATGCTAAAAATTCGGGTACATCATGATATTGCTTTCATCTGTGAGTTTTATAACATAGCCGTCGCTGGCACCCTTACGTATCCCCTGGAAGGTCACCGGTTCCCATGTGGTAGAGTAAGAATGCCCGCAGACGTATACCACGTCACCCTTAATGGCGATTCCATAAAGGTAATCGGAGCCTCCACCACCTAGGCACTGCACCCACTTAAATATAGGGGTGAAGCCGTCCTGAAGCTTAACGACAAACCCTTCCCTCGCCCCCACAGTGCCGAAAAGCGGGCTTTCCCATGATGTCTGAGAGTCGGTAACCCCCCCGATGTAGATATTGTCCCCATTGACAGCCAGTGAATTGACGTAATCCGCACCGGTGCCGCCCAGCCATTGCGCCCAATTCAGGGTAGGCGAGGCTCCATCCTGTATTTCTATGACAAAGCCTTCGTCTCCGCCGCTAAACGTGCCCTGGAAAGTCCTCTCCCAGCTTGTGGCACTAAAAGAATCTCCGCCCGCGTAGATCTCATCGCCGTTGACCGCCACCGCGTAGACGTAGTCATTCCCGGTGCCGCCCAGCCACTGACCCCAGTTCAATACAGGCGTGGCGCCGTCCTGGATCTCTATCACAAACCCCTCAGTTAGGCCGCTGTGCGTCCCCTGAAAAGTGACTGTTTCCCAACCCACCGGGTCTGAAGAATAGCCGCCCACGTATATTTCATCGCCGCTTACAGCTACCCCGCGGGGACCCATCGCCGGGGAATCAGTACCGTCCCCGCCTATCCACTGCCCCCAGTTGACGGTCGGGGGTGCGCCATCCTGTATTTCGACTACAAACACGTCATAACCGACGCGGGATCCCTGCATAGTCGCTTCCCAGCCCAGAGAACTATTCGCGTAGCCGTACGCGTAGATCTCATCTCCGCTCACGGCTACAGAGCGTATATAGTCGTATGACGATCCCCCCACCCACTGCACCCAGTTCACCGTAGGCAGAGCCCCATCCTGGACTTCAGCGACATAGCCCTCGTTACCCCCCGAGAAAGTTCCCTGGGGCGCAACCTCCCAGCCTGTGGCGGAGTAAGATTCTCCGGCCACGTATATCTCGTCCCCGTTAACAGCTACCGAGTAGGCATAATCATCCCCGACGCCGCCCAGCCACTGCCCCCAGTTCAATACAGGCGTGACGCCGTCCTGGATCTCGATAAGGAACGCTTCAAGGCCGCCACTGTAGGTGCCCTGGAAAGTCACTCCCCAGTCCGCGGCGCTTGTGGAATAGCCCACAACATAGATCTCATTGCCGTTAACGGCGACGTCCCGGAGATAGTCTGCATTGGCCGCGCCCAGCCACTGGCCCCAGTTCAGCGTGGGGGTAGCGCCATCCTGGACCTCGACCACAAAGCCCTCATCCATAAGGTTGTTATGCGTCCCCTGAAAGGTTACCGCTTCCCAGGATGAAGCGGTATCGGAGTATCCGGCAACATAGATCTCCTCTCCTACCACGGCGACACACCTGGCAAAGTCATCGCTGCTCCCCCCAAGCCACTGGCCCCAATTCACCGTTGGCGTGGCCCCGTCCCCTATTTCCACGACAAACACCTCGTCGTAGCCGCTGTGAGCTCCCTGGAAGGTTCCCTCCCAGGACGTGGCGCTGTAGGAATCACCGGCTGCATAGATCTCATCGCCGTTGACCGCCACCGCGTAAGCGGAATCATTGCCGCTCCCGCCCAGCCACTGCCCCCAGTTCAGCGTGGGCGTGGCACCATCGCCCACCTCTACCACAAACCCTTCATCTCCGCCGCTGTGCGTCCCCTGAAAGGTTCCCTCCCAGGAGGAGGCGCTGAAGGAATCGCCTGCGACGTAGATTTCATCGCCGTTGGCCGCCACCCCTCCGGTGTAGTCATCTCCGGTGCCGCCCAGCCACTGGCCCCAGTTCAGCACAGGTGTGGCGCCGTCCTGGATCTCTACTACAAATCCCTCAGTTCCGCCGCTGTGCGTCCCCTGAAAAGTCCCTTCCCAGGACGAGGCGCTGTAAGAATGCCCGCAGGCGTATACTTCATCCCCCCAGACAGCCACCCCGTAAACAAAATCGTCCCCGGTGCCGCCCAGCCACTGCCCCCAGTTCAATACAGGTGTGGCGCCGTCCTGGATCTCTACCACGAACCCCTCAGCCAGGCTGCTGCGTGACCCCTGAAAGGTCACCGTTTCCCAGCTGGTGCCGCTGTATGTATACCCTCCCACATAGATCTCATCGCCGTTGACCGCGACAGACCGAATATAATCATCGCTTATCCCGCCCAGCCACTGCCCCCAATTCACCACGGGTGTTGCGCCATCCTGCACTTCTACCACAAAACCCTCGTCTTCGCCGGCGCCGCCGTGCGTCCCTTGAAAGGTCCCCTCCCAGCCGGTAGAAGAGGTTGTACACCCCACAACATAGATCTCGTCTCCGGCAACGGCGATGGACCGGGGATAATCATCCCCGTCGCCGCCAAGCCATTGTCCCCAGTTCAGGGTGGGCGTGGCCCCGTCCCCTATCTCCAGAACAAAAGCTTCGTCCCCGCCGCTGTGCGTGCCCTGAAAGGTAACGCTTTCGTCAAAATTCATATCGGGAGCGTATCCTGTCACATAGATCTCGTTGGTGTCGGCGGCGGTAGCCACGGCGACACCCCTGAAATACACCGGGGCGTACAGGTTGCTGCCCAACCACTGCCCGTAATTCAGCGTAGGGTCGATAGTGAGCGGATACGCCGCGGGCGGCTCTGCTATCTGGAAAGACAGCAGACAGCCATCCGAAACGGTAAATGCGGCAGTTTTCTTTTCGCCGCCGCGAGTCCAATAGACCGGCGGCGCGAGGACCGTCAGCACCTCGTCCCCGCCCAGATGGCCTTTTTGACCCAATACCCTGCGAACGACATCCAGAACGTGCGCTCGCTGTTCAGGGCTGGAAACGCCCGCCACCGTCATTGAGGACCTGACCTCTACGGCGCCGTCAGGCCTTTTGTTCAGGTATACGCCGTCACCCTCCCGGCCAGAAAACCGCCATGAGTACACGCTTCCGGCGCTGCCGGCGTTGGGCGCGGACGCATAGATCCATTCCTTCAGCGCTGGATACCCTGCGGCATCCGCGGCCTGGGAATAAACAATAACTTCGCTTTCACGGTAGTACACCTGCCTGTCCCCGTGCGTGGAGGAGGAGACCAGTTGCCCGAACGGCTTCCCGGCCTTGTCCAGTTCGCTGGCAAATGAAATTTCCTGGCCGGGGCGCGTCAGCAGCACGCGCTTCCTGATAGTGTCCGCTTTGGTATCGAACACCGTACGCGCGCTTAGGACGAGGCCGGAAGACTGGTTGCGGGGTTGGTCGCGGTCTTTCGGACCGGCTTGAGCCTGGAGCCTGGAAGTGAAGGCGACGGCGTCTTTCCCGCGCTCCAGCCCGGCTCCGGGCGTCGGAGGGGAAACGGACAATTCAGATTCTTTAGCTTCGATAGCCGCTAACGCTTTTGCGACGGAAGCTTTTGCTTTATCCTCCGAAAAAGCCTGCCCGGGACACAGCACTAAAGCAGAGCCCGCCGTAAAGAGGAGCAATAAGCGCCAGGCATTCCCCGAAAACCGGCCCCGAAGAAATAAAGCCGGGAAACCAAAGTGCATATCCGCCATATCGTCAATCATAAGAATATAAAACTCAGACGGCCGCTACAGGAAGTTGACGCTGGCCATGCCGTAATAATTACTGCCGTCGTAGTAAAAACCTATTATATCCACGGCGTTAGCGCCGGTACTGAGCACCGGGGCCGTTCCCCCGGACCATTTCACTGTGCCCGGCCAGGTAACGGTACGTCCGCCGGAACCATCCTGAACGAGTTTAAGGATAAAATTAGCGGCTATGGTTGGCGGGGTGTTAAAAGTCAGCACCGCAGCCCCAGTCAGCACAAGTTTTTGTTTATTGCCTTTGGACCAGTCCAGCGTAAAGGCCGTGCCGGAATTCCCGTTATTGTATTCGCCCGCAAATACGGCCGCCCCCGCCACCTGCAGGCTTGAAACCGCGATCCCGCCGGTGGACGTCATTGAAGCTACTATTATCCCGGCTGAATTGCGCCAGAGCTGGGCATAGATATTGGAAGCCGTGCCAGTGCTCACCACGTCCAGAGCGGCCTGCGGCACGCGGGTGGAGATGCCGATAGTCTTAGCCGAGAGGTCTCCGTATAGCACGCCGCCGATATTTAAGTGGTTACTCGTAGTTGGCAAGGGGGTGGTTTTGTTATAGCCGATAATAATATTACCTGTGCCGCTGGTCACATTATACCCGGCCATGAAGCCAAGGAAAATATTATCGCTGCCGGAAAGCTCCGTGCCGGCCTCGTATCCTATCAGGGTGGAGCTGGAAAAAGACTGGTAGCCGCCGTATCCTGCCTTAGAACCAATCATGGTGTTGGCAGAGCCTGCCGGGAGAGAGTCTCCGGCAGTGTGGCCAATATAGGTGTTATCACTACCCGTAGTGTTTTCGAATCCAGCTTGACCTACGATTGTATTCCGGTTGCCCAAGGTATTGGAATACCCGGCATAGGAACCCGAGAAGTGGTTTTGGAACCCGCTGGTATTGGAATATCCGGCATCTTCACCTATAAACGTATTATTGAAGCCAGTGGTCGCCAGTACTGTAACGCCGTCTATCTGGTAGCGCCTGGCGGACAAATCTCCAGCTACAGTTACCAACTTCTGTGCCATATCTCCCACAATAAGGCCGCCGATATTAAGGTAATTGTTGGTGCCCGCAGCGGGCGTAAGCTGATTATAGCCGATGATGATATTCCCGGTGCCGGTGGTTACATTGTATCCGGCCTTAAAACCCAGGAAGATATTATCGCTGCCGGTGGTCAGACCGTAACCCGCCTGATAGCCCATAAGCGTGGAGCTGGAGAATGAATTATTAGTAACCCCAGACCCGGCTTCTTCGCCTATCATCGTGTTCGCAGAACCGGTTTGATTGTAGTAGCCAGCGGTGACGCCGAAGATTGCATTATTTTCACCTGTAGTGTTGTAATAACCGGCGCTATCTCCCACAAATGTATTGTATTGACCGTATGTATTAGAAGCACCGGCACCATTTCCGGTAAAAGTATTGTTTCTGCCGGTTATGTTGGCAATCCCGGCATTCCGCCCCAGAAATGTATTGTATTGCCCAGTCGTGGTGGCATAGCCGGCCCGTCTACCTAGAAATGTATTGCCTGCGGCAGTGGTGTTGACATAACCGGCTTCAAATCCTAAAAATGTGTTGCCTGAACCATTATCAGTATTGCCGGCCCGCACACCCACCGCCAGGCTTTCCGTGCCGGGCAGCACAGCCAGCACCGTGCTGCCGTTTATCTGGTAGCGCGCGGCGGTGATATTGCTGGAGGTGTTCACTCCGTAGCCGCCCATCTTCAGCACTTCAGTCGCAGTGTGGTTCCCCAGGTTGTCGCCGGTGACGGCGCCGGGCGGGATGGTGGCGTACAGCACGCCGGTGGAGGTCATGCTGGCCACTTCCACGCCCGAACCGTTGCGCCAGATCTGGGCGTAGATATTGGAGGCCGTACCGGTGGAGACAATGTCCAGCGCCGCCTGCGGCACGCGGGTGGAGATGCCTATGGTCTTAGCGGAGAGGTCACCATAAAGCAACCCGCCGATATTTAGTTCATTGGAAGCCCCGGGAGCGCTGGTGCGTTTATCATAGCCGATAACGATGTTTCCCGCGCCGTTTGCAGTGGTATACCCGGCCCGCCACCCCAAGAAGATATTATCGCTGCCGGAGGTAAGGCTGTAGCCGGCCTGATAACCCACAAGAGTGGAACTAGAGGAGGCGCTTCCATTATGACCGGCCCCATAACCTAAAACAGAATTGGCCGAACCTGTGGTGTTGTAGTAGAGGGCAGTAAACCCGTTAGCGGTATTGCCACTCCCGGTAACGTTTCCCGCGAGGGCCGCACTACCGGTAGCCGTGTTCTCCATGCCGGTCGTATTATCGAAAAGAGCGTGATAGCCGTTTGCGGTATTATCACTGCCGGTCGTGCTGGCGACAAGAGCGGAAGCTCCGCTCGCAGTATTTGATATGCCGGTAATATTGGAGTAGAGGGCATTAAAGCCGCTAGCGGTGTTGCCGCTGCCGGTCGTGTTGTCTCTGAGGGCTTCCTCTCCGGTCGCAGTGTTGGCCCAGCCGGTCGTATTGGCTGTGCCGGCGTAATTGCCGATGAAGACATTATAGTCGCCGCCATTTCTATTATTCTTCCCTGCGTCTATGCCGTAGGCGATACTATTCGTCCCGGGCAATACCGCCACCATGGTGCTGCCGTTTATCTGGTAGCGCGCGGCGGTAATATCGCTGGAGGTGTTCACACCGTAGGTGCCCATTTGCAGGGTGGTGGTAGCTATGTGGTTGCCCAGGTTGTCACCCAGGGCTGCGGCACCGGCCCATTGCAGAGCGCCGTCAGCGGCTTTGGAGAGCAGTTGCCCGGTGGAACCATCGGTTATGAATATCTTATTTACCCCGGTGAAGGTGGAATTGCCCACAAAATAGGCGCCGGAGGAGATGGCTAACACACCATTTACTACTACATTGCCCGGGCCGGCGACGGCGCCGGTATAGGCGGTCTGCGTGGCGCCGAAGACGGTGAAGCCCTTTATCTCTACGTCCGGGTCGGAGGCGTCCCCGGTGGCGCCCAGCACGGTCAGGTCGTCCTCGGAGCCAAACTCTGTACCCTCCGCGGCAATACCCGGCAAAGGGACGGCGGCCGCAAGCAGCGCCAGAAGGGCGCACGCAAAGAACGCCAGCCTGCCGGGCACGGCGCGCCCCACTGTGCCTGTCCGGAGTCTTAATCGTTCCATGTATTGATTCCCTTCATAATTAATGCGCATAAACAGAACGCCCATTATATACCAAAACTCCCTTCCCAATCACGATGGAGGCACCGGGCCTATTTATTTCTCAGCCAGGCGGCCAGTTTTTCACCCGAGCTAAAAATCATAATGTAATCCCCGGAACTTTGCCCGCCGCTTACTTCCATCCTGGCGCGCGGCATATCGGTACCTATGCCCACGGCGCCGGCGGTGGAGACTACCATTTGGTGGGCCGTGCCGGTACCGACGGCTAGGTTGTAACTCTGCGTATCGGAGCCTTTCACCTCAAACCGGGCGGAGGTGCCGGCAACTCCTACCCCTACGTTGCCGGTGGCCTCAACAGAGAGCCCCTGCTGGCCTGGCCCGCCCCTGATGAGGGCGGTACCCGCTACTTTCAAAGAATTATTAACGTTCAGGTCGTTGACGGTGCCGGAGGAGACATAGAAAGTGGTTCCGGCCTGCAAAACGTCCTGGTTATGTATGGAGAGCGGGTCGGTTTCCAATCCGGCAGCCGCCCCGCTGCCACAGATCCACTGACCCCCGCTCAACTGCAGTATATCGCCGTTGGCGCAACCCGACTGGTTAAGCTTGCCGCGGGTAATAGTGTTATCCGCTATGTCCTGGTTCTGTATGGCGCCGTCCGCAATATGGGTGGAAACTATCACATTGCCCAGCCTGTCCCCGGAAAGATAACCGTAGCTGATTGCGGAGGCATTCAAGTTATATATCCCGGAGCCGTCGCCTGCCAGCCAGCCGGCGGTCACCGAAGAAGAAACCGTCACGTAGCCTGTAACCGTATGCGTTCCCAGTGATGTAATGGGGTCCGCACCATCCCAGGCATGCGTAAAGGCGTGCAGGCCGGGCACGCCAGAACCGGACGTGGGCACCCAGGCGGCGCCGTTCCAGAACTTGACCAGCCCCAGGGACGAGTCGTACCAGAGGTCACCCATTGCCGGGGCCGCCGGAGCGGCGGCGGAGGTTGTGTAACGCTTGCCCGACAGCATAAGGCTGTTTATGGCGTAGGGGGAAGATGTAAGTTCTTCCCTAGGCGATAGGCGGTTGCCCTCTATCTCCAACTCCAGCCAGAGGCTGCCAGCCTGCCAGTCCACTATGGCCGGCTCCAGCGTCGCGCGGAATACTCCGGTTGAAATACTAATGTCGTAGGGGGAGCTGGCCCAGAGTTCCGTGGCGGAGGTAGAGGAAGCATAGATCCGGAACACCATGGAACGCTGTCCGCTGACAAGGAAGCCCGACTGCCGCAGATTACCCTGGTAAGTGAACTTGACGGGAACTTCGGCATGAGCGGCTATAGGCCATAAGCCGTAAGCCATAAGCAGAAAGGCGGAAATGGACAAAACACGGCCAAGCCCGGTTAAGAGCCTGTTTGTCATTGTTTTGCCTGTCTCGACCTTTTTCATATATCCGCTCTTTCCTCCGCCGCCGGGCCTATTCCCGGCGGGTTGTGGGAGGAAGCATTGACTGTTTTTACTTCTTCTTCAGCCAGGCGGCTAGAACGCCGCTGGAGTAGAACTTGGCCGCGTACTTGCCCGCACCCGGGGTGCCGTCGCTGTCCACGGATAGAGCCACTCCAGCTTCAGCTGCCCGGTTGACGCCATGGATGTCGCTGGTGGCATTACCCAGCTGTACATTATCGGCCACCGCCAGGGTGTTGCCCAGCTCTACCGCGCCGCCGGCGCCTAAGGCGCCCAGCACGGTCATGGAGCTGGTGGCCAGCATGGTGATGTTGGTGTCAAGTTCGTTCTGCTGGAACACCGAGTCTATCAGGCCGTTATCGCCGTCATTGACCATCTGCAGCCGGCGCGGCGTGCCCAGCGAGGTCAGGCCGGTATTGTCGTCGCCCCAGGCCATGCCGCCACCGGCATCTTTCTTCAGCACCTGGTTGACGGTACCGCCGCCGACGTGAATGTTACCGGGGCTGCTGAAGCTGCTTACGCTCTGGAAGTAAGCGCCGGCGGTGAAGGTGGACCCGGCCAAAAAGGACGCCTGCGCGTTCACGGCAAGCAGGTCGTCGGCATTACTACCCAGATTTGTCAGGCCGTTAAGGTTGGTGACACCGGCCACGGTAAGGTTATTGCCCAGCGTAGCCGCCCCGGTAAGGCCCAGTGTACCTCCCAGGGCAGCGTTACCGGTGGCCCCAAAAGCGCCCTGTATGGTCACGGAAGAGCCGCTGATCATGGTGATGCTGGTATTGCCGGAGTCCTGCTGCAGCAGCGAGTCGGCCCCGCCGGTGCCGTCCGCCTGGAACATGACCAGCCGCTGAGACGTGCCGGAAATCTCCCCGGCGCCCAGCGCGTCGTCCGCCCACGCCATGCCGCCGCCGGCATCTTTCTTCAGCACCTGGTTCGCGATACCACCCGCGATGTGGATATTTCCCACATTGCTGAAACTGCTTATGCCGGTAAAGTACGCCCCGGCAGAGGCGAACGTGGAACCGCCCACGAAGTAAGCCCCGGACGAAACGGTTAGGTAGCCATTCACCACCACATTGCCCGCGCCCGCTATGGCACCGGTATACGCGGCCTGCGTGGCGCCGAAGACCGTGAAGCCTTTTATTTCGGCATCGGGGTCTGCGGCGCTGCCTTCCACACCAAGCACGGTGAGGTCGTCCGCTATACCGAACTCGGTGCTGTTGTCCGCGGCGTATGCCGCGGGAGCCCAGGCCAGCGCCATCGCCGCAACCAAGCCGATCACCACTTTTTTAATGTTCATACTTCCTCCTTACCTATCACCAAATTACCATCAGTTTCCCGGTCTTTGAGTTAGCCCCGGATACCACCCGCCAGATATAGACGCCGCTGGCCGCCCTGCCGCCGCCGGCCGTTCTCACATCCCACTTAAGTTTGGGGATGGTCAGCCCGGCCGGGATGGTCAGCTTCCTGACCAGCCCGCCATCGAGCGTATAGATCTCTATCCTGCCCACCTGTGGAACGTTGGCAAAAGTGATCCCCTCGGCTTCCGTCCCTGTCTGCCCGCTGCCCGCTCCGGCCTCGGGCCCGCCGGGCCGAAAAGGCACGGGATAGGCATAGGTGTCCTTTACGGATTCGTCCACCATGCCCAGCAGAGCGTAAACCCCCGGAGATAGCAGCGACACGGTTATAAGCCTTGAGGGACGGTCCAGGGAAGACGCCGGCAGTTTGGCCCACATGGCGATTTCCTTGTCCAGGGCCCAGGGCTTTATAGAGGCGGCGCGCACCGGAGGATTAGAGCCGTCCAATATGCCGTCATCATCATCATCCCGGTAACTCATGGAGAGGTAGCCGCTCTGCGCGAACGGCTTTTCCCACATGTCCTGTTCGTCAAAAAGGGCCATTTCAGCTATATTGTCCGGGAACAGGCTGGCCCACCCCCCCTCGTTGCGCTCCATTTTGCTGTTAGCAAGGCTGATAAGGCCGGGATCCACGCAGACCGGCTTATGGAGGGGATCTTTGTTAATGGTGATATCAAAAACCTCTTTGTCCACAGCGCCTGGCGGCAAGGTAAGGCTGGCAGCCCCGGTGTTGAAGGTCACTACCGAGGGCAGGCCTTTCTGGAAGGTAAAATGCGGCGGGTTGTAAAAACCGGTGCGGTTGACATAAGCGTCTACGGCGGACAGGCCGGGGCCTTGCTCTGAAAGACGCTGACCGGCTGAGCCGCGAGCAGCATAGCCGCCGTCCCCCGCCATTAAAGCCCCACCGCCGTTGTCCACCACCGAGGCTTCCACCTGGTATTCACCGGCCGCGGAGATATAAGCCTCCGCCGGGGCCGCGGCCAGGACGCAGACACAGAAAACCAGCAAAGGGCTGGCTATGCCTGCCCCCCGCACGGTATCCCACAAAATAGCGTTCAAGCTCATAGTTTACCCGGTTACACCGCCGACCACAGCCTTACTACGGTCCTTTCTCCGCCCACGAGCCGGCTACCCGGCCAGGCGCAAAAATAGTGTTCCGACAGTGATATTATAATGGCGGCGGCGGTCCCAATCATGAGGCAATTATGTAGTTTTGGTGGGTTGATTGTGGGATAACCGGGCTTTATAATTCGCTCGTGATTCGATCCGGCGGTTTTATGTATACTACGTGCGCTTATGAACGGAGCCATTTTAATATTGGAAGACAATAAAGAAACCAGCAACCTGTTAAAAGCCGCGCTGGAGAACGAAGGGTTTAAAGCGGTCTGCAAAGACACGATCAGGGCCGGCAAGGAGTTTTTACAGCGCCATAGGCCAGCCCTGGCTATACTGGACCTGGCGCTCCCGGACGGCAACGGCCTTGAAGTATGCGCGCTGATACGCGCCGATCCCATGCTTGCAAAAACACCCATAATAGCGCTTACCGGGCTGACCGGGTTCAGAGACAAGAAAAAAGGATTCGACACGGGGGTAGACCAGTACCTGGGCAAACCGCTGGAGGTAGAGGAGCTGCTTTTATGGGTTAAAGCCCTGCTGCGCAGGACGCAGTGGCACGCCCAGGGCTGGGCATTGCCGGTTTTCGGCGACTTGCGCATATGCGCAGAGTCGTACCTGGTCAGGTTCAGGAACAAGTCCATCAGCAACCTGACCCGCCGCGAATTTGAATTGCTCTATTTCCTGGTCCGCACCTCGCCCAGGCTGGCGGCGAGACAGACCATTATCGCGGAAGTGTGGGAAACCGCCGCGGTCCACAATCTTGTAGACACCCACATCCACAATCTCAGGCTGAAACTGCCGCCTCCGCTTGCGGCAAGGATACAATCCGTTCCGGGCAAAGGCTTCAGGTACCTCCAACCGGCCTGACCGCCGGCCGCCTACACAAACAAACTTATCGCGGGACAGCGCTCCCGCCTTTCACTGTCCTGCTTGCGCGTATTCAGGCCCGCGCTCCTGTCTGCGGCGCTCCAACGGCGCTTGTGGCGGCCGGTAAAAGTTCAAAGAATGAGGAACCTTTTCTTAAGAATATCTTAAGTGGACCGCACGGAAGAACTATGACAAAATAATTAAGATAGGGGTTTACAGCACAAATGCACGAATTTTTTTTCTATATAGCCACACTGGACCAGACAGTTCTGGCCCATTGGAGCAACGCTTTCAGAAAAGAGGGATGGAAAACCGCTGCCATCACTGCGCCCGGCGCTTCGCGCGCAAACAAGTGCCATGCGGAACTGGACCTGATAGAAGTCGGCAATCAGCTGTGCAGGACCCCCCACGACCTCCGGGAGATAATCCAGACCAGGCGCCCCGCGGCCACTTTAGCTTTCTCGCACCGACAGAAGATCTCGGACTCGCAGGTAGTAAAGTTCCTGGAATCCGGGGCCGACGACTTTGTATTCAGCAATATGGATGAGCGGGTGGTGGTTGCAAAGCTGAAGGCATATATACGCAGGCTTCAACCGGCCATATCCGCGGCCGCCTTAAAACTGGAATCCAGCCAGGGGGAAATAATGATAGACCGCTGCATGCGCTCGGTAAAGATACAGGTCCTGCCGGGCAAGTATACCGAACTAACTAACCTGACCCAGAAGGAAATGGCCATACTCGCCCTGCTGGTCGGAAACGAGAAGAGACCTGTATCACGCGAAAGCATGCTGGAGAGGCTTTGGGGTGAGGATGCCACCGAGGTATACTCCAACTGCATAAACAAACATATTGAGACTTTAAGACGGAAGCTCGGTCCGTATGGCAAGAGGATAAAGACCATATACGGCTCCGGCTATATGTACAGTTGATGTCAGGAATGAGGATCTATGGGGAAAAAACCTTTGCGGATACTTGCAATAGACGACAACCTTAACTGCCTGCGCGTGGCTGCCAAATACCTAACTTTAGTGGGCGGGCACCTAGTAGACGTGGCGAGCAGCGGCACCGAAGGCCTTAAGAAAGCCTTTGAGCTCCGTCCGGACCTAATATTGCTGGATATGATCATGCCGGACATGAACGGATTGGAAGTCATGGACGGACTTTATACTAACGCGGACACAAGGGAGATCCCAGTAATTGTCGTCACCGGGGCCAGGGTGAGCGAATCGGATTATGCCGTGCTGAAAGCAAAGACTAACTTTATGCAGCTTGAAGAAAAACCGGCGGATTTCAAGAAGCTCCTGAAGACTATTGAGATAATAATTTAACGAACGCGCCCAAGATTGGGATGGCGACATTGAACAGGGAGGCGCAGTTTATGCGCGTATTGATAGCCGAAGACGACGACAACTTCAGAACACTCATTACCGAAGTGCTACTGCAGGCCGGACACTCCCCCCTGCCCGAGCCGAACGGACATCTGGCTTGGGAAAGACTGCAGCGCGAGGGCGCCGACATGCTGGTCACCGACATAAACATGCCGGTTCTGAATGGCTTTCAGCTTTTAGCCAGAGTACGCTCTTCCGACAAATACGGCGCCATACCGGTGCTGATGTTAACCGTGCGCGCTTTTGCCGAGGACCAGATAGCCGGCTACGAAACAGGCGCTGACGATTACCTGACCAAGCCGTTCGATAACGCGGTTTTTGTCGCCCGGGTAAACGTGCTGGAGCGCAGAATAATCAAGCGCGGGCCCTTGAAATAGCGATTGTGCACCAAGGGCTAAGATACTGATAACAGACGATGATCCTTACATCCGCAAGAGTGCCTATGGAAGAACGCAGCGCAGACAATATGACAGCATGCACTTTCTAAATTGCGAAGTAATTGTCAGGTACCCCGGAGTGAATCATGTTTACAAAGAAACCCGCCGACGACGTCTTTACATCCGTCTTGTTCAGAACCGCGCTGCTGGCAGCAGTTTTGCTTACCTACGCGCACCTGATCTTTGTCTTGAAAGGGAATTAATGACCATTTCCCCGCTTGTGTCAGGCATACCGGCACTTACAGCGCCCTGAAAACATTATACGGTTTGCATGACACACAAGCCAAAAGGCGCAACTGGACATGCGCGGGAGTAAGCTTATGAGCGATAAGAAAAGAGTTTTAGTGGTGGACGACAACCGGAATTTCAGCCAGTTGTTGCAATGCGCGCTGGAGGACGATTTTGAGATATTTATAGCCAATGATGGGCAGGAGGGCATGGAGAAGGCCGTAAAAATACTCCCGGATATTATCCTGATGGATATTATGATGCCCAAGATAGCCGGCATAGAGATGGCCCGACTGCTTACCGCCGAAGAGGAAACCAGGGATATCCCCGTCATTATACTGACCGGCAGCAACTTGGATTCCGGCACGCCGGCATTGTTCAAGCAGGAGCGGAACGTACGGCATTTCCTGAGCAAGACCACCCCTGTTATGGACATAGTGGCCATAGTGAAGAAGGTACTCCATGGCGGATAAGAAAAAGATACTGGTGGTGGACGACAACGAGCCGTTCATCGAACTGGCAAAGGAGATTTTCAGCCAGGAGTTCAGACTCGAGACGGCCCTCAACGGATTTGAAGGGCTGGGGAAGGCGTTGACATTCCTGCCCGACCTGATACTCTTGGATATCAATATGCCGGGGATAACAGGGATAGACTTTGTCCGAAAACTATCCGCCAACCCGCAGACCGCCCAGATACCTGTAATTGTTATCACGGCCAGCGACTACAACAGTCTCACCCAGAGCCTTCTGCGCCAGGAACACAATGTAAAAGTCTTCATGACCAAACTCTCTCCGGTGAAGGTCATCAGCGAGAAAGTCTTGGCAGTCCTGAACAAAGATATTCTTTGAGCAAACCATTTTAAAACACCAGAGACTCACCTCGTGCTGCCCAAAGTGAATCAGGACGGCATCTTCACCTTAGCGGCGTTTCCCTGGGCACGATCAAGCCTTAAGGGCCTCCCTGATGGTGTCGGCGTGGATGCGGACGGTGTCGGTGAATTTTTGGGCGTAGCCGCCGCTCAAGGTGAGGACCACCGGCACGCCGCGGCGGCGGCATTCGGCGAACACAAAAGCGTCGCGCCTCTTTATCCCCGCCAGGCTCAGCTTCAGGCCGCCCAGCAGGTCGCCCCGGTAAACGTCGGCCCCCGCCACGTAGACGGCGAAATCCGGCCGGAACTTCTCAAGGACGCGCGTCAGCTCCTGGCGCAGCAAAGCCAGGTAGGCGGCGTCGCCGGCGCCCGGCTTTAACCCGATGTCGAGGGAACTTTTTTCTTTTTTCTCCGGGTAGGTCTCCGCTCCGTGCATTGAGAAAGTGAAGACCTTTTTGTCCCCCTTAAAAATAGCGGCCGTGCCGTTGCCCTGGTGGGCGTCCAGGTCTATGACTATGGCGCGCCTTATGCGGCGCTCTTTAAAAAGTTTTTTGATCGCCACCGCTATGTCGTTCAAGAGGCAAAAGCCTTCGCCGTGGTCCGCGAAAGCGTGGTGCGAGCCGCCGCCGCAGTTAACCCCCACCCCGTCCTCAAGCGCCAGCCGCGCGGCCAGCACGGTGCCGCCCGTGTTCATGGCGTGCGCGCGCGCCACGCTTCTGCTTATCTTAATTTCCGCCCGGGAGGAGTCCGCCGGCGTGAAGCCGAACTCAAGGGCCTTTCTCACCCAGGCGGGGCTATGGGCCAGCAGCAGGTCCGCTTTTAATGGGAAAGCGGGCGCGACTATGTCTTTTTTGGAAACGACGCCCTCTTTCAGCAGCAGCTTCAGCGCGGCCTCGAATTTATCAGCCCTGAAGACGTGCCCCGGGGTCTTTACCGTATAGTATTTGGAAAAGATTATTTTCATCCGGGGTATTTCAAATGAACAGCAGGGCCAGCAGGAAAGCGGAAACTATTATCAGCGCGGCCCAGGCGAACCAGTGCCCGTACAGCGGGAAGAAGGCCTGGTCCGCGTAAACCGGCGCCGTGACGGCCAGCACGGTCTTCTCGTTCAGGGCGGTCTTCGCCAATACCCTGCCCCACGGGTCTATGACCCCGGAGATGCCGTTATTGGCCGCGCGCAGCACCGTGCGCCTGTTCTCCACCGCCCTGAAAATATTGGCGATAAAATGCTGGTGCGGCGCCGCCGTGTCCAGGTACCAGCCGTCGTTGGTTATGTTCACGAAAAGCTCCGCCCCGGCCAGGGTGTCTCCGGTAAACAGGTAAGGGAAAACGGATTCGTAGCAGATGGCGGCGCCTATCTTCAGGTCCCCCAGCTCCGCCAGTTTCTGCCTGGGCTCTCCCGGCAGAAATTCTCCCAGCGCGGCCACCGGTTGGATATATTTACCCAGGAAGTCCCTCAGCGGCACATATTCTCCGAAAGGCACCAGCTGGCGCTTGTCATAGGAGAACAGGATCTCGCCTTTGCCGTCCAGCAGGAAAGCCGATACGTGGCGGCCGCCGCCTTTCGAGACCGAGCCGACAAAGCTGTGGGACGCGCCCCCGGCCAGAACGGCCGATCTGAGCCAGGCGCCGCAGTCCGGCTCGTCTACCCAACAAGGCAGCGCGTTCTCCGGCCAGACGGCCAGGTCGGCGCCGCGCCCGGCGGCGGACAGGCTTTCCATCGTCCTCTTTATATTTTCGGCCTCCGCCTCTTCCCATTTGGCGTACAGGTCTATGGCGGGCTGCAGCAGCGCCACCTTAAGGGTCCTGATAGGCGCCAGATTTTGCGCCTGCTTAAGCTCCTGCCGCCCGAAAAGCCAGAGGCCGGCGAAGACCAGCAGGACCGGAGCGAACCGCAAAGCTTTCTGATAAGCGGGCGCTTTCAGCACGAACAGCGTGCCCGCCAGCGCCCCGCTAAAACAGACCGCCGCGCCCAAACCGTAAACACCGGCCACGGACGCCGCCTGGATCAGCGGCGTATAAGCCCACTGGGTGTACCCCAGCATGAACCAGGGGAACCACACCGCCTTGAAGCTCAAATAAACCTTGCCGTATTCCAGCAAAAACCAGCCCAGCGCGAATAAGTAAGGCCAAACCTTCAGCCCGGCCCGCTTGAGGTAGAAACCGTAAACCGAGATCACCAAAAATTCCAGGGAAAGGATCAGGCTGAGCGCGGCAAGCCCCAGCGCCGAAACCGCCGGCTCCACCCCCCCCGCGCGCATAGTGGGATAGATCCAGTAAAGTATGCCCAGGTAAAAAATAAACCCGCAGCCCAGGCCGCCGCCGGCCGCGGCCTTCAGGGTCTTAGCCCTCAACAGGTGATAGCAGAGCGGCGCCAGCGCGAACCACGCCAGCCACCCCTGGCTGAATTTCGGATAGCTGAGCACCAGCAGCAGGGAGGTAAATAAGGGAAAAATAAAAGGCGGGATTTTTTTCAGCATCTGTCTTTTACGCTGCCCCGGCAGGCGGATAACAGGAGCGGACGGCAAGGGGATGCCTTCGCAGGAGCCGGCACGCTCCCTGTGAGCGATTTTAGTGCGCAGGGCCAAGGTCCGCAGCGGACAGCCTATCATTAAGGCTGCGGCGGAGATTGTCTGAGCGAGGCACTGTGTGCCGAGCGAGTTCTCCGCCGGCGGAGGACCGCAGGCCCTCTTCCCCAGCGCACGCTTATGAGCGAACAGGGAGCGCGTCGGCGACTGCCGCCTACGCGTTGACCCCGTGGCACTTCTTGTACTTCTTGCCCGAACCGCAGGGACAAGGGTCGTTGCGGCCCGTCTTGGAGTCGACGAACTTGTTGGCCGGCTTCTGCGGGGCCTGGCTCTGCGCCGGCCGCGCTGCCTGCGGCTCGCCCTCCTGCACCGGCGGCCGCACCACCGGGCGCGGCGGCAGCTGGATGCGGAAAACATATTCCACCATCTGGTCGCGCACACGGCCCAGCATGGTCTCGAACAGGGAGTAGGACTCCTTCTGGTACTCTATCAGCGGGTCCTTCTGGCCGTAAGCCCGCAACCCCACGCCTTTCTTCAGGTGGTCCAGCTCGAACAGGTGGTTCTTCCAGATATGGTCCATGATCTGCAGCAGCAGCACCCGCTGCAGCTCGGCGAAGTCCACGTTGCGCTCGGCGAAATCGCCGAAGCGCGCCTCGTAAGCCGCGTCCACGCGCTTCAACACCTCTTCCTGCAGCACCGGGCGGATAAGCCCGTGCACCTCGTCGGGGGTGTAGACCAGCTCGAAGCCGGCCGTCTTCTTCAGGTAAATATTGAGCGCTTCCAGGTTCCACAGCTGGGAAGCCTGCTCGGCCGGGGCGTTAAGGTCCAGCTGCTCTTCGAAAGCCTCGTGGATCATCTTCTTCACGCGCTCGGCCACGCCTTCGCCGTTGAGGATGGCGTTGCGCAGCTCGTAGATCGCCAGGCGCTGCTTGTTCATCACGTTGTCGTAATCCAGCAGCTGCTTGCGGGCGTCGAAGTTCATGCCTTCCACGCGCTTCTGCGCGCCTTCTATCTGGCGGCTGACCAGGGAGGACTCTATCACCTCGCCCTCTTCCATGCCCAGCTTTTCCATGATGGCCGAGATCCGCTCGGAACCAAAGAGCCTCATCAGCTCGTCCTCGAGCGAAACGTAGAACACGGAGGAGCCGGGGTCGCCCTGGCGCGCGCAGCGGCCGCGCAGCTGGTTGTCGATGCGGCGGCTCTCGTGGCGCTCGCTGCCCATCACGTGCAGGCCGCCCACGGAACTCACGTAATCGTGCTCTTCCACCAGCGGCGGGTTGCCGCCCAGGATAATGTCGGTGCCGCGGCCGGCCATGTTGGTGGCTATGGTCACCTGGCCCTTGCGGCCGGCCTGCGCGATGATCTGGGCTTCCATCTCGTGGTACTTGGCGTTCAGGACCTGGTGCGGGATGCCCTTTACGCGCAGCATGGTGGCCAGCTTCTCGGATTTCTCGATGGAGCGGGTGCCCACCAGCATCGGCTGGCCCTTGCGCCAGCGCTCGTCGATCTCGGCCACGATGGCGTTGTTCTTTTCGCGCTCGGTGCGGTAGATGCGGTCGGGGGAATCCTTGCGGACCATGGGCCGGTTGGGCGGGATCTCCACCACTTCCAGCTTGTAGATCTCCCAGAATTCGTCGGACTCGGTCATGGCCGTGCCGGTCATGCCGGACAGCTTGTTGTAGAGCTTGAAATAGTTCTGGAAGGTGATGGTGGCCAGCGTCTGGTTCTCTTCCTTGATGCGCATGTTCTCTTTGGCCTCGATGGCCTGGTGCAGGCCGTCGGACCAGCGGCGGCCCGGCATCAGGCGGCCCGTGAACTCGTCGACGATCATGATCTCGCCGTCCTTCACCACGTACTCCACGTCCTTGCGGAACAGGTGGTGGGCGCGCAGGGCCTGGGTGATGTGGTGGGCCCACTCGGAATTGACGTCGTCGTAGATGTTGCCCACGCCCAGGATCTTCTCGGCCTTGTGCACGCCTTCCTCGGTGAGGGTGGCGGTGTGGCTTTTCTCGTCGATCACGGCGTCGAAACCCTTGCCCAGGTCCACGCCGTCGCGCTTGGCGTCTATTTCCTCTTTTTCGGTGATAAAGCGGGGGGTCAGCAGCGGCACCACGCGGTTGACGATGTAATACTTGTCGGTAGATTCCTCGGCGGGGCCGGAGATGATCAGCGGGGTGCGGGCCTCGTCGATCAGGATCGAGTCCACTTCGTCCACCACGGCGAAGTTGCGCTCGCGCATCACGCGCTCTTCCTTGTCCATCACCATGTTGTCGCGCAGGTAGTCGAAGCCCACCTCGTTATTGGTGATGTAGGTGATGTCGCGCCGGTACATTTCCCGGCGCTCTTCGTTCTTCATGTCGTGCTGCACGGACCCGACGGTAAGACCGAGGAATTCATGCACGGGGCCCATCCACTGGCTGTCGCGCTTGGCCAGGTAATCGTTGACGGTCACCACGTGCACGCCGTGGCCGGAGAGGGCGTTGAGGTAGGCGGGCAGGGTGGACACCAGGGTCTTGCCTTCGCCGGTGCGCATCTCGGCTATCTTGCCGCGGTGCAGCACGATGCCGCCGATAAGCTGCACGTCGTAGTGGCGCAGCTTGATGGTGCGCTTGGAAGCTTCGCGCACGCAGGCGAAAGCCTCGGGCAGCAGGTCGTCCAGGGTTTCGCCCTTGGCCAGGCGTTCCTTGAACTCTGGCGTCTTGGCCTTGAGCTGTTCGTCGGTGAGTTTTGAGATCGTTTCTTCGAAAGCGTTGATCTGGTCTACCACGGGCTGGACGGTCTTAAGGGCCCGTTCGCTTTTGGAACCAATGAAAGCCTGTACTAGTTTTTTGAGCATAGTACTTATATTAAACTAATTTTATACGCGTTTATAAAATGGATTAGCCGCGCCGGCGGTCGAATTCCCCTAAATTCGCTATAATTGACCTGCATGGAAACCGGAACTGACCTGCCAGACAGCGCCCCCTGCCCCTACTGCGGGGCGGCCAATTCCGTTGAGAACGAATTCTGCGCCGCCTGTTACAAGAACCTCCACATCCCCCCGGAAGTCCGCGCCGAAGCCAAAGCGCTGAAAATGATGGCCGGGCTCCCG
Source organism: Elusimicrobia bacterium GWA2_61_42 (assembly GCA_001799615.1). GTDB lineage: Bacteria > Elusimicrobiota > Elusimicrobia > Elusimicrobiales > UBA9959 > UBA9959. Next base: position 10,244 of record MGTU01000005.1, on the reverse strand, counting down.
GCCAAGCCCATTCCCGCCGCCGGTTTCGCGCCTGCGGCGCGGCCGGCCGCGCGCCTTTGGGCGAGAATGGCGGTCATAACCGGCCTTTTCCTGTTTTACCTGCAGTGGCTGCGCAAAGATAACTTTTTCTCGCCGCTGGATTTCGTCAACCTGGGCTTTCACGAGGCCGGCCATATTTTCCTGGGCTTCTTCGGCCGGTTCGTCTCGTTCCTGGGCGGCACCCTGTTCCAGCTGCTTATCCCCGCGGTCTGCCTGGTGCACCTGAAACGCCGCGGCGCCAACCTGGGCTGGCAGCTCTGCCTCTTCTGGCTGGGCGAAAGCCTGCTCAACGTCAGCGTCTACGCCGGGGACGCCGTAAGGCAGGCCCTGCCGCTGGTAGGCGGCGGCGAGCATGACTGGACTTACCTGCTGACCGAAACGGGGCTGATCGCCCATACCGCCGGCGTAGCCAAATTCATATTCCTTTGCGGCTCCGCCGTGATCTTTTACAGCTTTTACCTGATCTCCCTGGACGCCAGGGCCCGCGAACCCCTGGAGTTGGGCAACGAAAAAATTTTCCGCCTATGAAAAAACTTCTCTTCCTGCTTTTGCTCTCCACACCGCTAGCCGCTTACGCCCAGGAGACTTCCTCCGCCCCCTGGCGGGCCTCCGGCCGCCGCGACCGCTCCAATATCTCCGTCGGAGCGGGGTACTCGGACGCGGAAGGCCTGCGCCACAGGTCCGTCGGGCTGTCGGGCAGGACTTCGCTCGGCCGCCTGGCGGGGAAAATGGTAACGCTGGAAACCAGTTTCGGGCATCATGCCCTCGGGCGGGACGGCTGGCTGCCGCCGGAGCTTTATAACGGCGGCCTGAGATTCAACGCGGACGACAAGAAGGGCGGTTTTTCGGCCGGGGTCAGGTCCAATTCCGACAGGCTGTTCAATTCCATGGCGGAAACGGACGTGACGCTGGGCGCGTCCAGGGTGATAAGCCGCGACGGGCCCCACCAGTTTTCTTTCGGCCTGATGTACTCCTCCCGGCGCAGCTTTGCCAGGGGCATCCCGTTCCCCTACCTGACCTACCGCTACACCTCGGACAGGCTCAGCTTCACTTTCCCCTTTGCCGCCACCTGGAAAGCCACGGACACCACCGAGCTTTCCGCCTCTTATTCCCCGCCTAAAAGCTTCCAGGCCGGGATCACAAAGACGCTGTCCTCCGTAGTCAGGCTTAAAGCCGAGTACGCGCTGGGCACGCTGCAGTACGAGCTGGCCGGCAGGGCGGACAAGGCTTACTCGGTCTTTATCGAGCAGAGCAATGCCGGGGTCTGGACCTATATAAAGACCTCCGAAAACTGCACCCTTTCGTTCTGGACCGGCTACGCCCTCAGCGGCAAATATTACACCGGCAAGACCTACGACGACCATCACGATAAACGGCGCATAGGGACGGCGCCCTCCGCAAGCGTGAAAATAGAGCGTTTTTTCTGACCCCCTTGCCCTTTAGACCTATATTATAAAGGGAACATAGGCCCTGACGCCCCACCCTCAGGCCTGCTATAACATAGACATGCTTAAGAGCGCGTTCATCCTTTTGCTCGCCGCCGCCCCCGCCTTCGCGGAGAGGCTGCCCGATTTCAACCTGAACGCCCTGAGAGCCAAGGACCTGCTGGAGCATAATTTCAGCCCTGAACTATCGGATGGCATCCGCGAATACAACAGCATACCCGGAGCGCCCGAACCGGTCTGCGCCCGCGCCGACGGCCGCCCCATGACCACACCGCCTTTTCAGCCTGTGGCGGAGTTTTACCCGCTTTACGGCGGCCTGCAAAGCTACGGCCTGCCGCCTTCGCTTTCCAGGGCCGGCTATATCCAGATGACCTCTTCCACCAAATTCAGGATGAACCGCGAGAAGGGCGAACTGACCGTTGAGTTCCCCGAAGTGAAGTTCGGCGGCGGGGCCTACGGCGACAGGGCCGACCTATTTGTAAAGGTTACGGGCGGCGCTGACGCGCCGGCGCTGTCCTGGGCCACCGTACTCTGCTCCCAGGGCGCGTACCTGGGCTACAAAGGTTCTACCGTGGCTTTCCCCCAGAAGAGCGGCAGCTTTTCAATAAACGAAACCCTGGCGCTGGGCGCCCCCAAGGCGCTGATCAGCCGCACCCACCACTGGCTGACCGAAGGCATGGTGGCGCTGGAAGATCTTTGCGCCGACGATTTCCGCGAAAAAATGAAGGACGCCAGGGCGGAAACCCTGCCGGCCAGCCTGGGAGCCTATAATTTTGATTTCAATGCCCGCAAGAATTCCCTGAAGGTGAAGTGGGAGAACAAGTAGCTATTGCTTCCCCGTCTGCCGCAGCCCCTCGTAAAGAGCCACGCCCGCCGAAGTGGACAGGTTGAGAGACCTCACCCTGTCCGACCACATCGGTATCCTGTACATCCTGCTCGCGTATTTCTCGTAAATACTGTCCGGAAAGCCCGCCGTCTCCGCCCCGAAAATAAGGCAGGAATCCTCCCGGTAAGGCGCCTGCCAGTAGGAAGTCCCGCCGCGCGTGGAGAAGAACAACAGCGACGGGTTCTCCGGCAAAGTCTTCAGGAAAGCCTCGAAATCCGCGTGCACCGAATACTTCAGGAACTGCCAGTAGTCCAGCCCCGAGCGACGTATCTCCTTGTCGCTCAGGTTGAACCCCATCTTGCCCACAAAGGCCAGCTCCGTATTCGTCGCCACGCAGGACCGCCCAATATTGCCCGCATTCCAGGGTATATCGGGATTTATCAAAACAATTTTCATAGGCACACTTAATACCAGAAACGCCTGTAGTCAGACATGGCGATCGGGTTAGCAAAACCCTGCCGGAGCCCGACGCTTGCGTAAGCGCGGAGGGCGAGGCGGGGAGTGGCGAGCACGGTGTGCGAGACCACGTTTTTGCGTTCCGATTGCCATGGCTGACTACTACAGCCTAAAGTCGGGCGCGTATTGGCGATGCCACAGTTCCAGCATCAGGAGCGCCCACAGCCGGTAGCCGTTGTCGCGCGTACCCCGCTGGTGCTCGTCCCAAAGCTTGTACAGCGCCTCCGGCTTGAAATAGCCGCGCCCCAGCGCCTTCTGCGACAGGCAGGCGCCCGCCCAGTAATCCTTCAGCTCCCCGCGGAACCACGCGCCCACCGGGATGCCGAAACCCATCTTGCCGCGCTTGTAGATCTGGGGCGGCAGCATGTCCTTGAAAGCCTCTTTCAGCAGCCACTTCGTGCCCGTGAACCCGCGCAGCTTCATATTGTCCGGCAGCAGGAAAGCGAACTCCATCACCTTGTGGTCCAGGAACGGCGAGCGCGCCTCCAGCGAATTAGCCATCGCCGCTATGTCCATCTTGGTCATCAGGCAGTCCGGCAGGTAGGAATGCAGGTCCGTGTACATCAGCTTTTCGGTCAGGGCCAGCCCCTCCGCCTTGTTAAAAAGCCCGCCGATATAACGCTCCGGGAAATTGATATCGCGGCCCAGCCCGTTCTTGAAAGCGTCGGACAACAGCCGCTCCTTCTCGTCCGTCTTGAAGAAAGACATCGTGGAAAGATAAGTCATCCCCAGGTCCCGCTGCGAAGTCGCCTGCAAAAATTTGCGCAGCCGCCACACCGTGTTGAACGGGGCCGTCTTCTCCGGGAAAGGCTCCATGGCCGCCAGCGCGGCCTTCTTGGCCCACATCGGCAGGGCACTGAAATAGCTGGCCCCCTTCATGGCCTGGTAGCGGATATACCCGCCGAAATTCTCGTCGCCGCCGTCGCCGTTCAGCGCCACGGTCACGGCCTTGCGGGTCTCTTTCGCCACGAAGTAGGACGGCAGCGCGCTGGAATCAGCGAAAGGCTCGCCGTAATGCCAGGCCAGCTTCTCCAGCACCGAGGCCATATTGGCCTCCACTACGAACTCCGTGTGCTGCGTACCGTACATCCTGGCCACCTGTTTCGCGTAGCCCAGCTCGGAGAACTCCGCTTCCTTGAAACCTATGGAAAAAGTTTTAACCGGCTCCGGCGAGGCCTTGGCCATCAGCGCCACCACCACCGAAGAATCTATGCCCCCGGACAGGAAAGCCCCCAGCGGCACCTCGGAAATCAAGCGGATCTTCACCGCTTCGGCCAGTTCCGCGCGCAGGCGCTCCTTCAGTTCCTCCACCGGCGTGCCGGTGAGCTTGCGCGCGCCCAGCGGCAGGTCCCAGTACTTCTCCGTGGTAAGGTGCCCGTTCTCGAACACCAGCGTGCTGGCCGGCTCCAGCTTGCGGGCGCTCTTGAACACGCTCATGGGGCTGGGGATGTACTGCAGCGTCAGGTAGGAATCCACGGCCTTCAGGTCGATGTCGCGCGGCATGCCGGGCACGGTCAGCAGCGAGCGCAGCTCGGAGGCGAAAGCGAAGAAAGACGGCGTGACCGCGTAATACAGGGGCTTCTTGCCCATGCGGTCACGCGCCAGCACCAGGCGTTTCCTGTTCTTGTCCCAGATGGCCACGGCGAACATGCCGCGCAGTTCCCTGGGGAAGTCGGCGCCCTTTTCCTCGTAGAGGTGCAGGATCACCTCCGTGTCGCTCTTGGTCTTGAATTTATGGCCCCGGGCCAGCAGGCCTTCCCGCAGTTCCTGAAAATTATAGATCTCGCCGTTGAAAACGATCCACAGCGTGCCGTCCTCGTTGGAGATGGGCTGGTGGCCGGTGGACACGTCTATGATGGACAGGCGGCGCATGGCCAGGCCCGCGTTCTCCGCGGCGTAATACCCCTCGTCGTCCGGGCCGCGGTGGACTATCAGGTCGTTCATGGCCTTAAGGGCCTCCCGCGTGACGGGCAGCCCCGAGCCGTAATTATAAATGCCGCAGATTCCGCACATGGTCAGTCTTCCCCGTAAATTTCCAGCAGTTCGTCGGCTACGCGGGCCATGGAATACTTGTCCACGGCCGTTTTGCGCGCCTGTTCACCCATCCTGACGGCCAGGCCGCGGTCGCCGATATGCGCGCGCAGGCACTCTTTCAGCTCCGTTCTGTTCAGCGGGTCGAACAGCAGGCCGCTGACGCCGGGAGCGACGGCTTCTTTGGCGCCGCCTACGCGGCTGGCCAGCACGGCAACGCCGCAGGCCATGGCCTCCAGCATGGAATTGGAAAGCCCCTCGGAAATGGACGGCAGGATGAACACGTCGGCCGCGCGGTAATAAGGCAGCAGGTCGGTCTTGGGCCCGGTCAGCGTTACGCTGCCCCCCAGCCCCAGGTCCGCCACCGCGCGCTTCAGCGCGGCCTCTTCGGGCCCGCCGCCCACTATCAGCAGCCGGACCCTGGGCGGCGCCGCTTCCGCGCTTAAAACCTCCGCCCAGACTTCCAAAAATTCTTTCACGCGCTTTTCCGGGGCCAGCCTGCCCACGAACAGGAACACCGGGGCGTTGTCCAGGCCGAGGGCGGCCTTGGCGTTTATTTTCTCGTTGTAAAGCGGCGGCGTGTAGCGGCCGGTGTCCACGCCGTTGCGGAATTGGCGCAGTTTGAGCCCGGAGAATTCCGAAGAATTTTTAAGCCAGGCGTAGACCTCGCCGTTCATCACCAGCAGTTCCGGCCTGGCGGCGCGGAAAAAAGCCAGCTTCAGCCGGCCCAGCAGCGTATGCTGCGAAAGGGTGATCTCATCCACGCCCCTGCCGCCGCCCAGCTTCAGCACCGTCTTCCTGCCGGTCAGGCGCCCCGCCAGCACGGCGGCCACCGCCGGGGAGGAGGCCAGGTGCACGTGCACCGCGCCGTAGGCGGCACGGTTGGCCAGCAGCCAGAAAAAACTTTTAACCATGAACACCAGCGAGTTCACGGCGCGCGGTCCGAAAGAGGAAAAGCGCTTTATCACCACGCCGTCCACGGTCTCTTCCGCAGGCGTGCCCGCGGGGCGCCGGGTCAGCACCGTAACCCTGGCCCCGCGCGCGGCCAAAGCCTTTGAGAGCTCCAGCGCCTGCTTTTCCGACCCGCCTATCTGCGGATGGAAGGTCTGGCTGAGCATCAGGATGGAATTAACTTTCACGAGCCTCGCTTTCCTTCGCGCCGCCGCCGGAAAACTCGCCCCAGACCTTGCCCAGGGAATGCCCCATCTGGTAGACGAAGACCACGCCGATGACGGTTACGAACAGGTAGCCGAGCACGTGCACGTAGGAGGCATAGGCGAAGCCGACGTCCTCGGGCACGCCCCAGGTGGCCAGCACCTTCATGAGGCTGAACTCGTAATTGCCGAAATAGCCGGGCATCCCGGGCACCGAGGCGGCCGCCGCGCCGGTGAACACCAGCGCCACGCACTTGAAAATATCCAGCGTGCCCTCCAGGCCGAAAGCCAGCGCGATCCAGTAGCAGTTCAGGGCGTCCATCAGCCACTGCGCGGCGGCGTACAGAAAGATCAGCGCGCCGTTCTTGAACGAATGGAAAGCCTTGACCCCCATCGCCAGGCGCTCGAACACGCCGCGCAGGCGCGGAAAGCGGGCGAAGAAGCCGGAGAACCAGTGGTGGGAGATTATTTCGTCGGAGAAGATCAGCGCGGCCATTGCCGCTATCAGGCCGGCGAACATCGCCCAGAGCAGCCCGTTGTAATTCATGAAGCCGCCGGTGATGCCGCCCAGGCGCGCCGCCGCCGCGAACAGCAGGAACAGCACCAGCACGTCCATGGCGCGCTCCACCAGGATGGTGGCGAACACCGTCAGCATGGGGATGGAGAAGAGCTTGGCCCCGAAAGTCGCCCGGGCCACCTCGCCCAGGCGCAGCGGCAGGATATTGCTGAGCGCCAGGCCCGCCGCCTGCAGCCTGAAGGTGTCCCACAGGCGCACCGGCCTGGAAGGGTTAAGCAGCAGGCGCCAGCGGGCCGCCCTGAACAGCAGCTCCACTACGGCCGTAAGGACGAAGGGGAGAATATAGACCGCCCGGACCTTGGAGTAAATGGCCAGCAGCGCGGCGAAGTCTATCTTGCGGAAAGCGAAAAAAAGCAGCACGCCGCCTATCAGGAAGCCGGCGAGAATGGAGATTTTCGCTTTCATAGCAGGATAACCTTAAGCCGCGTCGATGCTCCGGAGGAAGGCGTCTTCCCCGGCGGGCCGCCCGAGGAACTTGGCCACCTGGCCGGCCTCGTCGTAGCTGCGGCCCGGGGCCAGGATCAGCTCACGGTATTTCGCGCCGGTCTCGGGGTTCATCACGCCGGCGGCTTCGAAAGCCCCGAACAGGTCCTGCGCTATAACCTCGCTCCAGAGATAGCTGTAGTAGCCGGCTTCGTAGCCGCCCATCAGGTGCCCGAAGCTGGCCTGCGGGTGGGTGCCGGGGCTCATGGGAATGAGAGCTATCTTTTTCATGAGCTTCTCGTACACCTTGGTGCTGTCCACCTTGCCCTTGGCGGTGTGGTACTTCATGTCCAGCACGCTGAAGAAGATCTGGCGCAGGTAGCCCATGCCGGAATCCATATTCTTGGCGTCTATCAGTTTCTTGATGAGCTTCTCGGGCAGTTTTTCCGACGGGTTCTTGTAGTGGCCGGAGATGCGGCGCAGCACTTCGGGCGAATAGGCCCAGTTCTCGAGCATCTTGGACGGAACTTCCACGAAGTCGCGCGACACCGAGGTGCCTGAGAACTTGCCGTATTTGGCCCGGGTGAAAATATTGTGCGTGACGTGGCCGAACTCGTGGAACAGCGTCACCACCTCGTCGAACTTGAGCAGCGGCGGGATGTCGCCCGAGGGCGGCGAGAAGTTGGAGACGATGGCGGCGGCCGGCAGTTCGTAGGAGCCGGCGGCCAGCTCGCGGCCGTGGCGCACGCCGAAGCAGGCCGCATGCTTGTACTTGCCGTCGCGCGGGAACAGGTCCAGGTAGAAGTAGGCGGCCACGGTGCCGTCGGCGTTCTTCACCTCGTAAGCGCGGGCGTCCTTATGCCAGACGGGCAGCTGCGCCGGCACGAATTTAGCGGCGAACACTTCGCCGAACACTTCGAACATGCCTTTCAGCACGGTCTCGAGCGGGAAGTATTCCTTGATCTTCTCGTGGTCGATGGAATACTTGGTCTTCTTGAGCAGGTTATTGTAGTAGCCGGTCTCCCAGGCGTCCAGCGTCTTGCCGCCGTTGCCCTTGAGCTTCAGCCGGGCGCGCAGTTCCTTGCGGCCTTTGCGTTTGAGCTTGGCCTGGGTGCGGTCCATGAACTCGAAGACGGTCTCGCTGTTCTTGGCCATGCGGTCGGCCAGCACATAGTCGGCGAAGGTGGGATAGCCCAGCAGCTTGGCGATCTTGCGGCGCAGGGCTATGGCGTCTTCCATGAGCTTAATATTGGTTCCGGCGCAGCGGTTATTGAACAGCAGTTCCAGCCGGCGGCGGGCGTCGCCGTTCTCGGCGTTCTGCATGAAAGGAACATAGTCGGGGTAATTCAGGGTGACCAGGCGGCCGCCGTTGTCGGTCTTCTTGAGGCGCCCGGTGAAATCTTCGGGCAGGCCTTTCAGCTCGGTCTCGGTCACTTCCAAGGTATCGTTCACCTCGCGCAGGTTCTTGGAGAACTGCAGCTCTATGCCTATGAGCTCTTTCATGAGCTTCTTGATCTTGTTCTTCTTACGCTGCTCCAGGCCCAGGCCGTTGCGCTTGAAATCCAGCAGGGTCTTCTCCAGCAGGCGGCCTTCCACCTCGCCCAGCTTCTCGCCTTTAGCTGCGTATTCATTGAGGGCGCTGAAGAGGTCTTCGCGGGTCATGAGGTCCACGGAGTACTGGCTGATCTTGAGTTCCAGTTCCTGGCCAGCCTTGCGCAGGTCGGCGTTGTCTGACACGTAGGCGAGCATGATAGGCAGCTGCACGGATTCGCTGAAATCGCTGGTGGCGGTTTCGAAGGCCAGCATGGTGTTCTTGAAAGTGCGCTGGGCGGCCGGGACGGCCACCACCTCTTTAAGCCTGGCTTCCAGGTCCTTTATGGCGGTCTCGGACAGGCTCTTTACCTGCTCGGGAGTATAAGAAAAATCAGGCGCTTTCGACATAGAACCTCCATTAAATTGATAATTATATTATATCAAAGCCAAAGCCCCGGGTCCCCCTCATCGTTCACTAGGCTGGAGGGGGCCGGCCAGGGGGACCGGAACGCAAAACACGTTCGGCCACACCGTGGCCTCACTCGGTATTCGCCTGCCGGGCTATGCAACCGGCAGGCTCAACGACGGTTTTGCTAACCCGGTCCCCCTGTCCGCCCCCTCGGGATTAACACGCGCTGGCTATATTTGTTGGATTGTAAACCGAAAGAAACTGTTCCTACGTTCACTACTACGGAGGGGACGGCTGGGGAGGTACCCCTGAGCACCCGTTGCGGAAAGGGGGCCCCGCCATAAATTACCCAGGCGGGGGGAAACCGACGCAAGGGTTTCCTCGGTCCGGGTGAGCAGGGGTACCTCCCCAGTCGGCCACGACTGGACTTCCCGCGGCCCATTACCCGAAGCTCGGACCCAAGGGCCCAGCCGGGCCTGGGCCTTAAAACATGCGCTTTTTGGGCCCTCCGCCTCTGCTGAAAAGCCTTTTTAAACACTAAACTATAAGTATGATAAACAAGAAAATTCAGTTCCTCACAGCAGCCCTTTCCCTGGCCGTCCTCGGAGCCTCCTCCGTAAAAGCCCAGGATTTCAACCTTAACGGCCTCAACGCCGCCGACATAAAAGCCATGCAGGCCGACAAGGGCATCTTCGATTTCATCAAACCCGACAAGCCCGAACCCATGGGCCAGAAAGAATGGACCATCATGGTCTTCATGAACGCCAAGAACGACCTCAGCGACAGCCAACTGATGGGCCTGGTGGGCAAATGGGCCGAGAAAGATATTAAAGAGATGAAGGAAGTCGGCACCTCCGACAAGATCAACATCGTGGTAGAGCACGGCATCAAGGGCAAAGGCTCCAAGCGCATGCTGATCACCAAGAAAGGCGGCGTGCTCTCCTCCGGCGAGAAAGTTTACGGGGAATACCCCAACGCCGACATGGGTGATTACAAGCGCGTAGTCGAGTTCGCCAAGTGGGCCAAGACCACTTTCCCCGCCAAGAAGACCATGCTGGTGCTCTGGAACCACGGCCTGGGCTGGATAGACCCCAAGATGGACCAGGCCCCTTCCGGCACCGGCACCGCCGCCAAGGGCATACTCTTCGACGACGAGACCAAGAATTACCTGCGCACCGCGCAGATGAAAGAGATGATGAAGCAGATCGGCTACACCGACATCGTCATGCAGAACGCCTGCCTGCAGCAGATGGCCGAAGTGCTCTACGAGATGAAGGACTACGCCGGCCTG
>MGTU01000004.1 GCA_001799615.1 Elusimicrobia bacterium GWA2_61_42 | reverse complement strand
GTCGATGAACAGCGTCTGGCCGCCGCGGCTGAACGCGTTCTGGCTGGCGGAGAAGATCAGGTTCTGGGCTATCTGGCGCATTTCCTTCTTGGAAAGCTTGGCCAGCTGGCGCACTTCGTTGGTCTTCTTGAAGTAGGGGATGCCGGTGCCGTCGGTGTAGCTGATGGCGCCCGCCTCCACCATGGCCTCCAACACGTCGCGCTTCATCTTCACCGGTTTGCCTTCCAGCTCGCCTTCCACCAGCACTTCGGGGCAGTTGAGCATGGGGGCGTAGAGGATATTAAGGAAGCCGAAGCCCAGCGCGCCGGCGTAGCGGCTCTGCATGGACGCCAGGAAAGTCTGGATGTGGCCGTTCAGGACCATGGCGGACTTGGCCGGCTGGCTTTTGTTCTGCAGGTTTGAGACGATCTTGTCCAGGCCGTACTTCTTGATGTACTCGATGGAGTGGCTGGAACAGTACACGCGCTGGGGGTAGCCCAGGTCGTGAATGTGAATGGTGCCGCTGTTGTGGGCCTCGGCGATCTCGTCGGAGAACACCTTGCGCAGGTTGTACTGCTTCAGCACGTATTCGGCGATGCCGAGGTTGACGGCTTCGGGGTTGTTGGAGGTGATGTTGGAATTTTCCTTGCTGCTGCCGAACACCAAAGATTCTATGGTGCTGAGCGGCATGGCCAGGGCGGAATTCTTGAGCGGGATGCCCATCATGGACAGGTGGGATTCCGAAATGCGGCGCAGGAACTGGGTGTCGAAGTTCTTGGTGCCGTATTTCTCGGACAGCTCGTAGGCGTCGTTCTCGGTCTCCTTGGCGATCATGTCGGCCAGGTCGCGGGAAAGCTGGTATTCCTTCTCCAGGGCGTCGGCCAGCTTCTTGCGGTCGAAGGCCTCTATGGTCTCGTTGGTGATGCTCTGCACCAGCAGCATCTGGTCGGTGATGTCGGCCTTGCCGGCCTTCTTCTTGACCGTCAGGCCGCTGCGGCGCACGCGGGAGCGGTCCAGGGAGTAGCTCTCGAACTTGTCGGCGGTGCGGTCGAAGCCTTTTTCGCGCAGCACTTCCACGCAGACGGTGTTGCTGTCGTCGACAGTGGGGATCTTGCTGTGCACGGTGAAATTGTTGTTGAGGCGGCGGGCCACTTCGTTGGCCACTTCCACGGCCTTCTCTTCGTTGCGGCCGCCCAGCGTGTAGGCCGCCTTGTAGATGGCGTTCTTTATCTTCTCAAGGTTGAAAGGCGCCACTTTGCCGTCACGCTTCTTGATCACTTTCGGAAAAAATTCGTTCATTTTCTTTATATCCCCTGTTTATTTTTTAATTGATTTGATTTCTTTTTCAAAATCGGTGACATCTTCGAAGTCTTTGTAGATGGATGCGAACCTTATATAAGCGACCTTGTCGAGCTTCTTGAGTTTGCGGGCCACCAGCTCCCCGATCACGCCGCTGGGGATCTCGCTCTTGTCCTCGTTCCTCAGGCTGCTCTCTATTTCCCTGCCTGCCTCCTCCATTTTTTCCACGCTGACATCCCGCTTCTGGCAGGATTTGGTGATGCCCCCCATCAGCTTCTCGTACAGGAAGCTCTCGCGGCGGCCGTCCTTCTTTATGACGACCATCGGGTGCGCCTCGATGCGTTCGTAGGTGGTGAACCTTTTCTCGCATTTTTCGCATTCGCGCCGGCGCCTTATTTCAAAGGCTTCGGCTGAGTCGCGGCTGTCGGTGACTTTGGTGTCTTCCGCTCCGCAAAAAGGGCACTTCATTCGTATTCTCCTGCTGACATAAGGGCCGAAAGGCCCCCCAGCCCGGTGCCTTTACTATACTATGCTCGGCAACCGGCAAACCACTATAAGTTGTGTCTTAAACTTCCCCCACCACTATTAGTAGTATCAAGGATATTTTACACCATATCCCGTTTTAAGCGCAAATTCAGGGTTATTTTTCATTGGAGAAAATAAAAGTTGACAGGTTTTTAAAAAGCCCCGCTTTTATATTAAGGTCTTAAATACGCGGAGATATTCGCTCTTAAAACTACCTGCTGAAAGAAGGCAAAACTGTAACATTGGACAACTGTGACCTACCGGTGATTGCTAACCCCGGGCCCGGGGGGTATAACATGGTGTTGCGGTGAGGAACCGGGCATCATCTATCCATTATCCCGGGGAGGCGCCGTGACGGGAGGTAGCAAAATGAAAAACATAAAACAGGGGTTCACCCTGATCGAGCTGATGATAGTGGTGGCGATCATTGGTATCCTGGCCGCGATAGCGATACCGAAGTTCGCCGACCTTATCAACAAGTCAAAGGAAGGCGCCACCAAGGGCGCGCTTTCCTCGGTCAGGAGCGCGCTGCAGGTGTACTACGGCGACAACGAAGGCTGGTTCCCGACGGACAACCTGAACATACTGATAGAGAACGCCAAGTACATCAACGAAATACCGGTGGCTAAACTGCCTACCACCGGGCACGGGGACGCCAGGCTGGTGGCGCTGTTCAGTTCCGCCACCGCCGCGGGGGTCTTCGAGGGCGGCACGGGCGTAGTCGACGCCGGCGGCTGGGCTTACTTCAACGCCCCCACCTCGTCGGCCCAATGGGGCACGTTCGTGGCTAACTGCACCCACGAGGACATAAAAGGCCAGAGCGTAGCGGCCTTAATGCCCTGGAGCACCTACTAAGGCGCCAAGGAGACTAAAAAACCCCGCGTCGCAGGACGCGGGGTTTTTATTTGCCCGGCGGCTCTTATATGGCCAGGCAGGCTTCCACGGCCAGCCAGAGGATCTTTTCGTGGATGTAGGCGCGGTCGTGGGCGTGGCGGCGGTCCCAGTCCTTGCCGCTGACGTCGTCGGAGCCGTAAAGGATGGTGCCGGCCTGGTAGCCGCGGAATTTAGCCACCGCGAACAAAGCCGCGGCTTCCATGTCCACGGCCAGGCAGCCTTCTTTCCTGCGCAGCGCCACCTTGGCGGCGGTTTCGCGGTAAAAGCCGTCCGTAGTCCAGGTTTTTGAAAGCAAATAAGGCACGCCGTGCCTGTTCAGAACGGCTTGTATGGCCTTTACTGCCCTGGGCGAGGCGGAAACCTCGCGGGCAGGCTTGAGATAATGGTAGGAGGTGCCCTCGTCCCTGACGGCGGACCTGGGGATTATTAAATGCCCCACCGCGATATCCGGCGCCAGCACCCCGGCCGAACCGCAGGAGATCCACTTAGTGACCCCGGCCGCGCCCAGCTCTTCGATAAAAGCGGCGGTCATGGTGGCCCCGACATAAGGATTCACCAGCAGGACTTTTTTGCCTTTGAACTTGATCTCGTAAACGGGATAGTCCACGGCTATGTTCTTCACTGTAAATATTTTTTTAAGATGCCCCTCCCGCTTGAGCCGGGCCATAGTATCGCCCTGGTAGCACAGCACCGCGCAGGGCGGCAGCTTGGCCTTGATGGGGCGGACTACGGAAGGATCAATGACCGCCTTCCTGTCGGAGTCGAATTCAAGAATGGGGCATTTCAGTTTTTTAAGCATGGCACAGTATTTTATTCGCCGCCGCTAAATCATGGACGTCACTATAGTATAAAGGCGCCGGCCGGAACTGTCAATACCGCTTTTTTTGCGCGCGCGCGGGGGCTAAATACAACCGCCGGGCATTACCCCGGCGGCTCAGCTGCGGACGGCCTTTCTCTTTTTCCCGGTCAGAGCTCAGTAGTTCACGCCTGAAAAATAACCGAACCTGTTCTCCCCGGCGCTATCCCGGAGATAAAAGTCGGCCCGGTACCACCCCTTGACCAGGACGCCGTCCTGGGTGAGGACCTGCCCGTTATTAACGAAGCTCAGGTTGAGAAAGAAATGCTGCCCCAGGTTGTTCCTGTAGTTGTGGACCTGGTCGCCCCCCCTGTATTCGATAACGGTCTTGTCTGTCATATTGAACAGAATGGACTTCGTTTTATTCGTTTTTATATCGGAGGCGACCAGCTCCATGAGCCCGCCCTGCCTGGCGACGCAGCGGACCGAAGTAGTCTTGCCGAGGTCCGCCTGGCGTTTTTCCAGGATCCGGCATACTGTCGACATCGTCAGCGCTTCGGACTGGGAGTTGTACAGCATGAAATCCCCGTTCTGCGCCTGGACCCCGGCAATGGCGGCCTTAGCCTCCGGCGCCTCGGCGGCCGCGGTTCCCGCCGCCGCGGCGACTTCGCCGGCTTTAAAGCTCTGCAGCTCCGAAAACTCCGCCGCGTAAGCGCCGCCGGCCAGGCTCATCAGAACTACTGTCATAAGAATTCTTTTCATATTTAATTTTTCTCCTGTTGGTTCGCGGCCGGTTACCGCCGGTCCGCGTTCGCTATAGCATGCCGCCCCTTGCCGGGCGGCGTCATTCGCGTCATTTGACGGCGGTCCAGGGCGACCAGGCCTTCCTGTCCGAGTCGGACGGGACGTACGGCTTGAATTTTCCGCCCTTGATCTCGCTGGTCGGGAACTTCTGCACTATCGCGAAGCGGAGCATTCCGGCGCCGTTAAACTGCACCACCAGCATATTGGTTTTGGGCACCGTGGTGGCGTACGTTTCGAAAGCGACGAGGTAGGGATGCCCCTGGTCGCTGCGCAGGGCGGCGAGATCTTCCCGCGCGAAGGCGGGCGAGGTGATGAAGTCCGCCAGGTAACTGCCATGCCCGGGCAAAAACGCCTGCAGGTACAGCTTATCGTCGCTCTTGACCAGGGTTACATAAAGCACGGTGTTAAGCCCGGAACCGTTGGGGTCCTTCGCTATATGGTCATGGTGCTTCTCGTCCAGCCAGCCGTCTATGGAAGTCTGCGCCGCGGCCGCCTTATCCAGCCCGGCCGCAGCGGTAACGCCGCCCGCGGGTTTCAGGCCGCCGCAGGTGATCTCTTTATCCGTGAACCAGACCAGGGCCCGCCGCACTTCGCCGCGCACCTTCACGGAGGTCACGCCCTCGCCGGACATTTCCACCTCGGCCCGGCCCCGGGTGCGGAAGAAGCCGTTATCCTGTTTGCCGCAGGACAGGCTCAGGACCGCGCCGTTCCTGGCCACCGCCGCGGGGCTGCAGTAAGAGCGGATGTCGCCGCGGCTGAAATCGTTGGCTACCCCCAGCACGGCCTCCTGCCGGCCGTCCCGGACGGCAAGCGTGCTGCCGTATTCCCCCCGCACAACGGTCACCGTGCAGCCGTCGGCGTTGGCATAGACGCGGTCGCCGCCGCGCTCGCTTTCCGGCGCGGCGCCGACCGCGGGGGCCTCGACGTTGACGTTCGCGTTTACCGACCCGGTAAGCGCTTCCAGGGCGCTGCCCGAGGCCTGCGCCGCCGAACACAGCGCCACCGCCACCCCCGCCGCTATTAACAGATTTTTTACCATACTATCCTCCTTGGTTTCCGCGCTGCCGTTAACCGCCGGTCCGCGGCTGCTATACCAATAGGATACCAACCCGCGCGCCGCCGCGCCTGAGGCGTAAGTGCCGATCTCGGGGACAGTAGGCTCAGGCCGGGAACCCGCAGTAAAATCAGGGATCCGGTGCCGCTTTGCGGCGCTATCGCCGCTTCCTATGGGGTTAAATTCCGTATTCAGGACAGGTCTATGAGGTTCCAGCGGGCGGCGTAGAGGGAGCTGAGTTTGTGGCGCAGGGGGGCGTTCTCTTTTTTCACCAGGTCGGGGTCGGCCAGGAGCAGCAGCTCGCGGTCCTCGATGGCTTCGGCCAGGATCTCCTTGTCCCGCGCCATGTCGGCCAGCTTGAAATCCATGTCGCCGTGCTGCCTGACGCCCAGGATCTCCCCGGCGCCCCTTATATATATATCCTTTTCGCTGAGTTCGAAGCCGTTGGAGCTCTGCACCATGGCCCGCAAGCGGTCCGCCGAATCCCCCGCCCGCGCGTGCGCCACCAGCAGGCAGCGCGAATCCCACTTGCCGCGCCCCACGCGCCCGCGCAGCTGGTGCAAACTGGCCAGCCCGAAGCGCTCGGCGTTATTGATGACCATCAGCGTGGCGTTGGCCACGTCGATGCCCACCTCTATGACCTGCGTGGCCACCAGCACGTCCGTGCGGCCGGCCGCGAAATCCTGCATCACCTGCTTCTTCAGCTCTCCGGGCAGGCGCCCGTGCAGCATGTCCACCCGCCGCCCCTTGAAAAAACTTTGCAGCCGCGCGAATTCGGCCTTGACCGATTTCATATCCTCGGCCTGGGTTTCCTCTATGACCGGGTAAACGATATAGACCTGGCGCCCCTTGGCCACCTCGTCCCTGGCGGCCAGGAGAGCCACGTCCTCGGTAGCCTCCGTGGTCTTGACCGGCTGGCGGCCGGGCGGCAGTTCCTTAATAACGGACAGGTCCAGGTCCCCGTACAGCGCCAGGAACAGCGTGCGCGGGATAGGCGTGGCCGTCATGATCAGCATGTCAGCCTTGTCGCCTTTGGCCCGCAGCGCGGCGCGCTGCCGCACCCCGAAGCGGTGCTGTTCGTCCACCACCACCAGCCGCAGGTTCTTGAACTTAACCCCTTCGCTGATGACCGCGTGGGTGCCTATCAAAATGTCTATCTTGCCCTCGGCCAGGTCCGCCAGGATCTTTTTCTTCTCCGCCGCCTTCAGCCGGCCCGTCAGCAGGGCGAACCGCACCCCCAGCCCGCCCAGGAATTTCTCGAAAGTAAGAATATGCTGCTCCGCCAGGATCTCCGTGGGCGCGGCGAACACGCTTTGCCCGCCGTTCTCGGCCGCCAGCAGCATGGCCGACAGCGCCACCACCGTCTTGCCGGAACCCACGTCCCCTTCCAGCAGCCGGCCCATGGGCGTGGGAGCCTGCATGTCGGCGAAGATCTCCTTGATGGCGTGCGCCTGCCCCGCGGTAAGCTGGAACCCCAGGCGCTCGCGGAAGGGCGTAAGCAGGTTCTTCTTGATCTCGTAGGAAAAGCCCTTCTGCACGCTGCGGGTCTGCCGTTTTTTTATGGCCCAGGCCAGGGCCAGCAGCAGCAGCTCCTCGTAGATGAAGCGGCGGCGGGCCTGCGCCAGCTCGAAATTATTCGCGGGGAAATGTATGGCGCGGGCGGCCAGGTCGCGCGCGGCCAGGCGCCGCTTCATCACCAGGGCGGGCGGCAGAAAATCCCCCACGGCCTCCGCCCCGGCCAGGACGGCCTCGTAGACGGCCTCGCGCATGAACCTGGCGGTGAGGCCCTCGGTAAGCGGGTAGACGGGCACTATGCGGCCCACGTGCATCTTCAGCGCGCGGGCGTCGTCGTCGCCGTAATATTCGTCGGCGCGCAGGCGGCTCAGGAACAGCGGGTCCTCGGGGGTGCCGGTGATCCAGACCGTGCGGCCTTCCTTCAGGTCCTTGCGCAGCAGGGCGAACACGTCGAAACGCGGGCTGTGCCGCTTGAAGAAGCTGGCCTCGGCGGGGCCGTTGGCGGTTTCCACCGTCACCTTGAAGATGCGCAGGCGGCTGGAGGTATAAAGGTCGCGGACGGTCTTGATCCTGCCCTTGATGACGGGGGACGGCTCCAGGAAAGGCAGCGGCTGTTTGTCGGGAGCCAGGCGGCGGTCCTCCCAGGCGCGCGGGAAATAGAACAGCAGGTCGTCCAGCGACTCTATGCCGAGCCGGCCGAATAATTCCGCTTTTTTAGGGCCCACGCCTTTTAAGAACTGTATGGAAGTCATGACAGCAGGGAAAAGCAAGAAACTATCACCGGCCGAAAACAACAAGCGGGCGTTCAACGCCAGCCGGCAGGCTATATTTTAGAAAATTAGCGGCCCTCCGTGCAGGGTTTATCGTCGTGCCGGCCCGGCCGGCAATCTTGAGCGGGTTTTGAGCCGGATTTGAGCGATTCCTGAACGGGTTCTGTTATACTTTCTTTGTAGCAAGACGCTCTTTCAAAACAGCCGTAAGCGGGTAAGCCCCGGATACGGCAAAACAGATCCCCAGCGTTGTACGGTGCGCCCCCCTAACCCAAACCCCCAAGACTCGGGGCCTTCGGGCTCCGTGCTCTATGCATCTGCAGCGCTGGCTTACTTTAAAAGCCCCGCCGGGCCTCATCAAATCAGACTCCTCTGTAAGGCGCAATGTAACTCACCACGAAGATCCGGCGGGGCGCTTTTTTGCCTTGCCCCGGTCTTGAGCGGCTTTTGAGCCGGATTTGAGCGATTCTTGAACGGCCTTTGTTATACTTTTCAGGTAGTCAGGTTCTTTACAAACAGATCTCCAGCGTTGTACGGTGCGCCCCCCTAACCCAAACCCCCAAGACTCGGGGCCTTCGGGCTCCGTGCTCTATGCATCTGCAACGCTGGCTTATTTTAAAAGCCCCGCCGGGCAACAAGTCACTCATCTTCGTCAGTCGACCGTAAGTCCCTGACTGTTCCGGCGGGGCGCTTTTTTGTCCCGTAAAATATTATAATCAGAAGTATGAAAGAGCGCGCCCTTATCGTGGACGACGACCCGGAGCTGCTGGGCATCCTCAAGAAATACCTGGAGAACCACGGCCTGGAGACCATCACGGCCGCCAACGGCGCCGAAGCGCTGGCCGCCGCACCCTCCGGCAAACCCGACATCATCATCACCGACGTTGAAATGCCCCGCATGGACGGCTTCACCCTTTGCCGCCGCATCAAGGACAACAAGGTGCTGGCCGACATCCCGGTAATAATCATGACCGGCAAGAAAGTTTCGGAAGCCGACCACCTTTCCGGCTACGGCTACGGCGCGGACGATTACGTGGTAAAGCCTTTCTCCTACGCCCTGCTGCTGGCCAAGGTAAAAGCCATGCTGCGCCGGGCGGCCCGCGGCAAGAAGAAAGAAGCCGTAAAAAAGAAAGGCGACCTGGAGCTGAACCTGGAAGCCAGGACCATAAAGATCAAGGGCAAGCCGGTAAAGCTCACCTCCAAGGAATTCGACCTGCTGCACACGCTGACGGCCAACCCGGGCCGCGTGCTCAGCCTCAACAGCCTGCTGGAAGCCGTGTGGGGCTATAACACGGCCGACTACAACGACCCGCACACCGTGGAAGTGCACGTCTCCAACCTGCGCCGCAAGATAGGCGCTTTCGGCAAGCGCATCAAAGCCGTGGCGGGCCACGGCTACAAGTTCGAATAAAACCCGCCCTGTCGGCAGGATTACGCGGGGCGGTTCGGCTGATAAATGAAAAACTCCGGCATACAAGGTCAGGATAACGAGGCTTTCGGCAAGCTGCTGCAGGCCATGCTGCTTACCGCCTTTTCCCCGGATAACTTCGACCCTTTCCTGCGCAAACTTGCGGAGATCCTTTGCGGGCCCGGCGGCCTTGGCGCCGGGACGAAGCTGGCGATCATAATTAAAGGCCGGAACGGCGCCGCCCAGAAACGTGTTTTCAATAAATTCACCCGCGCGGAGCAGGCGCTGCTGCTGGCGGACAAGAAATCCGCCGCCTGGGGCAAAGGCCGCTTTCTCCAATCGGATATCAGGCTGGGCAACGCCAAAGCCGGGCGCATAGCCGCGCTGCTGGGAAAACCGGCGGCCGCGGGCCGCCCCGTCCACGGCATGCTGGACATGGCCGCCAAAGTAGCCGGGGCGCGCCTGGCGGGCGAAGCGCGCGACGCCGAACTGAACTACGCCAAGGACATAGCCGCGGCCGTAAAACACGTGGAAGAGCTTTACCTGGCCTTCCCCGGCATCTCCATAGAGGAGATCTCCCGGGCCGTGCTGGACGAAGCCAGGCGCCTGACGGGCAGCACCTTCGGCTTCGCCGGCTACATAGACCCGGCTACCGGCTGCATGCTGGTGCCCTCGCTGACCACGGAGACCTGGGACCAGTGCCGGATGAAGGAAAAGCCGGCGGCCTTCGGCAAGTTCAACGGCCTCTGGGGCTGGGTGATCAAGCGTAAAAAGCCGCTGCTGACCAACCGCGCCGCCGCGGATAGCCGCGCCGCCGGCCTGCCGCCCGGCCACATAACCATAGACAAGTTCCTGGGCGTGCCGGCCTTGTCCGGCCGCAAGCTGCTGGGCATGCTGGGGCTGGCCAACCCGCGCGCCGACTACGGCCCCGCGGACCTGAGCGCCGCGCAGAAACTGGCCCGCGTCTACGCCATCATCCTGCAGCGCAAGCTGGCCGAGGACAAACAGCGCGAGGAGGACAGCCGGTTCAAGGCCATCATCTCCTCGTCCAAGGACATCATTTATACCGCCGACCTGTCCGCCCGCATAACCTATATCAGCCCCAGGGTGGAGGACTACGGCTACAAGGCCGAAGAGCTCATAGGCCGCAGCATCGTGGAGTTCGCCCACCCGGACGACCAGGATTTCATCGTAAAGGCCTTCGCCAACGCGGTAAAGACCGGCCGCACGCTGCCCATACTGCCGTACCGCGTCAGCAGGCGCGACGGCACCTATTTTTACGCCGAGCAGAAAAGCGGCGTGGTGACGAAGAACGGCAGACCTCTTTACATTACCGGCGTGATGCGCGACGTGACCGAGCAGAAGAATACGGAGATA
The DNA here is from genome assembly GCA_001799615.1 of Elusimicrobia bacterium GWA2_61_42. Taxonomy (GTDB): domain Bacteria; phylum Elusimicrobiota; class Elusimicrobia; order Elusimicrobiales; family UBA9959; genus UBA9959. The sequence continues at coordinate 199,492 of MGTU01000004.1, read as the reverse complement.
CGCCTGAAAGAAAGCGAGGCCATGATGCGCATGGTCTTCGACACGGCCAAGGACGCCATTTTCATAAAAGACATGAACGGCATGTACGTTAAGGTGAATAAAGCCTGCGCCGACATGATGGCCGCCACCCCGGAAGCCATGATAGGCCGCACCGACTCCGATTATTTCCCGCCCGAGATCTACGCCGAAGTGTTCCGCACGGACAGCGAGGTGGTGCGCAGCGGCCAGACCCTTTCACTCAACAACCACCACCCCTTCCCGGGGGGCAGCCGCTACGTGAACATCATCAAGACCCCCCTGAAAGGCGTGGGCGGGCAGACCATAGGGCTGCTGGGCATAGCCAGGGACATCACGGACCTGAAAAAAATGGAAACGGAACTGGCGCTGGCGCGCGCCGCCGACGCCGTAAGCAAGGTGGCCCGCCCCATGGCGCACGATTTCAACAACGCGCTGGCGGCCATCAACGGCTACGCCACGCTGATAGCCGACGACCTGCCGGCCTCCAGCCCTATCTCCAACGAAATTTCGCGCATCATAGAGGCGGTGAAGCGCGCCGCGGAGCTGACCTCCAAGTTCCAGGATTTCGCCAGGAACCCCAAGATCGACGAGCAGGGAGGCGGGGATGCCTAAAAAAGTGCTGCTGGTGGACGACGACAGGAAGATGCTGGACGTGATGAGGCGCTACCTGGAAAACCACGATTTCACCGTGATCTTCACGGACAACGGCTCCGAAGCGCTGATGATGGCGCGGGATTCCAAACCCGACCTGGTAGTAGCCGACGTGCAGCTGCCGGGGCTGGACGGCTTCGAACTGTGCAAAGCCCTGAAAACCTCGCCCGGCACGGCGCACACGCCGGTGATAATAATCTCGGGCGGCAGGACCGAAGACGAAGACATCGTGGAGGGCTACGACCTGGGCGCCGATGACTACCTGACCAAGCCTTTCGCCTTCCCGGTGCTGACGGCCAAGATCAACGCGGTGCTGCGGCGCTACGGCTCCGCGGGCGAGGGCAAGGCCGGCACGATAAAAGACAAGGAAGTGGAACTGGACCCCGAGGCCCGCAGCGTGAAGGTGTCGGGCAAGCCCGTGCCGCTGACCCGCAAGGAATTCGACCTGCTGACGCTGCTGCTGGAGAAAAAAGGCCGCGTGCTCAGCGTGCCCTATCTGCTGGAAACGGTCTGGGGCTACGACATGGCCACCTACGACAACCCGCACACGGTGGAAACGCATATTTCGTCCTTAAGAAAGAAACTTGGGACCAGGATGGCCGCGCGCATCAGCAGCGTGACCGGCCACGGCTACAAATTCGAATAGGTCTCCTATGCCCCAACCCGATCTTAAGCCCGTCCTGATCTCTCCTGATGAAAAAAAACTGGCGGCCCTGGCCAGGCTGTCCGCCAAGGTTTCCCACGACTTCAACAATATCCTGGGGGCCATAGAGGGCTACTCTACGCTTATCCTTAACACGCTTAAAGAGGACGACCCTCTCAGGCCGGACCTGGACGAGATCCGCAATGCCGTGGCCAGGGCGGCCGAACTGACAAAACAGCTGCAGACCTTCAGCCGCAAGCAGACTTTGCAGACGATGAACTGCGACCTGAACGCCGCTGTTGGCAGCGCGGCCAGCGCCCTGGCCGGCGCCCTGGGCAAGAGCGCGCTGGAACTGGAACTGCAGCCGGACCTCCCCGCCCTGCCGGGCGACCCCGCGCGGCTGGAGCGGCTGCTTAAGGCGCTGGCTCTTAACGCCGGCGACGCCATGCCGGACGGCGGCCTTATCCGGATAACCACGAAGGCCGTGGCGCTGCAGCCGCAGGAAGTGCGCTCCCCCGACCCGGCCCGGGCCGGACTTAACTTTATACGCCTCTCGGTCAAGGACGCCGGCCGCGGCATGTCCAAAGAAGTCATCGAACACCTTTTCGAGCCCTTCTTCACCACCAAGGAAAAAGGCAAAGGCACGGGCCTGGGCCTGGCCGTGGTTTACGGCACGGTAAAGCAGCATAACGGCTGGCTGACCGTGGAAACCGCCGAAGGGCGCGGAACGGAATTCCTGATATACCTGCCGGCTCCCCTGCCCACCCTGATTTGAGAAAAACCTGAGCTCGTTCTGAGCTATCCCGTAACCCCTCCTCCTATACTATCAGTGTAGGCAAGGGGGAGTTATGAAAAAGATAAATGTTAAAACTTTAGCGGTGCTGGGCCTGGCCCTGGCGATCCTTTCAACAGGCGCCTCGGCCGCCGACTACAAAGGCATGGCTCTGAACATGGCCCTGGCCGCCAGGTCCAGCGGCATAACCCGCATAGCCCTGGGCTCCTTCACAGGCGAGGCTAACGAGGCCTCTTTCGCGCAGGAAAAGACCGCCGGCTCCCTGGCGGGCGAGAAAGACCTGGAAGTGCTGGACCAGGAGGCCCTGCAGGCCAGCGCCGGCTCCAAAGAAGGCTGGCTGAACAGGATCCCCTCCAAAATGCGCCCCCAGGCTTTCATAAAAGGCTCGGTTTTCCAGAACGGCGAAGAACTTACCATAATGGTAAAGCTGGTGGACGCCCGCAGCGGCCGCGTGATAAAGGCCGTGGAAATGAAGTCCCTGGCCCGCTTTACCGAGATCCCCCCCGTGCCCGAGATCAACTGGGGCGAACCCGTGGCCATGGCCCCTATGGCCAGCGACTTCCGCGACGCCCTCTCCGACAACGGCTTCGACTGCCAGGGCGCCTTCAGGGACATGAACCGCCTTAACGAGGCGGCCGTGGACCTGAAAGCCCGCTATTGGGCCAACAAGATGAAAGAACCGGGCTTCGCCATGGGCAGCCTCAGCCGCAATCCCGGCAGCGAGATCAAGGATTTCCAGGTCAAGCAGAAATTCTACGAGCTGCTGTCCAAGTATCACGACCAGGACGAAGCCCCCGCCATGCAGCAGGCGCAGGCCAAAAAACTCGAGGCCTTCATGGCCAAAGAGAACACCGTGATCGACCGCTGCGGGATAAACTAAGCGAAAACACCCGGAGGCGCCGGATTTAACGACCAGGCAGAGTTTTGCAGGGGAAACTATATGCCTAAAGAGATCCTATACATAGAAGACTCTGCCGAATACGCGGAGATAGCCATACAGGTGCTGAAGAAATCCGACCCGGACTGCGAAGTGCGCCTTACGGACAGCCTGCCCGAGGCCAAAAGGCTGCTCAAAACAAAACACTTCGACCTGGTACTTTCCGACTTTAACCTGAAAGGGTTCGACGGCAGGGACGTGATAGAAGCCTGCGGGGCCCTGGTCCCCGGCCTGCCCCTGATACTGCTGACCGGCGCGCTCAGCGACGAAACGGCCGTAGAGCTGCTAAAAATGGGCGCCACGGATTATATTTTGAAAGACAGGGTGGCCCGGCTGCCGGCCGCCATAGGCGCGGCCATCACCGAGCACGAGAAAAAGGCGGCGTTGAACGCCGCCATACGGGCCCTGGCGGAAAGCGAGGCCCGCTACCGGGAATTGTTCACCACCTCTTCCGATCTGATCTTCATAGTTTCAAAGGAAGGCGAGATAATAGATTCCAACCCGGCTTTCCAGGCCGCCACCGGCTATGGCTATAAAAAGGCGCAGCCGCTGCAGGCCTGGCAGCTGGCCGCGGAAGCGGAGCGGCCGGCTTTCCTGCTGGCCCTGGAACAGGCCGCGGCGCGGCAGAACGCCGTGGCGCTGGAAACGGCCTTCGTTTCCGCGCGGGGAGAGCGGCTGCTGGCGCAGGGCTCTTTCCACGCCAGGAAAAAGGACGGGGAACTGCTCTATCTGCAGGGCATTTTCCACGACGTGACCGGGCCGCGCCTGCTGGAGGAACAGGCCCGCCAATCGCAGAAGATGGAGGCCGTGGGCCGCCTGGCCGGCGGCATAGCGCACGATTTCAACAATATGCTGGGCGCCATAGAGGGCTACGCCACCCTGGCGCTGGACCCGCTGAAAGAGGACGACCCGACCAAGAAGGACCTGGAGGAAATACGCAAAGCCGTGGCCCGGGCGGCGGCGCTGATAAAGCAGCTGCTGGTCTTCAGCCGCAAGCAGGCCCTGCAGAAGAAACCCTGCGACCTCAACGCCATGATCAAAGCCATCCAGGCGATGGTGACCCGCATAATAGGGGAGAACATCACGCTGGAGCTGGACCTGGACCCGCAATTGCCCTGCCTGCTGGCGGAGCAGGCGCAGCTGGACCAGCTGCTGATGAACCTGGTGGTGAACGCGCGCGACGCCATGCCCGAAGGCGGCAAGATCACGCTGCGGACGCGGCTGGTCGCCCTGGCGCCGGACGGGGTGCGCTCCCCCAGGCCCGGGGACGCGGGGCGGGACTTCATCCTGATCTCCGTTAAGGACTCCGGCACCGGGATGGACAAAGCCACACGGGACCATATCTTCGAACCGTTCTTCACCACCAAAGAAAAGGGCAGGGGCACCGGGCTGGGGCTGGCCACCGTGTACGGCGCGGCCAAGCAGCACAACGGCTGGGTGACCGTGGAGAGCGAACCCGGGCAGGGGGCGGAATTCTCTATCTACCTGCCGCTCAGGCGCTGCGAAGCGCCCGAAAAGGAGGCCGCGTGCCGCGCCGGGCGGAGGGAAAACAGGACCGTCGGGGCCAGGATACTCATAATAGAGGACGACCCGGTGCTGCGCAGCCTGTCTTTCAAAGCCCTGACGGAATTCGGCCACAGCCCCGAGAAAGCCGAAAGCATAGCGGAGGCGCTGGCCCTGTTGAAGGCGGGCGACAACAGGTTCGATATAATTTTCTCGGACATGGTGCTGGGCGACGGCAAGATCATGGACGTGGCGGAAGAACTGGCCAGGCTGAGCCCCCGGTCCGGTTTTATCTTCACCAGCGGCTACCTGGAAGAGAAGGCCAACTGGGACTTTATGAACAGGATGGGGCACAGGTTCATTCCTAAACCGTTCTCGGTGGAAATTCTGCTGGGGGCCATAGACGAAGCCCTGGGCAAAAAAGGCGGGCCCCCGTGATTTGAGGAAAATCTGAACTCCGCCTGAACTATATAGTAGCCCGCCCTGATAGAATATCAATGTCAGGTAAGGGGGCGTTATGAACAGGAAACTTCTGGTAGCCGACGACGACAAAACTTTTCACCGCATAATCACCCGCATTTTCGCGGGCACGGACTGGGAAGTGGTAGCCGCCGAAGACGGCGTAAAGGCCCTGGAAAGCATAGCCGCCCAGGCCCCCGACGTGATACTGCTGGACCTGAACATGCCCCGCATGGGCGGCCGGGAGCTGCTGGGCCGGCTGCGCAAGGACTCCCGCCTGGCCACGATCCCCATTATCATCATCAGCGGCGACAGCGGCCCCATGGAACAGGCCGCCGAATTCGGGCTGGGCGCCGACGACTTCGTTTCCAAGCCGTTCAACCCGGTGGAACTGGCGGCCAGGATAGAGAGCGCCAGCCGCCGCACCCGCCGCATGCTGGCGGCCAACCCGCTGACCTTCCTGCCCGGGGGCCCCGCCATAGAGGAGGAAGCCGCCAGCCGCATAAAGACGGCCGCCCCGCTGGCTTTCTTCTACATAGACATAGATAATTTCAAGGCCTTCAACGACAATTACGGCTACCTCAACGGCGACAACGCCATCAAGCAGGCCGCCGCCCTGCTCACCGACGTGCAGAACGCCTTTCCCGCCGAGGACGTTTTTGTGGGCCACGTGGGCGGGGACGACTTCGTGATGATGGCCGCCCCGGCCAGGAGCGAGGAAATAGCCGCCGCCGTGGCCGCCCGGTTCGACGCGCTGGCGCCCAAGCTGTACAACCGCGAGGACCGCGAGCGCGGCTTCATCACCGCCAAGGACCGGGCCGGCAATGTCCGCCAGTTCCCGCTGATGACGCTGACCATCGCCCTGGCCACCAACGAGCAGCGCACCCTGGACCATTACGCCAAAATAGTGGACATAGCCTCGGAGATCAAGAAATACCTGAAAGGTCTGAAGGACAGGACCGGCAGCGTCTACCTGAAGGACCGCAGGCTGGACTGAAGCGCGCGGGCGCGCCGTTGCTTTTTATAATATAATGACTAACAAGACCATGGCTAAAATACTTATCATTGACGACGACGGCATAGTGCGCGACGCGCTGACGGTTTTTCTTTCGCGCGCCGGCCACCAGGTCTTTACCGCCTCCGACGGCGGCAACGGCGTACTCGCCTTCAAGAACAACCAGCCCGGCCTGGTGATCCTGGACCGCGACCTGCCGGTAATGACGGGCTCGGTCGTGCTGCAAAAGATCCGCGAGCTCTCCAAACTGGTCCCGGTGATCATACTGACGGGCTACGACGCCCCCGAAGACGGCGAAGCCTACCTGCGCGACGGCGCCTCCTCTTTTCTTTCCAAGGGCGACGGCCTGTCCAACGTGCTCATGGAAGTGGACAGGATCCTGGGCGTTAAAACGGCGCCCCCCGCCGCCGCCATAGAGCGCCGGCACCCGCAGCCGCTTCCGCCCGCGCCGTCCAAAGGCCTGCTGCTGGTGGCGGACGACGACGCGGCCATCTGCAACGTGCTGAGCCGGTTCCTGACCGCGGCCGGCTACGAAGTGCTGGTGGCGGAAGACGGGGCGAAGGCCCTGCGGCTGGCCCTGGAGCGCAAGCCGGACATAGCCCTGCTGGATATTTTTATGCCTGGGAAGGACGGCCTTGAAGTGCTCAGGCAGCTGCACGCCGGCCTGCCCGGTACCGGGGTCGCCATGATAACCGGCAATGAAGACGAAGACGTGGCCAAGGCCTGCCTGAACTCCGGGGCTTTCGATTATATACAGAAGCCTATCAACCTGGAGATGCTGGCCGAGATCATAAAGGCCCGCCTGATGATACAGAAGACCACCTGCTGAACGCCCAGGTAAAAAAAGAGCCCGCTTCGGCGGGCTTTTTTTTGCCGCAAGCCGCCTAATCCCGAAGCTTCGGCTCTTGGGCCAGTTTTGCCAGGGCGGCGGTTTCGTTTTTAGAGAATTTCAGGCTGGCCAGAAAGGCGCCGCCGTCGGGCCCCATCAGGCCGGCTATCGCGGCCAGCCGCTCACGGAAGCCGGGAAGCGCCTTAAGCGAAGAGGGGAAGACGAAAGCCGGGTGCAGGAAAGAAAGCGCGCCCAGCTCTTTCAGGAGCCCGAGCGCCGGCAGCGGGTCGGCCTCCGACAAGAGCTTTACCAGCTCATTGCGCAGCCTTTCGCGGCTGAGCAAACCGGGCAGGCCGGCCTTTACGGCGGCCAGCGCCAGCTCCAGCGTTACGGCGTCCAGCTGCCAGCCGAAGCGGCCGGCAAAACGCGCCGCGCGGAAAATACGGGTAGGGTCGTCCTCGAAACTCCTGCCGTGCAGCACGCGGACCAGCCCGGCCTTCACGTCGGCCAGGCCTTTAAAAGGGTCCAGCAGGGTAAAGGCGTCCGGGCCGTTGAGGCGCACGGCCATGGCGTTGCAGGCGAAGTCGCGGCGCTCCAGGTCCTGGGCCGCGGAAGCGGCCGGCTCCACCGCGGGCAGGGCGGCGGGCCTGGCATAGGTTTCTTTGCGGAACCTGGCGAAATCCAGGCGGCGGCCTTCGGCGGAGAAGAACCTGACGGTAAGGAAAGGCACGAACTTCTGGTGGCGGCCGCCGTATTCTTTTTCCAGGCCGGCCACTACGGGCGCGGCGTCCCCGCTGAGCAGAAAATCCACGTCGGCGCTGGCGCGCCCCAGCGCCCAGTCGCGGGCGCAGCCGCCCACGGCGTAGAGCTCCAGCCCGGCGGCGTCCGCCAGGGACGCGGCCTTCTGCAGGAGCGGCAGGTCGTTGAGCGGGCTCAGGAGCATCAGATCTTTACGAAGGGGATGGTGTCGTCTTTACCGGTTTTAAGGGCGCCCACCAGGTTCTTCAGGCGGGGCAGGGCGTCGTTCCTGGCGAACAGGCCCTCGGCGGCCTTCAAGGCCGCGGCGCGGCTGAAGAGGCCGGCCGGCATGGGGAGGCTGAAAGGCAGGTCCAGCTCGCGGGCGGCCACCGGGTTTACCGGCAGCAGCTTCAGGCCTTCCTCGCGGGCCATGAATTCCATTACTTCGGTCTCTTCCTCGCGGTCCCTGTCATCGGCCAGCCTGGCGGACAGCTGGCCCAGGCCGAACAGATACAGCGGGGCCGCGGTCAGCCCCTGGCCGGCGAAAAGGGAAGCCTTAACGGGTTCATAGTCCGCGTTCATGCGCGCTATCCACTTCTCTTTATCGGACTCGTAGGACTCGGGCATCACGAAAGCCAGCAGGTCCTTGGGCGGGTCGATGTAGAGGAAAGGCTCCTCGTGCTGCACCATCTCCTCGCAATGGGGGCAGACCAGCAGGTCGAACTCGCCGCTAAGAATGAGTTCTTTCACGTCGTGGTCGCGGTCCCCGCGGACCACGGTCCAGAAATCCGCGTCGAACCCCTCCCCGCAGTGGGGACACTCGACCCTGAAGACGCCCTTGGTCGCCATTTTACAGTCCCACTTCCCGGTTGAAAGCTTCTATCAGTTTGTCGTATTCCTCTACCATGCCAAAGGTCTCGTCCCAGTAGGCCGGGTCCCACAGCTGGCGCAGCTCGTCGGAAGTGCGGCCCTGCTGCTCTATCCAGGTGAAGTACTTAAGGTTATGCACGGCCTTACGGTCGGTATAGGTGAGCTCCTTCATGTAGTTGACGCTCTCGCCCAGCAGGCGGCGTTCAAAGTCCACCAGCGCGTTCTCGCGGGTGTACTTGCCCATTTCCTTCTCCATCTCCTTGATACGTGAGCCGTAAAGGTCCATGGAGTCGGTGAACACGGTGACGACGACGTCGTCCTTGCCCAGCTCATAATACTTGGCGGTCTTGATGGCAGACAGCAGGTTGGAGATGCCGGAGAAACCGAGCAGGCTGAGTTTCTCAATGACCTCTTTCTTCACGCCGTACTGGGCCAGCACCTTCTTACCCTCGGGCTCGTTGAAGAGGCGGGCTATGCGCACACAGGCCTCGTCGTCTATGGCGGTGATCACGTCGGTGTTGCGGACGTTGTGCACCCACGGGATGTGCTTATCGCCGATGCCCTCTATGCGGTGCTCGCCGAAGCCGTTGGAAAGTATCGTAGGGCACTGCAGGGCCTCGGAGGCGGTGATCTTCATGCCGGGGAACTTCTTCTTCAAGTAGTCGCCGGCGGCTATGGTGCCGGCGGAGCCGGTGGCGGAGGTGAAGGCGGCCAGGCGGCTCTTGGGGCCCTTTATGGCGTTGAAGGCTTCCTCGAGGGCGGAGCCTGTGACGTGGTAATGCCACGTCGGGTTGCCCATCTCTTCGAACTGATTGAAGATGACGCAGTCTTTGCGGGTCTTCTTGATCTCCCAGCACTTGTCGTAAATTTCTTTTACGTTGCTTTCGGTGCCGGGCGTGGCGATGACCTCGGAGCCTATCTCTTTGAGCCAGTCGAAGCGCTCTTTAGACATGCCCTCGGGCAGGATGGCCACGGGCGTGGTGCCCAGCAGCTTTGAATCGAAGGCGCCGCCGCGGCAGTAGTTGCCGGTGGAGGGCCAGACGGCTTTCTGCGCCTGCGCGTCGAACTCGCCGGTGACCATGCGGGGGGCCAGGCAGCCGTAAGCCGCGCCCACTTTGTGCGCGCCGGTGGGGAAGTATTTGCCGACGATGCCGATCACGCGGGCGTCTATGCCGGTGATCTCTTTGGGGATCTCCAGCATGTTGACGGCGCCGAAGGTGCCGGTCTTGTGGTCGTTGTGCCAGTTGATGCGGAAAAGGTTGACGGGATTGATATCCCAGAGGCCGACGGGCTTGAGGGCTTTCTTTGTTTTATCCGAAATGAGGGAAGGGTCCTTCATCTGGGCGAAAGTGGGCATCACGATCCCGCGCTTCCTGCACAGGGCGGCATTCTTCTTCACTATCGCAGAATTAACTTTAAGCTTGGCCATTGAGGTTCCTCCGTATATTCTTCGCGAAAATCTTATCTCAATTATACAAATATAATTCCTGACTGTCTTTTCAGGCTGAAGAGCTGATAACTTTGGGTAATAGGGCCGCAGGATAGCCCAGTCGGGGGCGGCCAGGGGGACCGGAACGCAAAAACGTGGTCTCGCACACCGTGCTCGCCACTCCCCGCCTCGCCCTCCGCGCTTACGCAAGCGTCGGGCTCCGGCAGGGTTTTGCTAACCCGGTCCCCCCGTCCGCCCCCTCCGGTTTAGCACAAGCTGGTTATTTTTTGGGCCGTAAAATGAAAGAAATTATTCCTACGTTCAGTAACCCGGAGGGGCCTGGCGAGGGGGCCGGGTTAGCAAAACCCTCTCGGAGGCCGAGGCTTGCGCAGCGCCGAGGCCGAGAGCGGGAGGCGCGCGCACGGTGTGCGCGACGCCGTTTTTGCGTTCCGGCCCCCTTGACAGGCCCCGACTGGGCATCCTGCGGCCCTATTACCCAAAGGCCATTCTTATCTTCGGAACAAAAAAATACCCGCCGGGTGAAGGGCGGGTATTTTTCGGGTCAGGGAGAGTTATTTCTCGATGACGGGGGTCTTGTCTTTCTTCATGAAGTTGTCTTTCGAGATGGCGCCCACGCGCTTGAAGCCCCACTTAAGGTAGTACTTCTTGGCGCCGCGGAAGTCGTTGTTCTCTTCGACCGCGGGCTGCTCGAGGTCCTTCTCGGTGAAGGTCATCGTGTAGCCTTCGGCGACGTCGAAGGTGAATTCCTTCGAGCCTTTATAGCCGTCGAAGAAGAAGGCGTTGTCTTTGTAGAGGTCGATCTTTATGGCGACCTTCTCGCCGGCGTATTCCTTGGCCCATTTGTCGTTAACGACGAAGGTGTATTTGCCGTCGGCGTAGGAGAAAGAGCCGTAGTTCAGGCCGTTCTCGTCCGCTTTCATGGCCACCTTGTACTGGGGGGCAAGTTCGTAGACCGTGTTGTAGTCGCCGACGCGGCGGGCGGTGTACTTGTAGCCGGCCTCGTTGATGTACAGGCTCATCCAGGGACCCTCAAGGCAGACTTCGAAGCTCTCGCGTTCCCAGGGGAACAGCTTGCGGGCTTCGACCTTGATCTGGCCGGTCTGGCTCCAGCTCTGGCCGGGGCGCTCGTAGCAGTTCTGCACGGGCACGGAGTGGCACTGCTGGGTGGGCACCTGGGTGCCGTTGGGGCCGGGCACCATTACGGTGTGGCACTGCTGCACGTACTGCGTGTGGCATTCCTGAATATATTCGGTGCTGCGCAGCCATACTTTTTCGCTCTCCAGGGCGGCATCGCTGGGGCCGAACGAGAAGCGGGCGCAATCGCGCGTGTAGCGTGAGAAACCCGCTATGGGGCGGGGTATGACCAGGTCCTGGTTATTGGCCTGGGAGATGAACTGATCCACGCTGACGCCCTGGTTGAAATCCATCTGGGCATTTGCGCCGGCCAGCAGGCCGAAAGAAACAACCGCGGCTAAGATAACTTTATTCATTATGCTTTTTACCTCCGACATAGTCCCCCCCTACTTAAGGGCTAATACCTATATTTTACCTTATTTAGGCCCCCGACTTCAGCCCCGGCGGCTCCAGGGCCGGTCAGGCCACTTTTACGTTCTTCCCCACCCATACAAAAGCCGACGGCAGCACCATGCACTGGCACTTATCGCTGAGGATGGAGTCGTTCTCGGGCATGATATTGACGATGCCGTTGGTCCAGGAAACGTAGCGGATATGAGAAGACTCCAGCCACTCGTAAACCCTGGGCCCCACGCGCGGCATGCTGGTCCAGACCACCGCGTCTTCCCACGGTATCTCATTGGCGTCCGAAGAATATTTTATCTCAGGCACCTTCTGCCCAAACGAATCCATAAGCTGCTCCTTATATTAGCCCTGTGGAGGACTTGCCGCGGGGACCAGGTTAGCAAAACCGTCGGTGAGCCCGCCGCTTGCATAAGCGCGGCGGGCGAATACCGAGTGAGGCCACGGTGTGGCCGAACGCGTTTTGCGTTCTGGTCCCCGTGGCAAGTCCGAAACTTTTTAGACCGCGGACTATACCCCGAATTCTGTCCGGCGCCTTGCGGCGCTTGGAGGACCATTTATCTTTTGCGGCTTACTCTGCGCCTCCCCCCGGAGGGGGATGGACGGGCAGTCCAGGCGCAATTTTAGCCTTGCTTCAGGAGGGGCTTGCCCTGCCGCGCCGGTCTCCCGGCGCGCGGTGCGCTCTTACCGCACCTTTTCACCCTTACCCTTGCGGGCGGTATGTTCTCTGTGGCGCTATCCGTCGACGGGGGATGTCGCCCCCGCCTCCCGGCCTATGGCCGCTTAACGGCTTTGAACCGGCACCCTGCCCTGTGAAGTTCGGAAGTTCCTCCCCTCCCTTGCGGGAAGAGCGGCCCTCCATCCGCGGTCTAAATTAAAATAGCTCCGCCTGTTTGGAGGCGGGAGCGTTCTCCTCGGCCAGAGTTTTATCCAGCGCCGGCGCCGCGTGGCGGGCGTTGTCCAGGATCCGGTTCACCAGCCTGTCGGCTTCCTTGTTTTTGGCGCGCGGCACGTGGGCCAGTGAAACCGCCTTGAAACCCGCGGCGGCCGTACGGATGACCTCCATCATGGAGGCCAGGGCCGCGTCCTTTACGCGATACTCCCCGTTGTACTGCTTTACCAGCAGCTCCGAGTCGGAGAAGATCTCCAGCTCTTCGGCCCCGATGCGGGCCGCGGAGGCCAGCGCCAGCCTGAGCCCGCTGTATTCGGCGAAATTATTGGTGCAGCGCCCGAGGTATTTCCCTTCCTCGCTCAGCACCGCGCCGGAAGCGCCGTAAAAGACCGCCCCGCAGGCGCCGTGGCCGGGGTTGCCGCGCGAGCCGCCGTCGATAAAGATCCTGAGTTTTTTTTCTTTCTTCATGGCCTCACCCGAATATGGTCTTCTCAAGGTACAGCAGGCAGCGGCAGTCCTGGCAGAAGGTCAGGGTATCCTGCTTTTTAACGTCCAGCGTCTTCTGGGGCGTCAAGGACATATGGCAGCCGCCGCAGGAAAGCTTGCCCGTCCCCGGCTCCTCGTGCGCCGCGGCTACGGCCAGGCCGCGGCGGTTGGCGCGGATGGTCTCGTACCGCTCCAGCAGGTCCGGGCTGAGGGCGGCGGCGGCGGCCGCCCGCTCGCCTTTGGCCGCAGTCAGCTTTTCGGCCGCCTCGCGGCCGGCGGCCTCCAGCACGGCGACCTCCGAATTCTTGAAATCCTCGGTCTTCTTCACTTCTACCTGCATCACCTTGTCCTGGACGGCCGCCTTGTCTATCTCCTCCAGCAGCACCAGCTCCTCGGTCTCCAGGTCGTCCTTGCTCTGCTTGTCGTGCTCTATCTCCGTGAGCAGGGCCTTGAAAGCGTTATTGTCCTTTACGAGGTTCAGCTCGCGCTGGTGCTTGCGGATGCCCTCATCCGCCTCGGCGAGCTTGAGCTCCACGCCCTTCTTTTTCACCTGCAGGGCGACCAGGGCGTCGCGGGCGGCGCTCATGGACCTCTTTTTTTCCTCGAAGGCTTCGGCCAGGGCGGCTATTTTTACCGGGACGTCGGCCACGCGCGCGGCCAGCGCGTCTATGGCGGTGTCGCGCTTCTGAAGTTCCACAAGCGCCTTCGCCTCCACGGTGTGAATTGTTTCCATTTTCCCTCTTACCCCCGTCTAGATCAAAGCGCCGCTTTTACGTTCTTCAGTATGGCTATCGCGGCGCGGCTGCGGTTGAGTGTGTACAGGTGCAGGCCGGGCGCGCCGCCCTTGAGCAGTTCCTGCGCCTGCGCGGAGGCGTACTCCACGCTGAACTTGAACATCCCGTCCTTGTCGCCGTCCCAGCGCTCTATGCCGGCCCTGAGCGCCGCGGGGACCGACACCTGCATGAGCTTGGTGAAATTCTGCATCTGCTTGTAGCCGGTTATCGGCATAAGGCCGGGCAGCACCGGCACGCTGACACCGGCCGCGGCGGCTTTTTCCAGGAACCGGAAATAAAAAGCGTTGTCGAAGAACAGCTGGGTGATCAGGTACTCCGCCCCGGCGTCCACTTTTTCCTTCACGCGGGAGATGTCGGCTTCCAGGCTGGCGGCCTCCGGGTGTTTTTCCGGGTAGCAGGCCCCGCCTATGGAGAAGCCGCCGGTTTGCTTGAGGTCGGCGATGAGCTGCGAGGCGTGGTCGTAATCCCTGCGCAGCGCGCCGGACGCCACGTTATGCGCGTCCCCGCGCAAAGCCAGGATATTGGTGATGTCCATCTTTTTCAGGCCGTCGCAGATCTCGGCTATTTCGGCCCTGGTATGGGCCAGGCAGGTCAAATGCGCCACCACGTCCAGCCCGAACTGGGCCTTCAGCACGCCGCAGAGCGCGACGGTGCGGTACGGCGTGACGCCGCTGGAGGAATTGGTCACCGAGACGAAATCCGGCGACAGCGCCTTGAGCTCCAGCGCCGTGTTGAACAGCCTGGCCGTATCCTCCGCCGTCTTGGGCGGATAGAATTCGAAGGAATAGACCTTGGTGCCGGCCTTCAGGCGTTCCGTGAACTTCATTCGGGGAACCCTATCCTGGACGGCGGCCAGTAGGTGAACCAGGCGCTGCCCTTTATAAGGCTCTCGGGCACCGGGCCCCAGTAGCGGGAATCGCAGGAGCGGTCGCGGTTGTCGCCCATCACCACGTAATTGCCGTGGGGCACCGACACCGGGCCGAAGTTGTCCCTGATGTATTCCGAGAACATCTTGCCCAGCATGCGCTTTTCCCAGAAGGCCTGGTAGTCGGCCGGGGCCACTTTCTCCGTGCCGGCGGGATAGCGGGCCTGGTCCAGGTACTGGGCGTAAGGCTCGTCCTTGACCGGCACGCCGTTGATCAGCACCGCCCCGTTGCGCACTTCGAACTTGTCGCCCGGCATGCCGACCACGCGCTTGATGAAATCCTTGCGGTACTGGCTGCCGCCGCACTGGAACTCTGCGGGGTCCTCCGAAGGGAACTGGAAGACCACGATGTCGCCGCGCTTGACGTCCCTGAACGGGAGTATTTTCTTGTGGGTATAAGGAATGCGGAAGCCGTAGATGAACTTGTTGACGAACAGGTGGTCGCCCACCAGGAAAGTCCGCTCCATGGAGCCCGAAGGGATCTTGAAGGCCTGGACGAACAGGTACATCACCACGGAGGCCAGCAGGACGGCGGAGAACACGGTCTCGGACCATTCCATGTCGCTCTTGATCGCCTGGTTCAGGCCGTCCTTGACCGCCGGTTTTTTGGAGCCCGCCTTCCAGTAGGCGTAGGCTACGCCGGCGGCGGCGGCCAGCAGGCCGTACACGAGCTGGCGCCCGCTGAACAGCGCGGTGGTCACCACGTCGCCGCGGCGGTTGTCCAGGCTGACGGTCAGCAGCACCATGCCGACGAAGGAGATCAGCGCGGCGAACACCGCGTGCCACGCGCGCGAGAAGCGCGAATCCCCGGCGAACCGGCCTTTCTCCTTGAAATTATGCGACAGGAAAAGATGGGCGCCCATCAGTATGCCTATCCAGAAAAGTTTTTCTTCCATTAGTCGTTCTCCGTTGTTGAAATCGAAATTATTTGTCCTGGCTGATCTTCAGGAGCGACATGAAGGCTTCCTGCGGGATCTCCACCGAGCCCATCAGCTTCATCTTGCGCTTGCCTTCTTTCTGCGCTTCCAGCAGCTTCTTTTTGCGGGTGATGTCGCCGCCGTAGCACTTGGCCAGCACGTCCTTGCGCATGGCCCCGATCGTCTCCCGGGCTATGATCTTGCCGCCCACCTGCGCCTGCACCGCTATCTCGAACATGTGCTTGGGGATCAGCCCCTTGAGCTTTTCGCAGATCTGGCGGGAATTGCTCAGCGCCTTGGTGCGGTGGGTGATGAAGGACAGCGCGTCCACCGATTCGGCGTGCAGCAGGATCTCTATCTTGACCATGTCCGAGGACCTGTACTCGTACGGCTCATAGTCGAAAGAAGCGTAGCCGCGCGAGACCGACTTGAGTTTGTCGTAGAAGTCCAGGATGATCTCGCTCAGGGGCAGGTAGTACTCCACGATCACGCGGGTAGTGGAGATATACTCTATCTTTATATGCTCGCCGCGCTTTTCCTTCAGGAGGTTCATGATGCCCTCCATGTAGGTCAGCGGCGCTATGATATTGGCCAGCACGTAGGGCTCCATGATGTCCACCACGTCGCCGTAATGCGGGAAGTCGGCCGGGTTGGTGAACTCCACGTATTTCTCTTCCTTGACGCCGTGGCGGTTGCGGGCCAGCACCTTGTAGATGACGTTGGGATTTGTGGCGATGAGCGGGATATCGAATTCGCGCTCGATGCGCTCGCGGATGATGTCCAGGTGCAGCAGGCCCATGAAGCCCAGGCGGAACCCGAAGCCCAGCGCCTTGGAGGTCTCGCCCTGGAAATTGAAGGAGGAGTCCGTGAGGTTGAGCTTTTCTATGGCCGTCTTCAGCCCGGTATAGTCCGTGGTATTCACGGGGTAGAAGCCCGCGAACACCACCGGGTTCACGTCCTTGTAGCCCGGCAGGGGCGCGTCAATGGGCGCGTTCTTCTCGAAGATAGTATCGCCCATCTTGATCTCGTGGATGTCGCGGATGCCGGCTATGATGTAGCCCACCTCGCCGGTCTTTATGGAGTCGGCCTTGATCAGTTTCGGCGTCAGGTAGCCGACTTCCTCCACCTTGTAGCTGGTGCCCTTGGAGTGGAAAGTGATGTATTTGCCGGCGGAAACGGCGCCGTCCACGACGCGGGTGTAGATGACCACGCCTTTATACACGTCGTAAAAAGAGTCGAAGACCAGCGCCTTCAGCGGCTTTTCGGCCGAGCCCCTGGGCGCGGGGATCTCCTTGATCACGCGCTCCAGCACTTCGCGGGCGCCGCGGCCGTCCTTGGCGCTGATGCGCGAGGAGTCCACCGGGTTCTTGAGCACTTCCCAGATCTGTTCTTCGGTAGCGTCGGGATTGGCGTGCTCGAGGTCGATCTTGTTGATCACCGGGATGATGGTGAGGCCCAGGCTCTGCGCCAGGTGGGCGTGCGCCAGCGTCTGCGCTTCCACGCCCTGGGAGGCGTCCACCAGCAGGATGGCGCCCTCGCAGGCGGCCATGGCGCGGCTCACCTCGTAGGAGAAGTCCACGTGGCCGGGGGTGTCGATGAGGTTCAGGATATAGTCCTGGCCGTCCTCGGATTTATAGAGCATGCGCACGGCCTTGGCTTTGATGGTGATGCCGCGCTCGCGCTCCAGCTCCATACCGTCGAGGAACTGCTCGTGCATCTGGCGGTCCGGCACGGTGTTGGTGATGTTGATGAAGCGGTCCGCCAGCGTGGATTTGCCGTGGTCGATATGCGCGATAATGGAGAAATTGCGTATGTTCATGGTGTAAAAAGCGCTGTTCCTATTTAACTTCCTCTTCTATCAGGCGCCGGATCTCGTCGGAGGTCGGCAGGCCCAGCGCCCGCTGGGCGATGACCGAGAACTTCTCGAAATTCATGGAGCGCACCGAGTGCTTGGACCGCAGGTACATCTTGGCCGGGACGGACAGGATATCCACGCCCATGCCGACCAGCAGCGGGATGGCGAACGGGTCGGAGGCCATCTCGCCGCAGACGGAGACCGGCTTGCCCTTCTTGTGGGCGGTCTGCACCACCAGGTTGATCAGGCGCAGCACCGCCGGGTGGAACGGCTCGTAAAGCTCGGACACGTACTGGTTGATGCGGTCCACGGCCAGGGTGTACTGCACCAGGTCGTTGGTGCCGATGGACACGAAGTCTATCTCGCCCAGCAGCGAGTCCAGGATGATGGCGGCCGCGGGAATCTCTATCATCACGCCGAACTCCGGGTCTTTCTTCACCGCGAAGCCCTCTTCCGCCAGCTCGGTCTTCACGTCCGCCGCGATCTTCTTGACCGTCAGCAGCTCGTCGACGGAGGAAAGCATGGGGATCATGATCTTGATGGTCCCCTCGGTATTGGCCTTGTAGATGGCGCGCAACTGCGTCTTGAGCAGCTCCGGGTACTTGATGAACAGGCGGATGCCGCGGAAACCCATGAACGGGTTGCGCTCGTCCTTGAGGCCCTTGATGCCCAGTTCGGTGGCGCGGTCGCCGCCGATGTCGGCCGTGCGGATGGTCAGCGGCATATGCGGGGCGCCCTTGACCACGGAGGAGTAAGCCTTCAGCTGCTCCTCCTCGCTGGGAACGGAATTGCGGTTCATGTACAGAAATTCCGTGCGGTACAGGCCCACGCCCTCGGTCTTCACCACGGCCAGCTCCGGCGCGTCCTCGGCGGAGTCCAGGTTGCACATCAGGCTGATCTTGTGGCCGTCGCGCGTGGTGGCCGGCAGCCCCCGCAGGCGGTGGAAGAAATGCTCCTGCTTCTGCAGCTCTTCCTTGCGGGCCTTGTATTTCTCTATGATCTCGGGCGAGGGCGAAATGATCACCATGCCCTGCTCGCCGTCCACCACCAGCGTGTCGCCGCTCTGGATCTGGCGGCTGATGTCGGACAGGCCGACCACGGCCGGGATGCCCATGCTCTGGGCGAAAATGGCGGTATGGCTGGACTTGGAGCCCAGGTCCATGCAGAAACCCAGCACCTTGTTGGATTCGCGGATGTGCAGCGTGTCCGACGGGTACAGGTTGTGGGCCACGATGATGACCGGTTCCTTGAGGTCCTTCAGCGACACCTTCTCGGAGTTCACCAGGTTGGAGATGATCTTTTTACCCACGTCGAAAACGTCGTGCTTGCGCTCGTGGAAGAACTCGTCGTCAATCTTCTCGAACTGCTCCTCGGCCTTGTCCAGGATCTCCGACAGGGCGAACTCGGCGTTCATGCCCTTGGCGATGATCAGCTTGGGCACGTCCTTGGTGATCATCGGGTCCTGCAGGATCAAATGGTGCGCGTCTATCAGCTTGGCGTGGTTCTTGCCCAGCACGGTCAGGATCTTGGCGCGGATGGCGTCCAGGTCCAGCTTGGTCTTGTCCAGCGCTTCCTTGAAGCGTTTGACCTCGGCCTTTATCTTGTCGGGCGCTATTTCTTTCTGCTCGATAAGGATGTTCTCTTCCTTAACGATATGCGCCTTGCCTATGGCAATGCCGAGGCTGGCAGCTACGCCTTTTTTTATAAGCATGATCCGCTCCGGGTCGTGTTCATATTGGTATCCTGGCCCAAAAAACCGTCAGTCCTCGTCGAACTTCCTGGCGAAGAGGTCCTCGATCGCCTTGACGGCGTCGGCCTCGTCCTTGCCCTTGGCCGTCACCTCGATAACGCTGTTCTTGCCGGCCGCCAGCGTCATGATGCCCATGATGCTCTTGGCGTTCACTTCCATCCCGTCCTTGACCAGCTTGATGTCGCAGACGAACCTGGACGCGGTGTTGGCCACCATGCCGGCGGGCCGGGCGTGGATGCCAAGTTCGTTGATGATGGTGATCTCTCGTTTTATCATAGGTATAGTTTAAAAGGCTCCAGTTTAAGCAGGCTGAAAGCGAGCACGGAAACGGCCAGCAGCAGGCCGGCGGTGAAGAAGACGGAGCGCCCCAGCGCGCGCAGCACGCGGTGCAGCGCCAGCACGGCCACCGGCAGGCCTATCTTGAGCAGCAGGTCCGGGGCGCGGCAGGCCCCGCAGTTGAAACCGGCCAGCAGGCCGAAAGACAGCAGCGCTATGGCCAGCGACATGGCGAAGCCGGCGGCGCTGAGCAGCCGGATAAGCCTGGGCCAGTTGGCGGCGTCCAGCGCGCAGTTGGCCGAGCCCCCGCAGGCGTAGCCGGCGGCCAGGCCCGTCCACCTGATATAGATGGAAAAGATCGAATACACCGCTATGCCCGACAGTGGCCCGGCCAGCAGCACGCCGAAAGCCGCCTCCTCGTTCATGCCGGTGAACAGCCAGCCGTAAAAACCGCAGGCGGACCAGACCAGCAGGCAGACCTGGACGGTCATGGGCTTGAGGCGCCCCCAGAAGATCCGGTCGCCGATGGAGGCGAAGCTGGACGCCAGCGCCTGCTTTACCCCGGGCAGGCTTTTAAGCTCGCCCTCGCCCGCCGCCGCGGCGCGCTCTTCCATGCGGGCGATATTGCCCAGCACGAACGACGCCATGTACGGCTGCGTGTTGAAGATCTGCAAATGCCGCAGCAGGGCCGCCTTCAGTTTTTCCCGGTCGGGGTAGATCTTCTCCAGGGCGGGCTGCAGCGAAAAGGCGAAGCCCAGGTTCTGGAACCTTTCATAGTTCCAGCCCGCCTGTATGAAGAACGACCTTAAAAACATCGAAAATAACATAAATTTATTTCTTGTACACCTGCGTCCTGAACCTGAAATACAGCCCACTGAGCCCCAGCCACGGCATCAGGGAATAAGCGAAATCGGTGCCCGGGTAAAGCCGGGGCAGCCCCGGGGCCAGCCCCAGCAGCGCGGCCAGGCCCGCCGCGCAGAGCACGTAAGCGCCCATGGCCGCGTTCTCCAGCAGCATCGCCCTGGCCAGCCAGCGGCGCAGCTCGAAGTTGCCCGCGGAAACCTGCGCTTCCACCAGATTATTCAGCGGCGAGCGGGAAGCCCGCAGCCTGGACTCCAGCGGGGCGTAGGCCACGCCGGCCGCCATCCCGATAAAGAAAGAGAGCGACGGGGCCAGCCCGCCGGCGGAATAGGCCAGCACGCCCACGGCGGCCGCCGCGGTGCCGTTGGGCGGCACGACGCCGCCCACGGGGATGAAATCGATATAGAGCAGCTCCAGCAGGATGCCCAGGCGCGCCCCTTCTAGGGGGCAGCCGTTCAGCCAGCCCAGCACCGGCCCCACGAAGGCCGGCCTGGAGAATAAAAACTGCCCGGCCTGCACGGCGTCCAGCCCCAGCAGGCCCGCCAGCCCGGCGGAAATAAAAGTTTTCAGGAGGGTGATCACAGCGGCCTGACCTCCAGCGTGAAAGAGAACGAAGCGCCGGCTTCCAGCTGGCGCCTGGCATGCGCCAGCAGCACCGCGCCCTGGTAGGTTTTCTCGGCGCCTTCTTCCGAGCGGGAGATGGTCTCCAGGGAAAAGGCCCAGAGGTCCAGCGGCTCCGAGAATTCCAGCTCCACGCCGCCGTAAACCGGGTCGGGCAGGGAAAGTTTTTTCACCCCGGCCTTCTCTCCGGGCGGGCAGCAGGCGGCGCCGGAGAAGGCCAGCGCCAGCTCCGGGCCGAACCAGAACTCGGCCTTGTGGCGGCCGAGGTTCGACACCTTGTACTCCGCGCGCCAGGAACCGTCCCGGCGCAGCAGCACGTTTTTCTCCACGCGCGCGGCCGTAGCGGCGCCCGCGGACCAGACGGAGCCCTCGCGGCTGAACTTCAGCAGCAGGCCTTCGGGGGCTTCCGCGTGCTCGCAGGCGTATTCGCCCGTCACAAAATCCCCCTGCTCCCCGTAGGAGGCCCGGGCGAAAGCCGCCGGGTTGGTGTCGGGGTGCAGAAAATGGTCCAGCAGGCACATGCGCGGGTGCCAGTCGTAGGCCAGGTCCTTCTTAAGCTCTTCCTCGGCGGCGCGGCGCTTTTCGCTGACGGCGATGTTCTTGGCGCCGCCTTCGTGGTAAGCCTCCGGGTGGCGCCACACCAGCGAGCCGAAATTCACGCCGCGCGGCTTATAATCCCACTCCCACATCCCGCCGCCCTTGGCCGGGGAAAAATAGAAATTGGCCTTTTCGCCTTCGGCCAGCAGTTCGGGGACGCCGTCGGCGTCCCAGTCCTCGCGGGCCAGGACGAAGCGGCCGTCGGGGCGGCCCAGGGCCGCTTCCGCCTCGATGATATTGCGGTACACCGCCATGCGGATATGCGGCAGGTAAACCCCGCCGAAAACGCCGTGCCAGTAGCCGCAGTTGCACTGCGCCTTGTAAAGGCTCTTCAGGCCCAGGCCCGAGCCGGAGGCGCGCACCTTGGCGCTGGCCCGGAGCATGCGGCGGTAAAGCCGGTTGGCTTCCGGGTATTTGGAAAAGAAATTGCGGAAGTAGCCGCCGCGCAGGAACTGGCGGAAGTCCTCGGTGGAGTCTTCCCAGAGGCCGGCCAGCCGCCGCGAGCGTTCGGGCGGCAGGGACCACTGGGAAAGCTCGTGGTAGGAAGTGGTGGGCAGGTAGGCCAGCCCTTTGGAGGGGCCGGACAGGCAGTCTGAAAAGCGGGCGGTGGAAAGCCAGGAGGCGTTGGCCTCCAGCAGCGTGAAGAGGCCGTCCAGCCAGCCTTTTTTATAGACCAGCTCGTGCGTGCCGGGCCAGAGCCCGAACTTCTCGCCGTCGTCGGCCATCACCAGCACGGCGTCCTGGCCCTCGAAGCCCCGCAGGTAATCTATGGTCTTCTGCGGTTCGGCGAAAGGCATCAGGTAGCGCAGGCGGTGGTTGATGGGGAACACGTCCAGGTGCCGGCCGGCGTATTCGGTGGTGAAACGGCCGGTCAGGGCTTTTTCCTCGAACCCCGCGGAGAAAAAATGCACGTCGTCCAGCGCGGTATAGCCCACGCCCATGGCCGCCAGCGACCCCGCCAGCTCCGGTTCCCAGACCCGCTCGGCCAGCCACAGCCCGGCCGGGTCGGACGAGAAACGACCGCGCACGTAGTCGCGCATCATGTTCACCTGGCCGCGGCGGTCCTCTTCGGGCAGCAGCGCCAGGATGGGCTCGTAGTAACCGCCGGAAAGGATCTCCAGGCGGCCCGCCTTGACCAGCGCGGCCAGCCGGTCCAGGTAATCGGGGTGGTTGACCTCCAGCCAGTCGTAAAGGATGCCCGAGAAATGCGCCGCCACCTTCACGCCGGGATGCCGGTCCAGCACGTCGAAGAAGGGCTTATAACTAAGGTTATACGCCTCTTCGAGCACGCTGTCGAAGTTGCCCACCGGCTGGTGGTTATGCAGGGCTATTATCAGTTTTACCATTGAAAAAAACCGGTTACGCTATGGCTTCCATCAGGTCCACGGGGCTGTCGGACGGCACGCCCCGCCCCTCTATCTTGATGCCCGCGGAAGAAAGCGTCCTGAGGGAGGCGCAGTCCTGGTCGTTGAGGAAGATGGCCTTGCCTATGGAAAGGTTCTTGCCGGCGGAATAGTGCATGCCCCCGATATTGAGCGAAGGGAATTTTATGCCCTTGTCCATGAGGGCCACGGCCTCGGAGAGGCCCGGCAGCAGCAGCAGCACCTTTTTGGCGGACGTGGCGGCCTCCGGCAGGTAAGCCGACGCCTCGGCCACCGTCATGATCTTAAGGTCCACCTCTTCCGGCGTGGCGAAGCGCATGATGGCGCGCCGCATCTCGTCGCCGGAGATCTCGTCGGAAACCACGGCCAGTTCTTCGGCGCGCAGGTGCGGCACCCAGCCTTCCACCACCTGGCCGTGCACCAGCCTGTCGTCAACCCTGTAAAGAATTATCATAGTCTTACTTTTTGATCAGCAGGCTCTTGACCTCGCAGATGGCCTTGCGGCCGTCCTCGATGATCTTGGCCGAGAGGCGGTCGAAATCCAGCGTCGCCCGGTACGCGAAAGCGGAGGTCATCATGTTGATGTTCACGCCGCAGATCACGGCGCTCTTGTCGATGTCCTTGGCCAGCGGCAGCACCACGTTCATAGGGGTGCCGCCCGGCATGTCTATCAGGAAGACCAGCCCGTCTTCGGAGCGCATCTCTTCTATGGCCCCGGCGACGCATTCCTTCACGCGCTCCAGCGTCATGCGCGGGGAGATGGAGACGTTCTTGAGGCCGGCGGCCTGTACGCCCACTATGCCCTCGGCGGCCTCTATGAGGTACGCGCCGAATTCCCCGTGGGTGATAACGATGATATTGATCATACTCTTGAACCCCCAGCGCCAGGCGGGCCTTTTACTTCCTGATATCCCGGTGGTACGCGGAAACCGAAAAACCGCCGGCGGCCAGCCTTCCGGCTATTTCCCCGGCGATGTAAACGCTGCGGTGGCGGCCGCCCGTGCAGCCGATGGCGATGGTGAGGTAAGACTTGCCTTCCTTGACGTAAAGCGGCAGCAGAGCCTTTATCTGGTCGGTGTAGTTCTTGACGAAGCTGCGGAAGCCGGGCTTGTTCTTCAGGTAGCGCCCGACGGGGGCGTCCAGGCCGGTCTTGGCGCGCAGCGCCGTGACGTAATACGGGTTGGGCAGGAACCGCACGTCCATCACGATGTCGGCGTCCAGCGGGATGCCGTATTTATAGCCGAAAGAGATGACGGACAGCTTCATTTCCGCGGTGCGCTTCAGCTCCAGCATGCCGGACAGGATCTCTTTGAGCTCGCCCAGGGTCAGCTTGGAGGTGTCTATGACCTTGTTGGCGCGGGCCCGCAGTTCGCAGAGGATGTTGCGCTCTTCCTTGACGGCGGCGGCGATGTTCTTGCCCAGCGGGTGGCGGTGGCGCGTCTCGGAGAAGCGCTGCATCAGCACCGCGTCGGAAGCGTCCAGGAACACCACGCGGCAGTCCAGGCCCAGTTTGCCCAGGCTGTCCAGCGTGCGCACGAAATCCTTGAAGAACCGCCCCTCGCGGATGTCGATGCCCAGCGCCACGCTCTTGAGGTAGCGGCGGCTCTGGATCAGCGCGGCGAAGGACGGGATCAGGGCGATGGGCAGGTTGTCCACACAGTAGAAGCCCATGTCCTCGAAGGATTTCAGCGCCTGGCTTTTGCCGGCGCCGGACATGCCGGTAATAATGAAGATCCTGCCGTTCTTTGTCATTGTTTCTTGCTCATCTCCCTGATGAGGCTCTCGTTGAATTTTTTGGCGACGAAGTAGCCCTGGTTCTTGAGGCGCTGGTTGAGCGCGGCCACCTCTATGAGGACGGCCAGGTTGCGGCCGGGGGTCACCGGCAGGCGCAGCGAAGAGACGGGCACGTCCAGGATGTGCACTTCGGCCGAGGACAGGCCGGTGCGGTCGTACGTGCCCAGCGTCCCGGCCACCACGCTTTCCAGCTTCACGTGCATCTCTATCAGGGACTGGTCCATGATGGAGCCGATGCCGAACAGCAGTTCCACGTCGATGATGCCCAGCCCGCGCACTTCCATGTAATGTTTGATGTTCTTGGGGGAGTTGCCCACCAGCATGTAGCCGATGCGGCGCTTGACTTCCACCACGTCGTCGGCGATCAGGATATGGCCGCGCTTCAGCAGCTCCAGCGCGCACTCCGACTTACCCACGCCCGAGTCGCCCTGGATGAGCACGCCCAGGCCGTAAACGTTGACCAGCACGCCGTGCACGTAGGTGGTCGCGGCCAGCTGGTCGTCCAGGTAGGTGGTGATCTCGCGGATGAAGGCCGAGGTGTCCTCGGTGGTGATCATCAGCGGGATGTTCGCCCTGGCGCAGGCCTGTTTTATGACCGGCAGGGGCTTTACCCCGCCGGTCACGATAACGCAGGGAATGTCGGGCGCGGCGAACATTTTCTGCAGGTTCGCCATCACCCGGCGGGAGTCTTCCTTGCGGCAATAGGCGTATTCTCCCTGCCCTATTATCTGGATGCGCTCGGAGCGGAACTGCTCCATGTGGCCGGCGATGGCCAGGCCGGGGCGGTTGATCTCGCTGACGGTGATGCGCCGGCCCAGGTTCTTGGAGCCGGAAACCGCCTTAAGCCCGAGGATCTTTCCCCGGGACTTAAGCAGCTCCCTGACGGTCAGGGACTTTCCTTCCTTCTTGGCCTGTTCGGACATGGGGCGGCGCTTAAAGCTACTTCTTTACCGGCTGCAGCAGCCCGTAGGTGCTGTCGATGCGCTTGAAGACGACCTGCAGCTGTTTGGAGCCGCGGTCCTGGAACACCCAGAAGTTATAGCCGATCTTTTCCATCTCCATCACGGCCTCTTCCTTGTTCATGGGCTTCAGGGGCACGTCTTTGACCACGGAGAAGCGGATCTCGGGGCCCACCAGGGTGGTGAACTCGCCCAGGTCGACGGTCTCGGTGGCGTGGTGGTCGGTAAAGCGCTCTTTGTACTTCTTTACCTGCACTTCCATCTTGTCCATCGCCTTGTCTATGGCGGAATACATTTCGTCGGTGTTGGCGGCGGCCTTCATGGTCTGGTGGCCGGCGTGCACGATCACTTCGGCGGCGTGGATCTTCTTTTCCACGGACACGATGACCTGGGCCCAGACTATGTTGTCCAGGTACTCGTGAAGTTTCGAAAGTTTGGCTTCGATAAAGTCCTTTATCGGCTTGGTCATCTTTATCTTGCGGGCCACTATATGTATTCTCATTTGTTCCTCCAGGCTGCGTTGGGCTAAAACAGGACCTTTCCGGCGCTTTAGGCGCAGGCGGTGCTATTATTTATATTTTAATTAATTTGGGCCCCCTTTACAATGAGGCCCGCGTGTTCGGACAGCCGGCGATTAAACCCTAAAACTTCTTCTTCAGCGTTATGCGCTGGGTGCTGCCCAGCTTACCTTCCGGTGCAAGGGAAGGGGTCAGGTCTTGAAATTTAGCATCTTGGGACGCAAGTGCCTGCTCACTGTAGTATAGTGGACGCCGAGGTATCTGGAGATTTCCTGCTGGGTATATCCAAAGTGATCTACCGCTCTTAAGGCGTTAGCCCATTTACCCCCTGGCACGCACATTACTTCTTTGAGGTCGGGCCGGTCAGCATAGCGCTGCACCTTCGGCACCTCTCCCATATCCCCAGCGCCATGCGCATCTAAAAAATGCCTGGAGGTGAATTCCGGGCTGCCGAGAACCATGCCGGCGACCAAATCATCCCAGATATCAACATCATGCCCATCCGCGACAAATTCAACGTATCGCCCGGCTGCAATAGCGCGGTCCGTTTCGAACTGCTCCAGCACCCAGCCTATGCTTAAAAATGGCTCGGCCTTTGAAAGACCCGCCGTTACCAGGTAACTGCTCCACGGCCAGTCGCCCGGCCTGCCGCAGATTCCAGCCCTTACAGGGTTCAACACAATATAACGGCAGGCCTCAAGCAGATGCGAAGACTTTTCTATCAGGATGGCTTTATAACGCCCCTGGAACAAATGCCCCACTTTACCGTGCTTCCTGTTGAACGCCTGCGTATAAACCCCGTTAAAATAGCGCATCGCCCTGGAAAGGTTTCCCTCCAGGGTTTCAAATATCAAATGGTAGTGGTTGGTCATCAGGCAGTACGCATGGCAGAGGATATTAAATCTGCGCACTGTCTCTTCCAGAATGGTGAAAAAAATTCTCCGGTCTTCTTCGTCAAGAAACACTTGAGCCCGCCGGTTGCCGCGCGTGGTTATATGATAAACGGCACCGGGATATTCTATCCTAAGCGGTCTGGACATAACAACACCCCCGCTTAGAGTCTAACAGGCCACCGCGACAACGTGTTGTCGGGTTAAATAAACGCAGAGTTGCTAAATTTCAAGACCTGACCCCTTTAACCCGGGGCGTGGATTAACAAGAGACACGGCCTGCTCACTAATGGTTTTATGGGTTGAAAGCAGCTCAATAGACCACCACGCCTGTGCGGAAGGTGCAAGCAAGATGGCCAAGCCGGCAAATAGGCAAACTTTCTTCACTTGCCCACCCCCCTTTTGAATTCCTCGAGAGAGGCTTTTAAAGCTAACTGTCTCTTTTTTTCGGGGTCGGTACTTTTAAGCTTGGAATAAAAATCAATAGTATAGGGGTCTTTAAATTGTTTCTCGAAGTATGCAACGTCATTGGGGTGAAAGATAACAGGCATCTTTCCTGTTATTTTGTAGTAACTATCCCGACATTCAGCTCTAACATTTTCCTCTTTATCTTTTTCGATGCATTCTGCCAGGGAAGGGAGCGCTTCTTTTACCTGGCGTCGCGCTAAAAGTTGCGCCACATTTCCCTTAGGCATCCAATCGGCCGGATTTTTCAGCATCTCCAGCAGGATGGGAATAAACCGTACATCCCAGACCCTATCCATAACGTATGGGGCATTCCAAACCGCGAGGGATTTTTCCTTTTTCACCCATTCAACAACAAAATCCTTATCACTTTCCTCGGGGTTATTAATTACGGCGTGAACCATTGCTCCACCGACTTCTCCTTTTAAATCGCGATTGGGATGATATAAAAGAATATCTTTAATTAGTTTTTTCTCGGCCGGGTCCATTCCACTTAACAGTGAGGGTTTAGCTTTTGCAAGAATCTGATTTTTTTCCTCCTTGGGCACATTCGGGTCCTGCATCTTCTCGGCCACTTCCCTTAACACGCTTTTGCCATAGGCGCTGTAGCTTATACTCTTTACGCCCTGCTTATCCCAAAGCTCTTTGAACACGGCAGGATCATCTGGTGCTATTCTACCGATAGCCTGTGAAGCCGTGTAGCTTAAGGTGCCATCGTATTCTGGGGTTATATACTGCTTCAGGTAGGGCAGGGCTTCCCGACTCTTAAGGTTCCCGAGGGTTGCCATTATGGCCTGGGTATTCAATAGGGCGTTAAACTTCTCCTGCCGCTGGGCTTCGGGCAGGTTTTTCCAGTCTTTATCCTTGTCGGCTTTAAATTTGGCCACTTCCCTGTCACATTCTTTCATTACGGCATTGGCAAGCTTTGGATTCTTAGCCCTTGATAAGGCCCTCTGTCCCTCCCTGGGATAACTATCCATCAACTGCCCCAGTATTCTTATATCCTCATCCGTCTGGGGCTCGGTTTCGCCTATGGAATTTATCAGGGCCATAGCCGTTGCCGTGCTTTTGGCCTGTTTAAGGTCCTGGTCTATGTCTTTAAAGGACCTGCGCGTCTGCGCGTCCGCTGTAGCGGCGCAAAGCATAAAAATGAAAACAGCGATTATCCTGTTCATATAGGCTCCCTAAGTGTTTAAGTTGACTTACAGCGTAGTGTAACCCAAGTTACTCCCCGGTTAGTTTATAACAGATGAAACCGTGATATTCAAGACTTACTATTACCACCCGAACAAATTGAGTATTTATTAAGTGGGAAGGAGCCGCCCTTTTAAGCTACCGCGGGCGGGGGGGCGTGTGCTATTATTGTGGAATGCGGCTTGAGGCAAAAGGTCTGGTGAAGATATTCCCGGCCCCGGTTTTCAGCGGGCTGGCGCCGCTGCGGGCGCTGGCGGGCGCGGATTTGGCGGCCGAAACCGGCGTTACCGGGCTGGGCGGCTCCAACGGCTCCGGCAAAACCACGCTGTTCAGGACCCTGGCGGGCGTGCTGGAAGCGGACGGCGGCGTGATCCTGGCGGGCGGGCTGCCGGCCGACGCCAAAAGGCTGAGAGAACTCGCCGCCTACTGCCCCTCCAACCCCAGAAGCTTTTATTTCCGCCTGAGCGCCGCGGAGAACCTGCGTTTCTTCGGCGCCCTGGCCGGCCTGACTTCGGCCGAGGCCGCCGCCCGGGCGGAGCAGCTGGCCGGCAGGCTGGGCCTGTCGCCTTCCGACCTGAAGCGCCGCTTCGACCGCCTCTCCGAAGGCAATATGCAGAAAGTTTCGCTGATCCGCGCCCTGTCCCGCAGGGCGCAGTTCCTGCTGCTGGACGAACCCTTCAGGGGCCTGGACGGGGTGGCCTGCCGGGGACTGCTGGAGCTGATAGCCGAAGCCGGCAAAATTTCCACAGTGCTGGTCACCAGCCACAGCCGGGAGCTGCTCGCGGCGGCCGCCGGCAGAACGCTGCGGATAGAGAACGGCAGGCTGCAGCCCGGGGGCCCGGCATGAGCGCCTTGCGCGTGATCGCGGCCTTCATCCGCCGGGATTACCTGGCCGAGAAGAGCTACAGGCTTTCCTTCGCGCTGGGCGCGCTGGCCACCCTGGCCAACCTGGCGGTTTTTTATTTCATCGGCAGGCTTTTCGGCAGCGCGGCGGCGCCGCAGCTGGAGCCTTTCGGGACCACCTACTTCGCCTACGTCTTCACGGCCATGGCTTTCTTCGGCTATATCGGCACCGGGGCCGGTTCTTACGCCGGGCGGCTGCGCCTGGAGCAGACCCAGGGCACGCTGGAAGCCGCGCTTTCCACCCCCCTGGGCGTGCTGCCGCTGCTGGCCGCCATGTCGGCCTGGAATTTTTTATTCGCCACTTTCGAACTCCTGGTCTACGCGCTGGCCGGGGTCTTTATCTTCAAGCTGGATTTTTCCGCCGCCAACTGGCCGGCCGCGGGGCTGGTCTTCCTGCTATCGGCGGCCTGCTTCGCGGCGCTGGGCGTGCTGTCGGCCTGTTTTGTGATGCTTTTCAAGCGGGGCAACCCGCTGGCCTGGGTCCTGAATAATTTCGAGGGGCTGCTGGGCGGGGTTTACTTCCCGGCGGCGGTGCTGCCGGCCTGGCTGGCGGTCATTTCGAATTTGCTGCC
This sequence comes from Elusimicrobia bacterium GWA2_61_42, assembly GCA_001799615.1. Taxonomy (GTDB): domain Bacteria; phylum Elusimicrobiota; class Elusimicrobia; order Elusimicrobiales; family UBA9959; genus UBA9959. The sequence goes on along the minus strand of MGTU01000004.1, from coordinate 169,399 downwards.
CGTCACCTACGCGGTGCGGGCCTTCCAGCTGGCCGTACACAAGGGCGCGGGACTGGCCGCCCTGAAAAGCGACCTGCTGATACTGGCGGCTTTCGATATCGTCCTGATCCCGGCCAGCGCCTGGCTGTTCGGCCTGGCCGTCGGGCGCGCCAGGAAAACAGGCACGCTGGGGGAATACTAGTCCTTCTTTACCGCCGCATACTCCGCGGCCTGCTGGACCAGGGCCGTGAAGAAATTATATTTTTCGTCGCCGCCGGACAATACCGCGCCGGCGTCCTTCCAGGAGCGGCCGGCCTTATAAAGCAGCGCCACCTTCTCTGCGGGCGCCGCCTCTTTAGCTACCCTGAATTCCACCTTAAGATCCCCCTGCACGCTGCCGGGCAAAGCGGCCGGGCGCCAGGCGTCAAGCAAGACGGTCCCGACGGGAAAGCCCGCGGGCGCCGCGCCGGAAGGCGGGGCCTGAGCCACGCTGAACCCGGCGGGGACCTCCCCGCGCAGCAGCGTGACGAACATCAGCGAGAACAGCCCGCACTCGTCGGATACCGCCCTGATCTCGTACTTGGCGCCGCGGGTGGACAAGCTGACGGGCCTGGGCGAGACCTTGAATTCAAAATTCCTGTAACCCTCCGGCGCCGCGGCCGCCGCGCTCTCGCGCCGGGTAACTGCGGCGCCGCTTACCGCCGCGGCCGCGCCGAAACGCAGGTTAATGGAAAATCTGTGGGAATTCCCCAGCACCCCGAAAGGCGTGAAGGCGTAATCGAAAGAGAGCCGGTCGAAGGCCACACCCGCCCCGGCCGAGAAGCCGGACCAGGCGCCCAGCTCGTTGCCGTACTGGCGGTAGCGGTAGCCGCTCCTGAGCGCCAGCCGCCCGGTCAGCGGGTACTCCACCCCGATAGCGGCGGAAGGATAGTTATCCACCGGCTTGGCGATCTCCAGGGTCAGCAGCCCGCCGGGGCCGGGCAGCGGCCGGCTCAGGCCGGCCTTGAAGACCAGCGGCAGATCGTAGCGGCGCGAGGCCAGCTTGAGGCCCGGGCCCAGGTTCTGCACGGTGAAGCCCGCGGTGTAGGGCACGCCGCCGCGCCTGAATTCCCGGAGCAGGCCCAGGTCCAGCGCCACCGAGCTGCCGGACTCTCCGTCGATGCTCTGGCGTATCACCTTGAAGGCGGCGCCCAGCGCCAGGTCCGCGCGGCGGCGCCAGCCGTAGCCGGCGGAAAAAGCCACGTCGTAGGCCCCGAACTTGCCCTCCACGGGAGAGATAGGGTTCACCGGGTCCGCCTCGTAGAGGCCGCTGCGGCGCTCCATCTCCTTGGGCGTATAGAAGTAATTCAGCCCCAGGCCGAAAGCCCCGTTTTTGGGACGGCCCGCCAGCGGCAGGTCGAAGGCGGAAGCGGGCGCGGTGTAAAAAAGGAATTCCTGGCCCAGGCCCTGAAAATATTCGTTGTGAAAGAGCCCGGCATTGCGCTCCCCGTCCAGATCGGCGAGACCGGCGGGGTTCCAGTAAACCGCATAAGGATCGCCCGGCACCGCCGCGAAGGCGCCGCCCATAGCCACGGCGCGGGCGCCCACGCCCAGTTTCAAAAAAGCCGCCGAGGTACTGCCGGCGGAAGGGTGGATCTTGGCCGCGCCTGCCGCGCCTGCCGCGGCGCAGAGCACGGCGAGGGCCAGGGCGCAGGCCCGCATGGCGGGCCGCCCGGCTCCTGAGTTCTTTACCGCCAGCTCTTCTCTCATAAAGCTTCCTCTTTCACGCCTCAATGCGCTATCGCGAACTTCTTGGTCACCGTCTTGTTGCCGGCGGAGCTGGAAGCTTCCAGCCGGAAGATATAAACCCCGCTGGCGATGCGCTTCACGTTCCAGACTATCTCCGAGGTCTGCCCGGCCGGGCAATCCGCCTTTTCCAGCGAGGCCACCTGCTCGCCGGCCACGTTGTACACCGCCACCTTCACGTAGGCCTTGTAAGCCGGCCTGAACTTAAAAGTCACGGTATCGCCGGCCGCGGGATTGGGATAGGTATAGACCTCTCCGTCCGCCAGCAAGGCGCCGGAGGGCAGGTATTCCATCACGCGGAAGATGGAAAAGCTGGAAACCTCCGCGCTGACTTTCCCGGCCGCCGTGTCTACGCGGGAAGTGTTCAGCATGACCCAGGCCCCGGCCTTCAGCGTGTAGATCCGCAGGTTCGCGGCCTCCATACCGGCCACCTCCGCTTCGGTATAAGGGAGGTTTATTACCGCCGGCGCCAGCAGCCTGGTAGCCGGGTTCTGGAACTTGACCTCGTAAACGATGGACGTAGGATTGGCCGAGCCCGCCGCGCTGACGCGGGCGAGCGGCTCGTAGGTGGCGGGGTCCAGCCGCGTCACCATGATCTTATCGTTCTGCGTAGCGGAAGCCGCCGGGACCAGCACTTCCATGCCGTCCACGAGCCGGACCACGCCGCCGCCCGAGGAGTCGAAGAAGCGCCAATTGTCCGCCGAGACCCCGGAGGCCTCGCCGGCCAGGGCCGAGTCGTTGGTGCTGTCGAAGGCGGCCACGGAGTAGTAGTAGCGCACGTTCATGACCGTAGCCGGGTCCCTGTAGGCGGAGACCCCGCGGCCGACGGAGGCGTAAGGAGCCGTGGAAACGTAGTCCCCGCCGAGCAGTCGCCTGAAAACATGGTAGCCGTAAACGTCGGCGGCGCCGGCGCCGTCATCAGGGGAAAGGGCCCAGGCCAGGTCCAGGGCGCCGCCCTCGTCGCCGGGGGCGTCCGCAATGGAAAGCCCCGAAGGCGGCAGCGGAGGGTAAAGATCCCTGGCGGCAGAGGTGGAGGCCACGTTGGAAAGCGCGGCGGTGTTGCCAGCGTCGTCCACGGCCTTGAGCGAGAAGTAGTAAGTAACCCCGCCCAACAGGCCGCCGACCTCTTCGCTCTCTGTAATGCCGGCAAGCCCGCCGGCGGGCATGCTGCTGCCGGCGAGGGAGGAGAAGGCGCCCCAGTCCTGCGCCGGGTCGGTGGAGAACCTGATAAGGTAATATGAGGCCGCGCCCGAATCGGCGTCGTCGCCGGAGCCGGTCCAGGACAGCAGCACCGAACCGCCGACGGAGCCGGCTTCCACGAGCAGGTCCTGCACCGCCGAAGGAGGCACGCCGTCCCCGGAGTCGTTGACCGAGAAGACCTCTACCTCGGCGCATACCGGCGACTCGGCCCAGCCGTCATGAGCCGAGACCGCGTAGGCGTAAGTGACGCCCGTCACCGCGTAACCGTCGGTATAGGAAAGGCCGGGGGTGGAGACCAGCAGCGCGTAACCGAAACCGTCGTTGCGGTAGATCCGGTAGCCATTTACGCCGGCCGTGGGAGAGGCGGTCCAGGAAAGGGTCACCGCGTTGCCGGAGTCCCCCGGCACGTCGGCGGCCAGCAGACCGGTGGGCGGCAGCGGCGCCGCGTTGACGCGCACCCGTGCGACGGCAGAAGAATCGTAGCCGGAGGCGGCGCTTTCCAGTACGCGCAGCCTGAGCAGGTATTCCCCGTTCTCCAGGTCCGAGACGTCCCAATCGGTAAGAACGCCGCCGTCCAGGGGCGTGGCCACCGCTGAGGAACTTATACGCGTCCATTGCGGCAGAGCGCCGCCCGTGCTGCGCTCCAGTTCGTAGCCGGCCAGGGCCGGATTGCCGAACCAGCCTTTAACCGTTACGGTCCCGCTCAGCACCGCGCCCGAAACCGGTTCCGAGATAGCCGAGCGGCGCCCGGCCCTGAAACCGAACACCTTGCCGGCGTAGTTCGCCGCTATCACCATGCCGTTGGAAACGGCGGGAGAGGCGTAGGCGGGCCCCTCCAGGTCCAGGTCCGCCAGGGGGTCGCCGGAGGCGCTCACAGCTATGAGCCGGCCGCCCGGGGTAGCCGCGTACACAACCTCATTGGCCACGGCCGGGGACGCGAGCATCCCCACTTCCGACACGCCCTCCAGCGAAGCTGACGAAGGCCAGACCATCGACAGCGTGCCCGAGGACAGCGCCGCTAATTGCGCCGAAGCCTCGGCCGCGTGGGCCGAGCCGGCAGTAAAGTACACGAAGCCGCCGGGATCCACCGCCGGAGAGCCGGCCTGCATCCAGGGCACGGACTGCGCGCCCGGCAGCGGGTCGGTCCTGGCGAGGTCCGGGGAAACGGCCAGCGGAGACCGCGTAGCGGCGTCCAGCGCTGAGGCCTTCTTTTCGTCGCGGCCGGGCAGGAAATAGAGGGCGCCGCTGGAGACGGCCACGGCGTTATGCACGAAGGCCCCGAGCGTGGGGTAGGCCGCCCAGCGCGGAACGAGCGTGAGGGCACCAAGGGCGTAAACCTGGCCGTCATTGGCGCCGAAATAGACATAAGAACCGTCGGTGGAAGGAGCGGAGTCCACGGGCTGGGCGGCCTGGTAGGAACCCAGGAGAGCGCCGGTGGCCGCGTCATAAACCTTCAGTTTGTTCTCCGGCGACCCGGTACCGACGTAAACACGGCCGCCCAGCACCAGCGGGGAAGAGGCGGAAGCCGCGCCGAGGTCGGCGACCCAGAGCATGTCGCCGGTAATCCTGTCCATGGCGTAAAGCCGCCCGCCCTGGCAGGCCGCGTACACCGCGTTGCCGGAAACCGCGGGAGAGGAATCCACCCACCCGGCCGTCAGCCGCTCCCAGAGTTTGGCGCCGGTGGCCGCGTCGAGGGCGTAGAACTTATTGGCGCGCGTGCCGAAGTAAACGCGCCCGTCGTAGACCGCGGGGCTGGAGACTATGCCGCCCGGCGCCTGGAACTCCCAGCTTTTGACCAGCGGCGGGGCCGCCTGCTCGGCCGTGTACCCGGTGCGTTCCGGGCCGCCCCGGAACATGGGCCAGTCGGCCGCGAGCGCCTGCCCCAGGAAAAAAGGCAGCAGCGTGGCGGCCCGGATGGCCGTCCGGCTTAAAAAAGGAATGGTTCGTTCTTCTCCCATAAGATCATCTCCGGCCACTCGGCGCTTACGGCGCTATGGTGAGCGTGTAGAGCCTGCCGTCGTTAGAACCCACCGACAAAGTTTTGGCGCTGACGTCCGCCACGGGATCGGCGCGCACCGGGCCGCCCGTGGCTACCGGCCAGCCGGTCCTTATCTGCCCGGTATTGGCGTTGACGCCGTAGATCTTGCCGTCGTCGCAGCCGAAATAGACATAGTCCTCTCCCGCCGGCAGGCCGATGCTGCCCAGGTCATGCGGCACCACTACCGGCGAGGACCTTATGGGCCCGCCCGCCTGGAAAGCCCAGGCCAGGCCGCCGGTGGCCGCGTCGAGTTTGTAAAGCTTGCCGTTGTCCGCGCCGAAGAAGACGTATTTGCCCGCGTCCAGCGACGAGACGAAAGGAGAGGTATAGATGGCCGACCCGGCGTCATAATGGTTCCAGCCCGACATCGCGGTCATATTGCCGGAATTGATGGCGTAGATCTTGCCGTCGGTGGAGGTGATATACAGCGCGTTGTCCGGGCTGGCGGCGTAGGCGTCGAAATAAGGCGAGGACTTTACCGGGCCGCCGGTGGTAAAGGTGTTGTTCGAGGTGCCGTCGCCCGTCTTAAGGCTGACGATCTTGCCGTCCTCCAGCCCGGCCCAGAGCGTGATCACCGTGGCGCGTTCGTCTATGGAAGGCGCGCCGGCCGGAGGCGCGGTAATGGCGGAAGCGAAGCTCCAGGTAAGGCAGGCGGAACCGTCCGCCTTGTTGCGGCAATGAAGCTTATTGTCGGCGGTAGCGACGTAGAGCCTGCTGTCGGTGTCCGAGATGGACTTGACCGCGGCCTCGAGGGAGACCTTGCTGGGCCAGGCCTCCGTCACGGTGCCGCCGTTGTCGCGCAGCTTGTAGACGTCCCCGTTCTCGCCGGCGAAATAGAGGTAGACCTGGCCTCCCTCCTCCTGCGGCAGGGAGGGCGGCACGCTGATAGGCGTCGGCGGGTCGGTGCTGAAGGTCCACAGCGGCACGCCCGCAGTGCTGAGGGCCACCACGGTCCCGTCCGTGGAAGGCAGGTAGGTCCTGTCTTCCGCAAGCAGGTCTCCGGAATAAGCCGTTATGGCCGCTGTTATAGGCGCCGAAGATTCCGACACATAAGGCCAGCTGCTGTTGACCGGGGGCAGGGCGGGAGCGATAAGGGTAAAGGAAGAGGCGGTCACCTGCGGCCCGGGCGAAAAAGCCTGCTGCAGGAAACCGGAGGAGTCCTCCACCGAGAACCCGGACGCCGGGTCGAGACGCACCCTGAAAGTGGCCGGCACCCTGGCGGAGGCGTCCGCGGTGGAGGCGAAGACCACGAAGAAAGAGCGCGTGGAGCCCGCCACCACTCCGGCCTCGGCCAGACCCGGGCCGGCCACGGTAAAAGTGGAGAGCCCGGCGGAGTCCACCGAAATAGCGGCCATCGGCACGTAGGCGGCGGTCGCGACGTCTATGGCGGGCTCATAGACCCCGGCCAGGCCGGTGGAAGTGGAATCAGCCACCAGCATTACCGCGTCGAAAAGATCCTTGGCCTGCTGCTGCGTCAGCGGCGCGCTGAGGTCGTGGTTGAACAGCGAGAAAGCCACCGTGGTCACGCGCACCTCGTTGGCGCCGGCCGGGCTGTTGTTGGAGACCGCCAGCCGCAGGGGGCTGCCGCGGGAATCGTTGTTCATCCAGGAAGGCGCCGAGGCGGCATAAGCCGTGGCGGAATGCACCGAAGCGTCGTAGGTAACGGAAGCGAGGACCACCTGCGGGGCCGTGGCGGCGCCGGTACCGGAGTTAAGGATAAGCCGGTAAAGAGTTCCGCTCACGAGAACCCCGGAGTCCTGGTCCCCGAACTGCAGACCGAACTGGACAGTGGCCTGCTCCGCCAGCGAAGAAAGATCGAAGCCGATATTCTCCAGCCTGTAGACGTGCGGGGAGGCCGGGTCGGCCGCACCGGACCGCCGCGTCAGCACGATGTTATTGCCGCGCCCCGCGGAGACGTCGGCCCCGAGGGTCAGGCGCAGCGGGAACCTGCGCGACAGGTACCTGGCGCCGGCAGCGGGGTCCGGGTAATGCAGCGTATTGGCCGCGGCCGTAGCGGCGCCGTTATTGCGCGAGGCCAGCGTGGTGCCGGTGGAGGCGGAGAAATCCGCGGAGTCCACCCCGGTATGCGCGCCGTCGGCGGGCCCGCGGGTTATGGAATGGACAGCCAGGGCCGGCGCCGGGTTTACGTAAGAGACCAGCTGCGCGGCGTAATTATACCTGGTGTAGCCGGCGCCGGACTGCCAGGTGAGGTGGCTGACGGTGGAACCGCTGGAATTTTCCAGGGCCAGGAAATCCCCGGCGGCCGACAGGCCCTGCGCCCCGAAGACGGAGGCGTAAGAACGGCCGCCATTGTCGGCCGAAGAGCCGTCCAGCGCCGTGAAATCCAGCGGGTAGATCTTGCGCGTGAACCTGAAAACCTGCCCGGCGGCGGAGGCCGCCGCGTTGCGCAGCGCGTAGCCCGCGAGCGGGCGGGTGGAAGCCGGGTCGGAGCTGTAGAGTTCGATGAACTCCGATTCGAGCGCCCCATAGGAGACCTCGTTTATGGTCAGGGCGTCGGTAGAGACGTAATTGGCGTAGCCTTTGGTAGGCGTAGGGTCTATCTCGAAATAATCAGGGTGCCCGTCGCTGATGCGCGCGAACGACTGGCCGGGCTGCAGGCCGGCCGGCCACTGCGCCTGGCTCACCAGCCCGCCGGCGGCGTCGAGCAGTTTGACGTGATAGCTCTGGGCCCCGTTCAGGTCCAGGGAGAGCCCGGTGACGAGGAAGGTGGACATGGCGTTCACATACTGCCCCGTCTGCCCGGTCCAGACCGTATTGGCCGAACCGCCCAGGTCGATGGTGTTCTCCACGTAGTCCAGCCGCCAGCCGGTGAGCGGCACCGTGCTCTGGGAATTATTATAGAACTCCACCCAGTCGTCGGCGGCCGCGGCCGCGGAAGGGTAGACCTCGTTAAGGGCCAGGACGGCCGGGGAGACCACGCGCGGATAAGCGCCGTAGAATTCCAGGGGCACCCCGCTGTCCCTGACAAGCCTGAGGCAGTACACCGCGCCGGGAGCCATGCCGTTATCTTTCAGCGCCAGGTCCCACAGGCCGTCGCGGTTGCGGGCTATCCCGGCGGCCGAGTTGGAGAAGCCGCCGGATTCGGCGTAAACCTGGTTGATATTCGCCTGCACGCCGTGCTGCGGGTCTTCGGCGTTGGGTGTCAGCGCGGCGCGGTCCGCCGGCGCGTTGTTATTGAAAGCCACGGCCGTGAGGCTTGTCACGTCGGTCCAGTCGGCGGGGACGCCGTTGGAGAGCGCCTCGCAGGTGCCGTCGCCCTGGCCCGCGAACTGCAGCTTAAAACTCTGGCTGGAGACCGGCAGGTCCACCTGGCCTATATTCACCAGGGTCCTGAGCCGGAACGGGTCTCCGGCTGCGGGCAGGACAGCCAGGGCGTCCTGGGCCGCCAGCGGAGCACCGACGTCGGTGGTGGCGGTATTGGCGAAGAAGCGGTAAGCGCTCTGTTCGAAGGTAGTGGTAGGAGGGGCGGGCCAGAAGACGAAAGAGTAGCCGCCGGAGAGGGCCGAGCCCAGGTTGGCTTCCAGCGCCGCCCCGCCTTCGGCGTTGGTCCAGGTGAAAGCGGCGGCGGAGGTCATCACCAGCCGCTTGGCGAAAAGGTCGGCGTTGGAATCCGCCAGCGTGAGGACCAGGGTATTCCTCTTCACGGGGTCCTGTTTCAGGTCGTGATAGCGCTGCGGGTTGGCAAAAACAGGGGAAGGCGTGAAGTCGGTCTGGACCGTGAAAGTGGAGCCGTTGCCGACGTACCAGCCCAGGTTGGTGACTGCGGAGTCGTTGTAGGTTACAATGCTGCGCGTAGCCGTGGTGGAGCTTATCCAGGCGGCGGACACCAGCTTGGTGCCGGCCAGCGGCGTCTGCGCGGAGGTATCGAGGTTGGAGGAATTCGCCCAGATCGATCCGTTCCAGTAGCCGGCCTGGAGGTCCGAGCCGGCGTTGCCTATGGAAGCGTAGACCATTTCGTCCGAGGCCGGGTTGGCGGCCAGGTCCAGGTTGGTGGCGTCGTCATAGGCGTTGGGGGCGTTAACCACCCCGCCCCAGGCGTGTTCCGGGCTGAGGCCGGTCCAGGTGGCCGTGGCGTAGCGCACGCCGTTGACGCCGTCGCCGCCGCCGCTGTGCCCCCAGAGCACCATGATGTCGCCCGTGAGGGATTCCGTCTCCACGGCGAAACTCTCCACGTCCTGCGCGGCCGACACGATCTCCAGCGAGGTCTCCAGGGCCGCGGCCGGTTCGTTCTCCCAGGCGCTGCCGTTCCAGACCATGGCCGACAGGTCGGAATTGGCGTCGGCCCAGATCGCCGCGATATTGTCGTAATCAGCCCTGCGGTCCGGCGCCATCTTTACCCAGTGCGCCGCGCCCGAAGTCCGCAGCGGGTCCAGCGTGGCGGCGCCCGACCAGTTGCCCGAGCCGCAGCCCAGGGAGCCGGGTTTGGTGCGGTAGCCAAGTTCATTGGTCGCGGCTACGCCGCGCGAATAGAGCACCATCACATCGCCGCTGTTCGTCTCGTAAGCTATGTCGAAACGGCGGGTGGCGTCCGCGCCGCCTACCGTCTGGGTCCATTCCTCGTACCAGTTGGCGCCGTCAGTGCAGAGCACGCGCAGCGTGCCGCTCTTAACGTAAGCCGCGACGGCTTCCTGCTTGGTGGTCAGGGGGTTGGTCTTCACCGTGAAGAGCATGCCGGCCGCGCCGGAGACGGTATTGCGCACGGCGCTGAAAGAGTTGGCGGCGCTCACGTAGTCCCTGAACTGCGGCAGGCTGTTGCCCGACTGCCCGTAGATCAGCACGCCGTCGCCCGCGGCGTGCAGCTGGGCCAGCAGCAGCGTCTTGATCACGCCCAGGCTTACCCAGTCGGTGGAGTTGCCGTTATTATGTTCCGCCCGCACCCTGGCGTAGTAATAGGTGTCGCTGCTCAGGCCGCTGAAGGTAACGCCGGGCCCGGCTTCCGGGACCGTGGAAAGGGCGATTTTATTGGTGACGCCGGCGTTGAAATCCAGGGCGGTGGAAGCCTGCACGGTATACCGGGTGACGCCCAGCGGGTTGGAGTTGGCCAGCCAGGACAGGACAAAGCCGCTGTCGCCGACCGCGCTGAACGGGCTGCCGGGGGCGACGGGAATATTGACCAGCGTGGAGGTGGCCGGGTAAGCCGCCCAGGGGCTCTCGTCGCCGGGCCCGCCGGCCTTTACAAAAAGGTAGTAGGTCGTGTTCAGCCCCAGGGCCGGATTTAACAGAGCGGCCGAAGTCCCGGCAGTGACGCTGGAAGCGTAAACGGGCGAAGGCGAAACCCCGGAGTTCACCGAGGCCGCCAGCGTGTAGCCGGTGGCGCCGGCCACCAGGGACCAGGAGGCCGTGATGGAATAAGTGGAAACCTGCGTCACCGGCAGCGGGGCCGGCGCGGCCAGCCCCAGGGTGCGCGTGGAGCCGAGCGAGGCGTAGCCGGTATAAACGCCGTTGAGGTTTTGGGCGCGGACGCGGAAGTGATAGTCCTTGTTGGACAGGAGGCCGAAAAAGGCGTAGGCCTCGCCGCTGACCGGCGCCGTGGAAGCGATCTGCCCGGCCGCGCCGGAGTTAAAGTCCGGGGCCGTGGAGACCTGCGCCTGGTACAGCGTGCCGGCGGGGTTGGCGTTAGCGTTCCAGGCGGCGGTAAAGCCGCCCGAAGCGACCGCGCTGAAAGTGGAAAGGGCTGTCGCCGGGATATTGGCTAGAGTGGCCGTACCGGCGACGGCGGTGTAGTCGGTCAGCACGCCGTTCTGGTTCACGGCCGCGACCAGGAGATAGTGCGTAGTATTGGCCGGCAGCCCGGCGCTGCTGAGCTGCAGGTTATAAGTCTCGGAGGAGACCGCCACGGCCCCGCCGGAATTAAGCGGGTCGGGCGCGGTGGAAGAGAGCACGCGGTAGCGCGTGCCCGGATATCTGTTGCTATTGGCCGACCAGTTGAATTGTACGCTCCCTGTCCCCACGCCGGTGAATCCGGAGAAGACAGGCGGGTAGGCCACGAGGGTGGCCGTACCGACCGGCGCGCTGTAGGCGGTGGCCGTGCCGCCGGCGCCCAGGGCCGCGGCCCTGAAATAATAGGTGGTATCAGCCTCAAGGCCGGAGGTGCTGAGGTAGAGGTTGTAGGTATCCGAACTGGTGACCGGGGCCCCGCCGGGGGCGGCCGGGTTCGCCGCGGTGGAGACCAGCACGCGGTACAAGGTGCCGGGGGCCCTGTTGCCGTTGCCGCTCCAGTTAAAAGTCACAGCCCCGGCGCCTACCCCGGCAAAGCCGGCAAAGACCGGGATATTAGCGGCGGTGGCGGTGGCCTGCACGGCCGTATAGGCCGTAAGCACGTTGTCCTTGTTAACGCCCGCAGCGCGGAAATAGTAAGTAGTATCGGCGGCCAGACCGGCCGTGGTCAGCGCGACATTATAGGTGTCGGAAGAACTGTAAGCCGCGGCGCCGGGGGCGAGCGGTTCGGGCGCGGTGGAAACCAGCACCCGGAAACTGGTACCGGGAAAAACATTGTTGTTGGCCGAGAAATTAAAACCTATGGAATCTGCGGCCACGCCGGAGAACGAGGTGAAGACAGGCGGGTATTGCAGCAGCGTGGCCCTGGCCGGGAAGGCGAACCAGTCACCTGAAACCCATTGCTTATTGGCCCTGGCGAAAAGGTAATAGACCGTGTCCGGAGCCAGGCCCGGGACGTAGGCCTGGTTATCTCCGGTCAGGGTATCGCTGGACGCCACGATGGCGGTTGGCGGGTTGTCCGGGGACAGCGAGGCGGCGAGAGTGTACCCGGTAGCGGCGGGCACCAGGGCCCAGGTCGCTGCCAGGGAACTCACGTGCACGCCGGTGATCTCGCCGGCGGCGGGGCTGCCAATGGACCCCGGGGACAGCGTGAGCGCGCTGAAAGCGGGGTCGCTCCAGGCCGTGCGCACGCCGTTATTGTTGATGGCCGCAGCCCTGAAGCGGTAGACGGTGCTGGGATTCAGGGGCAAGGTGCTCAGATAGAGGTTGTAAGTATCGGAAGAGGAGACCGCGGCCCCTAAGGGCGCGTCCGGGTCCGCCGCGGTGGAAGCCAGCACCCGGTAGCGCGTGCCGGGGTCGCGGTTGCCGCTGGCTGCCCAGTTAAGCAGCATGGAGTCTTCGGTCACGCCGGTGGCGAAGAAGCCGGCGGGAACATTGGCCAGGGTGGAGGTGGAAGCCGCCGGGCTCCAGCTGGTAAGCACCCCGTTCTTGTTCACGCCCGCGGCCGTGAAATAGTAAGTGGTGTCGGCCGACAGTGCGTCCAGGGCCAGCGCGAGGCTGTAAGTATCCGAAGAAACCACGGCCGCCCCGGCCGGAGCCAGCGGGTCCGCCGCCGTGGAGGCGGCCACCCGGTACAGCGTGCCGGGGTACCTGTTGTTATTGGCCGAGAAATTGAACTGCAGGGCGGCTTCCGCCACGCCGGTGAAGCTGGTGAAAACAGGCGGGAAGGCCAGCAGGGTCGCCGTAGCCGCGGGCGCGGAATAGGCGGTGGAGACCCAGTTCTTGTTCACGCCCGCCACGGAAAAATAATAGGTGGTATCCGCGGCCAGGCCGGAGGTGCTGAGAAAAGTGTTATAGGTCAGGGAACTCACCGCCACGGCCCCGGCCGGAGCCAGCGGATCCTGCGCGGTAGAAGAGACCACGCGGTACAAGGTGCCTGCCGCGTTGCCGTTCTCCGAGAAGTTAAAGCGCAGCGAACCCGCGTCTACGTTCTGGAAGCCGGCAAAAACAGGGTCGAAGCCCAGCAGGGTGGCCGTACCGCGCAAGGCGGTATAAACCGTGGCGGCGCGGTTATGGTTCAGCGCGGCCACGCGGAAATAATAGGTCGTGTCGGCGGCCAGGCCGGCGGAGCTCAGGGACAGATTATAGGTTTCCGAAGAAGCCAGGACGGCGCCGGAGGGGCTGCCCATGTCGGAGGCGGTGGAGGAGAGCACCCGGTACAGCGTCCCCGCGGGATTGCCGCCGTCGGTCCAGTTCAGGCCTATCTCCCCCGCCGAGACCGCGGAGAAGGCGCCGAAAGCCGGGGCATAAGCCAGCGTAGCCGTACCGGCCGCGAGAGTATAAGCCGTCTCCACGCCGTTCTTGTTCACGCCCGCCACGCTGAAGTAATAAGTGGTATTGGCGGCAAGCCCGGCAGAAGCCAGGTACAGGTTGTAGGTATCGGAAGAGACCGTCAACGCTCCCTGCGGGCTAAGCGGGTCCGCCGCCGTGGACGAGATCACCCGGTACCGCGTGCCCGGGTCCCTGTTGCCGTTAGCCGTCCAGTTGAACTGCACGCCGGTCTGGCCGACGCCGCTGAAAGACGGCGAGGCCGGAGGGAAAGCCAGCAGGGTAGCCGTGCCGACGGCCGCGGTGTATAAGGTGGCCACGCCGTTGTGGTTCAGGCCCGCCACGCTGAAGTAGTAGGTAGTATCGGCAACAAGGCCGGCCGTGCTGAGATAAGTATTATAGGTCAGCGAGCTTACGGCCACAGCCCCAAGCGGGTTCAGCGGGTTCACCGCCGTGGAGGAAACCACCCGGTACAGCGTGCCCGGGTCGGCGTTGCCGTTGGCCGTCCAGTCGAACAGGATGGAACCCGAAACCACCGCGCCGAAGCCGGAAGAAGCAGGAGCGAAGGCCAGCAGCGTGGCCGTGCCCGCGCGGATCTGCCAGCCGCTGGAAACCCCTTCGAAATTGCTCTTGGCGAACAGGTAGTAGGTAGTGTTCGGGGAAAGGGTCGGAACGGCCAGTGTGGCCGAGAGATTGCCGAGGGTATCGCTGGAAGAATAGACCGGCTGCGGCTCGGCGCCGGGATTCACGGAAGCGGCCAGCGTGTAGCTGGTGGTTTCGCTCACCAGCGGCCAGGAGGCCGAGAGCTGCGCCGCGGTCACTCCTGTAACTGAAATAGAGGCCGGCCGGGCGGGGCGCAGTTCCTCCAGCACCTGCAGCCAGCTGTCGCCGGCCGCGTTGGCCGTCGGGCCGCCCACGGTCACGGTTACCGTCCGGCCCGAGGTCAGCGTCCCCAGGTTACTATAGTCGTCTATATAGAGCCGCAAGGCCAGCCTGTCGCCGTTGCTGAAAGCCGTCGGCGTGGGTTGGATGGACCAGGTCTGCGCCGAATCCGCCGTGGTCAGCTCTCCGCGGCCCGACAGGGCGGCGGCTACCGTGGAAATGATGACGCCTGCGCTGTCCGTACGGTAAAGCACGGCCGTCACGGCGGCGTTCGCGCCCGTAGCGCTCTCCAGGGCCCGGATATTGAAAGTAACGCTGCTTATAAGGGTAAAGGCGTCCAGCGGCGTGGTATACCAGGTCTGCACCGCGCCGCCGGCGGCTTTAGTGATCTGAAGAGCGCTGGAAGGCGGCGCCACGGCGCCCGCCACGGTGTTCTTAATATAGCTCACTGAAGCGGCGCCGCGCAGCAGGGAAAGCCGGCGCTCCTCCCCGGTGTCGGGCGCGGCGGCGGTGGAAACGTCGTCGCGCAGGTAGAGTTTGGTAACCACCTGCAGGGTGCGCTCCGACTGGGCCGCGGTATAGGCGGTGGTGATCCCGTTCTTGTTCACCGCGGCCAGACGGAAATAATAAAGCTTGTTGGTGGTCAGCCCCGATGAAGCCAGCGAAAGATCGTAAGTGTCCTCGTAAGTGACCTTCGCCCCGCCCGGGTTCAGCGGGTCCGCCACGGAGGAGACCGCCACCCGGTACAGCGTGCCGTCGGCGTTGCCGTTGGGCGCCCAGAGCACGCGGATGGCGTCGGTCTGGATGTCGCTGAAGCCGGAGAACAGCGGCGGGTAAGCGGCGAGAGTGGCGGTGCCGCGGGCGTCTGTATAGGCCGTAGCCACGCCGTCGCCGTTAACGGCGGCCACCCTGACATAATAGGTGGTGTCGGAGGCCAGGCCGGCGCTGCTGACAAAAAGGCCGTAGGAATCCAGCAGCGTAGCCTCGACGCCCCCGGGATTAAGCGGGTCCGCCGCCGCCGATACCGCCGCCCGGTAAAGGGTGCCGGGAGGGTTGCTGTTGGCGGTCCAGTTGGCGTCAATGGACGCCGCCCCCACATCGTCGAAGTGAGAGAACACCGGCTGCCGCGCCAGGGTGCGCGCCCGCTCCGGGGCGGTATAAGCGGTGGGCTGGCCGTCGTGGCCCAGCGCCGTTACCGCGAAATAGTAAGCCTTGTCCACGGCCAGGCCGGAGGAACTGAGGTAGAGGTTATAGGTGTCCGAGGAGGTAACGAGCTCGGCGCCCGGATTCAGCGGGTCGAGCGCGGGGGAAACCAGCACCCGGTACAACGTATCGGCGGGGTTATTGCCTCCGGACCACATAAAATCGGCCGAAGAATCCGTGACGGTGCCGACGCCGGGAAAGGCGGGCGCCTCCGGCAGGGTAGGGTTGGCTTCCGGAGATGAATAGGCGGTAATGACGCCGTCATTGTTCCTGGCGGCCACACGGAAATAATAGGAAGTATCCGGGGTCAGGCCCGAAGTGGAAAGCGAAAGATTATAGGTATCGGAAGACGCCACCGGCGCACCGTTCGGGCTCAAAGGGTCCGGCGCCGGAGAGGACAGCACCCGGTACAGCGTGCCGGCCGGATTGCCGGCGGCGGTCCAGGCAAAGGTCATGGCGGAGGTGCCGGTGCCGGAGAAGCCCGAGAACGCCGGCTGGTTTGCCAGGGTAGAGGTGCCTCTGGGGGCGGTGTAAGCCGTGGCCACCCCGTCCTTATTCAAACCGGCTATCCTGAAATAATGCGCGGTATTGGCCGCCAGGGCGGAAGAGGACAGTGAAAGATTATAAGTGTCCGAAGCGACCACGATCGCGCCGGCGGCGGCCAAAGGGTCGGCGGCGGTAGAAGAGAGGACGCGGTAAAGGGTCCCGCCCGGGTTCCCCCCCCCGGTCCAGGACAGAACAGCGGAGTCAGCCGCGGGCGCGCCGAAGGAGCCGAAAACCGGCGCGTACTGCAGCAGCGTGGCCGCCGGAGAGTACTTATTCCAGGCGCTGACTATGCCAGCCCCGTTGGCCCTGATGAACAGGTAATAGACCGTGTCGGGGGCCAGCCCCGGCACCGCGGCGCTCAGGTCGCCCAGCGTGGTGCTGGAGGCGAAGACGCTGACCGGGGCATCGTCGGCATAGAGCGAGGCGGCCAGGGTGTATCCCGTGGCGCCAGCCACCAGCGACCAGGCGGCGGTCGCGGAAGACACATGGGGCAACAGGGTTCCGGCCAGCGGGGCGGCAAGCGTGCCCGGGGCCAGCGTGGTAGTGGAAACCGAGGAGCTCCAGTTCGTAACATTGCCGTTATTGTTCACGGCGCGCGCCAGGAAATAATATTTTTTACTGAAAGTGAGGCCCTCGGTGGAGAGGTGAAGATTATAGGTATCCGAACTGGTCACCGCGGCCCCTACCGGAACCAGCGGGTTCACCGCCGTGGAGACCAGCACCCTGTACAGCGTTCCGGGGCCGCTCACGGCCGCCCATTCCAGGCGGACCTTGCTGTCGGTGGTCTCGGTGAACTGCAGCCCGGAGGGAACGCTGGCCAGGGTTGAGGTGCCGACGGCCGCGGTATAGGTCATCAAAGCCCCGTCCTTGTTCACTCCGACCGCCTGGAAATAATAGGTCGTGTTTGGCGAAAGATCCGCCAGGACCAGGAAAGCGTTATAGGTATCCGAGGAAACCACGGCCGCCCCGCCGGGGGTCAGCGGGGTCGCCGCGGTGGAAGCCTGCACGCGGAACAGCGTGCCCGGATAGGCGTTGCTGTTGGCCGAAAAACCCAAAGTCATACCGGTCTCGGATACTCCGGTGAAGGCCGGCGAGGCAAGCTCATAGCGCAGCAGGGTGGCGCGGTTCTCCGGAGCCGAATACGCGGTGACCACGCCGTTACGGTTAACCGCCGCGGCGCGGAAATAATAGCGGGTATCCGGCACCAGGCCGGCCGAAGAAAGAGAAAGGTTGTAGGTGTCGGAAGACGCTACCCTTGCCCCTGCGGGAACGAGCGGGTCGGAGGCGGTGGAGGAGAGGACGCGGTAGCGCGTGCCGGCAGGGTTGCCGGAGGTCCAGGCGAAGCGCAGGGAGGCGTAAGCCTCTTCGCTGAAAGCGGAGAAAACCGGCTCGGCGGCCAGCGTGGCCGTGGCCACGGCGTTAAAGTAAGTGCCGGCCACACCGTCGCCGTTTATCCCGGCGGCCGTAAAGTAATACGTAGTATCGGGCAAGAGCCCCGCGGTGCTGAAAAACAGATTATAGGTCTCATGCTGACTGACCGCCGCCCCCACGGGCGCCGCCGGGTCCGTCGCGGTGGAGACCAGCAGCCGGTACAGCGTGCCGGACGGGTTGCCGCCGCCGGTCCAGGAGGCGGTTATGCCGGACTCGGAAACATCCGTGAAAAGGCCGGACACAGGCAGCGCCGCCAGAGTATACGTGGAAACCACCGGAGTATAAGACGTGTAAAGCCCGGCGTGATTTATGGCAGCCACGCGAAAACTGTATGGCGTATTAGCCATCAGTCCTGAGGAAGAGAGGTAGTTGTTATAGGTAAAAGAGGAAGTTACCGGCGCGCCGAAAGGCGACAGCGGGTCCGCCGCGGTGGACATGACCACGTGGTAGAGCGTGGCCGCGTGATTGCCGTTAGCCGCCCAGTTAAACAGGGCCGTGTAGGAGGAGATATTGGTGAAATTGGAGAAAGACGGGGCATAGGCCGGCGTCACCTGCACGGGGAAGGCCGCCCAGGAACTGGAAGCCCCGGGCCCGTTGGTGCGCACGAAAGGGTAGTAGGTGGTGTTGGAGGCAAGGGCCGGGCTGTTAAGCGTGGCGAAATTTTCCGAAGTATTCACCGAGGAGTAAATAGGGGTCGGGGCGGCGCCGGAGTTCACCGAAGACGCCAGGGTATAGCCGGTGGCTCCTTCCACCAGCGTCCAGGAACCGGAGAACTCCGTCTGCGTCAGGCCGGTGATAGAACCTATGCCCGGTCGGGCCGGGGCGAGGTTCTCTACCGTGCTGAACCGGCTGTCGCCGCTGGCGCCGGTAGTAGGGCCGTCTATGGTCATGGTAATGGTCCTGCCGGTGCCCATAGTGCCGAAATCGTCGATGTGAAGCCTCAGGGCCAGGCGGTCTCCGTTCGAGAGGGCGGTAGGGGTGGGCGTTTTTGTCCAGGTGCGGGCGGCCAGGGAAGTGCCCAGCTCGGCCGTGGGCACGTGAACGGCGGCGATAACGGACAGGATGGCCCCGGAAGCGCTGGCGCGCAGCAGCTCGCCGGTAAGGCCGGTGTTGGCCTGGTTGGCGCTCTCCATGGCCCAGATATTAAAACTGACATTGCCGCTGATGGTGACCGCGTCGAGCGGGTCGGAATACCAGATCATTACTGTGCCGCCCGCGGCGCGAGTGAACTGAGTGGCGGTAACAGGCGGAGTCACGGGGCCGGCCATGGTGCTCTTCAGGTAACTTACCGCGGCGGTTCCGCGTACCCTGTTCAGCCGGCGTTCGTCTTCGTCACCGGGATTGATGGAAGAAGTCGTGTCGCCCAGATAAACCGTAGTAGCCGCGAAAACAGCGGGCGCCGCCTGCAGCAGCAGGGCGGCAAAAAGGAGGACCAGCGGCCTAAAGCCGCCAGACTCTTTGTTTTTCCGCGCCTTTAATTTCATAACTTATTCTTCGGCCGCGCCGCCTTCGCTTTGCGCCTTCGCGCCGCCGCGCGCCTTCTCGTCCTTGTAGCGCTCCTCTTCCTTCATCATCTCCACGATATCCTGCACGGTCAGGCCCACCAGCCAGTGGTTCACTTCTTCCCGCAGCCTTTTGTAGAGCTTGCCGGGGATCTCTTCCCGTTCGGCCTCCGGCGCGCCGTTGAAAGTGAAGGCCTCCATCAGGGCCCAGACGCTAATATCATCCAGCTCCTTGCTGAGACGGTAGCCTTTGCCCTTCTGCGATTCCACGAAACCGGCGTGCACCAGCGCCTGCAGCACCTTGTTGCAGTAAGGAGCGGGCAGACCCTGGAAGCGGGAAATATCGGCCACCTGGTTCCAGCTGCCGCCGTTATTCTGCCCCAAATAATGCAGGCAGGCCAGGCCGTAAGCTAAGGTGCGGTTCATTTTCATAAAGTTACCTGTTAAAGGCGAAAAGAACAAAAAATCACAGTGACCAAAAGCCATTGGATAAGTTTTATCCAATGGCTCCCCAAAAAATAAACGGCACTGTACGCAGCCGTTTCCCACCCTTATAGTATAGCAGGCATATTAAAGCAGTCAAGGGCTGTTTTTTTGACTTAAGATACAGCAAGCCGGTGCATTGCTTTGGCTATGGCGCAGGCCGTTTTATTGGGAGCCAGCGGACTACCCTCCTCCACAAGACTGACCCCGGGACAGCGGCTGCAAAAATCCGCATCGGAACAAGAGACGCAGGCTTTCAGGTCATCCATACCTGTCTTGCGCCAGTTTTTAAGCCAGGCAGAGTTTTTCCACACGGCGGCGAACTGGCGCGTGGCCAGGTTCCCCAGTTTTACCGGCAGCTGCAGGCAGGGATAAAGTTCCCCGTCCGGCCCCACGGCGCAGACATTGCGGCCCGCGCCGCACAGGAAATCAAGCTGGGAGGGAACAGCGGGGGACGAAGCAGACCGCGCCGCGCCGTAAAGTTTTACGGCTTCAGCCAACTGCCGGCCGGAAAGGCGCAGGGCCAGCGCCGCGGTCTCTCCGTCGTTAGCTGCAGTCAGCACCGGGTCGAAGGAGAGGCCAAAGCCTTCCCGCGCGGCCAAAGCCTTAAGCCAGCCGGCCTGGGCCAGGTTTTTTTTCATCAGCGGGGTTTTCATCTTTACTTTTATGCCCGTTTTTTTCAGCAGGCGGGCGGCCTCAAGGCTGCCTTTGAAAGAACCGTTAACCCCGGTAACGGCGTCGTGCGTTGCCGGGCGCCCGTAAAAGCTGAGCTCGAACCCCGAAACCCCGGCCTTTTTCAGTTCAAGCGCCAGCGCCCTGTCCAAACCCAGCCCGGTAGAAAATACCCGCACGTCGAAATTCAATTCTTTGGCCCGGGCGCAGAGTTCGGGCAGGTCGGGACGCAGCAGCGGCTCTCCCCCGGTGAAAACAAGGTAAAGCGCCCCCGCTTCGGCCATTTGGGCGAGGATATTCTTCCATTGGGCGGTAGTCAGTTCGCGGCCGGCCGGCGCGCGTCCCCGCGTTTCGGGCAGGTAGCAATGCAGGCAGCCAAGCGGGCAGCGGCGGGTCAGTTCGATAGTGACGGAAACCGGGATATTGCGCTCAAGCGTAAGGGTATTGAGCCTGGCGGAAGGAGAGGATAAAGACATTAACGGAGGTTGAACCTCCAAACACGGCGGAGCCTGGAATAGGCCAGACCGAGGAAGCCGCCGGACAGGGGGTGACGGCCCAGGGCGCGGCCTTTTATGTCGCCCCAGGGAACAAAATGCGGCTCAAGGCGGCCGGCGTCGTCCGAAAACCAGGCTCCGGCCGGGGCCGTTTTAAGAACGCGGTGGAGGAGAACCCTGCCTTTGTAGGAATAAACGGCGCAGTCCCCCGCTTTAAGCCCGTCCCCGGATACAAGAGCGATCTCTCCGGGCTTGAAGACCGGCAGCATGCTCGAGCCCTCCAGGCGGAAAGCGGAAACCATGTTCTTACGAGGCCTTTTTAAGCGTTTTGCAGGCCAGCTGGCTGATCGGCCCGGTATTGCACTTGCCGCAGGCCAGCGCGGCCGTCTCAAAGACCTTTTCGCTCTTCATTTTCGGCTTTTCATAGACTTTTTTCTTTTTCATTTTTCCTCCACCAGACCCGCGGCCCGCAGTTCGGAGATAAATTCCTTCGCGTCGGCCAGCGCGGTCGGGCGGTCCACTTCGAATTCTTCGGCGAGGGCGGCAGCGATGGCGCTTTCGCTTTTTCCCCCGGCCAGGCCGTCCCAGACCAGGGCGGCGGAGCCGTTCAGCTCGTGCAGGCGGGCTTTGGCCGCGTCCACCACGAACAACTCTTCGCCCACGCGCCTGAAGGCCAGCTCTTTTTTAATTTTCACGGGCATATTTTTACCTTATAAGTTCCAGGAACTCCGCGTCCAGTTTTGAGAACTCCAGCCGGCGGGCGGGGGCGGCAGCCAGCAGCCTGGCCGCGTTAAGCATTACCCCGGCGGCGGTTCCGGCTTCGCGCGAAAAATTCAGCGTGCAGCGCAGCAGCGCCTTGAACGCTTCGGCCTTCGGGCAGGCGGAGATCTTGTGCCCGCGCGCTTTTTTCAGCAGGAACAGGCCGCCCAGCGGCCAGGAGCCCTGCCGCCCGTCCGAGCGCATCTCGCCCCAGAACGGCGAGCCGTAGGCGCAAAAACGGCCCTTCTCGAACCGGACCAGGTTTATCTCGTCGCTGATGACCTCCGCCTGCCGCGAAGCGGCAACAAGTTTAGCCAGAGTGGACTTCCCGGCCCCGGACTTGCCGAGAAAAAGATACGCTTTGCCGCCCTTTACCAGGCCGGCGGAGTGCAGCATCAACCCGCCCGAACGGATCAGCAAAGCGCCGAGCAAAGCCCGCAAAAAAGCGTCGAGGCACTGCTCGCTGCAGGCGGCGGCCAGCGTCCCTTTTCCCGAGGCCAGGTCCATGGCCGCCTTAAAATCCCCTCTTTTGATCTCCAGCCGGGAACCGCTGAGAAGAACCGCGGGTTTAAAGGGGTTCTGGCTGCCGGCCAGGCCGGAGACGGAGAGGCGCAGGCCGCCAGCCCGCTTTGCGGCAAACCGGCCGTACCTGCGCTTTAAAACCGGGAGGAAACCGGCGGCGGCCGGGCTGAAATTCAGGCCGAAACCGGCGAGTTCCAGGCCAAAGCCGCTGGCAGCGGCGGCCGGATTTTTTTTTGCCGGTTTTACTTTTACCAGGCTCATGGTCAGAACGGGACGGCCGCCACCTCGTGCCAGGACGAGCGCGTGATGTTGTTGTTAAGGAAACGGATGTTCAGGCCGCTGTCGTAGAAAATATCGCCGCCGCCGCTCATGCCGCCGGCCCCGGCCACCTGCACGGAACCGAAGATGCGGCCGCCGCCCGCGTTGTCGAAAGTGCCGCCGGTGTAGATATAACCTTTATAGCTGAGCTCTTTACCTGTGCCGCCGTAGCCCAGTTCGCCTGTAGCTACCCGGCCGGTCTTGAAATTGTACGGGCTCACGATACGGTAGCCGGCGTCGCCCGGATATTCATCAGGCTCGGCGGTGTCCCCGTGGGGGCCGTCGCAGGTACCGGGATGCGTACCGTCGGGAGTATAGGTCCAGGTCGTCATATCCCCGGCGTCGGTATCCCCGTTATGGGTGGGCACATTGCACTGGTATTCCTTCCAGGCCGTGGCCGGAGGATCTACGGTAAGGTCGCCCTCGGGGGATTTGCCGCCGGCTTTAAAAGTAAGGTTGCCCAGTACTATAAGCACGCCGCAGAAATATTTAGTGCTGCCGAACTCCGCGTTATTGGTAAAAAACCTGACCTTGGGGTCCGCGCCCACGGTGCAGGTGGTGTCGACCAGCCCTCCGATGGCCGCGCCGCCGGTGCGGTTGCCCTCGTAATAACAGCCTATGGTCCCGGCGGGGGTGCAAGTCTGCGCTTTGGCCAGTTCCATATAGTAGGAAGTGTCCGGGGTGAGCACGTCCGGCACGCCGGGAGGCTCGTTATAGCTCCACCACTCTATATGGTCGCCGGAAGTATGCGGCCCCTTGTTTGGCTGGTTGGGGTCGTTGTCCCTGGTGCCGTAATTCCCGGCGCCGCCGCCACCGCCCTTGATTATGGAGCCCCGCGCGTATTTCCTGGGATAAAGCTCGTTGGAGCCGCCTTTAAGTTCCATGGAGCTTACGGACATCATGGGACCCCAATGCACGTTGGCGTTGCCGCCGGCTCCCACCGAACCGGCCTGCAGGGCGGCCGTCACGCCTTCCTTGGTATAGACCGCCTTTATAGCCCGGTACTCGTTGTTGCTGAAGTCCTTGCCCGTGGCCGTTATCTTTATTTCCAGCCCGGTATCTCCCTGCTCCATCTTGACCTTATAGCTGCCGCCTTCGATATCGGAGTAGACCACGTCGTCGTGGTAGCCGTCCACCACGCCCCCGGTCGCTATGGTGGTCCAGTTGGTGGAATTTTCCTTAAGCTTCCAGTAGGCCCTGTCCAGGCCGGCCTCGGCCAGGTGGAAAGCCAGGGTGCTCTTTCTTTCTTTCACCGACCACTTGGCCTCGTTCTTCACGTAATGGTCCAGCATGGGAATAATGATCATGAGCAGCAGCAGCGTGGCTATGACCATGGTGATGGCCATCTGGCCGCGGCGGGCGCGGCCAAAGAAAGCGGGGCAGCCGGCAGCGCGGGGGAAGAACGCTGTTTTGCCGCCGTGAGCCCGTATCGTTTTCATATGCTTGACCTTAAAAGCCTCTGCCGCTCAGTTCATTATCCTGACTTTTTCCACGGCCATCTGCAGGGCCTTGGCGCCGCCTTCATAGGTGGCCCTTTCGAACGTTATGGAAATAGAAAGAATATAGCTGTTGTCGCTCTGCGGATAGGTAAAAGCTATATAGCGCAGGTCGTCGGCTATTTTCTTGCCCGGGGCGCCGTCCGCGGACAGGTACAGCGCTTTGCCGGACTGGTAGTAGGAGATCCTGTCTATGGTACCGTCGGGCGTATAGCGGTCGTAAGTGATGCGCGAATGCGGCGGCATGCCGCTCAGCTGGTCGATGACCACCGTGGAAGCCTGGGCCTGCCGCAGGCCCCTGTTTATATTGGACAGGGCCGCCCTGGCGTTCTTCTGTATCTCCAGCCTGGCGGTGGCCATGCGGGTAAAACGGTAGATGCCGTTGAGCAGGCGCGGGGCGGCGGTGACGATGATGCCCAGGATGGCCACCACGATCATAAGTTCTACCAGGGTATAACCCAGTTTGCGGCGCGCGGCTACCATGAGAAGTCCCTCGTGACCGATTCGCCCGCGGTCACGGCCGCGGTCGTTTGTCTCGACGTGGTGACAGGCGTCCCGTCGTTCCAGACGGTATACCAGGAATAAACGTTGTAGGTGTAGCCGCCCCGCACGGGCAGTTCGTAACGCCCCTGCGCGTTGCTGGAAACGGCGTAGTAGATCACGCTGGAAGCCCTGGTGACGGAATTCATGACGGGCGGCAGCAGCGGGGAACCCGACAAGGTGCCCGTGCTGGCGTAGACCAGCACCCCGGTGGTAATGCCGGCGGTGCCCGCGGTGACGGCGCCGGTAATGCTGCCCATGGCGCCTACGATGGTAAAGGTCCCTACGAACATATCCCCGCCCGCGGCCAGCGTAACGGTGTGGGTGGAAGGAGAGGAGTTTTCCCCCGATTCGAGCTGGGGCACCACCTCGTAATTACCGACGGAGATACCCGCTCCCCAGATAAGGAAACGTCCGTCGCTGCCGCTGATCCCGTTGCCCTGCTCGATGCCGCTCCTGAACGCCGAGACCGGGATATTGGGCAGCGGGTCGGTGCCGTTGGTAGTTACCCAGCCGCGGAGCTTGCCGCCGGCGAGCAGCACGAAGTCCACCCCGGGCGTAATGTCGCCGATAACGGCGTTAACCCCGTTGGAGGAAGTTTCTATATAGTTGGAATCGTCGTTCTGATAGTTGGCCATGACGGTCTGTTCGCCCGGGTCCGCCGGCAGCAAGTAAGCCCCGCTGGCCAGGGTGGCGGTCTGGCGGCCGCCCGCCGCCACTTTTATGCTGGGCAGGCCGGCGCCGTCCACGCCGGTGACCACGCCGGAGATATAGCCGAAGACGTTGGCACTGCTCAGGGTGATATCCCCGGCGGAGGCGGAAAAGCCTGCGGCGCCGCCGCCGTAAAACCCGCCGGTGCTTAAAGAGATGCCGCTTGAGACGTAAAGGGACCAGTACCCCGTAGCGACGCCCGGCAGAGAGAAACTCCCGGAAGCCGCGGCGCGCGTGGAAGCGGAAAGACTGTCATTGGCGAAGACCACGGCCCCTGCCGCCGGCGTGCCGGTGAGCACGGGCTTGGCGGCAGAAAGGGAATTGTGCGGGGGATTCCAGATGCCGGCCGAAGTAACGCCTTCTATATCCGTGTTGTTGTTATTGGTGTCATAGGCGGGGCCATAGGCGGAGTTGGCCCCGAGCGCGCTGGGATGCCGGAGATAAGTTTCACCCAGCTGAAGGCCTATATCCTGGTCGTAGCCGTTCGTCTCGTAGAAAGGGGCCGTTTTTCCTTCATTATTCCTGTCCCAGCCTACCTGGTCCAGGATGCGCCCGTCGGAGATGCGGTAAAGCTCCAGGGCGCCGGCCCCTTCCCCGCCCCCGTCCTCTACGACGAGTATAACGTCTTCGTCCCAGGTCGCGTCCGCGTCCACGTTCGCTCCCACCGCGCGCACGGTACCGGTATTGGCAAAGAGGTAATAGCCCTGGCTGGGAATAGCGTCGCGCACGTAAAGATCTACGCCGATAGCGGCCTTGCTCCCCCCGGCTTTCTGGAACTTCAAGCCGATATCCCCGTTGACCGTCCAGGTCCAGGTGGTGGGATTGTAGAGTTCCACGTATTCCTGGTAATACCCGGAATCGTTGACCGAACTTCCCACGATGCGGCTTATTACCAGGTGGTCGCGCACCCAGGCGCTGCCGTTCACGGTGCCGCTGGACATCCTGGTCAGCGTAAAATCATGCTCCTGCGTGGTCACCAGGGTGTAGAGCTGGGAAACGGAGGGAAAATACCCGGGCCTGGTCGCCTGCAGCGTATACTGCCCGGGCTCGGCGGCGAAATCGTAGCTGCCGGCCGCGTCGGTGGTATCGTACCTGGCGGGGTTCTCCTGCGCCCGGATGATGGCGCCCTCTATGGGAGTGCCGGTGCCGGCCTCCAGCACGGTGCCGTAGAAGCTGGCGGTGAGATTAGTGCGGTTCGGATTCCCCACCAGGTTGCGCAGCTCCACTTTCCGCCAGGAACTGCCTTCCTGCCAGGTCACGAACACCGCGATCTCTTTAAGACCCGTGTCGGGGGTGTTCCAGTTGAAATATTTCAGCTTGCCGGCGCTGTCCTCGCTGACCTTCTGGATCATGACCCGGCGCGTGAAATTGATGCCGCCGACGTTGAGCGTCTCCGAGCCGTTCGGCCAGGTGTCGTACTCGTACTTGGGGGTGAAGTTCTCGTCTTCGGCTATGCCCGTGCTGACCAGCACCCGGAAATAGGATTTATTCTTCAGGACCTCTATCTTTTCCTGGGCCAGGTTATTAGCCAGGGATTTGCCTTTAGGTCCCTGGATGGCGCGGTTTATATAATTAAACGACCCGACCATGCCGAGGACGCCCACGGAAATAACTACCGTGGCCACCATCAGCTCTATCAGAGTCACGCCTTTTCTGTTCTGCATTGTTTTATCCGGCCGCCGTTCTTCCCGCCCTCATAGTCTACGTTCCCGGGGCCAAGGGAAAGAACAAAAAAAAATCAAATCTTGCGCAAACCGCCGCCCGCGCAAGGCGCGGGCAAAAGATTTTCCCTCAGCTAGGGATAGGACCCCGCGTCTTCTTCGGCCGCCGCTTCCTTGCCGGTAGGTTTGGAGCCGGCCGGCTCGTCAGCCGGGGCGTCAGTTCCCTGCGCGGGGGCTTTCTTGCGCAGCACGCGCTTCTTGCGGAGCGCCGGCTGGGCCGCGCCGGAGTCCTTGTCCACCATTACCTGGCCCGCGTCCTCGTCGGCGGCAGGCAGCTTCTTGCGCCGCAGCACGCGCTTTTTCTTAAGAGGTTTTACCGCGCCCTCGCCGGCCGCGGACCGCTCGTCCAGGGCCTCGCCGCGGGCGGGCCTGCTCTTCGCCGCGATCAGGCCGTCGAAGGCCTGGCGCTGCTCGTCGTCGAGGAATTCGCGCACCGTATCCGGCATGTTGCGGTTGATCTTCTGCATGGCGTGGCGCGCCTCGTTCATCTTATAGCGCCACTTTTTCTCTTCGGCCGAGCTTTTCTCATGATCTTTCAGCAGCTTGTCGAAGTCGGCCGCTTTCTTGTTCACGGCGGCGGAGATCCTGTCCTCCTGCTTGGAGCTCAGGCGCAGGGCGGAAGAGATCTCCGACATCAGCCTGGCCGGGTCGGGGCGCTGGACAGCCTCGTCGCCGTCCGGGGCCGCGGCCGCGGTTTCGGCGGCGCCGGGCAGGTTCTCCAGGTCGGTGCTGGCCAGCTCCTGCGCGAAAACCGAAGCGGGGACGGCCAGCAGCGCCAGAATAATAAGTTTTTTCATCGTTTCCTCCAGTTAGATCCAAAGCTTCTTTCTTTCCCGTCAATCCACCAGGTCGGCTATGGCCACGCGGCTGGTATGCTCGGTGCGGCCCCAATCTTCGGTGCCCCGCAGCACGCCGGCCACAAAAACCGGCAGGCGCAGCACGCCCAGCGCGGGCTGAAGAAAATACGCCAGCAGCAGTTCGGCGGGCGCGCCTTCCAGCAGCAGCGCGACGGCCGGGTAGAGCACCAGCGGCAGCAGGGAAAGCGCTTTTAAGGCGTGCTCGGCCCCGGGCAGGCCGGCGTACAGCCAGACCAGCAGGTTAAAGGAATCCCGGCTTACCCACAGCAGGCCGGCCCCGGCCGCCACCACCACAAAGCGGTACGTCTGCGCGCTGTACAGCGCGCCTTCCAGGGCGCGCGCGTCGCCGCGCAGCAGCGCCCTGGCGCAAAGCCCCGGCAGGTGCCGCCGCGCCGTATCCAGGGAGCCGCGGGTCCAGCGGATGGTGCGGCAGAGGTACTGGCGCAGCGTCTCAGGCTCCTCGTCGTAAACCACGGCGTCCTGCGCCCAGGCGATGCGCACCCCGTGCCTTATCAGGCGCATCTGCATCTCCAAGTCCTCGGTCAGGCAGGTTTCGTCCCAGTGGAATTTGGCGGCTATTTCCGCGGAGAAGCACATGCCCTTGCCGTGCAGCGTGGCGGAAAGCCCCAAGGCCTGCTTGGGCAGCTGGAAGAACCTGTTGGAAACCAGGTGCCCGGCCGCCAGGATCTTGGCCAGCCAGGGGCCGGTGTTCTTGGCCAGCTGCCTGCCCTGCACGGCCTGCGCCCCGGCTTCCAGGTGGGCGTTCATGACCGAGAGGAAATCCGGGTGGGCCAGGGAATCGGCGTCGAAATAGCAGAAGGCGTCGTAGCCCTGGGCGATTATCCCGGCGGTGGCCCACTTGAGCGCCCGCCCTTTGCCGGGTTTAAGGCCCGGCCCGGAATGGTCCAGCACCCTGGCCCCGGCGGCGGCCGCGGCCGCCGCGGTGCCGTCCGTGCAATGGTCCGCGACGACGAAAATATCAAAGAACCCGGCCGGGTAAGCCAGGCGCGCCAGGCTCTCTACGGCCAGCCCCACCACCCCTTCCTCGTTATGGGCGGGCAGCAGCAGGGCGAAACGGCGGCGCTTGAGCGCCCGGGGCGGCCGGGCGCAGGCCCAGAAGCCCCTGAAGCTCAGGAGCAGGTAGAACAGCCCGGTCAGGAAAAGGAAGACCTGCGCCAGGTTGGAGAGAACCGCCGCTGTTATTTTCCCCATAAAATACCCGCGGGGCGCCTCAAAAAAAGCGCCGCTATGGATATCGTTAGATTATACACAAAAAATAACTCCTGTTGACTTGGCCGCCTTTCGGTGTTATATTATGAATATGGACGGGGAACACAAAAAATCAGGCTGGAGCATCTGGCTATACATGACCCCGGTCTACATCGTGCTGGGCGTGATGCTTTTTAAGTGGGTCGCGAAGCTCAACTCCGGGGACGTGCAGCTTTCCAACGACGAATACGGCGCCTTCAACGCGGCCGAAGGCGAAGTGAAAAAGATAGAGCACAAGGCCTATGACCCGGGCCTGAGCGACATCGGCTATACCGTGCGCTACCGCTCCGGCAAGGGCGGCGAGGGGGCCATCGAGCAAGATGAAGAAGAGGCTGACGCCGACGCGAGAGCCGCGGCCGCCGACACCAAAAAACGGCAGGCCGCCCAGGGCCAGGGCCGGCCGGTTTCGGCCAACCAGGCCGCCCTGAATTCCAGCGACACCAACAATAAGGCCCAGATGGGATTCGGCAACCAGAAAGGCTACCTGACCTACGCCGTAGGCAAGGCGATGAACAACCCCAAGGCCGTAGGCGCCATGTTCAATAATTCCTGGGTGGTCAAAGGCTTCATGGGCAGGGACACGGTAAAAGGCGCGCTGGGCAGCCAGCAGGGCCTGCAGAATTACCTCAGCAACCCCAAGAACGTCAGCAATTTCCTCAACAACCCGGTAGTGCAGGCGGCCATGAACAACCAGGCGGTGGTCAACACTTTCGCCAGCAGCGGCATGGCCAGCGCCATCCTGGCCTCCCCCGCCGTGCAGGGCTTGCTGCAGAACCCGGACAGTTTAAGCAGTATGATGTCGACCAACCCTGAAGTGATGCAGGCCCTTACCAATCCCAACGTACTGAACGCGCTGATGAACAACCCGCAGACGGCCGGCCTGGCCGCGGGCCTGGCCGGCGGCGGGCAGGTTAAAAGATAAAAGCGGTACCAGCCCGAATAGCCTTGTATTTTCCTCCCCCTGCCCGCACTATTGACACAAATCAACCAAAAGTCCTATATTGGGCATAGGTACTTTAGCCCCCTGTTCATTCTTGGAGGAAAATATGAAGAAATTAACCACGTTGTTCGCCGGCTTACTGCTCGCGGCGGCCGTAAGCGCGCAGGCTTCGCAGAAAATAGTGACCTTCGACCATTCCTATAAAGGCTCCATCGACAAAAGCATCGAAAGCCTGGGCGGCAAGGTTACCCGCAAATTCACCCTGATAGACTCCCTGGTAGCCGTTTTCCCCGACAGCATAAAGGACGCCAGCATCTATTCCCTCAAAGGCGTCAAGAACGTGGCCGAGGACAAGTACCTCCGCTGGATAGAGGCGGCCCCCGCCTCCATGAACGCGGTGCCGCTTCCCACCGTGGAGCACGCCCTTTCCATGATCCGCTCCGGAGACGGCTGGACCGCCCCGGTCTTCTCCGAGATCCGCCCCGAAGTGGACCCCGCAGAAAAAGAGATCCCCTGGGGCGTAAAGCGCGTGAACGCCGCTGCGGCCTGGAATTATAACGCCGGCCAGGGCGTCAAGGTAGCCATCATCGACACCGGCATGGACTTCACCCACCCGGACCTCGCCCCGCATTATAAGGGCGGCTGGAACGCGGTCACCCCGGGCGCTTCCCCGATGGACGACCAGGGCCACGGAACGCACGTATCCGGCACCATAGGCGCCGTGAAGGACCTTAAAGGCGTGGTAGGCGTGGCCCCCGAGGCCGACCTGTACGCCGTGAAAGTTCTGGACAAGAACGGCTCCGGCCAGTATTCCTGGATCGTGGCCGGCATAGAGTGGGCCGTCAATAACGGCATGAACGTCATCAATATGAGCCTCGGCGGCGGTTCCGGCACGGAAGCTTTGAAGCTCATCATGGAAAAGGCCCATGCCGCGGGCATAGCCATAGTCTGCGCGGCCGGCAACGACTCCGGCCCCGTCAACTATCCCGCCAAGTACCCGCAGGCCATCGCCATCTCGGCCTCGGATTCCTCCGATAAAATAGCCTCCTTCTCCTCCCGCGGCGCCGAGATCGTCATCATAGCGCCCGGCGTCAGCATCTACTCCACCAAGAAGGGCGGCGGCTATACCAGCATGTCCGGCACCTCCATGGCCTGCCCGCACGCGGCCGGCCTGGCGGCCCTCGCCGTGGGCGCGGGCGCCAAGACCGCCGAGGAAGTCAGGACCGCTCTCAGGGCGGCGGCGACCCCCCTGCCGAACCTTAAGCCCACCGACCAGGGCGCGGGCATGGTAGACGCCGGCAAGATCAAGGCCGCCGTGCAGTGGTATTACGAGATCAAGCGCTGAGCCCCTCCGGCACAACGCAGCAAAGACCCCGCGGCAAAAGCCGCGGGGTCTTTTTTTGCTAAAATTTACGCCGTATCCTAAACCAGGGGGCCTTTAAACGATGTTCAGGACTTTGACCTTTCTCTTAGCCGCGTTCTTAACGTGCGGGCAGGCTTTCGCCGCCCAGAAAATAATCACTTTCGACGATGCGCTGGACGCCGCCGCCAGGCGGCGCCTGGTAGAAAGCCGCGGCGGCAGCGTGGTTAAAGATTTCGCCTTTATCGGCGCCGTCCTGGCGGATTTTTCCGACGCTTCAAAAGCGGCCGACATAACCCGCGCGCCCGGCGTAACGGCCGCGGAAGACGACGAAGAGATCTACTGGCTGGGCTCGGAAGACGCGCCCGCGACGCTGGAAGCCGCGGCGGCGCTGGCCGGGGACCTGCTGGCCGGAGGGACCGGCCTGGCGGAACCGCCGGCCGCCGGGGTAAGCGTTTCCACGCCCGCGCCGGTCGCCCCGGTGTACGTCAGCACGGTCAACGCGGAAGGCAAAGCCGACCGCATGCCCTGGAGCCTGGCCCGCATGCGCGCGCCGCAAGCCTGGGCCCTTACCAAAGGCAGGGGCGCGCGCGTGGCCGTACTGGACACGGGCACGGACTGCTCCCACCCGGACCTGGCGGCGGCCTGCGCCGCCGGCTACAACGTCTTTAACCCGGCCCTGCCCCCGGCCGACGACAAGGGGCACGGCACGCACGTGTCCGGCATTATAGCCGGGGCGCTTAACTGGAAGGGCATGGTGGGCATGGCCCCCGAAGCGGCGATCCTGCCGGTAAAAGTTTTGAACAGCAGCGGCTCCGGCAAAGTTTCCGAGATAATAGACGGCATGGACTGGGCCGTCAGGAACAAGGCGGACATAATAAACATGAGCCTGGGCGCCCATAAATTCTCGGAAGCGCAGGGCAAAGCGGTAAAAGCGGCGCGCAAGGCCGGCGTGCTGGTGGTCTGCGCCGCCGGCAACGACGGAGGCGCGGTGAACTACCCGGCTGCCTACCCGGAGGCCCTGGCGGTCACCGCGCTGGACTACGCCAGCAAGCTCGCCAGTTTCTCCTCGAGCGGGCCCGAGACGGATTTTACGGCCCCGGGCGTCAGGATCTTTTCGGCGGCGCCGGGAGGGCAGTTCAAGCTGATGAACGGCACCTCGCAGGCCGCGCCCCATATTTCCGGGCTGGCCGCGCTGGCGGTGAGCCTGGGCGTGAAAGGGCCGGCCGCCCTGGAAGCCGCGCTGGTCAAAGCCTCCTTCGACCTGGGCCTGCCGGCTTATCACCAGGGCTACGGCGTGCCGGTGGCCGACCGCCTTGTAAAGAATATAACCGGCCGCGACTAAAGCGGCGTACGGACGCAGAAAGGCCCCGCGGTTTAAAACCGCGGGGCCTTTTTATACCCCTGACGCCAACGGCCCGCCGCCGTTTACCAGCCCAGGCCCTCGCCCGTCAGCTGTTCCAGGCGCTGCTCCACTATCTTGGCCTTGTTGACCTTGCGGCTCGCCAGGTTCTTCTTCAGCTTGGCGATCTCGTCTTCCATATGCTTTACGCGCAGCTCCTGGGCTCTGCTCTTCAGGTCGAAAAGCTCTGCCAGTTTTACGCGCAGGGTTTCCTTTATGGCTTTCTTGTCGGCGTCGGCCGCGCGGCCGTATTTTAGCGACAGTTCCTTGGTCTCGAACTCCAGCGCCAGGCCGCGTACCGCGTCCTTTTCAATGCTCTCGTCCTGCTCCATCTTGGCCACGGCGAACAGTTTTTCGGACATTTTGAGCACTATCTTGTATTTTGCCGGCTGTATGGTCTTAAGCTCTTCGACTTTCTTGCCGAAGGCGGCGTCGTGCTTCTTTATCAGGGCCAGGGTGGCCTCCTCCGACAGCAGGCCGGGGCCGCCCATACCGGGGCCGCCGCGCAGCCCTTTCTTCTTGCCCATCTCCCTGTTCTCTCCGCCTTTCATCCCCATGGGATGATTAGGACCGAAACCGGGGCCGGGCCCTTCTCCCATCTCGGGCCTGCCGGGGCCGTCGTCCATCATGCCGGCTTCGGGGCCGTCCTCATCGGGGCCGCCCTGCGCCATAACGTTAACGGCGGGAGCGGCGGTCAGCGCCAGGACCCCCAGCCACAATATAAGTTTCTTGTTCATAAAAGTCTCCTTATCTTTCAAGCGTTCTCTTCGGCTTTCGCGCTTTCGTCTTCCAGTTCGCTGTAGCGGTAATCCCAGTCTCCCGAGGAGGCGGACAGCTCAGACTGCGCCTGATACACCGAGTACTCCACGGAATCCAGGCCGGAATCCAGGCCGCTGTTCCAGGCCAGGTTCTGCCCGGCGGGGCGGCCGGAGACGGCGAACACCCCGGCCAGCACGGAGGCCAGCGCGCCCGACAGCGCAAGCTCGCGCCAGCTGAACGTGAACCCCCGCGCGCCGCCGCGGACCGCGGCCCGGGCCGCCCGCATAACCGCCTCGGTCACGAAAGCGCGGGGCCCCTCTACGGACAGCCAGGCCCCTGTTTTTCCGAGGGCCGCCAATTCCTCCCGGCAGCCGGCACAGGCCTGCAGGTGGGCCGCCACGTCCGCCTTGAGGGCGCCGTCGGCTTCACCGTAGAAGTAAAGAATCAGTTTTTCCCCGTAATCGCAGTTCATAACCGTCTCCTGTATATGCAACGCCCGGCCCCCGCGTTTTATTGCAGGGTTAACGTGAAATTTCTTTTCTCAGCAGCGCGGCCGCCCGGCTCATGCGGGCCAGCACCGTGCCTATGGGGACCGAAAGCATTTCGGCTATTTCTTTGAAGGACAGCCCGGAATAATGCCGCAGGTAGAACACCTCGCGCTGATCCTGCGAAAGGCGGGCCAGCGCGGCGGCTATCTTTTCCCCTAGTTCCTTGTTGACCGCGGCCGCCTCCGGGCCCGGCTCCGGGGAGGCGGCGTAATCGGCCGGCCCCGGCCGTTCGCCGTCGCCTTCCAGCGGCACCTCGCCCCTGGCGCCCTCGCGCCTGAAATGGTCCATAGCGGCGTTGCGCGCCACCGTGAACAGCCAGGCCCTGAACTTTTCCCTTTCCCCGTAAGCCGCCGGGTTGCGCACCAGCTTGAGGAAAACTTCCTGGAAAATATCTTCGGCGGCGTCCTGGCGGCCCGTAAGGCGCAGCAGGTAGCCGTACAGCGCGGCCTTGTGCCGTTCCATCAGCGGGCCCAAAGCTTCCGCGTCGCCGGCCTTGAAGGCCGAAATAAGTTCGGCGTCGGTCAGTTCCACGCCGGCCTCCAAAGGTCTTTTTTTGTGCGGGTCAATGGTAATTTCATACGATATAGTTATCTTGCGCCGAATAGATGTTATTCTTTTATTATGCCTCTTTCAATCCCGGCCCTGCCTGGCCGGCGCCGGCGCATATGAAGCCTACCTGAAGGGCGATCTCTCGAAAGCCGCCTCCTCTTATTTCACCGACGCCGCGGCGGACCCGGCGAACCCCAGGCCGCTGCTCAACGCGGCCATGTGCTTTAAACAGGCCGGCCGCTACCACGAAGCCGCCGGCGCCATGGTGCGGGCCCTGGAACGCGACCCCCTCAGCGCCGACATCTACTCGGAACTGGGCTGGCTGCGCTTCCACCAGGCCGACTACACCGGGGCCAGTTCCGCCTTCGAGACGGCCATCCGCATTCAGCAGCTGCACGCGCGGGCCGAGCTGGGCCTGGCCAGCGTGTACTCCAACCTGGAAGAGAAAGATAAGACCCTGGCCCACCTGGAGAAATACCGGGCGCTGCGCCCCGACTTCGCCGGGGTGGACTATATCCTGGCGTGGAACTACATGAATTTCAAGATGCACAAGGCGGCCGAGGAGGCGCTGGTGGAGGCGCTGCGCAAGGACCCCTCGTTCACCGAGGCGCGCCTGCCGCTGGCCGGCATCTACGCCCGCCAGGGCAAGTTCAACGAGGCCTGGAACCAGTATTACCGCGTGCTGGACTACGCGCCGGGCCACCCGGTGGCGTCCAAGATGATGAAGGTGCTGGAAGGCAAGCTGACCCGCCAGCCCGAAGAGATAAGGCCGCCGTTCCGGATCACCAAACCACTGGTAATGGAACCACTGGACGCGCTGGAAAGCCTCTCTTCCTCCGTCAAGATCCGGGTGGGCCTGGGCGCCGGCAATACGGGCAAACAGGGGAGGAACAACCTCCTGCGCGTAAAGTCCTTCGAAGGCCTGACGGTGACCGGCAAGGCCAGCGGCAAGCTGTTCGCCAGCATCCCGCCCGACGAGGCCTGGATAGTTACGGGGGAGGGCGGCCGCGTGGTGCTGAAGGACAAAGAAGGCAAGGTTTACGGCCGCTTCGCCGGCCCCATCCTGGTAAAACCCGCTCAGCGCAGCGGCACCGTCATTTTCGACGCCTCGCCCAGGACCAACAACCCCTGGTTCCGCGGCGCCGACCGGCAGTACCGCGGCTACATAGAGCTTTATCCCAACGGCGACCGCGGCGTCGGCGTGGTGAACGTGATAGAGAACGAGCTGTACCTGCTGGGCGTGGTGCCCAGCGAAGTGGCCCCCCAGTGGCCTTACGAATCCCTCAAGGCCCAGGCCGTCCTGGCCCGCACCCAGGTGCTGATACGCCGCGCGCGCGGCGGCCAGCATAAGAAGGAAGGCTACCACCTGTGCGACGGGCAGCACTGCCAGGCCTACAAAGGCAAGTCCATAGAGGCCAACACCACCACCCGCGCGGTGGTGGAGACCGAGGGCGAGATCCTCACCTACCACGGCCGCCCCGCCTACACTTTTTACCATTCCAACTGCGGCGGCTCCATCCAGGCCTCCAAAGAGGTCACCGGCTGGGGCGACTCGCCGTACCTGGTGACCAAAGCGGACATAGAGCCCAGCAAACCGCAGGCGCCGCTGGACCCGTGGGAGTTCCATTTATGGATAACCGGCAATCCCCAGGCCAACTGCAATTACCCCGGCCGCGTGCGCTCTTCCGAATTCCGCTGGATGAAGATCATCCGCCACAAGGACATGACCTTCCGCGTCAACAAGGACTACGCCGTGGGTGAGCTGCTGGACATCATCCCGCTGCGGCGCGGCCCCTCGGGCAACGTGAACTCGCTGAGGCTGGTAGGCAAAAAGAAATCCGTCACGGTGACCAAAGAACATCTGATCCGCAACATCATGGGCTTCAGCTCGCTCAAAAGCACGCTATTCGAGATAGAGATCAACCGCTACAAGAACGGCAAGGTGCGCAATTACTGGATCTACGGCGGCGGCTGGGGCCATTCCATAGGCATGTGCCAGAGCGGCGCGGCGGGCCTGGCCGGCAAATACGCCAAATCCTACAAAGAAATAATGGAATTCTACTTCCCCGGCACCGATGTCCGGCATATAAAGTACGTGAAGAAGAAATAAAACTTGCGGAATAAATAAAAAACCCGCGGCTGTCCGCGGGTTTTTTTACGCCCCGGGCCGCTTACTTTATTTCCCAGGCGTCCGGACCGGCCAGCAGGGTTTCCAGCTCCTGCTCTTTGGTGTTGCCGATGGCTTCCACCTGCGCGTAGTAGAGGTCTTCGAAAGCGGGCTTACTGGTGGACAGCAGCACCCCCAGCGGCACAGGGAACTCAGGCTGCGTAAAACCGCTGATCAGGTAGGCCATTTCGGCGTTGGTCTCGTCGTAGACTGCCACCTCGGGCGGGACGGCGCCGGAGAAAGCCAGAATCTCCGGCCTGAAATTCCTGAACACTATGCCCTTGTCTTTGTTCTTGCCGAACACCAGGGGCTTGCCGTGTTCCACGCGCAGCAGCACGTCCTCGCGGGTGGCGGGGTCCTTGATCGGGTCGAATTCCTTGTCGGAGAACGGCACGCATTTCTGCAGGATCTCCACGAAGGTGGTGCCGTTATGCCTGGCCGCGCGTTCCAGGATGGCCGAAGTGCCGGGGATATCGTTGTCGATGCCGCGCGCCACGAAGGTGCAGTCCAGGCCGACCGCGAAGCGCGCCGGGTTGAACGGGTAGTCGATGGAGCCGGCCGGGGTGCTCTTGGTTTTGGTGCCGGGCTGCGTGGTGGGGGAGGCCTGGCCCTTGGTCAGCGCGTAGATGCGGTTATTGAACAGCACGATCTTCAGCCCGATGTTGCGGCGGATGGCGTGCATCATATGGTTGCCGCCGATGGACAGCCCGTCCCCGTCGCCGGTGATAACCCAGACCGCCAGGTCCGGGTTGGCCAGCTTCACGCCGGAGGCCACCGCGGCGGCGCGGCCGTGTATGGAATGGAACCCGTAAGTGTTGACGTAATACGGCAGCCGGCTAGAGCAGCCGATGCCCGAGATGACCGCGTACTTCTCGTGCGGCAGGCCCATGCCGGCCAGCGTCTTCTGCACCATGTTGAGAATGGCGAAGTCGCCGCAGCCGGGGCACCATTTCACCGGCAGGTTGGAGGAGAAATCCTTGGCGGTAAGCTTGGTTTCCATGCTAGTTGCCCCCCAGGACTTCTTTGATCTTGGCCAGCACTTCGTCGGCGTTGAGGGGCTGCCCCTGCACCTTGTTGAGGCCCAGCGGCGCCAGCAGGTACTCCGAACGCAGCAGCGTGGCCAGCTGGCCCGTATTCTCCTCCGGCACCAGCACTTTGCCGAAGCGGAGCATGACGGTCTCCAGGTCCGGCGGCAGCGGGAAGATGTGGCGGATATGGGCGGAGGAAACCTTGAGCCCGGCGCTCCTGGCCTTGGCCACGGCGGAGGTGATGGCGCCGTAAGTGGAGCCCCAGCCCAGCACCAGCAGCTCGCCTTCGGCTTCGCCGTTCACTTTGGTGGGAGGTATCTCTTTGGCCACGCGGGCCACTTTCTCCGCGCGCAGCGCGGTCATGCGGTCGTGGTTCGCCGGTTCGTAGCTGATGGCGCCGCTGCCGTCGGCCTTCTCCAGCCCGCCTATGCGGTGCTCGTAGCCTTTCAGCCCGGGCCAGGCCCAGGGACGCGCCAGGGTTTGCGGGTCGCGCATGAAGGGCTTGAAGTCTTCGGGAGCGGGCAGCGGGCTGACCTGGAACCTGGGCAGCTCGGACAGTTTGGGGATGCGGAAAGGCTCGGAGCCGTTGGACAGGTAGGAATTGGACAGCACGATGACCGGCGTCATATATTTTACGGCGATGCGGGCGGCTTCCAGCGTGGTATTGAAGCAGTCGGCCGGGCTGGCGGCGGCCATGACCACCAGCGGGCATTCCCCGTGGCGGCCGTAGACGGCCTGCAGCAGGTCGGACTGTTCCGTTTTGGTGGGCAGGCCGGTGGAAGGCCCGCCGCGCTGCACGTCTATGATCACCATGGGCAGCTCGGCTATCACGCCCAGGCCGATGGCCTCCGTTTTCAGCGAGAGGCCGGGGCCGCTGGTGCCCGTGGCGGCCAGCTCGCCGCCGAAAGCCGCGCCCACGGTAGCGCACATGGCGGCTATCTCGTCTTCGGCCTGGAACACCACCACGTCCCTGGACCGGTGCTTGGACAGGGTGTGCAGGATCTCGGAAGCGGGGGTGATGGGATAGGAGCCGTAGAAAAGCTTTTTCTTGAGCAGCCTGGCCGCGGTGATCAGCGCGTAGGCGGCGGCTTCGTTGCCGGTGAGGTTGCGGTACTTGCCCGGAGCCACGGGGCTCTTTTTCAGCTGGAACCGCGCGTCTAAGATCTCGGTGGTTTCGGCGTAGTCGTAGCCGGCTTCCAGCACGCGGGCGTTGGCGGCGGCCAGCTCCGGGGTCTTGGCGAACTTGCTCTTTATCCTGTCCTTAGTGGGACCTAGCGGCAGGCCGTACATCCAGAACAGGATGCCCAGCAGGTAAAAATTCTTGCATTTGAGCACCTGGGCCTGGGACAGGCCGGACTCCTTGAGAGCGTTCTCGGTCAGGGTATTGGCGGGCACGCCTATCACCCGGTAATTGTCGAGGGAGCCGTCCTCCAGCGGGTTGGAGGTATAGCCGGCCTTGGCCAGCGCCGCCTGGCTGAAGGCGTCGGAGTTGGCGAGGATGACGGAGCCTTTGTCGAGATTGTTGAGATTGACGGCCAGGGCCGCCGGGTTCATCACCATCAGCACGTTGGGCTTATTGCCGGGGGTCAGGACGGAATCGTCGCCGAAGCTGATCTGGAAGCCGCTGACGCCGGCGAGCGAACCGGCCGGGGCGCGGATCTCGGCGGGGTAGTCGGGCAGGGTGCTGAGGTCGTTGCCCGCCACGGCCGTGGCGTTGGCGAACTGGGTGCCTACCAGCTGGATGCCGTCGCCCGAATCCCCGGCGAACCTCACGGTGACCGAGCTTAGCTCGCTGACGTTGACGTTCTTGTCGCTCCTGGGTTCGCTCATTTCGGCACCTCTTGAAAACCGCTTTAGAAGGCAAAAACCGTTCTTTAAGACCGGGCCGTCTTGCGGGAATTTCCCGCGGCTACGGCGCCGCCACAGGCTAGACTTGATGACGAGAATTATACTACAAATTATATTATAATTCTTCAAAGCCCGCCGCCCCGCGAGGGCCGCGTACCGGACCGGCTTTTTAAGAGGATTTTAATGAAATTACTGGAATACGAAGGCAAGGAAATTTTCGAGCGCTACGGCATCCCCATGACCGCGCGCCGCGGCGTGCTTAAACTGGGGGACAGCCTGGAGCGGCTCAAGCTGGACGGGCCCGGCCCCTGGGTGGTAAAGGCGCAGGTGCTGGCCGGGGGCAGGGGCAAGGCCGGCGGCGTCAAGCTGGCCAGGACCCCGGCCGAAGCCCGGGAGCTGACCGGCGCCATGCTGGGCATGAAGATCGTCACCCACCAGACGCAGGGCAAGGCCCTCATTGTGGAGGAAGTGCTGGTGGAAGACGCCTGCGCTATCGCCCGCGAGATCTATATTTCAGTGGTGCTGGACCGCAAAGAGGCCTGCCCCGCCATCATAGCTTCCGCCGAGGGCGGCATGTCCATAGAAGAGCTGGCCCTCAGCAACCCCGAGAAGATCATAAAAGTGCAGGTGGACCCGGAAGCCGGCCTGCTGGACTACCAGGCGCGCCAGCTGGCCTTCGACCTCAAGATCCCCCAGAAGAACTTCTGCGAGTTCACCCTTTTCGCGCGCCAGCTGGTAAAGGTTTTCCTGGAAACGGACGCCAGCCTGGTGGAAGTGAACCCGCTGATAATTTCCGAGGACGGGCGCCTGCTGGCCATAGATTCCAAGATCGTCACCGACGACAACGCGCTGTTCCGCCACAAGGACCAGGCCGCGAAGCCAGACCATGAAGCTTCCGAAATAGAGAAAGAAGCCAAAGCCATCGGCATCAATTACATAGGCCTGGACGGCGACATCGGCTGCATGGTCAACGGCGCGGGACTGGCCATGGCCACCCTGGACACCGTGAAGATGGCCGGCGGCGACGCCGCCAACTTCCTGGACGTGGGCGGCGGCGCCAACGTGGACCAGATCACCCGCGCGTTCCAGATCATCCTCAAGGACCCCAAGGTGAAGGCCGTGCTGGTCAATATTTTCGGCGGCATCATGAAATGCGACAACATAGCCGCCGGCGTGGTGGAAGCTTCCAAAAAAGTACATATCCGCGTACCCCTGATAGTGCGCCTGGAAGGCACGAACGTGAAAGAAGGCAGGGAGATCCTAGCCAGGTCCGGCATAAAGATCGAACAGGCCGGTTCCCTCTGGGAAGCCGCGCAGAAAGCGGTGGCGGCGGCCAGGTAACACCTATGTCCATACTTCTTAACAAAAAGACCAAGCTTATCGTTCACGGCTTCACCGGCGCGCAGGGCACCTTCCACGCGCAGCAGTGCCTGGAATACGGCTCCAACATCGTGGGCGGCGTCACCCCCGGCAAGGGCGGCGGAGAACACCTGGGCCGGCCGGTATTCAACACGGCGCGCGAAGCCGTAGCGGCCACGGGGGCCAACGCCTCGCTGATCTTCGTCCCCCCGCCGTACGCGGCGGATTCCATCCTGGAGGCGGCCGACGCAGGGATCAAAGTAATCATCTGCATCACCGAAGGCATCCCGGTGCTGGACATGGTGCGCGTCAAGAAGCGCCTGGGCGCCATGAAGGCCGCCGGCCGCGACATAACGCTGGTGGGACCGAACTGCCCCGGCGTGATCACCCCCGGCGAATGCAAGGCCGGCATCATGCCCGGCTACATCCACAGGAAAGGCTCGGTGGGCGTGGTTTCGCGCTCCGGCACCCTTACCTACGAAGCCGTCTGGCAGGTGACCAGCCAGGGCCTGGGCCAGTCCACCGTGGTGGGCATAGGCGGCGACCCGGTGCAGGGCATGAATTTCGTGGACGCGCTGGCGCTGTTCCAGGCCGACGCGCAGACCGAAGCCGTCATCATGATCGGCGAGATAGGCGGTTCGGCCGAAGAGGACGCGGCCCGCTACATAAAGAAAGAGCTGACCAAACCGGTGTTCTGCTTTGTGGCGGGCAAGACGGCGCCCCCGGGGCGGCGCATGGGCCACGCCGGCGCCATCGTGGAAGGAACCGCCGGCACCCACGCTTCCAAGGTGGCGGCGCTTAAAAAGGCCGGGGCCAAAGTGGTGGACAATCTTTCGGAGATCGGCGCGGCGGTGGCCGCCGCGCTGAAAACTAAAACAAAAGCCAGGACGGCCCGTAAATAGTAGAATTACTGCGGCAGCTAAAGGCGCCGCTCCACACGCAGCGGGCGCCGGGCGCCGGTTAACATGATCAAAAGATACAAGATAAAAGACCGCCAGATCACCCCCGTCGAAGCGGAAACGCCCGACATCTGGGTCGTCATCAACCCCAACGACGACGAGAAGAAGTGGCTGACCGAGAACTTCAACCTCGACGAGCACAACTTCGCCTCGGCCTTCGACCCGGAAGAACCCGCCCGCATGGAGTTCGAGCCCGACCACCTGGCGCTGATCTTCAAGCGGCCCAAGAACTATTCCTCCAAAGACCATTTCATGTTCAAGGTCTCCTCGATGGGCCTGTTTTTGTTCAAGGACAAGCTGATCCTGGCGCTGTCCGAGGACATCAACATGTTCTCCGGCAAATATTTCAAGCAGGTCTCCGGCATCAGGGAGATCTTCCTCAAGCTCATCTACAATTCCATCTTTCATTTCATGGAGCATCTCAAGGTCATCAACATGATAGCCGACGAGATCGAGACCAAGATAACGCACTCCATGGAGAACCGCCACCTGCTGAACCTCTTCACGCTGGAAAAGAGCCTGGTCTACTACCTCAACGCCATCAACGCCAACTCCTACGTGATAGACCGCCTGAAACACAACACGGACAAGATGGAGCTGACGCAGAAGAGCGTGGACTTCCTCGACGACATCATCATCGAGAACAACCAGTGCTACCGGCAGGCCGAGATCTATTCCAATATTTTCGCGTCGCTGGTGGGGGCGCGCGCCTCCATCGTGGCCAACAACCTCAACATCCTGATGAAGAACCTCAACGCCATCGTCATCGCCGTGGCGGTTCCCAGCTTCTTCGCCGGCGTGGGCGGCATGTCCGAGCTTTACGCCATCACCGGCATCACCAACCCGCGCCTGGCCTATCCCGTTTTCCTGGCTTCGATGCTGTTCGTCGGCATCTCGACCTTCATCCTGATCAAACGCCTGGAAAAACACTAACAGCGGCTTCA
Source organism: Elusimicrobia bacterium GWA2_61_42 (assembly GCA_001799615.1). Lineage (GTDB taxonomy): Bacteria > Elusimicrobiota > Elusimicrobia > Elusimicrobiales > UBA9959 > UBA9959. The sequence continues at coordinate 127,061 of MGTU01000004.1, read as the reverse complement.
AAGCGCAGCAACACTCCCGCCCCGCGGCCGTTCAACGCCTCTTTATCTCTATGCCTAAAATCTTCATCGTCTCCCTCGGCTGCCCCAAGAACCTCTCCGACGCGGAAGTGATGGCCGGGGAACTGGCCGCCGCCGGCTGGCAGCTGACCGCCGACGAAGAAGGCGCCGACGCCGCCCTGGTGAACACCTGCGCTTTCCTCTCCTCGGCGGTGGAGGAATCGGAAGGCGAGATCCGCCGCCTGCTGGCCCTGAAGGCCAGGGGCAAACTTTCCAAAGTAATGGTGACCGGCTGCCTGGTAGAGCGCGAAAAGCAGAAGCTGGCGGCCAAATTCCCCGGCCTGGACGCCGTGGTGGGCATCCACGCCCTGGCGCAGGCGGCCAGGGCCCTGGAAGAAGGCAAAAACTATATCCTGCCCGCGCAGGGGCCGCTGTCTTCGCCGCGGCTCAAGGCCCGGCTTACCGCCCGGCACAGCGCCTACCTCAAGGTCGCCGACGGCTGCGACAACCGCTGCGCCTACTGCCTGATCCCGTCCATCCGCGGGAGTTTCCGTTCCAAGACCGTGGACGCCCTGGCCGAAGAGGCGCGCAACCTGGCCGAGAGCGGGGCCGTGGAGATCTCCCTGATAGCGCAGGACACCACCTCTTACGGCGCGGACCTTTACGGCCGCCCGCGCCTACCATGGCTTTTGAACACGCTGCTGCAGATAAAAAGCGTGAAGTGGTGGCGGCTGATGTACGTGTACCCCGAGCGCCTTACCCCGGAAGTGATCGAGGTGATGCGGGCGAACAAGAGCGTCACCCGCTACCTGGACATGCCGCTGCAGCACGTGTCGGACCGGGTGCTCAAGCGGATGAACCGCGCCTCCACGGAGAAGTCCATAAAGGACAAGATAGCGGAGCTGAAGCGCGCCATGCCCGACCTGGCCATCCGCACGAATTTCATAGTCGGCTTCCCGGGCGAAACCAGCGAGGATTTCAACCGCCTGCTGGGGTTCGTTAAAAAGGCCCGTTTCGACAATGTCGGGGTCTTCAAATATTCGAAGGAGCCCGGCACCGCGGCCGCCGCTTTCCCCGGGCAGGTGCCCGAGGGCGTCAAGGAAGAGCGGGCGCAGGCGCTGATAAGCGCCCAGAGCGCCGTGGTGGACGCCGTGAACGCGGACATGAAAGGAAAAACTTTCGACGTGCTGATGGATTCTCCGGTTTTCGGGCGCACCTACCGCGACGCCCCGGAGATAGACGGCCGGGTGGAAGTGGAAGCCAAGCCCGGCGGACAGCCGCTCAAGGCCGGGGACCTGGTGAAAGTCAAAATAACGCACGCGGCCGGCTACCTGCGCCGCGGCGTTGTTCTCTAGTAAAGCCCTTTTTCGATCAGTTCTTCGTCGTCCATGCCGAAGTGGTGCGCGAGCTCGTGCATCAGGGTGTGGCGGATCTTGGCGCCGACCTCCGCGTCGCTTTCACACAAGCTTTCTATATTATTCTTGAACAGGGTGATCTTGTCCGGCATGGCGCCGCTGTAGGCGGTACCGCGCTCCAGCAGCGGCACGCCTTCATACAGCCCCAGCAGGCCGCGGCCGAACCGGGCCGCCTGCGCCTTTGTGGGCGCGGCCTTTACCGTGACGATGACGTTGTCCAGCCGCGCGCGGAAAGCCCGCGGCAGGCGGCTGATGGCCTTGTCGGCCAGCGCTTCGAATTCAGGAACGGTCATAGCCCCCCCGGCTATTTGGAAATGAAGTAAATGCCGCCAGATAGCAGCAGCGTGCCGACAAGCTTGTTCGTCGTAAAGCTCTCGCCCAGGAAGAGCAGCGCCAGGGCGAAGGTGACGAAGGGATAGGTGGAGCTGAGCGGGACTATTTTAGTGGCGTCCCCTCCGGACAGAGCCTTAAGGTAAAAGAACACCCCGCCCATGGAGACGATAACGCTGGACAGCACGAAAATGGGCCCGAGTTTGTCCGAGCCCAGCAGGGCCTGTTTGGTGTGGGAGTACTTCCACAGCACCAGCGGCGTGAAGATGAAGATCATGAACAGCGAGCGCACGTAGAAGGCGCCCGACGGGTCCATGTGCTTGAGGCTGACCTTGTCGAAGAACGCGCCAAGCCCCCAGCCGAGAATGGCGAGCAGCAGGAAGATGACGGCGGAAAGTTCCATTGGCGCGGGGTTAAGGCGGGGGCAAAGTCCCCGGCAGCTGGGTTTCGGCGAAAGGCTTCTTCAGGTAGCCGGCGATGGCCTCGGAAAAGCCCCACTCGTCCTTGTAGGCTTTGGCTTCCTTGTAGAAGCCCAGGGCCTTGTCCCGGGCGCCCTTCAGGTCGTGGACGTTGCCGAGGCGCACTATGGCCCACACGCCCCAGCGGGCCGGGTGCGCGGAGGCGTCCTCTTTCAGCGTGGCCGCGGCCCGGGCGAAATAGTCGGCGGCCTCGTCGTATTTTTTCTCCACCAGGTAGGTGGTGCCGATGGCCGTAAGCACGCGCGGCAGGTAGCGCCGGCGGTAGGAGGGAAGCCCCTCGTTGACCGCCTTGAGGTAAGCGAGGGATTCTTTGCGGGATTCCTCGTACTGCTTGTTCTCGTAAAGGGAGACGATCTCCACGAAATGCATCTGCGGGTGAACGGGATAGGCCGCGCGCAGTTCCTTGGACCATTTGACCGCCAGGTCGGTGTTCATATACGGACTGCCGGTGGCGGTATAGATCTCTATCAGCAGCAGCTTGGCCGCCAGCGCGTTAAAATAGCCCTTTTCCTTGCAGATGGTCAGCAGTTCTATGCCCTTCTTCGCGTCGCCGCGCATGACCAGCTTCGCCAGCACTTTCACCACGCCGGAAAGCGTGCCGGCGTAATATTCGTACATGCCCAGGCCCAGGTAGGCGTCGTAAAGCTCGGGGTCTATCTTGAGCGACCGGTGCATGTAGGAGAGGGCTTTCTTGCCGTCGAAATAGGCTTTGATCCAGCGGTGCTGCAGCACGGCCAGGCGGGCCCGCAGGCCGTACATGCCGCCCAGGCACAAGTAAGCGTTGGCGTCGCCCGGATGTTTTTTTATCCAGGCCAGGCCCACGTCGATGGCCTCGTCCGTCATCCTGCCGTACTCCTGGCCCAGCTTGGGGTCGGACTCGTCTTCCAGGTACTCCAGGGTGGCCCAGGTGGCCATGGCCATGCCGAAATGCGGGTACGGGTGCTCGGGGTATTTGGCCAGCGCCTCGCCGAAGTTCTTTTTGGCCTCGGGGATGTCCACGGAATAAATGGCGTCGATGCCTTTTTTAGAAAGCAGGCGCAGGTCCTCGGGCAAAGGTTCGGCCTTGGGCACGGCGGCCAGCGCGGCGGAGGCGCAGAGCGAGAGCGCTGCAGTCAAAATAAGTTTTTTCATAACGTTATCTTATCCGTTCCGAGATATTTGCGCAAAGCTTCCGGCACCGTTACGGAGCCGTCCGCCTGCTGGAATTGTTCGAGGATGGCGGGGAATAGCCGGCTGGTGGCCAGGCAGGACCCGTTAAGGGTATGGACGAACTCGTTCTTGCCGGTCTCGCCGCGCTTGAAGCGCATATTGCCGCGGCGGGCCTGGTAATCGTTGGCGCTGGAAACGGAACTGACCTCTTTATAGGCCTTCATGCTGGGGATCCAGACCTCTATGTCCGTAGTCCTGGCCATCGAGGCGCTGCAGTCTTTGGCCGCCAGTTTCACCACCCGGTAATGCAGGCCGAGCTTCTGCATGACGCCTTCAACCACGCCCAGCATCTCCTCGAAAGCCGCCGGGGAGTCCTCGGGGCGCGTGAACTGGATCAGCTCCACCTTGTTAAACTGGTGCCCGCGGATCATCCCCCGCTCGTTGGAGCCGTAGCCGCCGGCCTCCTTCCTGTAACAGGGAGAATAGGCGAAATATTTCTTCGGGAGCTCGTCTTCCTTCATGACCTCGTCGCGGTGAAGACTGATCAAAGCCGTTTCCGAGGTGGGCAGCAGGAATTGGACCTTCTCCTCCGCGGAGGCGAGCAGGAACACGTCGTCCTTGAATTTGGGGAACTGGCCGGCGGTGTAGCCGCAGTCGTAATTGAGGATGTGGGGCGGCAGCACGAAAGAATACTTGTTGCTCAGGTGCGTATCCACGAAGAAATTAAGCAGCGCCCACTCCAGCCTGGCGCCCAGGTCCTTGTAAACCCAGAAACCGGTGCCGCCCAGCTTGACGCCGCGCTCGTAGTCCACCAGGGCGAGGTCTTTGCAGAGCTCGAGGTGCGCCTTGGCCGGGAAGCCGAACTCCGGCTTCGCGCCCCAGTCGCGCAGGACGGCGTTGCTCTCCTTGCCGCCGGCCACGACGTCGTCGGCCGGCAGGTTGGGCAGTTCGGCCATAAGCTTGGCCAGCCCGGCCTCTACCGCGGCCGCTTCGGCGTCCAAAGCTTTCACTTTAGCGGAGATCTCTTTCATCTCGGCGAAGACGGCCTGCTGCGCGGCCTGGTCCAGTTTTTTGACGGTCGCGGAGGCGGCGTTCTTCTTCATCTTGAGGGCGTCCGCCTCCACGATGAGCTCCCGCCTTTTGCGGTCGAGCGCGAGCAGCGGCTCCAGGTCTACGGCGTCGAGCCTTTTAAGCAGGGCCTGCCTGACCTTTTCGGGATTGGTCCTGATGAGATTAATATCGAGCATTAGGGACTCCGTGCCGCCGGCCGCGCCGGGAACGCGCTGGTTACGGTTTAAGAATATTCAGAACGGCTTCGCGCACTATGGCGGCCGGTTCGTCGCCCTGCCGGGGGCAGAGCATCACTTCTATTTTCAGGGCTTCCGGCTGAAAGCCGGTGTTCCGCAGCTTGCGCAGCTGTTCGGAAAGCTCGAAATGGATGACTTTGGCCTGGCGCTCGGACGCCGGGTTGATCTTGGAAACGCGCACTTCCTCCACGTAGAAAGGCACTCCCCAGAAGGCTTTCTCGGGGGCGTCGCCCTTCCTGTTCAGGCGCAGCCGCAAAGCGTAGCGCAGCACCAGGCCCTCCACCGGCCTGGCCGCGGGGTTGCGCAGGGTGACGAGCGCGCGCAGGTAATCGGAGAACTTCAGTTCCGGGGCGGCGCGCAGCTCGGCCACGGGGGCGTAAGGGGTGCGGTTCTTGCCCACCATCTTGGAAATTTCCCAGTCGATCCTGAGGACCTCGGTCTGGGCCGGGGCGGGCGGGGGCAGCGCGGCGGCAAGGGCCAGGGCGCAGGCTAGAACGGAGGCGGTACGGTGTATGCTCATTTATTTTCTCCCTCGACTTCGGCGGCTACAAGAGCTTTTTCCATGCTTTCCGGGATCAGGGCGATGACCTCGCTGCGGGTAACGGTCCTGTCGCACTGCAGATCCAGGGTCACGGTGACCAGGCTGTGGCGCCCGGAGCGGCCCACGGCCGTCCAGAGCGCTTCCAGGAGGTACTGCGTTTCGCCCTGCACGCACTTGGGCGCGGTGGGCAGGAAACTCTGTTTGAGCGTGTTGGAAAGAGAGCTGATAAGGGCGTTGAGGATGATATTGCCGAGCTCCGACAGCAGCAGTTCCTGCGCCTGGTTCAGGCTGGGCAGCTTGGAGAAGGAAAACCCCATGAAGCCCCTGGAGATGGTGTCGATGTCCTCCGGCCTGAAGATCACCATGGAGGTGAAAGGATATTCTCCTTTCACGTCGAAATAAACGGCGGCGCCGGTGCCCCGGTGGGCGGCGTGGTCGCGGATGGCCTCTTCCATGCTGCGGCAGGAAACGCGCGCGTCGGCCACGCTCCATTTCCCCGCGGAAATACGCGAAAGCTTGGCCACGCACTTCTCCAGGCTGGTTACGGCTATGCGTTCGAGTATTTGTCCGGCTTTGGTGTCCATTTTAAGGTTCGGCTTGTAGGTTCAGGCCAGGCCCTTCATCAGCGCCTTGAAATCGTCGTAAGAGAACGGCTTGCGCAGTATCGCGTTGACGCCTTTGTCCGCCAGGCGCCGGTCGATCTCGTCCTGCTCCACCGCCGTCACCACCACCACGCGGGCCGCCGGGTCCAGGGCCCGCAGGTCCTCCAGGATCTCCACGCCCGATTTGCCGGGCAGGATAAGGTCCAGGAAAACCACGTCCGGCTTGAACTCCTGGTAATACTTCACCGCGCTGGGGCCGTCTTCGGCCTCCGCCACCACCTCGTGTCCCAGTTTATCCAGCAGGGACTTCAGGGTGTATCTTGTAAGGGCGTTGTCTTCTACCAGCAATACCTTCATAGCTCCCCCTTGACCGGCCTGGGCACAGTTCCGCGCTCACCTTGTGCAGGAAGAGCGCGGAACTGAAAACCCGGGCACGGCGCCCGCGTACGGATCATAACGCGCGCGCCGGCACAAACCCCCATTTGTCTCCGGCGCGCACAGCTTTACGGTTCTAGCAGCAGCAGGCGCACTCGCTCTTGGGCTGGCCCGCCGCTTTCTTCTTAAGCATCTCGGCCGCGTTGGTCTTTTCCCACTCGAAGCCGGGGCGCCCGAAGTGCCCGTAGGAAGCGGTCTTCCTGAAGATGGGAGAGCGCAGCTTCAGCGTCTTGATGATGCCGCGGGGCGTCAGGTCGAAGCTGGAGCGCACGATCTTGGACAGCTTTTCGTCGGCGATGACGCCGGTGCCATGGGTGTCCACGTAGAGGCCCACGGGCTCGGCCACGCCGATGGCGTAGGCCAGCTGCACGGTGCATTCCTGCGCCAGTTTGGCCGCCACGATGTTCTTGGCGATGTAGCGGGCCATATAGGCGGCGGAGCGGTCCACCTTGGTGGAGTCCTTGCCGGAGAACGCGCCGCCGCCGTGCGGGGCCACGCCGCCGTAGGTGTCCACGATGATCTTGCGGCCGGTCACGCCGGTGTCGGACTGGGGCCCGCCGACGACGAACTTGCCGGTGGGGTTGATGTAGATGTTGGTGTCCTTGTCCATCATCTTTTTGTCGATGATGGGCGTGATCACGGCTTCGATGATCTCCCTGCGGGACTTCTCGGTGATCTGGTGGCCGCTCTTGTCGAGGATCTCCTCGGTGTGCTGGGAGGAGACCACGATGGTCTCGATGCGGGCCGGTTTGCCGTCGTGATATTCCACGGTCACCTGGGTCTTGCCGTCGGGGCCGAGGTAGGGCAGAATGTTCTTCTTGCGCACTTCGGCGAGGCGCATGGAAAGGCGCTGGGCCAGCTGCAGCGGCAGCGGCATCAGTTCCGGGGTCTCGTTGGAGGCATAGCCTACCATCAGGCCCTGGTCGCCGGCGCCGCCGGTGTCCACGCCCTGGGCGATATCGGGGGACTGGCGGCCTATCACGTTGATGACGGCGCAGGTCTCGTAATTGAAGCCGTATTTGGCGTGGGTGTAGCCGATCTCCTTGATGACCTGGCGGGCGAGGGTGTCCACGTCGACGTAGGTCTTGGTGGTGATCTCTCCGCCGACCACTACCATGCCGCGGGTGATGAAGGTTTCGCAGGCGACGCGGCCGGCGGGGTCCTTCTTCATTATCTCGTCAAGTACCGCGTCCGAAATCTGGTCGCATACTTTATCGGGGTGACCTTCGGTCACCGACTCTGAGCTGACGTATCTTTTACCTTTGAAGTTCATGTTATCTTCCTCCCTGTATTATTACCAAATTATACCAAGTTGGGCGCCTTACGGTCACCGGGTTACTTATGTTCCACCAGCTTGAAGGCCAGGTCCAGGAATTTCTTGGTGTTCTCCTGGCTGTCGGTCTCCGCGTAGGTGCGCAGCAGCGGCTCGGTGCCCGAGGGGCGCATCAGCACCCACCAGTCGTTGTCCAGCACTATCTTCAGGCCGTCTATGGTGTTGGTCTCGGTGATCTTGTGGCCCAGCAGGATCTTGGGCAGCTTCTTCTTTATCTTGACGGCGAAAGAATGCTTGTTGGGGATGGCTTTTTCCAGGGCGAAGTCGCGCCGCGTGAAGAAAGACTTGCCGTATTTCTTCTCGATCTCGGCGTAAAGGGCCGAGACCGGCTTGCCGGTCTTTACCGCCATCTCCATCACGAACAGCGCGGTCAGCGCCCCGTCGCGCTCGGGCAGGTTCCCCTTCCAGGCGTACCCGCCGGATTCCTCCACCCCGAAGGTGACGTCCTCGGAAAGCATCTTTTCCGCTATGTACTTGAAGCCCACCGGGACCTCGTCGAAAGCCAGGTTGGCGGCGCGGGCTATGCGCTTGGTCAGGTAGCCCATGGAAACGGCCTGGACGATCTTGCCCTTGAATTTGCCTTTTGAAAGCAGGTACTCCAGCAGCAGCGGCGCGGTCTGGCAGGGGGTCATGTACTGGCCCTTGTCGGAAACCAGCGCGAAGCGGTCGGCGTCCCCGTCCAGGGCCACGCCGAAGAGGGCCTTGTGCTTCTTCACGGCGGCCACCAGCTCGGCCAGGTTCTTTTCCACCGGCTCCGGGGCCATCCCGCCGAAGAGCGGGTCGTGCCGCTCGCGCAGCCTGACCACGTTCTTGGCGCCGAACAGGGAGGCGGCGGTTTCGGCGCCCACCCCGTGCATGAAGTCTATGACCACGGTGCCGGGCAGCTTGGGCAGCACCTTGGACGAAGAAACCTTGGAATTGAGGTAATCCACGTAGACGGGCCGGAAATCCTTTACGGTTATAGGGGCGCCGGACGGCTTCATGGGCACCGCTTTGGCCACGTAATTCTCTATCTCCGCGGTCACCGAGGGAGGGGCGGAGCGCCCGTTCTGCTTCACTTTGATGCCGTTGTAATAATGTTTGTTATGGCTGGCGGTGATTATTACGCCCAGGCCGTAGCCCTTGGAGGTAAGCAGGCTGATGGCCGGGGTGGGCAGCGGGGTGGAGCTGAGCGCGACTTCCAAACCGTTGGCGGCCAGCACTTCGGCCACCGTGCGGGCGAAGCGGTCCGACATGAAGCGCCGGTCGTAGCCTACGGCCACGGAAGGCTTCTCGGTGCGCATATATTTATAGGCGATATAGTCGGCCATGCCCTGGGCGGTCTTCCTGACCACGTCGTAGGTGAAATCCCTGGCTATAATGCCGCGGAACCCGTCAGTGCCGAAAGAAATATGGTTTGCCTGGTGGGAACTCATTTTATGCTCTCCTTAAAAACCCGCGGCCTCAGAACGGCCAGAACGGCCCTGGCGGCGCCTGCCGCCCCCTTTTCAACATAGGACCTATATATTATTAAAATTATAAGGAGAACTCAATGGACGACAGGATACGCGGGAGGCCGCGCGCCACGGCCAGCCTGACCGCGGCGGCCGGGTGCGGGGTCTCCCCGGTCTCTATGATCCCCGCCACTCCCAGCCTGGCCAGCTCCCGCCGGCCCCGTATAAGGGACCGGCCGCAGACGATCACCACCGGCTTGCCCAGCCGGACAGCGGCGGCAATGGCCGCGCCCGGGGCTTTGCCGTAAAAGCTTTGCCGGTCGAAACAGCCCTCGCCGGTAATAAGCAGGTCCGCCCGGGCCAGTTCGCGCTCGAAACCCAGCCGCTCCAGCACAAAGGCGGAGCCGTCGGCCAGTTCGGCGCCGAAAAAAGCGGCCAGGCCCGCGCCCAGCCCGCCGGCGGCCGCCCCGCCCTCCAGCCGGGAGATATCCCGGCCCGAAAATTTCACGACGGCGGCGGCGTAGTTGCCGAGGGCCGCTTCCAGGAACCTGACTTCCTTCGGGCTCGCGCCTTTCTGCGGGCCGAACACTTGCGCCGACCCCAGGCGGCCCAGCAGCGCGTTCTTCACGTCGGCCAGACCTTCCACCTTCAGCCCCCTGAGGCGCGCCAGCCCGGCGCCGGGCAGTATTTCGCGAAGCCCCGCCAGGCCGCGGGCCCCGGGGACTATGGCCGCCCCCCGGCCGTCGTTGAGCAGGAACCCGAAAGCCGCGGCGCAGCCCGCGCCGCCGTCGTTGGAAGCGCTGCCGCCCAGCCCCACTATTATTTCGCGCGCGCCGCGCGCCGCCGCGGCGGCCATAAGCTGGCCGACGCCGCGCGTGGAGGCGTCCAGCGGGCGCAGGCGCGCGCCGCGCAGCAGCTTCAGGCCCGACGCCTCGGCCATCTCTATGACGGCCGTGCGGCCCGCCAGCAGCCACCGCGCCGTAACGAGCCCGCCGCAAGGCCCTTCCACGCGGCTCCTGATCACCGTGCCCCCCAGCGCCGGGCGCAGCGCGTCCAGCAGGCCGTCGCCGCCGTCGGCGATGGGCAGCGCCGTAACGCGCGCCTTCGGCAGCGCCGTCTTTACCCCGCGCGCGGCCGCCCGGGCGGCGCGCGCCGCGGTCAGCGTTCCTTTGAAGGCGTTGGGGGCTATCAAAATCCTCATCCCTAAATGATAGAATAATAACCATGGACGCCGCCAAACCCAGCGTGGTTTACCGCTACAAGAACGGACTCTACGTCAACCTCACCAACCGCTGCCCTACGGCCTGCGTTTTCTGCGTAAAGAACGCGTGGAAGATGGATTACCGCGGCAGCAACCTCGACCTTTCCGGGGCGGAACCCTCGCCGGCGGAGATCATAGCGCTGGCCGGCAAAGAATGGGCGGCGGCGCCTTTTGAAGAACTGGTTTTTTGCGGTTTCGGCGAGCCGACCATGCGGCTGGAAGCGCTGCTTACCACCGCCCGCCTGGTCAAGCGCGGCAAAGCCCCCCCGATCCCTCCCGCCACGCGCGTGCGCCTGAACACCAACGGGCTGGCCAACGCCGTCTGGGGCCGCAACGTGGTGCCCGAGATGAAAGGCCTTATCGACTCCGTGCACGTCAGCCTGAACACCTCCGACCCGGCGCAGTGGGCCGCGCTGATGCGCCCCATGGAACCCTGGGCCGCCACCGGTTTTGAAAAGGTAAAAGAATTTATCCGGGAAGCCTCGCTGCTGCTGCCGGAGACCTTCGCCACGGCCGTGGAAGGCAACGGCGTGGATATAGAACAATTCAAGGCCCTCGCCGTGAAACTGGGCGCGGAACCGCGGGTGCGGCCGCGCCTCGACGAGGAAGGCGCATGATAGAGCGCAAGGCCGTCCTGATGGCCGCGGCGCTGGCCGCGTTCGCCCTGGTCAGCGTGCCCAGCGTGCTTTTCAACAACGCCATAAAAAAATATTTCGGCTTCATGGGGCACTGGAACGTGGCCATCCTGAAGCCGACGCGCTCCGGCGCGCTGCCGCCCACGCGCGTGCGCGCCGACCGCCAATCCGAACCGCCCCAGCCGGAGCTGCGCTTCGTAAAATTCTCGGTAAAAGTCCCCGGCGCCAAAGAAGTAAAGGTGGCCGGAGATTTCAACAAGTGGAACCCGGAGGCCCTGGTGCTGCAGAAAAAGCAGGACAACCGCTGGGAAGCCCTGATACCCCTGCCGCCGGGAAAATACAGGTACATCTGCCGCATAGACGGGCAGGAAGTGCTGGACCCGCTCAATCCCGACACTGACCTGGAAGCGGGCCGCAAGGTTTCCGTGCTGACCGTAAAATAAAAAGCCATGCTTAAACTTTTGGCCGCCGCGGCCATTTTCCTCACCTTCGCTTCCGCGCTGCCGGCCCAGCAGGCCCTCCTCTGGATCCCGGCCGGCGGGCAGGCGGCCTCCGAAATAATAGCTCTGCTCGAAAGCTCCAAAGACCTGCGGCTTACGGCCGCTTTTGCCGAATTGCCCAAGGACCTGGAAGAGCGCGTAAAGAAGCTCTCCGCCGAAGGCCGCCTGGAACTGGCGCTGCGCCCCGCCGGGGACCCGCCGCTGCCGCTGCTCTACGGCTCCGCGGAGCCGGAGGTCAGGTGGGCGGGCAAACCCTCCACCGCCACGCTGTCCAACGACCCGTATTTCCTGTCCCTGCGCCTGTCCCTCGCGCGGGACGCGGCTTTCAAGGCCCTTAAAAAAGCTCCCGGCGGCCTGATCAATACGCCAGGCGGCCTGACGCCCGATTATTTCCCGCTGGCCCGCGCGATGGGCCTGAAGTGGCTGGCTACCGGCCCGCTGGCCTCCACCGCCGCGGCCGTACTGGAAGCGGACGGTGTTTACGCCGTCCCCTTCGTCAGATATTCCACGGCCGCGCCCGCGGGCCCCGCCCCGGCGTTCCTTGTTTTTGACGAGACCCTGGAGCCCGACCCCGCCTGGCTGCGCGCCGCGCTGGCCGCCGCGCTGGCGGATCCCGCCGCGCAGGGGCGCCTTACCGTTTCCGAAGCCCTCGCGCTGGCCGTTTCCTCCCGGGCCACCCCGGCCGAAATAGCCGGCCTCTCCTCGCCCTGGAGCGGCGACTATACGGCCTGGGCCTCTACCCCCGCCCAGGCCGGGGCGCTGACGGCTTTAACCAAGACCAGGTCGGACCTGATGCTGCACCTGAACTCTTTCCAGGGGAACTATAAACCCGCGGCCGCCGCTTTCGAGGAATATTTCTCCGCGGAAGAAGGCGTCAAATTAAGAGCCCTGGCGGAAGCCGGCTCCGAAGCGGGCAGGGAAACCGAGATAGAGATACAGAACGCGCTGGGCAACGCCTACAGGCTGATGCAGAAACCTCCGCCGCCCTGGATCTTCTCCGGCCTGGCCGACGCCGCCGTGGCCGGCAAGCAGACCGACAAGCCGGAGACGTCCGTAAAAGACGGCGGCTTTGAAATAACCAACGTCGCCCGCAAACCCGAAGTACCCGCCGGCGGGCCGCAGCTGTCCAAAACCGCCGACCCCTACCAGGTCTGGAAGCTCTCCTCCATGAAAGTAGCGGCGGGCTCCGACAACCTCGTTTTCAGTTTCACCCCGGCCGCGCTGGAAAACCCCGGCCGCTACCCGTCCGGCTTCAGCCACATCAGGCTGGACCTTTATATCGACATCAACCACCGGCCCCGCGCCGGCATGTCGCGCCCGCTGGAGGGAAGGCCGCTGCGGCTTTTCCCCGACAACGCCTGGGAGTACGCGCTGGAGATCACCCCGGAGCGGGCGGTCCTGTACACGGTCACGCCCAAGGGCCCCGTGCCCGCCGGCACCTTTAAACCCAAAGCCGCCGGCGGGGCGGTCACCGTCAGCGTGCCGCGCGCCGCCCTGAAAGGCAGCCCGCTGCTGTGGGGCTACGCCGCGCTGCTGCTGGCCCCCGACGGCGTCAATAAATTTACGATCACCGACTACATCGCGGCCGATATTTCCAACGGCTATATCTACGCGCTGCGGCCGGGCAGAAAATAGGGGGGCACATGGCTGACAGGGATAAAATAGTTGCTTTCACGGATTCCTACCTGGATTCAAAGAATATCAAAGACAACTCCATGAACGGCCTGCAGGCCGAAGGCCGGGAGCAGGTGAAGAAGATCGCCTTCGGAGTTTCGGCCTCGCTGGAATGCATCCGGCGCGCGGCCGCCGGCGGCGCGGACATGCTGATAGTACACCACGGCCTGCTCTGGGGACAGTCCCAGCGCTTTACCGGCCCGCTCAAGCGCAAGCTCGAGACGCTCTTTAACGGCGGGCTCTCGCTCTGCGCGTGGCACCTGCCGCTCGACAAGCACCCCGTCGTGGGCAACAACGCCCGCCTGCTGGCCATGCTCGGCGTAAAAAAAATGAAGCCGTTCGGGGTCTACAACGGCGAGACGGTGGGCTTCAGCGGCGCCCTGCCGAAAGCCGCGGCCATCGGCGACATAGCCGCCGCGCTGGCCATAAAGCTGGACGCTGAACCTCTCTGCTTCCGCTTCGGCAGGGAGAAGATCCGGACCATAGGGGTGATAAGCGGCGGGGCGGCGGGCATGCTGCACCACGCGGTGAAGGCGGGCCTGGACCTGTACATAGCCGGCGACGTGCTGGAAGGCACGCAGGAGTACGCCCGCGAGACGCGCGCCAACTTTATCTCGGCCGGGCACTATAACAGCGAGAAGCCCGGGGTACAGGCCCTGGCCGCCTTGCTGGAAAAGAAATTCAAAGTTAAGACCGAGTTCATAGACATCCCCAACCCGGCCTAGCCGGGCGGCAAAAAGCCGCCCCGGGAGGGACGGCTTTCAAGACCGGAAAAGATCCCGCGGCAGCCCGCGGGGTCTTTATTTATATTCCAGGCGGGGGATCAGCAGCACCACGAAGGAAAGCGCCAGCACGGCCAGGGCGTTGAGCGCCAGGCAGAAACCCACTGAAAATTTCTCGGCCAGCAGCCCGTTCACCATGAAGGCGAGCGGCATTACCGCGTAGGCCAGCGTGGTCAGCACGGAGAAGAACCGGCCCTTCATCGCGTCCGGCACGGTGGCCTGGAACAGCGTGATGGCGATGGTGTTGCCGCCGCCCAGCGCGGCGCCGGCGGCGAAGAGCAGCGCGCAGGCCGCGTATTTATCGGCGATGAAATAAAGCCCGCCGAAGGACAGGCCCACCAGCAGCAGCGAAGCGAACAGCCAGCCGTAAATGCTGCCGTAAGACTTCTTGAAACTGAGCCCGACGGCCAGCGCGGCCGACCCCAGCGCGAAGAAGGCCTCGAAGATGGCCAGCCAGGTCACCGACTCCTTCAGCGTGAACTTCACGATCATGGGAATGAGGATAAGAATGGGCGACACGAAGAAGTTGAAGGTGGCGAAGGACAGGATGAGGGCCAGCACGGGCTTGTTGCCGAAGGTATAGGCCAGGCCCTCTTTGAACTCCGCGATAAAGGAACTCTCCGTCCTGTCCTCCGGGGCCAGGCTGGTTTTTATCCCCCGGACGGCGGCGAACGACGCCAGATAGCCCGCGGCGTTGAACAGGAACGCGCCGGCCACGCCGGCCGCGGCCATCAGCACGCTGCCCAGGGCCGAGCCGATCACGTTGGACAGCTGCAGCACGGAGGAGTCCGCGGCCACCGCCTGCGGCATTTTTTCCGGGGAAGTGAGCCGCAGGATGGAGGCCGCCACGGCGGACTCGAACAGCGGGCCGAACCCGGAGATAAGAAAACAGATGGAATAAAGCCAGTACAGGTTAAGGCGGCCGCTCCAGAGCAGCGCCGCCAGCAGCAGCACCAGCAGCGCCCGGGCCGCGTCAGCGCCCAGCATCACCTTGCGCTTGTCGGACCTGTCCGACAGCGTGCCCAGCAGCGGGCCGAAGACCACTACCGGCAGCACGTTCACGGCCATTACCAGCCCCAGGTGGAACTTGGAGTTGGGCCCCGCCTCGGACAGCACCCACCAGGCGATGGCGATGGCGAAGAATTTGTCGCCTACGGCCGAGATCACCCGGCCGGCGAAAAGCCGGCGGAAATCAGCGAACAGCGCCAGCGGGTGGGACCTGACCTCGGAAATTATTGCCTGCATCTGGTTCCTTTCTGGGCGCACAGCGTCTCCAGCCCGCCCATGAAGCTCATGATATCGGCTGCGGGCGAACTGTCCCCGGAGGTCGGGTGGTTCTTTAAATACTGCAGCGCCTCGCGGCGGACCGCGGAAAGAGGCAGTTCTCCCCCCATCAGCGGGGCCACCAGGTTAAGGCTGTCGGCCGGGCGCAGGTAGCGGAACTCCCGCCCGGCCAGCCAGCCGGCAGGCACCGCGGAGCGCCTGACCAAAGCCGCCACGGAATAATCCCAGTACACCACGGCCCACTCCGAGCGCGGCAGGTAGAACAAGTACGAGGGCCGCCAGAAAATGCCGCTGCTGCCGTCGGCCAGCTTCTGCTTCAGCGGGACCTTCGGTTCGTCCAAAGTTATCAGCATCAGGTCGAAACCGTACTTCCCGATCATTTCGCGCCAGTTCTGCGGGCCGTTGCGCACCCCCACCACTTCCACGATCTTGTCGTGGAAAAGGTAGCGGCCGTCTATGAACACTTTGTAGTCCGGCGCCAGTTCCCAGCCCAGCCAGCCGCCCCAGCCCCAGGGATTAAAAAGTTTCAGGCCCGACAGTTCTTTTTTATTGGTCCGGAGGAAATCAGACAGCCCCGCCGAGCCCCACTTGAAGAGCTCCGGCTTGGCGGCATACTGCGTCCAGATGAAATTGTTGTAGAACCACGCGTTGACGAGCAGCCAGGCGGCCGCCGCGCCCAGCGCCGCGGCGCGCTTCAACCCCTTTTCGGGCAGGCCGGGCCAGGGCAGGGCCAGCAGGAAAGCCAGGCCGGTAATGATAAAAAAAGGTATGTGCCGGGCGTGGTTGGCCGAAGCCCACAGGAAGAACATCAGGCAGGCGAAATGCGTGTACGCCGTATGCCGGCGCCGCAGCAGGAAGAACACCAAACTCCCCATTACCACGGCCAGGGCCAGCACGTAAGGCCACTGGTAGGCGTTGGTCAGGTCGAAGGTGTTCCACTCCTGGATGTGTTCCTGCAAAGTGGTTATGTGCCGCTGGTGGTTGGAGATGACCGAGTAGATCTTCCAGCCGTAGGGGTTGGCCAGGCTGGAAACGAGGCCGGTAAAGAACAGGCCCAGGTAGGCCAGGCTTTTTTGCGGGCGGGCGAAAGACGCCTTGCCGTAGATGAAAGGCAGTTCTTCCTCGAAGAATTCACCGGCGGCGTAAAGGCCCACCAGGGCCAGGCCGTAAAGGTAACCGGCGTGCAGGTTGGTCCACAGCGCGAAGAAAGCGAATACCGCCGCCTTGAACCGCCACCCGGCCGGCAGCGCCGTCAGGCGGCTTTTTTCCAGGTAATACAGGGTTATGGTGAAGAACAGCAGAGTGAAGTTCTCGGGGCGCAGGTCGCTGTTGGTGATAATAGCCGCGGCGAAAAAAGGCAGCGCCAGCGGCAGCAGGCGGGCGCGCCCGTAGAGCAGCAGTATCCCCCTGAAAACCAGCAGCGTCAGCGCCAGCAGGCCGGCCTTGAAGAACAGCAGCCCCCAGAACCCGGCCGCGCGGTGAATGAGGTAGTAAATCACCTGCGGCAGCCATTCGAAATCCACCCAATCCGCGCCGGCCAGAGGCCAGGAAAGGAAATCCGCGCGCGGCGGGGCCAGGTGCGCCAGCGTGTATTTGCCGGCGGACAGGTGCCAGAAAATATCCGGGTTTATGACCGGCAGGAAAAAAGCAGAAGCGGCGAAGGCGAAGGCGCCCCACCCCAGTATGCCGAATATCCTGTCGCGGTCATGCATGAATCAATTCTATAAAATAGCCGCGGCCCTTTTTTAATATAATTGATTCCGGGTAAGGCCTGGCAGGCGCGGCGGGCGGCCGTACGCGGCGAACAAAGTTATGTCCTATTACAAAAGATTAAAGAACGACCTGGCGCAAGCCGCGGCCAAAGGCCTTATTACGCCCGAACAGGCCGCCGGGACCTGGGACAGCGCCTACGCCTCCAGGCCCCTGGCCTCTTTTAAAGCCGTCCACTGGATAGCCGCGGCCGCCGGGCTCTTTATAGCGCTGGGGTTCATTTTAGTGGCGGCGCATAACTGGGACAAGATAGGCGCCATCGCCAAGATGTGCGCTTACCTGCTGCTTTTCGCGGGAACGGCCGCTGCCGCCCTGCGGCTGCAGGACAAGCCCGCCGCCGCCCCGCTGGAGATACTCTGGTTCTTCATGCCGGCGCTGGGCATAGGCCTTTACGCGCAGATCTTCAACCTCAGCGGCGACCCGGTAAAGCCTTACCTGGCCTGGGCGGCTATCTCCGCCCCGCTGGCCGCCTTCTCCAAAAGGCCGCTGGCCGCCTACCTGGTCTCGTTCCTGCTTTTTGCCGTTCTTTTCTGGGGCACCCTCGGTTCTTCCAATATGCTGGCGCTCACCGCCAACTATGGCCGCGCGGCCCAGCCGCTGTGGCACTGGCCGCTGGCCCTCGTGGTCCTGGCCGGCGGTGCGGCCCTGTACCCGGGCCAGAAGCTGGGCGCGCCCCTGGGCGCCGCCGCGGTCTGGACTTTCTTCATGCTGGCGGCCGACACCGCCATAAAGGTGCGCTCCGAGGCGCTGGTGCTGCTGGCGGGCATGTCCCTCGCGGTGCTGTGGCTTTCCTGGGGCCGCCGGCCGGACAGCGAAAAGGCCGGCCTGCCGCTCACCGTCTGGACGGCCTCGGTCTACGCCATGACCTTCTTCTGGCATTACAAGCCGCACGCTTACCATGGCCTGCGCGGCACCGATACCGTTTACGGCGCCGCCCTGACCTGGATAATTTTCGCCGGGGCCCTGCTGACCGCGCTCTTCAGGCCCCAGCGCCTGCTGCCTGAAGGCCGGGAAGAGGACCTTGTGGCCAAAGGCCTGCTGGCGGCCTCGGTGCTGTGCGCCTTCTTCCTCTTCGGCGCCACCGAGGTCCACGCCAAAGCCCTGGCCGTGACCGCCAACTTCATCCTGGCCGCCTTCGGCGTCGGCTGCATCATGAGCGGCGCCAGGAATTCCGACGAGAAGCTCATTAACCGCGGCGTGCTGGTGATAACGCTGACCGCGGTCACCCGCTTCGTAGATATTTTCGGCGGCCTGCTCAAGAGCGGCGTGGCCTTCATCATAACCGGCCTCGCCTTCGCGGCGCTGGCCTATTTCGTTAACCGGGGCCGAAAAGCCCTGATAGAGTCGGTGAAGAAATGAATAAATTAAAAATAGCGCTGGGCCTGCAGCTGCTGTTCTTCGCCGCCTGGGGCGGCTGGCTGCTGTCCTCGAGGAATACCGATTCCCCGGTGTTCTACCTGGAAACCGCCCCCGTAGACCCCCGCGACTGGCTGAGCGGCACCTACGTGGCCCTCAGCTATGCCATCAACACCCCGGAGCCCTGCCGCGGCCTTGCCCGCCACGACGCCGGCCTACAGCTTTACGTAAAACTGGAAGACAAAGGCAGGACCGCCCAAACGGCCGCCGGCCCGGTTAAAATATACGAAGCTGCCGCCTGCGCCGAAACCCCCGGCGAAGGCCAATGGGCCAAAGCCTATGTAAACTTCAGCTTCCGCGGCCTTTTCCGCGCCACCTACGGCATAGAGCGCTTTTACCTGAACGAGAACAACCCGCTCAAAGACGCCCGTTCCGGCTCCGTGGTCGCCAAAGTAAAACTCGGCCGCGCCAACAAACTCGTCCTCCTCGACCTCGTAGCAATAACCGCCCCCTGACGAGTGGTTTTTTAACAGCTCTTTTTATAACCAGCCAAACGCGACCAGCGTTCACCAATCCGGAGGGGCAGACGTGGGGACCGGGTTAGCAAAACCCTGCCGGAGCCCTGAGCTTGCGTAAGCGCGAAGGGCGAGGCGGGGAAGTGCGAGCACGGTGTGCGAGACACTGTTTTTGCGTTCCGGTCCCCATGGCTGCCCCGACCGGGCACCCCGCGGCCCCGTTACCCAGAACTCACAGTTAAAGATTTATAAATAGCTTTAAAAATCCAGGAGGAAGACAATGCAAAGAACACAAGCCATGACCAGCGTGCAGCCCGACTGGGAGAACTTCTACCCCCGCCCCATCTCCGAAAAAACCCCCTTCTTCTCGAAGGACGGGCGCCTCTACGACTGCCTCTTCGCCCAGCAGCTCAACCGCGAACTGCTCGAACACCTCTTCAGCACCGCCGACCGGCTAAGGGCAGTCACGCAGAAAAAAGACGGCGCCGACTACGTCTCCGCCCTACTCTCCGACAAGCGCGCCATGCTGTACTTCGTGCAGCCTTCCACCCGCACCTTCATGTCCTTCCTCAACGCCTGCCATATCCTGGGCATCAAGACCTCCGAGATCCGCGACACCACCACCTCCTCCGAAGTAAAAGGCGAAACCCCCGAAGACACCGTGCGCACCTTCTCCAGCTACGTCGACATGATCATCATGCGCCACCCCGCCCCCGGCTTCGTGGAAAAGACCGCCTGGCTGATGAACCGCACCGGCCGCCCCGTGCCCATAGTCAACGGCGGCTCAGGCAAGGACCAGCACCCTACCCAGGCGCTGCTGGACATGTACACCCTGCACCGCAGCTTCGGCGGCGAGCTGGACGGCAAGCACATAGTGATGGTCGGCGACCTCAAGCGCGGCCGCACCGTGCGCTCCCTCAGCTACCTGATGAAGAACTACAAGAACGTCTCGCTCTCCTTCGTCTCTCCGCGGCAGTTTTGCATGGAACCCGACATCCTGGAGTTCCTCAAGCGCCACAATATCCCGTTCACCGAGACCGAGGATTTCAAAGGCGTGATGAAAAGCGCCGACGCCATCTACATGACCCGCATCCAGGACGAGCACGACAAGTCCGGCGAGTCCAAAGCCGTGGACTATTCCCCCTTCCACTTCCGCAAGGAACATCTGGACCTCATAAAAAAAACCTGCGTGATCCTGCACCCGCTGCCCCGCCGGCACGAGATCGAAGTGACCGTCGACGACGACCCGCGCGCCGTGTTCTGGCGCCAGGAGCGCAACGGCATGTGGGCCCGCGCCGCCCTGATGGCCTACATCTTCGGCGTGGACGGCAAGATCAGGTAGCAGCACGGAGCCAACAAAAAAGCCCCCCGGTTTTGCCGGGGGGCTTTTTTTATCTATACAGCGGGGCTAGTCGCTGAGCAGCGAGGGGTCGGAGAAGCGGTCCCGCAGGGCGTTGGCGTTGTTGAGCTGCGTATTATAGCCGGCCTGCAGGTTGTTGTTGTAGACGTTGTAGGTGCTGGCTATGTCGGCCTCGCCCTTGATGCGCTTGTCGGTCTGAACGTTGAGGTTGGCGTAAAGGTCTTTCACGTCCACCAGCTGTATCAGCACCTGCATAAGGCCTTCGTAGCCCAGGCCGCTCTTGCCCTTGCCCGCCAGCACTTTGGAGAGGCGCGCGGCCCGTTCTTTCTGGTCCGCGGTATTGCGCACGGTGGCGAGGTCGGCCACTATCCGGGACACGTTGTAGCAGAAGGAGTTCACGACGCTGAGGGGGTCGAAAGCGTTGTCGCCGTCGCGCTTGTAGTCGCTCAGCAGCTTGTTGGCGGCCTTCCAGTCGTAGTCCACCTTGCCCTCGGTATTCATCTTGAAGAGGTGCTGCACCTTGCTGACGATCTCGCGGTCCAGGCCTTCCATCACGTTAAGGACGGCCTTCATTATGGTGACCGCGGGGGCGGCCAGGATGTCGCGCACGGCTTCCTTGGTGAAGACCAGGGAGAAGGACATGAGGGCCGACTTGTAGCTCTTGGAGTCCACCGCCGGGTTGCCCTCGCTGTCGCTGCCGGAGGGATTGGCTTCCTCGGCCGCCAGCCTGGGGAACAGGGTGTTGACGTCCACCATGAATTCGCTGTTGACGCCGTTGCCCTTGGTGCCGGCGTACTTGAGGATCTCGTTCATGTTGGTGACCATGCCGCGGGCGTCGCGCTCGTCGTGCTTTATGTAGCCCTCGTAGCGCTGGTAGACCACCGCGCCCTCGGACATGGCGCCGTCGCGGTTCTCGTAGTTCACCACGTAGAAGTTCTGGTTGGTGTTGTGCTTGAAGATCTTGCCGACCACGGGGATGTTGATGTTGCTGTTGGAGGAGTTCTTGGAAACGTTGTGGACGTGCAGCACCTGCGCGCCGTTCATCGTCTGGTACCTGTCGTAGCGCTGGCCCGTGCTGGACTCGTGCTGCACCAGCACCGGCAGCGTGAGGTTGAAGCCGTTGGAGGTGCCGCTGAAGTGGTTGGACCCCGCGAAGGTGGAGTTAAGCCCCAGCCCCTGCTCGGCCACGTTCTCCACTTCGTTCAGGGCGTTCTGCCCGTTGGAGTTGTCGTCGGTGTCGGAGTAATCGTTGAAGCGGATGCCCATCTGGATGAGCTTCTTTATAATGCTCAGGTCGCCTTTCAGGAACTCCGTCAGCTTGGCCACCTGTTCGGGATTCTTGGGGTCTATGATGAACTCGAGCAGCAGCTTCTTGCCCTTTACGCGGCTCTGGGAAAGGCCCATGCGCAGCGCCAGGTACTTGTTGAATTCCTTCACTACGGTCTTGTTGAGCTCTTTCATCAGGAAGCCCTCGGCTTCCGGCAGGCCGATCATGCCCGCGTCGAAGGAGGTGCCCACGGAGGCGCCGCCGCTCTTGACGGTGATGCGGTCCAGGCGGATGCGCAGGCGCAGGGCGTTCTCGCTCATCCTGTAAAGGGTTACGGAGGGCTTCAGTTCCTTGGAAGTGCCCAGGGAGAAGGAGACGGTGGCCCAGGGCTGTACCGCCACGCCCATGCCGCCGCTGATGCCGGCGCGCAATACGGCGGGGAACTTCCAGATCTCGTTGACCTTCATCTCCGAGATGCGCTTTTCGTTTACGGGGAGAATGGTCTTAACCTTGCGCAAATCCACCAGGGTAAGCAGGTTTTTGCAGTACCTGGTCTCTTCGGTCTTGCGAACCACCACCGACTTGCCCTCGAGGGCCCCGGAGAAGCCTATATTAAAGGAATTGCCGCCTATGTTCAGCAGGTCGCTGATCGTATGCCCGGCGTCCAGTTTCACCCCCACCTCGTCAATAAGGGCTATATGGTTATCGGGATACTGCTTAAGATAGCGTTTGAACTTGCCTTCTATGCCGCCCACGTTGTCGATGCTGGCGCCCTGGCTCAGGTCCAGCTGGGCTTCCTTACACACATCGTCAAAAACGTCGGTCTTCAGGTCTTCCCAGAAATGGAGGAGTTCGTTATTGCCGGCAACGGGCTGGCTGGGCTGGGCCTCGGGGGCCTTGGGGTCCTGGGCTTTGGCGCTCTCGGCGCGCAGGCCGCCGACTAGTTCGGCCATGGAGCTCTGGCCGGCCCCTTCAAAGAAGGAACCGAAATCGTCCGCGGCGCGAGCCGGGGCCGAAGCGGCGCAGGTGAGTGACAGGAAGAACGCAGTAAAAACAACTTTGGAGGTGGTTTTGTTGTGGTTCATTACTATAGTGTACCGGAAAATACGATTTCCGGGCAGAGGCCAAGTGCCCAAGGCGGCGCCGTTTTAATACCCAGGCCCGCCTAGGCCCGCCTGGGCCCCTGCTCTAGGCCCTTAGGCCCCGCCCCGTCTTCTCATAATAGGTATTATAAAGATAATTAATAAGGGGCACGGCCGCCGACTAAGCGCGGCCATTAAATAAAGAACCGGCCCTCCAGGGCCGGTTCTTTATTTTGGATGCCGCGGCCTTCCCGTATCCCCTAAAGTTTACCCTTAAAGAGCAGCTGGTCCAGGCTCCAGCGCCCGCCGCCGGCCAGCAGCAGCGCCAGAAAGACGAACATCGATTCGGCCGCGTGGGCGGCCTCTTTCAGGCCCTGCCCCAGGGCCAGGTGCATCACCGCCGCCACGAACATATTGAAAGTCAGCATGGCCGCCGCGGGGCGCGTCAGCAGTCCCAGTATTAGCAGGGCGCCGCCGCCGCATTCGGCCACCGCGGCCATGAAGCCCCAGAAGACAGGCGCGAAATGTATCCCCAGGTTGCCCATCGCCCCGCCGATCTTCAGCCAGAGTTCCGGCCCCGCCATTATCTTGGGCAGGCCGTGCACGTAGAAGAAAAAGAAACCCACGCCCAGCCGCAGCGCCAGCAGCCCCGCGTCGCGGCCCTGCGCCAGAAATTTTTCGTATTTTTCCATGTTCATAAAACCTCCGCTCGGCACCGCCTGTTTTATCTATAATAACAAAAAGTGCGGCGTTTTCCCTGGGATCCGGGGCGGGTTAAATTTTTCAATAACACATAAAGTTACGGAGGGACCGGGCATGCAATACGACGTCAAGAACACGATGAAAGAGTTCAACAGGCTGATGGTGGACATCCGCAAGACCATACCGGCCGAATACGAAGCCTTCATAAACCATAAAGCCGCCCTGACCAAGGCCGGCAGGCTGCCGGAAAAGAGCAAGTGGCTGCTGCTGCTGGTAGCCAGCGTCTCCTAGAAATGCCCCGTCTGCGTCCCCCCCGCGGTAAAGCACTGCCTGGAAGCCGGCTGGTCCAAAGAGGAGATCCTGGAAGCCAGCATGGTCGCCGTCCTCGTAGGCGGCTCCAGCGTCATGACCTACGTCACCCTCGTCGAAAAAGCCATAGAAGAACTGAAATAACCAGCATAAGGTGACACAGAACTTAATTGCGTCCAATTAAGTTCTGTGTCACCTTATCTCTCACCTTATCTCTATCACCTTATCCCTAAATCTCTCCCCCACCCGGCGGTAGGCGTCGCGGAAGGGCACTCCCTGTTTAACCAGTTTATAGGCTTCTTCCGTAGCGAACAGCTCCGGGGACAGCACGCAGCGCGTCTTATCCATCTTAAGGCCGGCGACGACCGTGGCCATAATGTTAAGCGAAGCCAGCGTGATGTCCAGGCAGGCGAACAGCGGCCCCTTGGCCAGCTGCGCGTCCCGGTTGTAGCCGGAGATCAGGTTGCCCGCCAGCGACAGCGCCTTGAACTCCTCGCCCAGCACCACGTGGTACTTGCCGCGCACCAGCTCCAGCACGTCGGGATTCTTCTTCTGCGGCATGATGGAGCTGCCGGTGCAGAAAGCCCCGGGCAGCGTGACGAAGCCGAACTCCGGCGTGCTGAACAACACCAGGTCCGACGCCAGCTTGTTCAGCGTCAGCATGATCTGCGAGCAGAGGTGCATGACGGCCGGCTCGAACTTGCTGCGCGTGAACTGGGCATAGATCGGGTTCTCTATGGCTTTGGAAAAACCCATCAGCTTCGCGCTGTAGGACTTGTCTATATTGAGCACCGGCACGCCGAAGCCGGCGGCCGAGCCGAGCGGCGACTGGTCCATTATCTTGATCAGCGCGTCGGCCAGCCGCGCGTCGTCCGCGGCCGCGGCCGCGAAGCAGCCTATCCAGGTCCCAACCGTGGTGGGCATAGCCCGGCGCGTATGGGTGTAGCCTGGCATGGGGAGGCGGCCCTGCTTCCCCGCCAGCACCCCCGCGGCCCCGGCAAAGGCGGCCAGCCGCGCCTTAAGCTCCGTCAGCGCCTCGCGCTCATAAAGCCGCAGCGCCGTCAGCACCTGGTCGTTGCGCGATCGCCCCGTGTGCACCTTCTTGCCGGCCTCGCCGTAATGAGCCGTCAGCCAACCCTCAATGGCCGTGTGGCAGTCCTCGTCCTCCCGCTTTATGACGAACTTACCCTTGGCGTCCAGCGCCGCTATCGCCTTGAGCCCGTCGGAGATGTCCGTCAGTTCTTTGGCGGTCAGCAGCCCGGCCTTGCGCAGCGCCTTCGCGTGCGCGATCGACGCCGCGCAGTCGTGCTTGACCAGCCGGCGGTCGAGGAGATAATCATCCCCGACGGTAAAGGATTCTATATCCTTATTAAGCTCGCAGCCTTTGGCCCAGAGCTTCATTTCGCGCCCCGCCTTTTCATTATGGCGCTGTGCGCCATCAGCCGGGTGGCGTGGATCTTTATAAAGCCTTCCGAGTCCTTCTGGTTGAAGCCGCCCTCTATGTCCATGCTGGAGAGGTTCTTGTCGTAGAGGGAACTGGGGCTGGCCCGGCCGGTGATGATGATGTTGCCCTTGTAGAGCTTCAGCGTCACCGTGCCGTCTATGGCCTCCTGGCTCTTGTCCAGCGCGGCGCGCAGAAAGTCCATCTCAGGGCTGAACCAGAAGCCGTTGTAGACGAGCTCGGCGAACTTGGGCGACAGCATGTCGCGCAGGCGCATCACCTCGCGGTCCATGGCTATGCCCTCTATGTCCTTATGCGCCGCCAGCAGGATGGCGCCGCCGGGGGTTTCGTACACGCCGCGCGACTTGATGCCGACAAAGCGGTTCTCCACCATGTCCAGCCGGCCCACGCCATTGCGGCTGCCCAGGTCGTTGAGCATCATGAAGAGCTTGAGCGGGTCCTTCTCGGAGCGGCCGGTGTCGAGGTTCTTTACGTTCACCGGGATGCCGTCTTTGAATTGTATGCTGATGCGCGTGGGCTTATTGGGGGCTTTCTCCGGCGAGACGGTCCGGGAGTAGATGTCCTCGGCGCATTCGTGAGCGGGGTCTTCCAATATGCCCGCCTCGTGGCTGATATGCAGCAAATTGTCGTCCTCACTGTAGGGCTTCTTTATTGTGGAGCTTATCTCTATGCCTTTCTCTTTGGCGTAGTTGATGAGGTCGGTGCGGCCCTTGAACTGGTTCAGGAAGGACTGCATCTTCCACGGGGCCAGCACTTTGATGGCGGGGTTCAGGGCGTAATAGCCCAGCTCGAAGCGCACCTGGTCGTTGCCTTTGCCGGTGGCGCCGTGCGAGACAAAGGCGGCATGCTCTTTGGCGGCGATCTCTATGTGGCGCTTGGCTATCAGCGGCCGCGCGGCGGCGGTGCCCAGCAGGTAGCGGCCCTCGTAGACGGCATTGGCCTTGAAGATGGGGAAGATATAATCGGTGACGAGTTCCTTCTTGAGGTCCTCGATATAAACCTTCTTGGCGCCCACTTTAAGCGCCTTGCGCTTGGCGGCCTGGAAATCCCCGGCCTGGCCGACGTCGGCGATATAGGCGATCACCTCGTAGCCCTGTTCTATGAGCCACCTGAGTATTACCGAGGTATCCAGCCCGCCGCTGTAGGCAAGCACCACTTTCTTGTTCTCTTTCATGTCCTTTCTCTCCTTATATATGGCCGGGGCTCCACGTGAGCCTTGTATAACTATACAAATTGCTGTATAATTATACAATAGCGGGTCGGGAACGGAAAAAAAATGACCAAGACAGAACGCATCTACGCCATACGCAAGATCATCGCCTCCGGCGCGGTGGCCAGCCAGGAAGAACTGCGCCGGTCGCTGACCGGGCAAGGCTGCCAGGTAACTCAGGCCACACTGTCGCGCGACCTGAAGGACCTGGGCGCCTCCTGGGTGCCTGGGCCGGGCGGCGGCCGATACACCCTGACGACGCCCGGCGTCATACCTCCGCTGAACACGCTGCTGGGCGCCAGCGTCACCGACATAGCCGCCAACGAAACGCTGGTCCTGATCCGCACCCTGCCGGGCGCGGCCGGCACTGTGGCGGAATTCATAGACTCCCGGCGCTTCCCAGAAGTACTCGGCACCGTGGCCGGAGACAATACCGTGCTGGTAATCCCCGCCAGCGTGCGGCGGCTGGCCGCCCTAAGGAAACTTCTTAAAGAAAAGCTGCTAGCCAAGTAACCAGCCCCGCGCTCAGTTTTACCGCCGCCTCCTCGCCGAAGGCCACCACCGCGCGGAACCCGCAGCGTCAGCGAGCTTCTTCATAAGGAATATATTCCCATCGCCTCCCCCATTGTCTCGAGCGGGCGACAGCGAGCTCTCCCCATAAGTAAGATTCCCATCGCCTCCCCCATTGTCTTGAGCGGGCGACATGCGAGCGTCAGCGAGCTTTCCCCATAAGGAATATATTCCCATCACCCGCATAAAAGGAAAAGGCCATCCTGAAAGGATGGCCTAATTCATTAAATCTGGAGCGGGCGATGGGAATCGAACCCACATCTCAACCTTGGCAAGGTCGCGTTCTACCACTGAACCACGCCCGCATTTGCCGTTACGAACCTTAAACTTCAAGGCACCTAGATATTTTACCAAAAAAAAGCCGTTTTTAAAACAAAAAGCGCGATAAAGCGCGGCTAACCTAGCCGCGCACCAGTTTCCACTTGGTGCCCTTGGGGGTGTCCTCTATGAGCACGCCCTTGTCCGAAAGGGCTTTGCGCAGCTCATCGGAGCGCTTGAAGTCCTTGGCTTTGCGGGCGGCTTCGCGCTCAGATATCAGCGCGGCGGCGTCGGCCGGCAGGGGCTGCTCGGCTTCGGCTTTGAACAGGTCCAGCGCGGTCACTTCTTCCGCGGCTAGGGCGAAAGCCAGTCGCTGCGAAGCCGGGATGGAGGCGTCCTTGAGGGTTTCCCACAGCACGGCTAAAGCCGCCGGCATGTTCACGTCGTCGGCCAGCGCCTCGGCGAAATCCTTGTAATATTTAGCTTCCTTGTCCACGGCGGGGACCGGGCCGGCGGCTTCGGCCTTGACCTTTAAAGCCAGGGCGCGCAGGCCGTCCAGGCCGCGCGCCGCCGCCTCAACGCCTTCCCAGGTAAATTCCAGCTGCTTGCGGTAATGGGTCAGCATGCAGCAATAGCGGTAGGCCAGCGGGTCATAGCCCCTTTCCGGCAGGGAGGAAGTGGTAAGAAAATCCCCGGCGGACTTGGACATCTTGCCCAGATCGCCCATCACCAGGAACCGGGCGTGCATCCAGTAGTTGGCGAAAGGTTTGCCGGTGGCGGCTTCCGACTGGGCGATCTCGTTGGTGTGGTGGATGGCCACGTGGTCCTCACCGCCCCAGTGGATGTCTATGGTCTCGCCCAGGTGCTTAACGGCCATGGCCGAGCACTCCATGTGCCAGCCGGGAAAACCTTTGCCCCACGGGGACTCCCACTCCATCTGCCGCTGCTCTTCGGGCGTGGAGAATTTCCAGACGGCAAAATCGGTGGGACCGCGCTTCTGGGCGTTGGCCTCTATGCGCGCCCCTTCCCTGATGCCTTCGATGTGGCTTTTGCCCACCAGCTTGCCGTAATCCGGCAGCTTGGCCGTGTCAAAATAAACGCCGTCTCCGGGAATGTTATAGGTGTAACCTTTGGCTTCGAGGACCAAAACCATGTCTATCATTTCCTGGACGTAGTCCGTGGCGGGACACAGCACGTCGGGCATCAGGCAGTTGAGCGACTTGTAATCTTTGAAGAAAGCCTCGGTGTAGAACTTGGCCACGTCCCAGGCGGACTTGCCTTCGCGGCGGGCGCCGACCTCCATCTTATCCTCGCCGGTATCGGCGTCGGAGACGAGGTGCCCCACGTCGGTAATGTTCATGACGCGCTTCAGCTTGTAGCCGAAGAACTTCAGGGCGCGCACGAAGGCGTCCTGGGAAACATAGGTGCGCAGGTTGCCGATATGGGCGTAATGGTAGACGGTGGGACCGCAGGTGTAGACGCCGGCCTCGCCCTCTTTAATGGGTTTAAAGACCTCTTTCTGCCGCGTCATCGTGTTGTAGATCCTGAATTGCATGGCGTGTTCCTTTTAAAAGGGCTGCTTATCTGCCAGCGCGCGTTTGATCTTAAGGTCCAGCTCGCGGAAGAAATCCCCGCAGAGCACCGGGCCGCTGCGCCTGGCGTACTTTTCCTGGATAATGCAGGAAACTTCAATTTCCGAAAACGGGTAGACCGCCCCCCTGGGGGCCAGGGAATAGGTGAACCCTATATCCATCGGGGTGTCGCCGGAGTGCTCCTTTACGGCGACGGCGTAGCTGGAGGAGAGCAGCCCTTCCAGGGCGGCCTCCAGGTCCGGGTCCGGGACCTTCACCAGTGAAAAATTCTTTTTCTGGAAGACCACCGCGGCCCCGTTAGAGGCCGGGCCGGGCCGCCCGCCCGAGCAGCCGCAGAGCAGCGCCAGGGAGAGGCAGGCAAGGCCGGCTAAAGTCTTCATTTTATCACGCTGACCACCGCGTAGCAGACTATGGCCTCGCCGTGGCCGATATCGCCCAGGCCTTCGCGGCTCTTGGCCTTTACGCTGACGTCCGCCTTGTCCAGTTTGAAGATCCTGCAGATGGAATCGCGGATGGCTTCGTAATGCGGCTTCAGCTTGGGCTCTTCCGCCAGGATGGTCACGTCCAGATTTATGATCCTGGCCTTCTTTGAAGTGAGGATCTCCAGGGTCTTCTGGGCTATCTCCACGCTGGAGATGCCCATGATGGTAAGGTCGGTGGGCGGGAAATAGACGCCGATCTCGCCGGCCGAAATAGAACCCAGCATGGCGTCGCAGACCGAGTGCAGCACCACGTCACCGTCGGAATGGCCCAGCAGGCCCTTGGTGTGCTCTATTTTTATGCCGCCCAGGATCAGGGGGCGCCCCTCGACCAGCCGGTGGATGTCGTAGCCGAAGCCGGCCCGCGAAACGGGGATCTTAACGCGCGTGGAAACGGATTTTTCTTCTTTCATAAAAGCCTCCGCTATAATTAGGTCCTCGGGGGTGGTAACCTTGATGTTGCGGTAAGTCGAAGGCACCACCGCTGCCTTAATCCCGAGCTGTTCCAGCACCTGCGACTCGTCCGAATAATCTTTTTGGGAGCCCGCCCGCTCCAGTATTGCGGCCAGCACGGCCCTGCGGTAGCACTGCGGGGTCTGCACCGCCAGCAGCGCGGCGCGGTCCGGCGTGCTTTCAAAAACACTGCCGCCGGCGGCCACTTTCTTCACCGTGTCCTTGAGCGCCACCGCGGGCACCGCGGCGCCGTGCAGGGCGGCTTTTTCAAGGCAGGCTTTTATCAGGGCCGCGGTTACCAGGGGCCTGGCCCCGTCGTGCACCGCCACCAGTTCGGCGCCCGGGCTGACCAGTTTGAAGGCGCTGCGCAGCGACTCCGTGCGCGTGGCGCCCGCGGGCGCCGTCTGCACGCCGGCTTTTTCCCAGGCGGGCCCGTATTTGGCCAGGTTGCCGGGCCCCAGCGCCAGTATAACTTTGGAGAACAGCCCGCTGGAGGTAAAAGCCTCGACGGTCCACTCCAGCATGGGGCGGCCGGCCAGCGGCAGGTACTGCTTTTCAGCCCCCATGCGCTCGCCGGTGCCGCCCGCCAGGATGATGGCTTCGGCGCCGCCAGTTTTTTTCCTTGTAGGCACTTTACCCTCAGGGCTGCTTGGGCCCCTGCTGAGCGGATTTGCCTTTCACGCGCGTGAAGATGATGCGGCCCTGCGAAGTCTGCAGGATGGACTGCACCACGGCGTCCACTTTCTTGCCGACAAAGTCGCGGCCGTCCTCGATGACGATCATGGTGCCGTCGTCGAGGTAGCCCACGCCCTGCTCTTTTTCCTTGCCGTCCTTCATGACGAACACGCTCATGTCCTCGCCGGGCAGCACCACGGGCTTCAGGGCGATGGTCAGGTCGTTAATGTTGAGCACGGTGACGTTCTCAAGGGCGGCCAGCTTGTTGATGTTGAAGTCTATCGTTATGATCGAGGCGCCCAGTTCTTTGGCGATGATGACCAGCTTCATCTGGTTGTCGGGTACTTCCTTGATGTCGCGGTCGATCACGCGGAAGGGGATCTCGCGCGATTCCTGCAGGCGGGCCAGGATGTCCAGGCCGCGGCGGCCCTTGGCCCGGTTGATCGGCTCGCTGGATTCGGCCAGGGTGTGCAGTTCCTGCACCACGAAGCGCGGGGTCACGATGCCGCCCGTGATGAAATGCGTGTCGCAGATGTCCAGTACGCGGCCGTCCACGATGGCGGACAGGTCCAGCACCTTCATGTTCTTGCCGCCGCGCTTGCCCATCGACAGGATGTTCTTGTCGAGGTCGTCGAGCTCGGGGATCTTCTTGATGCTGATGATCATGCCCAGCAGCGCCAGCGCGTAGCGGATGATGGGGATATAGGTCGGCCAGACCTCGTTAAGGGAGGGGTTGCCGATCTGCCAGACGCTGTAGTCCAGCAGCTTGGCCAGGATCAGGCCCACCACCGCGCCGATAATGCCGATTATCAGGGAGAACAGGCTGACGTTCTCGAAGACGTATTCTATGCCGATTATCACCAGGCCTATGAGCACGCCGAAAGCCGCGCTCTTAAGGTCTTTTGAAACCGTAAACCAGGTCAGTACGGGGGTGCCGATAAGGGCTACCGCCCTGAAGATCCAAACTATCATGATTGCTCCTTATTCTTTCTGTTTCCCCGCTTTCGCGGGAGTTAATTTTACCAGGGCGGCGTACAGCCCGCCCATGTCCCTTACCACCTCGAGCTTCAGGGTCTTAAAGCGCCCTTCGTCTTTCTTAGGCAGCCGGGGAACAAAAGCCGTTTTGAAGCCGAGCCGCTCGGCCTCCGCCAGGCGCCGGTCCAGGAAACCCGGGCTGGACACCTGCGCCAGGATGCCCACCTCGCCGAGGAATACCACGTCCGGCGGCAGCGGGATATCTTTCGCCGAACTGATGAGGGCCGCGCAGAAAGCAAGGTCCAGCGCGGAATCCTTAAGCCTGATGCCGCCCTGCAGCGACGCGAACACGTCCATCTCGTCGAAGCGCAGGCCCAGGTTCTTCTCCAGCGCGGCGATCAGCATCTGCGCGCGGTTCAAATCCATGCCGGTGACGGTGCGGCGGGGATAGGGCAGGTAGGAACGCGACGCCAGCGCCTGGATCTCCGCCAGGATGGGGCGGGCGCCCTCGAAAGCCACCGCGAAAGCGCGGCCCGCCAGCTCCCGCTCCCGGTCGGAATCGGCGAACAGCAGCCCGGCGTCCTCCACCGAGCGCAGCCCCTTGGAGGTCATCTCGAAGATCCCGGTCTCGTCCACCGGCCCGAAGCGGTTCTTGTGGGGCCGCAGCACCCTGAAAATATTGTTCTTCTCGGCGTCGAAATAAAGCACCGTGTCCACGATGTGCTCCAGCACCTTGGGGCCCGCCAGGGAGCCTTCCTTGGTGACGTGGCCCAGCAGGAACAACGGCACGCCGGCGGCCTTCACGGTCTTGAGCAGCTCGGAGGCGCATTCCCTTATCTGGCCCACGGACCCGGGGCTGCCCACGAACTCCGGGTGGTAGACCGTCTGGATGGAGTCGATCACGAGAAAAGAGGGCTTGAGGTTGCGGAACTCCTCGATGATGCGCGCC
Organism: Elusimicrobia bacterium GWA2_61_42; assembly: GCA_001799615.1. GTDB lineage: Bacteria > Elusimicrobiota > Elusimicrobia > Elusimicrobiales > UBA9959 > UBA9959. Next base: position 94,920 of record MGTU01000004.1, on the reverse strand, counting down.
AGGTTGGTTTCGCTCATCAGGTAGACGTGCTCCGACCTGGCGCCCAGGCGCTCCGCGCGGGACCCCACCTGGGAGATGGATTCCTCGCCGGACACGTAAAGGATCTTCTTGCCGGCATAGGCCCCGGACGACAGCGCCGAGCAGGTTTCCATGGTAAGCGTGCTCTTGCCGATGCCGGGAGGGCCGGCCAGCAGCACCACCTGGCCCTTCACCAGGCCGCCTCCCAGCGCGCGGTCCAGCTCGGGCAGGCCGGTGACGGCGTGCTCGGCCTTCATGGCGCGGGCCTCCGAAAGTTTCACCGGCGGCTCCGAAAAATCCGTGAGGCCGCGGGCCTTGGCCGCCGCTTTCGTCAGCACTTCCTCCGCTTCCTCTACCAGGGTGTTCCAGCCCGCGCAGGCGGCGCACTGCCCCGCCCATTTCGGCGAGGTCTGGCCGCACTGCTGGCAGCGGTAGATCGTTCTTAATTTCATTTCTTGAGCGCGCCCAGGCTGGCGAAACCGAAAAGATAGGCGATGTCCTTGTCCTCGAAGACCAGCCGGGTGGTGTAATTCACGCGCTTGGTCTCCATCAGGTCGTTAAGCCGCACGCCGGCCGACACGTACTTGTTAAGGGCCACGTCCACGCCCACGTCGTAGCGGGGGTCGTTGAAGGGCCGGTCCTTGATGCGCCGGTTGCGCGAAAATTCGGAAGCCTCCACCAGCACGGAAAGGCGGTCCCACCTGGAATTATAGAAGGGCTTCCAGCGCACGCCGCCGCCGCCCGAGCCGCGCAGCACGCCGGCGTACAGGTCGAAGGGGCCCACGTCCCAGCCGAGCTGGGCGTCTATGGTGTTGAGCGCTTCGTAGTCGGTGCCCTCGGAGGCGTCCTTGGTGTTTATCATGTTGGCCGCGCCCACGTAGTAATAGCGCCCTTCGCGGGGATAGATCTTGAGGCCGAAATTATTCTTGGAGCCGTGCGCCAGCGGCTCGTACTTATAATCCCACTTCAGGTAGGTGCGGAAGCCGGTCATGCGGCCCATCGCGTCCTTGACGGAGGCGCTGGCGTCGCGGATATTGGTGATGGCGGCGGTCACGTCGTCCTTCATCTTGGCGTCCGAGACCAGCGCCCCGGCCACGCCGTCGCCCCGGTTTATCTTGGCCACTATCTCGTCGGTCTTGATCAGCATGGAGTCGAGCCTGGCGGTGATGGAATCCATGCGCTCTATGGCTTTTTCGGCGTGCGGCTGGCCGTTGGCCACGATATCGTTGACGTTGGCGGTGATGTCCCGAAGGTTGTCCAGGATGTCCTGCATGCTCTTGGCCAGCTTGCCTTCGCCGCGGATGTCGGCCACCAGCGATTCCATGCTGGCCACCGCGCGCGCCACCGCCTTGTCCAGCGGCACGATCTCCTCGCCCAGCACGGTTTCCCCCGCCTCCACCACGCCCAGCGCGGGCGCGCCCTGGTCCACCTGCAAATATTTGGAGCCGATCACGCTGGTGGAGCCCACCGCGAACTTGGCGCCGCGGTAGATCTTCACGCCCTCGCGGATGGCCAACTGCACCACCACTTTATTTTCCTTCAGATAGATCTTGCGGATCTTGCCCACTTCCACGCCGGAAAGCTTCACGGTGGCCTTGTCGGGCAGGCCGGCCACGTCGGTAAATTCGGCGTAGACCGGGTAATAGGTCTGGAAAGAATAATCCCCCAGCAGGAAGAGCGCGGCCCCGAAAAGGACCGAGCCCACCAGCACGAATAAACCGACTTTCATCTCGCCGTTCATATATCCTTTAAAAACGCCGAAACCCTAATGATATCTATATACGATATCCATTATATAAAAAAGGGGGGGCGGTGTCTGCCAAGGGTGACGGCACGCAAAACACGCTCGGGCACACCGTGCCCTCGCTCGGTATTCGCCCGCCGCGCTATGCAAGCGGCGGGCTCAACGACGGTTTTGCTTAGCCGTCACCCTCGTCAGCCCCCGCTCGGGGTGCGTGCGGCCGCCGCGGCCGCTTTCTTGACCACGTTTTTGCGTTCCGGCCCCCATGGCCGCACCCGGACTTGCCAACCAGTGGTTTGTTTTGAAGGATTAAGGATCGAACTTTACTTGCGGGAGAGGTGGGAGATCTCCATGAATTCTTTTACTTCATGGTTCTCCGACTGGCGGAATTGGGCCGGCTCGCCGACCTCCACGAATTTTCCGCCGTAGAGCATGGCCACCCGGCTGGAGATCTCCAGCGCCAGGTTCAGGTCGTGCGTGACCACTATCGAAGTGATGTTGAGCTTGGACCGCATGTCGATGATAAGCTCCTTGACCATGCCCGTGGTCACGGGGTCCAGGCCGGTGGTGGGCTCGTCGTAAAGCATGTATTTCGGCTCGGCCGCGATGGAGCGCGCCAGCGACACGCGCTTCTTCATGCCCACCGAAAGCTCGGCGGGCTTCAGGTGCTCCACGTCCTTCAGGCCCACCAGCGCCAGCTTCTCCCTGACGATGCGCGGGTAATCGCTTTTGGGGATATCGGTAAGGTATTTCAGGCCGAAAGCCACGTTTTCCAGGACCGTCAGCGAGTCGAACAGCGCCCCTTCCTGGAACAGGTAGCCGAAGCTGCGCCGCACCTTGGCCAGCGTGAACTCGCTGGAGGTGGAGGCGATGTCCTGGCCGTCCACGATGATCTGGCCGCTCTCGGGCCTGAGCAGGCGGATCAGGCACTTTATAAAGGTGCTCTTGCCGGTGCCCGAAGGGCCGATGACGCTGAACAACTCCCCGTCGCGGATCTCGGCGGAGATGCCGTCGATGACGCGCCGGCCGGGGAAATTCTTGACGAGGTCTTTAATCTCTATCATATGCCCACCGCCACCAGCAGCGCGCTGATGAAATAGTCCAGCACCATCACCAGCACCATGCTGACCACCACGGCCTCGGTGGTGGACTTGCCCACGCCTTCCGCGCCGCCCTTGGTATTAAGCCCCTTGTAGCAGGAGACCGTGGCGATCATGAAGGCGAACACGTAGGTTTTAAGGAAGCCGTGCATGAAGTCGCCCATCTCCAGGTAGGTGAAGATGTCGTCGAAGTAGACCGAGCTGGGCACGCCCAGCTTGACCACGCCCACGATGCAGCCGCCCATCACGCCGATGAAATCAGCGAACACGGTGAGCAGCGGCAGGGTGATCAGGAAAGCCAGGTAACGCGGCACCAGGAGGTAGCGGGTGGGGTTGGTGCCCAGCGTGTAGAGCGCGTCGATCTGCTCGGTCACCTGCATGGTGCCGATCTCGGCCGTGACCACGGCGCCGGCGCGCCCGGCCACCACGATGGAGGTAAGCACCGGGCCCAGCTCCTTGAGCATCGAGAAGGCCACCATGGTGCCGACGTAAAGCGGCTCGTTGAACAGGTTCTTGGTGGACTGCCCCATCTGCAGCGACAGCACCATCCCGGTGAAAAAACTGGTCAGCGCGGTCACGGTGAAGGAATCCACGCCGATCTTCACCGACTGCTTTATAGTTTCCGAGGCCTCGAACTTGGACCGGAACAGCCAGAAGGCCACGGATTTGAGCATGAGCGCGGCGCCGCCCAGGGCTTCCGCCAGGTTCATGAACTCATGCCCTACTTTTTCGGTAAAAGAAAATTTCATTCCAGGTAAACCCTCGGCACCCGGCCCGAGATCAGCGTGACCACCTCGTAAGTGATGGTGTCGGCCAGCGCGGCCAGCTCCTGCGCCGTCACTTCCTCGCGGCCCTGCCGGCCCAGCAGCACGGCCTCGGACCCGACGGCGGCGTCCTTCACGGCGGTAACGTCCACCATGGTCATGTCCATGGTGACGTTGCCCAGCACGCGGCAGCGCAGCCCGCCGATCAGCACGTCGGCCCTGTTGGAGAACCGGCGGAGGTAGCCGTCGGCGTAGCCCACCGGCAGCGTGGCGATCTTCAGGGGCCGGTCGGCGCAAAAAGATTTATTGTAGCTGATGAAGGCGCCTTCGCGCACGTTCTTGATGAAAACCACGCGGGTCTTAAGGGCCAGCGCCGGCTCGAACCCGTCGGCGAGGCCGTAGGCGGCGATGCCGCAGCGCACCATGTCCAGGCGGCTTTCCGGAACAGTCACGGCGGCCGCCGAATTGGCGGCGTGCAAAGTAAGGTTTTTGGCCCCGCGCTCGCGCAGCGCCGCGGCGGTCTCGGAGAAAAAGCCCAGCTGCTGCGCGGTATACCGCGGGTCGGTGTCGGCGCTGGAAAAGTGCGTGTACATCCCGGCCACCGCCACGGCGCCCGAAGCGGAAAGCTCGTCGTAGATCTTGAGGACGGAAGGCTTGCGCGCGCCGATGCGCCCCATGCCGGTCTCCAGCTTTATGTGGCAGACGGCTTTTTTGCCCAGGCGGCGGGCCGCCTCTATCACCTGGCGCGCGGCGTCCAGGCTGGCGATGGTCACCATCAGGTCGGCGTTAATGGCCTCCACGAAGCTTTCAAAAGGGTACAGGCTGCCCAGCACCAGCACCGGGCTGATGATGCCGCCGGCGCGCAGCGCCAGGCCCTCCTCCACGGAGGAAACGCCGAAGCCCCAGGCCAGGCCCTCGCGTTCGGCCAGGCGGGCCAGCGCGGCGGCCCCGTGGCCGTAGGCGTTGGCCTTGACCACGAAAAGCACGCGGGCCGGCGCGGCAGTTTTTTTTAATTTTTGCAGGTTTTTACGCACGGCGGAGAGCCGTACTTCAGCTATGGTCGGCCTGAGGTTTATGGCCATGGCTTCTCTGGCTAAAAGACCGCCTCTTCAGGCACCCCGGCGTCCATGCTGGTCATCACCGGGTTCTCGAATTTGGTGTATTCGTGGAAGAAAGCCAGCTCCACGTCCCCTACGGGGCCGTTGCGCTGCTTGGCTATTATAAGGGTGGCCTTGTTCTTTAAGGTCGGGTCGGCGCGGTTGTAGTACTCCGGGCGGTGGATCAGCCCCACCACGTCGGCGTCCTGCTCGATGGAGCCGGAGTCACGCAAGTCGGAAAGCTGCGGGCGGTTGCCTTCGCGGGCCTTGTCCTCGCTGCGGCGGTTCAGCTGGGACAGCGCCATGACCGGCACTTCCATGCTGCGCGCCAGGTCCTTGAGCAGGCGGGAGATCTCGGAAACTTCCTGCTGGCGGCTCTCGGACCTGCCGGCGCCGCGGATCAGCTGCAGGTAGTCTATGACCACCAGGCCGAGGGTCTTGCCCTCGTTCTTCAGCTGGCTCATCAGCTTGCGCGTGCGGTTGCGGATCTCCAGGATATTCAGGCCGGGCGAGTCGTCGATGTAAAGCGGGGATTCGGACACCTCCGCCGTGTGGCGGGTGAGGCTGGGCCAGATCTCGCGGGGCAGGCGGCCGTTCCTGACGCCGCTGAGGTTGGCGCGCGCGGCGGAACAGATCATACGCTGCATGATGGAATGCTTGTTCATTTCCAGCGAGAAAAAAGCGGTGGGGATCTTCTTTTCCACGCAGGCGTGGTAGGCCATGTTCAGGGCCATGGCGGTCTTGCCCTGGCTGGGGCGGGCCGCCAAGATGATCAGGTCGGACTTCTGCAGGCCGCCGGTCATGTCGTCGAGGCGGCTGAACCCGGTGGGCACACCGGTGATGGCCGAATGGTTGGAATAATATTTTTCTATCCGGTCCAGGACTTCCTTGGCCAGGTCCGACGCGGCCGAGAAGCCGTGGTCGGTGTTCTTCTGCGCCACGGAAAGCACCTGTTCCTGCGCGTAATCGAGGATCCGGTCCACTTCTTCCGCGCCCTCGAAGGATTTCTCCACCACGGCGGTGGAGACGCGGATCAGGTCGCGCAGCACGGACTTTTCCTTGACGATCTGGGCGTAGGCCTGGGTATGGGCCGAGGTGGAGACCTTCTCCATCAGGTCGGACAGATATTTCTGGCCGCCCAGCTCTTCCAGCCGGCCGGCTTTCTTCAGTTCTTCGGAAAGGGTGACCACGTCCACGGGCAGGTTGCGGGCGCGCAGGTCCAGGATGGCTTCGAAGATCTTGCTGTGGACGGAGCTGTAGAAATTCTTGGGCAGGAGGATCTCGGTGACGCTCTCGATGACTTCTTTCTCGATAAGCATGGCGCCGAGGACGGCCATTTCCGCCTCGTTAGAGTTTGGAGGAACTTTAGTGTAGGACATAACCCCTGCCGCGCCGGTAAGTTAAGCCCGGGCCGGGCGTGAAAGCCGGACCCGGGCGTTATCAAGGAGTGCTTTTACTTGCTCTGGGCCGAAACCGCCACCTTTATCTTGGCCGTAATGTCGGCCTTCAGGGCGATCTCGACTTCAAAGGTGCCGACGGCCTTTATGGAAGCCGGCAGCTTTATCATGTCCTTGTGTATCTCGATGTCGGCGGCGGAGAGGTTCTTTATCAGGTCGCTCTTGGCCACCGAACCGAACATCACGCCGTCTTCGGAGACGGGGCGGGAGAAGGAAAGGGTGATGGCGCCGAGGCGCTTGGCCAGTTCCGTAAGGGCGCCGTCTTCGGCGGCCACGCGCTTGGCGCGCTTGTCGGCGCTGTTCTTCCAGGCCTTGAGCGCGCCTTCGGTGGCGGTTTCCACCATGCCGCGGGGCATCAGGAAGTTGCGGGCGTAGCCGTCGCGGACGTTCTTTATTTCGCCCGAGCGGCCGAGGTTGACGACATCTTTTTTAAGTATAACTTTCATTTTAAAACTCCGTAATTAGCCGTTATAGGACATGAGGGACAGGTTGCGGTTGATCTTTACCGCCCTCATGATCTGGCGCTGGTGCTTCGCGCAGGCGCCGGTGATGCGGCGGGAAAGGATCTTGCCGGACTCGGTGCAGAAGGTCTTCACGATCTGCGCCTGTTTGTAGTCCACCAGGTCTATGTGCTCGGCGCACAGCCTGCACACCTTGCGGCGCGGGGCGAACCTGCGGCCGCCGGGACGGCGGGGGCCGGCCGACTCGCGGTGCATGGGCGGCGCGCCCATGGGCCGGGGGGCCGGGGCGGGCTGGCTGGCGGGAATTGTTTCTTTGTTCTCCATAATGTTAGCTCCTGGCTGATCTTTAAAACGGTACTTCTTCTATACCGGACGAATCGCCTTTCGGCTCCGTTTCGGCGTGTATTTCTTCCGCCTCGTGAGAGACTGTCCCGCCGCCTTCGGCGGCCGCCCCGTCGTAGGCCATCAACTGGACCCTGCGGGCGGTAACTTTCAGCTCTTTGCGCTTCTGGCCGGACTTGTCGGTGAACTCAGAAGCGGTAAGGCGCCCTTCCACGAATACCGGGCTGCCCTTTTTCAGCTTTTCCTTACAGCGTTCGGCCGCCGGGCCCCACACCGTAACGGACACGAAAGTGGTGTCGTCCTTCCATTCGCCGGTGGCTGCGTCCTTGTAGCGGCGGTTGACCGCCACCGAAAAGAAGCTCATCCCCTGGCCTTTCTGCGTAAAGCGAAGTTCGGGATCGCGCGTAAGCCGGCCGGCGATCAGAACCTGGTTAACCTCTGGGATCCGTATGTCCATGCGTCAGCGCGGTTTTTTTATCAGGCTTTCTTAACCGGCTGCTCAACGGAGGCCTTCATCATCAGGGCGCGCAGGACGGTTTCCTGCAGCTTCAGGCTGTGATTGATAGGCTTCACGCTCTCGGGCGAGGCCTTGACCTTCATGTACACGTAGAAGCCGTCGCGGTTCTTGCCCACGTTGTGGGAGAATTTTTTGCGGCCCAGCCTGTCTTCGGAAAGCACTTCGGCTTTCTCGTCGGTCAGGATCTTCTTGGCTTTTTCCACAGCTTCGCCGATTTCGGCGTCGGAAATCTGCGGGTTGATAATCAACATTAACTCATAAGTGTTCATAGTAGGTTTAGGATAGCAAATTCCGCCCGCCTTTTCAAGAGACAGCGCAGACCAGCACCTGCTTCACGCTGCCCCCCTTGAAAGGGCGGCCCTTGAAATCCCCGTAGCGGGCCAGCACCCGGAAGCCGTTATAATGCGCCAGCGCCAGCAATTCCTCGGGGTAGAAACACCTCAGGTTGAGGCTCCTTTTCACCGTTTTGCCGGTTTTTTCGCTGCGGTAATGCCAGGCGAGGCGGGAAACCTGCGCCGCCTTGTCATAGGAGTACTGCTCGTTCACCAGCACCTGCCCCGCCCCGGCGGGATCGGCATAGTAGGCCACGGGCAGCAGCTCGCCCGGGTCGCGCACCAGGGAGCGGGGGTCCGGGTTGAAGACGTCGAAGATAAACCGCCCGCCGGGGGCCAGGTGGCGCGCCACGCAGGAAAAAAGGCCTTCCAGCTCCTCCCTGCGGCCCAGGTGCTGCAGGGAATTAAAAGCCATGAAGATCAGCGCGAACTTGCGGCCCAGGCTGAACTTGCGGGCGTCGCCGGCCAGGAAAGGGACTTTTACCCCGGCCGCCGCGGCCTTGGCCCGGGCCTGCGCCAGCATGGGCTTCGCCAGGTCCAGGCCGGTCACGTCTATGCCGGCCTGCCTGAGCGGAACGGTCAGCCGGCCGGTACCGCAGGCCAGTTCCAGCACCGGGCCGCGGGCTTTGCGGGCCGCGGCCAGGTAAAATTCGCGGTCGTCCTCATAGGGCTGGTTAAAAGCGTCGTAATGCAGGCCGTCCCAGTAAACCTGGGAGCCGTCCGCTATTTTCTGTTTTGCCATAATGAGGTAAGGCCTCTGGGCCGGCTTTAATTATATAATTTAAGAAGCTCCCGCGGGAGGCGCCGGGGCGGTTTCTTTTATGAAAGACAAAGAGATAATAATCTGTTCGATGGGCCTGAAGGCCGGCCACATCACTTTCGAGACCCTGGCGGCCCTGAAAACCTGCCGTTCGGTCTATACCTCCATGTCGGACTCCCGACTTAACTCCTTTATAGGGAGTTTTTGCCGCGACATAGCCGTGGACGCCGCCGCCTCTCCGGAGGCGACCGTGGACGCCGCCCTGCGCCAGCTTAAAAAAGGCTCCCCCCTGGCCTTCCTTACCTACGGCAATCCTTTCTTCCTGAACAAGCCGGCCCTGCTGCTGCGGGAAAAAGCGCTGGCCCAAGGCATAAAGGTACAGGTGCTGGAAGGCGTCTCCTCCATAGATTCCCTCTTCAACATGCTGCTGCTGGCGGAGGACGGGGGCTACGACGTGCGGCTGGTGAACGTGGGCGAATACGACCGCGGCCCGCGCCTGCAGACCGGCATAGACACGCTGTATTTCATGGTAGGCGGCGGCTCGGAACGCCACGCCGCGAATATAAAAAAATTCCTGGCCGACCTGCAAAAACTGTACCCGGCGGATTTTCCGGCCGCGCTGGTAAACTGTCCCAACGCCCAGCTGCCGGCCGGCCGCGTCGTGGACACCACGGTGGGAGAACTGGGCAAAGACCTGGCCCGCGCGGACAAGGCCACCACGCTGTTCATCCGCAGGCTGCAGGCGCCGGTCCGGCGCCCCGCTAAACGGAGATCTTAATTACTATTTTAGTGACTTGGGACGGAGCCCCGGCGGCCAGTTTTGGCGCGTGGGCGTCTTCGGGATAAAGCACGGCCAGCTGCCCGGCCTTAAGCAAAACCGCGGTCCGCTCTTCAGCGGTTACCAGGCCGAAACAAACATCTTTTTGAGCGTCATAAGGCCTGGTAACGGCCAGGCGGGAAAGAGGCGCCCAGCCTATCACCTCGGTCCCGGCGGCGAGGAACTGCAGGTCGATATATTTGCGGTGCGCCTCGAATTCCGGCTCGCCCGCCGGCGCGGTTTCATAGCGCTGGACCAGGGCAAACACCCGCTCGCCGTCTATCTCATACCTGCCGTCCGGCAAATCCCGCAGGCCGGGGCGGCCCAGGAACTCCAGCGCTTTTTCGACGCCGGGCCCCGGCGGGATCCGCCGGCTTGCGCGCTCCAGGTCGGAAACGATCATGCGCCTAGGCCTTCTTGGCTTTTTCCACCAGGAGGCGCAAAGCTTTGATCTCGGCCAGGACGGCGCGCTCGCCGGAGATAACGGCGATCACTTCCGCTTTGGACTCGGGGTTATTGATGAGCTTGTGCAGGTCCCTGTAAAGCCGGATGGTCCTGTCGGCGCAGGTCTCATGCAGGCGCAGCGAGGCCTCGATGGACCGGGCCGTCTCGGTTTTACGCTGGCGGAAGCCGGTGCCTTCCTTGGACATGCGCCCCAGCAGTTTCAGGCGCTTTTTTTTCTCCTCGGACACGCGCAGGAACACTTCCCTGATCTTTTCACCGGGGCCGGAGGCGGCGCCAAAGACCGCCGCTTCCTCCTTATAGACCGAGACGTCCCGCATCTCCTCGGTTATGAGCACCCGCATAAGTTCTTTAAGTTTCATAGTATTATTTCCCTTCCGCCGCCGCGGCCGCCCGGCGGCGGACGGCTTCCAGCCGCTCCAGGTCGCCGATGTCGCACCAGAACGGGGACTTATCCTCAAAGCCCGCTATTTTTTCTCCCGCGGCCGCCAGGCGCAGGTAGACGCCGGTTATGGAGAACACCCCGGTCTCGCTGATCCTGGCGAAGATCTCCGGAGAGACCACCTGGATGCCGCTGAAGGCGAAAGGCTTCAGGCCGGCGCCTTCCACTTCCCCTTCCCGGCCCTTCAGGGCCATCCCGGCGTCGAACAGCAGGCGCCGCCGGGACGCCCGGTTTCGCACGGCCAGCGTGGCCAGCGCGCCGCCGGCCAGGTGGCGCGCGTACAGCGCGCCCAAATCCATTTCCGAATAAACGTCCGCGTTGTACGCGAAAAAAGGTTTGCCGTCGTTAAAAAAGGCCGCCGCCCGCATAAGCCCGCCGCCGGTCTCCAGAGGGAATTCTTCCTCGCGCGAAAGCTCCAGCTTCAGACCGAAATTATTTTTACTCCGCAGGAACGCCGCTATCTTTTCATGGAAGTGGTGGGTATTCACCGCCAGTTCCGTAACGCCGGCGGCCGCCAGCCGCCTTATCACCAGCTCCAGCATGGGCGCGCCGTTCACGTCCAGCAGCGCCTTCGGGGCGCCGTCGGTAAGCGGGCGCAGCCGCGTGCCGAGCCCTGCGGCGAACACCATCGCCTTCACTTTGGCGCGTCCCCTATCTCCCGGTGGGCCAGCTCTACCCGGGCGCCGTATTTCTGCTTCACGCGCGCGGCCAGGGCCTCGGCGCAGTACACGGAGCGGTGCCGCCCGCCGGTGCAGCCGAAGTTGACCATCAGCGAGGTGAAATTGCGCGACAGGTAATTCTCCACGCTCTGGTCGGTCAGGGCGAAGACGCCGTCCAGGAATTTGCCGACCTCCGGTTCTTTTTTCAAGAAATCGATAACGGGCTTGTCCCTGCCGGTAAGCTGCGCGTAAGCCTCGTAGCGGCCGGGGTTCGGCAGGGCCCGGCAGTCGAACACGAAGCCGCCGCCGTGCCCTTTCTCGTCGAGCGGCAGCCCGTTCTTGAAGGAGAAGCTGCTCACGCGCACGGTCAGCCCCAGCTTGGTCTCGCCGAACTGGCGCAGGTAGGAAGAGGCGGCGATGCGCTTGAAGGCCGCCGTCAGTTCCGGCAGCTTCACCTCCAGTTCGGTGTTGCGCAGCAGCCACTCGATGTTGCGCACCGCGTAGGGCACGCTGTTGAGGAAGTGGGTTTTCCGCTCGTAAAAGCCGCGCAGGCCGTAGGCGCCCATGGCCTGCATGATGCGGATGTAGACGAAGGCGTGGTAATGCCGCATGAAAGTTTTCTGGTCCAGCCCGGAGGCCGCCAGGTAATGCTTCCTGAGCTCGGAGCGGGTTTCGGGCGAAAGGTCCGCCTTGGCGTCGTAGAGCAGCGAGGCCAGGTCGTAGTGAGGGGCCCCGCGGCGGCCGCCCTGGTAATCGATGAACCAGGGTTCCCCGCCGCGCAGCATGATATTGCGCGACTGGAAATCGCGGTAGAGGAAATAGTCGGCGGAAGCCTCCAGCAGGAAATCGGTGAAGCGGACGAAATCGTCCTCCAGTTTCTGTTCGTTAAAAGGGATCTTGGCCAGTTTCAGGAAATAATATTTGAAATAATTCAGGTCCCACATTATGGACTGGCGGTCGAAACCGGCCCGCGGGTAGCAGAACTTCAGGTCCAGGCCGCGGCCCACCTGCGCCTGGAAGCGCGGCAGCCAGTCCAGCGTTTTTTTATAAGCGGCCAGGGCCGGGGCGGGCAGCTCGGCGCCTTTGCGCCCGGCGCCGAGGAATTCGAACAGGGTGGTGCTGCCCAGGTCCTCTTCCAGGTAAATGCCCTGGGGCTGGTCTTCGGCGTAGATCTCGGGCACCGGCAGTTTCTCGGCGCGGAAATGCCGCGAGAACTCCAGGAAAGCCCGGTTCTCCAGTTTGTCCGGCCCGAAGGCGCCTATAACGGAGCGGCTTTCGCCCCTCAGGCGGTAAAGCTGGCGCGCCGAGCCGTCGGCCTTCAGCGGCTCGAAAGCCTCCGGCTCGCGGCCGAAAGTCTTCTTGTAAAGCGACCGCAGCGGGGCTTCAGGCTGGGGCTTCAGGGCGGCTTCTTTTTCCTTGTTTTTAAGCGGCATGGCTTTTTTATTATACCAAACCGCCGGCCGCGGGCAGGGCCGCAGTACCCAGGGGGGCCTGGGAAATAAAACCGGGCCGGGGTAGGTCTTTAGCCTCTAGGGGCGAAGCGCGCCAAAAGATAACATAACAGGTATGAACGCGAAACCTCTTGTTTTCCCGCTGCTCTGCCTGGCGCTGGCCGGCGCCGCCAGGGCCGACGACTTCACCAGCCTCTACGCCTCTCCCCTGCCGCTGCCGGCCGCGGCCGCGCCGGCCGACAAGCACGCCGTTACCTATTTCCTGCGCGGCCTGGTCACCGTGCACCCGGACAGGACCGTGCTGAATACCGGGGACGGGCGCGTCTTCATACTCGAGCTTTCAAAAGAGCAGGCGGCCGAATTCGACGACCGCACCGTGGAGATCTGGGGCCGGGCCGAAGCTTCCGACGACGTGGACACGCTCAGGGTGCACAGCATCCAGGAGTATGTCCCCGACCCCGCCGCGGCCGAACCCCCGCCCCATAAAGATAAATTCAGGCCCGCGCTGTTCCTGGGCGAGCAGGCCGGCGCGCTGCGGGTGGACAACCTGCGCTGGCTGGAGCCGACCGCGGCCGCGCATGATTTTACCTGGGTTTCCGCCGCCATCCGCCCGGAGCTGGTCAAGGAGATCTATTTCGTGACCAAGGTGCAGCCGCCGGGCATCGCCGGCCACTCCCTGCTGTTCTACGAGTTCGAGGACGGCGGGTTCACGGACGCGGCCGGCAGGAAGTCGAAAGGTTTTTTCCTGTCGGTGGAGGCTTACGCCCGCGAAGGCCAGGACTATTCGCTGCTGGCCGGCTTCAAGAAAACCTACAACATCATCTGGCTGCTGACCAACTTCGAGGACTACGCGCTGGACAGCACGGCCTTCGGCAAGGAGTGGATGAACTTCTACCCGCTGCTGACCGACAAAGCGCTGAAGGAAAAGATGACCCGCGACACCGTGGCCCTGGCCACGCTTAACCGGGAAGGCGAATGGTATCACTCCACCCGCAACAACTGCACCAACAACCTGGTCATGATGATAAACCACGGCCTGCCGGAAAACAAGCGGGTACGCATGTGGACCATCCCGCACCTCATCTACAACTTTTACGCGACCACCCCGCCGATGGTGCCCGGCTACCTGGGCCGCAAAGGCGTGCTGGGCCCCAAGGCCTTTACGATAACGAAGCAGAATTACGGCGAGTTCCTGCCCCCGCCGGCCGCGCCGCTCTGAAGGCCGCGCGTGAAACAAGAAAAACCCCGGGCTGCCGGGGTTTTTTTATTCTCCGCGGGAAGCTTATTCCCCGCGGCTCCCCAGCCCGGCCAGGGCGCCGTTCATGACGGCGTAGAATTTAGCCTCGTCCAGTTTTTCCCGCTCGTCGTTCCAGACGGCCGACAGGCAGTACCAGTGGGAGTTCAGGTCTTTGAGCAGCCAGGTCATGGAAAGGACCCCGGGCCCGCCTCCGCCCTTATACCCGGCGTAGAGGAAAGCGCCGGGAGGCAGCCGGAGGCCGGGGTTCATAGCCAGTATGTCCAGCGCCGCCTTGTCGTCCTTGTCCGCGATATATTTCATCACCCGGCACAGGTCGGCCGGCGAGATCAGCCACTCCAGCCTTTCTATGCCGAAAGGGCTGAGCCTGAGGGCCGCCGCCGACAGCGGGGCCTGGCCCAGGCCTTCCAGGAAATTGTATTTTTCTTCGGCCGGCAGGTTCATGTACTTCAGGGCTTTTTCACTGTCGGCCTTCAGCCGGAACAGCTCCGAGGTCCGCAGGAAAGGCCGCAGCAGGGAGGGGTTGGAATGCCCCAGCGCCGGCAGCGCGGCCTCGATGTTGCGGCGGCCCAGCGCCGAGATAAGCGTGTCCGCCGCGGTATTATCGCTTTCGGAGATCATCAGGGCGGCCAGCGTGTGGACCGTAAACGGCGAGCCTTCCGGCCAGTCCTGCAGGCGCCCCGTAGGCAGGGACCTGTCCTCCGAGCGCAGGCGGAGGACTTTATCCCAGGGAACTTTATTCTCCAGCAGCGCGCCCAGCACGTAAAGCTTGAAGGCGGAGGCGGCCGCGAACTGTTCGCTTTCATTGAGCGCCGCTACCGCCTCCGGCTTTTCGCCCAGGCGCATAGCCAGCAGGCCCGTTTTGCCGGGCAAAGCCTTCAACTGCCGGACCGCCGCGTCCAGCGTCAGGTCCTTCTTGTAAGCCGTCCCGAAGAACAGCCCGCTTATGCGCCCGGTCACCGGGTTAAGCGATATGGCGGCGGGCAGCCGGTAGCCGCGCCCGGTCTCCAGCAGAAAATGGCCGGAGCAGGCGTTATCGGAACTGACCAGAACGGTGGAAACCACGGGACCGTTGGCCTTATACTGGCCGGCCAGGTACGCGCCCAGCTTTTCGGCGGAGATATGGGCGAACAGGCTTTTGTCGAAGAGCTGCTCGAGCCCGCGCGGGCGCTCGGCGACGCGTTCGGAGAGCTGCGCCGCCGCTTTTTCAAGGCCGCCGCACGGGGCGGCCGCGCGGGCCGGCGCCGGGGCCAGGAGCAGGCCGAGGAGCGGAAAAATGAATTTCTTCATTTTTAAATTATACAATCTAAAAGCGAACTCAAGGAGGCGGCAATGGAACTTATACTGCGGCAGGTGAAAGACAATATAGGCGTGCTTACGCTCAACAACCCGGCCAGGCGCAATGCCCTCAGCCTGGAGCTCTGCGCCGAGCTGACCGCCGCCCTGGAAGAGTTCAAGGCGAAGAAGGTGCCGGTGATCGTCCTCCGGGCGGAGAACGGCGCCAGGGTCTGGTCGGCCGGCCACGACATCACCCAGCTGCCTAAAGTGCACCATGACCCGCTGGCCTACGACAGCCCGATGGAAACGGCCTTCCGCGCCATCCAGAACTACCCCGGCCCGGTGATAGCCATGATCCAGGGCAGCGTCTGGGGCGGCGCCACCGACCTGGCCGTCACCTGCGACCTGGCCGTGGGCGACGAAACCGCCACTTTCGCCATCACCCCGGTCAAGATGGGCCTGCCCTACAACGCCTCCGGCATCATGCACTTCATCAACCGCGTGGGCAGCAACATCGCCAAAGAGATGTTCTTTACGGCCGAGCCGGTAAAAGCCGAGCGGGCTTATCACTTCGGCATCCTCAACCACCTCGTCAGCTCCAGGGAAATAGAGTCCTTCACTTTCGCCCTGGCGCGCACCATAGCCGGCAACTCGCCGCTGGCCGTTTCGGTGGTCAAGGAACAGTTCCGCATTCTTTCCGAAGCCCACCCGATAAGCCCGGACGGGTTCGAGCGCATCCAGGCGCTGCGCCGCAAGGTCTACAACAGCGGCGATTACGAGGAAGGCATAAAGGCTTTCATGGAAAAGCGCAAGCCGAACTTCCAGGGGGATTAGCCGCCGCAATGTGACTTTGGGCAATCGGCGTAAAAACGCGTTTAAATTTGGTATATTGGTTTACTTAAAGGGGTTGGCAGTTTTAGACAACGTGTTTAAAGGGGAAAGGGCTCCGTAGCGATACGGGGGGGCGCATGCTCGACTATAATACCAAGAGGCTCGTCTTCTGGGTCCTGAAGGAATTCAGGGCCCCGATGCTGCTCGCCTCCCTCTCCGCGGTGGCCGCTGGCTACGCCTTCGGCTGCTTCAGCAAAGCCCACGTCCCCAACAACAGCCTGGTCTCCGTTTTCGAGCTCAACGCCGCCCCGGCCAGGTACAACGCCCGCGGCATCTGCGTGCGCGGGACCCTGCTGAACCTGAAAGACAGCGGCGCGGAACCGGAGGAACTGCCCTACGCGCTTTTCAGCCTTAAAGAGACCAGGGCCGCCGGGGACTACGATTTCGTCAACATTATTTCCTTCGACGAGCGCGAGGCGCCGGGCGCCGGGCTGGTGACGGCCTGCGGGGTTTTCAGCGCCATGAAGCAGGTGGGCAAGGACACCTACCACAACGTGATCTTTCTGAACGGTTTCAAGGCCGAGCGCAGCGGCAAGATAGAAGGCCCGGTCTACGGGCCGCGCAAGAGCAGGGCTTTTTAAATGATAAGCGAGAACAAACGCGATCTCCTGGCCTGGTTTTTCGGTCACTTCTGGGGGCGCTGCGCCGGGGTGCTGGCCGGGCTGTGCCTGCTCGGCTTCGTGCTCGGCCTTTGCAGGCTGCCCTCTTCCCGGCGGTCCAATACCCCGGTCTCCGTCATGGAACTGAACCGGGACCCGGACAAGTACGAGGCCCGGTCGGTCTGCGTCAGGGGCGAGGTGCTGGACCTGCGGGTGGAGGACAACAGGCTGGTGCGGCCTTACACCATCTTCAGCCTGCAGGAAACGGCGCCGGACGGCAGTTACGATTTCATAAACATCATCTCGCTGCGCCTGCCGGCCTTCGGCAAAGGCGCCAAAGTGCGGGCCTGCGGTTTCTTCAATAAAGTAAAACAGGTAGGCAAGGACACTTATTACAACTCCCTGCTGATGAACCGTTTCGACGAGGAAAAATAGGGCCGAAAGGCCCTTGAAATCCGCGCTTTCAGGGGGTATAGTATTGTACGGGCCCCACCCAAGTATAAGCAACTTGGAATGCGGGACCCCGGTAAGGGCAGGCCATTGAGACCTGCCCCTTTTTTTGCCCCGCAAGGCAAAAAAAGCGTAAGGGCCGCCCGCGGCAAAGCCGAAATAAAGGCCCGAAAGGCCCTTGAAATTTCTGTTTTTTGGAGCTACATTATAGTAGCGGACAAGGTCTCATCCGCGTAGCGGTGGCGAGGGGCAATGCGGTGCGGTGGCGGTGTGGTTGAGACCGACAGAGGGCGGGCCATCAGGCCCGCCCCGTTTTATTCCCCCCCGCGGCCGGAATAATTAGAGGTTTCTTTGGAGATCTTTACGTCGTGTACGTGGCTTTCCCGCAGGCCCGCGTTAGAGATGCGGATAAACCTGGCCTTTTGCCTGAGTTCTTCCAGGTCCCTGCAGCCGCAGTAGCCCAGGCCGGCGCGCAGCCCCCCGGTGAGCTGGTGGAGGATACCGGCCAGGGGCCCTTTGTACGGCACCCGCCCCTCTATACCCTCGGGCACGAGCTTTTGCTTTTCCACGCCCTGCTGCCCGTAGCGGTCCTTGGAACCGGCCTCCATCGCGCCGACCGAACCCATGCCGCGGTAAGCCTTATATTTACGGCCCTGCCAGACGATAACGCTGCCCGGCGCCTCGCTGGTGCCGGCCAGCAGGGTGCCCAGCATTACGCAGCCGGCCCCGGCGGCTATGGCCTTGGTGATGTCGCCGGAAAACTTTATCCCGCCGTCGGCTATCACCGGGATATTCTTCCCGGCGGCCGCGCGGCAGCACTCTTTTATGGCGGTCAGCTGCGGCACCCCTACCCCGGAAATTATGCGGGTGGTGCAGATAGAACCGGGCCCTATGCCCACCTTTATGGCGTCGGCGCCGGCCTTTATCAGGTCCAGCGCGCCCTCGTAAGTGGCCACGTTGCCGGCGATCACTTCCACTTTGAATTTTTTCTTCACGGCTTTAAGCGTCTTAAGGACGGACTCGGAATGGCCGTGCGCGGTGTCCAAAGCTATAACGTCGGCCCCGGCGGCCACCAGTTCCCCCGCGCGTTCAACCGCGGCGTCGCCGGCGCCTATGGCCGCGCCCGCCCGCAGGCGCCCGGCTTTGTCCACGCAGGCGCCGGGGTATTTTTTAGCGCCGGCCTTTTTAACCGCGGCCACCTCCTGCGCCTGCCGGGAGGCGGGCATGGCGCGGTGTATTATTCCCAGGCCGCCTTCGCGCGCCATGGCTATGGCCAGGGCGGAGCCCGTTACGGTATCCATGGCGGCGGAGAGCAGCGGAATGTTGAGGGTTATCCCGGCGGTCAGCCGGGTTTGTATGCCGGTCTGCCCCGGCAGCACCGCAGACCTGGCCGGGAGCAGCAGCACGTCGTCGAAAGTAAGCCCTAGAACGATATTATCCTGAAGCATAAAATTGGCACCTCTCCGCTCAAGCTTAAACTACGCCGCAGGCGTTTTTTTACCGGCCGCGGCCTTTTGGCAGGCGGCCGGCAGCTCCGCGTCCCTCGGGGTCAGCTTCCCCGGGTGGAACTGTTTCTTCAGGGCGCAGACTTTTTCACAGGCCTCGTAGTCCCCGAGCCTGAAGAACGCTTCCGCCAAACCCGAATAGGCGGCCGGACTTAGTTTTACCGCCAGCAAGCTTTCGGGCCTGTCGGTTTTCTCATAGACGTCCGCGAAGGCGTCGTATTCGCCGGCCTCCTTGAAATCGTCCGCCAGTTTCCCGGAGCGCAGCATGCTCAAGGCGAGTTTATAATTGCCTTCTTTAGCTATGGCGGCCGCGTAGAACAGCAGGTAGCCGCAGGGCAGGTCTTCCTTGCACAGGGCGTCAAGGGTGTGCAGGCCGCGGTAAAGTTCCAGCATCTCCTCCCGCGGCAGGGCCTGCGGTTTTCCGCCCGCCGCCTTATACTGCTCGTACCGGCTCAAAGCGTTCTCGTAGTTGCCGGAAAGCGTCTCCACCTTTATTTCGCCCGGCAGGGTCTTCCTGAGCTTGATCTTATATCTGACCTTGGTAACGATCACGAAACCCGCCATGGCCAGCAGCGCCGCCGCCGCGCCCGCCAGGCTCAGGATCAGCCGGTTTTTTTTCCGTTCTTCCGCCAGGCGCAGGGCCTCCACCGCCTCCTTGAGCTTCGCCTCGCCGGCTTTCTCCTGTTTATAGGTCAGCGCCAGCGTAAATTCCGTTATCGCGCCTTTCAGGTTCTCGATATCGGAAGAAGCCAGCAGGTTAAGCCCGGCCGCATAGTGGGTGTCGTAGTTCTTGTTCTTCTCGGCTTCCAGGTCCGCCGCTTTCTTTATCTCCGCGTCCCGCCTGTCCGCTTCCCACGGCGTCAGCCACAGCTTGATGGTCCTGTCCTGGCTGCCGGACAGCAGGTATTTGCCGTCGGCAGTGAAGGACACCGACTTGACCGGGCCGCTGTGCCCCAGGAAAGTCCTTGGCTGCCCTCCGTCCGAGACCGGCCAGGCGCTAACCGCCCTGTCCTTGCCCCCGGAAAAAACGTACTGGCCGTCCGGCGAATAGGAGACGGAGAGCACGGGCCGGCGCTGGCCCTCGAAGGTCTTCACGCACAGGCCGTCGCTGATGCGCCAGATCTTGACCGAGCCGTCCTCGCTGCCGGAGGCGAGGTAATTGCCCGCCGCCGAGAAAGCCACCGAGTTGACCGCGTCCCGGTGCCCCTCGAAAGCGATCTCGAAAGCGCCGCTTTCGGCGTTCCAAAGCGTGACGGTGGTATTGGCGTTGCCCGAGGCGATGCGCTTGCCGTCCGAGGACACGGCGACCGCGTAGGCGTAGCCGGCGCGCGTCTTAAGGGTCCTGCGCGGCGTCCGGGCTTTAACGTCCCAGATCTTGACGGTGCCGTCGCCGCCCGCCGACGCGAAGCGCCTGCCGTCCGGGAAGAACGCCACGGCCGTGGCGGACTCCCGGTGCCCCTGCAGGGTGCTGACGCAGGAGCCGTCCGCCAGGTTCCAGAGCTTCACCACGCCGTCTTCGCCGGCGGAGGCGAGCAGGCCGCCGTCCGGCGAGAAGGCCACGGAATTTATGAAGCTCTTGTGGCCTTTAAGCGACTTCAGCAGCGAGCTGTCTTCCAGGCGCCAGACATTGATGGTTTTGTCCACGCCGCCCGCGGCCACGTACCGGCCGTCGGCGGAGACCGCGGAGGAATAGATCATGCCGGAGGCGCCCTTGAGGGTTTTTATCAGCAGGCTCTCCTCCGCGGCGAGGGGACGAAGGCCCCAGGCGCAGGAAAAACAGAGACAAAGGAGTATGGTTCTCATTTAAGCCGCCTTGTGTTCAACTCGGGGTCTGTACGGCCGCGCGCGAAAACCGCCGCCGCCGGCTTATTCCCATTCTATGGTGGCCGGGGGCTTGGAGGTAATATCGTAAACCACGCGGTTCACGCCGCGCACTTCGCTGACTATGCGCGAGGAAAGGCTTTGCAGCAGGGCGTGCGGCAGCCTGGACCAGTCCGCCGTCATGCCGTCCACGGAACTCACGCAGCGCAGGGCTATGGTGTATTCGTAGGAGCGTTCGTCGCCCATCACGCCCACGGACCGCACCGGCAGCAGCACGCAGAAAGCCTGCCAGATCTTCGGATACCAGCCGGCCGCCAGGATCTCTTCCCGCATCACGCGGTCCGCCTCGCGCAGGATCTTCAGCCTGTCGGGGGTAACCTCGCCCAGCACGCGTATGGCCAGGCCGGGGCCGGGGAAAGGGTGGAGCATCAGCACCGCTTCGGGGATCTTCAGGCCGCGGCCGAGCTCCCGCACCTCGTCCTTGAAGAAATACCGGAGCGGCTCTATCAGGCCCAGCTTCATCCTGGCGGGCAGGCCGCCCACGTTGTGATGGCTCTTGATAACGGCGGAGGGGCCTTTTACGGAAACGGACTCTATAACGTCGGGATAAAGCGTGCCCTGCAGCAAATAAGCGGCGCCCTTTATCTTTTTGGCCTCCCTGTCGAAGACCTCTATGAAAGTATGACCGATGATCTTGCGCTTCTTTTCCGGGGAAGTGACGCCTTTCAGCCGGCCCAGGAACAAGGCGGAGGCGTCCACGATCTTGAGCTTGTAGCCGAATTTCTTCTTAAAAACTTCCGTCATGCGCTCGCGGTCGCCGTGGCGCAGCAGCCCGGTGTCCACGAAGATGCAGTTGAGCTTATCGCCTATGGCCCGGTGGGCCAGCACGGCCGCCACCGAAGAATCCACGCCGCCGGACAACCCGCAGATGACGGCCTTGCCGCCGGCCCGCTTTTTAATTTCGGCGACGCTGCCGGCGAGGAAGGAGGCCGGGGTCCAGCGCTCTTTATAGCCGCAGACGCCGCGCGCGAAGTTCTCCAGCATTTTCGCGCCGTGTTCGGTGTGGTGCACCTCGGGATGAAACTGCAGCGCGTAGAGGTTGAGGGCCGGGTTCTCCATGGCGGAGACGCCGGAACCGGCCGCGCGCGCCGTCACGCTGAAACCGGGCGGGACCCGCTTTACCTCGTCGCCGTGGCTCATCCATACCCTGAAGTTCCCGGTCACGCCTTTGAACAGGCGGGAGCTTTTAACGATCCTAAGTTCGCCCAGACCGTATTCGCGCGCGGCAGCTTTGGCGACCTTGCCGCCGTACTCGCGGGCCAGCAGCTGCATGCCGTAGCAGACGCCCAGCACGGGCAGACCCAGGTTGAAAATGGCGGGGTCGGGCCTGGGGGCGGCCTTGTCATAAACGCTGGACGGGCCGCCTGAAAGGATGATGCCGCGCGGCGAGCGGGAAAGGATATCTTCAGCCGCGGCGTTAAAGGGCAGGATCTCGCAATAGACCCGCAGGCTTCTCAGCCTGCGCGCTATCAGCTGCGTGTACTGGCTGCCGAAATCCAGAATAAGTATTTGATCCATAAAGCGTTCTTTGCCCGGCGGTCAGGCTGTCAAATTCTAACAAATTAACCCGTCTTCGCACTTGGCGGGCTTCGCGCGGAAAGCGGCGGCCAAACCTTCAGGCGGCGAAGCGGCGGAGAAAGGCGGAACAGAAGCGGTCCAGGCTGGCTTTGGCCAGGACGGTGCGGCGGGCGGCGGCGCCCAGTTTTTCCAGGCGGGCCGGGCTCAGCGCGGCTATGCGCTTCAGGCCGCCGGCTATGGCCCCGGGGGTCAAAGTATCGTAGAAGAAACCGTTGGCCCCGTCCTTTATGAAGCGCTCCATATACGGGGTGCGCCGGGTCAGCACCGGGCGGCCCAGGGCCATGGAAAGAAAAGCGATGGAATTGCCGGCCGCCTCGTTGACGTGCTTGTCGTTGAGCGGGATGACCACCGCGCGCGCGCCTTCCGCCGCGGCTTTCAGGTTGTGCAGATTCTTCGCCAGCGGGAGGAACTCCGCGCCGCGCGGCAGCGGGCCCGGCTTCGAGTCGCTGAAGATCTTAAGCCCGAAGCCCGCGCGCCTGGCGCCGGCGGCCAGCGCCGCGTAGTCGCGCCCGGCCGAGCCCGCGGAAAAAGCGTAACCTCCGGCCGCCGCCCCCGAAGGCCGGTAATAAACGCAGTCGGAGGCGTAGCCGCGCCGCAGCAGCCTTTTTCCGGCCAGCCCCATCTCCCCCCAGAGGCCGCGGTCGTCGAACTCCAGCATGTAGCCCGCGCGCGTTCCGTCCAGCGCGGCGTAGCGGCGCACCAGGTCGGCCGTGAAGTTATGCCCCGGCATCGGGATCAGGTGGTTGGCGATGAAGAGCTTTTCGGCCGCCGGGGCCTGCCGCGCCAGCCAGAGGAAGCCCGGCGCGCAGCGGGCCCGCTTGGGAAAATCCAGCAGCACGATCTTGTGATAGCGGCCGCAGGTTCTTTTAAGCGCCTCCAGCCCGACGTAGCGGAGCCGCCGCCCGCCCGGGGGGACCGGAACGCCTATAAAATCGTAATGGTAGTCGAAGTCGTGCAGCACGTCCAGCGCCAGGCCGCGGCGCCGTTCCAGGGCGCGCACGAAAGCCCGCTCGAAATGCAGGTTTTCCGGGCACTCCGCGAAATTCACGAGAAGGATCCGCTCCATGCTTGAAATTCTACAATAATGCGGCGGGCCGGGGACAAAAAAAGGCCCCCCCGCTGCGCCGGGGGGCCTCCGCGCGGCGCGTTTATTTCACGCCGTACAGGTAGGTCACGAAGTCGTGCCAGCCCGTGGCCCTGGAGAACGCGAAGTCCTGGTATTTGCCTTCGAAGATCCCCTCCAGCTTGGCCTGTTCTATCTGGTCTATCACGGGGGGCAGGTACACCGAAATGCCGTGCGTATCCTTGAAATCGCGGCCGGCCCGGTCCCTGTCGAAGTAGTTGTTGTGGATCACCAGGTCCCTGGCGATAAAGGCGCGCAGCCCGGCCGACTTGGCCCGGAGGTCCTCGGCCGCGGCCCCTTTGGCCGTCATCGCGCCTTCCAGCAGCTCCAGGTAATTGTACAGGTCCCCGTAGAAGGAGATCTGCTTGCGCGGGTCGCTCTCGGCGCCCACGATGTCGAAGCGCATCACGCCGGCCC
The DNA here is from genome assembly GCA_001799615.1 of Elusimicrobia bacterium GWA2_61_42. Taxonomy (GTDB): domain Bacteria; phylum Elusimicrobiota; class Elusimicrobia; order Elusimicrobiales; family UBA9959; genus UBA9959. Next base: position 71,523 of record MGTU01000004.1, on the reverse strand, counting down.
TGGCGGCCTTCAGCGCGGCCGCGTCGTTAACCCCTTTGATGGCGGCGGTCAGGGCCTTCACGCGCGTTTCGAACTCGGACGCTTTGGCCACGCGCACGGCGGAGAGCTGGGCGCCGCGCTTGACGTCGGACTGGTAGAACATCTTGTAGGCTTCCACCATGATGCTCCCCAGCTTCTCGGCGCTCATGCCCGGCTCCCTGGCCATGGCCCCCAGGAAAACATGGTAAGGGTAGCCCACGCCGGGGATGGTCTCTTCCGAGCCCACCATCACCGAGGCGCTGCCTTTTATTTCGCTGAGCACTTCGCCCATCTGCATCAGGCAGGCGTCAAAAGCCAGCACGTCCACCCCGCCGGCCTCCTTCACGATGGAGCCGATCTCCCGGGTGCGGATATAGTTGCCGGTTTCGTCGTCGAAAGAGATGCCCTTCTCCGAGGTTTTTTTCGGCTCCTGGCGGGGGTCCATCCAGCCCGTGCCGTGGTCCCACAGGATCAGCAGGTATTTCTCGGCCGGGTAGTTCTTCTTGGCCCACAGCACGAAATCCACCGCGCGCTTATAGTCGCCCATGTCCACTTTCTCGGTGGTCAGCACCACGGGGGAACTGATCTTCTCCATGTCGGCGTCTTTTTTTACGTAGATGCGGCGCGAGCCCGTCCAGTTGCCGTCGGCGTCCGTGTCCCGCTGCTGGCCGTTCATGCGGCCGAACTCGGCCAGGATGTTCAGGTCCTTGTTGGACCCGACCATCTCCATCATGTTCAGGTTGAGCAGGCCGGCGGATTCCAGGTCGTTCTTGCCGTTCACGAAGACCAGCACCGTCCATTTCTTTTTGGCGGTCTTGGCGGCGGCGGCCGCCTTGTCCGCCTGCGGGGCCGAAACCGCGGGCGCCTGGGTAAAGCCCAGGCCGTCCAGGAGCCCCGTCCTGCCGTCAAAATCCAGGTTCTTGTCCGCGGCTTTGACCGCCGCGGCCGAAGCCAGCAGCGCGGCCGCGGCCGCCAGCATGGTTAATTTTCTCATAAAGCCTCCGGTTGCCTTTTACAAAAATATTATAGCAGACCCCGTTGACATGTCAAGGGCACGGCGCTTTTCGCAAGGCCTAGCCCTAAAGTCCCGCCCGGCCTGGGTCTAAAAGCGGCGAATTCGGGGGTCCTGCGCCCATTGTGGCGGCGCCGCCTTTGTGGCAGAATATAGTTATCCAAGCACGGAGGTAACAATTGAATGAATAAAATTACCCATCTAGCGGCCGCGGCGGTACTCTCCCTTTCAGGCGCGGTCCTCGCCGGCGCAGCCGACAACCTGGCCCTCTCGGGCGCGGGTCTTTCGCTTTCCGGGATAGAAACCCCCTCCCCCGAAGCCCCCAAGGCCAACCAGTGGATGACGCTGCGCAAGATCACCGTGAACGAAGCCCAGCCGGACATGAACGACACCCTTATAGGGCTGATCAGGCACGGCGAGAATATCGACAAGGTGGTAAAGGAACTCAACGAAGGCGGCTTTAAAGCCAAGGCCCTGCAGGACAACTCCGGCGGCTACATGGTAATGGTGGACGTGACCGGCCTGGACGCCGCGGACTACGCCATCGGCCTCGCCCGGTACTACTACGTGGAAGAAGTCAAGGTAGGCCGCAAAGTGCACAACCAGCTCTTCGGGCTGCAGAACAAATCCACCTACGCCGTAAAGATGGGCACCATAAAAGGCGGCATGAACCACAGCCAGGCGGACCTCAAGATCAACAAGCTGGACTGGACCATAACCGGCGGCCTCAACAACTCCCCCGTGAACATGAGCGTGAACCACGCGGAAAAGACCATAACCGGCGGCGCCAACCTTTCCCCCGTCAACCTGAAATTCGACTGGAGCAAAGAGGAAGTGACCGTTTACGGCGGCGCCAACCTGAGCCCGGTAAGGTATACGGTGAACTGGAAGAACGGCCTGCTGCAGGGCAGCTCCAACAACTCCCCGGTAAAGCTCGAATTCAACATGTCGGAGGGCCTGGCGGACGCGACCATAGTGACCGTGAAGGGCTACGCCAACCACGCCCCGGTGGAACTCGTCTACAACAAGGTGAACGGCCATATCGGCGGCTACATGAACTACAGCCCCGTGGACGCCAGCCTGGTCAACTGCGACCTGTACGACTTCCTTCAGTATTTCTTCCTGTTCCTCAAATAGCGCGGACCGCGGCCTGACCCGGCCGACCGGGACCAAGCCCGTAAAAGAGCCCTCCCCTGAAAAGGAGGGCTTTTTTACGGTCCGGCATTCAAGAACGGAAAATCCGTTTAATAATATATAATATGGTTACCATGAAGCATATCGTCCTGGCGGCGTTTTTTTCGGCCTTTTTCGCGGCAAATTCATCGGCGGCCTGGTGGCTGGAGAACGATTACGCCACGGGGTCCAACGGCATGAAACGGGACTCCCTGACCCTGTTCACCAACGTCGCCCCGCGCCTGGTGGCCGGCGCCAACGCCGCCTTCTACCGCAACACCGCCGGCTACAACGACAAGGTTTATTCCTTCCGCCTGCCGCTCATGTATTCCGGGGATAAATTTTTCGTCTCGCTGAAGCCGTTCCTCTATCCCGTTTCCGGGCAGATCCGCTCCGGCGCCGCGGGCGCCAAAGCCTACCTGCTCACCTCGCTGGACGCCGAAGACGACGAAAGCTACCTGAACCTGGTGCTGTCCGGGGCCTGGGCCAGCCAGAGCGCGCGCCTCTGGAGCGGCGAAAAGAGCAAGTTCTCGGAAACCGCCTTCGAAGCGCAGCTGGAGAAGTCCTATTACAACCAGTTCTTCTTCCAGGCCTCCGCGGCCGGCTTTATCCGGCCGGCCGGGGTTTCCAACGCCACGCTGCGCACCCCGGCGCTGGACCACTCGGAGATGGCTTACCTGGGCACTTTCCGCCCCGTAACCGCCCTGCCCGAATGGGCGCTGTCGGCGCAGGTGGCCCGCAACATGAAACCCGATTTTGACAGCCATCTTTACGCGGGATATAGTAAAATATCCTACAGGAACGCGCGGGCGGCCAACTCCGGCATTGTCGGGCTCAAGCTGGGCCTTAACGACAAGTCGACGCTGGACCTGGCCTATAACCTTTACAAAGACGAAGGCGCGGCGTGGAAGAATTATTATAAAATACTCCTGCAGGTATTTTTCTAGAACGGGGACAAGATGATAACGCAGTCGCAGGAAAGCCTTGAAATGCTGGTGATGGTATCACGGCTGCTTTCCTCAAAACTAGATATTTCAGAACTGCTGACCACCATCATGCGGCTGGCTTCGCGCGTGGTGGGAGCCGAGCGCGCCTCCCTGTACCTGCTCGACGAGAAGAACCAGGAACTTTACTTCGACGTGGCGCTGGGCCTGCCCGAGGACGTGCAGAAGATGCGCTTCAAGCTGGGCGAGGGCATAGCCGGCACCTGCGCCAAGGAAAGCCGCTCCATCATCATCAACGACGTGGCCAACGACGCGCGCCACTCCAAGAAGGCCGACGCCAAGAGCGGCTACGTCACGCGCTCGCTCTTAACCTGCCCCATGATCATCAAAGGCAAGGCCATCGGCGTGGTGCAGGCCATCAACAAGACCGAAGGCGATTTCTCGGAGACCGACAGGAACTCTTTCGAGGCTTTCGCCTCGCAGGCGGCCATCGCCATAGAGAACTCCCGCCTTTTCTCTTCCGTGAAGGAAGAGAAGCGCAAGATGGAGATCGTCTTCAAGCGCATCAAGGAAGGCGCCATCCTCACCGACATCAACGGCGAGATCCTGATCCTGAACAACTCGGCCAAGACCTACCTGGAACACGACAAATACAAGTTCGCCAACATCAGCGGCGCCTTCACGGATTTCGAAGTCAAGCCCGGACTGGACACGGTACTGGGCCGCGAGGAAACGGTGTCGCGCTTCGACCTGTACCGGGAAAAACCCAAGAGGTTCTACCTGGACGGCTCCGTCATAAAACTTTTCACCGAGGACAAGGACGGCAACTCCCGCGTGGAAGGCCGCCTGTGGATCCTGACCGACGTCACCGCGCAGCGCACGGAAGAGCGCATGGCCCGCAACTTCCTGTCGCTCATCTCCCACAAATTCAAGACTCCGCTGGCCTGCATCAGCGGCTACGCGCAGATCCTCAAAGACGAGGCCAGCGCCAAGGAACTGCCGGACCTGGTGGTAAAGTCCTCGGAAACCATCTACGGCCAGGGCCAGAAACTGACCGGCCTGGTGGAGAGCCTGCTGGACTTCGTCACGATCGACAACCTGGACGCCTGCTCCCTGGAGAAGATAGATTTCGACGCCGCGGATTTCCTGGGCGAGATAGCCGAGGACATGAAAGAGCGCCTCAAAGGCGTAGAGGGCCTCACCGTAAAGATAGCCGCCCCGGAACAGGTCAGCGTAAAGGCGGACCGCAAGCTGCTCGCCAACGCCATGCGCAGCCTTATAGACAACGCCGTAAAGTTCAACCCGGGCCGCGACAAACTGGTGATCCTTTCGGCGCAGGCGCGCGACGGCCATGCCATCCTCTCGGTCGGGGACAACGGCCCCGGCATCCCCGGCGAGGAGCTGGAGAATATTTTCCACAAGTTCTACCAGGTAGAGGCCTCTTTCACCGGCCAGGTGGAAGGCTGGGGCCTGGGGCTGGCGCTGGTCAAGAAGATAGCCGAGGTCCACGGCGGGCGCGTGTTCGCCAAGTCGCAGCTGCAGAAAGGCTCCGCTTTCACCATAGCCCTGCCGAACTGAGCTTCGGCGGGCGCAAAAAAAGAAGGGCCGGCTTTAAGCCGGCCCTTCTTCTATTCTGCCTGCCCGCTCTTACTTGGTGATCTTGTCGGTGCTGCCCTTGTTGACGTACTCGTTGATGGAGATGCTGCCCACGCGGCGGAAGCCCCATTTCACGTAGAACTTCTTGGGGCCGCGCAGGTCGCCGCCGGGGTCCGCGAAGGCGGCGGTCTTCTGCAGGTCGCCCTCGGCGAAAGCCAGCTGGTAGCCGCGCGCCACGTCGAAGGTGAAGGTCTTCTCACCCTGGCTGCTGTTGAAGAACAGGAAGCCGTCCTTGAACAGTTCCACCTTGATCTCTACTTTCTCACCGGCGTACTCGCCGCCCCACCGGTCGGACACGTCCAGGACGAACTTGTCGTCGCGGAAGGCGAACGAGGAGGCGGAAAGCCCGTTGGAGTCGGGGGCCGTGGGGGTGCGGTAGTTCGGGGTCAGGTTGAAGGTCACGTCGTACATGCCCTGCCTGTCCACGTGGTACCGGTAGGGGGAATGGCGCGTATCAAGCTCCACCCGGTCGGCTTCCATGCAGACGTTGAACGCTTCGCTCTCCCAGGGATACAACTGCCGGGGGGCGACGTTCAGCTGCGCGGTGGCCTGGAAAACCCGGCCCGCGCGCTCATGGCAGTACCAGGTTCCCTGCTGATTGCCGTAATTGCCGGGATAGGAATAATTCCCGTGCGGGCCGTCGTCGCTGCCGTTATAGCCCGGGAAGCCGGGGTTATAATCCTTCGGATGGCCGGGCTGATGGCCGGGAGGATTAGGGTGGCCCGGCTGCTGGCCCGGGGGATTAGGCGGCTTGGGGCCGTTCGGGTTGGGCTGGGGCGGAGGAGGAGGCGGGGGCGGCGGGTTGGGCACGAACCGGCAATCCTCGGTATATTCGGTGCTGCTCAGGTAGGCCCGTTCGGAAGCCTGCGCGAAGGCGCTGGGACCGAAAGAGAAGTTCTTGCACTCCCTGCTGTAGCGTACGCGGTGGGGTCCGTAGTAAGGATACGGGGCTTTTACGTCGGAGTTCTTAGCCTGCTCGATGACGCTTTTGATGTCGAGATCCTGATCAAAGTTCACTTCGGCGCCGGCGGTGGCCGTAAAGCCAAGGCAGGCGAGTGCTACGACAAGTTTGTTTGTCATGCGGAACAACCTCCATTTCTGTTTTGAAACATAGTGAGACTCTTATAGTCTAGCGCGAGACCGCCGCTTTGGTCAGGGTCTTTAGGGCTAAAAACCGCGGCTTTAAGACCCAGGCGGACCTGGGCCCCTGCCCCCGGGAAAACGGAAGGGCCGCGGCGGGTTTCCCCGCCGCGGCCCTTCGCCTTGCCGGCGCTTAAACCAGCTTGTGGTCGGCCACCAGCTTCTTCAGCTCGGTAATGTCCGGATTTATGGTGTAGGGCTTGCCCACCGACTGCATGGCGCTCTGGATGTCTTTAAGGCCGTTGCCGCTTATCAGCAGCACCACGGACTCGTTGTCTTTGACCTTGCCTTCTTTTACCGCCTTGAGCAGGCCGGCGTAAGTGGCCGCGGCCGCGGGCTCCGCGAACACGTTGGAGCCGCGGGCTATGCGGGGAATGGCGGCCAGTATTTCCGCGTCCGTCACGCTGACGGCGAAACCGCCGGAATCCTTTATCGCCATCACCGCGGCCATGCCGTCGCGCGGCAGGCTCACGGAAATGCTGTCGGCGATGGTCTTGCCGGACACCGGCTGCACGTCGGTGCCGGATTCGAAAGCGCGCTTTATGGAATCGGAATGCTCGGCCTGTACCGCCACCAGCTGCGGCAGGCGCTCGATGATGCCCAGGCGGTGGAACTCCACGAAGCCTTTCCAGATGCCGCTGATGATATTGCCGTCGCCCACGGAGACGAACACCTTGTCCGGGGTCTCCCAGTTCATCTGTTCGCAGATCTCGAACGCGCAGGTTTTCTTGCCTTCGCGGGTGAAGGGGTTGATGCCGGTGCTGCGGTTATACCAGCCGTACTCCGCCGAGGCCTTCAGGCAGAGCTCGAAAGCGTCGTCATAGGTGCCCCTCACCATGATAACCGTGGCGCCGAACACCAGCAGCTGCGCCACTTTGGGCGCGGGGGCCGTTTCCGGGACGAAGATCATAGTCTTCATGTCCAGGCTGCCGGTCAGGCAGGCCAGGGAGGAGGCGGCGTTGCCGGTGGAGGCCGTAGTTATTACTTTTTCCTTAAGTTCGAGGGCGCGCGCCGTCACTACCGCGCTGGCCCTGTCCTTGAAAGACGCGCTGGGATTGCGCCCGTCGTCCTTGATATAAAGGTTGTGCACGCCGCATTCGGCGCCAAGTTTTTCCGCGCGGTAAAGCGGCGTCCAGCCCACCTGCACCGGCGGCACGTTCTTGATGCTGGAAACGGGCAGGATGTCCAGGTAGCGCCAGATGCTGCGCTCGGGGTTGTCCTTGAGCACTTCGTAGTTAAGGCGCTTCTTTATCAGGTTATAGTCGTAGAGCACCTGCAGGTTGCCGCCGCACGAAGTACAGTTGTACTTGGCGTCCGCCAGCTTGTGGTCCTTGCCGCAGCGTATGCACTGTAAAGTTTTGATTTTCTTCATAGATAAAAAATAACGCGCCGGGATTTAAAGACCGGCCCTCCTCTTGGCCGGTTTGCCGGCCCTCTAGCCGGGCAGCACCGTGGTACCGGCCTTGCCGGCCAGGGTTTCCTCGAACAGCTCCGTTTTGGAGATATAAGCCACGGAGCCGCCGCCCTTGATGAATTCTATGACGGCCTTGATCTTGGGGCCCATGGAGCCGGCGGGGAAAGGCGGGGGCACCTGGTTGTAGATGGCTTCCAGCTCGGAAACTTTGACCACGCGCAGGCTCTTCTCGTCCGGCTTCTGGTAATTCAGCTTGGCGCCGTCCTCGCCGGTGAAGATGGTCAGGCTGACCTCCACCTCTTCGCCGCGGGCCTTGGCGCGCTTCATCAGCATGCAGCCCAGCAGGGCGCTGGCCAGGTCCTTGTCGATAACGGCTTCCACGCCGGTGTACATCTTCAGGGGTTTTTCGCCCTTGGCGGGCTTGGAATACTTCACGCCGTAATTAGTGGTATAAATTTCTTTGCCGTCCTTGATCTCGGGGGTCACCTCGCGCACGGGGATGCCGCCGCCGCCCACGGTGATGGGCACTATGCCTTTTTCCAGCATAGCTTCGATGGCGTCGATCTCGACGATGTCGGTGGGCACGGGGGAGGGCACCACGCGGCGCCAGATCTCGGCGCCCTTGTCGTCCTTCTTGTACATCTTCATGGTCCAGCCGTCCGCCGTGCGCTGCTTGGCCTCTTCGGCGTTATAGGACTGGCCCACGTACTTGGACGGGTGCTTGAAATCGGGGTCGTCCTTGTCCACCACCACCTGCGTCACGATGCCGGCCAGCAGGTTGTCGATGCCGCGGATGTTCAGCTCGTTGTTGAGCTGGGCCATCATAAAGGACATCGCGCCCTGCGTGTCGGCCACGCAGACGTCGAGAGAAAGCGGGAAGAGCTGGGGGCGGCACATCTCGGCGCGCATCAGGATATTGCCTACCTGCGGGCCGTTGCCGTGGGTGATGACGTAGAGGTCTTTGGGGTGCTTCTCGAAAATGTCGGCCACCAGCTTGCCGGTCTCGGCGGTGCGCTGCCACTGCATGGCGATGTCGGGGTTGATGGCCTTGCCGTCCTTGTCCTTGAGGCCGACCGGGGCCACTTCATTGCCGCCGAAAGCGAAGATCCTGATCTTTTTCATGGTTGTTTGCTCCTTGCTTTATATCGCGTGCCGCGCTTATTTAGCGCCGGCCTTGACCGAAGCCAGCGACTCCAGCGCTCCCATCCGCACCGCCTCGGTAAATTTAGATAAATACTCTCCGTCCTGCTCAAGCTTGTCCAGCAGGCGCAGCGTCAGCTCCAGCTGCACCCCGCCCGCGGAAGGCCGGTTCACGATGTTCTTGTCCGAGGTGCCGGGCAGGCGCTGGCAGGGGGTCTCCGCCGCGAACCCGGCGTCTCCGAGCCGCCTGGCGATAAGGGCGGCGGCCATTTTGTTCTTTCCCCCCACGCAAACCCAGGCGCCGCGGTCGGCCTGGGCGTGCAGGGAGATCCCCAGCACGCTGGAGGTAGCCAGGAACACGGCCTGCGGGTCGTCGAAACGCGCCGCGGTCACGTGCAGGCGGCCGCTGTCCCTGCCCAGCCAGCCGTTGAAAATATAAAGGTTAAAATCCCTGCCGGCCACGCCCCGGGCCAGCCTGGCGGTGACCTGCTCGATATCGCCGCCGTGTATGGCGAAGATCGCCACGTCCGAACCCCGGTCGTAGACCTCGCGGGAATAGTTCAGACCCTCGGTATTGGCGGCTTTAAGCGCCGCGAAATCGGGATAGACGTCCTTACCGCGGCGCAGGCCCGCGGCTCCGGACAGGCAGCCCGACAGGAACAAAAGGAAAACGGGAAGGAGATATTTCATTAAAAAGTCCCGGGCGCCCCGGGATATTAATATGATATAAAAAATCACCGCTTCAAAGCATTTAAAAGCTCGCCGGCTTCCGCCGCGCGATCCCACTTCGCCGGCGCCGTTTTCAAAGCCTTCTTCAGGGCCGCGGCGGCCTCGGCGGGCCGTCCCGCCTCCTGGTGTATGCGCCCGGTCTCCAGCAAAGCGCCGGCCGCCTGCACGCGGCTTTGCCCGCCTCCCCGCCCGCAATCCTTCAGCGCGGCCGCGGCGGCTTCGGCGCAGTGCTCCAGGGCGGCTTTTATCTGTCCCAGTCTTTTCTCCGCTACGCACAGGCTCATAAGAGCCCCGGTGTTAAAAGGATCGGTTTCGTAAGCGGCCGAAAAAGCCTTTGCGGCCCCGGCCGCGTCGCCCCCGGCCATAAGTTTGGCGCCCCGGTCGGACAAATCCCGCGATTTTTCCATTTTTTCACGCGGCGTTTCGGAGCAGGGGGCCGGGACGTCGAGACCCAGCGCGAGACCAAGGGCGAAAGCCGCCTCGCCCTGGTGCCGCCCCCCGGCCAGGCCGCGCAGCAGCGCCGCGGCTTCCTTGTCCCTGCCCAAAGCGCTCAGCGTTCTTGCCTTCAGCAGGTTAAGGCGCCAGTTGGCGTAGCCGCTCTTTGAAAGTTTTTCAGCCAGCTCCAAGGCGGCCTTTAACCGCCCGGAGCGCCGGTAGGCCTCCGCGGCGTGGAAGACGAAGCCGGGGTAGACGGCCTCGAGCCCGGCCGCGGTGCCGGAAGACCAGAAATTGCTTATAAAGACCTGCCTGAGGGCGGCGGGAGAACTTAGGGCTTTTTCCAGCACTTTTGGGCTCTTCCCGGCGAGATACTCCAGCAAAACCACGGCCTTTTCGCTGAGCTCGTCCCCGCTCATCCAGGAAACGGCGTAAGACAGCCTTTTCTCCGGGGCGTCCCAGTCCGCGTTCTCCTGCGGGCCGGCGGCGGCCCCCTTGTAGCCGGCCGCGCCTTTTATGCCGCAGGCCCTGGCCGCTGAAAAAATAGCGTCCCAGGCCGCGCCGCCGTAGCCTGACCGCCAATGCACGCCGTCCGTGAACTGTTCGAACCCGGGCACGCCCCCGGGCGAGAGTTTTCTAAAAGCGGCTTCGAGGTCCGCCAGGCAGGCCCCCTCCTCCTGCGCCACGCGCCTGAGCATGGCGTTCCTCGCGGCGCTGGTCTTATCCTGGGAAGAAGAAATTTTCGGCGCCAGCTCCAGGTATTCCAGGCTGTCCGCCGTTTTGCCCGCGGCGAACAGGGCTATCCCGGCGTAATACGCGGCAAAGGGGTTTTCCGGCTCTTTTTTCAGCCAGTTCGTGAATTCGGAAACCGCCGCGGCGTAGTCCTTTTTTTCCAGCGCCCGCCGGCCGCGGTAAAAAGCCGGGTTCTCAAGGGGCGCGCTGCCGTGCGGGGGCAGCAGGTAATTATACGGCAGCGTGCAGACCACCAGCGGAACGCCCTTCTTCCTCGCGGCCGCGGCCATGCTCCTTACGCGCCGCTCATGGATCTTAAGGGAAGCTTCTATTTTGCCATAACCGCCGCCCAAAACAGAATACAGCCGTTCCCACAGGCGCTGCTCGCGCCGCCTCAGGTCCCCGGAGATCCCGGGACAGGGCTCTTTGCCCCCCTCGTTGTTGCCGCTGAGCAGCACCACCAGGTCGGGGTCGTACCCCAGCGTTTCGTCCAGGACGGCGGAGATCCGGCGGCTTTCGTAGCCGCCCATCCCGCAATTAATTATTTCCAGACCCGGCGACGCTTTTTCCTGGAGCCTGCCGGAACCCAGTATCTGGGCCACCGACTCACCGACCACGAAAACCCTGGCCTGGCCGGCCGGCTTGACGGCGGAAAAGCTGTCGGCGGCGCATTGCGCCCGGGCCGGGCGCAGCAGGCCTTCGCGCAGCTCGAAAAAAGGTTTATTCGTATCTTTGCAGAAATAATCCTGCAGGTCCTGCCGCTGCACCGGGTCCGCCCCGGTGACCAGCATAGAAAGGAACAGCGCGATCACGCCCCGCTCCCGGCCAGCGCCTTCAGCTCTCCCGCTCCGCAGGCGCGGAAATAGGGCCGCATCAGCCCTACGCAGGCTGTTCGCGCGGCGCAGGCCCGGCACGGCCGGGGATAGACCCGGTCCTCGGGGGGCAGACTGATAACGGCCAGGCGGCGCAGGCCCGGCTTAAGCAGGCAGAGCGGGAAATGGTAGAGGCGGGCCTCCGAAAAGCCCGCCAGGGAACGGGCGGCGGCGTTCACGGCGCGCGCGGTGGAGGAAAGCGGGACCGCCAGCCTGGCGCGGTTGCGGGCGCCGCGGCCTTCCTGCTCATAATGCATCACCACCACCCTGTAAGGGCGTCCGCGAAAAGACCGCTTTATGAACTTGAGCGTGGCGCCCAGCCCGCGGTAATTAAGCTTGTGCAGGATCACGCGTATTTCCACGAAAGGGGCGCCCGGCAGGCCGAAAATATTTTTCAGCCCGGCCAGGGTCTGCGCGAAGGCGCCTTTTACCCCCGCGACCGCGTCGTGCGCGGCGGCGGCGGGGCCGTGCAGGGACACCGCCAGCGTGAACGGCGGGCGGGCCGCGGCGGCGAAGGCCGCGGCGAAAGCCTTGTCCGAGAAACGGCGCCCGTTGGAAAGCACGGTCAGCGGCTCTCCGGGCAGGCGGCGGCGGAAATAGGCGACGGTACGGAGAAAATCGGGATTAAGGGTCGGTTCGCCCCCGGTCAGGTTCCACGCGCCGGCCACCCGGGCGTTCTTGCTGTAGGCGGCCGCGCCGCGCAGGTGGCGCTCGAGCCTGACGGCCTGCCGCTTTAAAAAGTAATGGCGGCGGGAGTTAAGAGCGAAGGCGCTGGTATTGGCGCACATCACGCAGCGGTTGTCGCATTTGTTCCAAACGGGGATATCCGGCATCTTGAGAACGCTATTCTATCAAATTGGATTCCGGCGGGAATGAAATTTGTAGAATAGTGTAAATGGAATACAAGGCGGACGTCCTCATACTCGGAGGCGGCATCTCGGGCCTGGCGCTGGCCGAACGCCTCAAGGATTCCGGGTACAAAACCCTGGTCCTCGAGAAGGCGGCCGAGGCGGGCGGCCTTTCCAGGACCGCCAGGGCCGGGGAGTTCCTGTTCGACCTCGGCGGCCACAGGCTTTATTTCTCCAAACCGGAAGTCAGGAAGTGGACGGAGAAACTCCTGGCGGGCCGGGGCCTGCTGCGGCGCAGGCGCTCCAGCGCGGTCTTCACCGGCGGCCGGCTGCTCAACTACCCGCCCACCCCCCTCAACGGCCTGCTCTACGCGGCGCCGCTCCTCTTCTCGGCGCGGCGCGCGGCCCCGAAGCCGCACGGCCAGCCGACTCTCAAGGACTGGCTGGAGAACCGCCTGGGCCCCGGCGTGCACGACCTTTACTTCCGCGATTACACGAAAAAAGTCTGGGGCCTCGGCACGGACGAGCTGTCCCCGCTCTGGGCGGAGCGCCGCATCGGAGGCGGCTTCAGCCTGAAATCGCTGCTGCTGGAATTGCTGGGCGGCAGGCTTTCCTCCAAGGAGAACGCGGGTTCTTTCCTGTACCCTGAAAAAGGCATCGGCGAACTGCCCGCGGCCCTGGCGGAAAGCGCCGGGCCGTCCATGACGCTGCTGACGAACGCCGAGCCCCTTGAGCTGGCTTTCAAGAACGGCCTGCCGGCCGGACTTGCTTTTAAAATGGGCGGCGAACGCCATACCGCGGGTTTCCGGTTCCTCGTTTCCTCCATCCCGCTGACCTCTTTGCTGGGCTTGTTCCCGGGCGAGACCGGCAGGAAAGCGGTTGGGCTAAAATACCGTTCGCTGGTGGTGCTCTTCGCGGCTTTAAGGCGCAGGCAGCGCCTGGCCCAGCACTGGGTATATTTTCCGGACCAGGACGCGGCCTTCTCCCGGGCCTGCGAGCTGGCCAACTGGAGCCCGCTCATGGCCCCCGGGGGCTGGCTGCCCATGACCTTCGAATTTTTCTGCGACGAGGGCGACGCCGTCTGGAACCTGAAGGATGAGGAACTGGCCGCCCGGGCCTTCGCTTCCCCGGCTCTGAAAGCCCTGGCCGGCGCCTGCGAGACCGGCCGCGTGGCGGCAGCGCGCCTGCCGCACGCCTACCCCCTGCTTTACTCCGGCTCCGAGGCGCCGCTGGCCGCGGCCAAGGCCGCCCTGGCAGGGTTCACCAACCTTGCCCTCTGCGGCAGGACCGGCTCCCACGCCTACCAGGACACCGAGGAGTGCCTGCTGGACGCCTGGGCCGCCGCCGAGCGCGTCAAAAGATCCCTCCATGAGAATCCTGTTCGTCCATAACGGCTACGAAAGCCTCGGCATCGAGTACCTTTCGGCCGCGCTGAAAGCCGCCGGCCATGAGACCGCGCTGGTGCTGGACCCCTGCCTCTTCGACGAGGCCGGTTTCTGGCGCGTCCCGGCGCTGGCCGGCCTTTTCAAGTCCCGGGAGGCGCTGCTGGAGCGGGCCGCCGCCTTCCGCCCTGACCTGGCGGCTTTCTCGGTCTTTACCGACACGCTCCCCTGGGCCCTGGACCTGGCCCGCGCGATCAAAGAACGCACCGGCGCCAAAATAATTTTCGGCGGCATACACCCGTCCAGCGACCCGGCCGGCACGCTGGCGGCCGGCTGCGCGGACTTCGTCTGCCTGGGCGAAGGAGACCTGGCGCTGCCGGCTTTAGCCGCGCGGCTGGAAAAAGGCGGGCCGCTGCCCCCGGGCATCTGGGCCCGGGACGGCGACATCGTGACCAAGGGCCCGCCGCCCTCCCCGCCGGACGACCTGGACGCGCTGCCTGGGCCGGATAAGGATATTTTTCCCGCGGCGGCCCCGGTCTTTTCCGCCGGCTACCTGGTTTCGTCCTCGCGCGGCTGTCCGCACGCCTGCGCCTACTGCTGCAACAGCGTCTACCGCGAACTTTACAAGCCCTCCGGCGTGCCGGCTTTGCGCCGCCGCTCGCCAGAAAGCGTAGTCCTGGAATTGGAAGCCGCGGCGCGGAAAAAACCCGGCTTCGTCCATTTCACGGACGAGGTTTTCAACTCCGACTACGCCTGGCTTGAGAAATTCCTGCCGCTCTACGCCGCCAGGGTGCGGCTGCCTTTCTCCTGCTTCGTGTTCCCGGACCCGCGCCTGGCGCGGCACGCGGGCGCGCTGGCGGCCGCCGGCTGCTTCAAGGCCCAGCTGGGCGTACAGCGTTTCGACGAGGCGCGGCGGGCGGACCTGCTGGGCCGGCGCGCGGCCAACGCCGACATAGCCGCCGCCATAAAGGCCCTGAAAGCGGCCGGCGTCTACGTCACCTGCGACAATATCCTGGACCTGCCCGACGAGAACGAAGAAGAACTGGCCGCGCTGGCCGCTTTTTACGCGGAGAACACGCCGGACCACAACGAAGTTTTTTTCCTGCGCCTGTACCCGGGCACCCCGCTGGCCGCGGCGGCCGGCCCGGCCCGCCCGGCGGCCGGCGGCCTCATGCGGCCCGCCGGCTATTCGCCGCTGCCGCCGGCCAGGCAGCGCGCCTATTTCACCCTGCTGACCTTGCTGCCGCGCCTGCCGCGCTTCTCCCGGAGTTTTTTCGCCGCCAGGCCCGGCCTTTTCACTTTCGCCGGCGGCAACGCGCTGCGGGCGCTGGCCAGGCTTTTAAGCCGCCCGCGCAGCGACTTCCACACCGGCCGTTTCCTGCGCCTGTACGCCCATTTCATCCTGGCCAGACTGAAAGGGGGCGCCTGATGCCCGCCGCCGAGCTGGTCACGGGGGCTACCGGCTTTATAGGCCTGGCCCTGGTAAAGCGCCTCTCGGCCGCGGGCCGGCGGGTGCGCTGCCTGGCGCGGCCGGGCGCGGACGTTTCGCGCCTGGCTTTGCCGGGAGTCGAAATAGTCCGCGGCGACCTGCTGGACGAGGCCTCCCTCGCGGCCGCCGCGAGGGACGCAAGCCTGGTGTGGCATTTGGGCGCGCTGGTAAGACCGAAAGGCTTTTTGGTTTCAAGGCGCGGGCTGGAAGAAAATTTTACCGCCGTGAACGCCGCCGCCACCGGGACGCTGGCAGCGGCCGCCGCGCGGGCCGGGGCAAAGCGGTTCATTTATTTCAGCTCCATCTCGGCGCTGGGCCCGGGCGAAAACCTGGCCGACTCGGCCGAACCTAAGCCCCTGACTTTTTACGGCAGGTCCAAGCTGGCCGGCGAGGCCGCGCTGAAGGCCGCGGCCGAAGCTTCCGGGCTGGACTACGTCATACTGCGCCCGGCCATGATCTACGGTCCCGGCGCTCCGGGCTGGGCAGCGCTGTTCGCCGCGGTCAGCCGGGGCGCGGCGGCCGTGCCCGGCTCCGGAAAGAACGAGATTTCGCTCTGCTGCCTGGAAAATCTGCTGGACGCCGCGCTGCTGGCGGCTGAGAAAGCGAAAAGCGGGTCGGCCTTTAATATCAGCGAAGGCTCCCTCAGCGTACGGCGGCTGCTCATTCTTATCGGCTCGCCGCGCGGGAAAAAGCCGGCGCTGATCGGCCTGCCGGTAAGTTTGCTCAAGACGGTCTCCGCCGCCCTCGACGGGCTGCTGCGCCTGCCCGGGCTTTACCTGCCGGGATTTATAGGCGCGGACCGGGCCCGCCTCGGCGAGGCCTGCGCCAGCTGGTCGCATGACGCCGCCGGCATCCGCGCGCTGGGCTGGAGCCCGGCCGTTTCCACCGAACAAGGCCTGGCGGCGGCCCAGGAGCTGAAGCCATGATAGAACTCGAGCCGGCTCAGAGCCTTACCCCGCCGCGCGCCGTGGGCGCGCCGTATTCCGGCACCGTCGCCTGGGCCGGCTTATGCCGGGAACTCTACCGCTACGACCTCCGGAATTTCCGGATAAAAAAAGATCTCGCGGACATCGGTTTTTTCTCCTGCGCCGTGCTGCGCTCTTTCCTTTTCGGCACGCGGCTGGTCTCCCTGCCATTTTCGGACGAGCCGGGCCTGTGGCTGTATCCCGGCGTCTCCCTCACGCCGGAAGAAACCGGGGCTCTCAGGGACTCCCTGGTCTCGGCCCTGGACGCGCTGGCGGCGGAAACAGGCGCGGAGTACGCGGAGCTGCGCGGCGCGGATATTTTATTTTCGGGCGGCGGGCAGGATCCGCGTTTCAAGGCCGCCGCGCCCTACCTGCGGCTGGTTTTGGACGCCGGACGCCCCTACGAAACGCTGCGGCGCGGCTTCCATAGCAACCTGATAAAGAATTTGCGCAAGGCCGACAAAACCGTCGCCGTCGCGGAAACGCGCGACCCCGCGGCGCTGGGCGCGGTATACGGCATTTACCTGCGGCAGATGCGCGCCTTCGGCTCGCCTCCGCTGCCGGCGGCGCATTTCGAACGCCTGATGCGCGAAGGACTGGGGCGGCTTTTTACGGCCTCCGTGGACAAGAAACCGGCCGCGCTGCTTTTCGGGCTGACGCACGCGAATGTTTTTTACGCCGACGTGAACGCCGGCCTGCCGGAATTCGAAAGTTTTTTTCCGAAGGTAAGGCTGTTCGACGCCACCCTCCGCCTGGCCTGCGCCGAAGGCCTGCGGGCCTACGACTTCATGCGCACGCGGCGCAAGTCGGGGGTTTACGAGCACAAAAAGAAATGGGGCGGCGGGGAAGAACCTATAAATTATTATTTCCGCGTTTACTCGCCGACCGCGCGGCCCGGCCTGGACCCGGAGGAGGCGCGCTTCTCCCTGCCCAGGGCCATCCTGAAGCGCGCGCCGCTGCGGCTGCTGGCCGCCGCCGGCCCGCTGATCCGCCGGCACGCGGGGAAATAAGGGTCAAAGAGGTTTCTTCCATACCAGGTAGCCGAACAGGCCGTGGCGCACTTCCGCGCGCGCGCCCGGCAGTATGGCCGTATAGCGCCCGGAAAATTCTGCGAAGGTCAGGCGCGCCTCGCGGGCTTTGTGGCGGGACAGGCGCGTATCCAGCAGGAGCCCCCTGGCAAAAGCCAGCGCCAGTTTCAACGGGTTGTGCAGGCCGAGCATTTCAAGATAATACCGCGCCGCGGACAGCGGGGAATTGCCGCAGACGGCGTCCACGATCACGATCACGCCACCGGGGGCCAGCCTTTCTTTTACGCGGTCCAGCGCGGCCCGCGCGTCCTTGAGATGGTGCATGACGGAAACGGCTATGGCCGCGTCGAATTCAAGGCCCGCCGGCAGGGCGTCCTTTTCAATATCCAGCTCCAGCACTTCGGCCTGCTTAAGGCCGGCCAGCGTCCGCCTGGCCGCCGCCGCCATGCCGGGCGAGAAATCCACGGCGGTCAGCCTGGCCGAGCGCCCGAAGACCGCGAGGGCCCGGCGGCCGGTGCCGCAGCCGATATCCAGCGCACGCGCGCCGTCCGCGCAAGTCAGTTTTGCCAGATCCGCGTTATGGATCTCCTCTATCCAGTCCACGTCGCGGGCGTAAGACTCCGCCCAGGCGTCCCATTCGGCTTTATCGTTGGGAGAAACCGCCGCCGGGCGGGCGCCGCTGGGGACGCCGGTCATTTGCGCGCCTCTTTTTTCACGCAGGACGAAAGCGCGAACACCGCGCCCCCGCTGCGCTCGTTCTTCCAGGAAAAAGCCGGCCGGGCGCGCGCGTAATTATAAAAACCCAGCGGGTCCGCGGTTTTAGCCGCGGCGCGGGCGGTCTCCGCGTCCAGCGGAAAAGACGAAGCGGCCGCCCGGGCCAGGTATTCCGGGGTGAAGAATTTATCCTCCAGCGCCACATAATCCACGCCATAGGCCGCTTTCAGCGCGCAGGCCGCCGCCGGCGAGGCGGAATAAAGAGCGGAGACGAGCGCGGCCCGCATCGCCGTGAAATCCGCGCTGCGGTTCAGGGTAAAGAGGTACTGGTCACGATGTTCGTCCGAGATGAAAACCTGCTTTTTGGCGAATACCGGGATGGTATGCAGCAGGTCGCTGTCGGGATGGCCCGCCACTATCGCGTCGGGCGGCAGCGCTGAAAGGTAGCCGTAAACCGGGGCGAAAGTCCGGCAGGATTCCCTCAGGCCCAGCCGCGGATGCAGGACGCCGAAGACCAGCGCCGCGGCGACGCCCACCAGCAGCGTCCTGGGTTTCTCTCCGCCCAGGCGGTATACGCCCTCGGCGGCCAGGAAAACCACGACCAGCGGCACGATGAACACCATCTGCCTGGAAGCGGAGACGGGGTGCGTGAGGTACAGGAGCGCGAAAGCCCCCAGGGAACCGGCCAGCGAAAGCTTCAGCGAGGCCGGCAGCAGCGCGGGCCGCCCGAGCTTCACGCACCAGCCGGCGAGAAAAACAAGCAGGAGCAGGGCGCTCATCACCGGGTAGAAGTTGCCGTGCTCGTTGAAGTTCAGCAGGAAATACGTCACCAGGTCCCACAGGCTGTCCGGCCTTACCGGCGCCGAGACGAACTGGTAGAGTTTGTCGATCTCGAAACCGCTGCCGGCGCCTAAGGCCCGGAAAACGCCGCCCAGGGTCACGCTGCGCCACAGGGCCGCCAGGCAGAGCAGCCCCGCGGCCGCCATGGCGGCCGCGTAGCGCGGCAGCAGTTTATGCTCCCGGAAGTGCCGCCGGTAAAAAACCGGCGCCAGCAGCGCCGAGACCCCCAGGCCCGCGGAAACCGCCGGGTACAGAATGAAGCCCGCCGGTATCAGGAAAGGCAGCAGAAGGAAGCGCTTTTCCTCGGCGGCCAGGAGGAAAGCCAGAAAAGCCAGGAAGCCGTACAGGCGCGGCACGCCGAAAAAAGTATTGGTGGACAGGAAGTAGACGGCGAAGAGCAGCGCGGCCGCGGCCGCCGCCGGCCGGGCGGCGGACTTCAGGGCCAGGCGGAAAACCAGCAGCGCGGCCGCCGCGCAGCCCAGCGAGGATAAAAGGGCCATCCCCAGCGCGTACGGCTTAACGCGCATGAACAGCGAAGAGAGCCAGATCCACGGACCTTCGGTGATGAACGGGCCCCACATCGAGCGGCATTGGGCGGCGACCGGGTCCCGCGGGAACAGCGCCGGATCGGACAGGGAAGGGATCCAGTAGAGGTTCAGCACGTCCATGTAGATCGCGTACTTCGGGTCGAAGGAATAGATGTTGGTGACCGTCGCGGCGTAGAAAGCGGCGAAAGCCGCGAACAGCGCGACGCCGGCCGCGGCGGCGGCGGGATATTTAAGGAACAGGTCTTTTAGCGCTCTCATATGATAAAGCTGAATTTTCCGGAGGCAGGTATTTCAAAATTGGCGCCGGGCAAAAGGACGCAACGGCCTTCCGGCAGCCCCAGCGCGGCGGTTATAGCCGCGGCGCCGGGCGCGGGCTTTCCGTTGAGCGCCAGCCTTACCTCATTTTTCCCGGCCGAGAACTGGAACAGGGGCAGCCCCGAGGCAAAAGCCAGGCTTGCCGCCTCCGCTTCGTACAGCCTGCCCCCCGCCGCGGTTTCCAGGAACTTCCCTTTCCGGCCGCGCGGCTTTAGCATCAGGCCTTCGCGGCCGCAGGGGCAGCGTCTGCGCTCCAGCCAGGCGACGTCGCCGGTGGCGTAGCGCAGCATGGGCGTGACGCGGTTGTTAAGATCGGTAACTATCAGCTCGTTGCCGGGGCCGGTCTCCACGAGATGGTCGCCTTCGTCGACGTGCAGCCAGCCTTCACAGCCGGGGCCGCCCAGGGCCACATAGCCCAGTTCCGTGGAAGCGTACATGTTGTAAACCTGCGCGCCCAGCATCTCCGAAGCCGCGGCCCGCACTTCTTCGCCCAGCGCGGTGCCGACCGTCAGGACGGCTTTTAGCTTCCTGAACGGGGGAAGCTTGCCGCGCCTGGCCGCCGCCAGCCCGGCGCCGAGGACGTCGGGCCTGGCGATCAGGAACTCCGGCTCCCCTCCGGCCGCGCGCCGAAGCAGGTCCAGGGCCGCGTCTTCGGCCTGGAAAACCCCGCGGTCGTAATAAATATTCTTCCGGTTGTGAAAAAGTCCGTAAAGAACGTACTGCTGAAAGAACTCGAATACGATCTTTCCATACGCCCCGGAGCGCAGCAGGCCGCCGAAATTGTTGAAATAGCCGTATTCCACCGGGTGCAGCGCGGCCGTCCTGCGTCCCATGGCCCAACCGGCCTCCCCGAGCACCGACAGCAGCCCGGCGTAACGCAGCAGCACGCCGTTCAGGTCGAGGGCGGTCTCGACCCGGCCCGACAGGCTTGTGCCCCCGCTTTCCAGCCTGGCCAGGGCGCCGCCGCCGGCATAGCCGGCCACGTCGGCCCTGCCCAGCACGGGCAGTTTTGAGATTTCGTCGAGAGCGGCCAGCCCCGGCCTGCCGTCCAGGGCGGAGGCGCAGGCGCCGTCGTAGGCGGGCAAAGCGGCGCGCGCCCGGGAGAGCAGCAGGTTGAATCTTTCCAGCCTGCCCGCGCGGCCGGCGCCAAAGACTTTCGCCCTGGCGGCAAAGCCGGGCGACAGCAATTCCCCCGTCTTGAGGACCAACCGCTCCCTCGGGTTCATCCGGCCCTCCCGACGGCGGGCACCGGCAGGTAAACGACCCGGCCGCGCGAGGCTTCGGGGTGCGCCGCCCGCCAGGCCTTGTTCCGAGGCCAGCAGGCCGTCGCGGGACCGAAGCTGTTCTCGGAGTAAGCGGAGGCTATGACCGCGGCCACCGCGAGTTTTTCGGAACCGGTAAAGATATAGGGCAAATGTTCGCAGGGCGCAAGGCTCCCGTCCGGCAGCACCATTATTTTATAAGCGGAGGAAAGTTCGCAGTCCACAAGGCCTGTCCGGTCGAGCGCCGGTACCGGCGAGGAGAAGGCCGCCGCCAGCACCGCTTCCCGGTCGGAAGCGGAAAGACTGAGTTCCTCGAACCTGTCGGCCCAGGAGCCGGACGGCACCGGCGGCAGTATGCGCACGGCCGAGGCGCCCGCGGCGGCCGCGGCCGCCAGTAAAGCCGGCAGAGAGCCGTCGGCGGCGCTTTCCCGCGTGGCGTAGCAGGAGGCCATGGCGGGCAGGCCGTGTTTTCTGGCCAGCGCCAGCGCGTTGAGCGCGGCGGCGTGGCAGCCGGGAAGCCCGCGCGCCCGGTCATGAGCGCCGGCAGCAGCCGCGTCCAGGCTGACGTTCAGGCAGGCGAGGCCCGCCTGCTTCAGCTCCAGCACAAGCTCCCCGGTGACCCTGAGGCCGTTGGTCTCCACGAATACCGTCATGCCCGCGCGGGCGCAGAAAGCGGCCAGCTCCGGCAGAAAGGGCACCAGCGTATTTTCCCCGCCGGTAAAGTGCACGCGCGGCACGCCCAGCCGCGCCAGTTCCTCCAGGCGGGCGAGAGCCTTCTCCCGGTTCATCACCCGGTCGCTGAAAAGCTCCCTGAAAGTGCCGGAAGAGCAGGCTCCGCAGCGGCACTGGCAGGCGAAAGTGGCGGCGAAAGCCGCCATGCCCGGTATTTTCCTGCGCAGCACCCGGCGTTCGATGAAATAAACGGCGTAGCGGGCCGCGCGCCGGGCGTCGAGCAGGCCGGCCAGGAACAAAGCGCCGCGCGCCGTCACGAAGGCGCGCCTGACCGCGCGCACGGCCGGGGCCGCGGCGCGCACGGAGTAAACTACGAGCAGGTAATGCAGGAAATACCGCAGGCTGCCGGCCAGCGAAAAATTGGGGTAAGGGTTCCGGTTGCCCCTGAGACGCGCCCAAAGGGCCCGAGAGGCTATGGCCGGCAGGCGCAAGCTGAAAGCCGGCAGGAAGCGCCACAGTCTTTTGGAAAGCGCGAACCTCGCGGCCGGGCCGGGCAGCAGCGAGGCGAGAAAGACCATGTTGCGCAGCCGGGCGCGCTCCGGAGTATAGCTGTGGCCGCCGTGGCCGTAGGGGACGGAGAAAGCCCCTTCCTCCACCGCTTTGGCGTCGCCTTCCGGCAGCAGGCCGCTTTTGCGGGCTTTTTCCAGCAGGGCCGTGCCCGGGTAGTACCGCAGCCAGTTCACGTCGTGAAAACCGGCCGGGTTGGCCGCGGCGAAGGCCGCCACCCGCTCCATCTCCCCGCCGTCCTGCCCCGGCAGCCCGAAAATAAAATTGGTATAGACGAACAGGCCGGCCTGTTCCAGCAGGCGCAAAGCCTTGACCGAGGCCTCCGTGCTTTCGGCGCGGCCCAGGCATTCCCGGCGCAGCGTTTCGCTTACCGTCTGCACGCCCATGTTCACGGCGGTGGCGCCGGCCGCCTTCAGCAGGGCCACCGCGCGCTGGTCCGCGTCGGCCGGGTGGATATTGCAGAAGAACGGCAGCCCGATCCGCCGCGGGTAGGCGGCGGCGAATTCCTCCAGCCAGGCCGGATCCGAGATAAAGAGGTCGTCGCAGAAGGAAACCCGCCTGAAGCCGTATTTTTTCTTGGCGGCGGTTAACTCCTCTAGAACGTTGGCCACGCTGCGCCGGCGCAGAAAATTATCGCGGCAGCCCAGGCGGGACAAAACCCGGCGCATGGAGCTGTTGTGGCAGTAGGTGCAGGCGTTGGGGCAGCCCCTGCCCGTTATGATCGAATAGGTATCCAGCACGAAGCCCGGGTATTCCCGGAAGAACAGGTCTTTGTCGGGGAACGCCAGCGAGTCCAGCCCGGTTTCCAGGCGCACGGGGCCGGTTACGGGGACCCCGTTCCTCTTGAACCAGATATTATCGATACCCTCCGGCCCTTGCCCTGCCGCCAGGCGGTCGGCCAGCGCGCAGATGGCCTTTTCGCCGTCCCCGACGCAAAGCAGGTCGACCTCGGGCCGGGCCAGCGCGGCCTCCGGAGCGGTGCTGGGATGCACGCCGCCAAAGATCACGGGGACGCGGCTGAGGCGTTTTATCTCGCGGGCCACCGCCAGCGCCCAGGGGAAATGGTCCGACTCGGCGGAAAAGCCGACCAGCCCCGGGTTTTGGGCGACGACCCGCCGGGCGGTGCGGGCGGCGCTTTCAGGCTCAAAAAAAGGCAGCCGCAGTCTGAAGGAATCGAACAGGAGCGGCTCGTAGACAAGGGAGGTCTCATGCCCGCGCGCCCGGAGAGCGGCCGAAAGATATTCGAGGCCGAGACTTTCGGTGGCGGCGCGGACAAAAAGCGTCTTCATCAGGTCAATTTTATCATAATATCCCCGGCGTTCTTTCTGACGGCCGGGGCGGGGAAGGACGGAGCCTCAGCACTTCTCGTGCTGGCGCCCGAAGCTGAGGTTGTTCCTGAAGAACCTGAAAGCCCGCAAAGGGACGTTCAGGCCGAACGGGCCGTCCCTGGCTATGCGGAAAATGCGCGCCGGGTCCAGGTGGAATTTAAGGAAGGCGCTCCGGTACAGCCGCAGGTAGGCCTCGTCGCTCAGCGCCGAGGCGTTGAAAGGGGCGGCAGTGTACTCGAAGTCTATGGTGCTCAGGTCCGGGCGCAGTTTGCCGGCCTTTTTGAACATCTCGTGCATGGCGGTGCCGGGGAACGGGGTAGGCGTGAAGAAAAGGGCCAGGTGCAGCCGCGACTCGCAGGCGAAGCGGATGGTGGCGCGCATCTCCTCCTCGGTTTCGGTCGGGAAACCCAGCATAAAAAAACCGCGGCAGAAGATGCGCCTGTCCGCCAGCATGTTTATGGTTTGGCTGACCTTCTCCAGCGAAAGGTTCTTGTTGATGTACTTCTGCAGGCGGGGAGAAACGGTCTCCACCGCCAGCGCCACGTCGCCCACCCCCACCCGCTTAAGCAGGTCCAGGGATTCCGGGCGCACGATATCGGCGCGGATGCCGTTGGGGAAATTCAGCTTAGATTGGAGGTTCCGCTCCAGCAGCAGCTCGAGGATCCGGTCGAAGCGGACCGGGTCGTAATTTATAACGTCGTCCAGCACCTCGATGTCTTTGGTGCCGAGCCTGTGGATCAGTTTTACTTCCTCCGCCACGCTTTCCGGTGAGCGGCCCCGGAAAGTCTTGCCGAAGATCTGGTGGCAGTACACGCAGTGATACGGGCAGCCGCGGGAAGTAAAAATAGGCAGGTAAGGCCTTATGCCTACGGAAGCCATGCCGTTGGTCTTCCAGAATTTTTTATAATCCAGCAGGTCCCAGGCGGGAAAAGGCAGCGCGTCCAGGTCGCGGATGGGGAGTCTCGGCGCCGTGCGCTCCACCCCCGCCCCGGCGCGCACCGCCAGGCCGGCCACGCCGCTCAAAGTTTCCGGCTCGCTCCAGCGCGGCCCCTCTTCGGTTATAACGCGCACCAGCTCCGCGAAGGTTTCCTCCCCTTCGCCTATGACCGCCGCGTCCGTGTTGGGATCGCCCAAGGCCCCTTCCGGGTCGGAGGACGCGTACGGCCCTCCCAGCACCACCGGGACCGTAGGGTCCGCGGCTTTAACGGCGGCGCTTATTTTTCCCGCCAGGTAAGCCTCCACGGTAAGAGCGCTCACGCCTACCACGTCGGGGCGCCGCGCGCGCACTTCGGCGGCGACCAGTTTAAGGATATCCGCCTCCAGGCGCGAGTCCAGCACCCGCACCTCGGCGCCCAGCCGGGAGCGCAGGTAGGCCGCCACCGACAGCAGCCCTAAAGGCGGCATGGACGCGCCTTTTAATTTTGTAACGAGGCTGCGGCTTTTGACGAGCAGGACGCGGGGACGCCTCACGCGGCGCCCCTTTGGCGCCGGATGCGGCAGAACAGCCTGGGCTCGCTGTAATTCTTCATGGTTATAGGCCCATAGTCTACCAAAAAGCGGGCCGGGATCCGCAAGCTTTGCCCCCGACGTGCCGCCATTTGACACCCCATACGATATGCAATAGAATATGAACTCATGAGCACGACCACGCTGTTAAATAAACTCTCTTTCCGCCTGCGCCCCCTTCTAAGCGGTTTTTACGGAACGTCCTGGTTCATAAGCTTTACGGCCTTTTATTTCCGCCGCCTGCTCCCGCTGGCGCGCAGGTTCGTGCCTCTTTACGGGGTCACCGTGGTCCTTTCGATGTCGTACAAGTGCCAGTGCTCCTGCGCGCATTGCGGCGTGGGAAAAGCCCCCGCTCCGGCGGGCGGCGAACTGACCCGCGAAGAGATCCTTAAATTCATAGAAGACCTGGCCGGGCTGGGCGGGGCCTGCGTGCATTTCTTCGGCGGCGAGCCGCTGATGGCGCCGGCCCTGGCCGAATACGTGGCCAGGACCAGGGAACTGGGCATGATGGCTTCGGTGGACACCAACGGCCTGCTGCTGGACGAAGCCATGGTGCTAAGGCTGAAGGCGGCCGGCATAGAGCGCATAAGGGTGAGCCTGGACAGCCCGCGCGAAGAAGACCATGACGTTAATCGCGGGATCCCCGGCTGCTGGCGCAAAGCCGTGGAAGGCCTGCGCCTGTGCCTTAAGCA
This sequence comes from Elusimicrobia bacterium GWA2_61_42, assembly GCA_001799615.1. GTDB lineage: Bacteria > Elusimicrobiota > Elusimicrobia > Elusimicrobiales > UBA9959 > UBA9959. Next base: position 46,102 of record MGTU01000004.1, on the reverse strand, counting down.
CGGCATCCCCGCCAACGTGTCCATCTACGCCACCAAGGAAAACCTGGCCAACGGGGATTTCGAGAAAATGATCGCCCTGGCCCGCGAGATCGGGGTAGGCGTGCGCTTTCTTTCGTCCATACAGAGCGGCCGCTGGAAAGAGAAGGACGTGCCGCTTTCACCCGAGGAAATAGCCAAACTGCGCGGCCTGGTGGCGTCCGACGTCTGCTGGGAAACGGAATTCCTGCAGCACAAGGACGTGCCTTTCTGGTGCAACTCCATGATAGGGAATAAATTCGACGTGTCGGCTTACGGCGACGTTCTCGCCTGCTGCTACCTGCCGGCCAGCTTCGGCAATCTCCGCAAAGAGCCGCTGGAGACGATAGTAAAAAGAATGTGGGGCTCGGAAATGTTCAGGAAGGGCTCGGATCATTTCGACTGCCCGATGAACGACCGGAATTTCACAAAACTGCACGAAAAAGAACTGACCGCCCCCCGGGCCTGACCCGGCCCCTCTTCCCGTTTTCAGCTTTACCTGTATCCCCGGCCGGCGCCGGGGACCTGTTCAGCAGGCCCCGCAGTCCAACCCGGCGGCGCTGCCGCGGGCGAAATACCCGCAGCGCTCCAGCACCGCGGCCAGGCCGCCCTCGCGCACGTTGCCCAGGCTGGCCCGGGAAACGTAGCAGCTGCGCACCGCGCCGTCCGCCCCGATATAAACGCTGATCTTTTTGCCCGCGGTGCACTGCATGCCGCCGCCCGCGTAATCGTAGAGGGGGCTTTCAGAATAGACGAAAGAGGGATCGGCGTACTTTTTGAAGAAAAGCCGCTTATGCTCCGCCGAAAGCAGGCTGCGCTTGCGGTCTCCCAGTTTGCCCGTGTAAACGGGGAACAGCGCCCGCACCGCCGTGGCCCCGGCCGCCCGGGCCAGGACGATAAGCGCGTCGAGGCGGCCTTCCGCCAGCGCCCTGTCGGTAAGGTAAGTGGAGACCACGCAGGGGATATCCAGCCCGGCGCAGAGCTTCACGGCGCCCAGCGCGGCGTCGAAACAGCCGGGGCTGCCGCGCAGGCGGTCGTGGCGGCGGGCGTCGGGGGAATCCAGGCTGACATTGAGATTGGAAATGCCGGCGGCCTTCAGTTCGCGGACCCTGGCCTCGTCCAGCAGGAGGCCGTTCGTATCAATGGAGACGCTGAGGCCGAGCGAGAAAGCGTAGGCGGTCAGTTCGGCGATATCGGCGCGCAGCAGCGGCTCGCCGCCGGTGAACCCTATTTTAGGCGCCCCCACCGCCCTGGCGTCCCGAATCGCTCCTTTTATTTCTTCCGTGGAGAGCTCCCGGCCGCCGTCGGGCAGCCCGGCCGCCGAGCAGTGCGCGCAGTCGCACTGGCAGCGGCAGGTCACCGCCATCATCACCGTCAGCGGCACGCGCCGGCCCAGCGCGAAACGCCGCCAGGCGAAAACCGCCAGCCGGGGCAGCAGCCTGACCCCGGCGCGCCGGGCGAAGATCCTGTAGAGCAGGAAAAGCCTTTTAATATGTCCAGCTGTTCTCATCTTCCTTTCGTCCCGCCAGCCTGCCGGCCAGGGTCCTGAACTGGCGGCTGAAGATCAGGGCCACGCCCCAGAGCACCCGCCCGATCTCCCCGGGCAGCCACAGCGTGCGCAGCCGCTTGAGCACATAAGCGGGGCGCAGGTAGAAACCGCGCGTATACTCCTCCATCAGCGCCAGCAGTTTCTTCGCCGGCACCGCGCTCAGCTCCACCATCGGTTCCCGTTCCGAATAAACCGTTATATAGTCGGCGCCGTAAACCTTGTCCAGGTCCAGCTTGCCCCGCGCGGCGAGGTCGTCGAACAGCTCCCCGCCGGGGCTGGGGACGTAGACGGAGAACATCACGTAATCCGGGTCCAGTTCCCTGGCGAAACTGTTGGTCTGCCGCGCCGTTTCCTCCGTCTCGCCCGGCGTCCCCAGGATGAAGGCCGCGTTCACGCGCATCTCGTATTTTTTGGCCAGGGCCACGGTGCGCCGCACCGCCTCCAGGGTTATCCCCTTTTTCATCCGGTCCAGCATTTCCTGCGAGCCGGATTCCACGCCCAGCAAAGCCCGGCGGCAGCCGGCCGCCGACATGGCGGCGAACAGCTCCTCCGAGGCGGTATTGGCGCGCACGTTGCAGTTCCAGGAGATCTTAAGCTTCTTTTCCCTGATCAGCCGGCAGATCTCCCTGACGCGCGCGGGGTCGCAGGTGAAAGAAGGGTCTTCCACCTGGAACTCCCTGACCCCGTAATTGTCGTAAAGGCTTTTCATTTCGGCGACCACGTCGGCGGGGGCGCGTTCCCGCATGCGGCCGCCGTAGCCGAAATGGTGGCTGCAGAAGGTGCATTTGTAGGGACAGCCGCGCATGGTGAGCACGGAGGCGGCCGGGGCGGTGCCTACGGCGCGGGTTATGCCCAGGTAATATTTGGACAGGTCCACCAGCTGGTAAGCCGGCCAGGGGAGGGCGTTTATATCCTCTATCAGCGCCCTGGGCCCCGTCGAGAAGAACTTGCCGTCCTCCAGGTAAGCCAGGCCGGCCACCGCGGAGAGACTTTCCCCCTTGGAGAGCTTGTCCGCCAGTTCCACGATGGTGACCTCGCCCTCACCGACCACTACAAGGTCGAAATCCCCGCTTTTAAGACAGGCGGCGGGCAGATAGCTCGCGTGGATGCCGCCGGCCGCGGTCTTAAGCCCGGGCAGATTATTTTTAAGCAGGCGCGCCCCGGCGGCCGCCATATCGAAGCTGGCCGTGTAAGTGGCGAAGCCGGCCAGGTCCGGGCCGAACGCTTTCGCGCGGGCCAGGAACTCCGCCTCGGAAAGATTTTCGGCGTAAAGGTCTATGATCTTAACCTCGTGCCCGCCGGCCAGGAGGCAGGAGGCCATATACATCAGGTTCAGCGGCGGCATGCACCCGCGCGCGCGTACCTGGTACGCGTCCATATTGCGCAGCGCCGGAGAAACCAGCAGAACTTTCATATTAGTACCATCTTACGAAATATCCCGCCGCCCCGAGGGGCGGCCCGCCCGCGGCGTCAGCGCCTCGCGGGGCTGAAGAATTTTACGCTCATCGTCCTGAAAAGGAACCAGAAAAGCCGCGCGTCCCTGAACGGCAGGTCCCGGAAGATCCTGAAGATCCTGGCCGGGTTCAGGAAATAAAAAACCGCGGTAGTGAGCTGCTTGACCGCCAGCAGCTTCCAGGCCGGCTGGCTAGAGCAGCCGCCCCCGGGCACGAAGCAGGTATTATCCGTTTTGGGGTCTATGCGCCGGGCGGGAGGCAGCGTGCCGCACATCTCCGCGCCCGCGTAACCGCGGCAGAAGAACAGCAGGAAGGAATGTATGGGCAAAGACCAGAGATAGCGCGCGGTGACCAGCATCTCCTTTACCGTTTCGTCGGGGAACCCCATCATGACGAACCCGTTGACGAAGATCCGGCGCCTGACCAGCAGCTTTACGGCCGCGCGCAGCTTTTCCAGGTCGGCGTTCTTCTTGATCTTCTCCCGCAGGCGCAGGCTGGCGGTCTCGATGGCCGCGCAGACGTATTTCACTCCGGCCCGCGAGAACAGCTCTATCAATTCTTCGTCCAGCAGCTCGGCCCGCAGCCCGTTGCCGAAAAAAATATTCAGGTTCAGGCCGCCGCTGATCACGCCGTTCATTACCGCGGCGGCGCGGGCCCGGTCCAGGTTGAAGACGTCGTCCGAGATCTCCACGTTGGAGACGCCGTATTTTTCCTTGAGTATCCTGAGTTCCCGCAGCACCCTTTCCGGTGAGTGCGCGCGGAACCTCTTGCCGAAGATGCTGTGGCAGTAAGTGCAGCGGTACGGGCAGCCGCGCGAGGTGAACACGCTCATGTACCTGCGCCCGTAGAGCATGGGGGAATGGGGCACGAAGTCCTTGTAGCGGCCCATCTCCGCCAGGTCCCAGTCCGGCAGGGGCAGCGTATCGAGGTCCTCTATGAATTCCCTGGGCGGGTTGTCCGTCCGCCGCCCGCCGCTGCGGTAGGAGACGCCCTTTATCCCCTCGAACCCGGCCTTGCGCCCGTAAGCGGCCAGCAGCTCGGGGAAAGTTATCTCCCCCTCGTTGCGCACCACGGCGTCTATATTCGGGTCCTCCAGACAGTCGGAGACGTACGCGGTGGGGTGAGCCCCGCCCGCCACCACCAGGGGATTACGGCCATTTTTGGCGCAAGCCGCGGCCATATGCATGGAGACGGCCTCGGAGGTCATCGCGCTTATCCCGACCACGTCCGGCTTAAGCCGCTCCAGTTCCCGCTCAAGGCCCTCCCGCCCCATGCCTTCCAGCGCGAGATGCAGCAGGGTGATATCCGTGTAGCCGGCTTTTTTCAGCGCGGCCGACAGGTATAGAAAGCCCAGCGGGGGCATGACGCCGTCATGGCGTCTGCTGGCGGAACTTTTCAGCCTGGCGGCCTTTATCAGAAGTATTTTCATCAAAGCGGGAGCTGCTTTCCGTGGAGCCGGCCTGCCTGCGCCGGTCCGCGGTTTTTTAAATTATATCACAATGGCGCGCCGCCGTCAGACGGCTGGCCCGCCCCCGGGCCGGTGGCCTGGAATATATTTATGTTATATACTAAACGCAGGCCCGCCGCCGCCGGTTCGCCCCGGCACGGCGCGAACCAGCGGCAATGAAAAAAAAGATCGTATTTATTATCCCGCCCATAGTGGACAAGCTATGGACCTTCAGCAGCGACCTCCTGTACCTGGGGCCGGCCGGCCTGGCCGCGCGCCTGCTCGGGGAGGGCCATGACGTTACGGTCATAGACTGCGCGGTGGACTGCCGCTCCGTGGCCCGGCTGAAGAAGCGCCTGCTGAAGCTGCGGCCGGACATCGCCGCCGTCCCTGCCCTCTACGGCACCCTGCTGAACGCCTACAAAATAGCCGCGGCGGTAAAAGAGACCACCGGCGCGCTGGTGGTTTTCGGCGGGCTGCCGGCCACCTTTTCCGCCGAGCGGGTCCTGGCCGAATGCCCGCAGGCCGACGTCTGCGTCGTCAACGAAGGCGAGATAAGCATGAGCGAACTGGCGGCCGGCAAACCCCTGGAGGGGATCGGCGGGCTGGTTTTCCGCAAGGACGGCGCCGCGGTCTCCACCGGCCCCGGCGCCCGCGTCGAGAACCTCGACGACCTGCCCTTTCCCGCCCGGCATTTGTTCCCGCAGGAGAAGTACCAGGTCTATTCCCTGCGCACCTTCAAGCCCCTGCGCACCACCAACCTGGAAAGCAAGCGCGGCTGCCCTTTCGCCTGCGAATTCTGCCTGCAGGCCCCCAAGGAAGGCCGCCGCTACCGCCTGCGTTCCCCGGCGAAGGTCGTAGAGGAGATGCTGCAGATAAAGCGCGACTTCCCCTACATCGGCAGGATCATGTTCGTGGACAACGATTTCCTGGCCCCCTACGAGCACGGCATGGCGATCGTGGACGGCATCATCGCCAGCGGCCTCGACAAGCAGTTCGAGTTCATGGTGGCCGCCAGGGTGGACAATTTCCTCAGGGGCGGGGACGCCCTGATCTCCAGGTTCGCCCAGGCCAACATCCGCCTGGTCTACTTCGGCATGGAAAGCGTCAACGGCAGGAACCGGGAACGGCTGCAGAAGATCAAAACCGAGTACGATCCGCCGGCGCTGCTGGAACGCATGAGAAAGAAGGGCGTGCACTCGCTGTGCTCGTATATCTTCGGCTTCGAGAACGAGAACGAGGCCGACATGCTGGAGACCGTCGCCGCCTCCATGCGCGACGGGCCCTCCATGGTGAAATACAATATCCTCACCCCCTACCCCGGCACCAAGACCCACGCCGACTACCTGGCCCAGGACAGGCTGAAGCCCGGCGTCAGCCTGTGGCAGCTGGACAACGCGCACCAGACCATACGGCATCCCGTGGATTGCGCCAGGTTCTTCCGCGCGGCCTACAGGAAATACTACTTCAGCCCCGCCCTGCTCAAAAAGATCAGGTGGACGGGTTTCTTCGGGCGCGACAAGGACATGAAACTGCTGGCTTTCATCCAGCACCTCGGCAAGCGGGAGCTGTTCAGTTTCGTCAGGGACGTTTACAGGTTCGTTAAATTCGGGCTCTGCCGGTCGAAAGATTTTGTGGGTTGACCGGAGGAAAACTCAATACCAGCGCAAAAAATATAGCGCGGCCCGCAGGGAGCCGGCCAGGCCGCGCGGCGTGGCCAGCCGGCGCAGCAGCGGCCCCGGGCGCAGGTAGTATTTCAGGTAGGCCCGCTTGCAGAAGCGCACCAGCTCCGCCCGCGAAGCGCCCGGCACCTTTATCAGCGGCGCCGCGTTATCGTGGTTCTCCAGCAGTTCCTCGTCGGACAATTCAAGCAGGCCTTTTTCTTTCGCCGCCCGGTACAGCTCGGTGTCCACGAAAGGATGGGCGAAAGCGAAGAAAACGTGATCGGTGTTTATTTCCAGCACCCGCGCCAGCGAAGCCCGCATGGAGGGCAGGGTTTCCCCCGGGTAACCCAGGATATAATAGCCGCGCGTCTCTATGCCGGCGGCGCGGGCGGCCGCCGCCGCGGCCTTGGCTTTTTCCAGGCCGAACCCCTTGCCCATAAGGCCCCAGGAGCCGTCCCCGGCCCCGTCTATGCCGAAGGCCGCCGAGAAGCAGCCGGCGCCTTTCATGGCCGCCAGCAGTTCAGGGTCCACCAGGTCCACCCTGGTCATGCAGGACCAGGTCAGGTCCAGGTCGCTCTCTTTAAGCAGGGCGCAAAGCTCCATTACGCGCCGCCGGTCGGCCGTAAAGGTGTCGTCCTGGAAAGTTATCTCCCGCACGCCGTATTTTTCCGACAGTTCTTTCATTTCGGCCAGGACGCGGGCCGGGCTTTGCGCCCGGTAAACGGAGCCGAAAACGCTTTTAGAACAGAAGCCGCAGGAGTAAGGACAACCGCGGGAAGTGACCATGCTGGCCACCGGCAGCCGCCGGTAGCCGAACAGCGCCGGGCGGTAAACCGACATGTCAAGCAGGTCGCGCGCCGGGAAGGGCAGGGCATCCATGTCCAGCGGCTGAGGCCTTGCGACAGTTTCGCCCGGGCTCGTCACCAGGCCGGGCAGGCCGGCCGGCGCCTGGCCGCCGGCCAGTCTTTTTACCAGCTCGCAGAAAGTTCTTTCCCCCTCGCCCAGCACCACGGCGTCGAAGCCTTTCTCCAGGCAGCTGTCGGGGCGCGAGGTGGCGTGATGGCCGCCGGCCGTTACATAGCAGCCCGGGACCAGCCGCTTGATCAAGGCGGCGGTAGAAACGGAAGCGCTGAAGGTGCCGGCATAAACGCTGACGCCGGCGGCATCCGGGGCGAAGGCGGAAACCTCCCGGGCGAAAGCCTGCCGCGTCAGTTTGGCCCCAGGCCAGTCTATGACCTTGAGCTCGACGCCGGGGATTTCCCGCCTTAAAAAAGCGGCGATGCCGAGCAGGCCCAGCGGGGGCAGGGAAAGGCCGGCCCGCCCCAGCGGGTTTTCCGGCGAAAAAGAATGCGGGGGGTTTACGAGTAAGACCTTCATTTGGCGAAAATATGCAGCGCGCCCCAGCCCAGGTTCTTTATTTCAGCCAGGGACCGCACGCCCGCCAGCCTCCGCAGCAGGTAGGCCGGCCGGCTGTAAAATTTTTTATTAAAGCTCCGCATCAGTTCCACCAGCTCGGCGGCGCCCAGCCCGGACATCTCCACCACGCCTTTAGGGTCGGAGTAAGTGGAGAGGTAATGGCCGCCCCGGTAAGTGACCGGATCTATCTTGCCTTCTTTGACGGCCTGATCGAAGATCCTGGACCCTACCACCGGCATCAGCACCGAGAACATCGCGTAATCAGGGTCAAGCTCCAGCGCGAAAGCCAGGCTTTCCAGGGCGGTTTCGCGCGTTTCGCCCGGCAAGCCCAGCACGAACGAGCAGTTGAGGCGCAGGCCGTGCTTCTTCGCCAGCTTCACCGCGTTCCTGACCTGGTCCAGGCGGATGTCCTTGTTGGCGCCCAGTTCGCCCAGCATTTTCTGAGAGCCGGTCTCCACGCCCAGGAAGACGCGGCGGCAGCCGGCGGCGCGCAGGGCGGCGAACAGGGCGTCGGAAGCGGTATCGGCGCGCACGTCGCAGTTCCAGGCTATGCCCGGAAGGCGCTCCTGCAGCAGGGCGCAGATCTTTTTTGTCCTCTCCGGCTCGGCGGTAAAGGTGCAGTCCTCGAAACGGAACTCTTTCACCCCGTATTTCTCCGAAACGTGGCGCATCTCCGCGACTACGTCCTCCGGTTTCCTGGAACGCACGCGGCAGAAATAGCCGTAATGGTGGCTGCAGAAACTGCAGTTGAAATTGCAGCCCCTGGCCGACAGCACCGAGGCCACGCGGCCGCCCGTCACCGAGCGGGTGGGGGGCAGGCGGTAGGCGTCGAAATTTATCAGCTCGTAGGCGGGCCAGGGCAGCGCGTCGATGTCCGGCAGGAATTCGCGGGGCGTCGTGCGGACGGTTTCGCTTCCTTTCCTGAGACATAGCCCGGCGACGCCGGAAAGCTCTTCTTTTTTCTCAAGAGCGCCGGCCAGTTCCGCCAGCGCCGCTTCCCCCTCGCCCAGCACGGCGGCGTCGGCCGGGCACTGGGACAACGCCGTCTCCGGCAGGTAGCTCGCGTACAGACCGCCCAGCGCGACAAAGACCCGCGGGGCCGCGGCCTTGAGGTCTTTCACCAGGGCGTAGGCTTCGTCCAGGCCGCCGGGGTAGGTAGCGAAACCGGCCAGGTCCGGCTTGAAGGCCAGCATGGCCTCCAGCGCCGCGGCGCCGGAGCGCGGTTCGGCGTAAAGGTCCAGGATCGCCGCCTGGTGCCCGGCTTTCTGCAGCGAGGAGGCCAGGTACATCAGGTTCAGCGGCGGCATCACGTTCTCCAGGCCGCGCTGGGCCCGGCCCAGGCGCTGGGGCGGATGCACCAGCAGAACCCTCACGCGCCCTTCCCGCCGCAATGTTTTTTACGGTAAATGTCGCAGCCGCGGCACAGCGCTTTCTGCTCGGCGTAAAAACCCAGCCTGCGCGCGGAGCCGCACGCTTCGGCAAGGGAGCCGTCCGCCAGGCTGCCGAACTTCACCTTGCGCAGGTAAAAGCAGGGCAGCACGCCGCCTTCGGCGTCGATAAAGACGTGGTCGTCGGTGGTCAGGCAGCGCCGGTCCAGCGCCGAGGCCAGGTCCATGAAAATATTGTAGGAGTTGTTGTTGCGGGCCCTCAGGCCGCGCCGGCGGGCCAGCGCACGGGCGGCTTTTACGATGGCGCGTTCTTCTTTGAAGGGCGGCCTGGCCGCCGGCGCCTGGCCGGCGAAAGCGTGCAGGTCCACGCGCATCAGCTGCACCTCGTCGGCGCCGTTGTCCGCCGCGAAATTTACGGCGGCCTCCACGCGCTCGCGCGACGTGATAAGGGTCTGCACCCTCAGCTTGAAAGCGGGATGGCGGCCTTTCAGGCTTCGCAGGAAGGCGAAGTTGTTTTGGATCCTGTCCGAGAAAGGGTGGAACGCCCCGCCCGTCTCCAGCCCGTCCACGGAAACGCTGAGCCGGTTGACTACGCCCTCCTCCACCAGCGCGGCGAAACCGGCCTGGTCCAGGACGGAAAGGCTGGTGGAAACGTTAAGGGAAGTGCCCGGGAGCTCCTGCGCGGCCAGCCGCAGCATCCGGTAAAGCCCGGGGTTGCAGAAAGGCTCGCCGAGCCCGACGAAGTTCAGATAGCGCGGCCCCTTGCCGCCGAACGCCTCTTTCAGGCGCCCTGTCACCGCCGCGAAGAGTTCTTCGGACATGTCGGCCGGCAACACGCCCAGCGGTTCCCGGAAACAGACCTTGCACTCCTGCGGGCACCGGGTGGAAACTTCTATGGTGATGTCGTTGGGAGGAAAGGAAAAACGTTCAAGCGCCAGCCTGAAGAACTTCGCGGCTTTTTCCTTCAGGTCGGCTTCAAAATACATATCAGGCCAGGCCGTTCTCCACGTACCAGCGCCCGGTTCTGGCCAGGGCCTCCTTGAGGGATACGCGGGGCTTCCAGCCCAGCGCTTTTATTTTTGCGTTGCTGCACACCCAGTCGCCGGAGGCCACCCGGACGCTGTCGAGGCGCACGTCCATGCGCAGCGGGAAGAAGCGCATGAAGAACAGCCGTTCCACGGCTTCTTTGAGCACGAACCCGGGGTAGATAAGCCAGAGCGGCACGTAGAAAGCGCTGAGCCGGCGGCCGCCGGCTTCGGCCATCCCGGTGAAGAAGGCGCGCATGCTCACTGGGTCCTCGGTCACGAAGTACACCTCGCCGGCGGGCGCTTTTTCGGCCACCAGCAGCACCGCGTCCACCAGGTTCTCGACGTAGCTGAACGGCACGGTATTATTGCCCGGGCCGAAGAACGGGAAGAAAGAGAAGCGGAAGAACTTGAAGAGCAGCGCCATGCTGAGGTGGCGCGCGCCGAAAACGGAACCGGGGCGCACGACCTTGACCGGGAAACCCTCGGACTTCTGCAGCCCGAGCAGGTATTTCTCGCCGTTATACTTGCTCCAGCCGTATTCGGTCTCCGGCAGCGCTTCGCAGGTCTCGTCCATCAGCGGCCGCACGCCGGCGGAGGCTATGCTGCTGAAATAGAGGAAGAGCTTGACCTTCCCGCGGGCCGCTTCGGCCAGATTGCGGGTGCCCTCGTGGTTGACCTTGTCGAGTTCCTTGAAAAGGCCGTTGCGCGAGTAGAACCAGCCGGACGGGCGCACCGCGGCGGCCAGGTGATAGATCTCGTCGACGCCTTCCAGGGCGGGCGCCAGGCTCGCCTTGTCCAGCAGGTCGCCGTAGACGATCTCCACGCCCAAAGTCTTCACAAATTCGAGATGGCGGCTGTCGTGCTGCACCAGGGCCCGGACCTGCCTGCCGGACTTGGCCAGCGCTTCGGTAAGGTGGGAGCCGATGAAGCCGGCCGCGCCGGTAATTAAAGTGATACCCATGCTTTTCCTCCAGGTTTTCAGCTTCCTCAATTATAGTATTTTCCCCCAATGGCGGGTCAGGCGCCAATATTATAGAATCAAGGCTATGAAAGCGGTAATAGTAGGAGGAACCTCGGGCCTGGGCAAGGCGCTGGCGGCCGAATTTATGGCCGCGGGCTGGACCGTGGCCGCGACCGGGGTCAGGGAAGCGGCGATAAAGGGATTTCAGGCCGAATACCCCGCGGCGGCCGCCTCCCGGCTGGACCTTTCAGACACGGCGGCGGGCCGCGCCCGCCTGCTGGACCTGCTGCTGGAAGACGGCGGCGCCGACGCGGTAGTGATCAGCGCCGGCCATTACGACGACAACCCCGGTTCGGACTGGGCCCTGGAGGAAAAAGCCATAGCGGTCAACGCGGCCGGCTGCGCCGCGGCGCTGAACGCCGCTTTCATTTATTTAAAAGCGGCGGGCAAGGGCAGGCTGGCCTGCGTCTCCTCCATCGGCGGCGTGCGCGGCAACGCACGCTGCCCGGCCTATAACGCCGCCAAAGCTTTTATTTTCAATTACCTGGAAGGGCTGCGCCAGCAGGCCGCCCTGGCCGGCTCGCCCGTGACCATCACCAACGTGGTCCCGGCTTACCTGGGCGCAAGGCAGACGGCGGCGGCCCGCGTCATACTGCGCGCCGTCCTGGCCGGCCGGCGCAGCGTCTATGTGCCCGGCTACTGGCGCTACCTGGCCGCGGCCTACCGGAACCTGCCGGATCTCCTCCACGAAAAAATGGCGCGCTGGCATTACAGGTTGCTGCGCCATTTCATAAGAACCAACTCCTGATGACCTGCAAGCTGTGCGGCTCCGCCCGTCCCGAAAAATTCCTGCGTTCGCAGGGCGCCGACATCCTTAAGTGCCCCGCCTGCGGCTTCATGTCCAGGGAGCCGTACCTGGGCTGCGCCGCGGCCAAGTGCGCCGGTTGCGCCGACAGGTGCATAGACAGGCTTTCCGAACCGGGCTTTCTCGAAGCCAGGCTGCGGGTGGACAAGCGCCGGGCCGACAGGATAAAGAAACTGGCCGGCGGCGATCTTTCCAAGCTGAAAGTGCTGGAGCTGGGAGCCGGCCTCGGCTGCCTGGCGTCCCACCTGGCCGCCGGCGCCGGGGAATACCTGGGCGTAGAAGCGTCGCCCGTGTTCTGCGCCTGCCTGCGGGAAAATTTCAAACAGCTGTCGGGCAAGGTGCTCAACGCCTGCCTGCCGGGGCCGGAGCAGCAAGGCCGCTTCGACCTGCTGGTAGCCGTGGACGTGCTGCAGTTCGCCCCCAACCCCGTCGAGTTCCTCAAAGAGGCCGCCCTGGCGCTGCGCCCCGGCGGGCTGGTTTACCTGGAAGTGCCCAACGAATCTTTGTCGGCGCTGCGCGCCCGGGTCCGCCGCGCCCTCGGCCTTTACGGCGGCAGTCCGCTGCACCACGGCCACATAAATTTCTTCACGCCCCGCTCGCTGCGCCTGCTGCTGGAAAAAGCCGGCCTGGGCGCCGTATGCCTGCGGCAGGCGAGCATAGCCGCCGACAAAGACAGGCTTTTTTTGACGCTCAAGCGAAAGCTGCCGGCCTGGGTGCGCGCGCTTTCCCTGGCCGCCCGCCTGACAGGCGCCGACGCCAGGCTCGGGCTGGGCAACACGGTGGCTTCCTGCCGCAAAGCCGGGGAGACGCGGTGAACGCCGCGCCGGCAGCGAAACTCAACGCCGTCACGGTAGACGTGGAGGAATGGTTCGATACCGTCCTCTTCGACGGGCCGCCGCCGGGCGCGACCTCCAATTTACCCGCCAACGTGGCAGCCATACTGCGCCTGCTCGATAACTATTCAACCAAGGCGACTTTTTTTATCCTGGGTTCGGTGGCCCGCAGCCACCCGGAGACCGTACGCCGCATAGCGGCCGCCGGCCACGAGGTGGCCAGCCACGGCGACACGCACAAAGCGGTGCTGCGCATGAGCGCCGGAGAATTCAAAAAAAACCTGGAGACTTCGCGCGATACCCTGGCCGCGCTGACCGGCAAAAGGCCGGCGGGCTACCGGGCCCCGACCTTTTCCATCGGCGGCAACGCGGAAGAAAGGCTGGCCGCCGTTAAAGACGCCGGGTACGCCTACGACTCCAGCCTTTACCCGCTGCCTTTCTCCGGCAGGCCCCGGGCGCCGCATGTGCGCCCCTGCGGGCTCAAAGAGCTCCCCCCTTCGGTATTCTCCTGCTGCGGCCTGAAGGTCCCTTTTTTCGGCGGCTCTTTCCTGCGCCTGCTGCCCGGGGGGTTCGTGGCCGCCAGGCTGGCGGCCCTTAACGCCGCGGGCCTGCCCGGTGTGCTTTATTTTCACTCCTGGGAATTCGAAACGGCCAGGCCCGCCGGGGCCGGCCTGGCGGGCGCCGCCGGGCAGTTCCTGAACTCGGCCAGCGTGCCGCGCAAGGTGGCCGCGCTTTTGAAAAATTTCAGGTTCGGGCCGGCGGCGCAGGTGCTGGGACTTTAAGGCGGCGCCGCCTTAAAGTTACAATATCGCTGGACGGTTTGACATAAAAACATGACGCCAAAGCTTTTCAATCCCTACCGCCTGGACGAGACGCTCCTGGAAGAGCGGGCCGCCTGGCTTAAAAAGGCCGCCGGCCCCGGCGCCGCCGACAGGTTCGCCGCAAAGCTGGCCGCCTTCACCGGCCGCCGCTACTGCCTGCTGACCTCCAGCGGCCGCGCCGCCATCCGGGCCGGGCTGACGGCCCTGGGCGCAGGCAAAGGCGCGCGCGTAGGCATGACAGACGTGACGCATCCTTCCGCCCTGGACGAGACGCTGGCGGCCGGGGCCAAGCCGGAATTCCTCGACATAGACCCCGCCAATCTTAACCTTTCTCTTGCCGCCCTTAAGGCCGGCGCGGCCCGCCTGGACGCTTTGATCTTTACCCCGATGTTCTCTACGTCAGCCCCGTCCGAAGCCATTTGCGCCATAGCCGCCGCCGGCGGCTTTCCCGTCCTTGAAGACGCTTCTCAGACCATGGGCGTCTCCTGCGGTGGGCGCCCCTACGGCTCTTTCGGGGACATCAGCGTTTTTTCTCTTTCTTCCTATAAGCCCGTCTCCTTCCCCTACGCCAAGGCGGGCGCCTTGCTTTGCGACGACTTGGTACTTTTCAAGAAAGCCGTTAAAGCGGCGGCCGGCGCGGGAGCTTTCGAACCGGCGGCCGCCCCGCTGATGGAACTTAAACTTTCTCTGCTCGCCAAAACGCTGGCCGGACTGCGCCGCAACAACGATATTTACAGGCGCCTCCTGGCGGGCATAAAGGGCCTCACCCTCCCCGACACCGGCAGGGACGCGCAGGACTTCCCCATCCTTACGCACAGGAAGAACGAGCTGGAAAAATTCATGCTGAAGCTGAAAGTCCCGCTGGGCCGCACCTACGAGCCGCTTCATATCATCGCGGCCGCGCGCGGCAAATTTCCCGGCAGCAGGCTCTACACCGAACAGGCGCTGCACCTCCCTTCTTATCCCATGATGACGAGAAGCGAATGCCTTTACGCGGCCGGGGCGGTAAAAGGATCTTTCAAAAGGCCATGACCGGCAAAGCAAAGAAAAACAAGCTTCTCCCGGGGCTCGACCCGCAGTATGTGACGCTGGACCTCACTTACAGGTGCCCGCGCGCCTGCTCTTTCTGCTTCATGGCCAAAAGTTCTTCCGCCCCCCGGAGCGGCAGGGAAATGACCCGGAGAGAACTGGGCCGCCTGGCGGATTCCCTGGCCGGTAAGCCGCGCAAATTTTATATCTCCGGCGGGGAGCCCCTGCTCCGCCCGGACCTGCCGTGGCTGGTAAAGCGCCTGAAAGCCGACGGACATTACTGCCGCGTGATCACCAGCCTCGCCTGCGCGCCTAAAACCGCCCTTAAGCTGATAGACGCGGGCCTCGACGAACTGACGGTCTCGGTGCACGGCACCCCGAAGCTGCACGACGCCGCCGTAGGCGCGCCGGGCGCCTTCGCCGGCATAGCCGCCGCCGTCGCCGCCATTAACGCGCGCAGGGCCGGCAAGCCCGCCCGCCTGGTCTTCTGGTGCACGGTCACCAGGGCCAACCACGCGGTGCTGCATTCCGTCTACAAAGCCCTGTCGGCGCTGGGGCCCGACGCCATAGCTTTTCACCACCTGGATTTCATAACAGCCAAAGACCTGGCCGCCACCTCCGCTATTTTCCGCGGCGAGCTGGGCTGCGCAGCGGGGCTTAAGGTTTCACAGGGGCTGGCGCGCGGCGTCTCGGCGCGCCGGCTGCACGCGCAGATCCTCAGGATCAAAGCGGAAAAGGACCCCAAGGTCAGGTTCGACCAGGAGCTTTCACTTAAAGAGATGGAGAACTGGTACGACCCGAAGGCCGCGCTGGCAAAGAAAGGGTTCTGCATGAGCCCCTGGAACGGCATCTGGGTGGACCCGGCCGGCGACATAATTTCCTGCCAGCCGCTGGGGCACAAACTCGGCAGCGCCCTGAAAGGGAACTGCCTCGAAGCTTTCAACGGCCCGGAGTACGCCAGGTTCCGCAAAACCCTGGCCAGGCACGGCGGCTTCCTGCCCACCTGCTCCAGGTGCGGCAGGACCGCCTACATGAGCGGCAGCCGCGACACCTCCAGGCAGCCGCACAATTAAAGATAACGGGAGAGGAAAACCCCGGCGCCCTAAGGGTGGTCGGGGCAGGAGTATTTGTTCATTACCTGCTTGAAGCCGGGGCTGTTGACGTAAGGAAGTTCCACGGCGCGGTCCAGCCTGGGGTGGGAGATCAGCCGGTTCTTCGCGAAATAGGCGTTGCCTTTCGAGAAGACGGCGAAATCCAGCTCTTTGGTCTTAAGGCTTAAAAGCCGGCTGCCGCAAGGCGCGCTGCAGGCCGGAACTATCCCGCCCATGAAAGGGCAGATCCTCGTCATGGACATCAGGCGCAGCGGGTAGTGAAAAGATAATTTTACGGCGGTATTGTCGGCGTATTTTTTGAAGATCTCCCGGCTGTCCGTCTCCACCCGGCTTACCTTGTAGCGCTTGATGAAATCCTTCAGATACGCCATGGGCGTGACGTCCAGTTTGCTTTCCCAGTCCTTCATCTTTTTCGCTTCACGCACTTTCTCGGCCGCGGCCCCGGGGCCGGGGTCGGGCAGCGCCTCGCCCGTCCACATTATGGGCCGGCTGCAGCCGGGCAGCCGCGTATGTTTGGTGTCGAAAAAATAAGTCATCAGGCGCCCCAGCGTTAAACTGAACTTGCCCCGGTATTTTTTATCGATGAAACGCAGCAGCCCGATATCGTTGATGACCACTTCGGTGCCCGGCGCTTTTTTGGCGCAAGCCGCCAGCAGGGCCTCCCAGCGCTCGAAGGCGGGATCGGTCAGGAGCGTGCTCAGCAGCGCCGGGCGCCTGCCGGTCAGCCTGGTAACAGCCTCAAAGCCGGAGAAGGCGGGCTGCTTATGGATGCAGAATTCGTCGCCCAGGTAGACGAGAGAATTTTTTATCAGCTTTTGCGCGCCGCTCTCAGCGGCCAGCGAAGGGCTTAAAATGATAGCTTGAGCCATATTTGTTCATGTCCAGTCTTTTGACGCGCTCCGTCACCGCTTCACAGAAAGTTTTCCTGTCCAGACCCTTTTCCAGCAGCAGGTTCAGGAACCGGGTGACCTCGAACTCGGCCATGAGCTTGGGCGTATTGAGCTGCCGGGCTATTTTAAGCCAGTTCACGCCCAGCTTGTGAAAGTCGTAGAGCAGGCCGGCCTGAAAATAAAGGTTCGTCTCCAGCATGCGGAAATCGTGCGAGCCGCATTTGTAATGCAGTTTGCAGGGGCGGCCCTTGAGGCCCCGGGCGCCGGGTCCGCCGGCGTAAGGAAAGAAGCAGAAAGGCACGATATTGATCTCGAGGAAAAGGCACGGCACGAAGATGATGGTCTCGATGCCGAATTTAGGGTCCAGGATCTTCCCGGCGTCCTCCGGCAGGATCTGGCTGTGCAGGGTGAAGCGGCGCACGCCCAGGTCCTTGTAGAACTGCATGGCCTGGGAATTGAAGCAGGAGCACATGATGCTGGAGACGAAATAGGTGCGGAATTTTTTGCGGCGGAAATATTCCAGCAGCGCCACGTCCCGCACCACTATGGCGTCCAGGCCGCTGTCCGTCAGCCGCCGCGAGTGTTCCAGGAGGAAGTCGTAGAATTCCAGCGGGTAGATCTCGTTGAGGGCCAGCAGGCTTTTTTTGCCCAGGCGCCGGGCCAGCTTGATGGAGTCGAGGATCTCTTTTTCCCTGGAAAAAGCGGCGCGATGGCTGGGCACCGCCGGCCCGAAATAGATCTCGTCGGCGCCGTTATTCAAAAAATGATCGGCTTCCTTCAGGGATTTAATGCCTACCGTTATACGCATAATTTATTAACCGCGGATAGAGCCCTCGTTGATCGGCATGGCGAAGCCCGGGCTTTTCACGAAAGGCAAAGTAACCGTGCGGTCGAGCCGCGGGTGCTTTATCGCCTTGTTCTTTACGAAGTAAGCGTTGCCTTTGGAGAAAAGCGGGTAGTCGAAATGTTTGGACTTGAGCCGCAGCAGCCGGCTGCCGCAGGGGGCCTTGCACTCCAGCGAGAGGCCGCCCCTGAACGGGCAGAACCGGGTGATGGCCATCAGGCGCATGGGCGCGTAGAAGGAAATTTTCACGGCGGTATTCTCCGCGTATTTCTTGAAGATGCGCTCGCTGTCGGTCTCTATCCGCTCCACCGCGTAGCGCTTCAGGAATTTCTTGATGTAAGGCGTGGGAGTGCTCTCCATGCTGTTCTCCCACACCTTCATCTTTTTCCCTTCCTCGCCTCCCGGCGCCTTCGAGCCCAGCACGCGGGTGTTCCTGGGGTCGAAGAAATAAGTCATCAGGCGCCCCAGCGTGACGCTGAACTTCCCGCGGTAGTTCTTGTCGATAAGGCGCAGCAGCCCCAGGTCGTTCACCACGATCTCGGTGCCGGGGGCTTTTTTGGCGCACTCGGCCAGCAGCTTGGCGTATTTTTTCAGCGCGGGTTCGGTCAGGAGGGTGCTGACGATGACGGGGCGCCTGCCCGTCAGTTTCTGAACGGCGGCAAAGTCAGCGAAAGAAGGCTGTTTATGGATGCAGAACTCGTCCCCGAGGTAGACCGTGGCGCCTTTTATCAGCTTAAGGGTGCCGGGCCTGCTCACCAGGGAAGGGCTTATAATGATAGCTTTTTCCATATTTATTCATATCCAAACGCTGCACCAGCTCCGCCACGGCCACCGCGAAAGTTTTTTTATCTATGCCTTTATCGAGCAGCCCGTTGAGGAACCGGGTGATCTCGAAGTCGGCTATCACCTTGGGGGTGTTCAGCTGCCTGGGAACCTTGAGCCAGTCCACGCCGAGCTTGTGAAAATCGTACATCATGTTGGCCTGGAAATACAGGTTCGAATCCAGCATGCGGAAGTCGTGGCCGCCGCACTTGTACCTGAACGTGCAGGCGTGGTCGGGCAGGCGCGCGCCGCCGGGGTCTTTGGACTCGGGGTAGGGGCAAAGGCAGAAAGGCACCAGGTTGGCGGCCAGGAAGACGCAGGGGGTGAACACCACGGTCTCGGCTTTCGGGGCGGCGCTGACCATGGCTTTCAGGTCCTGCGGCATGATCTGGCTGTGAAAGGTAAAGCGGCGCACGCCCAGGTCCTGGTAGAACTGCATGGCCTGGGAATTGAAGCAGGCGCTCAGGATGCTCAGGACCAGGTAAGGGCGGTATTTCTTCTCCTCGAAATATTCGAGCAGCGCCGGGTCCCGCACTATGACCCCGTCCAGGCCCTTGTCCGTCATGGCACGCGCGTGCTTGAGGATAACGGAATATTTGTCCCGCGGGTAAACGGCGTTAAGCCCCAGCATGCTCTTTTTGCCCAGCCGGCGGGCCAGTTTTATCGAATCCAGCAAATCCTTTTCGCTGGAAAAAGAGGCGGCGCGGTGGCCCGGCACCGATTTCAGACTGAAATAGATCTCGTCGGCCCCGTGGTCGAGGAAATATTCGGCTTCCCTGAGGGATTTAATGCCTACCGTTATGCGCATAAGAATGGAGTCTATCCCCGGCAAAAGACCCATAAAAATAAGGATTTTTTTGCCCGCGGCTTGTTAAACGCGTATTTTATTGTAACATAATAATTATAAAGGGTTGAAGTTGACCGAAATACTGGGCTTTATGTATCATTAGTGCAGGAGACTCCGTTTTTCGCGTATTTGAGCTAGGGACCGGAGGCTTCAGGCGCGGATAGCTCCGGCCGCCGGGTTCCGGCGGTCTTTTTTTCGGCAAAGACAAAGACCAGCTCGTGTACGCAGGGTCAAGAACATTTCAATGACTCCCACCCATGGCCGCCGGCCCGAAAGCACCTACTGCCCCAAGCTTTGGGACGAAATAGGCATAGACCAGAACGGCAAGGTCTACGCCTGCTGCTGCGCCTGCGCCCTGTCTTTCGGCGATATTCACAAGGCCCCGCTGCGCCGCATCTGGAACTCCGCCGCCGCCAGGAAGCTGCGCAAAGACTCCCTTAACGGGGCGCTCAAATGCTACGAACGCTGCCACGTGCTGCAGAAAGCCGCGCTGCCGCCGCCTTCGCCGGCGAAGCCCCTGACCTCCCCCTACGAGAACCTCAAGATCCTGACGCTGCGTTTCGGCGAGCTGTGCAACATTAAATGCGTGATGTGCGTGCAGGACCACCGCAATACGAGGTCCCTCGGCATGGCCGACCTGAAGCCGCTGGATTTGCGCCCGTTCGAGGGCATAGAGCTGGTGGGCGGGGAGCCTTTGTTCATCCCGGCGGCCAGGGAGTTCTTCGACTACGCGGCCGCGCTGGGCAAAAAAGTCTCTTTCATTTCCAACGGCACGCTGATCAACGACGAGTGGGCCCGCAAGATCGCCCGCCACTCCCGGTTCCTCTACGTCTCCCTCAACGCGGCCACCAAAAAAACGCATGAACGGGTGAACGTCGGGTCCAGCTGGGACAAAGTGATGAAGAGCGTGCGCAGCATAAGAAAATACAGGCAGGCCCTGCCGGACAGGGTTCACCTGCAGGGCCACATGACCGTAGTCCCGGAGAACATCCACGAGGTTCCTCTTTTCATAAGAACGTTCAAGAAGCTGGGCTTCGACCGCGTCTGCTTCAGCCACTCCGAGGACTCGGTGAAATACCTGTTCGAAGACGCGCGGCGCCTGCTCGCCCTCAAGGAAGGCACGGCGGCCGCCTACGCGGCGTCGAAGCACAAGGCGGACATCAACATGCGCGGCCTGGCGCCGCTGCTCAAAGCCGCGCTCGGCTACCACCGGCACAAATGAAAAAACACGCGGCAAATACCGGCTCGCCCAAAAAGCCGCTTACCATCACCCTGGTCTACCCGCCCGGCGATCAGAAGATCTCCGAGCCGGTCCCCCCGCCGAACCTGACCATCGCCGTCCTGGCCGACGCCCTGATCGCGGGCGGCCACACGGCCATCCAGGTAGACGCGGAAAAGGACTGGTTCGACAGGGTACAGCACTTGTTCAGCCCGGAGCAGACCGCGCTTTTATTCGACAAAGAACTCGTGCCGGCGTACGTCAGCGGCAAAGCCCCCGAAAAACTGCGGCTGAAGTACGACCGTATGGGCAGGCTCCTGGTCAAAGAACTGCGTCTCCAAAAGTCCGACCTGGTGGGGATAACCCTGGTGGACATCAGGGCGGAGCCGCTGATCCTGAATTTTTCCGCCCTGCTGGCGCACGCGGTCAGGAAGAAATTCGGGGCCAGGACCGTCATCGGCTACCGGGGCCTGCCGAAAGAGGCGTATTTCCACCTGATGAGGCGGTACCCCTGTTTCGACTACGGCGTGTACGCTGACTGGGGCGAGAAAGCTTTGCTGGAGATAGCCAAGGACGTCGCCGGGGAAAAGGCCGCCTTCACCGGCACCGTGGTCAGGAAGGCCGGCAAGCTGCGCAATTACAAAGGCGACGGGGCCCGCAGGCCCTACGCCCCGCCCGCCCGCTACGAGGACCATATCCTGGAGAAGTACAAGGTCAGCGACAGCCAGCTGTTCGCCAGGTACAACTCGGATTTCCCTTTCATTAAAAAGCTGGTGAAGAACGACAAGCGGTACCTGATCGTGCCTTATGTTTTCGAATTTACCTGCCCGGGCGCCTGCGCTTTCTGCGAGAACAACAACAAGCTGCCGCCGGTCATAAAATCGGTCGACCAGGTCATCGACGAGCTTTCCGCGCTGAAAGAGAAAGGCGCCACCGGCGTTTATTTCGTAAATTCCTCCTTCAACAACCATTACAAGCAGGCGGAGGAGCTTTGCGACCGCATGATCCGGCACAAGCTGGACCTGAAATGGTTCGACTGCGCGAACCTGCGGGTGATGGACGAGCACCTGCTGGATAAAATGAAGGCCGCCGGCGCCGTAAAGCTGGCCTTCGGCGTGGAAACCGGCAGCCAGCGGCTGCTGAATTACGTCAACAAGGGCATCACGGTGGAAAAGGCCCGCCGGCTCCTGGAATATTCCCACAAGATAGGCATCTGGAACCATATCGAGCTGATCGCGGGCTTCCCCACCGAGACCCAGAAGGACGTGGACGCCACCCTCCGGCACATCGACAGCATCAAGGAGTTCGTGGACATCTACACCCTCAACCCTTTTTACCTGTACCCCAATTCGCGGATCAACCGCGAACAGGCCAGGTTCGGCGTTAAAGTGCTGCCCTACCCGCCGCTGCAGTTCATGAATTTCTTCTACCCTATCTACAGGATCATAGAGCAGTATTCTTTGAAGTTCGACGAGGTCGGCGGACTGAAATGGGAGGAGAAGAACCGGCAGATCATAGAATCCACCAAGGCCGTCGCCGGCAAAATAGATTCCGTCGCGACTTTCAGGGCGATCGGCAACGAACATTTGTATTTATTGATGTGCCTTTACGACAAGCTCGGGCACGACAACAAAGAGCTGATCAGGAAAATGGTCAAGATCCTGACCCTGAAGTTCAAGCCGTACAACCTGAACTTCTTCATGGACGATTTCCGGACGAGTTTCAGCAAGGAAAAGGACATGCGCATTTTTCAGCCCCTCAAGAACACTCCTTTCCTGGGCAAGCGCGAAGATACCCGGTCCGCGCCCCGGTGAGCCGCAAGCACAGCCATGAATAAACGCATAGACATTAAGATCAGTTTCCGCTGCAACAACCTCTGCCTCTTTTGCGCGCAGGGGCATAAGCGCGACATGTACCCGGACCGGCCGGCGAAGACCGTGGCCGCCGAACTGAAGAAAGCCTGGAAGGACGGCGTCAGGGGCGTCGTCTTCACCGGCGGGGAGCCCAGCCTGCACCCGGCCGTGCTGAGCCTCGTGCAGCAGGCGAAAAAGACGGGCTTTACCAGCATCCAGCTGCAGACCAACGGCCGCACGCTGGCTTATCCGGGCTTTTGCGCCGACCTGGTAAAGGCCGGGCTGACAGAGTTCGGGCCGAGCCTGCACGGCGCCACGCCCGCCACGCACGACGCGCTGACCGGCTCCGCCGGCAGTTTTCCGCAGAGCGTGACAGGCATCTCCAACGCCGTAAAGACCGGCCTGCCCGTTATCACCAATACCGTCATAACCGCCGCCAATTACAAGGAGCTGCCCGCCATCGCCGCCCTGCTGATACGGCTGGGCGTAAAGCAGTACCAGTTCGCCTTCGTGCACATAGTGGGCACGGCGGCCGAGAATAAAAAAACCCTGGTGCCGCGCAAGACCGCCGTGATGCCGTACGTGAAAAAAGCTTTGGACCTGGGCCTCAAGCGCGGCATCCCCTGCTATACCGAAGCCATCCCCTTCTGCCTGATGAAAGGCTACGAGAATTGCGTGGCCGAGAGCATGATCCCCGCGGGCCCGGTGGCCGACGCGGACCGGTTCATAAAAGATTACGCGGTCTACCGCAGGGACGAAGGCAAAGCCCGCGGGCCGCGCTGCCCGAAGTGTTCCTATTTCGGGCGCTGCGAGGGCCCGTGGCGCGAATACCCCGAGCTCTACGGCTGGAAAGAATTCAAGCCGGTTCCGGCCCGGAAGAAGCCCTGATGGCCAAAGACTGCTACGAGATAATTCTCAACCATAACTGCGACCTCGCCTGCAGGTTCTGCTCCCAGAGCGATTTCAGCCCTGGGGCCAGGACCTCGGCGGCCGAGGCGGTGAAGCGCATCTACGGCGCCCGCAAGGCCGGCTACAAGCGCCTGGGGTTTTCCGGCGGAGAAGCTTTGCTGCGCCGCGACCTGCCCTCGCTGGTGGCCGCCGCCAGGAAAGTGGGCTTCAAGGCGGTGCGCCTGCAGACCAACGGCATGAAGCTGGCAGACGCCGCCCTGGCAAGGTCGCTGGCCAAAGCCGGGCTCAGCGTCTGCAAATTCACTTTCCTCGGCCATAAGCCCGCCGTTCACGACGCGCTCACCGGCAAAGCCGGGGCTTTCGCCGCCAGCCTGCGCGGGCTGGACAACATGCTGGCCCTGCGCCTGGCCGTGGGCGTCAACCTGCTGATAACCAGGAGCAACTACCGCTCCCTGCCCGCCGCGCTGGCTTTCTTCATGCGCCGCGGCGTAACCGGCTTTGTGCTGATCTACCCCAGGTACTCGGGCAGCATGCTCAGGAATTACAGGCGGCACGGCGTGCCCCTGCCGCAGGCGGCCACCTTCGTGCAGAAAGCCCTGGACCTCGCGTCCGCCTCGGGCCTGGATGGGGACATAAAGGCTTTGAACATGCCGCCCTGCGCGCTGGGCCGGCACGGCGGCAAAGCCGTGGATTTGTACAAGTTCAACACCGCTATTTATTCCCCCCTCGGTTTTTCCTGGGATCTGGACAAGAACACGGCCGGCTCTAAAGAGCAGGGGCCGCCCTGCCCGGCCTGCTCTTTCAGGAAAAAATGCCGGGGCCTCGATAAAACCTATCTGCGGCTTTTCGGCTGGAAAGGGATCGGCCGGGCTGCGCAGACAAAACAGGCGCCTCCGCCCAAGCCGCTCAAAGGCTACCTCAACGCCATGGAAAGCTGCTTCATGGAAATATTAAAGACGGAGAACCGGGTCGGCACGCGCCGCGTACTGGAGCTGGCCGCGGCCATTCCTCTGTGCCAGGACTGCCGCGACGGCGCCAATGTGCTTTCCACCGGGCAGGCCCTGGAGAAAAAAGGCCTGGTTCGGCGCGACTTTGAAAAAGGCGGTTATATATGGCGCCTGGCCTGAACGCCGCCGCCATAGCCGCGGCCCTCAAGGCCGAAGGCATACTGTTTTGGATAGACGGCCGCGCCCGCACGGTGCGGCTGAAGCTGGACGGCCGCGCGGCGCGGCCCGCGGCCAGGGATATCCTCTACCGGGCGCTCAACGGGCTGGAACCGCACTTCAACGTTTTTTTGGAAGACGCGCCTTTTTGTTTTATGCCGGACGCCTGGGACCACGCGCTTTACCGGAAGAAAGCCGGGGCCCGGTATAAGCGCATCAGCGCCTGCGCGGCCTGCCGCATGAAGGCGGCCTGCCCCGGGCTGAAAAAGGGGAGCGGCTTCGACGCGGCGCCCCGAGGCCTGCTGAAGCCGGTGCTGCCGGCGCCCTCCGAAATAGTTTTCGAACTGACCAAGAAATGCAACCTGAACTGCCGCCTTTGTTTCGCTTCCGCCTCGGACGAGACGCAGCCGCTGGACGCGCTGCGCGAAGTTCTGCGCGGCGCGCGAGAACTCGGCGTCAGGAACGTGCGTTTTACCGGCGGGGAGCCCTTTCTCAGCGCCAGCCTGCTGCCGCTGCTTAAAGCGGCCAAGGCCGCCGGCCTCTACACCTTGGTCAACACCAACGCGGCCCTGCCGGACCCGGAGCTTTTCAAAGCGGCCGCGCCTTTCATCGACAACGTCCTGGTCTCGCTGCAGGCGGTTTCCGCGGCCGGTGAAAAAGCCGCCACCGGCGGAGATTTCAAGGTGAAGCTGGCCAATATGAAGCTGCTCAGGGCCCGGGTGCCGGTTTTCCGGCTGGGCACGGTGGCCTCTGAGGAATTGATGGCCGGCTTCAGCGCATATCTCCGCCTGGCCAGGCGCTTGAAGGCCGACATCTGGGAGATCTACCGCCCGATGCCGGATGGCCGCGGAAAGGAACGGGCCGCGGGATTAACGCCGGGGCCGGAGAGCTTCAGAAAACTTTCCTCGCTGATCGCGGCCGCCGGATCCGCCGCTTTGCGCATCGTGCTGGCCAACCCGCTGCCGCTTTGCCTGGTGCCGGAACAGCAGAGAATGAACCTCCTGGGCGCGGCCTATGACGACGGGCACACGCGCCTGGTCTTCGACCCGCGGGGTTTTTTCAAGCCCAGCTATTATATCGAGGAGAACCTCGGCGCGGACCTCGGCAAAGCGTGGCGTTCGGCCGCCTTGAAGAAAATAAATTCCACGGCCGGGCTGCCCCGCGCCTGCCGCGGCTGCGACTACCTGCTTAAATGCCTGGGCGGCAGCCGCGCGGCCGCAAAAAAGGCCCGGGGGAAATATTCCTCCCCGGACCCCTGGATGCCGGAACCCCGGCTTAGAAATACCTGAAAATATCGAACCTGTGGCAGCAGCGCGCGCAGCCCGGAGGCAGCGCGCCGCCTAACAGCTTTTTCTTGCGCGCGCGCATCGCGCCCAGCCCTGTTGCAAGGGCATCACCTATCTTCAGCCCGTAGGAGACGCACAGGCGCGCCGCGCCGTCGGGTTCCACGTTAAGGCTGCTCAAAGCTTTGGCGCAGGTTCCGGAAGGCCGCAGGCGCCCGTTGTAATATTTCTCAAGCCCCTCCTTATCCAGCAGCGGCCTCACCTCGAAATGCGGCCCCCGGGCGGACAGCTCCCGTATTTTGGCCAGTTGCGCCGCCACCAGCGCGGCATTCACAGTGCGGCCTTTTGCCGGCGGCGTGATCACGCCGCCTTCGGCGAGCTCTTCCTTTAAGCCGGCGGCCTCCTCCGGCCTCAGGAACTGCAGATGACTGAACAGAGCGCGGTGGGCCCCGGCCCTGGCCGCTATGCGGTAGACCGCGGCCAGGCTGCCGGCGTTCTCACCGCAGATAACGCAGTTGACTATGACTTCCGTGCGCGGACCGGCCAGGCGGGCGAAGGCCGCCATATTGCGCACCAGCGCGCGCCAGGCGCCTTTTTTACCGGCCAGCCTGTCGTGCAGCGCCTCAGGGCCGTGCAGGGAGAAGATGACGTATTCCGGCTCCAGCGCCGCTATTTTCCTCAGCAGTTCGCCGCGCAGCAGCGTCCCGTTGGTATTGAGGCCGAAGCGGGACCCGGATTTTTTAATATGCGCGGCTATCTCCGCGATATCGCGGCGCAGCAGCGGCTCCCCGCCGGAAAGATAGAAATCCGTGCCGGGCCTGAAACGCCCGACTATCTTTTTGACCTGGTCCGTCGACAGCTCTTTGCCGCCGCTGTTCAGCCGGCCCCCCTGCCTCAGGTAGCAGAAAGAGCAGGCCAGGTTGCACCTGTAGGTCAATTCCAGCATGACGGTCTTGAACATAGGGGTCAGGCCAGCCCGGCGCCCTCCAGGTCCCGCCGCACGACCGAGGAGAACACCCCGGCGCCGTCGAAGAGTTCTTGCGGCGCGGCGAACCCGGGGGACCGGTCGTCCAGCGCGGCGTCCACGGCCCCGGCCAGCGCCGCCGGCGTGAGGGCATCATAATCGAGCACGGCCGCCCCGGCGAGATCGCGGAGCATGGCGGCGCGCGCCAGCTGGTCCGAGCGCTCCGCGCCGGGAAAGCCCTTGAAGGGGATCAGCACGCTCTTCCTGTTAAGGTACAGCGCCTCATAAACCGTGCCGCCGGCCGTACCGACGGAGACGGCGCACCGGGAAAGCAGTTCAAAGAACGCCGGGGTCTCTTTCAGCAGCCGCACGTCCTTCAGGCCGCCGCCGCGGATAAGCCTGCGCCAGGAACGCATTTCCCCGGAGGTGCTGGACGGACCCGATACGATGACCATGGGCAGGCGGGTCTTCAGCAATTTCTTGGCGAGGATAGCGCTGGTGACGATATTTGGCGAGGTGGGGCCGCAGAACCGGTGCACCAGTATGAACTTGCCCCCCCTGCCCGAGGGCCTGCGGGGTCTGTCTTTTGGCATCACGTACCCGGTGAAACAAAGCTTGTTCTTCAGTTTTTTAAAAACGCCGGCGAAAGCGGCCGCGGAAACCCGCTTTTCGAACGGCACCGCCGCCGCCATGTAGCGCAGGTCGTAGCCGAGCGGGGAATTTATGAAGATCCTGTCGTAAAATTTGGAGAAGCGCAGCAGCTCCGGCAGCGCGCGCGCGTTATGCGAGAAATACGGCATAGGCACCGTGGAATAGATCTTCAGGCCCCGGCGGCGGGCCTCACGCAGCGCGGGCTCCAGCTCGGCGGCGCAGCCGGTCCTGCCGAACGGAAAAAAAGCCGTAACGAGGAAGTCCGGCCGGGCGGCGCGCAGCGCGGATATGATCTTCCGTGAGCGGGCCGCGGGAGAAAGATTTTCAGGAAGTGTAAGGACGGGGCCGTATTTCCAGGCGGAGGCTGGCGGGTAGGAAACCCCGGCGTCCCTCAACAAGGTCAGTTCCGTCCCCCCGGCCGCGGCCAGGCTCTCGGCCAGCCGGAACAGGTGGACGCCGTGACCGATATCACCGGCGGGGCTGAAATGGTAGAACAATCCTTTCATAGGGCAGTGGCGCTGCCCGGAGGCCGTCAATAGGACCCGTGAGAGCCGTGAGAGCCGTGAGAACCGTGGGAGCCGTGGGAACCGTGGGAACCGTGAGAGCCATGGGACGCGTGAGAGCCGTGGGAGCCGTGGGAGCCGTGGGAACCGTGGCTGGTATGGCTGGTATGCGAGGTGGCGCTGAAGTAATTGCTGTGGACCTGCGCGGCGGCCTGGTCGACCATGGTCATGCCGAGGATGCCGAGGGCCAGGCCCGTCTTGACGATATCGGAATCCAGCATTTTACCTTCCTCGCTGGAGAAGAAAAGTTTTACGTTTTTTTTGATCTTGGACGGTTTCTTTTTCATAAATATTAAGCTCCGGTCATTTGCTGTTCAGCAGTTCTTTCGCGCGTTTGTTAACCTCCGCCTGCTGTTTCTCCTGCTCTTTTTTTATCATGTCGGCTTCGTTCTTTACGGCTTTGGCCTTTTCTATCTCGGCCGCTATGTCCGCTTTGCTCATGCCGATGTAGCCGCCGGTGGCTTTTTTCACCCTGCTTACCGTGGCGCAGTAGAACTTGGACATTTCCTGCAGCGTCTTGTCGCAGGGCAGGGCGGAACGCTCGGACAAAGCCTGGCAGTACGTGGTATATTCCTTGGGGCAGGCTTTGGCGCTGCCGGACTTCACGCCTTTGTAGATCGCGTACCTGTTGAGGCACTCCCTGTCGCCCGCGCAGTCGGCTTCCTTCACGGGGAAAGTGGCCTCCAGCAAAGGGGCGGCTTCGGGCGCGGGAAAGATGCCCTTCAGGTAGGAAAGAGCGGGGGCGCGGCCCTCGGAGATCTTCCGGCAGAGCTCAGGCACGGAGAACATGGCCACGCGGGTCTTGTCCCACCGTTCGCTCATCGCCCGGCAGGGGAATTCGTCCTTTACCAGCCCGGCGCGGTACCCTTCGTACAATACCGAAACCGTTTTGTCGCGGCAGATGTAGTGGGGCGTGATCTCCTTCGGCACTTTCTGGCCGTCCTTCTCGGCTACGCCAGGCAGGTTGTCGCAAAGGGTAGTGTCGGTGCGCGCGGCGGCCTGGCAGCCGACATAATCGGCCAGCAGGTTGTACATCTTGTTGGCTTCATCGGGGGTAAAAGCCGTGTTCCTGGCGAAGAACCCCCAGTACCTGTCGTGCGTGTCCAGCATTTCTCTCAGGGAGCCGCCTTCGCAGGCGCCTTTATAAAAGGGCTGTATGGTGGGCAGGGCTATGCTGCCGTAAACGCTGCCGGAGGTCTCGGGAACAAAATTCCCCACCGCGCGGGCCGCGGAAACGGCCGCGTCCTCGGGCAAAGCCACGCCCAAGGGCTGCTCAACCGCGGGCGCCTGTGAGCCGCCGGGACCGGCGGGCACGGCTTTCTTTTCTATCACGTACTGGACGAGTAAAATCAGGGCGGCAAGCACTACGATAATGAGGATGGTCCATTTTTTCATAAATTATCCAAACTCCCCCTGCCGCCTATAAGGAAGGCAGCCCTTACCGCAAGTATATGTTTTAGCACAAAAACCGCGGGTTTTCAAGCCTGTGGCCGCGCCTGAAGAAGAGCCGCGCGCCTAGCGGTCAAGCCAGTTAACCAGTACCGGGCCCAGGCGCTTGTCCTGAAGGCGCTCAAAAACTGCGTCAAAAACGCCCAACAGGGCCTGGCAGCGGGCGTTCGAGGGCATCGCGCCCCAGAAACCGCCCTGGGCGGCCTGGTTATAAGCGGGGCAGACCCCGCAGTAAGGCCGGTAGGCGCAGCGGGAGCAGCTGGGCTGGAGGTCCAGGCTGGAAGCAATGGCACAGGCCTTTACCGGCCCGGAAGCCATTATCGCCTTATAAGCGTCCTTGTGAACGCTGCCCGCGCGGAAAGACTCGTCCCCGTCTCCGGCCAGCATGCGCCCTTCGTCGCAGGTATAGATCCCGCCGTCATGGTCGTAAGCCAGCTGGCCCAGCCCGGCCCCGCAGGGGCAGCGCAGGTCCACGTACTTATTGTCGCGGTTGCCGATTATTCTCTTAACCAGCAGGAAGGCGTTTTTTTCCTTTATAGGAACGCCTTGCTGGTTCAGCTCCAGCACGCGGTCGAGGCCTTCGCGGTAGAACTTCACGAATTCTTCAGGGCTGTAGCCGATACGCCCCCACTGCTCGCGGGCCAGGCCCATAGGAGACAGCGGCTTCAGAAAAACATAAGGCAGCTTGAGGCGTGCGTACTCGTCAACTATCTCCCGGGCGCGCCCCAGCGAAGCCCTGGTGACCGTAAGCAGCGCGCTGGGGCCGCCCGGCGGCGGCAGGCCGCGCTCCGCCTGGAAATATTTTATCCACTTTACCGCGCGGGCGTGGGAGTCGCCGCCTGAGAAAGGCCGGTTGGCGTTGTGCAGGTCGGCCGGGCCGTCCAGGGAAGTGCAGACCGAGATATCGTTGCCGAGGATGAACGCGGCTTTCTCCTGGTCCAGCAGGCTGAAATTGGAAACCAGGGCCAAGGCCAGTTCTTTGCCGGTTTTGGCCGCCTTCTTCCTGGCGTAAAGAGTTGTTTTTTCCAGCACCGGCCAGTTGACCAGCGGCTCGCCGCCCTGGAACTCCAGCGTAAGTCCCGTCACCGGGGCGCTGAAGGCGAAATCCACGGCTTTGCGGGCGGTGGCGGCGCTCATGCTGCTCCCGGCGCCGGAACCGGCCTGGCAGTAGACGCAGCTGTGATTGCACTTCTGGGTGAGCACCAGGATATGCAGCCCCGGCCCGCGCCCCAGGTACTCGTTGGAATCCCGCCAGTCGGAGAAAATAGTGTTAAAATCCAGGCGTGAGCGGATAAGCCCGGCCGCTTTGAGCTTATCGAAAGCCGGCCCGCTTTTAAGGCGCCCGGCGGCGAACAGCCGGAACTCTTCAGGCTTGAGCAGGGCCCAGCCGCCCATATAGCCGGTGACCAGTACGCCGGATTTTAGGCGGCGCCAGTTGAAATAAGCGGGTGAATTGTCGGTCTTCTTCGGCATGTTAAGCCCGTACGGGAACAGATATCATATAAAAAACAGGCCGCCTAAAGAACCCAGGCCCGCCGGCGCTCATTGCCGGCGTCTTGACAATACGACGGCGAAATACATTTAATTAATAGCCGGCCGGACCGAACGGCTGAAATATTCACATAAATTTCAGCGCGGCCGCGGCCATTTAAGCTTAAGAGCACCTGGAGATAATAAATGTCTATCGATATCGCTAAATCTTTAACTGAACTGGAAAATCTGGGCGTCGACATGCACGGCAAGGATTTCCTGCTGACCTGGGAAAAATCGGACAAGGAGCTTAAGGCCGTGTTCCTCATAGCCGAACTCCTGAAAGAGCTCCACGCGAAGAACGTCCCGCTCGACATGTTCAAGACCGGGCTGGCCGTGTCCAACTTCCGGGATAACTCCACCCGCACCCGCTTCTCCTTCGCCTCCGCCTGCAACCTGCTGGGCCTCGCGGTGCAGGACCTGGACGAGGGCAAATCGCAGATAGCCCACGGCGAGACCGTGCGCGAGACCGCAAACATGATCTCCTTCCTGACCGAGGCCATCGGCATCCGCGACGACATGTTCATCGGCAAAGGCCACACCTATATGAAAGAAGTGGCCGAGGCGCTCGACGACGGCTTCAAGAACGGCGTGCTCAACCAGCGCCCGGCCGTGGTAAACCTCCAGTGCGACCTGGACCACCCGACGCAGAGCATGTCGGACATGCTGTTCATAAAGAACCACTTCGGCGGTTTTGAGAATCTCAAAGGCAAGAAGATCGCCATGACCTGGGCCTACTCGCCCAGCTACGGCAAGCCCCTGTCCGTGCCGCAGGGCGTCATCTGCCTGATGACCCGCTACGGCATGAACGTAGAGCTGGCCCACCCCGAGGGCTACGACCTGCTGCCCGAGACCATCAAGGTGGCCCAGGCCAACGCCCAGAAGTCCGGCGGGTCCTTCAAGGTCTCCAACAGCATGGAGAGCGCGTTCAAGGACGCCGACATTGTTTACCCGAAAAGCTGGGCCCCTTACAAGGTGATGGAGCGCCGCACCGCCCTGCTCGAGAAGAACGACCACCCGGGCCTCAAAGAGCTCGAGAAGGAATGTCTCGCGCAGAACGCCAGGCACACCGACTGGGAATGCGACGCGAAGAAAATGAAGGGCACCAAGGGCGGCGAGGGCCTGTACCTGCACTGCCTGCCGGCCGACATCACGGACGTGTCCTGCAAGCAGGGCGAAGTCTCCGCTGAGGTGTTCGAGAAGTACCGCATCGGCACCTACAAGGAAGCCGGCTACAAACCCTTCATCATCGCGGCCATGATGGCGGCCTGCACGAAAAAGAATCCCGCGAAAGTGATAGAGGCCCTGTACAAGGCCGGCCAGAAGCGCGTGCTGTAAACCAGGACAAAAGTTCCCAAAAGAAAAGAGCCGGGCGCAAGCGCCCGGCTCTTCTTTTTCTTCCCGCCGTTACAGGTACTGCGGCAGGGCGGCGTAGAACGCGGCGGCTTTCACCAGGTCCTCGGCGGGCATGAACTCGTTGACGGTGTGCGCGTACACCTCGTTGCCGGGGCCGAAGCCGATGGTGGGGATGCCCAGGCGGCCGGCCGAAGCCACGCCGTTGGTGGAGAACACCCAGCGGTCCACCACGGGCATCTTGTTAAGGGCCACTTTGCCGGCTTCCACGCCGGCGTTAACCAGCTTGTGCTCGCGGGGCAGCACCCAGGTGGGGAAGTATTTTTCCTGGCTCACTTTCAGGCCGGTCCAGGCGACGGCGTCGTACTGCAGCACTTCCACTTTGGCTTTGGCCTTCTTCACGGACGGCAGCTTCTGGATCTCGGCCACCGAGCTCTTCAGCGTTTCGCCGATGGTCAGGCGGCGGTCCAGGTAAATGGTGCATTCGTCGGGCACGGCGTTGTACGAGGGCGTTTTGCACTCTATGCAGGTGACGGCCACGGTGCCTTTGCCGATGAACTTGTCCACCTTGAGCCTCTTGTTCAGGGCGGTTATTTCCTTGGTGATGTCGGCCATCTTCACCACGGCGTTATCGCCGCGCTCGGGGGCGGAGGCGTGGCAGGAGCGGCCCTTGGTCACCACTTTCATCTCCATGCGGCCGCGGTGGCCGCGGTAGACCTTCAGGTCGGTAGGCTCGGTGATCACCACGAAGTCGGGGCGGATCTTCTCTTTGTTGATGATGTGCAGGAGCGGCAGGCCGTCGCAATCCTCTTCCATCACGGAACCGACCACCATCAGCGTGTAGTCGCCTTCCAGCTTGAGTTCCTTGATGATCTTGCCCGCGTAGACCATCGAGGCCATGGAGAGCTTCTGGTCGGTGGCGCCGCGGCCGTAAATGGTGTCGTTCTTGTAGATGCCGGCGAAGGGGTCTATTTTCCAGGCGGTCTTGTCGCCGATACCGACGGTGTCGATGTGCGCGTCCATCATGATCTTCTTTTTGCCGTGGCCGATATAGCCGATGATGTTGCCCATCGCGTCGATCTTGATCTTGTCGAAGCCGACCTTGATCATTTCTTTCTTTATCAGTTCCACCAGCGCGCCTTCCTGGCAGGAGAAGCTGGGGGTGCGGATGATATTGCGGGCGAAAGCGACTATGTCTTTCTTGTATTTATTTGCGGCCTTGCGAATAAGTTCAGCGTTGTTCATATGATCCTCCGTGAAGTTAAGCTAAATCCACCTATATTCTAACTCTCTGCCCTCGCTTTGTAAATCATGCTGCGCTTTTTGGTCTTTGCCTTGAAGGGCTGACAAGGGTATGGGTTTGGCGGGCCCTCTCGGAAGGCGAGGCTTGCATAAGCGCCGAGCCTGAGAGAGGAGGGGCGGCCACGGTGTGGCCGACCCCGCGCCCGCCGGGCCCATACCCTTGCCAGCCCGACTACGCTTCCCGCTGTATTAAGGCAAAGACGCTTAAGCCGCTACCTTAGCAGGGAGAGATATTTGTTCAGGGCTGATATGAAGACCAGGGTGTCGGCGGGGGTGTTGTAGGCGAAGTAGGAGATGCGGATGGTTTCGCTGTAGCCGGAGGCGAGGCAGGCGAGGTCCGCGCAGTGGCGGCCGGTGCGCACGGCTATCATGCGGCCTTTTATCTCTTGGCTAAGGAACAGGTTGAAGTCCGGCACGGAAAAACCCTTTTTAACCGGCGCCAGGGAAATAAGCGAACCTTCGGCGATATCTTCCTTTTGCCCAAGCACCTTTACGCCTTTGATTTTCCCAAGTTCCGCCAGCGCGTGCAGCACCAGCCCCGAGACGTGCGCCCTGATCTGGGCGAAGCCCGCTTTCTCGAGCCGGTCCAGGGCGGCGGCCAGCCCCGCGGCTCCGGAATAATTCTGCACCCCGGCTTCAAAACCCTGGTGGCCGCCCAGGTATTCGGCGCTGTAGCGCCCGCCGGCAAGTGAAACCGTTTTCACCGTGCCGCCGCCCACGCGCCACGGGCGCAGTTTCGCCAGAAGACCGCTCTTTACATAAAGGGCGCCGGTAGAGAACGGGGCGCCCAGTTTATGGCCCGAAAAAGCGCAAGCGTCGGCGCCGTCGGCGGCCCCGCAGCCGCCGTGAGAAGGCGCGTACTGGGCATCATCCGCAAATAAATAGGCGCCGGCCGCGTGGGCCATTCCCGCCGCGCGGCTAATGTCCTGGACGCCGCCAAAAATGTTCGGGGCGTGCGCCAGGCAGACCAGCGCGGTTTTGGGCCCTATAAGCTTTTCCAGCCCGGCCATATCCACCTTAAGGTTCTTAAGCGGCGCCACGCGCAGCTTTACGCGGCCGGCCGCCGCCAGGCGTTCGAAAGGCAGGAACACGGCGTTATGTTCCAGCGGGGAAAGCACCACCTCGTTCCTGCGCGGCGTAAAGGGAAAAGAATTGGCCAGCAGGTTGGCGGCGTCGGTGACGCCGGAAGTGAAGATCACCTCTTCGGGCGAGGCGGCGCCCATGAACCGCCCGACGCGCTCACGCGCCGCGTAAAAATCCTCTTCCATGGCCGCCGCCAGCGAATGCATGGATCGCTTGCCGCCGCAGCCGCCCAGCAGCAGCATGTGGCGGCGCTGGGCCTCGGCCGCGCACCGCAGCTTCAGCACGGTGCAGGCGCTGTCCAGGTACACCAGCCGGCGGCCGTCGAACCGCTCTTCAAGCGCGGGGAATTCTTTTTTCAAAGCTGCGAGGTTCTTGTTCATAAGGTTCCGTGCACGGCTATATAGTCCTTCCTGGGGCCGGGGCAGAGCTCATGGAAGCGGCAGCCCCTGCAGGCGGGCACGTGAGCCTTCTCTTCCAGGTGCGGGCCTTTCACGCCGTCCCTCATTTTTACCATATCCACGTTCAGCCGGTAAAACCCGCCCAGGAAGCACGGCGGGATATGGTCCACCTCGCAATGCAGGCCGTTCTTCTCGCAGACGAACAGCGCTTTCTCAAGATAAGGGCGGACCTCGGCGTATCCGGGCAGGAACAGCGGGCCGTCGGCGCGGCCTATGCCCTTGATGTAGCTGAACTGCGTCCAGGAAACGCCTTTAAGTTTTTTTACCGCGAAAGCCGCGAACTCCGGCAGCTCCCGGTAGTTCAAAGAGCTGATCACGTGCGTAAGGCGCACCCGCGCGCCGGCCTTTATCAGCCGTGTCACTCCGGCCAGGCGTTTTTTATACGCGCCCCTCACTTTGGTTATTTTAAGGTCCAGCGCCGCGGTGGACGCCGGGAAATTCACGTTAAAGTAGCCGCTTGCGGCGTTCAGCGCCTTCACAATTTTGTTAAGGTTCTCCGCGCGCATGCCCGCCGCGGCGATGGCGTTGGTCTGCAGTTCGGCCTGGCGCCCGAGCTTCTTTACGGCGGCCAGCAGCGCGCACAGTTCCGCCGCCGGCGCCAGCAGCGGTTCCCCGCCCGAGACCTGCACCAGCCCGGGCGGCATGGCCGCTATCTCTTTCAGCCACCCCTTGAGGGAAACACTTTCATCCGCGCCGCCCTCCTCCGGGTAGGAGCAGAACACGCAGCGCTGGTTGCATTTACGAAAGAGATGTATTAAGGACATTTATTACGAAGGGTGGAAAATTGTAAATTAAAATTTCTTCTTCAGCGTTATGCGCTGGGTGCTGCCCAGTTTGCCCTCTGGCGACAAGGCGTAATCCAGGTCCGCATTCATCAGCTTTATGCCGGCTCCCGCACTGAACGCGCCCGCGGCGCTTTGTGCGGCCCCGCCGTTTACCCCGCCTCTTAAACTCAGCCCCGACATGCTCCCGGGGCCGCCGAACAGGGCATATTCCGTACCCAAGCTGTAGGCCGTGTACTTGTCGTACACATAACGCCGCGCGTCGAAGTTCAGCATGAACCCGCCGACCGGCATAAACATTATACCGGCGCTTACGCTTAAAGGCAACTGGTCACGCTGCGAGATATACTTAATGCCGGTCCCCAGGTTCTGCACGGCAACGCCCACGGACACAGGGGCGCCCCTTATCCCGCGCTTCAAGCCCAGGTCTACGGCGTAGCCTGTACCCTTAACGCCCGCTATGGAGCTTTCTATGTACTTTACAACCCCGCCCACGCTGTACAGGCCGTACTGCCTGGCCAACCCAAGGCTGGCGGCCTGGTCGTAGGCGCTGTAGCCGCCGGCTTTGGCCCTGGAGGCTGTGCGGCCTTCCATGCTGCCGCTGGATAGGCGGGTTAAGCTCAAACCCATTTTCCAGCCAGCCGACCCCGGCAGCGCGAACCCGGCGCCTACAAAATCATGCGCGGAACCCAGGTACCAGGCGCTGTGGCTTAAGGCCGCCTCGCCTTTACCCATTGAGGCTAGCCCCGCGGGGTTATAGGTTATGGCGCTTATGCCCATGGCCGAAGCCGCGCCCGCCGAAGACATGGCCCCCGCCCGCGCGTCCGTGTCTATGCGCAGGAAGTCGGCGCCGCTTTCAAGGGCCTGGCTAAGCTTGGCCGAGGGTATCAGCAGGAACAACACCAGCAGTGTGACCACCCAGGGCCGCGAAAGCAGGTAAACCACGCTGTTGGCTGCATCATGTTGAGGGTTGTTTTTGTTAGTCATAAGCCCTCCTCAACGTACCACGGCGAACTTGCCGGTCTTTTTAATTTTCTGCCCGCCCTTACGGGCCTCTATGTAGTAAAGATAGATCCCGCTGGGGATATGGCCGCGCCAGGAGTATTCGTAGGCGTAGCTGGCCCCGTTACCGTCGTCTAATATCGCCGGCATGGCGGCAAGCGTGGCCTCGTGGGCCTCACGGCCGCTTACCGTGTAGACCTTGATATTCACGCTGTCGGCTATGCCGCATTCCACGTGGAACACGGGCACTTCCGCGCCTTTGGCCGGGTTGGGATAAACATAAACCTCTCCAAGGAGGAAAGCGGAAGAAGGGCCGCCGGCTTCGGGGACCGCGGCGGCGGAAGCCGCGCGCTGCTCTTTTGCGGCCGGCAGCGTGGAGGCCACCACCTGGTACAGCGAGAAATGCCCCACTTTCGCTTTAACGACCTTACCAATAGGGTCCAGCGTGGAAGCTAAGGGCTCCCAGTCTTTAGAGGACGGGTTCCAGTAGGCGACTGACAGCTTTTCCTTGGCCGCGTCGTTGTTCTCGTAAGGCAGCGAGATCTCCACCGGCTCGTCGAACACCGTGCCCTCGGGCCCGAATTCATAGATCCCGCCCTTGCGCGTCAAGCCTTTGGCCGCGGCGCGGTCTTCGCGCTCGCGGCGTTCTGCCTGGCGCTCGTACATTGCCACCACGCTTATGTCACTATCCTCTTTCAGGGACTTGGCCGGGATATCAACGGCCGCTTTTGAACCATGGTGAACTTTGCCGCCGCTGCTTTTACTGATCCTGCCGGGAGCCATCACGCGCAGGGAACCCTCGGCGACAAAAGTCGTGCTGTCGTCAAAAGGGCCCTCCATCGTAACGACGCTCTCCGCGTCCGGCGGTAACACGGCTATCAAGGCCTGCCGGTCGAACTTTACCGTAACACTGAAGAGCTTCTCACGTGATTTCTCTTTTTTACCATTGCCATGCTCAAACAACGCGTATAGCGGCGAGGACAAGGCCACGTCGTTAACTTTGGTTATCCGGATAGAATCCGCGTCGAAGCCGGGCCCTGTTGCGCTGAATACGGCAAGCCTGGCCTCCACGTATTTACCTTCGCTCTTGAGGTTGATGACCGAGGGCTCGAAGTTAAGCGCTACTTCGGCCAAGGCAGTCTGGCCCCTGACCTGTATAGCCGCCGTGCGGGTCGGCTCAGTATTGCCGACATTGTCCACCGACCACCAGGCCACGCTGTGAGGGCCGGGTGCCAGCGTGAAACTGCTGCAGAACACCGCCGGCGTGAAACCATCAATGGAGTAAGTTATAGCAGCTATCCCGCTATACTCATCCGTGCCGGCCAGCCAGACATAAGTGTCCGAAGAGATAGTCAAGCGGCCAGGGGTTTCAGTGGACGGCGCTATTGAGAAACCCGGCTCCGTGGCGGGCGGCGTGCCGTCGGCAACCAGGGCCAGGGTCTTCACCTGCGAGGCATTGCCCAGCCGGTCTTTGGCGTAATAACCGTAGAGGTGCGCGCCCTCGGCAGCCGTGAAGATGCCGGCATAGATTGCGTAGGTATCCGTGGAGTCGGCCACAAAAATGGTCGCCAACCCGCTAGCCGCGCCCGAGGAGGGCGGTTCCACGGCTGATAGGGCGATCATGGCCGAAGTGGAAGCAAACAACCGGCCGCCCTGGAATACCGGGCCGGTTATGGTGTATTCCGCCTCCGGCGCGGTATTGTCCACGGAGAAGGCCGCGGTTTTAGCGGGCTCGGCATTACCGGCTTTGTCCACGCTGTAGTAGGCAAGCGTGTGTAGTCCCTCACTAAGAATATTGAGCGGCCCCGTAATAACAGCCTCAGCGCCGCCATCTATGGAGGCGTAGGTGAATTCCACCCCAGCACCCTGGCGGTCGCCGGCTATCAGCATATCGTCAGTGGCCGACAGCAGCAGCGGCGTGGCGGAATTTATAAAGACCGCCTCACCGGCAAACTTCGGCTCGCCGACGTTCAGCGTGGTCAGGGGCGCAATGGTGTCGTGTACCACCTCAAAGAGCCCGGAAACCGCCCGCGTGGAGTTGTCGGCGGCATCCAGGGCAACAACCTCAAGACGCCACAGACCGTCGTCCAGCGTCATAGGGTCAAGCGCCTGACCAGAAACCACAGTTACGGAGGCGGGGAGCTCGCCGCGGGGCGCGCCTTTATCCAGCGCCTGTACCAGCGAGGCGCTCACCGAAGGCGCCTGGTCAAGATTATCGGCGACAGAGAAGCCGATATTTACAGTGCCCTTGCCCGCCACATAGCTGCCGCCGGCGGCCGGGGATACAACGACAACCGCAGGGGCTGTTTTGTCTATTTTTACCCCGGCTACAACTACAGATCTCGAGTTGCCGGCATAGTCCAGAGCAAAAGCCGACGTGGAAATATCCAACCCCTCGCCGGAGAACACCTCGTCGGCTGGGCAGGACTTCACGGCTGACAAGGCGTCGGAACAGGCGAATTTCACAGTAACGTCCGAGTTGTTCCAGCCCGCCCCGTTGGCCGCCGGCTCCGCGGCATAAGACAACCCGGGCGCCGTGGTGTCGATGCTTAGCGAGAAAGCCGCGGTGGACGACCAGCCGGCAAAATCACGGCAATAGCCAGAAACCGGGATTTCCTTGCCCTCGCCGCTTAGGGTAAAGGAGGAAGAGCAGTGCTCTACGCCTGAAACCGCATCGGTTCCGGTAAATACAACTTCCACCAGTGTCTTGTTCCAACCATCGGAGTTGGCGACAGGCAGCGCGGAATAGTATATCCCCGGAGTGGAAAGGTCTATTTTGAACGCGGAGCGGGCAAGCCCGCCCTCATTGCCGACATGGTCAATAGCATAAGCGGCAACGGCGTGGCCGCCTTCCGCCGCAAGGCTGAACAATGAAGAATACGCCTGGTAAGCATCGCCATCCAGAGAATAATTCACAGCCGCGACTCCAGAGCCAGCATCTTCCGCCTTTACCGAAACCGCCACTGCCGAAATATGCCAACCATTCTCTCCCGCCCGACCTGCACCTGAGATCAGGCTTGCCGGAGCTGCGCTATCCACCAAAACAGCCGCCGATCTTACCTGCTCATCGTTGCCGGCATTATCCCGGCTGAAGAACTCTACCAGATGAGGCCCCGCCGCAAGCGCAAAGGGCCCGGCATACATAGCGAAAGGCGCGGCGCTGCCGGCATCAACGCGAAAGCCGGTGAAAGCCACGCCGCTGGAGGTGCCATAGACCACCGCGTCATACGCGTTCAGGCTAAGAGCCGCGACACTGCTTACATACAATTGCCCGTCGGCCGACCAGGAACTGCCTTTCACGGAGAGTTCCGTGGCCGGCGCGGTTCTATCACTCACCACTCCGAACACACCGAACAGAGAGGCTATCTGCGTTATCGGCACGGTTATCTTGTGGTTAAGGATATCCCGCACCTGGTCCGGGAGTTTTTTCCATTCTCCATCCGGGAAGTGTTCATACACATAAACATCTTCTTCCTGCAGCCCTGCAGCCGCGAGCGCCGCCGTGGAATAGTAGAATGTCAGGATTGCGGGAGGGTTATAAGCCCCATCCGGGCCGATTTCATAGAGGTTGCTGCCTAAGGTTATTCCCAGCGCCGAGGCCGAGCCGACAACCACCGCGCCGCCTCCGGAGACCGTACTGACCCAGATTATATAAGCAGGGCTTGAGGAAACTATACCAAGCTCAGGACGTCCACCCTCTATGGTCCCGGTGCTTTTCGCCACGTACAGAACGAATACACCGGGACCGTTGGAGACCGCCGAAACATTACCAGACTCGTCCGCCGCCTTCAAAGCGAAATAGTAGGTGTTTCCGCCTGCCAGCCCGTTAAGCGCGAAAGTTTCCTGCGTCCCGGCGGCGGCCGGCGGCCGCACGCCTTCCACCCGGAAAGCTCCGTTGAACGCTCCTTCGTCAATTACCGGTACGGCCGCGAACCGCAGATCATATTGAGCGGCTATCCCGCGCGCACCGTCGTCCCCCGGCGCGGTCCAGCTCAGCAGGATGTCTCCGCTGTTGCTATCGAAAACGGCGCCCAGATTGGAAACGGTCCCAGGCGCGGCGACGTCCGGCGCGGCGCTGCGGTTGTAGATTATAGTAACATCCTCGGGGGAAATAGGCGCGTAGTGGTGTCCCACCACAATATCCCTGCGCCCGTCCTCGTCAAAATCGCCGATCTTAACGGTCTTAACGGTATCGACACGGCTATCAATGCTGATAGTAACCGGCGCGGAGAAACTGCCGTCGCCGCGGGAGGCTAGAACGTATAACCGGCCATAATAGCCGCCAAGCACCAAATCCTCGTGCCCGTCGTTGTTCATGTCGGCCAGCGCGGCGGCCTCTGCCGCCTGAGCCGGCAACGCTATGGTCTGGGCGAGTTTATAGGTCCTGTTTCGCA
Organism: Elusimicrobia bacterium GWA2_61_42; assembly: GCA_001799615.1. Classification (GTDB taxonomy): domain Bacteria; phylum Elusimicrobiota; class Elusimicrobia; order Elusimicrobiales; family UBA9959; genus UBA9959. The sequence continues at coordinate 5,159 of MGTU01000004.1, read as the reverse complement.
GGGACACATAGATATCCGCAAAAGTTTCATAATTCCTAATACAGGCGAAATCGCCGTATCCGTCCTTGTTGAAGTCCCCCGTAAGCGACTTAACACAATTCGGCGCGAAGTTCCTTGTTACTGGGAAATTCCCCTGTCCGTCGCCGTACAGAACGGCGCCGCCATGAAGAATGTCGGTTTTTCCGTCCACATCCATCTGCGCGAACTTCACTCCGGCCGAAACCTGTAAAGGCGTGGCCAGATATCTCCTTGAGAAGTTCGGGCCGCCTTCCCCCTTCAGTAGCGACACCACGTATTTATACGCCGAGGTGTCATAGCCGGCTATTGCGACATCGCTGAAGGAATCACCGTCAAAATCACGGCTGGCAATATCGTCGCTAACGCTTAACTGATTAGGCAGGGAGTAGATCCCGCCAAATGACCCATCCCCGTTGCCCAAACTCGCCAGGACGCCCTTGTAGTAGTTAGCCGCCACAATATCAGGCTTACCGTCCTTGTTAAGGTCCGGCGTCTCAATACGGAAAACACCATTATAATAACCGGAAACCGGCGCTTTATAGTCGAACCCGCCATTTCCACGTCCGAGCGCCGTTACGTAGCCCTTTTTCCCAAAAACCAGTATGTCGTCATGTCCGTCGCCGTTGAAGTCGGCGACCCCTATGCCGGTAGCCCCCATATTAACAACCGCATTGCTGGACATCATAACCGGCGCTTCAAAACCAAGCGCGTAAGGCGCTTGCACAGAGAATTCCCTGTATATTTTCACAGGGCGAACGATCCCGCCCTCCACGACCTCCGCAGATATTGAATGCCGGCCGCCCGCAAAGCCAAGGGCGCCTTTCAGGAAGCCGTCCTCTTGCGCGGTCATTTCACCCAGTAAAGCGCCGCTCTCATATATCCGCAGGGCGCAGCCGCCGCAGATCCGCCCCAAAAAAACCGGTGAGGTGGAATATATAACTGAATTTTCCGCCGGGCTCAGGAGCTTCGGCCCGGAGCCCAGCACCCCGCAGACAACAGAAGAACTATTGACCGGAACTACCAGGGTTTTGTTGCCCGAGTCCAGGATCTGCCCTTCCATGCGCGACCAGCCCGCCACGGAGTATTCATAAATAGCGACATCGCTTTCTATCAGCCCTTTACTTTCGACCGCGGCGGTAGAGTAACGAAGGGACAGAACGCCTGAAAAATCGTACCCCCCCGCAAAGCCCACACTATGAATGCCGCTCACAAGGGCAAGGTCCTGCGCCGCCGCCGCCTCCACGGCAACAAGGCCGAGAGCAGCTTCAGCAGAAACGGCGGCAAGAGCAGGCTCTATCCCGGCCACCAACAGCGCCTCCGCCCGCCCTCCCACCAGCGGGCCGCTTTCCGCGGAATAATACAGTTGTATCGACGGCACATTGGAAAGCTGCGAGGCGTTACCAGCCTCATCATAGCTGACCAGGGCGAAATAATAGAGCCCGCCTTCCTCCAATCCTGTCACATTCGCGGTCTCAGCGGAGCCGGCTGGTTTTGGGGAAGCCAGACCCTGCACCTTTGTAGCCGCGGAGAAATTTTCAGAAGTAACAGAAGCAGGCGAGAAAGCAAGTTCATAACGGGCCGCTTTCCCTGCGGCGCCATTGTCGCCAGGCGCCGTCCAGGCCACACGGACTCCGCCGTCGTAACCAGCCGCAAGCCCGAGGGTCGAGGCAGCCGGCGGGACTACATCGGCAATCTGCGTATTATTAAGGAATAGTGCCAGCTCCGGAGTCAGGTATTCGATGTTAAAGTGCAGCGCGGTAACAATGTCGCCATGCGCATCGTTGTTAAAATCAGCCACGCTGAGCGTATCTATCTGGCTGTAAGTGTTCCCGACATATAACTTTACCGGCGTCGGATTAGAGAGTCCGTCGCCATACCCGAGATAGGCGAAGATCCAGCCATAATTACTGTCGCCCTTGCCTACCCCCAGCGCTATATCCGGCACCCCATCACCGTTGAAATCTCTCACAGCCGGCTTGCCGAGTATCCAGTTGCCCTGCCAGTCCAGGTTCCAGACCACCGGGGCGCCGAAATTGCGGCCGCCGGCGTTCACCCGCAGTTGTTTATAGTCGAAGAGCAGATCCGGGAGGCCGTCGCCGGTCATGTCCTCGGTCAATACTCGGGTGCAGCTTGAACACATCTCCTGAAAATTCTCGAATGGCCCCGCGGCGCCATTCCAATAAATTCCCTGACCTGTGGTGATATCGGGTTTCCCATCGCTGTCCAGATCTTTCAGGGCAATAAGGTCGTTGGCGCGGGCTACGTACTTCTGCGCCGAGAGATAAAACTTTCCGTCACCGAGTCCGGTAAAGACGTAGACGCAACTGCCGGGGGCAGCGTTATTATTAACGCTCTTGATGATATCGGTACGGCCGTCACCGTTCAGGTCGCCCAGCTCTATATCCATGTCCCCTATGTTTTGCTGGTTACAGGTGTAGATGCTGTAGCCGGAATCTTGCAGGCGGAAGGTCCCGTCCCCGTTTCCCAATGCGGCAATGATGCTGCCAAGTGACGAAAGAACAAAATCCAGTTTGCCGTCCTTATTTACGTCATCGGCGAGCGCTTCCCAGATGAGTGTTCCTGTCGGACCTGATTGAAAATAATAGGGTAAAAAACCGACTGAAAGTTGCTCGTCAAAATTGCCGCCGCCGCGGCCCAGCAATACCGTGTAGGAATATTTCCCTATGGCGACTATATCAGCCTGGTGGTCGCCGTTAAAATCCCCGGTAACCGTAGTGGTGGCAATGACCTGGGTGTACGGATAGCCCCTGACAGGGATAGAAACCGCCTGCGAGAACACCGCCGGCTGCTGAGCCTGGACAGAAATTGTTGCCACAGGGCTTGTTCCGCAGTCAAAGCCCATATTCGTGGCCGCCCGGACACTTATGGCATGCGGGCCCTGAGCCAGCGCCACCGAAGTCTTAAACCAGCCAGCCGCATTATCCACATAGCCGACAACAACGGTAGCCCCGCCAGCCAGAACCTCTACCTTTGCCCCTGGCTCAGCCTGAATATATACCAAAACCTGCTCATGGGAAATCGTCGCGCCGGATGCCGGCGAGATTACGCGCGGAGCGGTCAAGGCGCCGGGGATTTGATAGGAAAAAAGTGTCGTCCCCTGTGGAACGAACAATTCGCCTGTGGCTGAATTAAGCGCCGGCCTAGTAATTATTCCTGACATAACTCCGCCAGGTGTAGTATTAGTTGTTCCTATCTCTCCCAGGTACTCGCCGCTACCCCTGAACACCGCTATCCTGGCACCCACGCTCATCAGGTCCGTTACAAAGATGTTTCCATAACCATCAAGCGCCAAAGAAAACGGTTCCTCAAAAGCCATAGGACCGGCTTGTGAGCCGAAGGTGGTCAACAATGTTCCATCCGGCGAGAATTTTTTAACCACCTTGTTCAGATTATCGGCAGCGTAAACATTCCCAGCGTCATCCGCCAAAGCATCCAGGCAATTCGGAACGCTTATTGTTTTAAGGACCTCTCCGCTGGCGCTCACCACAACCACCTGGCCAATTGTGTAATCGGCGACATAAAGATCCCCGTTCTTGCCGATATCAAAGCCCTGCGGGTACTGAAAAACTCCTTTTATCGCGGAAAGATATGTTCCATCAGGCGTGAATTTTTGAACACTCTTATTGCTGATATCCAGCACATAAATGCTTCCGTCAGGTCCGACCTTAATGGCCCCGATCTCAAGAAATTGCCCCGGACCAGATCCATAAGTTCCCCAGCTTGACACCAAAATTCCGGAAGAGGTGTATTTTGAAACCTGATTAAACGAGGCGGCATAAATGTTTCCGACTGCATCTATGGCGGCGAAATACTCATTATTCAGCGCGAACTTGCCGGTGAATTTATACGCAATAGGGAAGGGGGCTTTTCTATGGACTGCAATTTTTATCCGCTTTATGGGCGCCTTGTTGCCAACCCGGTCCATGGCGCTGTAATAGACGGTGTGCGTGCCGACCGGCAGGGAAAAAGCACCTGTATAATAGGGGTTCCCGCAGGAACCGACCCCATCCACCCCGCCGCCGGCGCCGCCGCTTTCACAGGTCTCCGGAGCCACATTTATCAGCATATAGGTGGTAGCAAGGCCGGAGGCCACCTTACCCAATGTAAGATCCGTAGCGGGTATAGTGATACTGGAGCCCGCCACCACCTCCGCTTCCGCCCCTGGCTCATACAGAATGCCGTCTATCAGCAACCCTACGCTGGGGGCGGTACCGTCCACATACAGGACTTCCCTTGTTACTTTTTCAGAATTGCCTACGCGGTCCTGGCTGAAGTATGTGACACTCCTGGTTCCCTCTTCCAATGAGAAAGGCTGCGAGTAGGCCGGGTTTTCACAACTGCCGGGCAGGCCCGCGAAAGTTGGCAGTACGGCGGGCGGGTTGGAGATGATCTGCGCCAGGGCCGGGCAGGCGGAGGTAGAGATCCCTACAAGGTAAAGGGTTCCCAAATGCCCGCTGGAGACGCCGTTGGAAAGGATGTCCTTGCCGTTAAGCGTGACAGAACTGCCGGCGGCCGCGTATTTCTTCCCGCCGGCCTCAAACAGTGTTTCCCCCCCCAGCATGGTAACCGGAGGGGTGCCGTCGGCGTATATCGTGGTGCCCCTGGGGAACTCGTAATTTAAGGCGTTATCTACGCTGAAATAATGCAGCGCGTGCACCCCCTCGCTGGAAACCAGCGGCGCGGTGAACGTGGAGATGTCCACGGTGTTCTCATCGGGATTCAGCAGGTAGTTGGTCAGCTTGTAGCCGGAGGTCTCCACGCCGGGCAGCACCGGGTCGGCCCCCGAAAGCGCTATCCCGGTCCTTGTGGAGACGATTATGCCGTCGGCTGCCGGGATGGCCGGGCCGTTGGCGGCCAGGCTGGACTCGGGTGGGATACCGTCGGGATAGACCGACGGCGGGATATTCTCTACCTGCCTGCTGCTGGCCAGGATGGCGAACAGTGAAGTAAGGCCCGGCACCCTGGCGGTCAGCACGTTATCGGCGGTGTTCCGCGTTAGATAAGGCAGCCGGGCGAAACTCCCACCGTCGGCGGTGAATTGGTAGATGGCGATGGAATTCTCGTCCACACCCAGCGCGGCGATGGCGCCGTCCGAATAGCGCATGGTCACCGCCCCGCTG
>MGTU01000003.1 GCA_001799615.1 Elusimicrobia bacterium GWA2_61_42 | reverse complement strand
GCCGGCCATGCCGGACGGATTTAAGGCGCGGCTCCTGGCGCTGGCGCAAGCCATGCCGTCGGCCGAGGCCTTGGCAGAGGAGCTGCCTTCACCAGACCTGAGGCCGTCAGCGGCCCTGGCCTTCGGCCTGGCCGCCCTCGCCGTCTTCGTCTCGGGCTCGCTGCTGGGGCCTGGCCTGCCAAGCCAGGCCTGTTCCGACAGCGGTTCTTCGGTCTGCTCTTTCGGCGGGAGGGACAAATGAATACGGAGAGACTCCTGGATTGGCGGTTCTGGCTTAAATACATCTTGCTGGCTATGGCGGCGGCGCTGCCCGTGGCTTTCTACCTGCGCACGTACGATTCGGTCACCATAAAATACACGCTGATGCAATTCGGCGCGCTGGCGGCGCTGACAGCCTGGCTGCTTGGCGGCCTGGCGGAGGGCCGTTTCGAACTGCCGCGGCGCCTGCTGCCCTTCCTGCTGCCGGCGGTCGCCCTGCTGGTCTGGAACGCGCTGCGCTTTTTTACCTCGCCTTACCAGACGGCGGCCCTGCCGGGCTTCCTGACGCAGGAGATCTTCTTGATCTCGTACCTGCTCGCCCTGCTGGGGCTGGGCGCCGGCGACCTGAGGCGCATACTGGCGGCCGCGGCGGGCGCCTGGGGGGTAGCGGTGGTCTATGGTCTGCTGCAGCACTTCGTGGACCCTTTCGTCTGGAAAGGCGCCTTCGGCGACAATGTGTTCTCCACCCTGGGCAACCCCGGTTTTTTCGCCGCCTACCTGGCGGCCATGGCCCCGGTACCGCTGATGCTGGCGGCCGACGCGGAGCTGTCGCGCCCGCTGCGCGCGGCGGCGTTGGTGCTCTCGGTATTGGGCGGCGCGGCCGTGGCGTTCACCGGAGCCACCGCGGAGCTGCTGGTATATCTGTTGAGTCTTGGCGCCTTCGGGGCGCTGGCCCTGGCGAGGCTGTCCGTTGAGGAGAAGCGGCCCGCGTTGCTGGGCGCCTTGCTGTCCGGCGCGGTCTGCCTGGGGGTGTTCTACGCGGCCGCTCCGGCGCCGGACCTCTGGGCTTCTACGGGTGACCAGGCCCGCCTCATCAGGGCCGCCGCCGGGCGTATGGCCGCGGACCACTGGCTGGCTGGAGTGGGCCCCGGGGCTTTCCGGGTGCATTACCCCGCGTATCGCGAAAGCGCGCAGATACTGGGCCACGGCAAGCACAATATCCAGACCGAGCACGCCGCCAGTGAACCGTTGGAGCAGCTGGCGGAGGGCGGGCTGGTGGGCCTGGCGCTCTGGCTGTGGCTTTTCGGCGCGGCGCTCTGGGGCGGCTTCAAAGCGGCGGGCCGCGGCATTCACGGCGGCTACGCGGCGGCGCTGGTGGTCTCCGTCTCCGCCGCGCTGGCCGCCTCCCTGGTCGCGCTGAGCGTGCCGCGCACGCCTTCGTTCGGCTGGTTCATGTACCTGGGGGCCGCGCTGTTGGCCCTGCTGGCCGCGCGCGGCCGCGGCGACGGGCGGGTGCTGGCGCTGCCGGTGCCTTTCGCCGGCTTGCGGCTGGCGCTGGCTGCGGCAGCGGCGGGCGGGGCTATCTGGGCGGGGGGCAGTTTTGCCGACATGTTCGCCTCCGACATTCGTCATAACCTGGCTATCTTCCATTCCAAGCGCGGCGATTGGGTCCTGGCGCTGGAGGTGTACGCCAAGGAAAGGCCCGGTGCGCCCAGTTATATGATGGCCCAGTATTTTATAGGCAACGTTTATGCCGACCGGGGGCGGGACGGCGACCTGGAGCTGGCAGCTCAGCAGTACCGCAAAGTACGCCTGCTAGCTCCGGATTATGTGCAGGTCCACTACAGGGAGGGACTGGCGCTGAAGAAGCTGGGACGGTACGCCGAAGCCATGGAGCGCCTGGAGCGGCAGGTGGCGCTGGACCCGGTCTGGCCGGAAGCCTGGCGCGAGCTGGCAGGGCTTTACTCCGGGAGCGGCGATAAGGCGAAGGCTGCCGAGGCCGAACGCAGCGCCGCTGAGGCGGAGGCGGCCTGGGAGCGAGCGCGTGCTTCCTCCTGATAAAAATGCTCCTCATCCCGCTGCGCGCTGCCGCGTGCTTTTGGCCTCGCGCAGGGAGAATAAATTACTATAATGGGAAAGTTAGGGAAAAAAGGATTGGACTTTCAAGTCTTTTCCAGCGGATAAGCCGCGCGGCGCCGCGAGTTTGGCGGTACGGCGGTTTTGGGGGCTAAATGACGAAGATACTTGCCGTGGACCAGGACCTTTATGTCCTGGAATGCTACAAAGAACTGTTTTCCAAGGTCGGCTTTGACACCCATACCGCGGACGACGCCATGTCGGCTATCGCCAAGTTCGGCGAGGTAAAGCCCGACGTGGTGATCCTGGACCTGGAGCTGCCGGGCGGGGGCGGGAAAGGCGTGCTGGATCGGCTGCGCAATATCTTCATGAGCAAAGTGCCGGTGCTGTTCGCCACCACCAACCCCGAAACCGTGCTGGACCTCTGCGACGACCCCGACGTCTATATCGTTAAAAAAGAGTTCCATAACCAGGTCCTGCCGATCACCATCAAAAAGATCCTGAAACTGGCGTAGGCCGCGCGCGGGTATTGACCTGGCGCGGGGCGTTTGCTAGAATTTATCTGAACGAACGCTCGTTCATATATGAAAAGAACCGCGCTTAAAAATAAAAAAGCCGCTCCGGGGGCCAACCTGGCCAAAATACTCTCCGCCGCGTCCGGCCTTTTTACGCGCCAGGGGTTTCACGGCACCTCCACCCGCGACATCGCCGCCCAGGCAGGGGTTTCGCTGGGGAACATCTATAACTATTTCCCCACCAAGGAGGCGATCTTCGTTTCGCTGCTGGAAACGTACGAGAAAGAGTACTTCCGCCCCGACCAGCCGCTTATAAAGGCCCTGCTCTCCACCTCGTTCCCGGACAACATAGAGGAGCTCGGCTTCGCCTCGCGCGACACCGTGGAAAAATTTTCGGCCTATATACTCCTTATCTACGTGGACGTAGTGGAATTCGAGGCCAGGCACGTGGCCAGGCTGTTCTCCAACATGCGCTCGGGCTACGCGGCGGCTTTGAAAACCCGCGGCGCCGCCGGCCTGTCCAAGATCGCCCCCGACATCGACCCCGTGGCCGCGCTGATGATGGTGACCTGGAATTACTCCAACTATTTCATAATGGAAAAGCTGTTCAAGGTGAAGGGACATTACGGCTTGCCGGACACGGCGGCCGTAAAACTGTTCGCCAGGATCTTTAAAAGAGGGATACTGGCCGGGGGGAAGGTATGATAACGATGGAAAAAACCAAGCAGGCGCCTGAAAGCGCTTATGCCGGGAAATTGATAACCGCCGACGAAGCCGCCGCCAAAATAAAGACCGGCGACGACGTGGTGGTGGCGCAGTGCGCCTCCGAGCCGCAGGGCTGCATGAGCCGCTTCCATACGGCCGCGCCCCGGGTAAAGAACGCCAGGGTGTTCTCGGTGCTGACCCTTAAGCCCTACGATTTCTATATGAAGCCGGAGATGAAAGGTCATTTCGAACTGGCCAGCTGGTTCCACGCGCCCGGCTCCCGCCAGGCGCTGGCCGCCGGCGCGGGGACCGTCACCTATGTGCCCAATATGCTGCACCGCGCCGCCCTGGACCGCCTGCAGGCCCGCAAGCCGGATATTTTCTTCGGTACCTGCACCCCGCCCGACTCGAAAGGCTTCGTTTCCCTTTCGCTGGGCATTACCTACGAAAAGGATATCCTGGAAGCGGCCGATACGGTCATCCTCGAGGTCAACAGGAACCTGCCGCGCACTTTCGGCGATACCCACCTGCACGTAAGCGACGTGGACTGGTTCGTGGAGAACGACCAGGAAGTGCCCGCCCTGCCGTCCCCCGCTCCCGATGAAGTGGAAGCGACCATCGGCGGCCATATCGCCGAACTGGTGGAAGACGGTTCCACCCTCCAGTTGGGCATAGGCGGCATCCCGAACGCCGCCGCCATGGCGCTGAAGGGCAAGAAAGACCTGGGCGTGCATACCGAGATGCTGGTGGACTCGATGATGGAACTTTACGAGGCCGGCGTCATTACCAATAAGAGGAAGTCCCTTATTAAAGATAAGTTCGTCTGCACCTTCGCGATGGGCTCGCGCAAGCTTTACGACTGGCTGGACGACAACCCGGCCGTGGAATTCCGCCGCGGCTCCTGGGTTACCGACCCGTCCGTGATACGGCAGAATTCCCGCATGGTTTCCATAAACACCTGCCTCACGGTGGACCTGACCGGCCAGGTGGCCAGCGAATCGGTAGGGCCCGTGCAGTATTCCGGCACCGGCGGGCAGACGGACACGGCCGTGGGCGCGAAAGAGGCTTACGACGGGCTGGGGAAATCCATTATAGCCTGCCGGTCCACCGCCAAGCGGGGCACGGTCTCCTGCATCGTGCCGACGCTGGCCGCGGGCACGGCGGTGACGCTGCACCGGGCCAACACGGACCACGTGGTGACGGAGTTCGGCATCGCCCGGCTGCGCGGGCGCACCGTGCGGGAAAGGGCGGGAGCGCTGATAGCGGTAGCGCATCCCGATTTCCGCGCCGAGCTCGAGAGCCAGGCGGTAAAGCTCGGTTACCTGTAGATTTGTTTTAAAAAATTAACCTGACGGAGGAGAATAAAATGAAAGAAGTATTCATAGTTGACGCGGTGAGGACGGCGATAGGCAGCTTCGGGGGCAGCCTGGCCGATTTCAGTTCCGTGGAGCTGGGTAAAGTGGTGACCAAAGCGGTGATGGAGCGGGCCAAGGTGAATCCCGCCGACATCGACGAGGTGCTGATGGGCAGCATCTACCAGGCCGGCCTCGGCCAGGGCGTGGCGCGCCAGGTGGCCATAGGCGCCGGCATCCCGGTGGAAAAGACCGCCGTTACCCTTAACATGCTTTGCGGCTCCGGCATGCGCACCATAGCGATGGCCGCCCAGCAGATCATGTGCGGCGACGCCGAGATGATCGTCGCCGGCGGCACCGAGAGCATGACCAACGCCCCTTACCTGCTCAAGAAAGCCCGCGCCGGCTACAAGATGGGCCACGGCGAGCTGACCGATTCCCTGATAGGCGACGGTTTGTGGGACGTCTTCAATAATTACCACATGGGCATGACCGCCGAGAACCTGGTGACGAAGTATAACCTGACCCGCGAGGACCAGGATAAGTTCGCGGCCGAGTCCCAGAACAAGGCCGAGAAGGCCCTGAAAGAAGGTCGCTTTGCCGACGAGATAGCCCCCGTGGCCATCCCGCAGCGCAAAGGCGACCCCGTAATGTTCGCGAAAGACGAATATCCCAAGGCCGGCGTTACCGCCGAAGGCCTGGCGAAACTGCGCGCCGCTTTCAAGAAAGACGGTTCGGTGACCGCCGGCAACGCCTCGGGCATCAACGACGGCGCCGCCTGCGTGCTGGTGGCCTCCGCCGACGCGGTCAAGAAACATAACCTTACGCCGATGGCGAAGATCGTCTCCTACGCCTGGGCCGGCGTGGACCCCTCCATCATGGGCATAGGTCCGGCCGAGGCCGTGCGCAAAGCCCTGAAGAAAGCCGGTTGGGAGCTGAAGGACGTGGAACTGATAGAGGCCAACGAGGCTTTCGCGGCGCAGAGCCTGTCCGTAGCCAAGGAACTGGGCTTCAACAAGGACATCGTCAACGTCAACGGCGGCGCGGTGGCCCTGGGCCATCCCGTAGGCGCCTCGGGCGCGCGCATCCTGGTGACCCTGCTGCACGAGATGAAGAAGCGCAACGTGAAGAAAGGCCTCGCCACCCTCTGCATAGGCGGCGGCATGGGCATCGCCATCTGCGTGGAGCGCTGAACCGAAACGAAGCCATAATTAAAACGGCCCCGGAAAGTTCCGGGGCCGTTCTTTTTGATCTGCGGATACCCCGCAGGCGCGCTCTACGGCAAGCGCGTCAGGCCCACGCGCGTGACCACGAATCCCAGGCCCGAGAAGAAATCAAGGGAGACCTTGTCGAAGCCGTCCAGCCCTACGGCCAGCCGGCGTTTGGCGTTCTTGGCGAGCCAGGCTATGGCCAGGCCCTGGGCGCCGCGCCGTTCGGCGGGGGTCAGCCCGGGCAGGTGGTTATGCCAGGCTACCAGGTCGTAGGGCTTCCCTTCCTGTTCCATCTTGAACAGCGAATAGATGCCCGCCGGCTTGCCTTTCTTGAAGATGATAAGGGAGTTAGTCTTGGCCAGGTTCTTTTTTTCGAAATCGCCGAAAGAGGTCTTTAGACCCGCGGTCAGCCTGCTCCCCCAGGTCTTCATGAAGAAGCTCCTCGCCTGCTTGTGCACCTTCATGTGCTCGGCAAAGTTTTCAGGCGGCCTCGCCTCTATGCCGGCGGCCGCCGGCGTCTTTGCCGGGGCGCGCAGCCCCTTGCCCGTGGAATAGCAGCCCAGCCGCACCATGTACCGGCTGCTTATCGTGGACGGGATCAGCTTTGCCAAAGCGGCCGGCGCCTTGAAAATTATACGGATGAATTCCTCGCCGGCCGGCCAGTCCAGAGATTTCACAAGGGCGTTATCCAGCCGCCGCGGCGCCGCCATCCTGCAAACCACGACCGCATTCTTGGAATTATTTTTTTTCATATTGTCCCTCCCGGGTGGGCCGCGTAGCACTGCGCAGCCGGTTCGCAGGCCGCGCGGCTCTAGCGGGTCAGCCAGTTCTTTTCCACCTGGCCGGAGACCGCGCTGATAATTTCTCCGGACTCCACGTTCACCAGCCGGGCGTTCAATTCTATAAGGTTGCCTTGAAGTTCCGAGAGCGTCCCGACGGCCACCCAGTCCGCGCCGAGCATCTTGCCCACTTTTTTGGCCGAGTCCTGGTTTATGGCCCCCGAGCTCTGCAGTTTAAGCTCTTCTAACATCTTCTCTATGGCTTTGCGCTCCAGCACCTTCAGCCCGGTCCTTTTTACCAGTTCCGTGGTAAGGCGCTCGCTGATGACGCTGCCGTCCCCTGAAGACCGCCCGTCCGTGTAGGAAAAACCGGCTACAGCAACGGCCTTGCCCTCGCCGGAGCCGTTCTTCAGCAGGCTGTCCGCCAGCGCGCTGTAGGTGCTGATCTTTTTCAGCGCCCCGCCTCGCGCCAGCAGGCCGGCTTTGGCGTTTATGGCGTCTTTTATCAGGGCCGCGGCTGTGGTGTGGTTGTTCATTTCGGCCAATTCCAGCGGAGAATACATTCGTATCTCGCCCAGCATTGAATAACTGGGGTGCACGCACTCTCCGCCGCCCGGTTCGGGGTCGGCCCCGTTCTCCAGCAGCAGCTGCACCATGGAGACATTGCCGTTGCAGGCCGCGTAATGCAGCGGCCTGGACTGGCGCGCGCGGTTCATGACCGCCAGCCTGTTCACGTCGGCCCCGCGCTCTATGAGCAGCCTGGCCGCCTCCAGCTGGGATTCCGCGACCGCCATGTGGAGCGGGGTGGCGTTTCCCCATAACCCGCGGGCTTCGTTCGGGTCCGCGCCGGCGTCCAGCAGTGCGCGAATGGCCGCCACGTCCCCTTTTTCCGCCGGGTGGTAAAGCTGCGGCGCGGCGCAGCCGCAGGCAAAAACGGTCAGGGAGGCGTACAGGTGTATCTTTTTCACTTAGATCTCCGTTTGAACAGTATCTAATGATTAAACAATATTCCCGCCGCGCTGTAAAAATACGCGGTCAGCCTCGTTTCCTCTGCGCGGCTTCCGCGGCCCTTGGCGCGCCGGCGCTCCGGGCTGGGATTCGCTTAACGGGGCCGGTAGTACAGCTGGCCGGCCCAGGCCAGGAACTCGTCCCACTGGCTGTCCTTCGAAAGCCGCAGGTCCGAGTATTTGGTATCGGTGACCACGGTCATGTTGGGGTTCACGGCCGATTGCGGGGCCGGGGTAAGAGGGATCATTTTTATAGAGACGCCCCTGACGGCCTTGGAATAATCCAGGCCGCTTAAATTGCTGTTCATCCCGGCGTTGGCCAGTACCAGTTTGTCGAGGTAGGCGAAAAGTTCTTTTGTCGCCTCCTTAACCCCGGGGTCCTTGGACATATAATTGACGCGCCAGGCGAAATTCCAGAGATCGGTGAACTGCGAGAAGGGCTGGTCCGACGGTTTCAGCACGCCCAGCCGCACAGTGGAGGCCACGGCGTAAACCACGGCTTCCGTTTCTCCGGCCGCCATCACCGCGGCGGTCCAGGCGTTTAGCGCGGCCGGCAGCCCCCGCAGCTCGGCGGGACGCAGCGCGGACAGCGTGTTGGCTATATCCTTGGTCACGGTATAGGTATGCGTGGAGTTGCCGAACCCGTAATTCACCTCGCTGCCCGGGAAAACTATCTTCCGGCGCATCTCTACGTAGGCGGTGGCCACCTTCTCGGCGTTTTCCGCAGGATTGGCCTCCAGGTACGCCAGCCTTTCCTTGTACTGAAAAAAGACCGCCCTGTCGATCTCTTCGGAAGCCAGTATAACTCCGGCCCCGGAACCAAGTTCATAGGCCACCTCGGCCATCTGCATCTCGCAGGCGTTCATTACCAGCATATCCACCGGCCCTGTCTCGGCGAGCACGCGGGCCAGTTCCGGGATCTTTATATAGTTGCCGGAAATCTCGTCGTAGGAGATCCCCTTGTTGCCGTTCTTGGGCTTGGCCGTCTGGTCCAGGAAGCCGCCGCCGTGGTTCTGAATTATCAGCATGTAGCGCTTGGCGGGGAAAGAGGCCTTGGACCAGCGCACGAAATCCGCCAGGTTGCGCCAGTCGCCCATGTCCCGGTTCTCCCAGGTATTGTAAACGTCGGCCGCGGGCTGGCCGTTCTCGGTCTTCAGTACCCTCACGCGGCTGACCACCGAGGACTCTTTGTACATCAGGGAGAATTCCAGGGAGATATTCACTTCCTGCGTCGCCCCGATATCCGCGATGGCGTTAACATCGCCCAGAAAGTAGGGGGCCAGGTTGTTGGTGCCGTTCATGAAGATCATGACGGTCCACTCTTTAACGGGGGCGGGGTTCTCCGGGCTGGCGGGCGCGGCCTGCACGGCCTGGGGGGAGGCGGCGGGCGTGACTTGTATGTCCGCGGGCACCGCGCGCAGCGAGTTGAGGTTAAAATCGCCGCCGGAGGCAAAACCGGCGAACACCAGAAGGTGTGCCAGAAACAGGCCCGCCGCTAAATTCTTTGTTGTCATTTAAATATCCCTCAATGTTAACCGGATTAAACACCTGTATTCGATACAGAGCATTTTTTGTGCCATGCGGGATGCCCCGCTTTCAGGCTGGTTATATCAAAGGAGAGCTTAATGCGCTCTCCCCCGCTGCTTATTCAATATTTTCTGCTGAAAATATAGTGTTTTCAATTGAAAATAAAGAACGGCCGGGGAGGTCTGCCTCCCGGCCGGTCCTTTTGGCGCGCGCGGTCAGCCTTATTCCATGGCCGGCGCGGTTCCGGTCTTGCCGGCCTCCGCGTACGCTCTGGCGGAATATTCCGGCGAACCGGCCGCCGGCGGCCGGGGCTTGCGTTCACCGGGGAAGAGCTCTAAAGCGTAGGAGGCGTTCGGGGGGTTCTGCTTGTCCTCGTAAGTGTATACGAAGGGGGTGCTGAGCAGCTTAAAACTGCCGCGCCCGGTCTGGAAGTCGTAGCAGACTTTGATGCGCTCTTTTTCGCCCTCGCGGAGGAAGCGCTTGTTCACTATCAAGTAGGCTGAGGCGGCATGGAGCTCCTGCTCTATGCGGCAATGGTTGACGATCTCTGGCTGGCCCTGGGAATTTATGACGGTGACTTCTTGGCAGGTCTGGACGGGGAAGTCGCGGCTGAGGTCCACGCGGCGGCTGACATAAGCCCCGTCGCGGTAGTCCAGCTCCACGACCCGGCAGGAATTCCAATCCTCACCCCCGTCGGCCATCTCTCCCCTTATGGCGGCCTGGGGCAGTGCCGGCGCTGAAGCCGCGAGTTCCGCGAAGCTGCCGCGGAAACCCGAGGCGCCGCCGTCAAAATCAAGCTCGGCCGCGCTGGCGCCGGCTGCGCCGGCCAGGGCCGCCGCGAAAACCGCTATCAGGATCCTGCTCTTCATGGGTTCTCTCCTTAATAAAGGCCTGTTTGCCTGTTGCTCAGCTTAAACAGAGCAATTTTTATGCCTTTAATGTGAAGAGGCGCAAGGGTGGTGACTGGCAGGGCTGGGGCTGGTGCTGGAAATGAGGTCAGGGTTTTGTTTTGAAAGTGTATTTTACCGGGAACAGCGGGATGCCTTCCGCGCTCCTGAAATTGGCGTAGTCCGCGCTGTTGACGCCCAGAATATATTCCCTGCCCGGCTGCAGTTCCACCGGCATCGAGAACACTGTCTTTCCCTCGTCGTAGCCGGCGGCGCCCGCGGCCTTGGGGTAGCGCTCCGCGCCGGCGATCTGCACCATGGAGTAGCCGCCGCTCATGGGGCGGTCGAAAGTGACGCTTATCGACTTCAGGCCGGCCGGCACGTTTGCGGCGCCGTTCTCCGGTGACATGGAAACGATCTTGGGGCCCTTCTCGCGCCAGTTCTCCATCGCCAGCCGTTTCTTCTCCGCCTCGGCCTTGTCCTTTTCTATATATCCGGCTATATCGGCCTCCGCGCGCCCGGCGTAGGCGTTGAAGTAACCGGTTATCTTCGGAAAGAATTCGGCCAGGTCCTTGTACTTGCGGGGCTTGGCGTCATATTCCGCCAGCACGCTGCCCAGCCCGGGCACCCAGTAGAAGCTCCGCGAGATCTCGTAGTCCTCTGCTTTCTTAATCGCTTCAGGCCCGTAAAAAGCCGCGTTATAGCGCAGTTCGCAGGCGCGGTTGATGGACTCGTACATCATTGTCTGCCATTTGCCGTAGGCCTGCTCCTCCATCTGTTTGGCCACCAGGGGATAGATCCTGCCGCCGGCCTTCTCGAGGTCATTTATAAACCTGTCCACAACGGGGTTGGTGTAGGAGTGGATGAATTCGTGCACCACTACGGACACCGCGCCGGGCGGGAAGACCGGCTTGCCTTCGGCGTCGGTTCTCCAGACGCCTATCACGGAATAGATCTCCTCGCGGCCGTTTGGCAGCATCACCCTGGGGCCGTAGCTGCCGCCGCCGTTGAGCAGGCCCAGCGCCACATGGAAATCCGCCGCCTTGGCCGGGCCGAAGAAACTGTCGAACCACTCCAGGTGGGCGTCCTTGTCCAGGAGGTCTTGCATACGCCGCGCCGAAAGCTCGTAAAGCGGTTCGTGCGCCGCGTAGAACTCGTTAAAGCCGGTATCTTTCACGAAGTTCCGGGCGAGCGACAAAAATTTCCTGGCCGTCTCAGGGCTCCACCTGTCGTCCATGGCCCCGGGTTTCGGAGAAAAGGGCACCCGCTCGCCCAGCGAAACCGTGTCGGTGGTGTGTACGGCCATGGTCATGACCGCGTCGTAGGAAACGCGGTTCTTTTTGCTGAGCTCGGCCGCGTATTTTATCGCCGGGTGATCCTTGAAAGGTCCAAAGTGCTTCTCCACGTCCTCCACGTAGGAGCGCACGGCGCCGCGGTTGTATTCCCTGTTGCCGGCCAGCCGGAAGATAATGGACATCAGTTCCACGCGCGGGTCCGCCGACACCGCGACCCGCGCCGCAGTGCCGCCGTTCTCCGCGGCCGCCTGGCCGAAGCCCGCCGCCAATATAAAAATTAAAGTCGCCGCGCAGCTGAGTATATTTTTCATGTGGTCTCCCTTGGCCAGTATTTATTCTATATTTTCACACGCGGCAAGGTATAGCGCCGCGGGGCCCGGCGGCGGATATCTATGGTAGAATGGTTGGACGCATCTTATCCCGGGCGCAGGAGCTGGCCGATGTTTTTACAGTTCATAAAACGCGGCCTCCCCGCCTTCAGGAAGCGCCTTAGCGGTCTTCTGCCCGCGGCCAGGATCTCCGAAGAGCAGCCCCTCAAAGCCGAGCTTTTTACCATTAACCAGTTCAAAGCCTGTGCGGCCGCCCTGGCCGTCAGGCACAGCGTAAGCTTTAAAAGGAGCCGCGACAAACTGCTGGCCCGCCTCAAAGAGAACGAGGCCATCATCCTGCGCGCCTATGAGCTGCTCAACCGGGCCGGCAGCGCCAAAAGAAGGATCTCGCCCGCCGGCGACTGGCTGCTGGATAATTATTACCTTATAGAGGAGCAGATACGGCTCGCGCAGAAATTCCTGCCGAAGGGTTACAGCGAGGAATTGCCCGTGCTTACCAGGGGGCCGTTGGCCGGGTTCCCCAGGGTTTACGATATAGCCATGGAGATCGTCTCCCACGGGGACGGCCGGCTGGACGTGAAGGGCCTGGCCGGCTTCGCGGCCTCCTACCAGTCCGTAAAACACCTTAAACTGGGCGAATTGTGGGCCGTGCCGATCATGATACGCCTTGCGCTGATAGAGAACCTCCGGCGCATCGCCTCCCGCATGATCCTCTCGCAGGCGGCCCGCGACAGCGCGGAGCATCACGCCGACAGGATACTGGAGGTGCTGGCCAAAGATACCAGCGGCGTCATTCTAGAGATCGCGGCCATGGCCAGGCTGGACCTGCCGATGTCCGATTCTTTCGTCGCGGAGTTCGTGCGGCAGCTGCACGGCCAAAGCCCCGCTTTCAATCTCCCCGTGGTGTGGCTGGAAAAGAAACTGGCCGAGCAGGGCAAGACCATAGAGCGGCTGATACAATCGGCCAACCACAAGCAGGCGGCGGACCAGGTCTCCATCGCCAATACCATAGAGAGCCTGCGCTTCCTGGAAGTCACCGACTGGCACGAGTTCGTGGAAAGCCTCAGCGTGGTGGAGAAGGAATTGCGCAAGGACCCTTCCGGCCATTATCCCGGGATGGCCTTCGCCACGCGCGACGGCTACCGTCACGCCGTGGAAGAGCTTTCGCTACGCAGCCGCCTGCTGGAGGAGGACGTGGCCGCGAGGGCGGTCGCCCTCGCCCTGGAGGCCAGAACGGCGGGCGGCCGCGGCGCCGCGGCGGAGCACGTCGGGTACTACCTTACCGACCGGGGACTCGGGGCCTTCTGCCGCTCCCTGGGCATACGCCTGCGGCTCAGGGACAGGCTGCGGGCTAAAAGGACCGCGCTGCACTTCGCCCTGTACACGGGCGCCATAACCGTCCTGACGCTGGCGGTTTCGGCCGCGGTGCTGCTGCTGGCCTGGGGCGAAGGTCTGAGCGGCTGGCCGCGGTTCGCCGCTTTCGGGCTGCCGCTGCTTTTCATTTCCAGCCAGGCCGCCATCTCCCTGGTGAACTGGTTCTTTACCCGGACCGTGGAGCCCAAGAAGCTGCCGCGGATGGATTTTTCGCAGGGGATCCCCGCGCACGCGCATACGCTGACGGTGATCCCCACCATGCTGACCAGCGCGGGCGGCGTGGACTCCCTTATAGAGAACCTCGAGGTCTGCTATCTCGCCAATATCGACGTCAACGTCGAGTTCGCGCTGCTGACGGATTTCTGCGACGCGCCCGGGGAGACCCTGCCCGGGGACGCCGCGCTGCTGGAGCGGGCCCGGGAAGGCATAGAGCGGCTTAACCGGAAATACAGCCGCCAGAAGGAAGACATTTTTTACCTGTTCCACCGGCCGCGCAGGTGGAACGCGCGGGAAAAAACCTGGATGGGTTACGAGCGCAAGAGGGGCAAGCTCGCCGACCTCAACGCCCTGCTCAGGGGCGGGGGGCAGGACCGCTTCAGCCTTGTGAGCGGCGACACGAGGCGGCTGCAGGACGTCAAATACGTGATAACGCTGGATACGGACACCCGCATGCCCAGGGACGCGGCGCGCGACCTGGCGGGGATAATGTCCCATCCCCTCAACCGCCCCGTTTACGACGAGAAGAAAGGCCGCGTGGTCTCGGGCTACGGCATCCTGCAGCCCAGGGTGGACCTCGGCTACCCGGGGGACGATCCTTCGCTTTTTGTGAAGATCTTCGGCGGCGAGCCCGGCATCGACCCTTACACCAAAACGGTTTCCGACGTCTACCAGGACCTGTTCCTGGAGGGTTCATTCATAGGAAAGGGACTTTACGACGTGGACGCGTTCGAAAGGGCCCTCAGCGGGCGTCTGCCCGAAAACCTGATCCTGAGCCACGACCTGCTGGAGGGCTGCTACGCCCGCTCGGCGCTGGTCACCGACGTGCAGCTCTACGAGAAATATCCCTCCACCTACCTGGCGGACCTGAACCGCAGGCACCGCTGGACCCGGGGCGACTGGCAGATCTCCGGCTGGGTGCTGCCCTTCGTCCCGGGACCCGGCGGGCTGGTAAAAAACCCGCTCTCGGCCCTGGCCAGGTGGAAGATCCTGGATAACCTGCGGCGCAGCGCCGCGCCCGCCGCCGCCCTGTGGCTGGCCCTGGGCGGCTGGTTTCTCTTCCAACCGTCCTGGTTCTGGCTGGCGGCAGTAATACTTCTGCCTTTGTTCCCGCTGGCGTTCATCACCTGCATGGACGCCGGAGCCAAAAGCGCCGACATCTCGCTGGCCGCGCACTTGAACTCCGTCCTCAATTCTCTGGCCGCGCGCTGCGCGCAGTTCGGGCTCTCGCTGGCGTTCCTGGCGCACGAGGCGCTCTACGGCCTTCACGCCATAGGCGTCACCTGCTGGCGCCTGCTCGTTTCGCGCAGGCGCCTGCTGGAATGGCGCACCTCCGGAGAAGCGGAACTGCAGGCGGCCAGGACCATCCCCGAATATTTCAGGGGCATGACCGCCGGGCCCCTCGCGGCGCTGGCCGCCGGCCTGCTTTTCCTCAGGAACGGCGCCGCGGACCCCCTGTCGGCCGGGCTCGCCGGCCTGTGGCTGCTGTCCCCGGCCATAGCCTGGCTGGTCAGCCGGCCGCCGGCCCCGCGCCGGGACGCGCTGTCTGCCGCCCGGGTACAGTTTCTCAGGCGCCTGTCGCGCCGGACCTGGGGCTTCTTTGAAACCTTCGTGACCGAGCGCGACAACTGGCTGCCGCCGGATAATTTCCAGGAGGAATTCCTCGGCGCGGTCGCCCACAGGACCTCTCCCACCAATATCGGCCTGTCGCTGCTCTCCAACCTGTCGGCGTACGACTTCGGCTATGTCTCCATGGGGCAGCTGTTCAACAGGACGGAGAAAACGCTTAAGACCATGGCCGGCATGGAAAAATACAGGGGGCATTTTTATAACTGGTACGACACCGAATCCCTGAAGCCGCTGAAGCCCCTCTATATTTCTTCCGTAGACAGCGGCAACATGGTGGGGCACCTGCTGGTGCTGCGCTCGGGGCTGAGGGAAATGATCGGCAATAAGATCGTGTCGCCCAGGATCTTCGACGGGCTGGCCGATACCCTGGCCCTCCTGCAGGAATGCGCGGCCGAACTGGAGCGGAGCAGGCTAAGCGGCGCCGCCGCGGCGGGGCGGGCTATCGGCAAGCAGGCGGCCCAGCTGACGGCCAAGCTCAAAGCGCCGCCCGCTTCCCTCGCGGAGATGCACGCCCTGCTGCGGCGCCTGTCCGCCGAATGCTCCCAGATCCTTTCCGGGCTGGAAGGCAAACACTTCGACGGGGCCCGGCGCTGGGTACGGGCTTTTGAGAAGCAGTGCTACGATTATCTCGAAGACATGGCTTTCATAGCGCCGTGGGTGCTGCTCGCCCCCGAGATCCCCGGCATGTGGGACCGGGGGGACGAGAAACAGCGGCAGCGGCTGGTCCGTCTGCGCCGGGAGCTGAGCCGCCTCGACGCCATTCCCGCCCTCGGCGAGGCCGCGCGGCTGGAGCTGAGGCTTTTTCAGGTCGTGGACGGGATAATAGCCGGCATAGACATGGCGGACTATGACGCGAAAAGGGAAAAAGAGTGGTTTGCCCGGCTGCGCGCCGCGCTTAAAGAAACCGGCGACCGCGCCAGCGAAAGGATAACCGCCATGGAGGCCATGGGGCTGAGCTGCACGGAGCTTTCCGAAATAGAATTCGAATTCCTTTATAATAAGAACGCGCACCTCCTTTCCATCGGCTATAACGTCTCCGAACACCGGGTGGACCCGGGCTGTTACGACCTGCTGGCCTCCGAATCCAGGTTGTGCAGTTTCGTGGCCATCGCCCAGGGCAAACTGCCCCAGAAGCACTGGTTTATGCTGGGCCGCCTGCTTTCGAAATACGCCGGCGACCCCGTGCTGGTGTCGTGGGGCGGCTCGGTTTTCGAATACCTCATGCCGCTGCTGGTGATGCCGGTCTACGAGGGCACGCTGCTGGAGCGGACCTATAAGGCGATGATCGCGAGCCAGATGGAATATGCCGACGGCAACGGCATTCCCTGGGGGATGTCCGAATCTGGCTACAATAAACTGGACGCGGCGATGACGTACCAGTACCGCTCTTTCGGCGTGCCGGACCTGGGCTTCAAGCGGGGGCTTTCGGAAGACCTGGTGGTGGCCCCCTACGCCTCGGCGCTGGCCCTGATGGTGGAGCCGGAAAAGGCCTGCGCCAACCTGGAGCGCCTGGCCGAAGCCGGCTTCGGCGGCGAGCATGGTTTTTACGAGGCGATAGATTACACCCCGTCGCGGGCCGCCCACGACGGGGCCTGCGCGCCGGTGAAGTCCTATATGGCGCATCACCAGGGGATGAGCCTGCTGGCCCTGGCCTACACGCTGCTGGGCCGGCCCATGCAGCGGCGCTTCCTGGCCGACCCGATGTTCAAGGCTACCGAGCTCCTGCTGCAGGAAAGAGTGCCCAAGGCGGCGGCCTTTATTTACGACACCGAGGTCTCCGGCCTGCTGCGCAAGACCGAAGAAAGCGACGCGCTGTCGCGCGTCTTCACCACGCCCAACACCCCCGCGCCGGAGACGCACCTCCTGTCCAACGGCAGCTATAACCTGATGGTGACCAATTCCGGAGGCGGCTACACCCGCTGGAAGGACATAGCGGTCACCAGGTGGCGCGAGGACGCGGCGCTGGAGAACGAGGGAACCTTTGTCTATCTGCGGGATACGGAAACGGGAGAGTTCTGGTCCTCGTCCTACCAGCCGACCCTGAAAAAACCGGACCGGTACGAGGCCATCTTCTCCAGGTCCCGCGCCGAGTTCAAGCGCAGGGACCACAATATAGACGTGCATACCGAAATAGCGGTCTCGCCCGAAGACAACATCGACCTGCGCCGGGTGAACGTCAGGAACATCTCGCGCACCGCGCGCACCCTGGAGCTGACCAGCTACGCGGAAGTGGTGCTCAACCACGCCGGAGCGGACCTGGCCCACCGGGCTTTCAGCAACCTGTTCGTGCAGACGGAGCTCATAAAGTCGCACCAGGCCATTGTCTGCAGCCGCCGGCCCCGCTCCGCCAAAGACGACTTCCCGGTCATGACCCATTTTATGGCCGTGCACGGCAGATCCGTGGCCGGCGCCTCCTACGAGACGGACCGCGACAAGTTCATCGGCAGGGGCAACACGCTGGCCTGGCCGGCCGCAATGCGCGCCCCGGGCCCGCTTTCGGACAGCGAAGGGGCCGTGCTCGACCCGGTCGTTTCCATCCGCTGCACTATCCGGCTGGAGCCAGGCGAATCCGCGGTCATAGATTATGTCACCGGCGTCTGCCCCGGCCGGGATACCGCCCGGGCGCTGATAGAGAAGTACCGCGACCGCAACCTGGCGGACCGGGTTTTCGACCTGGCCTGGACGCACGGGCAGGTGACCTTGCAGCAGATCAACGCCTCGGAATCGGACGCGCAGGTGTACGGCCGCCTGGCCAGCGCCATAATTTACGCCAACCCCGAGTGGCGCGCGCACGCCAGCGTGCTCAAGCAGAACCGGAGGGGCCAGACCGACCTGTGGGGGTACGGCATCTCCGGAGACCTGCCCATAGTGATAGTGCGGGTGGAGGACCAGGAGAACGTAGGGCTCATAGCGCGCATGGCGCAGGCGCACGCCTACTGGCGCATGAAAGGCCTGCCGGTGGACCTGGTCATCTGGAACGAGAACCGTTCCGTTTACCGGGACTCCCTGAGCGAAAAAATAAACGACCTGATCTCCGCCAGCGCGAAACTGCCCTCCAGCCAGCAGGGCCGCATTTTCTCGCGGCGCGCCGACCAGATGTCGGAAGAGGACAAGGTCCTCATGCTGACCGTGGCCAGGATAGTTATCTCCGACAGGGGCGGCACCCTGGGCGAGCACCTGGACCGCGTGGCCAAGTCCGCCGCCCCCAGGCCGCTGACGGCGACGGCGAAGAAAGCCTTCCCCGCGGAAGACGAAGGACCGGCGCAGCGCGCCGACCTGGTCTATTTCAACGGGCTGGGCGGCTTTACCCGGGACGGCCGGGAGTACGTCATCTCCACGAGCCGGCTGCAGACCACGCCGGCGCCCTGGGTGAACGTGCTGGCCAACCGCCAGTTCGGGACCATAATTTCGGAGAGCGGCGGCGCCTACACCTGGAGCGAGAACGCGCAGCAGTTCCGCCTGACGCCCTGGAAGAACGACCCGGTCACGGACGCCTGCGGCGAAGCCCTGTACCTGCGCGACGAGGAAAGCGGGCGCTTCTGGTCCCCGACGCCGCTGCCGGCCAGGGGGAGCACCGGCTACCTGTCGCGCCACGGCTTCGGCTACAGCATCTTCGAGCACGCGGAGGACGGCATCTCCTCCGAGCTGACGGTGTTCGTCGCCCTGGACCAGCCGGTGAAGTTCGCCGTGCTGAAGATCAAGAACTCCTCCGGGCGCGCGAGGAAACTATCCGCCTCCTCCTATAACGAGCTGGTGATGGGAACGCTGCGGGAGAACGCCCACATGCACATCCTGACGGAGGTGGACCCCAAGAGCGGCGCCCTGACGGCGTATAACCATTACAACAAGGAATTCCCCGACAGGGTGGTTTTCCTCGACGTGAGCGAAACCGAGCGCTTCGTGACCGGCGACCGGCGCGAGTTCATAGGCCGCAACGGCGCGCTGGCGGCGCCGGCCGCCATGCGCAGCGAGGCCCTTTCGGGCAGGACCGGCGCCGGGCTGGACCCGTGCGCGGCCATGCAGGTCAAGTTCGAGCTGGAAGACAACGACGAGAAGGAAATAGTCTTCACCTTCGGCGCCGCCAAAAGCGCCGACGAGGCGCGCGGCATCCTGCAGCGGTTCAACGGGACCGAATCGGTGCGCGC
This sequence comes from Elusimicrobia bacterium GWA2_61_42, assembly GCA_001799615.1. Taxonomy (GTDB): domain Bacteria; phylum Elusimicrobiota; class Elusimicrobia; order Elusimicrobiales; family UBA9959; genus UBA9959. The sequence goes on along the minus strand of MGTU01000003.1, from coordinate 41,198 downwards.
GGAGCTCGAAGCCGTCTGGGAGCACTGGAAGCGCGCCCTCGGCGTGGTCTACGTGGAAACCCCGGACAACTCCGTAAATTTCCTGGTCAACGGCTGGCTGCAGTACCAGGTGCTCGCCTGCCGCCTGTGGGGGCGCAGCGGCTACTACCAGTCCGGCGGCGCCTTCGGCTTCCGGGACCAGCTGCAGGACGTCATGGCCCTGACGCATTCGCACCCGGCGCTGATAAGAGAACAGCTGCTGGCTTTCGCCGCGCACCAGTTCCCGGAGGGGGACGCGCAGCACTGGTGGCACCCGCCTTCGGGCCGCGGGGTGCGCAGCCACTGTTCCGACGATTACCTGTGGCTGCCGCTGGTAGCGTGCCTTTACGTGGAGGAGATCGGCGATACCGGCGTCCTCGAGGAACAGGTGCCCTTCCTGGAGGGCCCGCCCGTAAAGCCCGAAGAAGAATCCTATTACGACCTGCCCAGGGTCTCCGGCAAGACCGGGACGCTCTATGAGCACTGCGTGCTCGCGGTCAGGCATGCCCTGCGCTTCGGCCCCAACGGCCTGCCCCTGATGGGCAGCGGCGACTGGAACGACGGCATGAATCTCGTCGGGCACGAGGGAAAAGGGGAAAGCGTCTGGCTGGCGTTCTTCCTGTACCGCGTGCTCAACACCATGTCGGCCCTCGCGGCGGGCCGCGGCGACGGAGAGTTCTCGGCGCTCTGCCTCGACGAGGCGGCGAAGCTGGCGCGTAATATAGAGGCCGCCGGCTGGGACGGGCAATGGTACAAGCGGGCCTACTTCGACAGCGGCGAGCCTCTCGGCTCCGCCTCCAATTCCGAGTGCCGCATCGACTCGCTGCCGCAATCCTGGGCGGTCATCTCCGGAGCGGCCGGCCCGGGCAGGGCCGCCGCGGCCATGGAGCAGGTCGACGGGCACCTGGTGGACCGGAAGAATTCGCTGATAAAGCTCTTCGAACCGCCTTTCGACAAGTCCGAGGCCGCCCCGGGCTACATAAAGGGCTACGTGCCCGGGGTCAGGGAGAACGGCGGGCAGTATACCCACGCCGCCGTCTGGTCGGTCATCGCTTTCGCCATGCTCAAGGACAGGAAACGCGCCTGGGAACTATTGGGGCTCATCAACCCGGTGCGCCACGGCGATACGCCCGAAAAATGCGCCGTCTACAAGGTCGAGCCCTTCGTTATGCCGGGCGACGTCTATGCCGGCGGCGCCAAGGCGGGCCGCGGCGGGTGGACCTGGTACAGCGGCTCCGCGTCCTGGATGTACCAGCTGCTGGTAAGGCATTTGCTGGGCGTCAGGCTGAAGGTGGACAAGCTTTCCTTCGAGCCGTGCCTGCCCGAGGAATGGAAGTCTTTTAAACTCCACTACCGGTACAGGGAAACTTTCTACCACATCACCCTCGAGCGGTCGGGGACCGGAGACGGCGTGGTTTCAGTTTCGGTGGACGGTACGGCGCACGAAGACTGCGTCGTCCCCCTCATCGATGACAGGGCGGAACACCAGGTGGAAGTCAGGATCGGTTAGGTCCCCGGAGGCCGGGCGCAGAAAGGATCCCCGGTCAAAGCCGGGGGTCCTTTCCCTTTCGCGGGCTTTTTTTCAAATCCCAATAGTGCTAACATTTATCTGTGTGCCGCTCCGGCGGGAGCCGCGGGCCTTGGTCCCTACCGCGAGGTCGCGCGCGGGCTGCTTAAGAGCGCCGCCGGCGCGGATAAAAAAATAGGCGTGGCCAACTTCACCGGTGGCAAGTATGGGCGCGGGGAAGTCAGCGACCGGGGCCTCGTGCTCAGGGAGAATAATAAATTTATCGGGATGTGCGGGTTAGTCTGGCGGCCGCCGCAAGACGGCCGCTTTTCTTAAAGGCCCTGGAAACCTTGAGATTCGAGAAGATGACTATCAATAGTAAACACGTCAGCTGGGATATCCACTATGGCTGCGGCTATGCCTGCAGCTATTGCTTTCTCCAGGGGAAAGAGTCGGGGCGCGCGGCGCGCGCCGCCGTTTGCCGGACAGCCGCGGAGTGGCAGGCGGCCTGGGACAGGTTCGACGAGCGCTTCGGCCCGGCCAGGATAGATATAGCCGGCGGGGAGCCCTTTCTTTATCCGGGATTCACCGGGTTGCTCAAGCACCTGTCCCAAAAGAACGAAATTTTCGTTATCACCAATTTTTCCACGGACCTGTCCTGGCTGGCCGACAGCGTTTCTCCTGAAAACGTGAGGCTGGTGCTGAGCCTGCACCCCGAGCATGTGCCTTCGGCCGGCGAGTTCCTGAAAAAAGCCGCCGCCCTGAGCGAAAAAGGCTTTAAAGTAAGGATAACCGCGGTAGCGTATCCGCCTTTTATTGAAAAAGTGCTGTCGTACCGGCGCGGCTGCGAAGCTTCGGGTTTGAAATTCACAGGAACGCCGTTCTTCGGGAGTTACCAGGGGGGGCAGTACCCGGCCGCCTACACGGAGGCCGAAAAAAAGTCGCTGTCAGGTATTTTCGACCAGCCGCGCCACGCCCTTTACCAACTGCAGCAGGTCAGCCCGGAGGGACTGCCGTGCAACTCCGGGGTCGACTACTGCAGGGTGGCCCCGGACGGCGCCGCCAGGCCCTGCCTCAACAGGCCCCCGATGGGCGATTTCCTGAGCCCGGAGTTCAGCTTCCTGGAAAAGCCCGCCCCCTGCCCGTCACCCAGCTGCCACTGCAGGCTGGAGTTTGAATACTGCGGCGCCGAAAAAAAAGGTCCCCGCAGGCGGTAAAAGCCTGCGGGGAAACCGCCGGCCCGTGTTTCGACGGGGCCGGTTTTTTTATTTGCCGGCGAGCTGGCCGCAGGCGCCGGAGATGTCTTCGCCGAGGCTCTTGCGCACGGTGACTTCCAGCCCCATCCCTTCCAGCAGGTCCGCGAAAAGCTTGACCCTGTCGCGGGTGGGCGCCCTGTAGGGGCCGCCGGTGCGGTTGTAAGGGATGATGTTGACCACGAAATACTTGGGCGCGGCCACGGTGCGCAGCCACGCGTTGAGCCTGGCGGCCTGCGTGCGGCTGTTGTTGAGGCCTTCCATCAGCACATATTCCACGAACACGCGGCGTTTCGTGGAGAAAATATAATCCTTGAGCGCCTTTGCCAGCTGGGCCAGCGGGTAGGTGCGGTTGAGGGGCACCAGGTCGTTGCGCAGGTCCTCCTCGGCGGCGTGCAGGGAGATGGCCAGGTTGCACTGGGGGAAGTCCTTGGCGAAGCGCCGGATGGCCGGCACATGGCCCGCCGTGGAGACCGAGATGTGGCGCTGCCCGAGGCCGATCATTTCCGGGTCGGCGATGGTGTGCATGGCTTCGGCGACGGATTCGTAGTTCAGGAAAGGCTCGCCCATGCCCATGAAGATCACGCTGCCGATCTTCTGTGAGCGCTTTGTTTTAAGGTAATGCGCGGCGGCCAGGAACTGGTCCGTTATTTCGTCGGGTGAAAGGTTGCGCTTCAGGCCTTTTCTGCCCGTGGCGCAGAAGGGGCAGCGCACGGGGCAGCCCACCTGGGTGGAAAGGCAGAGGCTCCATTTCTCGGGCAGCAGGTTAAGCAGCACGCTCTCTATCTTAAGGCCGTCTTTCAGTTCGAAGCAGAATTTTATGGCGTCGCCTTTCTTGGAGACGAGGGCTTCCAGCGGCTCTACCGAGTGAACGCGGAACTTGGCGCCCAGCTTTTCGCGCAGCGGGGCGGGCAGCACCGCCACCTCGTCCCACGAGGCGACGAAGTTCTTGTAAACGGCGTCGCGCACCTGTTTCAGGCGGAAGGCGGGGACGCCGTTCTCTTTAAGGAAAACGGAAAGTTTTTTAAAGTCCATAGTGTAATTACAAGTTTACCAAATTTCAGAAAACTGAAACTTGGTATTCGCGGCCGTTTTGCGCGGTCGCGGCCGCGGTCAGACGGGGCAGGAGGGGGCGGCGGGCTGCTTGGAGCAGTCCACCACCTGAGGGGCCAGCAGGGGCCTGAAGACCGGCACGAAGATCTCTTTGTTCAGGGACTTGAGCGAGGCCTTGTAATCGAAGAAATACGACCCGTGCCAGTCCTTGATGTTGCGGATCTTGAACAGGTCGCGCTTGGCGTCCTTCTTGAGGGGCTTGCTGTGCAGGATCAGCTCTATCAGCTTGGGCTCCACGTTCTCCACGTCCACGTCGGCCTGGTAATTCAGGTCCGCCGCGGGGATGGTGTTGGAATAGGCGTCGCGCATGGCCCAGATATTGCGCCAGGTCCGGACTATGGCCGGCTTGGAGACGGACTTTTCCAGGTCTTCGTGCTTTACCTCGTATTTCATGAAAAGCTTTACGACGAAGTTGGCCGGCACCAGGGGCGAGCCCGCGGTGATGAGCTTGTCTATCCGGATGTCGGGGCGGTAGCGGCCCAGGCGGTGCAGGGCCTCGTGGGTAAGCACGGAGCCCCAGCTGTGCGCCAGGATATAGACCGGCCGGCCGGTCTTCCTGTAGGCGTCGTGGACTTCCGCTATTCTTTTTTCCAGTTCGGGGACGTATTTGTCGGTGTCGGCGGGGTCGCGGGACCAGGTAAAGGGGGCCACTATCACGTCGTGGTTGGCGTAGCCGGGGATCTCCTTGAGTTTCAGCTCCAGGTAATTGTCCGGCAGGCGGGGGTCGGGGGAGGCTTTGGCCAGCTCGCGGAGGTCTTCGTCGTTCTCAAGGAAGAAATAGTCCTTGTTGAAGGTCACAAAAGCGGTCACCAGGTCGGCCTCGCTGATCTCCTTCTTGGGAAAGAAGATCTTGATGATCTTCAGGAAATGCTTCATCTCCAGCGGGCCCCAGCCTATCTCCCCGAAATTAAGGCCGGAGACGGTGATGACCACCGGGTCCATGCCGTCTTTCGGGGTAAGGACGTCGGCTATGGCCTGGCGGGGCAGGGGGGGGGTAAGGTCCGCGGTAAGCCGCTGCACGTCGCCTTTATTGAGGGCGTTCAGGTCGGCCGCGGGGGCTTCGATGTTGAAGGCGAAAACTGCAAAAACGGCGATAAGGGCGGTTTTTATCATTTTCATATTAATAGTAGAATATAGTATCAACTTTAGCACTTGTTCTTGACTTTTGTCAACGACGGCGGACAACCTTTATGGCTTTAGAAAAACCCCGGTTCAGGCGTCTTGGCATATTCCTGGCGCTTAATTTCTGCCTCTCGCTGGCGATCTGTTCCTTTTTCCTGCTTTTCGCCGGCGGGCACCCGCTGGAGCTGGTTTTTGTGGGGCTGGCCCTGGTCTCTAATACCGTCATGCTCTACGCCGCGCTGGCCTTGCCCGCTTGCCTGTTATTCCTGTTCGCCCCGGGCCGGGCGGCGCTGGGCGGCCTGATGGCGCTGTTCCAGCTGGCGCTGGTTACGGACGCCGCGGTCTACAAGATCTTCAAATTCCACCTGAACTCCATGGTGCTGAACCTGGTGCTGACCCCGGGCGGGCTGGACTCCCTGGACCAGGGCTGGGGTACCAAGGCGCTGTTCGTGCTGATAGCGGCCGCCCTGGGCGGGCTGCAGTGGTATTTCTGGAAGCTTTCGGCCGGGTATGCCGGCTGGAGCCGGCGTTCGGCGCTGGCGCTGTCCGCCGGGCTGCTGTTCTGCGTGGCGGCCGACAAAGGGCTTTTCGCCTGGGGCACGCTGTACGACTCCGTCTATATAACCCGCAACTCCCAGCTTTTCCCGCTCTACCAGCCGCTGCGGATACGCGGCTTCGCCAGTAAATACCTGGGGGTTAAGCTGGACGAGGAGGTAAAGGGCGGGGTGGAGATGAAGTATTCCGGCCTGGCCTATCCCGGGCAGCCGCTCAAGGTCGCGCCGCCGGCGCGGCCGCTGAATTTCCTGATCATTATCGTGGACTCGCTGCGCGCGGACATGCTGAACTCCGATGTGATGCCGGAAACCATGGCGCTGGCGAAAAAAGCGGCGGTCTTTGAAAACCATTACAGCGGCGGCAACTGCACGCGCTTCGGCGTGTTCTCCATCCTTTACGGGATCTACGGGAATTACTGGTTCCCCATGCTGGGCGAAAGGCGCGGCCCGGCGCTGATCGACGTGCTGAAAGAGCAGGGCTACGACCTGCGGCTGTTCGCCAGCTCCAAGCTCAGCTTCCCGGAGTTCAACAAGACCTGTTTCGTGGCCGTGCCGCGGGAAGGCATCTACGACGAGCCGGCCGGCAGCAACGGGGCCGAGCGCGACAGCGACATTTCCGGCCGCTTCGTCTCCTACCTGAAGGCGAGGGACCCGAAAAAACCGTATTTCTCCTTTATTTTCTACGACGCCTCGCACGGGAATTACGATTACCTGCCCGGGTTCGAGAAATTCAAGCCTTCGGCCGGCGTCAGCCAGCTGGCGCTGAATAAAACCAGCGTGGGCGGCCTGTTCAATAAATATAAAAATTCGATCTACTTCGACGATTCGCTGGTGGGCGGCATAGTCAAGGCGGTTTGGGAGACCGGCGGGGACAAGGATACGGTGGTAATGGTGATGGGCGACCACGGCGAGGCTTTCCTGGAGCGCGGGCGCTACGGGCATAACCAGGGCTACAGCCCCGAAGAAGTGCGCGTCCCGCTGGTGCTCTATGTGCCCGGCCGGGCGCCGCAGCGCGTGCGCCGGGCCACCAGCCATCTGGATATAGTGCCCACGCTGCTGCCGCTGGCGGGCGTTAAGAATCCCGCCGGGGATTATTCCAGCGGGCAGAGCCTTTTCGACGGCGCCGCCAGGGCCTTCGTGCCCTCGTTCTCCTGGGACAGCGCCGGCATAATAAAGGAAGGCCGCATCCTGGAAATGCCGCTGGAAATGTACAAGGGCGGGCTGAAGGTTTATGATTCCGAATACCGGGAGGTCCCGAAAGGGGCCAAAGAGTTTTCCCCGCTGATCATGCGGTTCCAGGAAGAGGCTAAAAGGTTCAGCAAGTAGCCCCGCCGTTACCGGCCGGGCCCGGCCGAGCGCCGGGCGCGGCCGCGCGCTTTGCGCTTCCTTATTTTTCCAATCTCTTTGAGGCGCTCGGAGGTTTCGGGGGAGATCCTGAGCTCTATTTCGTCGACCATCTCGCGCAAAGCCAGGAAGCGGTTCAGCGACCGCTTGCGCTCGCGCTGGCAGCGCACTACCAGCCCCAGCGGCGGGTACCGCAGCTGCACCGCGTTGGAGGTCTTGTTTATTTTCTGGCCGCCGTGGCCCGAGCCGCGGATGAACTGCTCGTCCAGCAGCTTCAGGTCTATGCCCAGCCTGGCGATGCGCGCCTTGAGCGCTTCCACCTTGGCGGGAGTGATCTCGGAAAACTCGGTGAAATTCATGGTTTTGCCGCCAACTAATCCTGGCTCTGCCCGTGCTCGCGCAGGAATTTGCGGATATGGGAGCGGGCGCCCGGGGTTTTTACCGAGGAGAGCCAGTCCTTTTTGGGGACCGAGTTGCGGCGGGTGACTATTTCGCAGATGTCGCCGCTCTTCAACGGGACGTCCAGGCGGACCATCTTGTTGTTGACCTTGGCGCCTATGCAGGTGTTGCCGATGTCGGTGTGGATGGCGTAGGCGAAGTCCAGCGGCGTCGCGTCCACCGGCAGCGGCTTTACGTCGCCCTTGGGGGTAAAGATGAAGATCTGGTCCAGCTCCAGGTCCGTCTTGAAGCTTTCGATGAATTCGCGCGGGCTGGAGAGGTCCTGCAGCCATTCCATCCACTGCCGCAGCCAGTTCAATTTTTCGTCCAGGTGCCGGTCGGTGCCTTTCTCGCCGAGCTTGTAGCGCCAGTGCGCGGCGATGCCGTACTCCGAGGTGCGGTGCATCTCCTCGGTGCGGATCTGGATCTCTATGATCTCTCCGGAGGACGCCATCACGCTGGTGTGCAGGCTCTGGTAAAGGTTCATCTTCGGCACGGCTATGTAGTCGGTGAAGGAGCCGGCCACCGGCTTGAAGATGGAATGCACGGTGCCCAGCAGGGCGTAGCAGTTGATCACGCTGTCCGTGATGATGCGCACGCCCAGCGCGTCCTGGATCTCCTCGAAAGGCTTTTCCTGGCGCGCCATCTTGCGGTAGATGGAGTAGAGGTTTTTCGCGCGGGACAGCACCCGGTGCGGTATCTGGGTGCCCCCCAGGTGCCCCTCCACGCTCTGCTTGAAATCCTCCAGCAGCTTCTCGCGCATGGCGTAGCGCAGCTGCACCTTGGTCAGCAGGCTCTGGAATTCGTCGGGGTGCAGGTATTTGAAGGACAGGTCCTCCAGCTCGCTCTTGAGCTGGAAAATGCCCAGGCGCTGGGCCAGCGGGGCGTAAAGGGAAATGGTCTCGTGGCTGATCTCCAGCTGCTTCTCGCGGGTGAGGAAGTTCAGCGTGCGCATGTTATGCAGGCGGTCCGCCAGCTTGATCACGATGACGCGGATGTCCTTGGCCGTGGCCAGGATCATCTTGCGCCAGTTCTCGGCCTGGGCCTCGTCGCGCGAGGAAAATTTCAGGGTCTCTATCTTGGTGACGCCGGCCACCAGGGCGTAGATCTCGTCGCCGAATTCCTTCCTGAAGGTCTCGTGGGGGATCTTGGTGTCTTCCAGCACGTCGTGCAGCAGGCCGGCCGCCACGGTCTCCAGGTCCATCTTGTAGTCCACCAGGATCTCGGCCACGGCGGAACAGTGCACGAAATACATTTCCCCGGAAGCGCGCTTCTGCTCCTGGTGGGCCTCGCAGGAATAGTTCCAGGCGTATTCCAGCACGGTGGTGTCCTGGGTGGAGTATTCCTTGAATTTTTTAAGCAGTTCGTCCAGTTGCATGTCAGGCTCCAAAGCGGCGTATCAGCCAGACCGTCGCGAAACCGAGGGTGAAGACGGCGGGGCTAAGCCGGTCGTAGACTTTATGCAGCCGCGGCAGGATGTCCGCCATGGCTATGTAAAGGAAGGAGCCCCCGCTGAGGCCCAGCATGAAGGCTTCGGCGCCTGGCGGCAGGTCTTTTATGACCGGCGCGGCCAGCAGCGCGCCGGCCGGGGTGGCGGCGGCCAGGAGCAGGCTGAAAAGGGCCGTCCTGCGGCGGGTATTCCCGGCGTGCAGCAGCAGCGAGACCAGCGTGACGCCGTCGGCGAACTTGTGCAGGATGACGCCCAGCGCCACGTTCAGGCCGGCCACCGTGCCGGGGGCGAAGCCCACCGCTATGTTGAAACCGTCCAGCAGCGAATGCAGCCCCATGGCGGCTATGGCGACGCCGCCTATATGGTGCACTTCGCACTCCTCCATGAATTCGCTGCACGAGCTGTGGGCCGCGTAGTTCTCCAGCGTGAAAAGGGCCAGCAGCGCGGCGAGCGCCCCGTAGGACAGCGCTTCGGGGGCGAGGGCGAAGCCGGCCGGGATGATGTCCATGAGGGCGGCGGAAATAAGCACGCCCGCGGCGTAGGCCAGGGCGCGCGCCAGCGTGAGCTTGCTGAAGCCGCCGAATTTAAGAACCGCCCAGGCGCCCGCCAGGGTGAAAATGACCGCCAGGACGCTGAAAAGGATGACCATCAGGACTGCGCCTCGTACAGGCCCTTGTAAACCCCGCCCAGGGCCAGCAGCTCTTCGTGGGTGCCGGTCTCTGCCAGTTCGCCTTTCTTAAGCACGAAGATCTTGTCCGCGTTCTTTACCGTGGAAAGCCGGTGCGCCACCATTATGACGGTCCTGCCGCCGAGGATGCGCTCTATCGCGCCCTGCACGGCCTGCTCGCTGCCGGTGTCCAGGTTGGAGGTGGCCTCGTCCAGCAGCAGGATCTTCGGTTTCTTGATTATGGCGCGGGCTATGGCCAGGCGCTGGCGCTGCCCGCCGGAAAGCTTCACGCCGCGTTCGCCCAGTACCGTGTCGTAGCCCTGCGGCATGGCGGTTATGAAGGCGTGGGCGTCGGCGGCCTTGGCCGCGTCGATCACCTCGTCCATGGAGGCGCCGGGCATGCCTGTCTTGATGTTGCCCAGCACGGTGTCGTCGAACAGGATGGTGTCCTGCGTCACCAGGCCCATATGGGCGCGCAGGTCGGTGGTGTCGAGGTCCAGCATGTCGTGGCCGTCTATCTCCACCTTGCCGGTCACCGGGTCGAAGAAGCGCAGCAGCAGGTGGATGATGGTGGTCTTGCCCGAGCCGGAGGGGCCTACGAAAGCGGCCACTTCGCCGGGGTTGATGGTGAAGGACAGGTCCTTGAGCACCTGGGTGTCGCGCGAGGGATACTTGTAGTTCACGTCCCTGAACTCTATCTTGCCGTCCAGCTTGTCGATGTTCTTCGTGCTGGCCTTGATGACGACGGCGGGCTTCTCTTCGAGTATCTGGTAGATGCGCTCCCAGGCCGCCATGCCCTGCTGCAGCTTGGAATTCAGGTTGGCGATGTTCTTTAAAGGCACGTAGGCGGTCACGTAGGCCGCCACGAAAGAGAAGAACTGGGCGGTGGTCATGGTGCCGTCGAAGATGGCCTTGCCGCTCATATAAATGATGCCTATCAGCACCATGCCGCTGATGAATTCCATTACCGGGCCGCTCATGGCGGTGGCGCGCAGGTAGCGCATCATCTTGCTGAAGTAAGCGTCGTTGGACACCTTGAACTTGGCGATGGCCTGCTCTTCGTAGTTAAAGGCCTTGACCACGGTGATGCCCTGCAGGCTTTCCTGGAACTTGTGCGAGATCTCGCCCACGATCACGTTGCTCTCGGAGCTGGCCTTGCGCATCTTTTTGCCCAGCACGCCCAGGATGGCGGCGATCAGCGGCAACACGATCAGCGAGATCAGGGCCAGCTTCCAGTTGATGTAGAAAAGCAGCGCGATACAGGCTACGACCGTCAGCGCGTCGCGGATGCCGTAGAGCGGGATGAACTGCACGGTGCTCTGCACGTTGTTCAGGTCGTTGATGACGCGGCTCATCACGTCGGATGAGCGCTTGCGCCAGTAGAACTCTATCGACAGGCGGTGGATGTGGGTGAAGAGGTCCTCGCGGATGTTCTGCACTACCCGCTGCCCCACCCAGCTCATCAGGTAGGCGTTGGTATATTCGACCAGCATGCGCAGCACGAACAGCGCCGGCAGGGCGATCACGATCGTGCGCAGCAGGTTCATGTCCTTATTGAAGAACACGCCCTGGATGACCGGGCCGGAGATGTAGATCACGGCGTTCTTTATCGCGGCCAGCACGATCATGGAAGCGGCGGCCTGCAGCAGGCGGACCTTGTAGGGTTTCAGGTAGCGCAGCAGCGCCCAGGCCAGTACCCTGAACCTGGCTTTGTCGGCAGCGGCGCGCGCAAGTTGGTCTGTCATGTCAGCTCAGGTAGGTCAGGATCCTCTGCGCGGCGCGCTCGGCCGCCCCGTGCGAGCCCAGCATGTCGCGCAGGCCCGTAAGTTCCTTGCGGGCGGCGCGCATGCGCGCCGGGTCGTTGATCAGGGCGAAAGCTTCCCGGGCCAGGTTGTCCACGGTGGCCTTTTCCTGGATCAGCTCTTTGACGGCGGGCTTTTTCAGCAGGATGTTGACGAGGGAGATATAGGGCGTCTTCACGATCCGCTTGGCGATCGCGTAGGTGAACTTGGGCATCCGGTAGGCCACGGCCATCGGCACGCCCAGCAGCGCGTTCTCCAGGGTGGCGGTGCCGGAGCAGGTAAAGGCGAAGTCGAGCCTGGCGCGCTGCTTGTAGTCCTTCTCGCGCACGATCTCGATGTCCTTGGACCAGTATTTCTCCACGCTTTCCAGCGCGGGCACGATGTTTTCGTCTGGGAATTCCGGCACGGCGAACAGGTAGCCGCGCGCGTGCGGGTGCTCTTCCTTGACGCGGTAAAAGGCCTTTATAAAAAGCGGCAGGTGGCGCGAGATCTCGGATTTGCGCGAGCCCGGCAGGATGCCTATGTTCCAGGCCCCGTTCTCCGGCGGCGCCACTTTGATCTCAGGCTCGGGCATGAGGTCCAGCAGGGGGTGCCCCACGAAGGTGGCGTTGCCTTTGGCCTTCTTGTAGAGGGCTTCCTCGAACGGGAAAATGACGAAGATCTCGCGGGTGAGCTTGGCGATCTTGGCGGCGCGGCCGGCCCGGGAGGCCCAGACCTGCGGGCTGATGTAATAGAAAGCGGGGATATTCCTGTGCGCGGCCAGGCCCAGCACCTGGTGGTTGAAGCCGTAGAAGTCCACGGCGATCACGCAGGCAGGCCGTTTTTCCTCCATATAGCGGCGGATCAGCTTTATCAGCTTCAGCCAGAGGAAAAAATGCTTGAAAGGTTCCGAGAAGCCCACGGCTCCCACGGAGACCAGGTTGTAGATGAAGTGGGTGGAAACTTCCTGCATGCGCACGCCGCCGATGGCGGTGACGGAGATCTCCGGGTCTTTCGCGCGCAAGGCCTTGATCAGGTTGGCCGCATGCAGGTCGCCCGAGGGGTCGCCGGCTACTACCAGGATGTTTTTATTCGTGGGTGCGATTTTAGCCATAAAGGGGGAGTTCCGAAAAGCCGCGGGGCCGGGGGTTTTAAAAAACAGGGTTCCGGTTTTAAAAACTCATCAAGTCCCGAAGCCGCGGCTGCTTCTAGTGTTTGTCGATGCCGGCGTTCTTCAGGCCTTCTTCCACCAGCACCCTTGTCACTTTGCCGATGTCGGAGATGGAGCGGGACAAGGATTCCTGCGCCTCCTCGGCCTTGGAGCCGGAAACCTCGAAACGCCGCATCTGGTCGGTGATGTCGAGCGCCAGGCGCAGCGCCTTAAGGCCCTTCTCGCCGCTGGGGGTGGGGGTTTTGGAGGTCTTTATGCAGTCTATGAAGTGGAGGATCTCTTCCTTGATCGGTTCTTTCCGCTCCAGTTTGGGGAAGATCACCTCTATGTCCTTGAGGGACTTCACTACCGGGGTCTTCTTGTGATAGATCTTCAGGCGGGCGCTCACGTAGTCCACGGAGATGTAGGCGTCCTGCTGGTAGATGCGCATGCGGCGCGAGGCTTCCATGGTGGCGCGGCTGGCCGTGACGTCGACCACGCAGCCGTTCTTGAACTTCAGGCGCACGTTGGAGATATCCTCGTGGTTGGAGAGCATGCTGGCGCCGATAGCCTCGAAAGAGGCGACTTCGGAATCTATCATCGTCAGGATGATGTCCAGGTCGTGGATCATCAGGTCCAGCGTTACGCCGGTGGCGGCCACGCGGGGATCGTACGGGCCCAGGCGCTCTATGGTTATGTAGCGGGGGTTCTTCACGTGCTTCATGGTCTCCACCACGGCGGAGTTGAAGCGCTCGGAATGGCCCACCTGCAGCACCACCTTCTTCCTTTCGGAGAGTTCCAGCAGCTTGCGGGCGCCTTCCTCGGAATTGGTGATGGGTTTTTCCATCAGCACGTGCACGCCGGCTTCCAGGGCCTTTATGCCGATCTCGGCGTGATATTCGGTGGGGGCGGCCACCACCAGCGCGTCCACCTGGTTAAGGAGTTCTTCCACCGTTTTATAGGCCACGCAGTTGTGGCGCCAGGCCAGTACCTGGGCGCGCAGCAGGTTGGGGTCCGAGATGCCGACCAGCTCCACTTCCGGCATCTTCGACAGCGTGCGGGAATGGAAACCGCCGAGTTTGCCGGCGCCGATGACTCCAAAACGCATCTTTTTCTCTTTTTCAGGCATATTATCCTCTGGAACCGCGAAAATCCTCAGGATCCGGGGCGCGAAGCGGCCCTGTCCTTAATACTATTCTACTAAATGAGGGGAGGCTTTAAATACCGCCTTGTGCAAAAACCCTTCTTCCGGCCGGCCGGGCCCGCAAGGCCGATCCGGGCCGGTTTAAAGATTTGCCTGCCGGACCGGCGCCGGAAAAGGTAAAATATCTATTAAGTCTTTATTAGATCACGCACCGCGGCCAGGAGACTAAGTGAGTACTGACTACAAGGCGCCTTTAACGAAAGCCGACCCGGACATCATTTCCGGGGGCATGGGGGTGCGTATTTCCTGGTGGGTCATGTCCAGGATAGTCGCCATGATGGGCGGCCTCGGGGTGGTGTCCGGCACCGGCCTGGAGATAGTGTACCCCCGCCTGCTGCAGGACGGCGATCCCGGCGGCCACGTGAGGCGCGCTTTTACCGAACTGACGCGCCGCCAGCCGGCGCTTACCGCGGACATCTGGGAAATTTTCAACAAATACTATATAGAAGGCGGCCGGGCTCCCGGCGCGCCTTATAAGCCCGTGCCTCCCTGCCGGCTGACGCGCGTGGAGAATTTCAAGCCCGGCCCGGACTCCTTCTGGGAGCTGCCCAGGGAGATGCAGGTGCTGGTGATGGCCGCCAACTTCGCCGAGGTCTGGCTGGCCAAGGAAGGCCATAACGGCGCGGTCGGGATAAATTTCCTGCGCAAGGTGGAGCGCCCCCTGCCCTGGGCGCTGTACGGCGCCATGCTGGCCGGCGCGGCCTATGTGCTGGTCGGGGCGGGCAGCCCGGACGAGCTGCCGGCCATGATAGAGAAACTTTCCAGGCATGAGCCCGCGGCGATGTCCCTTAAAGTTTATGGTACGCGCTCCGATTCGGGCGCGTTCTACGCCACGGTAAGGCCGGAAGGCCTGAACGCGGGTGGCGAAGCCCTGCCGGTGCCCAAGTTCCTAGCCATAGTCTCCTCTTTCGGGCTGGCCAGCGCCCTGGCCGCCAACCCGGAAACGCGCCCTTACGGTTTTGTCGTGGAAGGGTCGGAGGCCGGCGGCCACAGCGTGGCGCCTTCCAAGATGCGTTTTGACCCGGCCGGCAAGCCGCTGCTCGTTTACACGGACGCCGACAAGGCGGATATCGGCGCCATAGCCGGCCTCGGGCTGCCTTTCTGGCTGGCCGGGGGCTACGCCAGCCGCGCGCGCCTGAGCGAAGCGCGGCAGCTGGGCGCTTCGGGCATACAGTTCGGCACGCTGGCCGCCCTTTCCGGGCAGTCGGGCATGGTGCCGGCGCTGCGGTCCCGCGTGCTGAAGATGCTGGCCGGCGGGGAGCTTAAGATCACCAATACCCTGGTGTCGCCCACGGGTTTTCCCTTTAAGGTGGCGCAGGTGCCAGGCACCATTTCCGAAGAAGCGGTCTACCAGGCGCGCAAGCGCAGGTGCGACGTGGGCCTGCTGCAGGTTAATTATCTGACTCCGGACGGAAGCCTGGGCTACCGCTGCCCCGCTGAGCCGGTGGAGACTTTCCTGGCCAAGGGCGGCCGGGTACAGAATACCGAAGGGCGCGCCTGCCTGTGCAACGCCCTGCTGTCGGCTTGCGGGTTCCCCCAGGTCTGCCAGGGCGGCTACGTAGAGCCCGCCATCGTTACGCTGGGCGAGGACCTGGATTCCGTGCGAAAGCTGCAGGCCGCGCTGCCGCCAGGGCAGGAAACTTATACCATCGGCAAAGCGCTGAAACATCTGCGCGAAGCCTGAACGAACAGCCTGAAAAATACAAAAGGGCCGGGGATCTTCCCCGGCCTTTTTTTTGCGCCTTCGGCTCAGTTCTTTGCGGCCAGCAGTTTTTCGGCTTCTTCGGTAAGGGCGTTGAGGGCGGCTTCCAGCTCGGCGGTTTTGGCCGCTACGTCGTCGGTTTCGGCTACGGGCAAAGGCTGGCCGTACACGGCTTCTATGCGGCCGAAGGGCAGGGGGAACTGGTATTTGTCCCAGCTGCGCAGGATCAGTTTGCTCGAAAGGGCGCAGGCCACGGGGATTATGGGGAGGCCGGCTTTCTGCGCCAGGTAGACGATGCCCGGCTGCACCTTGAAGATGGGGCCGCGGGGCCCGTCAGGGGTGATGGCCACGGAATAGCCGCCGCGGGCCGCTTTTATCAGGCCGCGCAGCGCCATGATGCCGCCGGAGGTGGTGGAGCCGCGCACGAAGGTAAAGCCGAAGCGCAGGAGGATGCGGGCCATGTATTCGCCGTCTTTGCTTTTGCTGACCATGCCGCAGATGTTCCTGCCGCGGTGGAGGTAGATCATCAGGACCTCCTGGCGGTGCCAGAGGGCGTAGATGGCGGGGCCCGGGTGGTCCTTTTGGCCTTTTATGGTGATGCGGGAAGTCTTGCCGACGAGCTGCATGTAGAGCCAGGCCAGGAAGGACAGGATGGAGTGAGCCGGCGAGTTTTTATAAAGCAGTTCGTTCATTTAGCTGGCGGCGAAGGTGTTGTCGTCGGCGCCGAGGACGGAGATGCCGGTGTCTTTGGCAGCGGCGAGGAACTCTTCCATGCCTAAAATAAGGGTTTTTCCGGCTTCGATCACCAAAGTGCTGGCGCCCGCTTCGGCCATCACGCGCAGGGTGCTGGCGCCGGCTACGGGCAGGTCGAAGCGCATGTCCTGGGTGGGGCGGGCCACTTTTACCACGGTGAGGGCGGAGCCGCCCCTGCCCCTGGTCAGCTGCCCGGCGCGGCGTATGCATTCGTCGGTACCTTCCAGGCCCTCGGCGGCTATTACGGTCTGGTCGCGCAGCACCACTGTGAGGCCTACGTCGAAAGCGGAGAGGGTCTTGGCGGCTTTCCAGCCGAAGGCCGCGGTCTTGAGGGTGTCGGCGTCGGGCTTTTTGCCGGAGAGGAGGCCGGGCTTTACCAGCAAATGTTCCAGCAGGGTGGCGGAGCTGACTATTTCCATCCCGTCCCTGGCGAATTCCTCGGCGATGGCGGTAAAGATGGCGCCGGCTTTCTTGTCGCGCAGTTTCAGCAGGAGCTTCGCGGCGCGCAGGTCCGGGACGATGCCGCCGAAAATGGAGACATGCGGGATGGAACCGACCATTAAAACTTTTTTTACGCCGCTGTCCCTCAGGAATTCTATGGGGCCGCCGACCTTGCCCAGGCGGAACCAGCGGGTTTCAACCGCGTACCGCTCTATTTCTTTAGGGGTGATGTCGTTGAGGGCCACGACGAAAACTTCGCGGCCGGCCTTTTTGGCCTCGGCCGCGAACAGCAGCGGGAAACTCCCGGCGCCCGCTACCAGTCCTACTTTCTCGGTCATTAAATAAGCCTTAGTCGCTCACCGCGGTTTCCAGTTCGCGCACGTTGCGGCGCGGGCGGGCTATGCCGCGCTTGGTGCCCTCGCAGAAGTCCAGCATCAGGGCGGCTTCGGGCGGCAGGTTCTCGCCGCGCAGCTGCGCTATGGCGCCTTTCAGCGTCAGGCCGCGGAAGAACAGGGTCTTGAAGGTGTGCTTTATGATCTTTATGGTCTCGCGGGAGAAGCCGTTGCGCTTGAGGCCGACGAGGTTGAGGGTTACGGGGCGGGCGCGGTCGCCCTGGGCGATGACGTAGGGGAGGATGTCCTGGTTGGCCATGCCGCCTCCGGAGATCATGGCGAACTTGCCGATGCGGGTGAACTGGTGGATGCCGACGAGGCCGGAGATGGTGGCGCGGTCGCCGATGTGCACGTGGCCGGCCGCGGCGGAGGAGTTGACCATGATGACGTTGTCGCCCACGCGGCAGTCGTGGCCGATATGGGAGTTGGCCATCAGCATGCAGCCGGATCCCATGGAGGTGAGGTTGGTGGCGTGGGAGCCGCGGTGCAGGGAGACGCCTTCGCGGACGACGTTGTTGTCGCCCATGGTAAAGCGGGTGTGCTCGCCCTTGTAGGACCAGTCCTGCGGGGGCATGCCGACGTAGGCGGCGCCGGTGAATAGGTTGTTCTTGCCGACGGTGCAGAATTCGAAGATGCAATGGGGGCCGATCTTGGTGCCGGCGCCTATCTGCACGTCCTCGCCTATCACGGTGAGGGCGCCGATCTCCACATCGGCCCCCAGCTGGGCTTCGGGATGTATTACCGCGGTGGGGTGTATCTTGGTTGCCATGTTATCCTCCAAAAAATAACGGAAAATCTCAGCCTATCGCAAAGGTCAGTTCCGCTTCGGCCGCGGACTCGTCGCCGACCCAGGCTTCGGCCCGGACCTTGCCCAGATGGCTTTTCATACGGAGTATCTCCACGTGCATCTTCATCACGTCGCCGGGCACTACCTGGCGGCGGAACTTGGCCCGGCTGATGCCGGCGAAGAAGCCCAGGCGGCCCTTGGTCTCGGGCAGGTCCATCATCATGGCCGCGGCGGTCTGGGCCATGCCTTCCAGGATCAGGACGCCGGGCATTATGGGTTTTTCGGGAAAATGGCCGTGGAAATAGAGCTCGTTGGCGCTGACGCATTTCACGCCCACGCAGTATTTGCCTTCTTCCACTACTTCTACGCGGTCCACCATCATGAAAGGGTAGCGGTGGGGGATGATCTTGAGGATCTCCTCGCAGGGAATGACGCGTACGGGCTTATAGTGACGGGGTTTGTTTTCTGGCATGGTCATAGCGCCTTTTCTGATAATAGTTTAGCAAAATTGACATTGGCGGCGTGCCCGGGCCGCTCGGCTTCTATGCGGATGTCCTTAAGCGGCAGGCCGGTCAGGGCGAGGTCTCCTATAAGGTCCAGCAGTTTATGGCGGGCGAACTCGTCGGCGAAGCGCAGGCCGCCCTTGGCCATTATCTCTTTTTCGCCGATGACTACGGCGTTGTCGAGGGAACCGCCAAGCGCGAGCCCGGCGGCTTTCAGCGCCTCTATTTCGTGTGAGAAGCCGAAGGTGCGGGCGGGGGCTACGCGCACCAGATACTCGTCCGGTGTCAGGACGAATTCTATCACCTGTTTGCCTACCAGCGGATGGGGGTAATCATAGGTCAGCTTAAATGAGACGCCAAGGGCGGGAACGGCGGTATAGCGGATGTCGCCTTTGGCCATTTCCAGCCGGCCCGCCAGCGAGAGCGTCTTTTTCTCCTGGGCGGGCTTTTCCTGGATGCCGGCCTTGAGTAAAGCGGTGGCGAAAGCCAGCGCGGAACCGTCGGCGGCCGGGGGCTCTTCCCCGTCTATCTCTATATCAAGGTCGTCTATGCCCAGGCCCGCTGCGGCCGAAAGCAGGTGTTCCACGGTGTAAATAGTATGCTTGCCGTCGCTGATATTAGTGCCGCGCGCGGTGCCCGCGACGCGGTCCAGCCTGGCGGGCAACGGTTCCGCGAAAGCGGGCCCGAGGAAGCGCAGGCCTGTGGGCCCGGCGGCGGGCAGGAAAGTAACGCGCGCCGCCTTGCCCTTGTGCAGGCCAATGCCTTCAATGGTGGCCGCTTTTATAATAGTTTTTCTCATCAAGATTCGCAGTCCGGGCCTGTCAAGGGGACCGGAACGCAAAAACAGTGTCTCGCACACCGTGCTCGCACTTCCCCGCCTCGCCCTTCGCGCTTACGCAAGCTCAGGGCTCCGGCAGGGTTTTGCTAACCCGGTCCCCTCGCCAGGCCCTTCGGTTCGCCGCTGGAGGGGATGGCCGGGGTGTTGCCCTGAGCGCCCGTTGCGGAAGGGGGCCCCGCCATAATTTCCCAAGGCGGGGGGAACCGACGCAAGGGTTCCCTCTTTCCGGGCGAGCAGGGCAACACCCCGGACAGCCCCGACTTCACATCCTGCATTCTTGCGGTGAACCGCCACCGCTTTGGAATTAAAGCCCCAAATGCTTCTTTATTTTGCTGAGAGCGCGGTGCATTTCGGGGAGCTTGCCGAGCAAGACCTCAATTTTCATAGCCTGCATCCGGGGCCGGGCGGTGTGGCCGAAGACTATCTGGTTGGGGCCCAGGCTGGAGATGACGCCGGTCTTGCCCATCACCACGGTGTTGTCGCCGATGGCGAGGTGGTCGGAGACGGCGGCCTGGCCGGCGATGATGACGCCGTTGCCGAGGGTGGTGGACCCGGCTATGCCGGCCTGCGCGATGATGAGACAGTTCTGGCCCGTCTTTACGTTGTGGGCGATGTGCACCAGGTTGTCTATCTTGGTGCCGGCGCCTATGCGCGTGACTTCCAGCGCGGCGCGGTCGATGGCGGCGTTGGCGCCTATTTCCACCCGGTCCTCTATCACCACTTTGCCCAGCTGGGGGATCTTTTCATGGGTGCCGCGCGGGGAGATATATCCGTAGCCGTCGGAGCCTATTACGGCGCCGGCGTGGATGATGACCTCTATGCCCACTTCGCAGGCGTCCAGGACCTTGACGCCGGGGTAAAGCCTGCTGCGGGCGCCCACTTTCGCGTTTCGGCCTATGTAGCACTGCGCGTCTATGACGGCGTCGGAGCCTATGACGGCGCCGGCCTCGATCACCGCGAAGGGGCCGACGTGCGCGCCGCCGCCGATCTGCGCGTCGGGGGAGACGAAAGCCGCGGGGTGCACGCCGGGCGGGGGCAGGGGGCGCGCTTCTTTTTCAACCAGGCGCAGCGCCAGCATAAAGGCGTACTTGGGGTTCTTGGTGAAGACCAGGGTGCCCGGGAAATCTTTAAAGAGCCCCTCCGTGCCGCGGGGCGCCAGCAGGCAGCCGGCTTTCGAATCGGGGGCGGAGACCAGCATGGCGGCGTCGGCCACGAAGGCCAGGTCCGAGGGGCCGGCTTTCTCCAGGGGCGCCGCGCCCGAGATGGGGCGCGTTCCGTCCCCGGCGAGATCGCCTTCGGCCAGTTTGGCTATGTCGGCGGCGGTCAGCTTCATATGCCGTTCTCCTCCAGCTTTTTAAGCAGTTTGCCGGTCAGGTCCACGGCGTTCTGGCCGAACAGGATATTGCGCTTGTCCACGATCACGCTGACCTCTTCCTTTACCGCCAGCTCCTTGAGGGCCACGTAGATGCGCCCCAGCAGGATCTCGCCTTTGTGGCTCTCGTACTCCAGCAGCTCGCGCTCCGCCATGCGCTGGAAAATGCGCAGCTCGTCCTCTTTTGTCCTGAGGTCCTCTTCCTTCTTCGTCAGGGCGAAGTCTATTTCCGGCACCGAGGTGGAGACGGAGAATTTAAAGCGGTTGACGGGGACCTTGGCCACGCCGGGCATGTCTATGCCCTCCATGCCGGGCAGACCCTGCGCGGCCTGCGCCAGGGCCGCCGGCGCGGCGGTGGAAACGCGGGCCGGCTCGGTGGAGGCCGGCACGGCCGCGGCCTGGGCGGCGGCTTCGGCGACGCTGCGCTGCGTTTCCAGCAGCGAAGGCAGCGTAAGGGCGAATTCCCGTTCCTGCCGGAGCTTGGCCATTTCCGCTTTCAGCGTGAAGATGGCGGTTTTCCTGGCGTTGACGGCGTCCTCTTTCTTTTTTATTTCCGCTATGAATTCTTCCCTGGCTCCCGTGGTGCCCGAGTATTCCTTGAAAACCCGGTCTATGTCCACGTAGCCGATGGTGCCCGATTCCCCGCGGTTCTCCTCCAGCAGGAGCTCCAGCGCGGCTCCGTTCAGCGGCAGCGCCGCCAGCAGGGCGGTGAAAATAAGTTTTTTCATATCCTTCTAACCTCTTAGAACAGATTTCCCAGCGTGAAGTAAATGTCCGAGCGCTGCTCCCCGGTCTTGTGGTTGAAGCCGTGGCCCCAGTCCAGCCTTATGGGGAAAGCCGGCGTGGTGAAGCGTATGCCGAACCCGGCCCCGGTCTTCAGGTTGGTGGTCCCCGTGCCGAAGCGGGCGCTGACGGTGTCGAAGCCTTCCCAGGAATTGCCTATGTCGAAGAAGAAGGCCCACTGCACGATGGTGCGCTTGCGCTCGCGGGCGAGCGGGAATTTGAACTCGATGTTGGCTACGTCGTAAACCTTGCCGCCGTTGAGCGGGCCGATCTGGCCGTTGTTGGAATAGCCGCGCACGGTATCGGCGCCGCCCAGGAAATAGCGCTCGTAGACCGGCACGTTCTTGGTGTCGCCGAAGCGCTCCACGAAGCCCAGCCGGTTGCCGAAGGCCAGCACGAAGGGGTAGTCGTCTATGGAGAAGAGCTTCAGGTTGTAGCTGAAAGAGAGGGTCGGCTTGTAGTAATTCACGTCGCCCTGCAGCGGGCCGCCGGCGTATTCCACCCCCAGCGATACCTTGGTGCCGCGCGTGGGGTCCCACACGTTGTCGCGGGTATCGCGGGCCATTTCCACGTAGACGGACGAAGTGATGCTGGTGCCTTCGATCAGCTCGCCCGTGTAAAGCGCGTCCACGTCCGTGATGCGCACCTTTTCGTAGGTGTAGGCGGTGGTCAGGTGGTACTTGTCGTCCCCGAAGCGGGGCGCCACGGTGACCTTGCCGCCGGTGCGGCGCTCCGTGTAGGCCGAGATGGTGTCGCGGTAGGGCTTGTAGTGGCGCGTATTGAAGACGTCCACGCCCAGCGTGGTGGGGCTGTCGCCGATCCAGGGGGTGGACCAGCTCAGGTAATAGTCCTGCACCCGCTTGCCGAAGTTCCAGGACAGCGAGGTCTTGTAGGCCCTGCCGAACAGGTTCAGGTGCGAAAGGGAGAGCGTGCCCACGAGGCCGTCCGTGGACGAGATGCCGGCGCCGGCCGTCAGCATGCCCGGCTTGCCTTCCGTCACGTCGAAGACCAGGTCCACCTTGTCGGGGTCGGCGGTCGGGTTTATCACGGGGCTCACGTCGTCGATGAAGCCCAGATTAAAGATCTTCTCCTGGCTGCGGCGGATCTTGGAGGAGCTGAACACCTCGCCTTCCTTCTGCGTGATCTCGCGCCTCAGCACGTAGGTTTTGGTGGCCTTGTTGCCTTCCACGTCCACGTGGTCCACGAAGATCTGCGTGTTTTCCGTGACGTTGAACGTTACGTCGGTCTCGCCCGTCTTTTCGTTGTAGACCTTGTCCGGGATCAGCGCCGCTTTCAGGTAGCCTTTGTCGGCGTATTTATCCTGGAGGCCGCGCACGGTTTCGTCGAAGCGTTCCTGGTTGTAGAGCTTGCCGCGGCGGTATTCCACGGAAGGCAGCAGTTCGCTGGGCAGGTAGACCGTGTTGCCGTTGAAATAGGTGGCGCCGAATTTCTGCTTGGTCCCCTCGGAGAGGGACAGCCTGATGGTGACGCTGGAGCGCTCTTCGTTGAAGGTCACGCTGGAGGCGCTGATCTTGAAGTCGGCGAAGCCGTTGTTCTTGTAAAAAGTTTCCAGGGCCTTGAAGTCCTCGTCGAGGTCCTGCGGCGAGTAGATCTTCTTGGGGCGGTTCTTGAACTTCTTGACCAGCTTTTTGGTCTTGAAGCCGGCCGCGCCCTCCAGTTCCACCGCGGCCACCCGGGCTTTCTTGCCCTCGGTGACGGAGACGGTGAGAAAACACAGCGAGGCCGCCGTATCGAACTTCACTTCGTAGTCGGCCTTGGCGTCTATAAAGCCTTTTTCATGGTACTTGTCGGTGATCTTGATCAGGTCCTCGCGGATCTTGAGCTCGTCGAAAAAATCTTTTTCCTTGAGGGTCATCTCGTCTTTGACGGCCGACTTGGACATCCCTTTGGCGCCGCTGACGGTTATGGTCCTGACCATCGGTTTTTCCGCCACTATATAGGTGACGCGCACCGGCCGGGAGGAGCCGACGATCGCGGCCAGCTTGGCGGAGACGGCGCGCCCTTCCAGCTCTTCCAGGTCCACTGAAACCTTGTCCATGCTGCCCAGAGCCAGCACGGCCTCTATGTCCTGGCTGACGAATTCCCTGGAGTAGACGCGGCCTTTCTTCGCTTTGCCGGCTTTCAGCACGGCCTTGGCTTTTACGTTGAGGTTGCCTTTGACGGCGGTTTCGGCCACTTCCCAGGGGCCGGTCAGCTGCCCGTTGGCCGGCGCGGCCGCGGCCTGCGGCAGCGCGGCGGGGGCGGCGGTGCCGGCGGCTACGGACAGCATGCCGGGCAGGGTTTCGGGTTCCGGAGTTTGCGCGCGCAGGGGCAGAGCGAAAGCGGGCAGGAGCAGGGCGTGCAGCAGAATTCTGTTCATCGTTTTCCTTGGGACAAGATCGTTAGGGCCGCAGAACGCCTGCGGGCGCCGGCGGCTATATTATTGATATCTTACTATTTTTGAACGCGCTGTTTAAGGGAGGGCCTGGCGCTTCCACTTTTATGCTAGAATTAGCGCGTGCGCAAAATACAACCCGCCTCTAATGGAGAACATACAATGAAAAAAGTATATATCCTCGACACCAACGTTCTCATCCACGACCCGCTTTCCTTTACCAAGTTCGAAGAGAACACCGTGGTCATCCCGATCAACGTCATAGAGGAGCTGGACAATTTCAAGCATACCGCCGACGAGCGCGGCAAGAGCGCCCGCATCGTGTCGCGCAAGCTGGACGAATTCCGCTCCAAGGGCAAGCTGAACGCCGGGGTTAAGACCGAGGCGGGCGGCACGCTGATAGTGGACCTGGACCACGTGCAGGTCCTGCCCAAGGAATTCAAGCTGATAGAGATGGATAACCGCATTCTGAACACCGCCTACTGGTACGAGCAGAAAAAGCACAGCGCCATTCTGGTCACCAAGGACATCAACCTGCGCCTCAAGGCCGAGGCCGTGGGCCTGGTGGCCGAGGATTACGAAGCCGGCAAAGTGAACGTGGACGAGCTGTACCCCGGCCTGGTGAACGTCGAGGTAAGCGGCGCCGACGTGGACAAATTCTACAAAGAGCATTCCATAACCAGCCCGGAAAAAGACCTTTCCCCCAACGAGTTCGTGGTGCTGCACTCGAAGGAAGACCCCAAAAAATCGGCCATCGGCCGCGTGGACCCCTCCGACCCGACCAAGATCAAGGCGCTCAACCCCGAACCGTCCCCCTGGGGCATCCGCCCGCTTAACAAAGAGCAGCGCTGCGCCATGGAGCTGCTCCTGGACGATTCCGTAAAGCTGGTCACCATGATCGGCGCGGCCGGCACGGGCAAAACCCTGATGTCGCTGGTTTGCGGCCTGCAGAAGGCGGTCGAGGAAAGCGTGTACCGCAAGCTCATCATCTGCCGCCCCATCGTGCCCGTAGGCAAGGATATCGGCTTCATTCCCGGCACCAAGGAAGAGAAGCTCTCCACCTGGATGGGCGCCATCTACGACAACTTAGAGTTCGTGATGGACAAGCGCCACCAGGAAAGCGCCATAGAGAAATTCGAGTACCTGCTCCAGAACGAGAAGATCGAGATCGCCTCCGTCACCCATATCCGCGGCCGCTCCCTGCCCAAGCAGTACATGATCGTGGACGACGCGCAGAACCTGACCCCGCACGAGATCAAAACCATCCTTTCGCGCGCCGGCGAGGGCACCAAGGTGGTCGTGACGGGCGACCCGTACCAGATAGACAATCCTTACCTGGACGTAGCCTCCAACGGCCTCACTTACATCGTGGACCGCATGCGCGGGCAGAAGCTCTACGGCCATCTGACCTTCACCAAGACCGAGCGCAGCCAGCTGGCGGGTTTGGTGGCGGAACTGCTGTAGCGGCCGGCCCCGGAACGGAGGCGCGATGAAAGGCGGAGGGATCAAGTTCGGTACCGACGGCTGGCGCGGCGTCATAGGCGAGGATTTTACCCTCGCCAACGTCGAGCTGGTGGCCGGCGCCGCCGCCGCCTTCGTCCTTTCCGACCGCCAATACCTTCATAACAGGAAAATCCTGGTAAGTTTCGACCGCCGCTTCCTTTCCGAGCAGGCGGCCGAACGCGCCGCCGCCGTGTTCTGTTCCGCCGGCCTTGAAACTCACCTTTGTTCCTCGCCTTTCCCCAGTTCCGCGGTCAGCCTGCTGACCGCGGAAAAATACGGCCTGGGAGTGCAGGTGACCGCCAGCCACAATCCCTACTATTACAACGGCGTGAAGTTCAAATGGAAGGGCGGTTCCGCCCCGGCCGGCCTCATGGCCGGGCTGGAGCGGCACCTGGGGGCGCGCCTGTCCCGCCGCGCCCGCCCGGCGGCGCCGGCCCAAGTCTCCCATGACGGGCAATACCTGGAGTATTTGCGTTCCCGGGTGTCCCTGCGCCGCGTGGCCGCCCGCCTGCGCGCCCCGGTGGCCCTGGATTTCATGCACGGCTGCGCCGCCGGCTACCTTGAAAAACTTTTCCGCCCGGGAACCTTCCGGGCGCTGCGCTCCGGCAGGGACGCTTTCTTCGGCATGTCCGCCCCGGAACCCGTAGAGGCCGGGCTGAAAGGCCTGGCCGCCGGGGTGCGCGCCTCCAAAGCCGCCTGCGGCTTCGCTTTCGACGGGGACGGGGACCGCTTCGCCGTGTTCGACGAGAAAGGGCGCTACCTGAGCCCGCCGGTGGTGTTCGGCCTGGTCTGCGATTACGTGATAAATTTCCGCGGCGGCCGCGGCCCGGTGGTGCAAAGCGTTTCCATGGGGCGGCTGTCCGCCTCCATAGCCGCCCGCGCCGGCCTGCCGGTGGAGGAAACCTACGTGGGGTTCAAGGCGCTGGCGGAGCGCCTGCGCGCCGGCGACGCCGTGGCGGCGGCCGAGGAGTCCGGGGGCTACACCTGGAAAGGCAATCTCCCGGAGCGCGACGGCCTCGTTACGGCCCTGCTTTTCATGGAGATGCTGGCCGAGACCAGGCTTTCCCTTTCCGCCCTGACGCGGCGCCTGGCCAAAGAGCACGGCCCGTCGCATTACCTGCGCCGGGACCTGGCGCTGCTGGCGGCGGCGCCCGACAAAGCAGAAACTTCGCGCCGCCTCAGGGCCCGCCTGCCCGCCCGCCCGCTGGGCCTGCGCGTGGTCAGGGTGTCGGAGCTGGACGGGGTCAAGCTTACTTTCGAGGACGGCGGCTGGCTGCTGATACGCCCGTCCGGCACCGAGCCCCTGGTCAGGATCTATTCCGAGACCCCGTCGGCGCCGGCCACCGCGGCGCTGGTGGAGCTGGCCGTCAAAGCCGTGCGCAAAGAAGGACTGGCCTGATGTCCGCTTTGGTTTACTCCGTGGCCATGGCCGGGCGCGGCGAGCGTTTCGCGAAGGCCGGCTTTGCGGGCCCCAAGTACATGATCGAGGCCGGCGGCCGCACGCTGTTCGAGCACGCCGTGTTCTCCCTGCCGCTGGAGCTGGCGGCAAAAACCTATTTCATCGCCCTGCGGGAACACGAGAGTTTGTTCAAGCTTTCCGAGTTCATAGATTCCAAACTGGGCGCCGCGCGCCGCCGCTCCTGGGAACTGGTGCTGCTGGACGCGCCGACCCGCGGCCAGGCGGAAACCGTGCTCAGCCTGCGCGGCCTGGTCTCCGGCGGCAGCGGCCTGGGCATCTACAATATCGATACCTGCTTCAGCTCGCCTTCGCTGGCCGCCCGGCTCTCCGACCCGGCCGCCAGGCTGGACGGCGTGATCGGCTCCTTCAAGCTCGCCGGCGCGGATCCCAAGTGGAGTTTCGCCCGGACGGGGCCGGACGGCGCGGTAGCGGCCACGGCGGAGAAAGAGCAGATCTCGGATAACGCGCTTACGGGGTTCTACCATTTCAGCCGGGCCGCCGATTTTTTCGAGACCGCGGCGGAGGCGGTAAAAGGCGGGGAAACCACCCGCGGCGAGTTCTACGTGGCGCCGCTTTACAACAGGCTGATAGCCGCGGGGCGCCGGTTCGTCCTGGACCCCGTGGCCGAGCTTACGCCGCTGGGCACGCCGGAGGAAGTGGCGGCCTTCGGCAAACGGGGGGCGCGGTGAGCGCCAGCCCGGTCTTCTCCATAGTGGTGCCCTGCTATAACGAGGCGGCCAGCCTGCCGGCCCTGCTGGAGGCTTTCAGCGCCGCCGGGTCCGGCGTCGATTTCGAACTGATCCTGGTGGACAACGGATCTACCGACAATACGCCCGGAGAACTGGCGCGCCTGCTGCCGCTTTATCCTTTCGCCCGGGCCGTAAAGGTGGACGTTAACCGCGGTTACGGCTTCGGTATCCTGAGCGGGCTGGCGACCGCCTACGGCCGCGCGGTGGGCTGGATACACGCGGACCTGCAGTTCAGCCCCGCCGCTGTCTTCCAGGCGGCGCTGCTGCTGGACCGCGCCGGGGGCAGGAAAGTCCTGGTAAAGGGCCTGCGCCGCGGGCGGCCGCTGCTGGACCGTATTTTTACCGCCGGGATGTCGGTTTTCGAGACCGTCTGCATGGGCACCCGGCTGCGCGACATAAACGGGCAGCCCACGCTTTTCGACCGCTCGCTGATGAAGGATTGGACGTCGCCCCCTCATGATTTTTCCCTGGACCTGTACGTCTGCGTCACGGCGGCCCGGGCGGGCTTCCGCGAAGTGAGGTTCGGCGTGGAGAACCTGCAGCGCCGGCACGGGGCCTCCAGCTGGAACCGCGGGTTCCTGGACCGGCTGGCCCTCGCGCGGCGCACCATAGCCGCCAGTTTGCGCATGCGCGCCCGGCTGGGCGGCGGTGGCCGGTGATGGCCCCGGCGGCGCTCTACGCTCTTTACGCCGCCTGCCTGGGAGCTTTCGCCGTCAACGCCTGGTTCCTGGGAGTCGACCTGGCCGGCTGGGTCAGGAGCGGCAAGCCGAAAAGCAGGCTGCTCACGGCGCTGCTGCTGGCGGCCGCCTTCGGCCTGGGCCAGGCCGCTTACTCGGGCGTGTCGCCGCGCGGCGGCTACGATAACGACCATGATTTTCAGTACCTGGGGATGAGCTTCTTCAACCTGTCGGATATCGGTTTTTCTTTTTCCGGCAAAGAGGTCTCGCCCGTGATCGCCGACGCGGTCTTCGATTCCTTCAGCGGTCGTTCCCTGCCTTTCGTCCTGGTCAAGAACGAGCTGCTGATGTTCGCGGCGGCCGTCCTGCTGTTCGCTTTTTTCCGGCGCTGCGGCCTGGGCGCGGCGGCGGCGTTTTTCGGTTTTTTTATTTTCTACTTCAACTTCCTCGCGGCGCTGAACGCCAGAACTTTTTCCACCACGGCCGCCAACGTTTTTTATATCTGTTCCGCGCTGTACGCCGCCGCTTCGCTCGACGAGGGACGGCGCGGCCTGGCCGGCCTCGCCTGGGCGCTGTGCGCGTTTTTCCTGGTCTGCGCTGGCCGCTACGAGATGGCCGCGCTGCCGGCGCTGTTCCTCGCGGCGTCGCTGCTGAGACCGGGCGGCGGCCTCAGGCGGCTCGTTTCTCCGGGCGGGCGGCCCGCGGCGGCCTGGGCGCTCCTGGCCGGGGCTGCGGCGCTGTGCGCGGTCTGGCTGGCGGAGGTCGCCGGCCGGTACCCGTATAACGGCCCGTCGGCGCGCGAAGCTCTGCGCCTCGGGGGGCACTTCATGGAACAGCTGTGGAAGAGCAATCTTTCCATCGGGCTGCATGTCCCGGCCGCGGCGGTTTTTCCCGCCGTAGCCGGCGCTTTTGTCCTGGTGGCCTGGCGCGCGCTGGCGGCGGGGGACGGGCGCCGGCTCTTCTGCGCGGCGGCGCTGCTGGCCGGCGCGCTTTATCTTTCTTCCGTGTTCTCCGTGCAGGCAGAGTACCCGCTGCACTTTATGCGGCACCAGCTTTATTTTTTCCTGCTTTTCGCCTGCCTGGCGGCTTTCGCCTGGGAGGCTCTCTGGCGGCCCGGCTATGAAAAAGTGGGTTTAGCCGCGCTAATCGTTTTCTGCGGAATTTATCTGGGCGCCAACGCTTCAGCCGCGGCGGGGCTGGAAGGGGAAAAAAGGACCAACGACCTGGAGTGGCGGCTGCTGCTCGAGGCCCGCGCGAAGTGGCCGACAGGCTGCGCCCTGGTCTACGGACAGCATGACCACCGCAAGAACGTGCTGAAGAAATATTTCCCGCTGCTTTCCGGTGACTGCGCGCAAAAAGAGCCGGCCTGCGTCTATAAATATATCCCCGCCCACTGCCAGGTTTTTTCCGGGCCCGAAGCCGGCCGGCCCCAGGACTGCGTTCTCCCGTGGCTGCCCGGCGGCGGATCCGCCGCGCCGGCGCTGGCCGAAGCGGGCTTCCCCCACAGGTTCTACACCATGTTCAGGGACGCCGAAGCCAGGCAGCCGCTGCCCGTGCGCATAGGTTTTTACCGGGCGGACAAAGCTCTCGACAAGGCGCTGTTCCTAAGGCAGGACGGGTTATGCTCGCTCAAAAGCGGGGACCTGCCCGTCGCCGAGCGGCGTTTCAGGCAGGCCCTGGCCCTGGCGCCGGACTGCGCGGAGTGCGGGTTGGACCTGGCCTGGGCCTTGGCGCTGCGCGGCGACCGGGAGGCTGTTTCGGAGCTGAAGAAAATGCCGCACCTCGGGCCGGCCGGCCAGCTGCTGCCGCTGGCGTCCGCGCTTTCTGAGGCCGCCGCCGGCAACGACGCGGAGGCCCTGGCCAGGCTGCAGAAATTCAACGATTCGGGGCGCGGCGGCAGGCACATGGCCTCTGCCGACGCCTATGGGCAGGCTTTGCGGCGGCGCGGCCGGGTTCAGGGGAAGGGACAGTAGACCAGGCGGTTCACCCGCATGGCTTCCAGGCTCTTTTCGGAAGAATAGAACTTGCGGGGGAACCGCATGAAGACCGTGTTCCCCCGCACGAGCAGGCTTTCCTTTATCAGCGGGTGTTTCACTTCAAAAGAGGCTACGGCGCATTCGCGGCGGCAGTTAATGCCCGCCGCGGACTCGTGCGGCGGGATGTCCGGCACGCC
Organism: Elusimicrobia bacterium GWA2_61_42; assembly: GCA_001799615.1. Classification (GTDB taxonomy): domain Bacteria; phylum Elusimicrobiota; class Elusimicrobia; order Elusimicrobiales; family UBA9959; genus UBA9959. The sequence goes on along the minus strand of MGTU01000003.1, from coordinate 11,070 downwards.
CAGCAGGCAGGTGCGCGTGGTTGTCATGTTGAGGTACGGGTAATAAAGGGTCAGGTTCAGCTCCCCGCTGCCGGCGCCGCCGAAATCCGTGCGCGGCCGCTCCCCCGTGGCGGAAAGTTCGAAACGGTTTATGCCCCGGGACGTAAAGAAGCGCAGCGCCTGGGGATTGATCAGCCGTAAGGTGCTCCTGCGGACCATGAAAAGGTTGCCGTACAGCAGCCGCCCGGCGTTTATCTTTACCCGCAGGCCGCATTCCCGCGCCAGTTCCAGCGCGCCGAAGTCGTTAACGGTAAGCTCGACGGCGTCCGGGTCCAGGCGTGACAGCAGTCTGAAAGCGCTTTTAAGGTTCTTGATGCCGCGCTCGCTTACCGGCGGGGTGAGCACGCAGACCTTGCGGCCTTTCTCCAGGAAAAAAGCGGCCGTGCGCTTGAGCTCGGCGGGGGCCGGCAGCAGGTTCTCGCAGAATTCCTCTCCTATGTAGAACCAATCGAATTTCTCCAGCGCGTCCTTCAGCGCCCCGCCGGCTTCCAGCCGGGCCGGGGAGAGGCCCGATATCTTTATCCCTTTTTCTATCATTTCAGCCCCCGCCAGCTTGTCATGCGGGCGATAAAGGCGCTGCGCGCCGCCGGCCGCGGCAGGCTGCCGGCCAGGCCCTCCGCCAGGTCCAGCATCGCGCGCAGCTCGCGCACCTTGCTTATCTTTACTGCGGCCGGGTCCCGCCGGGTGCCGTATTTGAGGAAATCGGCGCCCATGGAGAAAAAATCGAAAAAAGACGCGGCGTTGGCGAGGCGGGGCGGGCCGCCGCAGGTCATGCGCGCGTACAGGCGCCCGGCCAGCGCGGACGCCTCCGCGGCGCGGCCTGTCGCCACGGTTTCCGCCTTCACGCGCAGCGTCCCCCCGGGGCCGGCGCCGCAGCGGCAAAGTTCCCCGCCTTCCTTGCCGGAAGTGAACGTGTGGAAGATCGGGTCGTGCAGGCTGCAGCGCCCGTTGACGTAGACGCAGCCGAAAAAGCGGTAATCGAAAATTTCCGTTTTCACCCCGGCCGCCCGGCACTCTTTGAAGATCTCTTTCGACTCCAGCGCCGAGACCTGGTTGGGCAGGACGATCCTGGTTATTCCCAGGCGGATGAAATAGCGCGCCGCCCTGGAATTGAAACAGGGCTGCACCGAGCTCAGGTGGATCGGGGCCGGCGGCGGTTTGCCGAGCTCTTCCAGCAGGGTGAAGACCGACGGGCTGGCCACGATGAAAGCGTCCACGCCGGCTTCGGCCGCGCGGCCCAGCCTGCCGTAGAACTCCAGCATCTGGCGCTTCGAATAGGTGAGCTTCATGGAATTCACGGCGAGACTTAGTTTTTTTCCGAGCCCGTGCGCCCGCTTGGCCGCGGCGCGCAGGCCGCCGCGCAGGGCCCCCTGGCCGAAAGCGGGGAGGTCGGCCGCGGCGCAGTAAAGCTCGTCCGCGCCGGCTTCGGCCAGCGGGGCGATCTCGGACAGGCGGGAAAAACAGGAAACTATTTTCATCAGAAGCCTTCGGGCCTGATGGCGCCCGGTTTTTTCGCGGAGGGGGAAAGCTCGGCGGCGCCGTACACGCGCAGGTAGTCCGCCCGGGCGCCGCAGCAGGCGGGCCGCAGGCCGCAGCCGCGGCAGGCCGCGCTGGCCGCGCCCTTCGCCACGCCTTCCTCGAAGACTTCGTCGCCGCGCAGCCAGCGCTGGAATTCAAAGGAGAACCCTTCGAAACTCCGCAGCTGGCAGAGCGGCAGGTTCTGCGCCACGGCCTTTATCCCGGCCAGCTTGAACCTGGCCAGCGCTATTTTTACGAACGGCGCCGCCGCCGTGTAGCGCGGCACCAGGTCCGGGTTGTTCTCGACCCGGCCGGCGTTGCGCACAAAAGTAAGGTTGGCGAAAGCCATGCCGGAAAATTTTTTGGCCGCCCAGGCGGCGAAACCCGGCAGCGCCCTGTAGTTGAAGGCGGAGACGATGTGAAAAAGGCGCAGCTTGCCCTCGGCGCCGCAGGCTTTCAGGTTCTCCAGGCCCTCCAGGGCCAGGTGAAATTTTACGCTGCGGGTGGCTCTTGCGTAGATCTCCGGCAGGTGGGACGGGAAGTTGACGGTGAAGAAATCCATTTCTTTCACGGCCCTGGCGCAGAACTTGCGGTCGGCGAGGGCCACCGCGTTGGTGGAGAGCATGAAGCGGCTGACTCCCGCCGCGCGCAGTTCTGCCGTCAGTCTGAAGAGGTCCGGGTTCGCCGCGGGGTCGCCGCCGCCTTCAAGGCTGACGGCCGTTATGCCCCTCTTTTTAATGGCCGCGAGGGTGCGCGACAGCGGGGGCATTTTTCCGTCGGGGGGGTTCTGGCAGTAGGCGCAGTAGATGTTGCAGGTCGAGGCGGCCTGCACGCAAAGCTGCTCGCTGATCCAGGAGCTGTCTTTTTTTCCCGTCTTCACGGCTTTATTTTATCATTTCCGGCCCCGTCTTATTGGGCCTTTAGGCCCAGGCGCCGCTGGGCCCTTGGACCCTCGGCAAAGATTCCCATTATCCGTAGAATATACCTGACGCATATCTTAAACCGAACAGTCCAAAGGAAACCAGCATGCTTAAGAACCGGAACCTGTGGTTGAAAGCCGTAGCCGTCATCGCTTTATCTTTTCCCTCGCTTTCGCTTTTTGCCGGCGCCCCGGCTTTAAAGGCCCAGCCCAACGCCGCTCTTTCCGAGCTGCTGGCCGGTTCGTCCTTTGAAAATTACGTGCAGCTGCCGGCCGTCGCCGAGATACAGGTGCCGGAAGCCTCGCCGGAGAAAGCCGCCGCCCTCGCCCCCAAGCCGGGCAAAGACTTTTCCCCGGTAATAGAGGACGCCGCCCGCATTAAAGCCATCATGAAGCTGGTTTCCGACATCTACAACGGCAAACCGCTGCCTTACGCCCAGGACGGCACCACCTTCAAGAACAAGGAAGGCAAGCTGCCCGTGCAGCCCGTGGGTTTTTACAAGGAATACACGCTGCTGACCGGCAGCGCGCCCCACACCGTAGTCATCGGCGGCACTTCCTACCAGGTGGCCCCCGACCTGAGCGCCCGCGGCTCCGAGCGCATCATCGTGGGCGGCGGCGAGAAGATCTACTTCACCCCCGACCATTACGCGCATTTCATACTGCTGACCGTGGTGTATTAAAATAATGGGCCAGCCCGGAGAAGGAGTTTTCCTGGACCTGGCGGCCCGCGGTCTGACGGCGGAGGGAATAGAGAAACTGTTCCCTCCGCCGTTCTATTTCACCGCCTTCGTTGACGGTGAAAAAGCGCGCGGCAAAGCCGCCATGCTGGACGCCGTCGCCGCTGCCTTCAAGTTCCCGTCCTACTTCGGCAGGAACTGGGACGCCCTGCTGGACTGCCTGCGGTCCCTGCCTGAATTCAACGCCGCCCGCGGTTATGTCCTGGTCATACGCAATTCCTCCGCTTTCCTCTCCGCTTCGCCCGCCGAACTGGCCGACTTTCGTGACGTGGCCGAAACCGCGGCCGTTTTCCTGTCCGAAAAGCTCAAAATACCCTTCAAAGTGGTCTTTCTTTAAAAACCCGCCCGCGTATTGAAAAATACCATTTTATGTATTAGACTATATGGATAACCCGGGGTTTCCCGGAAGAGTCTTTTTCTGCCCTGTTTGGTCCAGCCGGTTACTGCCGGACAAGGGGGGGATTATGGAAAACGAAAATATCGTCACCTTGCAGTTTAAACTTACCAGGGAAAAGGCGCTGCTGCTGCTGGCGCTCTTTTTCCTGTGCTGGCACCCCAGCCCGCTGGGTTCCGAAACCCTGCAGCTCACCACCTATTACCCAGCCCCTTACGGCGGCTACGTCAGCCTGCTGACCACCGGGCGCACTTTGCTGGCCCGCGACACCAACGTCGTGGGCATCGGCACCGGCACCCCCAACGCGACCGTCAAGCTGCAGGTCGTGGGCGGCGGCAACGGTTCCGTGGACCTCCAGGTCAACGGCAGGATCCAGGTGGGAGACGGCTCCAACAACGGCGGCATGTGGCTGAGCAGCGCGCAGGACGGTTTTGTTGGCAACACGGCCGGCAATATCGGCTTCTGGACCAGCGGCGTGGGCTGGAACGCGATGCAGATAATCAAGAACACCGGTTTTGTCGGCGTCGGCACTACGGCGCCCGGGCGCCGTATGCACGTGGCCGGGGATATGCGCATCGGGACCAGCGACACGCTTAACAGCGGCGCCCTCTACGGCCTTTGCCACACCCAGACCTTCGGCACCGGGACCTCTACGTGCCGCAACGGGACCGTTGTGACCGCCATCTACGGCAACGAGTGCGCCACGGGCGGCGTGCTTTTAAGGGCGACCGGGGCCAATATGATGCTGGCGAGCAGCTGGGCCCCTCACATGGCCCAGAACTGCAGCGGGACCATGCTTTGCTGCAGGATCATCGCCGGCAACTGAGCCGCGCCGCGGTTCCGCCGCGTTCTTTACGCCGGGAGGCGATTTTGAGAAACATTAAAAACAAAACGGTTCTGGTCAAAGTGCCGCTGGCGGACTACGACCTGGACACTGTACGTTACGCCGCGCACGCCGTAAGCCGCGCGGCTCACGTTTTCATAAAGCTCGACGGCCGCAGCGCGGCCGCCGTTGAGTTCACGCCCACCGGGCCTGTGTCCGGCAAGGCCGTCGCCGCCTCTTTCCGGGCCGAACTGGCCGACGAGAAACTGCGCGCCGCCATTTACGCCGCCAACCGCGAACTGCGCGATTTCATGATCCTGAAGGCCCTTTCCAAAGAGGAAACCCCGCCCCAGGCGCCGCAGGACGATTCCGGTCTTACCCCCGAACAGGAAAAAGAGCTGGACGCCCTGATCGCCCAGGTGGAGAGCGAGATAAAACAGGAAGCCTCCGCGGGCGCGTCCAAAGACCCTTTAGGCATCACCAGGACATGGGAAGACAAATATGGCGCTAAAAAAAGCCGCAAAAAAAACTAGCGCGGCGGCGGTCCCGCCGCAGCTGCTCTGGAAGCGGGACGGCGCCGATTTCCTCGTGACCAACGACTTCGGCCACTACTCCTGGCTGAAGAAAAAAGATTTCGACTCGCTGCTGGCTTGCAAGGTGGGCGAAAGCCACCCGCTGTTCGCCGCCCTCTCCGCGAAGGGCTTCGTCCGCGACCGCCTGGATTTCGACGGGCTGGCGGCCAAGTGGCGCAAAAAGAACGCCTATCTCAATACCGGCCCGGGCCTGCACATCCTGGTGCTGACGCTCAGGTGCAATCACAAGTGCCTGTACTGCCAGGCCGCGGCGGGCGGCGCGGCGGCGAAAGACACGGATATGACGCCGGCCACGGCCCGCAAATGCGTGGACTTCGCCTTTAATTCCTCCAACCCGGGCATCACCATCGAGTTCCAGGGCGGCGAGCCGCTGCTAAACTGGCCCGCGCTCACGGCCGCCGTAAAGCACGCCAGGGCCCGCGCCAAGACCGCCGGCAAGGAGCTGAAGCTGGCGCTGGTCTCCAATTTCAGCCTGATGACGGAGGAGAAGGCGCGCTTCCTGATGGAGAACGAGGTTTCCGTCTGCACCTCGCTGGACGGCCCGGCGGACCTGCACAATAAGAACAGGTGCTTCTCGGGCGGCAACTCGCACGCCGTTACCCTGAAATGGCTTAAATATTTCCAGAAAAAGAACGAGGCCCAGGCGGACGGGTACAGGGTTTTCAAGCCCAGCGCCCTGCTGACCGTGTCGCGCTATTCCCTGTCCCGGCACAAGGAGATCATCGACGAGTACGTGGCGGCCGGCCTCGAAGACATCTTTATCAGGCCGCTGGCGCCTATAGGCTACGCCAGGAACCTCTGGGGCAGCATCGGCTATGAAGCGAAGGATTTCGCGGCCTTCTACCTGAAAAGCCTGGCTTATATCCTGAAACTCAACCGCTCGGGCGTTGTCATCCGGGAAAAGATGGCGGCGATGATGCTGGACAAGATCGTGAACTCCCGCGACCCCGGCTACCTGGACGCGCGCTGCCCCTGCGGCGCGGCCATCGGGCAGATCGCCTACAATTACAACGGCGACCTCTACACCTGCGACGAGGGCCGCATGGTGGGCTGGGAGGGCGACGACGTTTTCAAGGTGGGCAGCGTGTTCAAGGACTCCTACGCCAAGGTGATGGCCAGCGCCCCCACCCGCGCCTGCGTGGTGTCGTCCAACCTGGAAGCGCAGCCCGACTGCGCGCGCTGCGTCTACAAGCCTTACTGCGGCGTGTGTCCGGTCTATAATTACGAGGTCCAGGGGTCGCTCTGGGGGGATATGTCCTCCAGCGACCGCTGCGGGCTTTTCAAGGGGATCTTCGGAGCGCTTTTCGCGCTGCTGAAAAAGCCCGGCAACGAAGCAACGCTTAAGAAATGGGTGGACAAATGAGCAAGACAGCTAAAAAAGAAGGCGGCCTGGTCCTGGACGCCGCGGTTTATTCCGGCGAGGCCCTGCGCCTGGCGGCTTTCGTTTTTTCGGACAAGGCCGAAATCACCCTGAAGCAGGGCAAAGGCGTTTTCGAGGTTTACTTCGAGGGCGCCGGGCCGGAATTCTCTCCCGGGGACTACCTGAACGAGGCGCTCAACCAGCAGTGCCGCCTGGACCTGGCCGGCAAGAATTCCAAAGCGGCCGGCATGATCGCCACCAGGGCGCTGCTCTCGGCCGCCGGCAACGCCGGGAAAAAAGCGTAAGAATCTTTTCTTTTCCGCCGAGCTCAGACCTTTACCCGGACCTTCGCCTTAGCGGCCGCCAATAATGCCCGATATAGCTTTCTGGAACCAGTGCAATAACAGGTGCGTCATGTGCACCAACGAGGACGCCTTTGCCCGGCATGACCCGTCCTTGTACGGCCTGAAAAGCCAGGTGGGCAAACTGGAGCGCTACCTCGGCGGCCAGGGCGGGGTTTACTTCAAGAACGACGACAAGCCCGGTTTCGTCAGCCTGACCGGCGGCGAGCCCACCCTCCATCCCGATTTTTTCCGCCTGCTGGCCTACTTCCGGCGGCGCCTGCCCGGCGCCGGCATCACCCTGCTTTCCAACGGCAGGACCTTCGCCGACGGCGCTTTTACCAAACGCTTCCTTAAGATCGCCGCCCCGCCTTTCTCCGTGGCCGTGCCGCTGCACGCCGCTTCCGCGGCCCTGCACGACAAGGTCGCCGGCGTGAAGGGGGCCTTCGGCCAGACCATGGCCGGGCTTGAAAATCTTTTCGCCGGCGGCGGCGCCGTGGGGCTGGAGATACGACTGGTGCTGCACCGCCTGAACATAAAAGCCCTGCCAAAAATTCTGGCCTGCCTGCTGGAAAAATTCCCCGACACCGCCCGCTACAGGGTGACGGCCATCCATTACGAGATAGAGGGGATGTCGCTGAAGAACCACCGGCGCCTGGCGCTGCGCCTTAAAGAATCCGCCTCGGCGCTGGGCGGAGCCCTGCCGCTGATAAAAAAGTTCAAAGATCTCCGGCTCTACCATTTCCCCCGCTGCGCCGTGAGGCGCGAGTTGCGGCCCCTCTGCCGGGTGACGCTGCCGCCCGAGGACAGGGTCTACACCGCCAAGTGCGCGGGCTGCGCGGCGCGCCGCGGCTGCCTGGGACTGATGGCGGAGTATTACAAAGCTTTCGGGGACGGGGAGCTGCGGAGGCTATGAAGTACCTGAACATGATCTTTCTCGCCGCCTTCGCCTGGTGGGGGGTTTCGGTGGTGGCCGGAGACATGGCTTCGCGCAAGATCCCCAATTCCAGGATCATTTTCGGTTCCAGGCTGCTGCTGCTGGCGGTGGGGCTGCTGCTGGTCAATTCGGCGCTGGGCGCCTACGGCCAGGTGAACAGCTACCTGAACTGGAGTTTTTACTGGATGCTGGTCGTCCACGTGTTCTGGGCCGCCCTGGCCGGGGTGCTGCTGTGGTATTCGGGTATCTGGCCCGCCGGGGACGCCAAGTTCTTCATGCTGGCGGCCGCCTGGCTGCCGGTGATAAACCCGCTCATGAAAAATTTCCCCGGCTACCTGTTCATCGCCGTGCTGGTGAACATCTTCGTGGCGGCCGCGCTGGTGACTTTCGGGAGTTTCCTGGCCTCCGGCTTCTACCAGGCCAGCCCCGCGGATTTTTTCTCCGAGCTCTGGGGCGACGTCAAGAAGCGCCTGGCCTCCCTGGGCGGCGAAGGCGGCAAGAACGGGTGGCGGATAGCCGCTTACCTGGCCAACCTGACCTTCCTGTTCCTGCTGCAGCAGATCCTGAACATGGAGACCCGCCATTTTCTGGGCCGCTTCCTGGGCCGCGTGGACCTGATCTATTTCTTCCTCTTCTTCCTGTGGGACAAGATCGGCGGGGCTTTCAGCAGCAAGAAATGGCTGTACGCCACCACGGCCTGCTACGTGCTGTATTTCTTCGGCGGTTATTTTTTCTTCCACGACCGCCTGGTCGCGCTGACCCTGGCGGCGATGGCCAACGTCTTAAAGTTCAGCCTGATACTCTTTTTCGGCAGGTTCATGCTGGAGCACCTGATGGAGAAGAAGGACACGGTTTACGTGGGGCCGCGGGAACTGGAACCCGGCATGATCCTCTCCTCCAAGGCCGCCCGCACGTTCAAGGAGAACCCGCTGTTCGAAGGGGCCTTCGACGACTGCTTCAAGGACGGGCTTACCGAAGAGCAGGTGGAGAAACTGCGCGGTTGGCTGGCCGCCCTGCCCGTGCAGGACCCCAAGGTGGAGACCGTGACGGGGCGGCCTTTCGCGTTGTGGATCTTCGCCGGCAGCGCGCTGACGCTGCTGCTGGACCGCAACCTGGCGGGGCTCTTAAAATGACCGCCCAAAAGAAAATGCTAAAGATAGTGCTGTTCACGGGCTACGCCTGCAACAACAACTGCGCCTTCTGCATAGACGCCGACAAGCGCGCCCTGCCCGAAAAGAGCACGGCCGTGCTGCTCAAGGAAGTGCTGCGCGCCAGGAACAAGGGCGCCCGCGTCCTGGAGATCATCGGCGGCGAGGCCACCGTGCGCCCGGACTTCAACCGCGTCGTAGCGGCGGCGAAGAAACTGGGCATACCGCAGGTGACCTGCGCCACCAACGGGCGCGTCTTCGCGGACCTGGAAGCCGCCAGGAAGATCGTGGCTTCCGGCATAGACGCGCTGATCTTCTCCGTACACGGGCCCGACGCCCGCATCCACGACGCCCTGACGCGCGCGCCGGGCAGCTTCGCCCAGCTGAAGAAAGGCCTTAAGAACCTGCGGGCGCTCGGCTTTACCCGCGTCAGCGGCAATACCACCGTGGTAAAGCAGAACATGGCGGCTTTGCCGCGCCTGGCCGGGTTCTACATAAAGCACGGCATAAACAACGTCGAATATATTTTCGTCGACCCGAATTACGGCGGCGCCAAGAACGATTTTAAAACCCTGGTGCCGCGCATCTCCGCGGCCGCTCCCTATATGCGCCGCGCCCTGGCCTTGGGACGCCGCGCCGGCATGGACCAGTGGAAGGCCCGCTATGTGCCGCTGTGCCATTTCAAGGATTGCCTGGGCCAGATCAGCGAGACGAACGAGCGCGAACTGTTCCTGACCGAGCACTGGGCCCCGGATTTCACCAACAGGGACGCCATAGGGTCCCGCGCCGTGGTGGGGCGCCGCAAGACGCAGCGCTGCGTGGGCTGCGGCCTGGCGGGCCAATGCGAGGGGATCTGGGTGGAATACCTTAAAAATTACGGCGACGCCGAGCTCAAGGCCGTAAAATGAAAAAAGATCCCGGCGCCAACGGCAAGTGTTACGAGCTGATCCTCAACTATAACTGCAACGCGCGCTGCCGTTTCTGCTCGCAGGGACATTTCGACAAATCGCTCAACGCGCCGTTCGCGGCCATCGCCCGCAACGTCTATTCTTCTTATCGCTCCGGCTATCGCCGCCTGGGCCTGACCGGCGGCGAGCCGCTGATCCGGCCCGATATCCTCAAGATCATAGCCCTGGGGAAATCGGTGGGGTACCGCTTTATCCGCGTGCAGACCAACGGGATAAAACTGGCAAACCAGGCTTTCTGCCGCGCGCTGGTCAAAGCCGGCCTTACTTTCTGCAAATTTTCATTCACCACCGATAAAGCCGCCGAACACGACCGGCTGGTGGGCGTGCCCGGGGCGCTTAAAAAGGCGCTGGCCGGCCTTGAGCATCTCCGTAAACTGAAGATCCGCCTGGGCACCAACATCCTGGTCAACAAATTGAACTATAAGCGCCTGCCAAAGATCATAAGATTCTACCTGGGGCGCGGCATCACCAATTTCGTAATTATTTACCCCGTCTATAACGGGGCCATGGCGGATAACGCCAAAAAAATAGGCGTCAGCCTGCCGGACTGCGAGCCCTATTTCGACGAGGCGGTTAAGACCATGGAAGCCGCCGGCCTGCCCGGTGAAATACTTTTCCTGAACACCCCGCCCTGTTTTCTCAGGGGCCGTGAAAAGCTGGCTATAGGGCTGGACCTGTTCAATACGCTGGTGACCGACCCGGCCGGTGCCCGCACGGACCTGGACGCCAACGCCGCCGCCGCCAAGGTGAAGGGGCCGCCCTGCCGCCGCTGCGCGTTGAACGGGAAATGCCGCGGCGCGGATGGGCAGTATGTCGCCAATTTCGGCTGGCAGGGCTTCGTTCCCCTGGTAAAACCAGGCGCTCCCGAAAAAACCGCGGTCTCCGGCCGCATCTACCTTTCCGACAACGAGAAGTGCATGGTGGAGATCCTGCGGCGCAAGGCCGCGGCCTCCACCAAAGAAGTGCTGGCGCTTTCAAAAGGCATAGCGCTGTGCCGCGACTGCTCCGACGGCAACGCTGTGCTGGCCTCCGCGGCCAGCCTGACCGCCAAGGGCCTGGTTAAAAGCGTTTTATCGCGCGGCTCCTACACCTGGACCCTGGCCAGACCCTACGCCGAAATAAAAAAATGGCTTTAATTCACCTCTTCCGTAAATGCAACCAGCGCTGCGTCCCCTGATACGCGCTTCCCCCAAAGCGCTGGCGGCGCAGAACCTGGAGTTCCTCGCCGGGGAGACTGTGACCAGCGAGCCCTACGATATGGCCACGCCCGCGGGTCAGAGCCTGCTCGCG
>MGTU01000002.1 GCA_001799615.1 Elusimicrobia bacterium GWA2_61_42 | reverse complement strand
TGCTGCGCAGCGGCGCGGGCACTTCGGGCGACCCGTACAAGCTGGCGGTTAACGTGCACAGCACGAACACCTGGACGGCTGAGCAGACGATCAGTTCCGTTGAGGGTCTTAATGTGCCTTACGGCATAGACGCTGGCACGATCACGCTTACGGGCGGGATAACGGCTTCCAGCGCAACGCTGACGGGCGACGCCGAGATCCGCGGCAAGGCCATCCTCCCGGCCGGCAGCCTGGTCTCGGTGACCGCCGCCAGCACCCTCGCTTCCGGACAGACTTACCTCCGGGTCGAGAGCGCGACCGCCGGCGACGCGACCCTGGCCGGTGCGCCCCTTGTCGCGGCCGGGGTTTCCGGCCAGATGCTGATCCTCGAGGGGACGGACAACACTAAAACTGTGACCATTCCGACCGGAGGCAATGTGAAACTTCAGGGCGGCACGCCGCTGGCGCTCGGGGTTAACGATACGATCACCCTGGTTTATAACGGCGCTGGTTGGATAGAGTTAAGCCGCTCGGTCAACGCGGATTAACCGGCAGATCAATCAAGAGGTAAAAGATAATGAACAATATTACCTGTAAAGCTGAACGCTGGTTTTCGTCAAAAGGCGCAAGCCGCCTTTTGGCGGCCGTAGTCATTCTCTCCTGCGCGGCATTGCAAGCCGGCGCCGTCATGAACGGCCAGGGGCAGGATATCTTCCCGGTGGCCGCGGTATTCCAGTCGTCGGCGACCATAGCTTACTCCCACCCGGAGAACGCCGGGCTTACCATCTCCTCCGGCCTGGTGGTCGCCAACGGCGCCGTAGCGATCGGGGCGGCCTCGTCCGCCGGCAGCAGGCTCTGGCTGCAGGGTTCGGAGGCGGATAATTTCCACGTGCAGGTTTCCAGCCAGGACGGGACCGGGAAGATCCTGACCGTCAGCAAGGACGGCAATGTGGGAATAGGGACGGTTACCCCGGTTTACCCGCTTTCTGTTTACCGCGCTGCCGGCGAAGGCACCTTTAACTTTGAAAGCGGGGCGGACGGCGCCGTGGTGCAGAACCGCCTGGCGGGCCTGGACTCGGACTCCCAGAACCAGGTCTGGGCCACCGGGATGAACATCACCGACGGCAGGGCCGGCTTCGAGGTCTATGACTATACGGACGGCTCCGCCAGGATGTATATAAGCACCGGCACCGGGCACGTAGGCATAGGGACCAACTCCCCAACAGCCCCGCTGCATGTCAGCGCCGACGTGTTCCGCGTGGAGGTTTCCAGTACGATAGGAGCCTCCGGTACCCCGTGTAACGTCGGGGACATCAGGTGGGATATCGATTATATTTATGTGTGTGTGGAAGCAGATACCTGGAAAAGGGCGGCATTGACTACTTGGCCATAAGGCGAAGTATCAGCAAAATAACTCCTTTAAGTTTTAAGGTGAAATGACATGAAAAGCAAAAGACTATTTCCCGGCGCGCTCTTTTCCGCCCTTCTGGCTCTTGCCGGCGGGGGGACGTCTTTTGCCGCGGGCTCGCTGGAGACCCAGGCCGTCACGGGCGGGCTGGGGATATCCAGCGGCACCGCCAAAATAATCGAGTCCGTGGTGGGGGAGATCTCCGCCGCGCAGATGACCGGCAGTTCAAAAAAAGTTCTTTCGGGCCACGCTGCCAACAGCCACAGCCCCGGTGTAGCCTATGACCTCGTCGCCACCACGCAGCCGGTGGGCGAAGGCCAGGTGCGCGTCAGCTTCACCAGCGTCGGCCGCGACGGGTTGCGCGGGCAGGCGGCTGCCGTGGTGGTCAAGATCGCCACTTTCCCCGTAACGTACGCCAACTACGAGAGCATCCTTTCCTCGGTGACGCTGGTGGGCCTCAGCACCGGCACGGTTCAGATCAGCACCAGCTCCCACCTGGTGCCCGGGCCGGAGTATTACACGGCCCTGCGCGTGCGCGACGCCGCCGGCATCTACGGCAGGATCTCCTCCACGGCGGCCTTTTTTACCACGGCCATAGCGCCTGACCCCGTAAACTCGCTTACCGTGCAGTCCTCCACCTCGGGCACGGTCACGCTGCTCTGGAACATGACCGGCGACGACGCCGCCGCAGGAGATTTCGACGCCGGTTTCATCCGCGTCGACTATTCCACGGACCCCGCGCATAATTTCTCCAGCGCCACCTATATGGCGCAGTTCTCCACCAGCGCGCTCGCCGCGGCGGCGCAGTATTACTGGCTTTCCAGCCTGACCGGCAACGTCACCTATTACGCCAGGGTCTATCTGGGCGACGACGTCACCGTCTACAGCGGTCTGGGCAATATCGCCAATATCATGACGATGGCCTACCCGCCCACCCCTGCGGGTTTCTCCGATATGACCAGCGACGGCCTGGCCGTAAATTATACCGCCAACAATTCCACCAGCACCCAGTATTTCGTGCAGATCTCGAGCTACGTGGATTTCTCGGCTCCGCACGATTCCGGCTGGGTTCTCACCTCTTCCGCGGCTTTCACCGGGCTCGACACTAACGTGACCTATTACGCCCGCGGCAAGGCCAGGAACGGCCAGGGCGTGGAGACGGTGTATTCCGACCTGGGCAGCATGACCCTTACACTGAACGTAGCCAGGCCGGCCACCCCGGTAGTGCGCGGCGCGATCTCGGGCGCGGGCTTTACGCTGTCGTGGGACCAGGTCCTTTACGACGTGTACGGCGGCACCACCAGCATAAAACGCTACGAGGTGTACCGCAGCACCGCCATAGACGGCGCCCAGTCCCTGGTGGCTTCCCCTTCGAGCGCCACGTTCAGCTTTACCGAGGCCGTGAGCGCGGTACGCTGGTATTACGTGAAAGCCGTGGACCAGTACAACCTGAAGAGCGACCCTTCCCTCTGGATGAAGAATTCAGGCGAGCAGGCCCGCGTGGTAGCCGACGACGCCCGCGCCGCCGCCGACATGACGCCCGCGGTCCAGGAAGCCCTGGGCGACGCCGGGCTGTCGCCGCGCCTGGCGCACCAGGCGCAGTACGAAAGCGGGCTTACCTTCGCGGCGTACAAGCTCTATTTCCTGGCCTCCAACGGCGACGAAAGGGTCGGCCTCGATTTCCCCGGCGACGTCACGCTGACCATCCCGCTGACCCGCACCGGGGCCGTCACCATAAGCGCGGCGCTGCCTGCGGCCGCTTACACGGCCTACGACTACGCCGTCTACTACTACAACGGCGTGGAGGACGTGCGCATCGGCGGCACCGTGGACCCCTCCAACGGCACCATCTCCGTGCTTACCCGCAAGACCGGCATCTTCAAGGTCAAGCAGGTAATGCGGCCCCAGTCCTTCAGCATCACCCAGACCGTGCCGCGCAAGATCTTCACGCCCAACGGCGACGGCATCTGGGACGAGTTCAATATCATCTACGAGAACCCCGGCGGCCTGGCTATCACCAGCGCCAAGGTCTACGACCTGTCCGGGGCGGAGGTCGCCACGCTGCGGCCCGGCACCTACAATTCCGAGGCCTCACTGGCCTGGGACGGGAAGAAGTCGGGCAGCAAGGCCCCCGCCGGCATCTATATCTACCAGTTCAAGGCCGGCGACAAATACTATAACGGAACGGTGGTGCTGGCCCGCTAGAACGGGTTTAAAGGCCGCGGTCGACGGCCCGCAGTGCGAAAGAGCCTAACTATTAGGTAATATTTATGAAACAGCAGGAAGGTAGAATTATAACTGTGGGAAAAATACTGACGGTTATGCTTTCCGTTGTGATACTCTCTTATATGAGAAGCTACGCCTCTTTCAACGATTCCGCCTGCGGCGCCCGGGCTACGGCCATGGGCGGCGCTTTCACGGCCGTGGCCGCCGGTTCCGAGTCCATGTGTTCCAATCCCGCCGCCCTGCTGGAGACTTCCTCACCGGAGCTTACCGCCGTTTACGGGCGGCTCTATTCCGGCCTCAGCGACGATTCGGAGATCGGCCAGGGCTATTTCGGCTTCGCGACCCCGGTAAAGCGCTACCTGCAGGGTTCCGCCGGTTTCGCGTGGAACGACACCCGCCTCAGCGAGGCCTACTCCGAGACCACTTTCTCCGTGAGCTACGCTACCGCCGTCTACCGCGGCCTGGGGGCCGGCCTCACGCTGAAATACCTGCGCCGCAGCTACGTCTCGGACAGCTACACCGCCATAGACCCGGTTTTTTCGGACGGTTACTCGGCCTCCGCTCTGGGCGCCGACCTGGGCTTTTTCTACCGCCCGGCCGCCAGGTACGCTTTCGGGCTGGCGGTTAAAAATCTTAACAGGCCCGACCTGGGCCTGGCTTCCCCCGACCGCCTGCCCGTGGAAGTGCGCGCCGGCGCTTCCTACGCCATGCGGGCCAGCCTGTTCGACCTCGACGCCTCTTTCGCGGGCCCCGACTATACCGTGTCCGCCGGCGCCGAATACTCTTTCCAGCGCCGCTACGCGCTGCGCATGGGGCTGGCCGCCGGCAACAACGCCAGGCGCACCGTGAATATGGGCGTCGGCGGCCGCTTCGGCCTGGCCGAGTTCGACTACGCTTTCAGCCTGCCTATCGGCGGCATCTCCGGCACGATGGGGTCCCACCGCCTGGCTTTCTCTTTCCGCTTCGGCCCCGAGGGCGACCTGGAAGCGGCCGCGGAGGCGGCCGAGCTGAAGCGCGCGCAGGAAAAGGCCTCGCTGCAGGAAGAGAAGATCAAGGTCCTGCAGCAGAAGCTGGACGCCGCCGCGCCCGCGGGCGCCGCGCCGGCCCCCGCCCAGCCCGAAATACTCAAACAGATAGAATCCATGAAAATGGAACTTGAAAAGTCCCGCGCCGAGATGGCGGCCATAAAGGCCCGCCCCGAGCCCAAGCCGGCCCCCAGGCCGGCGGCCAAGCCGGCGCAGCCCAGGCCCCAGCAGCCGGCCGGCGGGCGCAGGACCTACGTGGTCAGGGAAGGGGACACGCTTGAAAGCGTCGCGGCCTCGGTCTACGGAGACCCCGAGCGCTGGCCCGAGATCTACCGGGCCAATACCGGCTCGGTCGGGCGCGGCGGCGAGGTTAAACCGGGCCAGGTGCTGGTACTGCCGTAAGAATTAAGAGGCGCGGCCTGCCGCCGCGAAAAGCTATGAACGAGAAATTTGACGAATCTTCCCTGAACGAGGCCGCGATCAACGACGTTGAGACCGCGCGCCTGGCCCTGCGCTGGGCGCTGGACAAGATCCGCGGCCTGCACGAAGAGGACCTCAAGACGCGCCAGAACCTGCAGGAAAAATCCAGCCAGGTGGCTTTTCTCGAGAACCAGCTTAAAGCCAAGAACTCGGAAATCGAGCGCGGCAGCCGCGTGCACGAGGAGGAGATGAAATCCCGCCAGGATTCCCTGGAGTACCAGTTCCGCTCCAGGCTGGAGCGCCTCACCGAGCGCGAGAAAGAGCTGGAAGACAAGATCTCCAAGAGCGAGGAAACGCTGAAGCAGAAAGAAGTCCGCCTGACGGAGGATTTCCAGAAGAAATCCGAGGAACTGCGCGGCCGCTGGGCCCAGGTGGAGGGGGAGCTGTGGCAGCTGCGCCAGGAACAGCTGGCCAAGCAGCAGGAATTTGAACGCGTCTACGGCAGCCGCCTCGAGGCGGAAAAAAAGAAAATGGCCGAGGAAGCCGCCTCCCAGAAGGCCTCCCTCGAACTGATCTACCAGAACAAGGTGGAGGAACTGGAGAAGCGCGAGCGCTCCACCGGCGACGAACTGCGCAAGCAGGAGGCCGTGCTCAAATGGGCGAAGGACAGCTGGCAGAAGGACACCGAGGACCGCGAGCGCGCCCTCAAGCAGAAGGACCTGGAGATAGACAAGAAGGTCCTGGAGAAGAACCAGGAGATCGACGACTACAAGGTAAAGGTCTCGCTGCTGGAAAAGCAGATGAGCGATTTCCCCGAGGCGGTCCGCCGCCGCGACGAGGACCTGTCCCGCTACAAGGACGCCCTCGCCAGCCTGGACAGCGTCATAAAGACTTTGGAGACCGAAAAGAAGAACCAGCAGGCCGATTACGAGACGCGCCTGGTACGGACCGGCGAGGCCCTGGAGATAGAGAAGAACCGCTTCCGGGAAATGGAAGCGGAGATCCCCAAGCGGCTCAAGATCGCGGTGGAGCACGAGCGCAACAGGTTCTCCGAGAAGCTGCAGGAAGTAGAGCGCAACTACCGCGAGGACATGGGCAAGCGCCAGGACGAGATAGACTACCTGCAGCGCAACCTGAAGACTTTCGAAGAGACCATCAAGACCCTGCAGACCGAGCGGGACGCTTTCTCGCACAAGGTCGAGCAGATGCAGACCCAGTACAGCGTGAAGCTGGAGGAATTCGCTTTCCGCGAAAAGCAGCTGCAGTCGGAATACGACGTGCGGCTTAAAGTGGAGATGGAAAAGCATACCGGCGCGCTGCGCTCCGAGATAGACACCGCCGGCCGCATCTACGAGGACAGCCTGCGCCTTAAAGTGGAGGAGATCGCCCACCTGCGCCGCGAACTGGAGGAGTTCTCCAAGGACAAGGCGGCGGCCAGGGAGCAGCAGGCCGCGCTGCGCCGCGAACTGGAAGTCACGCAGGAGCGCGCCCGGTCGGACCAGGACGCGCTGCGCGTCCGCCTCAAGGCGGAGTTCGAACAGAAACTTTCCGAAGACGCCGTGCAGTGGGAAAAGCGCCTTTCCGCGGAAAAACAGCGTTTTGCGGCTGAAGTCGAAGGCCGCGGCATGGAGTTCTCGACCGAGCTGGGCCGCAAGGAAGAGGAGCTGGGCGAGCTCCGCCTGATGCTGCAGAAAGCCGGGGAAGACATGAAGATGGCCCGGCAGAAAGCCGGGGAAGAACTTAAGGCCGCGGTGGCCGAAGAACGCGGCCGCGCGGCCGCCGAGCTCGCCGACAAGCTGTCCGGCATGGCCGACACCGTCCGCCTGCGCGACGAGAAGATCGCCGAGCTCTCCCGCCTGATGGAGAATTCCAGGATAGAAAGGGAAGAGCTGGTGCTGATGGAGCGCGAGCGCCTGCAGCGCATGTACGCCGAAAAAGAAAAGGCCATGGACGAGGAGCTTTCAGCGCGCGACGCCGAACTGCTGCGCGCCAGGGAAGCCGTGGCGAGGGCCGCCGCCGACAAAGAAGCCGCCGCCGCGGGCCGGGCCGCCGAAACGCGCGCCCTGGAAGAGAAGCTCGCCGCGCTTTCAATGCGCATGGCGGAGGAAGAAACGGGCTTTACGCTCAAGCTGGACTCGGCGCTGCGCCGCGAGACCGACCGCTATACGGAGATAATAGAGCGCAAGAACCGGGAACTGGAGGCGGCCGCCCAGCTGCGCCAGGCCCAGGAAGACGGGTACAGGAAGACGCTCGAGGACTTCCGCTCCAAGCTGGCCGACGCCCTGGCCAGGTTCGAGACCATCAAAAAATCCGCGGAGGAGAAACAGGTGCAGCTTTCCCTGCTGCACGCCGAACTCGCCCAGGAAAAAAAGCGGGCGGACGACCAGGTCTCGCACCTGTCGGTCCGGCTGGCCGCGCGGGACAAGGACTTCCGCGACCTGCGCGCCGAATACGAGGACTTCAAGGCCGCTTTCGAAACCGGCGTAAAGGAAGAGGAGCGCAAGTACAACGACGTGATGATGAAGCTGCGCGCCTCGGAAGAGCAGCGCGCCGCCAAGGACAAGCAGCTGGACCAGATCAAGCGCGAAGGCGAATTCTGGCGCATGGAGATCACGCGCAAGGAGGAGGAGCTCTCCTCAGCGAAGTCCGCCTCCCTGCGCGCCCTGGAGACCGAGCGCAAGGAACTGCGCCTGGTCCACGAGAAAGCCGCGCAGGAAGCCTCGCAGAAAGAGAAGGAAATCTCCCGCGAGTGCGCCCTGCTGAAGGACGCGCTGGCCGCGCAGGAGGTTTCGTCCGCCCAGCTGAAGTCCCGCTACGACTCCCTGCTCAAGACCGAAGAAAGGCTCAAGACCTATCTTGAGGAGGAAAGGGTGCAGCGCGCCCTGGCCGAAACCCGCGCCGCGGAATCGTCGGCCGAGGCCGCCAGGCGGACCGAAGAGTCGGAGAAGACGCGCCAGCTTGTGGAACAATTGAAAGAAAAAATGAAACTATGGAAGACCAAGTAAGTCACCTCGACGAACTCGAAGGCCTGAATTCCGAACTGGACGGCCTGCTTTCCGACCTTAAAGGCCGGGAGGAGAGCTCCGTCTCCAGGATAAGCGAGCTTGAGGTTAAACTCGAAGCGGCGAAGTCCAGGGCGGACGCCGCCGCGGCAGCCCTGTCCTCGCAGGAGGCGGCGCTTTCCGGCGCCCTCAACGAGGCCAAGGCCGCGCTGCGCAACGAGATCTCCAGGTCCACCGCGCTCGCTTCCGAGCGGGAAGACCTCGCTTCCAGGTTCGAATCGGTTTCCCGCCTGCTCGAAGAGGAAAAAGCCCGGTCCTCGGAAAAAGAACTTTTCATCAAGAGCTCCCGCTCGGCCATCCGGGACAGCAAGGCGGAGTCGGAAAAAATTTGGCACGCCATGGAGGAGCTGAAGGGGGAACTTACCCTGGAGCGCGCCGCCGTGAAAGACCGCGAGGCCCAGCTGCAGCGCTTCGCGAAGGTGCAGGAAGTCCTGGAGGGGAAACTCGCCCAGGCGGCCCGCGAGAGCGCGCGCGTCGAGGAAGGCTTTAATCTGAAGGTCGACCTGGTAAAAAAAGAACTTAACGAGCAGATCAAGCGCTCGGGCGAACTGGAGCGCAGCCTGGCCGCCGCCGGCCGGCGCCTCGACGAGGCGCTCGAGGAAATGTCCCACAAGGAAGAGCTGCTGTCCTCCGCCCGCTCCGAGCTGGCGGAAAAAGAGGCCATCCTCAAGTCCGCCAACCTCAAGATCAGGGAACTTTCAAAGGAAGCCGAGGGCCTGCGGGGCGGCAGCCGCCGCGAGAACGCCGCGTTGAGCCGTGAGCTGGCAGCTTCAATGGCCGCGCGGATAGCGGAACTGGAGGACGCGCTGGCCGACAATTCGGCGGAGCACCTGGAAAGGTTCCGCAAGTCGCAGGCCGCGCTGACCGACACCCAGGCCGCGCTGCGCAAAAAAGAAGAGGAGAACGCCTCCCTGCGCGCCAAAGAAGGGTCGGCTTTGAAGGACGTGCAGGACGCCGAGGAAAAATGGAAGCTCGCCGCCGTGCAGCTGCATAACGCCGTTTCTAAATTAAGGGCCGCCGAAAACGAGAACGAGATCTCCGCCGGCCGCGTCAAGACGCTCGAAGCCGAGCGCGATAAATTCCGCGCCGCCGCGCTGAAGGCGGAAGCCACCGCCTCCTCCCTGGCCTCCCAGGAGTCCAGGGCCAGGGACGGCGAAGCCGCCGGGCTTATGGCGGCCCTTGAAGAACAGGCCGCTAAGTATACGGAGCTGCTGCGCAAGTACGACGACGTGGTGCTGGCCGGCGAGGCCGCCGCCATGGAGAAGGCCGGCCTCAAAGCCGAGGCCGACGCGCTGCGCGCCAGGCTGACGGCCGTAGACGCGGGGACCGCGGGGGCCGGGGAAGCCGAAAGGGCCCGCGCCTCCCAGCTTTTCGAGCGCGCCCTCCGCGCCGAAGCCGCCCTGAAGAAAAAAGAATTCGAGGCCGAAGAGGCGCGCTCCGGCAGGGCCGCGCTGGAAGCAGAGGCCGCCGAGCTGCGCGGCAAGCTGGAAGCCGCGGAATTCGAGCACGCCGGAGGGGCGGAAGAGGACAAAACCCGCCATTCCAGGCTTCTGGAAAGACTGCGCGCCTCCGAAGCCGCGCTGAAGAAAAGGGAATTCGAACTTGAAGAGGCGCTCGGGGACACGACCGCGCTGGAGGAAGAGGCCGCCGCTTTGCGCAGCCGTCTCCAGGAGGTGGAAGCCGAGGCCGCGGGAGCCGCCGAGGAAGATAAAGCCCGGTACGCCAGGCTTTCGGAGCGGATGCATAACGCAGACGCCCTGCTGAAGAAAAAAGAATTCGAACTCGAGGAGGCCCGCGCGGGCCTGTCAGGCATAGAGGGCGAATGCGAACTGCTGCGCCAGAGCCGCCAGGCGCTGGGCCAGAAATACGCCGCCGAGATCCAGGCCGAGAACGAGCTGCTGCGGCAGGCGCAGGTGCGGGTGGCCGAGCGCGATTCCGTGATAGCGCGCCTTTCCACGGCGGAAGAAGACCTCAGAAAGGAAACCGAGGCCCTGAAAAAAGAAAAGCAGGGCCTGCTGGATATCGTCCGCAGGAAGTCCTCCCCGGACCACTCCGGTAAAGCTTCGGAAGCGGCGCGCGAACTGGCCGAGAAAGAAGGCCGCCTGCTGGAGCTGCGGCTGGAACTGGAACGGACCAAAGCGGAGAAAATGGACCTGGAGGAGCGCGAGAGCGAGCTCCGGGAAGAGGTAAAGGCCAAACCTTACCGCGCCCTGCTGCGCGAGGCGGAGGACAGGCTGCTGATCAAGGAAAAAATGCTGGCCGAGCTCAATTCCCGCATGAAAAAGCTCGGCGGGGATTTCGAAGAGCTGCGCAAGCGCGGCCAGGCCGCCGGCGGGCCGGGGTATCTGCCCGATTTCGAGGAGCTGGTGGCCGGCGTGGCGCACCAGGTGGCCAATTCCATCAGCATCATCCGCAGCCACGCGGAGTTCTGCGCCGAATCCCCCGACGCGGACGGCGCCCGCGAGTCGCTGTCCGTGATCGTGCGCAACATCGTGGCCCTGCAGAAGAAAATAGACACCATCATGAATTTTTCCAGGCCCGTCATTCCCCAGCGTTCCCCGGAGAAACTCTCCGCCGTGGCGGCGGAAGTCCTGGAGTCCCTGCGCGCGGCCGGCCGCCTGGGCAAGGCGAACGCCGGCATAGAGCCGGGCAGGGACCTGCCGCCCATAAGCGTGGACAGGGTGCGCATCGCCGCGGCTATCGAGCAGCTCCTGCTGAACGCGGCCGAAGCCATGCCGCGCGGCGGCGATATCCGGATAAGGCTTTCTTCTTCCGGCGGCAAACAGCGGCTGGAGATAAAAGACACCGGGGAAGGCGTGGAGAAAAAGAACCTCGGTACCGTTTTTCACCCGTTCTTCACCACCCGCCCGGGCAAAATGGGGCTGGGGCTTACCCTGGCGCGCAACGTGGCCAGGGCCCACGGCGGGACCCTCGAACTCTCCGGCGAACCGGGGCGCGGGGCCAGGGCGGTGCTGGAGCTGCCGGAAGGCTCATAATTTTATGTCACGCATCCTTATCGTGGACGACGAACCCGACATGCGCCTGGCGGTGCGCAACGTCCTTAAATTAAGAGGCTATGAAGTCTCCGAGGCCGGCGACGGCCCTTCCGCCCTGGAAATGGCCAGGGCCGAGCGCCCCGACCTGGTGCTGCTGGACATGCGCCTGCCCGGCATGGACGGCATAGAGGTGCTGGCGGGGCTCAAGAAGATCGACGATACGCTGCCGGTGGTCATGATCACCGGCTACGGCCACATCCAGTCGGCCGTGGACGTGATGAAGCTGGGCGCCAGCGAATACCTGCAAAAACCTTTTGAGAACGCGCAGCTGGTGGAAACCGTGAAGAAGTTCGTGCACGGGCCCCTGGCCCTGCCCAAGCGCCCTTACGCGGCCGTGCCCAAAGTGGAGCGGCAGCCGGCGGCGCCGTTTTCCGCCCCGGCGCCCGTTTTCGCGCCCTCCGCGCCCGCAGCCCGGCGGGAAAGCGCCCCCCGCAGGCGGTTCGCGCCGGCGGCCCTCGGACTCGCCGCCCTGCTTGCCGCGGCGGCCCTTTACCACTACGTAGATCTGCGCCGCGAAGGCTATTACCGGGAATACCCGGGCGCCGCCGCGAATATTTCCGCCATGATGTGGCGGGAGGACAAGTTGATAGCCGGGGACTGGCTGGCCCAGGCGGTTTACGTGTACGCCAAAGAGAAGGACGGCTTTAAGCTGGAGAATACTTTCCAGCTGGAAAAAACGCACATAAGCGGGCTGGCCGCCGCCGGCGACACGCTGTACGTGGCGGATTCCTGGAGAAAGGTCATAGAGGCCCGCAGGATAGCCAAGGGGCTGCCGCTGCTCAAGGTTTTCCCGATGCCCGGCAAGGTCTCGGCGCTGTTCTTTGACGGCGAGCACCTGTGGACCTGCGACAGCGAGGGCAACGCCGTGCTGCGCCGCCCCGACTCCGAGCTTACCCCCGCGGTCGCCTTCAGGCTGCCGGAAAAGCCGGACCAGATCTTCCGCGAAGGCGACTACCTGTGGACGGCCGTTTCCTCCACCGGCCTGCTTTACCGCCACAAGCTGGATTCCGCCCTTACCCTCGACGGCGTCTTCTCCCTGAAGACCCTGCGCGCGGGCTACCCGCTTTCGGCTTTCGCCTGGAAGGACGGCCGGCTGTGGCTGGCGCGCGACGGCCTGTCCGTGGTTACGGAGGCCGGCAAAGCGGAACTGATAGCCCGGGAATAAATTCCTTTTTACCAATTAAAAAACCCCGCCGAAGCGGGGTTTTTTAATTGCTTAAGCCTTTTGAGCGGGCTGTTATTCAACCAGTTCGTTGCAGTTGGCGGCGCCGCCGGGGCAGGAGGCGACGGTCACGTTGGGCTTGTCCGGCACGTTGACGTTCATGGAGTAGGCGCCGTAGCGGGCGGCCACGGAGCCGCTGTTGGTGTGGCGAGTCACGGTCAGCACGTAGCAGGGGCCGCTGGCGCAGGTGCCGGCGGCTACCGCGGCTCCGAAGAACTTGGTCGGAATGGAGGCGCCGGTCATGTTGGCGTAGGAGATGTCGAGGTCGGTGAAGGTGGCGGTGTAGGAACCGCCCTTGGCCAGGTAGCGCTCTTCAGCGGATTTGACGGCGGCGATGAGGGACATGGCTTCGGCGACGCGCGCTTTTTCCACGACCTTGAAATACTGGGGGATGGCTATCGAGGCCAGGATACCGATGATGAGCACGACGACCAGCAGTTCGATCAGCGTGAAACCTTTTTTAAGTTTGTTCATTGTGAATTTCCTTGTTCTTCTACTATCTTGTAAAAAACGCGCCTGTGTGCTGACGCAGGCGCGTTTTTACCAAACCCTTGCGGGCTGTTATTCAACCAGTTCGTTGCAGTTGGCCGCGCCGCCGGGGCAGGAGGCGACGGTCACGTTGGGCTTGTCCGGCACGTTGACGTTCATGGAGTAGGCGCCGTAGCGGGCGGCCACGGAACCGCTGTTGGTGTGGCGCGTCACGGTCAGCACGTAGCAGGGGCCGCTGGCGCAGGTGCCGGCGGCTACCGCGGCTCCGAAGAACTTGGTCGGAATGGCCGTGGCGGTCATGTTGGCGTAGGAGATGTCGAGCTGGGTGAAGGTGGCGGTGTAGGAACCGCCCTTGGCCAGGTAGCGCTCTTCGGCGGACTTGACGGCGGCGATGAGGGACATGGCTTCGGCGACGCGCGCTTTTTCCACGACCTTGAAATACTGGGGAATGGCTATCGAGGCCAGGATACCGATGATGAGCACGACGACGAGCAGTTCTATCAGCGTGAAACCTTTTTTCATTCTTTTCATAACCCCTCCGTAAATTGGACGCTTAAGCCTTACCTGATGAATTTCGCGCGCCTCTGTAAAAAGTATAGCATATAAACTAATTTTCTTAGTGTTTAAGTTGTGAAGTTCCTGTGAAGGTTATTCTTTGGCTTCCCATTTGTAGCCCAGCCCTTCCACCGTTACCAGGCAGTCCTGCAGCCTGCCCAGGCTTTTCCGCAGGTTCTTTATGTGGGTGTCTATGACGCGGCTGGTATTGGCGTACGGCCTGCCCCAGATCCGCTCCATCAGAAATTGCCGGGTCATTACCCGGCCGTTCTTTTTCACCAGCAGGTACAGGATCTCGAATTCCTTGGGGGCCAGGTCCAGCGGCCGCCCGGAGATCCTGGCCTCGTGCCGGGAATAATTTATTTCCAGTTTGCCGGAGGCCAGCGTCTCGTCGGGGCCGTCGGCGTCCCGGGCCTGGAGGCTCCTGCGGATCAGGGCCTTTACCCGGGCTACGAATTCCGCGGGGCTGAAAGGTTTCGTTATGTAGTCGTCGCCGCCCAGTTCCAGCCCCAGCACCTTGTTGGTTTCGCTCCGGTCGGTGGTCAGGAACATGATGGGCACCAGGCGCGAGGGACTTTCCTCGGCGCGGATCTGGCGGCAGAGATCCAGCCCGCTCATCCCCGGCAGCCGCAGGTCCACCACCAGCAGGTCCGGGGTGAGCCTGGCCAGGGTTTCAACGGCCTGTTCGGCCGAGGTGCAGGTGATGACGCTGAAATTCTCGAGTTCCAGCCGGTCTTTCACGGACTTCAGCAGGGACAGTTCGTCGTCGATCACGAGCACCGTGTTCCTGGCGGTCATGCAAGGGGTTCCTCCGGGTTTTTTTTCTCCGGCAGCAGGATAGAGAATTCGCTGCCTTTCCCGGCGGCGCTCTCCACCTCTATTCTGCCGCCGTGCTGCTCCATGACGGACTTCGCTATGAACAGGCCCAGGCCCGTGCCCTGCCTGGCCGAGGGGTAGCCCGGGCGGCCGGTGTTTATCCGGTAGAATTTGCTGAAGAGGTTCTTGAGCTCTCCGGCGGGGATGCCTATGCCGGTGTCGCGCACCCGCACTTTCTGCCAGCCCGCCCCGGCCTCCACAAAAACGGTAACGGCGCCCGAGCCGGTGAACTTGACGGCGTTGCCTATGACGTTGGCCAGCGCCTGGTAAAGCCGGTCCGGGTCGCCCCGGGTGTTCGGGATCTCCTGCCCTACCACCAGGTCTATCTTGAGGCCTTTCTGTTCGGCGTAGGCCCGGAACGACCGTACCGCCCTGTCCGCCAGCTCTTCCAGGTTCAGCGCTTTTACGTCCAATTTAAGTTTGCCGGATTCTATCTTGGAGACCTCCAGCAGGGAATCTATGAAATGGTTCAGGCGCTGGGAATGCTCGGAGATGGAGAAGACCTGTTCCGGGATCTTGCCGTACTCGCGCTTTTCCGCGAGCTCCCGGATCATGTCGGCGCACAGGCCGATGCCGGTTACGGGCGAGCGCAGGTCGTGCGTGATGCTGGACACGAAATCGCTTTTCATGTCGTCGAATTTCTTAAGCCGGTCGGCCATTTCGTTGAACTCGGAGGCCAGCATGCCCATCTCGTCCTTGCTCGTCACCGGGATCCTGTGGTCCAACCTGCCGGAGCCGATCATGCGCGCCGCCTCGGCCATGGTCTGTATGGGGTCCACGACGAAGCGCGCGATGATCAGCGTGCCTATGCAGCCGATCACGAAGCCCAGCGACAGGGTGATAAAGAAGCTGGCGGACGACTGCCGCAGGGAGGAGTCCATCTCCTGGTAGATCAGCCTGGTGGAAAAATCCACGCGCGCGGTGATCTCGCGCCCTTTGCCGTTCCTCGCCGCCAGCGAGGCGTTCAGCGTTTCCACGCCGTTGTCCGTTCTTGTCTCCCAGGCGCCGACCCGTGGCGGGGAAAAAGTCTTGAACAAATAGGAGGAGGGGCTGGGCTGGGGGACGTAATACCGGTCTTCCATTAAAACCCGGCCGCGCCCGTCGGTGCAGGAAACCCTGACTATCTCGGGGGTCTTCAGGAAAGTTTTGAAATATTTATAGGCGGAGGCTTTGCCGGGGGCGTCCGAAATTTCCCGGCATACCTCCGACATCGCCAGGAGGATCTGGAGGTTTTTGCGCTGGCTGGTAGAGGAGATGGTGGCCCACTCGTTGTGGAGGAAGAGGAGGGCCATTACCGCGGAGGCTGCCGTAAGAAGCGCTAGTACGAAGAGTATGAGTTTATTGCGTATACTCATGAAAAACTTTTGCGCCCGGCGCGATTCGAACGCGCGGCCACTCGCTTAAAAGGCGAATGCTCTACCCCTGAGCTACGGGCGCTTCACTTCTGTACGACAAGTGAAATTATACAAAAAATTGCCGCGAAAGCAAGAACAAGGCGTTAAACTCCGGCGTGCCGGAGGGGGCGGCGGCCGGTCCGCGCGCGCTCGCGGCGGAGGTTCCGCGGCCGCCTGGCGGGCCCGGCCCCCGGGGCGGCGCCAACATAGTTTTGCCAAGCCGCGAAAATTAGGGCTATAATATAACCCGATGGCTCCGAAAAATAAATACAGGGTGCGCGTGCGCGTCAAGGTGCGCAATAAAGTTCTGCGGCGCGGCGGCGCGGCCGCGGGGCTGGCCCTCGGCCTGTTCCTGGCGTCCTGGTTCTTCGGCACGGCCTTCAAAGCCTCGCGCGATTTCCTGGGGGGCAGGTTCTTCTCCTTCAGGCCGGCCTCTTTCGAGGTGGACTGTTCCGCTCCCGCCGCGGCGGCTTACGCCCGGGAGCTTATGGCCAAAACCCTTAACGCCCCGCTCACCGCCGGGCGCTGCGCCGGCATAGCCGCGGAGCTCCGCAGGCGCCACCCGAGCCTGGTTTCCGTAAGCGTCGGCAGGAATTTTTTCACCAAAAAGGCCAGCGTTACCGCCCGCCCGGAGGAAGTGGTCTCCCCCGTGCTGCTTAACGGCGCGACCTCCTACCTGGGCGTCACCGGGCGCTTCATAGCCGAAAACCTCGGGCCTGCCGCCGCCGACCTGCCCACGGTGATCGCCTGGCCCGCCGGAGAGGCCCCCGCCCTGGCGGCCTTCCTTAAGGAACTCAAGCCCCTGCTCCCGCTGTTCTATTCCAGGCCGGCGCTGCTGGAGTGCCCCGGCCGCGACTGGGCCTGCCGCCTCAGGCTGGAGGACGGTTCAACGGTGCTCTGGGGAAAATTTGAATTCACCCGTCTAAAAATATTAAGATTGAACGAAGTCGCGCGGGACGCGGTCAGCAAGGGCGTTCCTCCTTTCCGCGTGGATATGCGCTATTTCAGGGAAGGCAAGATTTTCGTTTCCGCAGCAAAGTAGCGGCCGTTACTCCTTACTACTATTTGCCGGGGCGTCCCGGGACCTTTTTCTAACAGCGGTTCTCCGCTTAATTTCTGGAGCATTCATATGGGAAAATCTGAGATCATAGCCGGGCTTGATATGGGGTCCAGCAGGGTGACCTGCGTCATCGCCGAGCGCGACGACGAGCACAACAAGATCCGCGTCCTCGCGGGCGCCTCCGCTCCCTGCAAGGGCCTGAAGGGCGGCGTGGTGGTGAATATCGAGGAGACCGCCCGGGCCATAGAGCACGTGATGGACGCGGCCGAAAGCAAGGCCAACGAGGTGGTAGGCGAAGTCTACCTCGGCGTGCGCGGTTCCCACATCCAGGCTTTCGACAACAAGGGCGGCTACAACATAGCGCGCACCGACAAGGAGATCACCAGCGAGGACGTTTCCAACGTCATCGAGAACGCCAAGACCGTGCCGCTGTCCTCCGACCGCGAGATCCTGCACGTCATCCCGCAGGGCTTCTCCCTGGACCGCCAGCGCGGCGTGCCCAACCCCATAGGGATGGAGGGCGCGCTGCTCGAGGTCGGCGTGCATATCGTCACCGCTTCCAGCCCCATCATAAACAACCTGATGAAGTCCGTCTCCAAGGGCGGCTTCCGCGTGGTGGACACCATCTATACCCTGCTCGCCGTCGGCGAGCTGGTGGTCTCCGAAGAGGAGAAGGACCTGGGCTGCCTGCTGATAGATTCCGGCGGCCAGACCACGTCCATCGGCATCTATTCCGAGGGCAGCATCCATTTCTCCCGCGAGATAGCCATCGGGGGCGACCACATCACCCGCGACATCGCCTACGGCCTCGGCACCACCATGGCCGCCGCGCAGGAGATCAAGGAAAAATACGGCGCGGTGTTCTCCAACATGCTCGAAGAGGACAAGGTGATAAACATCACCAAGCTGGACGCCAGGACCAAGAAGGAAGTGAAGCCGCGCGAACTGCTGGACTTCATCCAGCCGCGCGCCGAGGAAATTTTCGAAAAGATCAACCAGTCCGTGCAGGGCTCCAATTACGCCGAGCTGCCCGGCGGCGCCATCCTTACCGGCGGCGCGGCCCTCCTCAAGGGCATGCCCGAGGCGGCCGAACAGCTGCTGGACCTGGGCCAGGCCAGGCTGGGCCTGCCGGCGCAGGAGATCCTGCAGTGCCCCGAAGAATACATGACCCAGCCGTACCTGGGCGCCGTCGCCCTGGTCTGCTACCCGCACCTCAAGACCTGGAACACCGACGTGCCGGGCCCCGTCCGCGGCGGCTCCGTGGAGAAAAAGATCTGGCGCTGGCTCAAGGACCTGTTCTAATGTCTGAAACCAGGATACGCTATAACAACGATTTCCAGAACCGCGAAGCGGTCATCAAGGTCATCGGCGTGGGCGGCGGCGGCGGCAACGCCGTCAACCGCATGGTGGAAGCCGATATCCGCCTGGTGGAGTTCGTCGCGGTGAATACCGACGCGCAGGACCTGCGCCGCAGCAAGGCCCCGAACCGCATCCAGATCGGCGAGAACCTTACGAAAGGCCTCGGCGTGGGCGGCGACCCGGCCAAGGGCAAGGAGGCCGCGCTCGAATCGGCGGAGCTCATAAAAGAGGCCGTGGCCGACGCAGACCTGCTCTTTGTCACCGCCGGCATGGGCGGCGGTACCGGCACCGGGGCGGCCCCCGTGGTGGCCCAGACCGCCAAGGAAGCCAATCCCAACGCGCTCGTGATCGGCGTCGTCACCCGGCCTTTCGGCTTCGAGGGCAAGTCCCGTTCCGACCAGGCCCAGGCCGGCATTCACGAGCTGCGCAAGCACTCCGACTGCCTGCTCGTCATCCCCAACGACCGCATCCTTTCGGTGGTGGGGCGCGATACCTCCAGCGAAGAAGCCTACCGCCGGGCCGACGACGTGCTGCGCCAGGCTATCCAGGGAATTTCCGACGTCATCACCCACCCCGGCCTCATAAACGTGGACTTCCAGGACGTCAAGAAGATCATGACCAAGTCGGGCGAGGCCCTGATCGGCATCGGCCGCGCCACCGGGGCGGAGCGGCATATCGAGGCGGCCAAGGAAGCCGTGCACTCGCCCATGCTCGAGAGCGCCGTGATAGACGGCGCCAAGGGTATCCTGGTCAGCTTCACCAGTTCCCGCGACATCAAGATCGTGGAGATCGACGGGGCGATGGAATACATCATAAAGCACGCCAACCCCGAAGTTTTCATCAAATACGGCCAGGTCTTCGACGAGAACATGGGCGACGAACTGAAAATAACGGTGATAGCCACCGGCTTTCCCTCCAGGCGGGGGGAACTGGCCGGCGACCTGGCGCGCCTGCGCGGCATGGGCCGCAACCGCACCCGCAGGCTGGGGGACGACTTCCTCCCGGAGTCCCCGGCCCCTTCCGGCGGGCGCGAAGAGGACATGGAAAAGCCGGCCTACCTGCGCCGCCAGAGCGGGGCGAGGCGGCTGAAATAGGGGCGAAGCCGCTACGGGGCGGACTGGGGAAACTATGGCCATAAATTTAAACCTCCTGCTGAAAGTGATGGTGCAGAACAAGGCTTCCGACACCCACATCAGGGGCGACTCTTCGGTCTTCCTGCGCATCAACGGCGCCATCACCCCCATAAATTCCTCCACCATGTCGCAGAAAGAAGTGGAGGAGATGATCTTCCCGCTGATGAACCAGCGCCTGAAGTCCATCTTCGCCGAAAAGCACGAGGTCGACTTTTCCTTCGAGGGCGGGGAGCTGGGCCGCTTCCGCTTCAACGTGTTCACGCATAAAGGCAAGATCGGCGTGGCCATCCGCCACATCCCGCTCAAGATCCCCACTTTCGAGGAGCTGCGCCTGCCGGTCGAGGCGGTGAAGAAACTGCTGACCAACGAGCGCGGGCTGATCCTCGTCACGGGCATCACCGGCTCGGGCAAAACCTCGACGCTGGCCGCCATGATTGAATACCTCAACCAGGTCTGGGACGCCCACATCATCACCGTGGAAGACCCCATAGAGTTCTCCTTTACCGAGAAGAAGTGCATCATCAGCCAGCGCGAGCTCGGCTCCGACACCACCACCTTCGTGGACGCGCTGCGCGCGGCCATGCGCCAGGACCCCGACATCATCCTGGTGGGCGAAATGCGCGACCTGGAGACGACGCAGGCCGCCATCACCGCGGCCGAAACCGGCCACCTGGTGTTCGCCACGCTGCACACCATGAACGCCGTGCAGACCATCTCGCGCATCATCGACATGTACCCGCCGCACCAGCAGTCCCAGGTCCGGCTGCAGCTTTCGGAGAGCCTCAGGGGCATCGTTTCGCAGCGCCTGCTGCCCTGCTCCAAGGGCGGGCGCCTGCCCGCCGTGGAGATCATGACGGCCACCCCGCACATCAAGAAGATGATAGCCGAGAACACCATAGACGCCATCACCCAGGCGATCTCCAAGGGCGGCTTCTACGGCATGCAGACCTTCAACCAGTCCCTGGTCAAGATGCACAAGGAGGGGATGGCCAAGCTGGAGGATATCCTGCAGGCGGCCTCCAACCCCGACGACGTGCTGCTGGCCATCAAGGGCATAGAGCAGGAGATAGAGCCGGGGCGGGCGAAGTAAATTTAATTCAGTCCACAAGGAAGGTCCTTATGTTCGCTGAAGGCTATATCGGTATCGCGGGAATCATCGGGGTCGGGAAATCCACGCTCACCATGGAGCTGGCCAAGGCGCTGAACTTCGAGCCCGTGCTGGAAGAGGTCGGCGGCAACCCGTACCTGGAGAGTTTTTACGGCGACATGAAGCAGTACGGCACGATCATGCAGATCTGGCTGCTCAACCACCGGTTCCGCCAGCACCGGGAGTTCGTGTCGCGCATCAGCCTCGGCAAGATCCGCGGCGTGGTGCAGGACCGCACCATCTGGGAAGACACCATCTTCGCCCGCATGCTCAACAACCACCCGGACAAGATCATTTCGGACATGGACTACAACACCTACCTCGACCTGTTCGACAACATGGTGCTGCGCGAAATGGTCTACCCCCAGCTGATGATCTTCCTCGACTGCCGCGTCGAGACCTCCATCGCCCGCATCAAGTCCCGCGGCCGCAACATGGAGAAGGCCATCGACCCGTCCTACCTGAAAAGCCTGCAGGATAATTACTACGAATTCATAGAGGAAATGGAGGACGCCGGCGTGCGCATCCTGCGCCTCAACTGGGAAAGCTACCAGCCCATCAGCGAGGTGGCGCGCCTGGTGCACGAATATTCGCTCAAGCCGTCCCATTTCACCAAGTGGGTGCGCCCCCTGCGCAAGATGGGCATGGACAACAAGGCGAACCTTCCCAATAAGGCGGCGCTGGTAAAGTGACGCGCCCGAAAGGCCTGATCATCGCCATAGACGGCCCGGCCGGCGTGGGCAAGTCCACCGTCGGCAAGATGGTGGCCGAACGCGTAGGCTACAGTTTTGTCAGCACCGGGCGCATGTACCGGGCCCTGGCCTGGAAGGCGCTGGAACTGGGCGCCGACCTGGGCGACGGCGAGGGCCTGGCGGCCTTGGCCGGGCGCCTGAAGTGGGAATTCCCCAAAGGCGCGGGGCCCGAGGCCGACGTGGCGCTGGACGGCCGCCGGCTGGAGCGCGAGCTCACCGACGAGCGCGTGGGCAAGGCCTCTTCCGGCATCGCCCTGCTCGCCGGCGTGCGGCTGTTCATGAAGGACATGCAGCGTAAAGCCGGCGAGGACGGCGGGGTGGTGATGGAAGGCCGCGATATCGGCTCCAACGTCTTTCCCGACGCCGAACTTAAAATTTACCTGGACGCCTCCCCGCGGGCGCGCGCCGAGCGCCGCGTCTCCCAGCTGCGCGGGCAGGGCCTGCAGGCCGATTTCGACCAGATACTGGACTTCATCCTGAAACGCGACGCGCAGGATTCCGGGCGCAAGATCAACCCGCTGGTAAAGGCCCCGGACGCCCACTACCTCGACTCTACCTCCGTGCCCAGGGAGGCCGTCGTGGACGCCATAGTGGAACTTTTCGAGCGCGCCGCCAAGACTCCCCGCTAATGCCGGCCAGACCCCACGAAGAACGCCCCCTGCTGCTGCTGCTCGTCTACGCGGCTTTCAGATTGTTTTTCCGGCTCTTCAATTCCATCTCGGTGCAGGGCCAGGAAAAGATCCCGCCCGAAGGCCCGCTGATAGTGGCCAGCAACCACCTGTCCAACGCCGACCCACCCGCCCTGCTTTCTTTCATGGCCCTGGTGCGGCTGCCCAATATCATCGCCAAGAAAGAGCTTTTTTCCATCTGGCCGCTGGGCTATTTTTTGCCCCGCTGGGGGGCCATCCCCGTGGACCGGGCCCGCTCCGGGGGGGACCTGGGGGCGCTGCGCGGCTGCCTGACGGCGCTGAAGCGCGGCGGCTGCATGGCCATTTTCCCGGAGGGCACCCGCGCCAAAGGCCGCGTGCTCAAGCCCAAGGCCGGCGTGGCGCTGATGGCCCATAAATCCGGGGCCCCGGTGCTGTGCGTCCGTATTTTTAACAGCGAAAACTTCTCAAAATTAGGTAAAATAACTATTAAGTACGGAAATGTAAGGCGTTTTGAGCCCCCCGCCGACGGCGACCTCAAGGCCGCCTATGCCCGTTTTTCAGAAGATATAATGGCGGACATTTTTTCAATAACAGAGGAGTAGTACCCACATGGAAACCAACGAGACCCAGCACATTGAAGACCAGGACAAAGACAAGAAACCGGCCGCGCAGGGCGCCGAGGAAGAAATGTCGATGGCCGACCTCCTGAAGGCCGAGGCCGAGGTCACCGAAAAGGTCTATTCCCGCGACGTCGTCACCGTCAAGGTCGTGCAGGTCAACGCCGAATACGTGCTGGTCGACATAGGCGAAAAGAAAGAAGCCGCCATCCCTCTGGCCGATTTCCAGGACGAGAAAACCCCCGTCCCCGGCGACGAAGTGCAGGCCGTGTTCGAAAGGAAGGGCACCGAAGGCCGCCATTCCATCATGTCCCACCGCCGCGCCCGCGAAAAGGCCGCCTGGGAAATGGCGAGGAAGATGTTCGAGGCCAAGGAACGCCTGAAGGGCAAGGTCACCGAGATCGTCAAGGGCGGCTACATCGTGGATATTTCCGGGATGCGGGCTTTCATGCCGCTCTCCCTTTCCGAGCTGGGCGGGGCGCACAAGCATTACCTGCCGCCGAACGCCAAAATAAAGTTCTATATCACGGACTTCAACGAGAAGGACCGCAAGGTGGTGGTGTCGCGCCGCCAGGTCCTGGAAGAGGACGAGAAGCAGCGCCGCGGCCAGGTCCTCGCCGAGGTGGCCCCGGGCCGCCTGGTGCGCGGCGTGGTCTCCAAAGTTACCGAGGAAGGCCTGCTGGTCAGGTTCCAGGGCATAGAGGGCCAGGTGAAACTGGCCGACCTGGCCTGGAAGAACCCGCAGGAAGCCCTGAAGGGCTACAAGCGCGGCCAGCGCGTGAAGTGCAAGGTGCTCGCCGTGGACAAGGAAGGCGAGCGCCTGCTGTTCGGCCTCAAACAGCTGATGCCCAACCCCGTGGACATGCTCAAGCGCAAGTTCGCCTACCGGTCCCTCCTGAAGGCTAAAGTAGCCGCGGTCACGCCCGAGGGCGCCGTACTCAGGATCAGCGAGCTGGTGGAAGGCTTCATCTCCCCCGAGGATTACGGCGCGGAAGGCGCGCCCAAAGAAGGGCAGGAAGTCAGCGGCGTGGTCGTGGGCATCAATACCGAAAATTTCAGGCTCAACCTGTCCATCAAGCGCTGCGAAGAAGTGGAAGACCGCAAGCGCATGGCGCAGTACCTCAAGGGCTCTCCCTCGCTGACGCTGGGACAGATCCTTCTGGAAAACTCGGAGGATGAAGGTGAGTTATGAGCCACGCTCCCACGCATTAAAGGGGGCGGTCAGGAAGATACTTCATACGTACGGCGCGCCGTTGGGCATGTTCTTGTTCTTCATGCTGGCGGCGCTCTACGTTTATATGGGGCGCGTGAACCGCGCGGCCCCCGATTTCCCCAGGACGGCCGCGGATTTCATGCAGTCGTCCAAGGCCGAGCGCCGGCTGGCCGAGCTGCAGGCCGCGCTGGCCGCCAACCCCGACGATATGCCGGCCCTGGCCGAGGCCGGCCGCCTCAAATACCAGCTGGGCCAGCCCCGCTACATTGAAGCCATAGCGGACCTGGAGCGCGCCCGCGGCCTGGGCCACGCCGACGCGCGATCTTTTTATTACCTGGGGAGCATGTACCAGGCCGTGGGCCTTTACGATTTTGCCGCGCAGGAATACCGCAAGTTCCTCAATAATTTCCCGGCCGACACGGAAGCCAGGATGCTGCTGGCCAAGCTCTGCTACGCGGCCGGGGATTTCCCCGGGGCGGTGCGCGAGTACGAACTGCTCCTTAAGGACGACACCGCCGACCCGGTGCTGCTGGAAAACCTGGCGCTGGCGCGCTGGAAGAACAAGCAGGACCATTCCAAAATTTTATCGGACCTGCGCGCGCAGGGGGGCGGCGGCGCCTTCCTGGCCGATTACGCCGAGGGCCGCATAAATTACGAACTTAAGGACTACGCGAAGGCCGCCGCCTTCCTGAAAAAAGCGGCGGACTCCGCCGAGACCGTCGGCGGCTTTACGGACCAGGCGGCCCTGCTCTGGCTGGCCGGGGACGCGGCCTACAAGAACAAGGACTCCGACGGAGCTTATGCTTATCTGCAGCGGCTGCTGGCGCTGAACCCCGCCCATGAAGAGGGCAGGAGCCTGCTGGCCAAACTTGAGAAAGCCCGCAAAGCGGCGGCCAAAAAGAAGAAATAAGGGCGGGGCGGGAGGCCCTGCCTCCGGGTAAAATGCCTGTATCTTTTCCTAAAAAACTGATCCTGAGAGCGGCCGCGCTGGCCCTGGCGGCTTTCTGCCTGGGCGCCCCGGCCGCCGCGCTGGAGGAGAACAAGGTAATAATAAAGTCCTTCGAGTGGCAGATCTACGCCACCGAGCACTTCGACATACATTATTACCCCGGTTCGGAGCCCTGGGTGGCCTACGCCTCCGGCGTGCTGGAAGCCGCCTACAAGCGCGAAAGCGCGGACCTGAATCCCGCGCTGGCAAAGCGCATCCCTTTCTTCCTCTACGCCTCCATCAACGACATGCAGCAGACCAACGTGGCCGACGTCTCCGACGGCATCGGCGGCCTGACGGAGCCGTTCAAGGACCGCTTCATGGTGTGGTCCGACGGCTCGAAAGGCTGGCTGAAGGACGTGATGGAGCACGAATTCGCCCACGAGGTGGAGTTCAGCGTGCTGATAGACGGCTTCTGGAAGTCCGCGCGCATCCTTAAAACTTTCATCTACCCGCTGTGGATGATGGAGGGCCTGGCCGAGTACGAGACCGGCCTGAGCGACTACGCCCTGGAAAAAATGTACCTCCGGGACGCCGCCCTGTCCGGCGGGCTCATCCCGCTGAGCCGCCTCAACCAGTTCGGCCACCTGAAGCCGCACCAGACCACGCTGGCCTACAAGACCGGCGGGCACGCCATGCGCTTTCTGGCGGAGCAGTACGGGGCCGATAAGCCGCGCCGCATGCTGGAGCTGTTCCGCAACCGCTACGAGGCCGGCTCGGTGCTGCAGCCCCTGATCGGCGCCGACCTTGCCGCGTTCGAGAAAAAATTCGC
The DNA here is from genome assembly GCA_001799615.1 of Elusimicrobia bacterium GWA2_61_42. Taxonomy (GTDB): domain Bacteria; phylum Elusimicrobiota; class Elusimicrobia; order Elusimicrobiales; family UBA9959; genus UBA9959. Next base: position 38,197 of record MGTU01000002.1, on the reverse strand, counting down.
CGAACACACGGAGCTGAAATACCTGGCCGAGGCTAAAGCCAAAAACCTGCAGGAGCCGGGCGTGTACGGCCCGGCCCGGACCAGCGGCTCGCAGAACATCCCCGAGTTCAACCTCAGCCCCGCGCTTTCTCCCGGCGGGGACAGACTGGCTTTCCTTTCCACGCGGTCCGGCCACCCGCCGGAAGTGCGCGTGAAGGACCTGGCGACGCACGGGGAGACCAGGCTGACGGCCCTGGCGGCCGGCGCCGAGAATATCCCTTACGGCCGCTTCACCAAGCCGCTGCGCAGCCTCTCCTGGTCGCCCGACGGCAGCTACCTGGCTTTCAGCGGGCAGAAGAACCACCGGGAATACCTTTACCTGTACCGGCCCGGCTCGGGCGAAGTTACGCGGACCTCCGTGGAGGGGCTCGCGGAAGTGCGCCAGCCGGTGTTCTCGCCCGACGGCAAAAAGCTGGCCTTCATCGGGATGAGCGGCGGCTTCAACGATATTTACGAGGCTCCCGTCGACCGCCTGGCCGGGGGGGGGGAGCTGCCGGCCGCGGCGGCCGCCCGGCTGACCAGCAGCGAACAGGACGAGGCCTCCCCGGCTTACTCCCCCGACGGCGCCTCCCTGGCCTACTCCTGCGAAGTGGAGAATTCAAGCGGCCCCGTGCGCGCTTTGTGCCTGCTGCGGCGCGGCAGCCAGCCTTACACCGTGCCGGCGCCCGGCGGCAGCGCTTACGACCCGGTGTTCTCCTCCGACGGCTCGCAGATCTACTTCATCTCCGACGCCGGCTACGACTTCGACCTGTACGCCTTTGAGCCGGCCTCCGGACTTTCCCGGCGGCTGACCCGCGGCGTCGGGGGCGTCTTTACGCCGGCGGTCAGCGGCGACAAGGTCTATTTTTCCGCTTTCAGGCGCGGCGGCATGGACATCCACGAAGCGCGCCCGGAGAATTTCCTGTACGAGAAGACGGCCGCGGCCGCCCCGGAAGAAAAGTTCGAGCTGAAGCGCGCCAGCGGGACGGTGAATCCCTACAAGTTCAAAGCCTCCACGGATTTGTTCTTCCCGGCGTTCCTGTTCTCCTCGCCAGGCGGGCTCTTCTGGATGAATTACTGGCAGGCTTCCGACATGCTGGGCAACCATAACCTGGGCCTGTACCTCAGCTATAATTCGGGCTCGGATTTCCTCAGCCTGCAGACCAGCTATTCCTACGCGCGCTACCGCATGCCGCTGTTCCTGCAGACCACCGCGCTCACTTACAACGGCGCGGTGAACTCGGACAGGCTGGAGTACGACAAGCGCTACACCCGCCACGCCGTAGGCACCGCCTGGCCTTTCGACCGCTATAACCGCGTGCAGGCCTTCGCCGTCCTCAAGGACGAGACCAACGATTTTACCGACATCGCGCTGACCGAGCGGCTGCATACGCGCTCCGTGCAGACCGCCTACGTGCGCGACACCGTCAACGGCCTGTACCTGACCGCCAACCGCGGCTCGCGCACCGAACTGTCGTGGACGAAGGCCGCCGAGGTCGCGGGCGGCAACCTTAAATACGATTCCTACACGCTGCAGTACCTCAAGTATTTCCCGCTGTCCAAGCGCGCGGCCTTCGTGAATAATTTCATCGCCGGGCGCAGCACCGGGCGCGACCGCCGCCTGTTCGGGTTCGGCGGCCTGGGCGGGGTGCGCGGCTTTTCCGGCTCCTCGGACCGCCTGGAAAAGCCCGGCACGTTCATCAACAACGCGGAGCTGCGCGTGCCTTTGTTCAAGGACCTGAACTATTACATGTGGTACATGTTCCCGGATTTTTATTTCAAGGGCATCTACGCCAAGGTCTTCGTGGACTCGGCTTACGGCTGGGATAGAAGTTCGGAACTCGGCAGCTTCAGGGGCTCCGACGTGCGCAGCTCGGTCGGCGCCGGCATCAACGTGCACACCTTCCTGCTGCAGGCCTTCCAGCTGGTGCTCAGCTTCGACTACGCGGTGCGCACTTCGGACGGCGGCAAGATCTTCTACTTTTATCTGGGGCCCCTGTTCTAGCAATTAACGGAGGAATATACTAAAATTCAGATTATGAAAAAGATCAAAATCGCCTCTTTCTTCCTCACTTTAATCCTGGCGCCGGCGCTGTTCCTCTGCGCCCAGACCGCGCCGCTGAAAACGCCGAAACCCGCCGTAAAGAAAGCCGCCGCCAAACCCGCGGCCAAACCCGCCGTTAAACCGGCGGCCAAGCCCGCGGCCGCTCCCGCCGTCAAGGCCGCCGCGCCCGCGGCCAAGCCCGCCGCCGTCCTGCCCGCGGATCCTTTCGCGGAGGCCGTTCAAAAGCTCAAGGCCAAAGAGCCCGCCGTGCGCAGGCAGGGAGCCGATTTCCTGGGCGCCAGCCGCGACCAAAAGGCCGTGCCGCACCTGGTAAAAGCGCTGGGCGACGAGGCCGGCGCGGTGCGCTCGTCCGCCGCGGACGGCCTGTGCCAGCTGGTGCACCGCGAGTCCACCGCGAAGATCTCCGAGCTGCTGCTCAAGGATAAGGACGCGCTGGTGCGGCAGCAGGCCGCCAGTTCCCTTTCCTATATGGCGGACCAGGCCGCCGGCCCGGCGCTGGTAAAAGCGCTTAAGGACGAAGCGCCCGCCGTGCGCTACGCGGCCGCCAACACCCTGGGCGCCCTGCGGTACGCGCCGGCCGAGGACAAGCTGGTAGAGCTGCTGGACGACGCGGCCATGCGCCGCGTGGTCGTTTCGGCCCTGGGCCAGATGCAGTCGAAGAAGGCCGCCCCGGCTATCTTCAAGCTGCTGGCCGACCCCGACAAATACACCCGCCTTGAGGCGGTAAGGGCCCTTGGCGCCATCGGAGACAAGTCCGCCGCCCCCGAGCTGGCAAAGCGCCTGGACAAGGCTGAGGAGCCCCACGTGCGCGTAGAGGCGGCCCTGGCGCTGGCCAAGCTGGGCTCGGCCGACGGGCTGGTGACGGCGTACGAGTTCGTAAAGGCCCCGGACCTGAGCCTTAAGAACCAGGCCCTGGAAGTAATAGGCTCCATCGGCGACAAGCGCAGCCTGCAATTTATAGAGGAACTTTACGTCGGAGAAAAAGATCCCGTAAGCAAGAACATGCTGGACTTTACGCGGCAGCGCCTGGCGGCCAGGCTGCAGCTGCAGGTTAAGCCTTAAATAAGCCCGCCTTCCGAATGGCAAAGAAGAAACGTCAGCGCGCCGACAGGGAAAAACCTGTAAAACAGCCCCGGGATATTTCCGGCGGCGCGGCGCCCGCGGGTTTTGGGCAGGTTTTGGGAGCCGGCCAGGCCCCCGAAGCCGCGCAGGAGGGGGGAAGCGCGCTAAAATGCCCGGCGCTCTGGTTTTCCGCCCTGCTTTTGATAGTTCTCGGCTATTTCCTGCTTGGCCGGGTGGATCCGGGGGGGCAGAACGCCTGGGCCATAGTCTCTCCCGCCCTTTTGCTGACCGGTTATCTGCTTATCATTCCCGCCATAGCCTGTACTTACCCCAAAAATAACTAGAAAACCGCCGTCCAGGTCTTTTTAGCGGCGCGCGCCGCCTGTTTTCACCGCCTTTGTCTTTTTTGCCCGGAAAATTACTTTCCGGGTATTCCTTTTTGTGGTGTTTTCGGCTTGTCTTCCACCACCAGGAAGAAACCCTGCGGGTGTCTGGCGATTCTGAGGTCTTTGCCGCTCTTTCAGGTTCTCCCCGTAAAATTCCTGTTGGTGTTTTTTAAGACCCTTTCAGGGCCTTCGCTGCCTTCCCTGGCTCTTCATGGTGTTTTGCGATCGTTTGCTTTTTGGCTGTTTTTCCCTTTCCTTGCCTCTTCTCCTCTTCATGGTATTTATAATTTCCTTGAAATCAGGCTGATTTTCAGCTTGTTTGGCTGCCTTGTGGGGGTCTTTGGCGGCCCTGGCTTGGTGGTATTCCGGGCTATCCGGGGTCTGAGGGGGGTATTTGTGCCTCTTTGGGCCTTTGCCCTGCCTTTGCCGTTTGCGGCCCTTTTAAAGTTCTTTAAAAGTTGGCTGATTTTCAGCTTTGCGGATCTCGCTGTTTTGGGCCTCTGCATGGTATTTTTGGGGGACCGCATTTTTGCCTGATCTTTGGCTTTCACGGTTTTTAATTTCCTAAAAGTTGGCAAAATTTTGAGTTTCAAAATTTGAAAACCTGGCCGGCCCCGGTCTTCCAGGGAGGGTTTTCTTTGCTAGTAATAAAAATCTATAAACGATATTAGATATTAATAAATAAGTGTTATAAAACAAGCATAATCCGTAGAACATTGACTGCGATTGTTGCCTTAGGGATAATGCTCAGGGGGATTAGTAAGTTAACATAATATATCTTATCGTAAGTCCTAGGGATAAGACTGGGCGCAGGCCTGCTGCCTGGTGTTTTTGCGTGTTTTTGGTCTATTGTTGGCGGATCTTATTGGTTCGGCCTGGGGTTTGTCGACCGACTTTGGTTTGGCTGGTTATTTGGCTGCTTGTTTCTTGCGCCAGGCCTGTCTTTCCTTTGGTCTGGCCCTGGCGGGCCCGCGGTTCAGGTCAGTTTTCTGGCTTCCAGCCAGGCTCTTTCCCGGCCTTTATCGGTTATCTGGTAGGCCCGGTTGCGCTTGGTTCCGGAGGCTTTTACCAGGCCTTCCCGGTTGGCTTTAGTCAGCAGTCGGTCTATGCGTTCCGGCACATAGCCGGAGATCTTTATGGCCCTGGACAGGGCTATGGCGCTTACGGATTGCCTGCCGTTCAGCTGCATTTCGGCGGCTAGAAGCAGCAGGGCGGCGTCTCCGGCTTTGAGGTTCGGGTGCTTGTTTCTAAGGATCAGCAGGCCGTTCTTGGCCTCGGCCAGGGCGCTCCAGACGGAGCCATCCTGGGCGGCTTCATGGTGTTTTGGCTGCTCTCCGGAGGTTGGCGTAAGGCGGTTCAGGAAGCCTTCTTTTTCGGTCTGTATGAACTCCGCCGGGCCTTCCGCCTCGAATTCCGCCCCTGAAGGGTGTTTTATCCTGAGCTTATAATTCATAGTCTCCGCCTTTGCCGGGGCTTATATGCGTCTTATGCCATAATTCTAGCCTAAAATGCTTTATATGTCAATATATGGCAGACATATGTCAATCATATGTCAAGGCTTGTTGATAACCTGTGGATAACCTTGCCGCCCGTCGTGCGCCGCTGCTCAAAATCAGGCTGATTTCAGGTTCGGCAGGGCTGTGGGGGAGGCTCCTGCGCCTTTTCAGGGTTGAAGGGGGAGGAAAAGAAGGTGCTATTTCCCCCCTTTTGCGCGGGGAGAATAGGAGAACCGGACGGGAATTAACCGGCGCTGAGTTTGTTGGGGTTAGAAGCGGGCCGAGATGGCCCCGTAAGTGAGTTTTACCTGCTTGCTCTGGGGGTAGAGGCTAAGCGGGGTAAAAACGGCATAGACGGCGTTTAAATGCAGGTTATCGCCAAAGGCGTAGGTGGCTTTTATATCGTATTCGCTGGCTATCTGCAGGGAGCCGGCGTTGGCGTTCTTGGAGGCCCTGAACTTGTACAGGTCGGCCGAGATGATCAGCTTCTTGTAAGGCAGGTCCGCGCCTATGTTTATGATGTTAAGCCCGGAGACGCCGTTGGGCAGGCCGTTGGCGGTATCCGAGGTCTTTATGATGTCGTAAAGGGTGGCCCCGGCTATGGAGCCGTAGCCCTTGCGTTCCAGCCCGTTGAATTTGGAGCCGAAGGCGGGAAAGAAAGCCTTGTCGGTGCTGCCGGCGCCCGGGTTGCCGGAAGAGCGGCCGTAGCCCAGGCGCAGCCGGGACTGGCCGAAGAAAGATACGTTCTGGCTCCAGGCGCCTTTCAGCATGAAGGCGTGGGCCTCGTACTTGCCGGTCCCCCCCCCGGCCCTCTCGGCTGTGCCGCGCTGGATGACGGTTTCCCCGTCGAAGGAAAGCTGCTTCTGGGTGAGCACGTAGCGCAGGCCGGTGAACTTCTTGGTCTTGCTGAGCACGTCGGTGAAGAGGACGTCCTGGTAGGCCGTGCCCGTGCCGCCGTCCTGTTCCCAGAAATGGTAAGCCTGCCAGAGGCCTTCGCTGCCGGGGTAATAGACGGTGGCGCCGTAGATCTTGTTGTAGCGGTTAAGGCTGAAGGGCCGGAAGAAGAACAGGTCGGCCTTGAGGCTGCGGTAAACGTTGGCGAACTCCAGGCGGCCGCCCGGCAGGCCCAGGTCGTCGCTGGCCAGGGTGATGCCCTGGGCCAGGGTGAAGTCCTGCCGGCCGAAGGTGGCGGTGATATTGGGGTGCAAAAACTTGTAGACCTTTACGTAGGCGCCGCGGACAAAAGGCGTGCCGTCGGCGTCGGGCAGGCGGCCGATGGCGTCGGCGAACTGCGGGCTGGTGATGGTGTTGGAGGAGGCGCCGGGGCCCACGCTCTGCAGCACTATGCCCACGTCCATCGACGAGTCCTGGGTCTTTTCCAGGCGGATGCCCTTTATGATGAAGCCCAGCGCGGCGTTCTCGGAGAACAGCGACTGCGAGGCCTGGCCGCTGCCGTAGATGAGGTGCTCGTAATTGGCGGCTTTGATCTCCACTTCGGAGGAAAGGTCCAGCTTGGTGGCGTGCGCTGCGCTGCCCAGGGCGAGCAGGGCCGCGGTGGCGGCAAAAAGGCTTAAGGCCGGGCTTTTCATCGGTATTAATTATAACAAAAAAATAATGGCTTCCTTTAAGGGGCAAAAGAAAACCCCGGGGTTTTAAGGCCCCGGGGTCTCTCTCTATTAACTTTTAGGTTATTAGAACTTCACGCAGAAGGCAGCGCCCATCATCGTCTGGGCATTGTCCTTGGTGGAGACGGTGTTGTCCTTCTCGGGCATGACCATCGCGTAGTAGCCCTTCACGTCCACGTTGGCGGAGTGAGTCCAGGTGGCGACCACGTCGGTTTCGCTGCCGTAGTACTTCTTCACCAGGCCGGCTTTCTTGTCGGCCGAGAAGTTGTAATACTTCGCGGCGACGTTCAGCTTCTCCAGCTTGGAGGGGGTCCAGTTGGCGCCCACATTGTAGACGACCTGGCCGGAACCTTTGGTGGTGAAGTTGACGTCGGTGAGGAAGCCGCCGCCGCTGATGATGCCGGGGCGGTAGTCACCGTTGATGCTGGTGAATTCCGTATCACCGGTGTTGTTCTTCTCGTCGCCGGAAGCGAAGTAGTATTCGCCTTCGAAGCCGAGTTTGCCCATGAAGTCCATGGAGTAGTCCGCGTTGACCTTGTAGGCGAAGCCCTGGTGTTTGTAACCAGCGGCAGGCTTGTTGAGGTCTTTACCCATGTTCTGGGCGTATTCGGCCGCGACGTTCAGGTTCTTCACCTGGGGGATCGCGTACTTGGCCTTTATGCCGAGAACGTCAAGGTAGTTGCTGGTGCCGGCAACGAATTTCTTGTCGTTCTTGTGGTAGACATAACCATTCAGGCTTATGTCCATAAGGGTGGTCTTGGCGTTGATGCCGGACACGTCCGAGTCGTTAGCGGAAGCGGCCGTGTTGGTCGCGTCCTCTTTGGCGAGTATCGCGTGCAGGTCCCAGTCACGGCCCAGGCCGTTGAACTTGTACCAGCCGGTCCAGCCGTCCACCGCGGGGGACGTGGGGGCGTACTTCGTGGGGAAGGGCCAGGCCATGGGGCCGTAATAGACGACCATGTCGCCGGCGTTGCCGTAGTACTGGCGGCCGAGCTTGTGGTCCAGGCCGAACACGTTCTTGAGGTTCAGGTAGGCCTGCTCGAATACCAGCTGGGCCTGTATGGTGTTGGCGTTTTCTTTCGCATCACCGTACTCCCGGTTGAGCTTCACTATGGACACAACGGCGTTGACGTCCTCATTGAGGTCGAAGCCCATGTTCAGCTGAACGCGGGTGTCGACATCGCTGATTTTGTCGGAGACTTTCTTGTTGAAGTCGGCGTTGTTCGCATTATAGGCGTTTACGTCGATCTTTCCATCGTACTTGAAGTTCTTGAGCAGTTCGGCGCTGGCAATATTGCCAGTGAGCGCGACCAGCGCAAGCATCGCTATTACTTTTTTCATTAATTACTCCTCCTGTTTCGTCGTAAGCCCGTTTCCGGGGCTTGTTTCCCTGGCCTTGCGGCTGGGTTACTTAACTCTCCCTGTAGTGTTTGAATCCTACAGTTAGGGCCTGCCCTTTTGGGGCCTACGGCCTTGTGGGTTCCCTTTCGGGTTCCCTTAGGAGAAGCGCCTTTAAATCTGGCGCTCCGCTCCCCCCTTAAACCCCGGGGTTGGCGGACTCCCTTTTACTGCCTGGGAGCCTCCTCTACAGAGCAAGGTTATTATTACAAAAAGGTTTCGCGCTGTCAACATGATATCTATATTATATGCCTTATATGTCAAAAAGCCCGGCCATATGTCATGGACCGGGCTTTAAGCTAAGGCTGGGGCTTTTACTTTTTAGCGGGAACGGCGCCGCCCAGGCGGGCCTTGGCCTGCATGGCCCAGGAGGTTTCCGGGTAGAGCAGCACGATCTTTTCGTAGGTGGTCTTGGCCAGGTCCGCGGCGCCGGCGAGCTCCTGCGCGCGGGCCAGGGAACCGTGAACTTCGGGGGCCATGAAATGCTCGGGGTTCCTGGAAAGGAACTCGGCGTACTGCGCCTGCGCGCCGGTCAGGTCGCCTTCCGCTTCTTTGCATTTGCCCAGGCTGTAGACGGCGAAGGGCGCGAGGTCCTTGCCCTTAAGCAGCTTGGTGAACTCCGCGGCGGCTTCTTTGAACTGGCCCTGCGCGAAAAGGATATCGCCCTTGGTCAGCGTGGCGTAGGGGGCGGCGCTGGTGCTGCCGTAAGAGGCCTCCACCGCCGTCAGCTGTTTCTGCGCCTCGGCTATGTTGCCGGCGTAGCCGATCTGCTGGGCTATAAAGAGGTTCTTCCAGGCGGTGTCGCGCAGGTCGCGGTAGTGCACGAAGAAATAAACGGCGAAGATGGCCGCGGCCAGCAGTATGACCGCCGAGCCTATGAAGGTTTCGCGGTTGTGCTTTATCCAGGCGAGGCCCCTGTCGAGCCTGTTGGGCTTGGCTATGGTGTCTTCGCTGTGTATCCAAGATGTATCGGGCATGTGTTTGGCTCCTGAACCGCTGTTTGAAATCTGGTGCCCCCGAGAGGAATCGAACCTCTATTTGGAGTTTAGGAAACTCTCGTCCTATCCGTTGAACGACGGGGGCGGCTGTCGCACCCCGAACATTCGTTCGGGGCGATTAGCGCCGGGCCTTACAAGGTGCGGGCCCGGTGCTCTACAAGGAGGGCTCTGCCCTCCATTTCATCGTCGCTTGCTTCCTGCGCTTCGCTTGGGCGCTGCGCTGAACCACCCGAAGATGAGTACTGCTTCTAATATTTTATCAAAGAATGGATGTCGCGGCCAGCGAGCTTGCTGCGGCCGTTGAGGAACTCCAGTTCTATCAGCATGGCTACGCCGGCCACTTTGCCGCCGAGCTTCTCCGCCAGCGCGCAGACGGCGGCGGCGGTGCCGCCGGTGGCCAGCACGTCGTCCACTATCAGCACCTTCTCGCCCGCGGCGACGGCGTCGGCGTGCATCTCCAGCGTGTCGGTGCCGTATTCCAGGTCGTAGGAGGCGCTGATCGTCTTGTACGGCAGCTTGCCTTTCTTCCTGACCGGGATCAGCCCCGCGCCCAGTTCCATGGCGATGGGGGCGGCCAGCAGGAAGCCGCGGGCCTCTATGCCCAGCACCTTGGTGATGCCGGCGTTGCGGTACTGCGCGGCGAAGTGCTTTATCATCTCCGCGAACGCGGCGGGGTCGGCCAGCAGGGGCGTGATGTCCTTAAAGACTATTCCTTTCTTGGGGAAGTCCGGCACATCGCGGATGATGGTCTTTACTTTTGCGGCTAAAACTTCGGCGGCGGCTTGTGTCATAAGGCCTTCTTATTTTTTTCCTTTCGGTTTGCGCGGCGCGTAGGGCTTGGTGGGGATGGCGTCGCCCAGGATGTCCGTCTTCACCTTGGGCTGCTGCCAGCCGGGCTGCAGGTTGGTGTGGTCCGGGCGGCGGCCCAGCTCTATCAGGCCCATCTTGGCGGCCACGCGGCGCAGGCGCAGCAGGGCGCGCTCTTCTATCTGGCGCACCCGCTCGCGCGACAGGCTGAGCTTTTTGCCGATGTCGTTCAGGGTCATGGGCGTCTGGCCCGTGAGGCCGTAGCGGAATTCCACTATCATGCGCTCGCGCTCGCCTATCTCCACCAGGGCGTCCTTCAGTTCGTCGTGCAGGCGCAGGATGGAAATAAGGTTGTCCGGGGTGGAGGACTCCGCGTCCCTGAGCGTGTCGCCCATGGTGTCTTCGGATTCCCCGCTGGAGGACATCGGGGTCTCTATGGAGGACAGCCCGGTGACGATCTCGGAGGCGTTGAGGGCGGTGCGCACCTGGTTGGCGTTCCAGTGCATGTGCTTGGCCATCTCGGCCATGGTGGGGTCGCGGCCCAGTTTGCCGTGCATGGCGTCCCACTGCTTCAGCCATTTGCGGAGCGCGGTCCAGGCGTGCGGCGGGATGCGGATGGTCTTGGAATTCTCTTCCACCGAGCGGCGCACGTACTGCTCCACCCAGTAGGAGGCGTAGGTGGAGAAGCGGTAGCCCTTGCTGGGTTCGAATTTGTCGATGGCGTGCAGCAGGCCCAGGTTGCCTTCTTCCACCAGGTCCATCAGGTCGGCGCCGGCGTAAAGGAAGCGCTTGGCGATGGGGATGACCAGTTTGAGGTTCAGCTCCATGATGCGCTCTTTGGCGCGGCGGTCGCCGCGCTTCACGCGCTTCCACAGCTCGTGCGATTCCTCGCGGGAGATCTTGTGGTCTATCTGGCTGATCTTGCGGATGTACTGGTTGGTGGAATCGATGTTGATGTCGCTCAGTTTTTCTTTGGGCGCGGATTTGGCGGCTTCCGCCTTTTTCAGGGCTTCTTCTTTTTCCTGTTCTTCTATTTCGTCAGACATTTGTGCCTCTTCTACGCGGTGGGTTTTATGTGAAAATCTTTTTCGGCCGTTTCGTTATCCAGCATTTCCTGCGTTTCGGCTTCTTTGACCTCGGCCCAGGGGTGGCCGCTCTTCAGTTCCTTGAGGAAGCCGTCCAGGGCCGGTACGCCGCCCTGCGCTTCCCCCTCCACCGCCCCGTCCAGCGCGTTGCGGACCCAGCCCGTAACGTAGTGCCTGGCCGCCGCTTCCTTTACGAACCAGCGGTAGCCGACACCCTGCACCCTGCCTGAAATCCGGAAACTCAAACGCATAAGTTATTTCCTGAACCGGCTTAAATAATACTAAAAAGGATATGGGGTGGCAAGGCGGTATTGACAGGGCAATGGCGCGCGGCAAGCCCCGTAGAAGGGGCCACGGACCTGGGGGAAATATTAAGTGGAGGAGAAAAGGAAAATCGGGGCGGTGAGATTTGAACTCACGATCTCTCGCACCCGAAGCGAGCGCTCTACCAGCTGAGCCACGCCCCGATTAAAACCAGTTGCTCCGGGATTTTTTCTGCCCTGATATGATACCAAAATCTCAAGCCTGAAGTCTAACCGAAAACTCCGGCCCGTCCCTTAATACGCCCCGCCGGTAAGGGTTTGTATGATCCTGCCGGCTATGTCGCGCGCCGCGTGCGGACGGGCGTGCTCGGCCATGTTGCGCGCCGCCTGCGCCAGGGCGCCGGGGTTGGCCAGGTAGCGGCGGATGATGGGCGCCAGCTCTGCCGGGGTGCCGGCGGTTTCGGCCAGCTTGTGGCGGTAAAGGAAACCGGTGTTGCGCTCCTCCTGCCCCGGCAGCGGCGAATAGACGATGAAAGGTTTTGCCATGGCCATGGTTTCGGCCAGGGTTACCCCCCCGGGCTTGCCCACCACCAGGTCGGCGGCGGCGTAGTAGGCGGCGGGCGCGTCCGTGAAGTCCACGAACTTTATAAATTTGGAGGCGTGCGTCTTTTCCGCCTGGCGGGCCAGCTTGCGGTTGTTGCCGCAAAGCACCGCTACCTGGATCTTGCCCAGCAGGGGCTTCAGCGCCGCTGCCGCGGGCAGCAGCGCGCCCAGCCCCCGGCTGCCGCCGGTGATCAGCACGGTGAACAGCCCGGGCGCCAGGCCCAGGGCCCGGCGGGCGGCGCTCTTCTCCGGCTGGGGCCCGGTGAACTCTTTGCGCACCGGTATGCCGGTAAGAAAGACCTTGTCGGGCGGGGCGCCTTTTTCCTTAAGGATGGCGGCCGTGGCCTTCTCCGGCGAAAAGTAGCCGGCCACGCCGGTGACGGGCCAGTAGGCGTGCGCGCAGAAGTCGGTGATCACGGAAAAAAGCGGCAGCCGGGCCAGGCGCCGGTTCTTGGTTATCAGCAGGGAGGAGAAAGCCTGGGTGGAGACCGCGGCGCGTATGCCTTTCTTCAGGAACAGCGCGGCCAGTTTCTGCGACGAGAACGGCAGAATGGCCTCCCTGAAAGCGCTGGCGGCGAAAGCCACGAAATCGTTGTCGTAGACGTAGTCCCAGACGGCCGGGGTTTTGCTGAGCACCTGCAGGTAGGTCCTGGCGACGAAAGGTCCGAAATTGGGGTAGACTTCCGAGAGGTCTATGAATACGGGCTCGATGATGCTGGGCGGCAGGAACTCGGCGATGGCCTTGGCCGCGGCGTAATGCCCCGAGGGCCTCGAGCCGTAGATCAGCGCCACCTTCAAAGGATAAGCCATTCCCGCCGTTTCCATAACTGAAATTATAGCAAAGGAGATAATTACATAAGGCGTTTCTTTGAAAATCAGTGAGTCTCCGGTTGCCTGCCAAAGGGACCGGAACGCAAAAACAGCGTCGCGCACACCGTGCGCGCGCTTCCGGCTCTCGCCCTCCGCGCTTACGCAAGCGTCGGGCTCCGAGACGGTTTTGCTAACCCGGTCCCTTCGTCCGGCAACCGCCGCAAATGAACGGCCCTGCTATCCGAAGACGCAGGGCCGTTATCTCTCTATCACTGCCGTTATTTTTGCCCCGAAGGGCAAAAGCTATTTTAGACCGTCGCCTACTTTGCCCACCAGTTTCTCGGAAGGCTTCAGGGTTTTTTCGCCGGGCTTCCACTTGGCCGGGCAGACCTCGGAGGGGTTCTTATAGGTGTGCACAAAGGCCTTCAGCTTGCGCAGCAGCTCGCCCATGTCGCGGCCCACGTTGTTGAGGTTGATCTCCGCGCCGGCCAGCACGCCGTCGGGGTTGATTATGAAAGTGCCGCGGTAGGCCATGCCCGTGGCGTAGTCGTAGGCGCCCAGGGCCTGGGCCAGGCGGCCGCGCGCGTCCGAGGCCATGGGGTACTTAATATCCTTAAGCAGGCGCTCCTGGGCCTGCCAGCCCATGTGCGTGAACTTGGTGTCGGCGCTGACGGAGAGCACCTCGGCGCCCAGGGCCGCCAGCTCCGCGTGCCTGTCGGCCAGGTCCGCCAGCTCGGTGGGGCAGACAAAGGTGAAGTCCGCCGGGTAGAACACCAGCACGGTCCATTTCTTGGCCTTTATGGCCTCGGCCAGGCTGAACTTCCCGAATTTGCAGGCCGCCGGGTCGAAGGTCTCCAGTTCTACCAGCGGGGCCTTGCCGCCTACGGTGATCACTTCTGCTTTTTCTTCGGACATATTTTTTTCTCCTTTTTGACGGCGCGCCCGCACAGGGGGCAGAGCCCGTAAAATTCCACGCTGCAGCTGAGCAGCTTAAAACCTCTGGGGGCGCCTTTGGGCAGCGCCGGGGAGCGGTGCGGCAGGTCCGTTATGTGGCCGCAGCGCACGCACATCAGGTGGCTGTGGGGGTTCAGGCCCGGGTCGAAGCGGCGGCGGCTGCGGTCTATCCTTACTTCGGCCAGTTCCCCTATGGAGATAAGGGACTGCAGCGTATTGTAGACCGTGGCGAAAGACATGCCGGGGAACTTGCGCTTCAGGCGGGCGTAGACGTCCTCCGCCGAGGGATGCCCTTTGTTGCCGTCCAGGAAGCTGAGTATGCCCGCGCGCTGCGGCGTCATGCGGAAGGCGGGTTTAACGGGCGTTGCTTTTTTCATAAATAGAATGATTCTAACTTAATAAAGAATACCAGATAAGAATGGTTCTTGTCAAGAGCCGTTTTGCGGTGTATAATATCAGGGAGGTAAAATTATGAAAACCGTGATAAAAATACAGGGAATGACCTGCGGCGGGTGCCGCCAGGGCGTCGAGAACGCCCTTAAGCGGGTGCCCGGCGTGCTCTCCGCGCGCGTCAGCCTGGAGGAGGCGCAGGCCGAAGTGGACTACGACGAAAAGAAAACCGCCCCCGATGAACTGAGGGCGGCTGTCCTGGAAGCCGGGTTTACGGCGGAATAATTATTTATCGCCGGCCGCGGGATCTTCCATCTTGCCCATAAAGAGCAGCAGGCCGCTTTTGCTGTCCTCTATGAAGAACAGGAAAGGCCTGTCCGCGCGGAAAAGCGTAAAGCCGAAGTTGGCGGATTTTAAGCCCACGGCTATGCCCGTGGCCGCTGCGGCCTCGGTCCCCTCCTCGTTAACCTCCACAAAAGCCTTATGCACGGCGCGCTGTATGTACAGGCTGCGCGTGCCGTCCATGCCCGAAAAGTCGGCGGCGTCGGTGAAGGCCAGGGGCATGCCCAGGGCCGCCAGGGCGGCGTTCAGGTCGTACCCCGCGCTGAACGTGAACCTGGGCAGGAAGACCTTTACTTTCTGCTCCGCCAGGGCGGCGCGCATCTCTTCTAAAGCCGCGGGGTCCAGGTCTTTGGCGGCGTCTTCTAGTTTCTTGCCGTCCTTAGGCAGGGCGAGCAGCATGCTGAGCCCCCCGCCGCTGTAGGGCAGGCGCAGCAGCTGGAAAGCGCCGGTCTCGCCGTATTGCAGGGTCTGGGTGCCGCTGAAGGTCATCATCTGCACTTTAATTTTCTGGCCGTCGGTTTTGGTGAACTCGGCCTCGCCGGTCATAGCCTTGGCGAAGGGCTGCACCCAGCTGCCTTTAAAATACACGGCGTTAACCAGCACCAGGCGCGTCAGCGGCGTAAAGGTGCCTTCCTTGAAAAGGTCTTTTATCTTCCCCTTCGTTCTTTCCTCGGTCCAGGCGTTTACGGCCCGGCGCGACACTTCCGGGGCGGTCTTGAAATTGGCGGACCGGGCCTCGGCGTTGTAGTGCTTGGTAAGCAGGCCGGTGTAGGCCGGTAGGAACCTGTAGCCCTCCTGGGCCCAGAAAGAGTTGGCCTGCGAGAAAGCCGCGCCGCGGGCGGCCTGCTTCAGCTCTTTGCCCAGGGCGCCCAGGCCGGAGCGCAGTTTGTCCTGTTCGGGCGGGAAGGAGAACACGGCCGCTATTTCCCTGGCGGTGGGGCCTTTGGCGCCCTCGTAGGCCATGGCGAAAGCCGTATGCAGGCTGTAAGGCGAGAAAAACTGGTTGCCGGGCTTTACGGCTTCTTTGGCGTAGAATTTGAACGCGATGGCGTTGGAGCGCGCGGCCGGCGTTAAGGCGGTTTCTTTCTTTTCGGCGGCCGAGGTCAGGCCGGCACCGGCCAAAGCCAGCGCGGCGGTAAGCAGTATGGTTCTGGTTTTCATGGCGTTTCCTTTTTAGTTCCCAAAAACAAAACCGGCTTTTCAGCCGGTTGTTCTCTCTGTGCTCGTTTGACCAGCCTCATCGGGGCGGCGGGAATTGAACCCGCAGTCTCTCGCACCCCAAGCGAGCGCTCTACCATTGAGCCACGCCCCGGTGGGGCTAGTCAAACGCCGAGTGTTTATTATAGCAAAAAGATAAGACCGGCGAGGAGTCAGCGTAAAAAGCACGATAGGTTACAGTTCCTTGATGAGCTGGCGGAGTTCTTTTTTTATGCCTTCCAGCAGCTCGCTCTTGGCGCCGGCGGTCACGGCCGCGGCGGCCTGGGAGGTTTTCTTCTGCCGCTTTTTGGCGGCCAGGGCTTTGCGCGCGCCTTCCAGGGAATACCCTTTAACGAACACTAAATCCTTGATCTCGAAGAGGGCGTCGATGTCGGCCTGCGTGTAGCGGCGGTGCCCGCTGGACAGCCGCAGCGGCCGCAGCAGCCGGAATTTCTGTTCCCAGTAGCGCACCGTGTATTCCGGCACCTGGGTTTTGCGCGAGACTTCCCGCATAGTGAAATAAGTTTTTTCAGGCATGGTCCGCCCGCCGCCTACATCCCTATGGTCAGTTTCTTGGAAGGCTTGAAGCGTATGCTTTTGCGCGGCCCCACCATCACGCGCTGGTTGGTCTTGGGGTTGCGCATCTGGCGCGGCATGCGCTCCTTCACCTTGAAGGTGCCGAAGTTGGAGATCACTACCTTGCGGTTCTCGCGCAGCGCTTCGCCCATTATCTCGAAAGTTTTACAGACGGCCATCTTGGCGTCCTTCTCGGTGGTCAGGTGCTTGGTCAGTTCCCTTATTAGGTCAAGCCTGTTCATCGTCTTCTTCCCCCTCTTCGCCCTCTTCCTCGTCGTCCTCTTCCTGCATGTCCGCCCCCGGCATCTTGCCGTTGATCAGCTGGCCGATGATATCGTTGGGCTTGAGGTTCTTCAGGTCGTGCTTGAACTTGACCACTTCGTCCTCGGTTATCGGCTTGGACAGCACCTGGGTTTTTTCAAAGACCTGTTCGCTGATGTAAATGGGGCAGCCGAAGCGCACCGCCACCGCCACGGCGTCGGAGGGCCGGGCGTCCACCAGGCGCAGGTTGCCGCCGCCCGGGTCGGCCAGGTGCAGGTGGGAGTAATAGGTGTTCTCCACTATGTCCGTGATGGTGACGCGGTTGACCGTCAGGCCCAGCGTCTTGATCACCGAGAACAGCAGGTCGTGCGTCATGGGGCGCGGCGAGGGATAGCCGGAGAGCCGGATGGCGATGGCCTGGGCTTCCATGGGGCCTATCCAGATGGGCAGGATGCGCGAGCCCTCTATCTCGTCGAGGAAGATGATGGATTCGGTCAGGCTGGTGGCGATGGAATAAATGCGCACTTCCACTTCGCCCGCGGGGGGAGTTTCCGGCTTCATTTTTTTTCTTCCCCTCCCGCGGCTTCCCCGCGGTGCTTGAACGACAGTTCCTTGCCGGCGAGTATGCGGCGGATATTGGCTATATGGGTGTAGATGAGCAGCAGGCAGACGGCCAGCGCCAGCAGGGTGAAGGGGCGCTGGTGTTCGCTGGTAAGCAGCAGGCACAGTATGGGCAGCGACGCCGCGGCCGACATGGAACCCACCGAGATATGGTGCGTCAGCGCCACGGCCACGGCGAACACGCCGAAAGCCCCGGCGGTGGGCAGCGGCAGCAGCGCCATGAAGACGCCCGCGGCGGTGGCCACGCCTTTGCCGCCGTGGAAGCTCAGGAAGACCGTCCAGATATGGCCGGCTATGGCCAGGGCGCCGGCGGTCACCGGGATCCACCAATGGCCCTTGCTGAAGTCGGCCGAGCCCTGGATGTAGAAATAGTGCATGGCGATCATGGCCGGCACGAAGCCTTTAAGGAAATCCACCGTAAAGGTAAGGATGCCGGGCCATTTGCCCAGCGTGCGGTAGACGTTGGCCGTGCCCGGGTTGCCCGAGCCGTGTTTGCGGATGTCTATGCCCTTGATGCGGCCTATGATGTAACCGGTGGGGATGCCCCCGAGGAGGTAGCTGGCGATAAAAAGCAGCCCGATCGTAGTATTTGTCATCTTTTAGATTATATAAAAAGAACTCAGGGGTTGTTTTGATTCGCGGCCGCTATTTTTTTGATCCGGGCGTAGTTTTCCGGGGTGGCCTTGAAGCTGAGCGTCACGCCTTCCGGCCCGTACGCCGCGTCCTTCACCAGGCAGGAAGCGTAAATTTCCTTTACCAGGCCCTTCGCGCCCACCGGGACGGTCAGTTCGTATTCCCCCCAGCGCCGCGCCAGCGCCTTTTCGCAGGCCTTCAGCAGGGCGGGCACCCCTTTGCCGGTCAGGGCCGAGACCGCCACCGGCCGCAGGCGCTCGGGCGCCCAGGCCGAGAGCGCCGGGTCCTTTACGACGTCGGCCTTGTTGAAAACGTTTATGACGGGGATATCGTGCACCCCCAGCTCGTCCAGCGTGGCCTTTACGGCTTCGTGCTGGCGCTGGGCCTCCGGGGAAGAAAGGTCGTGCACGTGCAGGATCAGGTCGCTGTAGCGGATCTCCTCCAGCGTGGCGCGGAAAGCGGCTATCAGGGCGTGCGGCAGCTTCTGGATGAAGCCCACCGTGTCCGTGAACAGCGCCCAGCCGCCGGCGGGCAGGCGCACGCGCTTGGTGGACGGGTCCAGCGTGGCGAAGAGCTTGTCGTCGGCGTAAATGCCGTGGCGGTTGCCGGTCAGGAAATTCAGCAGCGTGGACTTGCCGGCGTTGGTGTAGCCCACTATGGACACCTGCGGCATGGGGATGGAATCGCGCCGGCCGCGCTGCGTGCCGCGCTCGCGCTTTATGGATTCTATTTCCTCTTCCAGGTCCGCTATCTTCACGCGCAGCTCGCGCTTGTCGTACTCCATCTTCTTTTCGCCGGAGCCGCGGCCGCCTATCATGCCGCGCTGCTGGTCCATACCGCCGCCCTTGCCGGCCAGCCGGGACAGGGAATAGTTGAAGCGGGCCAGCCGCGCCTGCAGCTTGCCTTCGCGGGTGCGCGCCCTCAGGGCGAAGATCTCTATGATCAGGCGGGGGCGGTCGGCCACGGTAACGCCCAGCTCGCGCGACAGGTTGCGCTGCTGCACGGGCAGCAGCTCCTCGTCGAAGATCACGGCGCCGGCCCCGGTTTCCAGCACCCGCGCCTTCAGCTCCTCCACCTTGCCCGAGCCTATGAAGGTGGCAGGGTTCCAGGCCTGCACGCGCACACTGATCTTTTCCACCGGTTCCAGGCCGGCGGTTTCGGCCAGGCGCCAGAGCTCTTCCAGGGAGCTTTCCGCGGCGCTGTCGCGGTGTTTCTTTTTCAGTTCGGCGGCTACCAGTATGGTTTTCATGCTTTCAGGATCCTTTCCGCGATGGCCGCGGGGTCGTAATCCTCGTATTTCTCCAGGTCTATCCTTATAGCGTTGCGGTAGCGGCCGAACCAGGTGTTCTGGCGCTTGGCGTAGGCCATGGACGCCGCGATGATGGCGCGGATGGCGTCGGGCTTGGCCAGGCGGCCGGCCAGGTAATCCAGCATCTGCGGGTAGCCCAGGGTCTTCAGCCCCGGGCAGTCCTCGGGGTAGCCGGCGGCCAGCAGCGCCCGCGTTTCGGCTTCCCACTCGGCGAAGTTCTGGTTGGTGCGCCGTTTTACCCGCTCGGCCAGCAGGTCCTTCTGCCACTTGATGAAAACGAATTTCCCCTCGTGGGCCGGCAGCGCGTTGAAGAACTTGCCGCTCCAGATCTGCGACACCGGGCGGCCGGCCAGGCGCGTTATCTCTATGGCCCGGATGACGCGCTGGATATTGCCGGGCGGGATGCGCAGCGCGGCTTCGGGGTCCATCGCCGCCAGCTGGGCGTGCAGGGCTTCCTTGCCGGCCGAAGCGGCCAGCGCCGCCAGCGTTTCCCGCATGGCGGGGTCGGCGGGCGGCAGCTCGTCCAGGCCGTTCCAGAAGGCCTGGATGTACATGCCGGTGCCGCCGGCCATCACCGGCACCTTGGCGCGGCCCCAGATCTCGGGCATCAATTTTTTAGCTTCCTTGGCGAAAGAGCCGGCGTCGTAGGAGGCGCGGGGGTCCAGGGTGTCCACCAGGTGGTAAGGCACGCCCTCCACCAGGTAGACTTCGCCAGCCGGGGTTTGGGTCCAGGTCCCGCGGGGCTTGGCGGTGCCGGCTTCCAGCAGCTTGTAGATCTGCTTGGAATCCGACGAGATGATCTCGCCGCCCAGGCGGCGGGCCAGCTCCAGGGCTATTTCGGTCTTGCCGGAGGCGTTGGCCCCCATCAGGGTTATGGGTTTCAGTATTTCTTGGACCATCGTAGAGCGTGTGTGTAAGTCGGAAGCCAGAGGCAAGATGTCGTTCGACTTCTCACTTCTGGCTTCCAATGCCGCGCGCGCGGGCTTACTTCTTCTTGAAAAGCGGCTCGTCCTTCTGCGGCTTGTTGCACAGGCCGTGGGCCCGGCAGGTTTCCACGCAGACTTCCGGCAGCTTCAGCGCGGTGCGCGTGTCGCAGTCGGAATAATCCTCGGCCATCTCGTTGATGCGCTTCTTGTCGTCGTGGCTGATATGGGAGAAAGAGATGCCGTTCATGAACACGCCGCCCTTGTCCTTCACCCAGGAGATCTTGCCGGTCACCGGCATTTCCTTCACGCCGTTGAGCTTCAGGATGATATTGAGTTCCTTGGTATGGGGCGGGGCCATGAAGGTTATCAGGCGCATGCCGCCGGCGCTGAGGTCGGCCAGGATGGCCGGCTGCGGCACGGACTGGCCGTGGGCGTTAGTGGTATAGAACTCTATTTCCACGGGCTCCAGGATGCCGTGCAGTATGGGCAGGCGCACGTGCTCCCGTCTTTCTTTCAGAACCTTGCTGGTTTTTTTTGTCATAGTACCTTTCCGTTCAAAGTATTTCTTTCGGCTCCCTCGATGAAAACCTGCGCCATCCTGCCGGGAGCTCCGCCCGTCTTCACCCGGCAGCCGAAATTGCCAGAGGTGCGGCCGTAAGTATCGGTCTCAAAAAGAACTTCCTCTATTTTACCAATTCTTTCGTTTAAAATTACGCGGGAATTCTTCTTTACCGCTGAAAGCAGCCTTTCCAGCCGCGCCTCCATGGCCGGCTCATCCAGGTGGGAGACCATGGCCGGGTTGTCGCTGCGGGGTGAATACTTGAAGCAGAAGGCCATGGAGAAGCGCCCTTCCCGCAGCAGCGAAAGGGTTTCCTCGAAATCCGCCTCGGTCTCGCCCGGGTAGCCCACTATGAAGTCCGTGGAAACGGCCAGGCCGGGCACGGCGGCGCGCAGCCTTTCCAGCAGGGCCAGGTACTGCCCCCGGGTGTAGCCGCGGCGCATGGCTTTCAGGATGCGGTCCGAGCCGCTCTGTACCGGCAGGTGCAGGTAGCGGGAGAGCTTCGGCTCCGCCGCCAGCAGGGCGGTGAAAGCGTCGTCGAAATACAGCGGGTGCGGGCTCATGAAGCGCAGGCGCTCCAGCCCCGGCAGCGCCAGCACTTTTTTTAAGAGTTCGGAGAACGTGGCCTTGCCCCCGCGCCAGGCGTTCACAGTCTGGCCCAGCAGCACTATTTCCTTGGCGCCTGCCTTGATCTTGGCGGCGGCGTCCTTCAGGATGGCCGCGGCCGGCAGGAAGACGGCCGGGCCGCGCACGGCCGGCACTATGCAGTAGGAACATTTCAGCGAGCAGCCGCGCATGATGGTCACGTAGGCGGACTGCGGGGAACGGAACAGCGTGCTGTCGGGGTAGCCAATCTCGGGCGCGGGGCCCAACTGGGCGGCCAGCGCGTCCTCGAAATATTCTATGGCCTTGGCGCCCGACACTTCGTCCACAAAAGGGAAGCGGCTCTTTATGGCCTTCCCCCCCAGCTTCTGCGCGGCGCAGCCCACTATAAAAAGTTTGCCTTCGGGTTTAGCCAGCTTCCACTTGCGCAGCCGCCCTATCTGGGAGATGGCCTTGTCCTCGGCGCGCTGGCGCACCGTGCAGGTATTCACCACCACCGCGTCGGCCTTCTTAAGGTCGTCGGTAAGCGTATACCCCCGCCGTCCGAACGCGGCCGCGATATCCCGCGAATCCGCCTCGTTCATCTGGCAGCCGAACGTGATAATGCACACTCTCCGCGCGGGGCCGCCCGGAACGGGCGGCGACGCTGGTTTTTGCGGTTTCTGCATTGTATTGTGTCCCGTTAAATCTTCTCTTCCGGCTTAGGCCCTTTCTTCCCCAGTCGCTTGGAACCCCTGATGATTTGCTTGTCCGCGGTATTTAGGCGGCGTTCTAGTTTCTTGATGTCTTCCTCCGGAGGCAGAGCTTCCGGGGCTATGCCGCTTTTTCCGAGCAAAGCCCGCACATCCCTATTGTTCTTTATATGTTCCTGCGTTATTTGGGCCTCTCCGTTTAGCTTTTTCTCTTTGGTGTTGAAGTTAGTGATTTCGGTGGCGAAGTCCTTGGCCTTTATGGTTATTGTGGGCAGGAAATCCGCGAGTGGCCTGTTCTCCGGAATGCCCATCTTCTTTTTCATCTCTATGGTAGTATTGCCGCCGAAAAGTGCCTGGTCGCCTTTGCTGCGTATTCTGCCGAAGCCCTGGTCGTCGACGCCATGTTGGTAGAGGGTCTTTGATAGCTCCGTTTCTGTTTCGGTAAGTTTCTTCCTGGCGATTAGCCTTTCAGCCAGTGCTATGCGCTCTTCAAGTAATTCCTGTTTGCGCGCCTGTATGGCAAAGTAGCTTTGCGCAAAAGCTATCGGTCCTTTTCTGGGATCGCCGTTTTGAGCTATAAGGTAGCAGGCATAACGGGTAAGCATTATGTCGTCGATCTTGCGGGTAGCGGTTTTGGGGAGCTCTATCATTTTGTTGACGTCAACAAAATGATCCCCTAGCGGCTGGTGTGAGTTGAAACAAGCGAGTTTTGCCTTTTCAATTACCAGTATGAAATTACGCCATTCTGTGTAGCCCAGCAGAACTTGCAAATCACGGGCCATCCAATACTCAACGCCATCCTGCTCATTGGCGGAACCTTCAAATCTTTTGTTCAGTTCGAGAATCAGTTGCTTGTCCATATCAGTCCCTCGCACTTACATTATCCCTTTTACTGCTATGGAAAGTATAGCAGACCAACCCGTCAACGGTGTGTCATGATGAAAATGGCGTTTTTGCCGGTTCCCCCGCCCCACTGGGGCTACATAACAGTAACAGAAAAGCCCGCCAGGCCGAGCGAACAGTGGGTGGATCGTGCGTAGCACGCGACACAATTCAGTGAGCAGGCCTGGGCGGGTTTTTAATAAACCAAGGTGCCCCCGTATAAATTCTTTCCCCCGGTGGCCATAATTTTAAAATAAGAAAAAAATTAAATTCTGCGCTGTACGGCCTGCCCGGCAGGATCAGGGGTGGAGCGCAGGGACACCGCAGTGCGGCTGCGCCAAGGCCCCCGCTATTTTTTAAACTCAATGGTTTCTATAAAATTGTTAAGGAAATAAGCGCTTTGGGCATCCCTCTCCGCATCCGGGATCACTCGTTCAGTCAGGACTCCGGGGAGCACCAATTCCCTGTAAAATTCTTCCGAAGCGTTATGTCTCACAAGGGTCCTGGTACGAAAAACCTGGCCCCCCGGAGTCACACCCGCAATAAATTTCATATGCGGCTTCTCCTGCACCTTGCTCCAAGAAGAGACCATCAGGCCCTCCCCGCCGCGGCCGAAAGTTATTTTTTCGGTTTTGATATCGTATAGTTTGTGGTATTCCGTCCGCTGACCAGTCTCTACAGGGATGTTATCCGCGGCATGCAGCCATTGCAGGAACTCATAAGAGGGAACAGCCGGCTCGTTGGCGCCCAAAGATTTCAGCAGTTCAGCTTTTATGAAAGCTGGGTCTCTTTTGTCCCAGAGTACACATAAAAACTTGTGACTGTCCTCCGCAAGCTCATAAATGTCGTTGTCTACAGGTACAACCCCGCGGTCATGCTTGAATATAGGATATTTGTACGAATACAGCCGCCCCTCGAACGTGCTTTCCTCTTTTGGAAGCTCGGCAAAATAATATTTCCAGTTGTAGTCCAGGCGGGCGAGGCCTTTGTATGGCACGCCGAAGTCTTTTTTATAAATATGCCAGGTGAAGCTTGCTAATCCGGCTGCGGCTAGCACCAGAATGGCTGCCAGAGCAATAAGAATCTTCTTTATCATTTGTTCTCCCCTGAAACTAAAAAAAGGAAACTAAAGGACTTTCGTTCCCCTGGTTGCACCCGGTTAAGGCCGGGTGGCGGATGCTCCACCGCCTGTTCCGGGGCTTACGAAAGTCTATGTATCATTCTAACTGTCTTGATATCGCCACGTAAAAGGCTTTCGTACCAGGTCTGGCCTGGGTCCTTTGGATTAGAAGTCGTTAATGCTGCAGATTCGACAGCGGCGGGTTTTGTCAGGTGGTCGACTTCACTTGGGCGTCCAGAAGCCTTCAAAGATGTAGCCGATCTTAAATCCGAGCGCCGGTTTCAGCGTCCCGGCTTTCCCCCCGCCCACGTTGTCCAGGTCGAGGTCGATAAGCCGGTAGAAAATGTCAAAGGTTAAGCCCGTGGGCGTATCAGCGAGCTCATTGGTCGTGTAGAGCAGCCCCGCGGAAATCATGGGCGCGGCGTAAAGCGTCGTGTCAGAGAGCCCAAGGTCGGCATATGCCTGTGCGGTAAAGCGCAGGGGCTTACCCTGCACCTTTGGCGTCATGTACTCCATGCCGAGCAGGAGATCAAATAAATAGAACGTGTCTTTGCCGGTGCGCGGATTATCAACCTTTATACTTTGGAATTGCAACCCGCCGGTCTTGGAGATAGTCTCGTCGTTCCCTACGGCGCGGAAACCGAAGCCCCAAGGGTTAACGGTCTCGTTGCCCCCGCCAGAAATGTCCAGGGTCTGCGCCGTGGGCATGATCATGTAGTACTCATTGGCGGACACCCATTTCCAGACGGGTTTGCTTTCGGCAGCGGCAGCGATCTGCCCGAAGCAAAGCAGTATAGCTGCTAGTGAGGTTCTCTTCATTGCTGATCCTTTTTTAATTTCCCCAAACCTTCCTATAAAATAACAAATTCTTACTCTAAATTGATGCGGCTATATATAAGTTTTAAACACTATGCCCAGGCGTTCAAATAAGTTTATCCCAGAATTCCTTGCCGGGATGAACAAGAGCGGCGTCTATGCGGGTGTCGTGCCACACAAAGTCGCAACAGGGGCGCCCCTGCATAAGCGTGCCGTTCCTCGTTAATGTAAAAGCGGGGTTCTCAACCTTTGTGGCTTCAAAGTCGTAATGGCAAGCCACGGCGTAGGCGTAGTCCGGGTCGTTAACTTCCTTCGCGGCTACTTAAAGCAGGTCAGCCCGGCGGCGCGCAAGGCTTTTATCATTCTGGTGTTGGACGCAAGCATCCGGTCGGCGCGGTAGTGCAGGCCGAAGTAAAGCTGCGCCCTGTTTATGTAACCGCGGGCCTTTATCTCCGCAAGACACCGGCCGGCGAATCTAACCCCGTGCACCGCCTTGCATACTTTCTCAATGGTCTTCAGGTCCTTGGCGTTGACGGCAGTCCTGCTGTTCTTGTATTTCTCCTCGAAGGCCGCCAGCAGTTCTTTGCCTGGGATGCTGCGATAAACTTCGCTGTGCACCACCACAGCAGCGCCCAGCCTTCTGCGGGGAGCAGGCCTTACAGCCGGATAGCCCAGCGTTACGGCAACTACCGGGATAACGCCCTTTGGCAGGCGGCACATCTTGCGGATGTCGGTAAGACGGTCGAAGACCGGTCCTATGTAAACAGACCCCAGCCCCAGCGCGTCCGCCGCGGTGCAGATGTTCTGCGCGCAGATGAGCGTGTCCTGGAAGGCTATCCAGAAAGGCCGCACCGCCGCGTCCGCCGAGAAAGGCGCGGTTTCCAGCGCGGCCCAGCGTTTCAGCCGGTGGAAGTCCATGCAAAAAACAAGATTGAGCGGGGCCGAAGCCATAAATTTCTGGTCTTCGCACAGCCTGGCCAGCCTGGCCTTTGCGGCGGGCTTCTCAATTTTGATTATTGACCAAGGCTGGAGATTGCCGCCAGTAGGGGCATGCACCCCGGCCTCGAGCAGTTTATTCAACACCCCCGCCGGTATCTTTTTATTCTTAAACACCCTGCAACTGGCTCTGTTAACTAGCAGGTCCAAAGTTTTGTTCATAAAAATAAGTCTCCTGGTACCTATTTAAAACGCGGCAGGTAGGCCACAATGTCCGGCTGATAATGATTCGGCAGGTCTATATCAGAATTCCCAGGTGAGCCCGGCCAGCCAGTAATGGAGCCATGCGAAAGTGTAAACTTCGCCGGCCCCGGACCCGCCCTCCAGGAAGCGGTAGCCCGCACGCAGGCGCATGCCGGGGCGCAGTTGTCTGCTTACCGCCAGCATCACGTCCTCGGCCCGCCCCTGCGGGGCGCCGAGAGCCTCTATGTCCAGGTCCAGCAGGTAGCCGGGGCTGAAGGCGTACTGCGCGGAGAAGGCCGCGAGCGGCACAAAGCCGGTGTTCTTGGATTCGCTGCTGGTGACGGAGTTCTTCAGCGTAATGCCGGCGTGGCGCAGTTTCAGCGCGCCGCCCCAGCGCAGGGATAGCCGCTCGCTGTGGCGGAATTCGTAGAGATACTTTACACGGTAGGAATTGAAGCGGTAAACCGCCTTGGTGGGCAGGCCGGCGGCGAATACTTCGCCGTTAAAGGTAACGGCGCGGTTAAAAGTGCCGTCCGAGCGCAGCGTCAGGGGCGCGGCCAGGAAAGACCAGTCGCTCCTGCCGACCCTGCGGCCTACGCGCACGCGCAGGTAGGGTTCCGCGCCGGAGCGAAGGTCGTCTGTCAGGGAGAAACGAGTGCCGCCCTTGAGAGGTATTTTTACGGTGTTGTGCCCGGCCATGACAGAGCCGGTTTCCGCGTCCAGGTAATATTGCGTCCGGGCTGCATGCGTAGAAAGCGGCAGGCTGGCGCCAAGCGAAAATATAATTATTGCAATTCTAATGAGAATTGAATTATTAGTATGTGACGCCATAAAACGATGTTTTCAGGATAGGAGGTTCTGCTCCGGCCAGGGGCCGGTGCGGGTTTTGGGACCGCCGGGGTCCGCCCAGGCCGAATGCCCGCCGGAGGTTACGGCGGGAAACAGGTCCGTGGTTATCTCTTCCGGCCGGAACCAGAGCTTGATCTCCCGCTCGCCCTCTATGGCGTCGGAGGAAACGTGCACCACGTTCTCGAAGACGCCCTTGGTGGTAACGCGGCCGAAGCTGCCGCGGATGGAGCGGTAGTCGGCCTCTTCGGGGTTGGTGGCGCCGGCTATGGCGCGGGCCTTGCGCACCGCGTCCTCGCCGGTGTAGGCGAAGGCCAGCACGGTGTCCTGTCCGGCGTAGAGCTTGCCGGTTATAAAGTTTATCAGCTCCTCGAAGAAGGGCTTTTCGCGCAGGTGGTGGTAATGCGTGGCGGCAAGCTGGGCCGTCACCTTGGCCAGGCGCGCCCCTACCAGCTTCAGGTCTGTTTCCTCAAAGCGCCGCAGCACGTGGCCGGCAAGGCCCTTCACCATGCCGTCGGGTTTTACGATGAGCAGTATGGATTCGGTCATGCCTGTATTCTACTTATTATTCCTTCTGATGTTCCTGAGACCAAGGATGAAGAAGCCGATCACTACGGCCTTTACCAGGTAATGGCCGTGCGGGTCGATGAAATCCCTCGTCATCGGCGTAATGTTGCCGCTGGCCAGGTGGGCGGCTATGCCGAGAGGCAGGGTCATATAAACCCAGTTCATGCGCGGGACCTGCCAGCCGGCTCGGCGGGCCAGGCCAGACAAGAAAGGGCTGAGCAGGAAAACTCCGATGAAAGACGCCGCAAAATCAAAGACCGCGTAGCCAGCCACTTTGAACTGTCTTAAATATGCGATGGACATGTTAGAACTCCCAGGACCCGCCTACTGTGAGCCTTCCTGGCGGGTTGCGTCGGGCGTCGCGGCTTCGGGGGACGCCGCGGGGGCGGCCTCCGGGGCGGTAGACGCCTCCACTCCAGACCAGGTGTCCGTGGAAGCGGCTGGCGCGTCGGTGGAAGCAGCGCCGACTGCTGGCGCGGCGGCGGCGTCTTTTTCCGGAACCGCGGGCGGCGGGTTCGGGTGCAGCTGCTTCCAGGCGGTGATGCCGGCGTAGAGCGATACGGCAACGCCGATGGCCAGAAGCGTGCCGCGGCCGTACAGAGCTTTCGGCTGCGGCGGCGGAGGCGGCGAAACCGGCGGGGTATTTTCTGGAACCTGATCTTCAGTCATTTGCCCCCTCCTTTTCTTCAGCAAGCATCGCGGCGCTCTTTACCGTTTCCATGTGGAAGCCGAGCCAGAGCAGGCTGCCGCCGGTGAGCAGCAGGTGCACGAACCAGGCCGCGCCGCTGTTGGCCACGACGAACTGGAAGTAGAAAGTATAAAGGTTGATCATCAGGAAGGTCAGGCCGTAGCCCCGGAGCAGGCGCAGGCCGGTCTTGGCCCCCGCCAGCAGCGACGAGACAGAAACCACCGCCCACAGGCAGCTGAAGAGCAGCCTTTCCGTAGCGGTGCCGTCCCAGCGTACGTTGCCGTCCTCGAAATAGCCGAACAGCGAGAGGAACCAGAGCGACAGGTTGATCAGCAGCAGGCCGTAATGCGCGTAGACCCTGGTGAACTTGGCCAGCCGCCCGCGCACCAGCTCGCCGTGCGCCCACGCGGCTCCCAGGGTGACCAGGCCGATGCCCAGAAAGCGCACCGGGTAGGTCATGCCCAGGTAGTAGGCGCCCCAGCCGGAAACGTAGCCGGTTTCCGCGCCGAAGTAGAAAAAGAAATCCGCCAGCGCGTACCACAGGATAAGCCGGTTGCCCAGCGCGTAGGCCAGCAGCAGCAGCAGCCCCGCGTCTATGCCCAGCAGGGCCGGCCAGTTGTCGCTGCCGGTAGCGTAATGCCTGGCCATCACGACGGTAAGGCCCTGCAGGGCGAAGGCGCCGGCCAGTTCGAACAGCTCGCCCAGTATGGGGCGCGGGCGCAAGGCCTTGAGCTTGCTGCCCTGCAGCAGCAGCGCCACAAAGGCCAGCAGCAGCGAACCTTCGGCGGCCAGCCGCCAGTCCACCTTGTCCTTTAGAAAGTTATAGAGCGCTATCACGTGCTCCTGCGCCAGGAACCCGGCGCCCGCCATGGCGCAGACGGCCCCGACGGCGGCGAACACTTTCACAAGCACGCCCAGGCTGCGCGGCGCTACCGGGTAGCGGGCTTTCAGTTTGTTGGCCTGGTCCCAGCTGAGCACGCCCCTGGCGGCCAGTTCTTCCAGCTCGACGTGCACTTTGCGGTGCAGGCGCAGCCCGGCGCTCATGACGCGCTCCTTTCTACGGAAACGTATTTAAGATAGTAATACAGGAGTCCGCTGAAAGCCAGCAGGCCCGCGCCGCCGGCCAGCAGGAAAATGCCCGCCTGCATGGATTTCCAGAACAATTCATGATAGCGGGTGAAGATGTTTATGCACAGGAAAGTCACGCCGAAACCGCGGATGAGGCCGTTCTGCAGGCGGTCGGCCGCTATTATCTGCGCTATGCAGCCCAGCGTGAACAGGATCACCCAGTCCGCGGGATAGCCGTCCTTGCCGGAAAAAGAGGACAGGATAAGCAGCGACAGGTTGAAGTAGATAAGCCCGACGGCCTGCCAAACCTTGTAGAAGCGGCCGGTCTCGGGGTAAAGGTGCTGTTCATGGTAGACGCCTATTCCCACGGCAGCCAGGGCCACGGGCCACATCAGGCGCGGGTCCTGCACGCCGAAGGCGTAGGTGGAGCGGCCCAGCATGCCGTCCCAGGAACCTATCCAGTGGAACAGGGTCAGCAAAGCCAGCAGCAGCAGGTAGGCGTTGCGGCTCTGGTAGGCCAGGTAGCAGGCGATGGGCAGGCCGACGGTGAGGGCGGCGTTCATGGCCGCCCCGGCTTTCATTCCCATGGTGCCGCAGAGAATGCCGACAGAGGCCCCTAAAAGGTAAACCCCCAGCGTGACTACGATCTTGGAAGAGGTGGCGTAGCGCTCCTGAAGGTCTTCCGTCAGGCGCAGGCCCCATTTTACGGCGGCGTAGCCTATGCCCCCCGTCGCCAGCGCGCCGACAAAGGCGGAGCCGGTCAGGGCGGCAATGGCGCCCACCAGGCCGAAGAAGGCCAGCAGCCCGCCGATGATGCCGATGTAGCGCAAGATCCCGGCAAAGCCGAACTCCGTGAAAGAGTATTTTTCACGGAGCGTGTCGTAGGTGCCTTGCTCGATTATACCGTCGGCCAGCCAAACGGCGGCCTCGCTCTGAAAGAATTCTTTTGTCTGCCTGCTTGCCATTTCTCCCCCCCTGGTACTCTTCAGCTAAGGACCTGCCCGCCGCGCCTGCCGGCCTTTAAGCCAGGGTGGTGAGAGTTTCGGAGATGCCTTTGCGGATCTCGAACCAGAAGTCCAGCGCGGCGCCGCGCTTGTCGGCCTCGAAGGCCTTGATCCACTTGTCCAACTCCGGGTTCTTGTCGCCTTCCACGTCGCGCTTGCGCTTGAGGAAGCTCATCACGTAATCCATGTTCCGCTCGGATTCCCAGAACACGGCCACGTTGCGGCTGTTGAGGCGGCCGGCGGTGGCCTTGATCACCTCGAGGAAGCGGGCGGAGTTTCCCCACAAATGCTCCACGATCTCGGGGGCCATCTCCTCGGCCCAGCCGCGGTGAAAGCGGCAGATGCCCAGGTCGTCTATCACCAATTCCTGGATCAGGCGGTTGGCGTTGAGGCGGCCCAGTTCGCGCGGCGGCACAAAGTCGAAACCGTAGTACATGTAGTATTTGCCCATGATGGCCATGGGGCTCATGGCCCCGGCGTTCCAGTACTGGTTGGGCACCATCCAGCCGTTGCGGGCGTTGGCCAGGAAGACCAGGCGCTTGCCTATCTCCGGGCTTTTTTCGCGGGACAGCCGGCGGGCCAGCTTGCGCGCGCCCAGCGACAGGTCTATTCCGCCGTCCTTCTTCAACACGGCTTCTATCAGCGCTATGCCGAGGTCGGCGTTATGGGCCGAGTCGGCCACTATGTCGAATTTTTCAGTTTCCCAATGCGGGACGGAGCTTACGCCGAGGTCCTCGGGCTTGAGCAGGCCCTCGTGCAGGCATTCCATCAGCCAGGCCAGCACGCCGCCTACCGAGATGGCGTCGAAGCCGGCGGCGTCGGCGCGGCCGTTCAGGCGCTCGGCCGCGCGCTGGTCGAACACGCCGCACAGCGGCCCCATGGTCTGGTACGGCTCGTAATCTTTTTTGAATTCCTTGTTGAGCTTCTTGCAGACGGCCGCGCAGGGTTCGCCGCAGGTGCGCTGCTGCTTGGGGACTATGGTCTCCTCGTTGAACTGCTTGAGGTAATGGTCGGTGACGCAGCGCTTGTTGAGCGCGGTGCGCTGTTCCTCGGTCCACAGCACGCTCTTGTAATTGAAGGCCATCAGGCGGCCGCCCAGCGTGGAGTAGTTCACGCCGAAGGTGCCGCCGGTGTTGAACTTGGGGTCGAAGCGGTACTTGGCGGTGGCCTCGAAATCCTTGGCGGCGAGCTGCTTCTGGTAGCGCAGCTTGAACCACTCGTCGGCCACGGTGCGGTCGCGGAAATCCTCGTCGAGGCAGGTGCCGCCGTAGATGACGGCGCAGATATTGTGCTCCCGGTACAGCTTGCTGCCAAAGCCGCCGCGCCCGGCCCAGCAGTCGGCGTGGGTGCTCTTGCCGTCCTGGTAGGGGGCGGAGGCTATGGCGCCGAAGTCGGTCTCCGCCGCCGCGGGGCCGACGGCCAGCACGCGCGGGGTCTGTGTATAGTCCTTCGCCCAGCGCCCGAAGACGTGGTCCATCATTGAGTAGACGCCGCCGCGGCCTTCCTGCCAGATGCTGGCGGCGTCCACGGGCACTACCTGTACCTGCACTTCTTCGCCGTGTTCGCGGTTGAGCACCAGCACGGAAGGCGACTGGGCTTTGCCGCGCAGCGAGACCATGTTTATGCCCAGGTCGTCGAAGATGAGGCCGGCGCCGCCCATGGCGGAAACGTAGAAGCCGCCCCAGCAAGGCGAATGCCCGGTGAAAATGAGGCGGTTGGAACCGGGCAGGATGGAGCCGGCCAGCAGGCCGGTGCCGAAATTCAGCACACCCTGGCGCCCGGCTTCGCGGCCGGTCAGGTGCAGGCCCAGGTCCACCGGACCCCAGAACGGCCCTATGGGGAAGCGCTCTACGCGGTAGAAGGCCGAAGCCGCGTCTATATGAAGTACTTTTAAATGTTTATCCATATCATCCCCCGTTCTGCAGTTCCCTGACCTTCACGCAAGCCCCTTCGGGCGGCGCCAGCGTCTTGTACTCCGCCCTGGGCACGAACTTTTCGTCTACCGTAACTACGACCAGCTCCGGGTTCCGGCCCTGGAGCTTCAGCAGCTCTTTCACCGTAGTTCCGGCCGGGGCTTCCACCGGCTTGTCGTTAAAGAACAGCAAAGCCATACCCTTTAATTGACGGATCCGGCCAAAGGGTCCCTGAGCGCGGCGCAGTTGTCCCGGAGCCAGCGGCGGCGGGCGGCATAATCGGGGCAGCGCGCCTCTACCAGGGCCCAGAAGTTTTTGGAATGGTTCATCTCGCGCAGGTGGCAAAGCTCGTGGATCACCACGTAGTCCAGCACTTCCGGCGGCGCGGCGGCCAGGCGCCAGTTGAAATTAAGGTTCTTTCTGCCGGAGCAGCTGCCCCATAGGGTGCGCTGGTCTTTTATGGCGATCCGCTTATAATCCAGGCCCATCGCGGCGGCCCAGTACTTGACCCTCCCCCCTATGATCCCCCTCGCTGCTTTGCGGGCGGCGGTCTCGGCCGCCGAAGGGGCGGCGCGGCGCGCGGGCAAGCGGCGGTATCTCAGGCGCGGAGCCGGGAAAAGCTCCGGCAGGTCGCCGGCGAGGCCCCTGAGGAAAAGGCGCACGTCCCGGCAGATGGCGTTTATGGGCATCGCTTAAATTATAACAAATGGGAATTATTAGCGGAGTTTTAAGGAGGCAAAAGAAAGAGCCTGCGAAGTCCCGTTTGATAAGGGCCGCAGGCTCAACAATATTCTAGCAGAAATTTTACGGCTGTCAAGACCCAAAATTGCGGAATTTAATTTTCCGCCTTTTCATGGAGTTCGGACCAGCGCGCGAAGAGTTCGTCCACTTTGGCCAGGGCGGCCTCCAGTTTCTGCTGGCGCGCCGCCAGTTCCCCAGAGTCGGTGGCTATGGCCGGGTCCTCAAGGGTCTTGCGGACTTTGGCCGCCTGCGCTTCCGCGGTATGCATTTCCGACTCCAGCCTGCGTACGGCGGCTTTCAGCTCCCGGGTTTCCCTGGCCGAGGGCCCCAGCGGGGCGGGTTCCGGCTTGGGCGGGGCCGGCACGGGGTCGGTCTCGGCTATCCAGTTCTCCCACTGCGACAGGTCGGCGAAAAAGCGGGCGTTGCCCTTGCCGTCCAGCGCCAGCAGGCGGCGGCTGACGCGCTCCAGCAGGTAGCGGTCATGCGTCACCAGCACCAGCGCGCCGGGGAATTCCTGCATGCTGTTCTCCAGCACTTCCAGCGACTGGAGGTCCAGATCGTTGGTGGGCTCGTCCAGCAGCAGCACGTCGGCGGGCTCCAGCATGAAGCCGGCTATCAGCACGCGGGCCTGCTCGCCGCCGGAAAGCAGGCGCAGTGGCATTTCCAGCTGTTCCGCGCGGAAAAGGAAACGCGTGGCCCAGGCTTTCACGTGGATGGGGTTGCCTTTGTAAAAGACGTGCTCGCCGTGGCCGCACAGGGCGTGCTTGAGAGTATGGTCCAGGTTAAGCTTCGCGCGGTGCTGGTCGAACACGGCCACGCGCAGGTCCTGGGCCTGTTTCAGGGTGCCGGCGTCGGGTTCCAGCTGGCCGGCCAGTATCCTGAGCAGCGTGGTCTTGCCCGAGCCGTTGCCGCCCAGCAGTCCCAGCTTTTCCCCCGGTCCCAGGGTCAGGTCCAGCGGGCCGAACAGCCTGCGGCCGCCCAGGGTCTTTTCTATCTTTACGGCGTGGATAAGGCGGTTGGCCTGGCGGTCCCCGGCGGTGAAATCTATGCCCGCGGTGCGGTTCTGGGCGTTGTGGTACTCCAGCTCGGAAAGCTCCTGGATCAGCCCCCCCGCCCTGTCTATGTGGGCTTTCTGCTTGGTCATGCGGGCCCGCGCGCCGCGGCGCAGCCAGGCTATTTCCGTGCGGACCACGTTGCGCAAAGAGTCCTCGCGCGAGGCCTGGGCGTCGAAGAAGGCTTCGCGGTTCTCCAGGAACTTGCTGTAGTTGCCGACGCTGCTGAAGTAGCCTTCGGGGTAGCGCTTGTTCAGCTCTATCACGCGGTTGGTGACGCGCTCCAGGAAGCGGCGGTCGTGCGTGACCACCAGGAAAGGGAACCTGAACTCGGCGATGAAATTCTCCAGCCACAGCACGCCTTCGATGTCCAGGTGGTTGGTCGGTTCGTCCAGCAGCAGCAGGTCGGGCTGGCGCAGGCTCTGCGCCAGGATGGCCAGGCGCTTGCGCCAGCCGCCGGACAGCACGTTCACCTGCTGGGAGGGGTCCGTAAAGCCGGCCGCGGTCAGCCCGTCCGCGGCGCGCCGGTCTATTTCATAATCTTCCAGCCCCAGGCCTTCCAGGGCTTTCAAAAGCTCGTCGCTCACGGTCCAGCCGTCCGGGGCGTCGGTAAAGCGGTCCTGCTGGGCCAGGTAGCCCAGCCGCAGGCCGCGCCTGGGCGTGACCGCGCCGGAGTCCTGGGTTTCGGCCCCGGCCAGTATTTTAAGCAGCGTGGATTTGCCGGTCCCGTTGGGGCCGATGAGGCCGGTGCGCTCGCCGTCGGAGAGGCCGAAGGAAAGGCCCTCGAACAAAGGGCGGGAACCGAAACTCTTGGAAAGATTCTGACAGCTGAGGAGTATGGCCATTGTAGTTAAAGCGTGCTTGCCGCGTGCGCGGTCCGGAGCGCCGGGTTTTAGTTCTCCGGTTCGCCGGTGTGCCGCACGTACCAGACGTAGTCCCCGAGGTCTTTGTCGGCCGCCGGGAAAACTTCGGGACAGGCGGCAGCGCCCTGCGTGAAGTAAGAGGTTACGCGCGCGCCGGCCGCCCGGGCGCTGAACGAGGCGGGGATGCCAGCGTTGTAGATCATGTGGCCGGTGCCGGCCACCGCCAGGGCGGCGTAGCCGGGATTGGCGTTGATGAAATCGGCGAGGCGCGCGCCCATGGCTTCGTTCCAGGCCGACATGGCGGCCAGGTAGTTCTCGAACTTGAACATGTCCGCCATCTGCCCGTCGAAGGACTGGTGGATGTAGGCGATGTAGCGCTCGTTGGCCGTTACCTGCAGGTTGGCGGGCAGGTACTTGGCCTCTTCGGGCGAAAGCCCGGCCAGGCCGACCCTGGCTATTTTCGACACTACCTTTTTGGGCAGGTTAAGGGCGATGGCCTTCAGTTTCTTTTCGCGGATAAAGTCGAAGATGGGTTTGTAGAGGTTGAAGTCGAACCCCCATTCCTTCTGCCAGTCCGCTTTCAGCAGGAATTCCGCTTCGGTGAGCCTGCCGGCGGCGTAGTCCTCCAGCACCGGCTGCAGGGTCATGTTCAGCATCTCGAAGCCGACGCCCACTTTCTGTCCGCGGGCGGCGTAAAGGGCTTTAAGCGCTGCCAGCTGGGCCAGGTGGTCGTTGGCCTGGTCGTGGCTTTCCCCGACGCAGACCAGGTCGCTGCCGGCGACCGCGGCGGCAAAGGCGGCTTGATCGGCGGCGGCGCCGCTCTGCCCGTTAAAGATGCAGAAGCCGGGGGCGGCCTGCTCGGGGGCGGCCGGTACGGGGATGACGGCCGGCAATTCCCGGCTTTGGGCGAAAGCGGCCAGGTCAGGCGACCTGCCGAAAACGGAAGCGCCGTCCAGGGCGAAAGCGCCGGGGGTAAGGGACAGGGCCGCGGTCAGCGTCAGCAGGTTCTTTTTTATCATCTCAGCAGCCCCGCTACGGCCGCGTCCACCGCTTTAAGGTAGGGCGCGTAGCCGCCCTGCACGTCGGCGGGTGTCACTACGTAAGGGATGTCGGGCGTTACACCCAGGTTCTCTATGGGCTGGCCGTTGGGCCGCTCGGCGATGGTGGCCGTAAGCTTTATAGCCTCCACGCCCAGCAGGTTGTTCTCGCGTTTGTAATCCTTTACCACGCCGCCGGCCCCGGCGGTGCGCTCGCCGAACACTACGGCGCGCTTGTTGTCCTGCATGATGGCCGGGAAGAAGTCCCCCCCGGAGAAGTCCAGCGGGTTGGTCAGGATCATGATGGGCTTGACGTACCGCACGGCCGCGTCGGGCTTAACGGCGGCCATGCCGAACACCGGCAGCGGGCTGGTAATGGTTTTGCCGGAGCTCCACTGCTTTATGACCTCGGTGTGGAAAGCTATCCAGTTGTTCAGGAGTTCCAGGTTCACGGGGCAGCCGGCGAGGTCGGGGCCCAGCAGTTCTTTGGCGTCCGCGTCGGTCTTGGCCCCGGCCGTTTCTTTTATGAAGTCCACCGATTCGGCTATGTCGGCCTGCGTCAGCGAGATGTAATGCCTGGGCAGGGTAAGCGGGGCGTCGGTCAGCATGGAGGCCAGCGCGTACAGGTAGAACACTATGCCGCCGGGGTTGTTGGTCTGGTCTATGACCAGCGCGTCGGCGCGGCTGTTGAATTCGGGGATCAGGGCGGCGAAGTCCTTTACCAGCTTGGACGGGTTGTCGACGAGGTAGGTGGGAATGCGCACAAAGCCCACGCTTCTGCCGCTGGCCGGCGACTTATATACGTAAGCCCTGAAAGCGTTGTCGGCCGGGGCTTCCCAGGTCTTCTCGCCGAAGTCGGGCAGGAACCCGTCCTTGTGGCCCAGGGCGTAGGAAGCCTGCGCGCCGGCGGCGGCGTAAGGGGTCTGCAGCAGCATCATGCCCAGCCAGGACATGGGGAGCTTGGGGCCCATGCGCTTGGTAACGAAGGGCTGCGGGGCTATCTGCTCGGGCGCGTGGATCCAGTTCAGCTGGAAGGGGACGGATTCCGCGGCCCCGGCGGGCTTTATGCCGATGACCACCGGGCCCTGGGGCACGGTATCCCCCAGCATGCCGCCGCGGAAGGTCAAAGACATCATCAGCGCCATGGCTTCGTCGGTATGCGCCACGTTGTCCATGCCGGCTTTCTTCTTAAGCTCCGCTACCGCCTCGGCCACGGGCTTGCCGTCGAAAGAGGTCAGTTCGTCGCCGATCTTGAAAGGGAAGACGCTTTCCGGCAGGGTCTTGCGGCCTATGGAGGAAATGAAATACCGGCCGCCGGCCTCTATCACGCCGATGGGCAGGGCGGAGTATTCGGTGGAATAGAACGAGACGGAAACGTGGTAGTCCCGCATGGAATTCAACAGCGTCTTCAGCGTCTGCTGGTAGTCTTTTACGCCGAAAGAGTCGGAAGCGTTCACCTGGTCCTTGGCTTTTTGGATCTCGGCGTCCAGGTCCCAGCCGAACTGTTCCTGTTTCCAGCCGGCCGGCGCGTAGCGGGCGGCTATCATGTTCCTTACCGAGTCCAGGTCCTGCAGCATCAGCTGCTTGAGCTGCCGCTGGGTAAGGCCTGCGGCGGCGCCGGTAGTGGCGGAAGCCAAATTCTTGTCGAAAACCCTGCCGTATTCGCCGGGCGCGGCGGCCGACAGCGCTTCCAGTTCGTCGATGGAGGCGGCCGAGACCTGGCCGGCTAAAAGGATAAGGCCGCAGAAATAGGTTAGCAGACCTTTTACGGGGTATTTCATATGGTGGTTCTCCCTGCTGTACGGCAAGCTTTGGTTTTCACGTCTTATAATTATACCCGCGTTGCGCGCGGCGCAATAGGTACTAAAGACCCCTTATCTCATGGGCCTTTCGGTCTGCGGCGAAAAACCGCGTTCTAGGAATTGGCTTCGGTGTACTTAACTACCTGGTTCATCATGCGCACGGTCTCTGCCGGGTATTTGCCGGCGGCGGTCTCGCCCGACAGCATGACGTAGTCGGTGCCGTCCAGCACGGCGTTGGCCACGTCGGAAACCTCGGCGCGGGTAGGCAGGGGGTTGGCGGTCATGGTCTCCAGCATCTGCGTGGCGGTGATGACCGGCTTGCCCAGGCGGTTGCACAGCTTGATTATCCGTTTCTGCAGTACGGGCACTTCCCACAGCGGGAACATTACGCCCAGGTCGCCGCGCGCCACCATCACGCCGTCGGCGGCGGCCACGATCTCTTCCAGGTTCTCCAACGCTTCCCGGGCTTCTATCTTGGCGATGATCCTGCAGGCGGGGTGGCGGGGTTTGACCAGGCGCGCTACGGCTGCTACGTCCTCAGCGCAGCGCACGAAGGACTGGGCTATGAAGTCCAGCTTGTGGGCCACGCCGAACTCTATGTCCGCCTTGTCCTCTACGGAGAGCGGCGGGAAATCCAGGTGGGCCAGCGGGATATTGACGCCTTTGCGCTCTTTCAGGGTCCCCCCCGCCGTTACCTCGCAGGTCAGGGAGCCGCGGCCCACGGCTTTAACCTCCAGGGTGATGCTGCCGTCGTCGATATAGATGAACTGGCCTTTCTTTATGACCTTGAGGGAACCGCGGTAGTCGAAAGGGATCTCCCCGGGCCGGGCGGCGGCGCCGGGCTGCGCCAGGATTACGCGCTGCTTTTTTTTAAGCTCCAGCGGGGCCTTCAGGCGGCCTATGCGGATGCGGTTGCCTTTGAGGTCCTGCAGGATGGTCA
>MGTU01000001.1 GCA_001799615.1 Elusimicrobia bacterium GWA2_61_42 | reverse complement strand
AAAAACCTTGGGAATTTATATTTAATTTTAATTCTGCGCGCGCAGAAATTTTAAATTTAAATTCGGATTTTTTAAAAAGCAAAAAAGTTCGGAGAGGAAGGGATTCGAACCCTTGATACGGGTTTACCCCGTATGCCGGTTTAGCAAACCGGTGCCTTCAACCGCTCGGCCACCTCTCCGCAAATCTGATTATCCCGCTGTTATTATTATATAAAAAACCAGCCTGTGTTCCTGTAGCTGTTTTTTTCAGCTGAAGGTCTTTTTTATCCCTTCTTCCAGGCTGGTCCAGTTCTTGAACCCCGTGTCCCGTTCCCATTTGGAGGAGGACGCCGTCCAGTTGGGGGCGGCGCCTTCGCGCGCCTTGTCCCGGTTGAATACCGGCTCGGCCCCGCCCAGCCAGGACACGGCCTCGTAAACCAGGCCCAGCGCGCAGAGGAGCGGCCGGGGCAGGTCCACCATGAAAGGCATTTTAACTTTCATGGCGCCGGCCAGCATGGTTATGAAGGCTTTCCAGGAGTAGGTCCGGTTCTCGCAGATATAATAGGTATTGCCGTCGGTAGCCGGGTTTTCCAGGGCCGTTATTATGGCCGCGACCAGGTCCTCGACGTAGACGAAGCTGAAACTGCCCGAAGCGCCGGCGTTAACCATGAAGCCTTTTTTTACCCAGTGCGCTATCTTCGAGACGGCGTACTCGTTGTGGCCGTAAACGATGGGCGGGCGCAGGATGGTGCGGCGCACGAAAGGCGGCAGGCGCAGGATCTCTTTTTCCCCGCCCAGCTTGGTCCGGCCGTAGTCGGAGACGGGGGCGTCCGGTATTTCTTCCGAGCGCGGGGAGGCCGGGTCCGCGGACGGTCCGCCCGCGGACAGGCTGGAGATATAGATTATTTTTTCCGGCGGCTTGGCCAGCGTGCTGACCGCGGCCACCAGGTTGGCCGTGCCGGTCACGTTCGCCTGCTCAAAGCCGGCGCGCGTCCGGGAGAACAGCATGGCCGCCATGTGCACTATGAAATCCGCTCCGTCCGCCGCCTTCTTGAGGCTTTCGCGGTCCGTGAAGGAAACCACCTCGTACTGGGCGCCTTCGATGCGCCGCGCCGGGTTGCGGCGGGTGAAGATCTTTACGGCGTAGCCGCTGGCCAGCAGGGCTTTCGCCAGGGCGCCGCCTATGAACCCCGTGCCGCCGGTGATAGCTACGGTCTTTCCGTTCATTGTCCGTTATCCTCTTTCAATTTCTTTACGGCCTTGTTCACTTCCGAGTCCAGGCCTTTCATGCCGGACTTCATGTTCGCGTCCAGCTTTACGCCGAAGCGCAGCAGGCCCGAGCGCAGAATATCCTCGTCCGGAAAGCGGCGCGCCTGCAGCTTTTCCAGCACGCTGGTCTTGTCCCGCTGCGGCATCGTGGCCGCCACCGCCACGGCCATCAGGGCGAAAACGGCCAGGTTGACGGCCAGGCCCAGCGCCCCGCTCACCAGCTTTACCAGTTTGGTGCTGGTGTTCACGAACGTTACGAAGACGCTCCAGATCAGCAGCGAAACGCCCAGGTAGTAGTTGCCCAGGGGCCCGGTTTCCGGGTAGGCGGCGAAAAAAGCCATGTGCAGCAGGGCTACCGACAGTATTTTGAGTATCAGGCTCATGGGAGTATTTCCTCTTTCTGCGGGGGCAGCAGCGCCGGGTAGTTTATGCCCAGGCGCAGCAGGCCTATGTAAATATCCCGCCTGTTCGGGTACTGCCCCTTGTTGAACTTGGTCAGCGCGCTTACCCCGTCCTTCTGCGGCAGAAGGGAAAGCGCGGAGAACGCGCAAGCCGCCGCAAAGAACATGAGCTGCACCGTCTTCCAGGCCGGGCCGGGTCCGGGGGAGTAGCGGGTAATTAAAAGCGCGAATGCGGTCCAGAGCATCATGGACACATAAAGGAAGGTCATGCCCATCCTGCCGGTTTCAGGGTAGCAAACGAAGGCCCCCAGGTTGAGCAGCAGTCCGAGAATTATCAGCGGGGTGGCTTTCATGAGCGAAACCTTTAGTCCATGGCCTTGAACTCGACGTGCGCGGTCAGTTTGTCCTCGTAGAAATCCTCGGGCAGTACCGGGAAAGGCGCGGCGCTCTCTACCGAGCTTTCGGCCGCGTTGTCGAACAGGCGGTTGCCGGAGGATTTTTCCACGCTGACGCCTTTTACCGAGCCGTCGCGGTTTATCGAAAATCTGACCGTGCAGCGCAGGTCGCCGCCCGAAGGCATTTTCCCGGTCCAGGCGTTCCAGAGGGCTTCGCGCACCTGCGTTATATACCACGGGTAGGGGAAGTTGGCCGAATCCGTCACGATGGGGGTGCCGCTCTCCCCGCC
Source organism: Elusimicrobia bacterium GWA2_61_42 (assembly GCA_001799615.1). Taxonomy (GTDB): domain Bacteria; phylum Elusimicrobiota; class Elusimicrobia; order Elusimicrobiales; family UBA9959; genus UBA9959. The sequence continues at coordinate 7,745 of MGTU01000001.1, read as the reverse complement.
GGCCCCGGGTTCCTTCTTCTCTTCCTCGAACAGTTTTCCCCCGCCGGCCAGCACGCTGGGCTTGGGCAGCGCGCCCTGGGTGAAGTCCTCGGCCTCCGGGTTTTCCGCCGCCGGGCGCTTCGGAGTCTTCGCCGCCTTTGCCGCCGCCGGGCCGTCCCGGCCTTCGGGGATGGCCGCCTTCTCCATCGTTACGATCCTGGAGGGGCCGATGAAGTCTATGTAGTAGGTTTCTTTTTTCTGGAGCTGCAGCGAATTCCTGGAGGCGAAAAAAATAACCGCTAGGAGCAGGAAATGGGCGGAGGAGGAGTAGAGGAGGTAATGCCGCATACTATGGGGCCGCGCGCTAGTCCGCCGGCTTTACGGCTATGCCCACCTTGCCGGCGCCGAGCTTCTTCGCCGCGTCCAGCACCTGGACCACGCGCTCTATCGGCACCGCTTTGTCGGCCTCTACCAGCACGGTCTTTTTATAGGACTTGGAGAAACGCAGGATGAGCTCTTTCTCCAGGCGCTGGAACCGGACGGGTTTGCCGTCCACGGCCATCGTGCCGTCGGCCGCCAGCTGCACTTTCAGCACGTTGTCGTCCCCGCCCTTGACGCCGGTGGCGGCCTTGGGGAGGCTCACCTGGATCTGCGACTGGACGAGGAAAGGCGTGATCACCATGAAGATGATGAGAATGATAAGGGAAACGTCGATGAGCGGGATCATGTTGATCTCCGCTATTATCCCGCTTTTTACCGTGTGTACGCGCATCCGTCGGCCCCTTAAACTATGCCGCTGAATTCCCTGGAAGCCGAGCGGTCTATCACCTGCTCGGTCAGCCAGTTCATCTCGCTGGAAAACTCGTTGGCCTTATGGGCGAAATAGTTGTACGCCACGATGGCAGGGATCGCCACGAAGATGCCCGCCGCCGTGTTGACCAGGGCTTCGGCTATGCCCATCGCCACCACCGAGGGGCCGGCGCCGGCGTACATGGACAGGTCCTTGAACGCCCGGATCACGCCGATGACCGTGCCGAACAGGCCGATAAAGGGGCTGATGCTGCCGATGGTGGCGATGGCGGTCAGGCTTTTGCCCAGGCGGGAAACGTGCCATTCCACGGCTTTCTCGGCCAGCTCGCGCTTCTCCAGCGGGCTGCCGTAATGCGTAAGCACCTTGTGCAGGACGTCCCCGGCCGCGGTCTTGGAGCGGGCGGAAATTTCCGTCAGCTGCTTGATCTCGCCGGTCTTAAGGAGGGCGTGCGCTTTGTAGAGCAGTTCGTCCATGCCGCTGAAGGTCTTTTTATAGACCGTCCAGCGTTCCCAGATCAGGGCTATGGAATATATCGAGAGGGAGACCAATACGAAGAGTATGGGGCCGCCCGCGACTATGAGTTGTTTGAAAGTGATGTTCATCAGCCTCTCCTGCTATTTATTAATACAAATTATAGCAATTCAGGAGGGTTGGAACGGGCCGGTTAATTGCGGACTTTCTCCCGGGGCCGGCCGGCCGGGTCAGGCTTTGCGGAAGGCGTATTTTACGCGGGCTTCCAGGTTTTCGAAATACCCGGAGAGCAGCTTGAGCTTGGAGCTCATCACGCCGTAGAGCTCCTCCTGCTCCCTGGACTTTATCTCGTCCACGGATTCGGCTTCCCGGATCCTGTTCACGGCGTCGAAAAGTTCCTCTCGGATCTTGCCCAGCTCCTGGTCGCGCCATTTCAGGTCGGCGCGCAGGCGGCCGATCTCCTCGCAGAACTTTTTGGTCTGTTCCTCGTGGTCGCGGCGTTCCTCGAACATGATGCTCTGGAACTCCTCGTTCTTGCCGAGCAGGGAGGCGATGTTGTCGCCCAGGGTCCGGGCCAGCATGTCCTTTTCCTCCAGCTGGGACTTGAATTCCCTGACCTCGTCCTGCATGGCGGCTAGGGCGGCCTGCTGCTCCCGCTCGGCCTTGAGGCGCTCGTTGCGGGACCTTTCCCCCGCAGCCTGCAGCTGCTCGCGCATGCGCGCCGTTTCCGAGATCTTTTCGGACAGCGCCTGGGTGGCCTCGCAAAGTTTTTCCTCGGAGCGCTTCTTCAGGGTCTTGTACAAAGTTTCCCAAGAGGGGTGTTCCCCTTTGATGTTCTGGGAATTCTCTATCGAGCGCTTGAGCTTCTCCGTCAGCGCTTTCGCCTCCCCCTCTTTTCTCCTGAGGGCTTCCTCGAAAGCGTGCTTTTCCGAGTGGTAGGCCTTGCGCAGCTCTTTTACTTCCCGCTCGAGGGCGGCGTTCTTCGAAATGGCTTTTTCCAGCAGGGAGCGCGACGCTCTTTCCTCAACGGCCTGCACCGTCATCGGGGGGCTGGGTTTCATCGGCGCGCAGGGCGGGGCCGCCAGCAGGGCCTGGAAAGCGGCTTCGAGGCCGGCTTCGCGCCACTGGCCGAGAGCTTTTTCGGGGCAGACCAAAGTGGCACGGTCAAAGCCGGGCTGCAGCGCCGCGTCCTTCGGACTGAAGGGGCCGCGTATGCTTTTTTTAATGTAGGCGTAATACCGCAAAATCGGTTCGGTCATGCTTAAATGATAACAAAGGGGTGTTACAACTATATTACAGGAAAATTTAGACTCGGCTACGCTGGGACAGGGTTGTCAAAAAACAGCGTCTCGCACACCGTGCTCGCGCTTCCCCGCCTCGCCCTCCGCGCTTACGCAAGCGTCGGGCTCCGGCAGGGTTTTTGCCAACCCTGTCCCAGCGTAGCCTCCACGGCAGCCAAGGGTATGGGTTCGGCGGGCCGTCACGGACCGAAGCCGCTTGCGTAGCGCGGCGAGGGAGTGACGAGGGGCGGCCACGGTGTGGCCGACCCCGTGCCCGACGGGCCCATACCCTTGGCTGCCGGGGTTTACACAAGGCGTTTTTTGACAGCCCTGCCCCCGTGACGCTCCTTGGGTTTAAGCGAGGTGTTTTTTTATGGCGGCGCGGGTGACGGGGGCTATTACGCCCCTTTCGGTGATCAGGGCCGTGATGAGGCCGGCGGGGGTTACGTCGAAGGCGGGGTGGCGGACTTTTACGCCTTTGGGGGCGATGCAGGCGCCCTTCACGTAGGTCACTTCTTTTATGGAGCGCTCCTCGATGACGATGGCGTCGCCCGAGTGCGCGGCCAGGTCGATCGTGGGGGTAGGCGCCGCTACGTAGAACGGGACCTTGTGATGTTTGGCGATGACGGCCAGGCCGTAGGTGCCTATCTTGTTGGCGGTGTCGCCGTTGGCGGCGATACGGTCGGCGCCCACCACTATGGCGTTGACGCCGCAGGTCTTTATGATGTGGGCGGCCATGTTGTCGGTGATAAGTTCCGACGGCACTCCCCCCCGCATCAGCTCCCAGATGGTCAGCCGCGCGCCCTGCAGGTAGGGGCGGGTCTCGCAGGAGTAGGCGTGTTTGATCTTGCCCTGCTCGTGGGCCGCGGTGATCACGCCCACGGCCGTGCCGATGCCCATGGTGGCCAGCGCGCCGGCGTTGCAGTGCGTCATGATCACGCAATTCCTGGGCAGCAGTTCTGCCCCATATTTTCCCATGGCGAGGCACGCGGCCTCGTCCTCTGAAGTCACCAGGCGCGCCTCGCGGTCCAGTTGCGCCAGCAGCATGGAAGTGCCCGCGGGGCCGAACCTGCCGGGGTTGGCGGCGGCGTAGGACAAAGCTTTGGAAAGCATGCGGTCCGCGGCGTAGAAGAGGGCCACGGCCGTAGGCCTGGCGGCTTTAAGCAGCGAGGCGGTCCTTTTGGCGGCGGCGGCAAGCTCGGCGGAAGTGCCGGGGCGCAGGCGGCGCAGTTCCAGGGCGAAGCCGAAAGCGGCGGCGCAGCCGATGAGCGGCGCGCCCCGCAGCGCCATGTCCTTTATGGCGGCTGCGGTCTGCGCGGCGTTCCTGGCTGTGAGGTATTCGATCCTGTCCGGCAGGCTGCGCTGGTCCAGGATCTGCAGGCCTTTGGTTGAGAATTTAAGGCGCGGCGGGATCATCGGCTTACGGTATGGAGTCGAGCAGGTTCTTCAGCTGCTCCTCCGTCTTGCCGGTTATCTCTACGGTTTTTTCGCGGCCTTTGGCGCCGCGGATGATGTTGACCAGCTTGGCCGGGACTTCGAAAAACTCCGAAAGATAATCCCTGAGCAGCAGGTTTATCTTGAGGTCGGCCGCAGGCGCGCAGATCTTGACGCGCAGCACGCTGCCTATGCGGGAAACCACTTCATTGTCTTCACAGTTCGGTATAACTCTGACTTTTACTATCATGTCCCTTACCTCGCTGTTGCCGCGGCCCTTGGCGGGCGCCGCCGCTGTCCCCGACGCTTAAGCGAAAAGAGAACTGCCCACGCGTGGCAGGTTTGACCCCGCCTCCACCGCCAGTTCATAATCTCCGCTCATCCCGAGTGAAAGATAGGTCTTAAACCCGGAATCTCCGCTTTTGGCCGGAAAATCACGGTCAAAAATCTTTTTAGCTTCGGCGAATACGGCTTTGAGCTTTTCCGGCTGCGCGCCGGCGGGCGCTATGCCCAGGTAGCCGCAGGGCACCAGGTTCTTCAGCCCGCGCAGCCCGGCCAGCAGCTCTCCCGCCTGCGCCGGGGTCACGCCCGACTGCGCTGCGGAGTCGTTGAGCTTCAGCTGTATCAGCACGGGCATGGTCTTGCCCAGCGCTTCGGCGTGGCGGTTAACTTCCACCGCGATTTTAAGGCTGTCTATGGAGTCTATCCAGTCGAAGGTCTCGACGGCGGCTTTGGCCTTGTTGGTCTGCAGGTGGCCGATAAAATGGAGTTTGACGCGGGCTCTCAGCGGGGCCAGGGCACCGCTGGTCCACTTGGTCCTGGCGTCCTGTACTTTATTTTCCCCCGCCGTCTTTATTGCGCCGGCCTGTATAAGCGTTATGACGTCTTCGTCGGCCGCGTATTTGGTTACCGCCAGCACTTCCACGTCCGCGGGTTTTCTCCCCGTTCTGCCGCAGGCTGAGGCAATGCGGCCCGTAACGGTTTGGAAATTGGACAGAAGCGCGCTTTTGCGTGTAAGTTCGGCGGTCGGCATTAGGATTACTTATATTCTAGCAAAAAAGCCCGGTTTTTCATAGGGAAATAAGGCCGTCCGGGCGCGTTTGGCCGGGTTCGCTGTCCAAATGCTATTATTGAACTATGGCGCTCCCTCCTTCTTTCTGGCTGCTCATCGCGACGGAAGCGCTGATGACGGCCGGTTATTCGGTTTCTTTTCCTTTCCTGGCGCTTTATCTCAGCGGCCACCGCGGCGTGCCTATGGCCTGGGTGGGTCTTTTCCTTTCTCTTTCCATGCTGGTGAGCGGCGTTTCGCAGGTGATGGGCGGCGAGATCTCGGACGTTATCGGCCGCAAGAAAGTGATGGTAATGTCGCTGGCCCTGAGGGCGCTGCTTATCGGGGTGATAGCCTGGGTTATCTGGAGCGGGACGGGGCTTTGGGCCATTTTCGTGTTCCACCCCGTCGGCATGTTCATCGGTTCTTTCTTCCAGCCGGCGGCGCGCTCCTGGGTGGCGGATTACGTGCCCCCCATGCACCGGCTGAAGGCTTACGGCCTGCTGCGCATGGGCGGCAACGCGGGCTGGGCGCTGGGCCCGGCTATCGGCGGCCTGCTGGCGGCGGGGTCTTACGCCATGCTGTTCGGCGTGAGCGCGGCGGTGTACGCGGTGTGCGCGGTGATACTCTTCTTTATCATAAAGAACAAGCCGGGGGCGGCGCGCGGCGGCGACGCGGGGTTCGACCTTAAGGCGGCGGCGGGGACGCTGAAGGATAAGCAGTTCCTGCGGTTCTGTGTTTTTACTTTTACCATGTGCGCTGTCATGAGCCAGCTGGTGGTGTCCACTTCGCTTTACGCCAAGGCTTATCTTGGTTTTTCGGAGCGGCAGATCGGGCTGCTGTTCACGCTTAACGGGACGCTGGTGGTGCTGCTGCAGTATTTCATTACGCGTGTGATGGACGGCTGGCGTATCACCACGGGGCTTACGCTGGGGGCTTTGTGCTACGCGGCTGGCTATCTGGGCGTGGGCTACGCTTCCTCTTATTATTTCGCGGCGGCGGCTGTCGTGGTGGTGACGCTGGGCGAGATCGCCGTGTCGCCGGGCATCCAGGCTTTGGGCGCCAACATGGCGCCGAAGGCGGAGAAAGGGCGCTACCTGGGCGTGCAGGGCCTGTTCCAGCAGGTGGGCAGCGCCGCGGGCATCTTCCTGGGCTCTAACGCCATTCAGAACCTCAGTCCGCGCTTCCAGCAGGCGCCCTGGTTCATTGTGGCCTTCCTGGCCTGCATCTCGGCCGCCGGCTTCTGGAGCCTGGGCGGCTTCCTCTCCAAAGACGCCAACGGCCAGCGCCCCCCCGAACCCGTAGTCATCCCACCTACAGAAAATCCTGAAGCTGCATAGGAACTATAAGTTACTGCGAGATGTGAAGTCGGGGGCCTGTCCGGGATGTTGCCCTGCAAACCCTGGAAGATGGAAACCCTTGCGTCGGTTTCCCCCCGCCTAGGGAATTTATGGCGGGGCCCCCTCTTCCGCAAAGGGTTTGCAGGGCAACACCCCGGCCACCCCTCCAAAAGTCATTTGCAACACCTAAAAACTAAAAAACCGCCTGGGCCTGGCGCGGGGGCCGGGTTAGCAAAAGCCTGCCGGAGGGCCGAGCTTGCGTAAGCGCGAGGCCCGAGGCGGGCAGCGGCGAGCACGGTGTGCGGGTGGCCGCAGGCCATTGCAGTGACCGCGGTTTTGCGTTCCGGCCCCCGTGACAGGCCCTTGGGCAGTGAGCTAACCTGTACAAATAAAAACCCCCGGGCTTTGGAGGCCCGGGGGTTTTCATTGTTAAGCGCTGACTTAGTACATGTCGGCGCCGGGGGGCATGCCGCCGGGCATACCGGACATCGCGGGAGACTTCTTCTCCGGGAGGTCGGCGACCAGGCACTCGGTCGTCAGCAGGGTGCTGGCGATGGAGGCGGCGTTCTCGAGGGCGGTGCGGGTGACCTTGAGCGGGTCAACGATACCGGCCTTCATGACGTCCACGTATTCCAGGGTGTCGGCGTTGAAGCCGATCTCGGGGGCGGAGTTCTTGATCTTCTCGATGACGATGGAGCCGTCCATGCCGGCGTTCTCGGCGATGATGCGCAGCGGCGCGTAGATGGCGCGGCGCACTATGTTGATGCCGGTCATTTCGTCGTCGTTGTCGCCCTTCACCTTGTCCAGGGCCTTGGCCGCGCGGATCAGCGCTACGCCGCCGCCCTGTATGATGCCTTCCTGCACGCCCGCCTTGGTGGCGTTCTTGGCGTCTTCGATCTTGGACTTCTTCGCCTTCATCTCGGTCTCGGTCGCCGCGCCCACGCGGATGACGGCCACGCCGCCGGACAGCTTGGCAAGGCGCTCTTCCAGCTTTTCCTTGTCGTAGTCGGAGGTGGTCTCTTCCATCTGCTTGCGGATCTGGCTGGTGCGCTTCTTAATTTCGTTCTTGTCGCCAGCGCCGTCCACGATGGTGGTGTTCTCTTTGTCGATAACGATGCGCTTGGCCCGGCCCAGAACTTTCACGTCGGCCTTGTCGAGCTTCATGCCGCGCTCTTCGCTGACGACTTCGCCGCCGGTGAGGATGGCGATGTCTTCCAGCATCTCTTTGCGGCGGTCGCCGAAGCCGGGGGCTTTCACGGCGCAGCCCTTAAGGGTGCCGCGCAGCTTGTTGACCACCAGGGTGGCCAGGGCTTCGCCGTCCAGGTCCTCGGCGAGGATCAGGAACTGCTTGCCGGTCTGCACGATCTTCTCGAGCACGGGCA